>JABARS010000003.1 GCA_019187085.1 Pseudorhodoplanes sp. | reverse complement strand
TCGAACGCGCGCAAGATCATCCTGATCGACTGCCCGATCTGGGCGCAAGGCGCGTTGCAAAAGCCGCGCACGCCGTATTGCGTGAATTTCTATACCCCGGGACATCCGCGCATTGACGGCTGCATCAACGTGCTGATCCGCACGACGCATCTCGGCGCGCCGCGCGCCGCCGAAAAGCAAATCCTGTCGCTGCTCTAACCGCGTCCCCCTTCAACAATCGAAAGGTGATTCATGCGAGCGCTTCTCGCCACGATTTTCCTTGTCTTCTCGTTCGGGCTTTTCATCGAGCCGGCCGCGGCTGAGGTCGACCATCGCCATTCAGGGACGGCTTCCGCACAGTCAAAAAAGGTCAAGCCGGCGCGCGTCAGGACCGTCCGTGCCCAGCGCAGCTCCTACGAATCCTACAGTGCGCAGGCCAATTGCCCGGCCGACGATCACCGCTATCTGTGCGGCTCCGGCATTGCCGTCACCGGTCCGCAGACGCACGGACGTGCCGAGCGCTCCCTTGCCCGCGGCGTCGCTTCTGGCGGCGATTTGATCGCGCGCGCCTTGGCCGACATCGGCAAGACCGCCTACGAGGTCGGCGTGCGGCCGACACTTTGGTGTGCCGCTTGGCTCAACAAGGTGCTGGGCGGCGGCACTGGCTCCGATCTTGCGCGGTCCTACGTCACCTATGGGCGTCGAGCGGCGCCCGGCTGCATCGGCTGCATCGCCGTGCTCACGCGTGGCAAGGAAGGCGGGCATGTCGGCATCGTTACGGGCTACGACCGTTCCGGCAACCCGATCCTGATTTCCGGTAACCACAACCGCCGCGTCGGCGCGGGCACCTATCCGCGCGCCCGCGTGATCGCCTGGCGTGCTGTGTGACGCGCGCTGCGTCCTCCCGCCGATCCAATTCTCACAATCCCGATAACCAGCAAAGGAGCATAGCTATGACTGTCCTCTACATCATTGTCGCTTTCGGCCTCGGGTTCTTGTCCGGCTGGGGCTGGATGCGCTTTTCGCCCGCGCAGCGCGCCGCGATCGAACGCAAGGCGCAGGAGCTTGCCCGGCAGGTAGCGAACAAGCTCGGGGGCAAGTTATGATTACGTTCTCCGACGATGTTCTCAAAGAAGTCGTCGCCGTTGCGAAAGACAACGGCATCGAGACGGCAGCGCTGTTGGCCATAGTCGAGGTCGAGAGCGCCGGCCGCGCCCTTGAGGACGACGGCAAGACGCCGCGGCTCCTGTTCGAGCGGCACATCTTTCACCGCGAGTTGCGAAAGCGCACGCCCGAGAAGCTTGCGCGCGCGGTCGAGGTGGGCCTCGCCATCCCGAAATGGAACCGGGCCGTGCAGTACAAGGATCAGGGGACTTCGCGCGGTCGGCTCGCCGTGCTGGCCCGAGCGCGCGCCATCGATACCGAATGCGCCAACCGCTCCTGCTCATGGGGCGTCGGCCAGACCATGGGCTTCCTCGCCGAGGAAATGGGCTTTGGCTCCGCCACCGAGATGGTCCATTCCATCACGGACGGCGGCATCCCGGCACAAGTCTCCGCCATGGTGCGCGAGATCAGCAACAAGAAGCTCAAGGACGAATTGAATTCGCACAATTGGGCGGGTTTTGCCCGCGTCTACAACGGCCCGGGCTATGCCGCCAATCAATACGACGCCAAGATGGCGGCGGCCTACTCCAAATGGGTCATCAAGTTCCCGCCCGACAATGAGGAACGGGCAGAAGAAGAAAAGATCGACATCATCCCAACGCGCGTGGCTGAGCCGCCGAAAACGATGGCGGAGAGCAAGACCGGATGGGCTGCGATCATCGGCACCATCACGGCAGTAGGCACGGCGGTCGGTCAAGCGGTCGATTCCATCAGGCCGCTCTTGTCAGACCCGAAAGTCATCATGCTCATCGTTGTCATCGCACTCGCGGCCGGCGCCTTCATTTATTGGGACCGCCGCCGTAAGCTTCGCCAGGACTTGGTGTGATGGCGCTGCCTTTCTTCGCCGCCCCGGTCGCAAGGTGGATTGCGGGCAAGCTTGGCGGTCAGATCGTTGGCGGCCTGGTCGAAGCCTATAAAGCCAAGCTCGACGCCGCCAACACGAAGGACCGCATCGCGGCCGATCTCGCCGCGAAGGAGATCGAGGCCGAGATCGAAGCGCGCAGGCAGGCTTCCGCCATCATCATCGCCGAGCAAGGCCGCTGGTACACAGCGATCGTCCGGCCGCTGCTCGCATTCCCGATCATCATCTACTTCTGGAAGGTGATCGTCTGGGACAAAGTGCTCGGGCTCGGCAGCACCGATCCAATCACCGGCATGGTGGCCGATTGGAGCGGCATGATCCTGACCGCCTACGTCGGCGGGCGCTCGATCGAGAAGGTCGCACGGAATTTCCGGCGATAGCGGCCTCACTCTGGGCCACCGCAATCTAATAATCCACCGACGGCAGTCGGCATAAGTCGCGGCGCGACTGGCCCCAGCATGTGATGCAAAGGTACTCTGATGAATGAATACGAAGACAAGATCCCGAAACCAAAGCTGCTGCTCGATCGTACAATCACGTACGGTCACATCCTGACGGCGATCAGCTTTGTAGTCGCGGGAACAGCAGCATTCTTCGGCATGAAGGCGGAGCTGCAGAATGTCGACCAGCGCGTCGCCAAAATCGAAGCGACGCTCCAGCAGCTTGCAAATGTGGTGGTTCAGACGGCCCGGCAAGACGAACGACTGAATGCGATCGAGCGGCGGGTCGATCGGCTGGAACAATCCACCACGATTCGGCATCCCTGATGTCGGATTAAAGGGGGCCGCCGGACCGCTTCTCGAGCGGACTATCACCACGCGACGGGCAGGAGGCTCTTGAGGGAGTTCGGAAACGAACATACCATTTCTCGGTGAGGCAGCGCTGGTGGCCCACAGCCTAGACAAAACAGGGCGCTCACATTTGCCTGAACCGCTTATTTTTCATGGATGGCACATTGACGAGATGCAGTTCGTTTGTGACAAACAGGAGGTGTCGGTACCCGCAATCGCAAACGCACTTCGCCAATATCTTTGACGCTCGTACTTACCGCCTGTCGAGCACTACTATGTGCGTCCTACTCGGCCAATTGCAGCCGTTGTAATCCTGCGTCGCTACCGATTGCGTCGAGGGCGCGCTCAACGGAATGCCTTGCGACGGCGGTGCTGCCCAGCGGATCAGCTGTGGGAGCAGTTGAATCAGCGGTTTGGAGAGGCAGTGAACCCGCATTGCGGATCGGCTCGACTTTATAAGACCACCCCGTAAGCCCACGTTCGAAGGCTTTCGAACCCAGGTTGGCGATGTCTTGGGGAACGACATAGTTATCGATAAAATACGCATTTCGAGTGGCGATTGAGTTTGCAGATATTGGATCAATGGCCACGCCGTGGACTCCCTGCACTTGAGCCGCTGCATAGACACAATCAGCACCACCAAGACTATGGCCCACACATTCTATATTATACTTCGGCCCGTAATCCTTTTTGACTTCCCTTAGGATCGATTCCGCCATTTTGAATTGCGGGGGCTGCTTTCCACCAAAATATGCCTTGATGTCTTGCGACCAATCAACAACAGCGTCGCGGGATTGTGCAATGTTGGGCGTTAGAACCCATCGCGGATCATTGGAACCACGAAACGCAACAACCACTCGATTTTCCGTGCGGTTCAAAAACACGTAGGCAAACAAGCCAGACGCTGTGTCATATCTTTTTTCGGCAACGGCCCAATCCTGGTTTCCTTTGAACACATTTGCGCCCTTGACCAGTTTGTCGCTGTAGGCTGCGCTTGCCATCTGCATTACGGCCCAGTCATATTTTACCTTGTCCTTGTTCAAGGTCGTGAGTGGCCCAGTCGGAACGCCCTTGACTGGCCAGAGTTTGGCCCTAAGTGCATCTTGCTCCTGCTTTCGCTGCGCGGCCAACCGCGCGGCATCTTCCTGTTGTTTCTTTTCAGCAATTCGCCGCGCTTCCCGTTCGGCGAGCTCTTGACGCGTGAGGCATTCGGCGCCTCCTTGCAAACACAGGTGTCCCGAGGGGCATGACCGTCCGCTGCCGCAATCGACGTCGCTGCGCGCGAGACATTTATTCCCGCTTCCACACTTTAGGTCAGCGGAACAGCTGTAGCTGCCACAGTCGATTGCATTCAGTGCAAGGCAACGCTTGCCGTCTCTTGAACATTTGGAACCAGCGTTGCAATATTTAGTGTTTCCACAATCAACAGCCTCCTCCGCGATGCACCCCGCGCTGGAGCACTTGTTCCCAGGCGTGCAATTATAAGAGCCGCAATCAACTCGACCCTCTGGAACACATTTCCCTGGCATCCATGAACACTTAGTTCCTACTGGGCATGTGCCGCCATTCGAGCAGTAATTACCTACTGGTTGGGACGTCGGCGGTGCGTAGGACCCACACGTCTGCCCTAAGCTCAAAAATGATCCATCAGGACATTGGCACATAAATCCGCCGCCCCCGCCGACCCATCGTGCGGGCGGAGGGCAAATATTTGGCAAAACCTGCGCATTGCCCACAGAACTCGAGAGGCCAACGGCGGCAAAGGCGAAGAACAGACATCTTACGATATTCATTCTGCACCTCTCGTCGCGCGATTCCCTGCTACGAAGCTGCGCTTACACATTTGCAAGACGGTTTTGCCCTTTCGACTTATCCTACGCTCCCATCGCGCGATGCTCGGAAGACGATCTTCAGTCTTGCGCTCGCCGTTGAAAGTGAAACGCTAGAACGTCGTTGCGATAACTCGCTATTTCGCAACTCGAATTTATCTGTGGCGCTTGCCCGTACATCGTCACGGTCTTTTCGTCAGCCGAGACATTTCCCGTCACCGGATATGCAGTCGCGCCGCAGGTTCTGGAAAAAATATAGGCTGTGCCGGAGTAGGCGTATCCTTCTTTCTTTCCCTCAAAAAGCAGCGTTCCGGGCGTGACCCCAATTGCCCGGAGCCCCTCGCGTGGGTTCTCGTAAAAGAAGCGCCGATTAACACCGTCGGCTGTCAGGTAGACAATCGAGTCGTTGTGTTTCCAATAACTGGCCTTCTTTACTGAAGCCGATGGCGATTCGGTCGCAGTGTCCTTGAACTTGCCGAATTGGCTGTGACATGCGGCCCAATACAGATTGTATGCACTTTTCTCGGTGGCCCCCGGAAATTGATTCGGGCTCTTAATTTCTGTCGAATCCTTGTCGTCGTAGCTTTCTTTACCTGGCTCTCGAACAATTACATAGATCATGTTGTCAAATGGAGCGAAGCATCTCGCCGTGTAGTCCATAATCTGTTCTTCGTATCCACCGCCCGGGTACTTCCTTACGATTCGAATTTGTCCTTCATATCCGCGGGAGTCCTCGCTGGCATAAGACCTACGCGAGAGTAAGTAGAATTCGTCCCCGCCTCCGCTATAGAGGCGGCCATTTGATCCGAAGGTCTCAAGGGGGCCGGTCTCTTGGGCAAGAGCAGGAGGCACGACCAGTGCTATGGTACCAAGAACTACGCAGCCTGCTAAACAGGACGACATCACGTACCTCACGATTTGATCAATTCGATGGGGGCTTTTGCGCCTGTGATGCCCTGTAACCGAAGGATAATGCTTCCGATGGCTAAACTTGCGAACGTCATCAGACCAGCAATAGACAATATTTCCAGCGCTGATAGCGGGCTGAGGAACCTAGGAATATCGAGTCCAATAATAGCCGCTGCTTTCGCAATTATCTCACTACCGACAAGCCAATCGTTTACGCCCCAAATGGCGATCGCAAAGCCAAGATATCCCACTGCAGAGCCGATCACATATCCGAGAGTGATTTGGATGCAGACCACGTAAAGTATTTGCGCCGGTAGCACGCCATTCATCGCAAGCAGGCCATATTGCGCGCGACGATGTTGAAATGCAGTGACGAGAATTACAGATGCGAGCGCTAAGTAGAGAAGTGCTAGTCCAATAGCCAAGGGCGTCGAAATTAAGTCGATTAGCGTCGAAAGAACTCCAAAGCGGACTAGCGCACTTTCATATGCCGGGTCCAGTCGGAAAACCGGACGCGGACGTTCTCCAGGAGTCCATGCAAGGAGCCGCTGTACCACATCATCTAGCGCGGGGCCGGATGCGGGAACATAGATCATTGCGTCGCGATAGCCCGGGAGCCATGCTGTCCCCAGGTTTGGATTTTGGCTTGTTTTGCAATTCTCGTTTAGCTTGCCAGATATTTTGTCTTCGGCGATCAAGACTTCGCACGGCACGCTGACGCGTGAAAGATCACGCCACTCTACGATAGGGGTTGGTGGTTCGGTCCATTCCAATTTGAGTGGTCCACCCCGCAGCGCAGCCGGTCCGAGAGCCTCTCCTAAGCCTGCCCTCCGTGCGCAATGCAGGATATCGTTTTCCCGCAACGGCCAAGTTTTGGACGCTGTAATCGCGAGCTCGAACGAGCTTTCTTCGAGTCTCGGTATGATACGCGCATCGGGTGGCGGCATGACATCCCCCGAGTTCGCCTGACGAGTATCACTTCCGAAGACAACGCCACAGGCTAACTTTGCAGATGAATCTGCTGCGGGAATTGCGCCAAGGCATGCAGCCATGCGTCTAAATTCGGTTACGCCGCTAGGGTCATTGTCGATGTCTGGAAGCCAGATCTTCTGAACTCGACGTGACGATTTGCCATGGCTTTCGAGGTGCAAATCCAGCGTCTGTCGTTCCTCGGCGGCCATCAAAATTTCCACAGTGGGCAATGGCAAGATAAGAGCCACCTGCTCAGACATCGGAAAACTGTCGACCCAGATCACCTGGAAGCTGTGGAAGGCGGTCCGATTGAACCCCTCTTTGACCTCGAGCACCAGTGATTTCAGTTCTGTCAAGTCGTCTGCGCTCGTTAGCCGATCGGGCAACCCACTTCGAAGCACGCAAGGAATTCTTTGATTGTTTACGACCGCAGAGCGATATCGATCGTATCTGAAATGCTGAGAGAATAAGGTGCGACTGGCCGCAACTACCATTGGGCCAGGTTCGTCAAGCGCGGCGCTACGAGTGCGATATCGGTCAGTTACCCAGCGCCATATCGGCGCATCTAAGGGCAGCGCGTATGCGCGGAACGCTACATCGCTGCCGTCCCTGCTCTTTCCCCAGGACAGGTTCGTGTCGGCTTCTTTGGCCACATCTCGCACAGGTGTTGTCGGCCGCGGCGTCAATGCAGCAGATTGATCGATCGGCTCATCCTCGATTGCCAGCCCAGGAAAGACGATCGTGCCGCTCTGCCCGTCAAAATCCCGCATTGGCACAATAGACAGCTTTGGGAAATCACGTTTGAAGCTGTCGACGAGTTGAGCGGTGATTTTTTCTGGCCGGTCGATGTGATAGCTAACTCGGATCGGTGGACCGCTATTCGGCAGTGCGCCCAAGAGAACTTGCTCAAAGCGCTCCCAAATACCCTGACGCGCGCTCCAACCGAGGAAAACTAGAAAGGACGAGAGGGCAAAGAAAAGAAACAGCCAAAGGAAATCGCGGGCTGCTGGCGTGCCCACATTCCATCTGAACCCCTTCCAGAATTCCGCCCATGCCAGACGCGGCAACGCCCACATATCTCCCCCTCTTTAATGCCGCCAACTCTTTCATTCCAATTCCTGCGGGCTTATGCCGTTTTTGCGAGCTCCCCTGCTTCTATCGGCCGCCAAGTTGCCTCGATTTTTGCAGTACTGTTCTCCTTCGGCAGCCTTAATTCCAATGCCATCCGTGCCCCTATTCCTTCAGAGAGAGTTTCAATGCGGTGTGTTACGAACACGAATGCTCTTTCGCCACTACCGTCCTCAAGCCATCGCCTGATAACGCTCAGCACTTCAAGCCCAGATTTGTCATCGAGACTGGCAGTGGGCTCGTCCGCAAAGAGCACCGCCGGATCATGAGCGATTGCGGCGGCCAGCGCCATTCGTTGGCGCATGCCGCCTGACAATCGGCTCGGATATTTGTTCAAGAAGCCGTCAGGTGTTTCAGCTTCAATAAGCATGTCCCTCACGGCTTTCTGAATTCGGTCCTCGATGTGATCCCTGATTCCTCGCAAGCGAAGAGTATGCCGTAGGTTCTCCGCGACAGTGAAGCAGGGAATCATGCTGGCATCTTGCAGGAGAAAACCAAATCGCCGACGTCGCAGCGGATTGATCGTCTTGAATGATCGCTCACTTGCGGACCAAGTGATCGATGCTTCATCCCTTGGAAACTGCCAACTAACGCTCCCCAGCACGGGCTTGGCCATCCCACTCAAAGCATAGAGGAGAGTGGATTTCCCCCGACCCGTCCGCCCAATAATCGGCAGGGCATAGTTGAGCTCGCGCAGTGCCACGTCGATCGTCATATCTTCTATGAGGATATTGCCAGGCCAACCAGCATACAGCTCGTCGCAGCGCATTTTGAGCGTCATGGCAAATACCTGACAGGTATCCAGAAGAAGAATTCATTGCCTCTCTTGTGCATGATCGAATAGTTGGTCTCTTCGCGCCCAGAATTTAGCGACCTCGGCCGAACGGCCCCTTCAATGAACGGAATATTTTTCCCCTTCTCTGAAAGGTTCGGACATTGTCCCTCTGGCCATCGTGCCTCCTCGAACGCGGCCATCAACTTGCCCTCGCTGCCGAACACGATGTTTAGAACGTCATGTTTTTTCGCACCGTACTGAGCTAAGTAATCGACCTCACAGGCGGGTACCTTTGTCGAGTCACGCAGATCCTCTGACGAGTACTGCATCAGCTTGCTCTGCACTCCGTGCGGGATTCCGGCGACAAACTGAATCCGCTTGCCGAGCGGCACTTGATTGTTTTCAAAATCCATTTGAAGGGCGCTGCCAAGGGAAGCGAGGAGCGTGCTCACCAACAAATCGCGCCCTTCTCGGCCGCGGGTGCGCGTCGCAAATGTCTTAAATACGTCGAGAATCTTGACCCATTTATCGAGCTGATCGCGAGCGAGCAGTACTTCTGGCACTAGATCATTTGAGACGGGAACGTATGCTCTATTGACGCCCTCAAAGACCTTCTGACGGCATTGCGGCCCTAACCGTTGACAGAGAGCTTCCTCGACAAACTGCAAATATCTAATAGGAATGTTTAGCTGACTGTTTGCGCGAAGGCTTTCGATGGTTTCTACCAATGACTGGCCTGCTTGTAGGCGACTAGCAATTTGGCTGATCACTTCTGGCTGCAAATAAGTGTCTACTTGGGCCGAAACTCGTTGAATGACGGACTCGGTTATATTTCCAGGTGGCATCTGGATAAAATATTGTGCGGGGTCTGTGATACCCGTACCCGAGTAGATTGCTTGCAGAATCGCTTTGCCTTGATCCTCGTAAGCTTTGTACGCAAGACTGTAGTTTTTCTTAGCAACTGCCGGCGTCCTGTCCTCCTCCGAGGGAGTTTGAATAAAAACCACTATAGGAGGCACTTTGAAGCGGGTCCCCTTTTTGAAGCGCTCGGCCACCTGAGCTTCGGTCCAGCGCGTATAACCGCGCTTCTGTTGCTTTGCGCCATCGTAGCCGTGATCCCCGATCACAAACACGAGCTTTGCATGATCGGAACAAGGCGCTAGGTCCGCACTCGCCTGAACCATGCCGGCGAAACTATTTTCAGGGAAATCGTCGTCGCCAGCTGGCTCGAATGCCTTCACACTTTCAAACGCGCGCCTGAATTCCTGTTCATTCGAGGCGCCGCATTCGCTAGAGCGAAGCTCCAAACGCTCTGAGTTCGCTACGCCATCGCCAGTCCCGGGTATGCTGTCGCGATAGACTTTGAATCCAAAGCGAATCACGCCTCCTTGGCTTAGCTTACCTTTGAACTGCGTCGTCAGCCGGTCCACTAAACCCTTCACCCCATCGATAGCCGGCTGCATGCTCTTCGTGCCATCTATCACAAAGAATACGTCAAGCTTCTTGAGACCTTCGATCACCGGTGCCACAACATCGCGGCCTGCAGTTCCGGCGTTCGAGAAGATGACTTCGTAGGCCTGGTTTTCTTCTTTCAGAACTGCCATGCGGACGTTCAGGCCAAACCATCGGCGGCCGCCCAAGATTTCGTTGCAGTTGGAGCGACCACTTAGATCCTCACGCCTGCGGTAGGCGCAGATAAAATCTTCTTTGTTAGGTTGTTGCGGCGTAGCGCGGCGAGTCGCAAGTTCCTCCGCAGGTCTGACGCCAAGCGCGGTATTCCAATTGTAAGCGTCGCCAACAGGAAGCCAACCAAGCAGCCTCGTGCTCGCACTTCCCAGGTTTGCGGCTTCGGAAATTAGGTAATGTCCATTTTCTTCAGCATAAATGAAATACCATTGAAAACGGCTCACCTCGACGCAGCTATTCGGCCCACCTTCGCAACGCCGATCAGGTGAGTGATATACTTTTTTTATCTGAGCTTGTCCCCGTTCCGCCGTATCCGTACGAACTACCGCACGCCTATAGAGGCCTGTGTCGCGATCTGAAATTGGATAAATTTTGCAGAGAATAGCATCTCGGTTGACCCACCCCAGGGGCTGTCCGCCAACATCCTTGATTTTGAGGCGCGACGCACCCTCTCCCGGGTCGGCAATGCCGACGCGCTGACTAAACCGAAGCGTTTTATCTGAGCGCGTTTCTCCCGTGGCATCCTTGTAGAGCGGCGTATCAAGTTTGTGCACTATCGCGACAAACTTTTCGTCGTCGAAAACACGGCGATTATCGGCAATGTAATAACCCTCCAAGAAATTCCGGAGGTCGCATCCCGTTGACGAATCTCCGTCGACCGCCGCTAGGGCAGGCGACACAAAGAAAAGAATGGCAAGCCCCATGTATCGTACCGCACTAAGCATGGGTTCCCCCTTGTCAATGTTTGCCGAGCCGATCCAAGCCCTATTGAGGTTGATTCCCCCTTAGCCCGTTCGGCCCATCCTGCGTGATGTCCGCCGGAGCCCTCACAAGGGGAAGGAAGGCGTTCGCTAACATATCCCTGCGAGCTGGTTGGCTTGCTCCTAACTGGAAGCAGTCAAATTCCCGAGCGTCCCTCCGCCACTCGTCACAACTATTGCTCGTAACGTAGAAGGCCAAATTGCCTGGATTATTTCTTGTAAGTTGATTAGCAAGAAGGGCGAGTTGCGCCTTGTTGTTTTGGCTCACGAGGGAGCCATCCATGACGAAAATTACTTTTTCTAAGTTCCCTTTCACTTCCGGTTGGAAAGTGATCGATTGGAAATCGGGTGTAGCTGTAGCCGCTCTATCGAGCCTCTCTCCTATCTGTCTCTTGGTTTGATCCCGCTTTATCGCCGCCTGTTCACCAGTGAACAGCAGCTTGTAATTGTCCTGCCCATCCACCGAATACACCGTAATCGGTGAGAGCGGGGCGCCACTCTTGTAAGCCTCGTAGGCGGCATCAACCAGCCTCCCAAGCGCCTCCTGCAGCGCGGGTACTGTCCCCGCCTGCTTTGCAAAACCTTGGCTGTTCGCAATCACAATAACGCGGCGAGGGCCGACTGCTCGTGTACCTTCAAGCTTGAACGTGAAGAATGGCTTGCTGCCCCCATCCTTTGTAATTTTTGCAGGGGCGCAAATCGTCAATGGCTCTTCGATCTTGCCGTCAAATACGGCGGCGCTAAGTGGCCACTTGAATTCGCCCTTGATCTCGCGGAAATTGATGAAACGCCCTTCGGTCGGTCTCGTGCACTCCCCGCGGAACACATATACTCCGGGCCAAGAGGAATTCCCTGCGCCGGTTCCAAATTTTTTGTTGTAGTCGCTACCATCGGCCGGGCTAAATCCAGCAGGGAGCGCGATCTTTAAGTCATCTAATTTGGCGATGCCGCGCGGCCGGGTGTCCGCGATCGTATACTCGTCAAAGTACGAGGCCACAAATGCTTCCGATGGAGGACTATTAGGTCCGCTGGCGACCTGCTTGAAAGTTATTTTGGCCTTGCTGGGAACAAAATTGCAGCCGGCATCGGCCAGCGTGGCCATTTCGAACTTTCCCGATCCTATCGTTGGCACAGGAGAAACTGGACTGCATCTCCTACCCGCGTTGTCGGTGTACTCCAGCGCCTCAGGGAAATATCGTGGGGCCTCGCCACTGGCATAAAAAATCTCGGAAAGTGAGGGACCGTTGTAAGGCCAAATTGGGACCAGCGCTCTCGCGAGTTGGTCGAACGTCAAGTTAATCGTGCCCTGACTGACAGCGTCCCGCCCTAGGGGCTGAACGATTTGTCCAAATCCGGGAAGCAGATCTAGTTTGAGCGTGATTGAAGCTGGCTGATGGCGACTGTACCAGCAGGATACACGCCCGTTTCGGACTGGCACCGAAATTTCTGCGCCGGCTAAGCATCCGGCTCGTATTTGTGCTGAAGGGGAAGTCAGGCCGCCTTGGAAGACGATTTCGTAACGATGGCACGGGGGCTCGGGAAATGAAATCGCGTGGTTTAGAATTGCAGCCACATCGATAGGTTTGGTCTTATCGACACACGTAGTGGTTCCGCGGATTCCTTGATCAATGTCAAATGATCGGCTGAGAAGCTCAGATAGTCGACCGCTAGGAACGTCGACAAAGTCTGTGCTCCCTCTTCCCCAAGAAGGCGGATAGGGATTTCGAAAACCAGCGACCTCCAGCCTATCATCAATAGCTGCCTCAACTTGACTAATGCTGACGTCTTTGAAGCCTCTGATACGTAATGGCACCTTGCCATCTGCGGCAGGCGTACAAAGGAAGAAGTAGCCGGACCCCTGCTTCTTAGGGTCGTTACAATAGCCGAATGTTACGATCAGTCCCGGTTCTTCAAGATTGACGTTCTGCCACACATCTCTGCGCCTAAAATCGATCTTAAATGTCGCGTTGTGAGTCGGAACTGCCACTTGGTCTGGAGCCGCGCCTGGACCACTAGGCACAATCTGAGGAGGCGGTGGACTCTGGACCGTTGTAGTTGGTTGCTGGTTTGTTGCGGACCACTGTGAGGTGAACCCGTTTGCTTGCGGTATGCTTATCTGGACTGGCCATGGATAGCCAAATAGGAAACCAGCGTCGCCTCCTCCCCCCGTCTTGAGATAATCTTCTACTAGATTCGGAAGTGTGGTCGGTCGGTTAGGTAACCTAACAAACAACGGTCTTGACTCAGCCTGACGAAAGGGGATGGGCCGCCCTTGAGAAAAATCATCCAGACGGTCCAGCAAAGCATCCACACTTCCTCGTGCTTGGCTCTTTGGAGTGAGCGTGACTTCGAGCAAGAACCCTGAGCGTCTGAGATATCCCTCCCGTTCGTAATCACATTGAACAAGAAGCGGACTCTGTTGCACTCTCGACCTGTCGATCGAGCCTCCGGCTACTGGATAGACCTTTTCATTCGCGGCCTTAACAAGTACCACCGCTGTTGCGCTCACCGAGGGTCCACGAGAGCGCCAGCTGTCACTTGATAGAGCAACAGCATACTCCGTTACATTCAACCGCTCGTTCCTCTCTACACACTTGACAAGAAGTTGGCCCCAGGATTCCCCCGCGCCCAAAAAGAGCAGCAATGGGCAGAGCACCAAAAAAGCGCTTCCTTGCCACCTCGTCGTAGTCACCTTTTCCTCCCCGCCTGTGTATCGGCTACTTAACCACGAGCCGAAATCCCGTACGGTCACGACGCGATTGCTCATAGCAGAGCTTGGTCAGCGGCCCCTGAGCACTGGGGCCAATCGTCCAGAAGCTTCCAGACGGTCCACATGGGGTACTCGTCCATTGCAAGCCACCACTTCTAAGCGCAACGAGAAAAACATTCGTCTCGCGCGCGTTCGATCGTTTAGCCTGTAATTCCCATGCCGCTGCAACGTACTCATTTAAGGTCGGCAATGTAACGTTTCGTGCAGTCGCCTCGGCTTTCTGTTTTACATAAGCTTCTGCCATTCGACGACTGATCTTAGTGGCGGGAGCCCT
Organism: Pseudorhodoplanes sp.; assembly: GCA_019187085.1. Classification (GTDB taxonomy): domain Bacteria; phylum Pseudomonadota; class Alphaproteobacteria; order Rhizobiales; family Xanthobacteraceae; genus Pseudorhodoplanes. The sequence continues at coordinate 213,425 of JABARS010000003.1, read as the reverse complement.
TTGATTTTGTTCTCCGGTGGGGAATGAAGTGCCTGCAGTTTCGAAGATTTCTGGAAATTGTTCACGTCGTTGCTCTTCTGGAATGGAGCCAAAAAATTTTTCTACATCTTCCGCAAGTACAGGTTCGAGTATGAGACAGAAGGGGCCGACCGTGAATGTGGTTTCGTCAAGTAGATCAGCGAAGTCAACAACACCTGGAGGCACGTTCGACTTGTCAAAGCGCCCGCCTTCAATTCTGATTAGTTGCCAGGATGGATTGGGAATATCACACGCGATTACACGAGGCTTCACCGTAACTGTAATCTGACCAGTGACCCACTCGTTTTGCAGATTTGCGCTGTAATCGAAAGTGACACGCTGCCCAACACATGCATCGCCCCCCTGATAGACGACAAAGCGACCCTCAATAGAAGCTGTGCCACACGCCACAGGCCCGTCCACCCTCACTTCCGGAATTACGCTAGGGTCGGTGGACACCCTTTCATCATTTGCGAGAACGTCAATCCTCTTGCGTTCGCCGGCTTCAACGGTGACCTGGTCGGGACGCGCTTCTGGACGAAGAATCGGGCTAGGGCGCGCTGGCTCGGCATGAGACGTCGAAGGAGGCACCACCGGGCCTTGCGCCTGGACGAGTGTGGAAGTGCACGCCCCCCATGCCAAAAAGGCCGCTGACAGGCTGTACTTGGTCACGCTCATGCGCACTCTCACCGACCGCTGAATCCAGTTGCACGGCGCGATCACGAACGTTATTGTTCGCTGCAAGCCTAGGTTGCCAAATAAGGGAGCGAATCTCAATGGGCAAGCTGGACACTCGACATCGCAATGCCTGAGCGCTTTCCGGGAGAACCGATGTGCGCCATCCCTGGGGGGTGGGTGTGGCTCCTGCATCCTCGATTTGGGCGTCCTCACAACACAATCGGCTCGACCTTTTTGTCGACAGCCGTAAGGTCATAGACCGTGCCGGTGAGTTTCGCTCGTTCGTCTCTAGGGCAGCCGGCGAGTCCGTTGGCAACCTATTTGCCGAGCCCAGTCCCGATCCTGCCGGCGCGATTCAATGGATCGATCCGCTAGGCGCGCAGCACACCGTATCGTTGTCTGAACTATCAGACTCCGAGCGCCCCTCGGTCGAGGCGAACCTCAGAGCACTGCTGGCCGAGGCCGAGCGGCTTAGGGATGATCCCAAGCGCGGGACTCTCGTGACGGCCGCTTTGTCGATCGAAAGCGCCGACGCAATCAGAGTCGCAGATGGTAGAGCGATTATCGCCGGCTGGGGCGCAATCCCGCGGAGTGCGACTACAACCAGCGCCCTTCAAGACCATCACGAACGCACTCTCGGTCCGTATTTGAGCTTTACTAATCCGCCCATCGTAGAGCCCGGATATGAGATTGGATCGTGGTCGCGAACAAGGCTTTTTTGGCCTGTGAGCCGTGTCCCGGTCTTCGCATGTTTGGCAGCTTTAGCTTTCCTGCTTTTCCTGCTGCTACCCGGTGTATTGCTAAGGGGATTCTCGACCGTAGCTCTGCCTGTTGGGCCGCCAAGAGCTACCAATCCAGACGAAGTGAACCGAGCACTAGAAGAGCAGATTAGGGTCTTGGAGGCTCGGCTGTCGGGCGACGTGTGTACAGTCGAGGGTGGGGGCATCCCACGAATCGAACCGCTTCCTGCTCAGCCAAACATTCCTCCTGGACAGACCGGCAACGTCTCTCCTGGCGAATCGCCCGCTCTGACCCCCCCCGTTCAGGCAGAGCGCGCCCCAGTGCCAGATGAAGCACTCCCAAACAGCGGTCAACGGCCGGACACACTAGCAAAACTACTGGGCCAAGCCACCGTGCTCGTCGTGACAAAAGGTGGCATCGGAACAGGCTTTTTTATCTCGCCAGAGCTCATTTTGACGAACCGGCACGTGATTGAGGGAAATGGGGGGGTGCTCTTTGTGGGTAATCGGGCCCTAGCTCAAATGACGCCGGCTGATGAAGTTGCGATGTCGGCCAGCACTGAAGCAGGGCAGCCCGATTACGCCTTGCTGAAACTCAAAAATGGAAGAAGCAATGTTTTCCTGTCGATGTCCGATGCACTTCCGGATCAACTTCAGAATGTTATAGCTGCTGGATTTCCGCAAGTCGTGATGACGACGGACGCAAATTTCAAAAAGCTGTTGCAGGGTGACCCGCATTCGATTCCGGAACTTGCGCTCACTAACGGTGCCGTTGTTGTCGTACAGAACCGTGAAACCCCTACACCAGTAATCCTACATCGGGCCAGCATCTCTCCGGGGAACAGCGGCGGCCCATTGGTGGACGAGTGTGGGCGGGTCATCGGAATCAACACATTCGTCATGACTTCCCAAGGTGCAGCTGACCGAATGCATTATTCCCTCGCTGCAGGCAGTGCTGTGCAGTTCCTAAAACAACATAGTGTGAATCCAAACCTCGTGTCTGGACGGTGCACCGTGTCGTCAAAACCGGAAGCACCCACAGATGACCGAACGCTGCCCGTTCAGCGCGACGGATCGACTACATCGTCGCAACCCAAGCCATGAACGTGGAGCTCTCAAGAAGAGAATAGCAGTGGCAGCGGATTTACTCGAAACGACTAGGCAAGCCGACCTGCAGCCACTTGTGGCTCCAAGCGGCGTGGCCGTTTTCCAAAACTTCTCGCAAATTCGAGCAGAGCTAAAGAGGAAATTTTCCGAAGAGCACATTCGACTCTTCGCGCAGCCAAACGCAGACCCTGCAACTGGCGATGTGCAGTGGTATTCGCCAGTTGGTGGAATTCGCAGGAGATTGAGCGAACTCGACTCCAAGACAAGAGCGAGGGTTGAAGCGAAGCTAGCGCCACTTATCAATGAGATCTCGACTCATGCCGACCAGCTCCAGAAATCCGGCAATGAAATTGATCGGTTGATGGGCAGCAACTTGGCTCAAGCGCTCGAAATTCCGAGCGAGGATCACATCTTTGTGGTGGAGGACCAACCGATAATTGCCGCTTGGGGGCACGTTCCGCGGGGCCCGGCAACGCCAATACGCCTCCTTATGGCGCTCGCTGATCGAGCTCTTAATCAACCGCAAATCCCTGACCCGCTAGATAACAAAGGTCAAACCCGTGTTGAAGAGCAGCTTGTCCCGGCAAATCTCAAATCTGCCGCGCAAGCACAAATCCAACGTTCGCTGGGAAGGGACGGAGATCCGGCCCGTTATCGACTTGTGGTGAGCTCCACCACATTTAGATCGCTTCCTTTTGTTTCAACCAACGTTGCCTGGCTTTCCACACTCTTGTGGGCGCTTTTTATTCTAATTCTGTTCATTATCGGATATCTGCTGCTGAAATACTGCGCGATCGGTTGGCCAGTTGCTAGGGATGATATTCGTCACGCCATCATCAATTTCTGTGACGGGCCAGCTGTCATAGCAAGCGTGCCCGCTGTTCCGGACAATCCACGCCAGGGTGCATTGTTAGACAAGTTGCGTCAGTTGGAGCGCAGCATCGAGGAAAAGCGCCGCGCGTGCGCCGTTGATAGTCGACGGAACGCAGACTCGACCCGACGCCCGGCCGATGGACGGTCCCGAGTTGAGCGGGAAGGAGGGCGAATTGGCGCGGTCAATCTTATTCTCACCTGGAATACGGATGATGATTTGGATCTACATGTTCGGTGTCCTGACGGTTCGCATATCTATTTCGCTAATCAACGCTCATGCGGCGCTGTTCTCGATGTTGATCGAAACATGTCGCAAAACACGCTTAGCGTCGAGCCCGTGGAAAACATCTACTGGGACGAGGCAGGCGCCGCACCGGGTGAATATGTTGTCGAGGTAGATCGGTACAAGAGCCGTTCTTCCGGCTCACAAACTAGCCGTTTCCGCATCGAGCTCAGGATCAACGGTCGTCAGGTCGAGGTACGCGATGGGACAATAGAAGGCGAGAAATCGCCTAAGCAAGTGTTCACCTTCAAGTTGCCGTATGGACCTCGATAGCGTTCAATCAATCCACACTATGCAATGCTCCGCCAACCGATCGGCTAGGTCATGCTAAAAAGACTTCAAAGGCTTCCAAAAGATCTGTCTCTGATCGCACACGCTGGCGTCCAGTTTGTCGACTATGGATTCAAGTTGGACCCAAAGTTTTCTTTCTCCAAGACCTTTGAGGAACGTCCAGATCGACAATTCTATATCCTGCGACCGATCGAACCGAGCAAAGAAGGTGATGGTTTTATTGATTCTGAAACGAGTCAGCCGGTCAACTCGAATCTAACGTACAGTGTTCAGCTGCAACGAGCTCTCGAAGCTTACGATGGGATTTGGTTACCAGCACCGTTTCTTAAGCGGAAGGGACTTGATCCACAAGGGCGGAAATCGTTTGAGCGCGGACCGAGCAACTGGGCGCGATTACGGATAGTCAAGCTCGGTAGCCCTGACGACCAAGGAAACACGCATCGACTGACATTTGCGTTCGATAGTCAAACGGAAAGTCTGATTAAAGGCGGGTCCTACATTTGTCCGGTTCCGGAGGACGTGCGCAATGAGACACGGTTCGAATTTGCGCCTACGCTGAGAGACAACAGCTGGTTACTTGACGAAGACTGGGTAAAGGGGTGGCTTGGTGCAGCCTTCGATCAAGCGACGAAGGAGCGCTCGATCCGGATTCCACGGCGCGAGGATGACAGCCCCGCTCAGTGCGCCCACTGGGCTTTTTTCTTAGTACTCTTGCAGGGCATCGAGGCGCTCGTAGACGGCAAGAGCAGCAACGCCCCGATACCCGTTGTCCGTTTTCTTAACACCACCAGCACAACTGCTGTTACCCCAATCAACGTCGACCTTGTTTTGGACATCGGGAATAGCCGGACTTGTGGTGTCCTAATCGAAACCGGGATCGGGGAGGAGTTGAACATTCGGGACGCTACCGTGCTCGAATTGCGCGACATCTCACGTCCGCAATTTGCTTACCAGGAACCTTTCCGTAGCCATGTGGAATTCGTCCAACCCGAATTCGGCTCTTCTTTTTGGAGCCGCATGGGCGGACGCGACGCTGCGTTCAACTGGCCTAGCTTTATCCGAGTCGGTCCCGAGGCACTTCGGATCAATGCCAAGAGCACAGGATCTCAAGGCGATACCGGCCTCTCAAGTCCGAAGAGGTATTTGTGGGATGATCGCGAAAACCAACAGCCTTGGTACTTTAACGCTGCCGAAAACGTCGCACCCGATCAAACGCCGGTCTATGGCGTTCTTATGGATTTGATTACTCAAGATGGCAATGTCGTGCAGCTTTTTGGACCTGACGCTCGCCCAGCTCTCCAACCCAAGTTTTCGCGAGCGTCATTGTTCACGTTTATGGTCTTGGAGTTGCTTCTACAAGCCGTCGTTCAAATTAATTCACCTGGATATCGTACGGCACATCAGCACCCCGACGTTCCGCGCCGGCTCAAGCGAGTGGTATTCACCATACCTACCGCGACGCCCGTCGTTGAGCGAATGTGTTACGAGAAGCGCTGCATCGCGGCTGCGAAATTGCTGTGGGAGGCATTTGACTGGGGCAAGTCTGGCAGCGGCACGGCACCCGAACCACAGATCAACATCGCCTACGATGAGGCTACCTGCACACAGATCGTTTATCTCTATAACGAGGTCGTAGAAAAATTTCGTCAAGCGCCCCGCGAGTTCTTAAGACTCGTTGGTGATAGGAAAGGAGGGGACGACGGACGGCGATTACGGGTTGCAAGTTTGGACATTGGCGGCGGCACGACCGATCTGATGATTCTCACTTACAACATCGAGGCTGCGGGTAATGCCCTGAGGCCAAAGCAAAACTTCCGCGAGGGCTTTCGCAGAGCGGGGGATGATATTCTGGAGGCCGTAATCGGCGTGCACGTATTGAAGCCCCTCATGGCCGCACTCGAACAAGCTGGCATGAGTCATCCTGAACGATTCATCAGTGGCTTCATGTCTGATACCGGTAAAGACGCACTGGCAAAGCACCTCCGCAAATTGTTCGTAACTCGCGTTCTCGTTCCTATTGCACTGACCCTCGTTGGTCAGTACGAAACGATGGGGATGCTCGCGGAAAAACGCGACTCGATTAAATACGGCGAGATCGCTGGTGACGAAGCAGGATCTACTCAACACATTGTCTCTTTTTTCGAAGATGCCGCCCGGAAGGAAGGAGCGCAGAATTTTTCGCTCTCACAAGTCGCTTTCAATGTCGACTTTGCTGGTCTTGGAGCGACTGCCGCTGGCGTTATGGGTCCAATCCTCTCGCTTATGTGTGAGGTAATTCATCGTTTCGACTGCGATGTGCTGCTTATTTCGGGCCGGCCGTCGCGCCTACCTATAATCCGGGATCTGGCCTTACGGTTCCTACCGACGCCGCCACATCGCATCATTTTCATGCACGAATATCGGGTCGGTAGCTGGTACCCATTCGCAGGCCGTCTGGGAACGATTGAAGACCCGAAGACGACAGTGGCCGTTGGAGCGCTCCTTTGCGCACTCGCGGAAGATTTGGATATCACTGACTTTTCTCTGAATACGGGCGGCTTCAGCACAACAGAGTCGACCGCAAATTTCATTGGACGCATCTTCCGAGACGGCACCATTAAGAAAGACGATTTGATCTTCGTACGTGAGGATGGGCGCTTCCAAGCACAGTCACAAACGTTGACTGTGGATTCTCCTCTATTCATTGGTTTCCGACAGCTTCCGTTAGAACGCTGGCCCGGAACACCGCTGTTCTTTCTCGATATTGCGGATGCAAGAACCGGCGTCTCATACGCGAAGTCGATGCCATGGAAAGTTACGTTTAGGCATGATGAGGCAGACGATACTGATCGAAAGAGCAGCACTGAGTCATTTAAGATTGACCTGATTACCGATCGCAATGAGGAGCAGGTACCTCGCGGTCGCCTTTCGTTGCGACTGCAGACGCTCCGAAACGTGGATGGTTATTGGCTTGATACCGGAATGATTGGTGTAAGTTGACGATGGGCACGGGAAACAAATGAACGAAGACGACGTGCAACTTGCTCGACTGTGCGAACAGACCGCCGACACAGCGAAAAAAGCGGCGGAATGGATCAGTCGCAACAAGGGTGATGTGGGCGCAAAAAGCCGCGGGCTGCGCCGCGAGTTTCGCCAACAGGCAGAACTTGCAAAGAAATATCAGCGCGCTGCAACGCGTCCGCTCTGCATCGGGATTTTTGGCCCGAGCCAAGTAGGCAAGTCTTACCTTGTTTCCGCCTTAGCGCGTAAAGGAACCAGCCCCCTCATTGCACGGCTCGATAAAGAACGGGACTTTCTCACCGAGATCAATCCCGAAAAGGAACAAGAGGCTACGGGTCTAGTTACGCGGTTCAGCGTCCATCCGACATCCGCACCAGCGAGCCATCCGGTAGCAGTTCGACTACTGAGTCATACTGATCTCGTGAAGATTCTCGCGAATACGTATTTTCTTGATTTCAAGTCGACCGAGGAGAGAGTTCCATCGCGTGATGAGGTCGATCAGTTACTGACCGAGGCACAGAGCCGAGCACAAGCTTCTTCGTTTGACAGCCTTACAGATGTTCAGGTGGATGATTTGCGTCGGTATTGCGAGGACCAATTTGCGGCTCGCAGAACAACTGAGGTGCTCCGCCAAACAGGGTACTGGATACAATTGGAAGAATGGGCACCGAGGCTTCCGATCGCAGAACGAGTGAAATTATTTTCGTTTCTTTGGGGTCGGTTGCCAGAATTCACAGAACTTTACAGCCAGCTCTATACCGCCCTTCAAAGCCTCAATTTTGCGAATGAAGCATATTGTCCAATCGCAGCTCTTGTGCCGCGTCAGTCAAGTATCTTGGACGTTAATACGCTCGAAGGAATTACCAATCCGAAGGGGGATCAGATCGAGGTGCTCGGAAACAATGGTCGGCGCGCCTTGATTGCTCGTCCGTATCTAACGGCAATAGTGGCTGAGTTGGTCATTCAGATTAATGAGAAGCCGCGCGACTATTTTAATTATACCGATATTTTGGATTTTCCCGGTGCAAGAAGTCGAAAGCAATATGAGAATCCAGAGAGCTTTGTTAAGAAGGACGGCTCACTCGCTGAGCTATTCCGGCGCGGTAAGGTCGGCTATCTCTTCGATCACTATTGTGACGAGCGCGAAATCACCGGGATGCTTCTCTGCATGGTACCTGGTAATCAGGAGGTACATACCCTACCTGATATGGTTCTCAGCTGGATACACAAGAGCCATGGGTCCACGCCGATCGAGCGATCTGCTGTAAGCACCGCGCTCTTTCTGGTCCTTACAAAATTCGACAGACGCTTCGAAGAAGCAAAGGGCAAGGACATGTCGTCCGACGAGCGTTGGACGACTGCACTCACAACTACTCTTACGGAATTCTATGGGAAGGGCCAAGATAACTGGCCCGAGGAATGGCAACCGAGTCAACCATTCAATAACATCTTTTGGCTTAGGAATCCGAACTTCATTGCTCCCGGACTGATAAATTATTCCGGCGACCAATCACGAAAGGAAACGGGTTTACGGGAACCGGATCGCGTTGCGCAGTTTAAACAGGAATATCTTTCAAACAAAATGATTCAGCGTCATTTCGGCGAGCCGGCCAAGGCGTGGGAGGCAGCGTTCAGTCTTAATGACGGAGGTGTCACGTATCTCGCTGATGCGCTGTCACCTGTATGCAAGCCAGAACTCAAGCGCAGTCAAATCAAAGCACGCGTGAAGGACTTACGCCACGATGTGCTAAACAAGCTCAAGGAATACCATGTCTCCGACGACGGCGCTGCTGAGGAGCGAAAGCGAGTTGCGGCGGCCGAGAGCGCTGTCGTGTCGTTGCAAGACGTCATCGAAGGTCAGCGACTGGGCCATCTGATTGCGGAATTGCAGGTTGAGAGCGACGAATTGCAGTTGCTTTTTCAACGCATAAAATTGTCAGATCAGCCTCCGCCGGACCTACCGGTACCGCCCTGGGAGAAGATCAAGGAAAACCTTGGGTTAGGGACCGCTTCTCCAGCTCGAAGCGTGAGAACTATTCAACGGGATCGCTATGCCGGTCTCGCCAACGCCGCCATGAGTTATTGGGCAGATCGGTTGCAAGCATTGCCTCAGCAGGCCCGAGTCTTGAACTTTTTGAGGGTGCAACCGGAAGCTATGGAAACAATTGTGCGTGAGTTACTTGCGGGTAGCGAGCTAACGAGTCTTGGCGACCAAATAGCGCAAGAAATGCGGGTTGCTATGCCAGCTGTGGATTCAGGCGCGGCTGAGATGCTGAAACCCGCAATGGCATCCGCGGAGCGCATAAACCAGTACGTGTGGAAGCTTGGGCAAGATGCTCTGGCTGAATCTGAACGCGCCAAAACCGGTGTGAATGGACAAAAGGTGTCGGTCTTTCCGAAGCGCGAGACGATCGATCACCTGGCAGGACTCCCAGAATACGGCGAGGTTTATTATCAGTCTTTCATCGAAGATTGGCTGGCTTCGTTTCTCGACCTGGCAAGGAGGAACGCCTCTGGCGGTATTAAGCAGAAATTCTCGGAAGAAGAGAGGGCCCTACTTAAAGCTATCATCCAACAGCTAGACGGTTAGACGCGACGGGGAGCGTGTACGGCAATGACCAAGATCGAACTTGCCAAAAGCAAGGATGGCCGGGAGATTGTTCTTCGGCTCAAGGGCATTGGTCAGTTCCCCGATCGGCCAAGCCTGCGTATCAGCTGGATTGGCACAAACAAAACTCTAGGACCCAAAGGATGGGAAAACGCCCCGGTTGCAATCAGGCCCAATCATAGCCGCGAAGGGAAGGACCTTCTTCTAATTCTTGACACGAGCCTAACAAATTATATCGCACCCGGCATCCCAGTAGAGATCTCTATTCCTGATCTTAATGTTTCAGACCAATTGAATTGGCCATTCCACATCCCAGGCGCTGCGGGTAGGAGTCCCGGCGAAACAGTTGTAGAAGGTGGCAAGGATGGCGTTACCGGCGATCAAAGTGAAACTTCCGAGTCCAATGATGATATTGGTCAATTGCATGAGCAACTGGCAAAGAAGGATGCAGAAATAGAAAAGCTTCGCACGCTCCTCAAACGAGACAAAAGGACAATTTTCGGTCTGCCATTGAGTGGTTTTGTTACTTTGACTCTTTTGATTGCACTTGCCGTCGGCGCGGCGGGTCAATACGGGTTTGATGTGTGGTTCCGGGAGTTGGATAATAATCCAGAGTCGATTGCGCGGCTAAGGGAGACGGTTCGACAATTACAGAGAGATAATGCACGACTTCAAACCGAGGCGTTTGCCCCACTCAATGAGGTGGCAGCCCTAACTCCCACGTCCCCAAAGGGAGACTCCCCTGAACCGAAGTTACCCACGCGTGCGCGGGAATTCTACAACAAGGGCGTAACGAACATGAAGTCCGGTAATCGTCCGGAAGCTGTTTACTGGTACAAGCAGGCCGTCGGGCTTTGCGAACGCGAAGCGATGACCTATGTCGGCGATGCATATTTCAATGGCGATGGCGCTCCCCGCGATTCTCGAACTGGTTTTCAGCTCATGAGGTGTGCCAGTGCGCTAGGGAGTGAGCAAGCAAGAGACTATTTGGCCGAGCTTTTGCGAAGTGGCCGTATTCAACTCGCACCTCCTGCTTTCGGTGACGCATACAAGCGTGCAGGCCGGTAATTCGCTAAACTTATCCTACTATCGGCTGCGTCATTGTGAGGGTTGGACAATCATGAACGGATTGGCGTCAGGGGTCCTTATTTGCCATTTGTAGCTGCCCATTAAACCATACAGCCAAGGCTCGCTTTGCGCATTGTGTTTGAGCACCTTTACGCCGTTTCCTACTGCAACACTCAGCGTACCATCTATCTTTGCGCCGATCTCTCTGAATTGCCTCAACGCATTGGTATCTGGGCGGAATGCTCCAATTGCCACTGTGCCGTCGATCTGCGGCACCACGTAGAAGATCTGCATTTCCTTAGAAAGGAAGAAGGATGGCTGCCCCTTCGGAACTGAGCGTTCCAGATAAACCGAAAACCGACCCCTACCGAGGTAATCCGCTTTGCGGAATCCATCCCGACGCAATTCTGGCGCAAGCTTCGCGACTTCTGCTTCGCCACGCGCGTCCAATACTCCGCGTTTCGCATCGGCTAAAGCGGGCGCGAACGTCAGAACACCATCGTACGAGTAACTATAGCTGCCGTCTGCATTAACATTCACTTTGGCCTCGAACTGTTCAGGAATCCAGCAGCCTCCAAGCGTGGCGACCAGTAGTAGTGCTGCAATCCTGAGAACGCATCGAAGACTTTGAGGTAAAGCAGGCGTTGTGAAACGCGACATAGCCTTGGCCCCCAATTCTAATGCGTCCTCGTCCAACCGTTCAACACCTCATGCGCGCAAGCAACGGAACTGCTTTGCTACAATTTTGCCAATTGTGTCACCCTGATCCGGAGGACGATCGGATTGCTCGTAAGCGAAATCGAGGCAAAGTCATATCCAGCCCCAATGACGAACCTGCGAAGTATACCATCGAGCTTGACCCGATCGCCTTGATTGAGTTGGCTTAGCACGGATCTAAACTGTGGTAATGAACTTAGGAGACCTAAGTCGTTCGGGTTCGGCGGGTCGGCAATCTTCTCGTTTGAAAAGAGGACATCAAAAGCCAGAGGCGCCCCAGGACAACCGAGCGAAGCGGACATGCCAATCCTCCCGAATCCTCGGTCTTCAAGCTTGTCTACCGTGACGACATAGGACTCAAATTTTTTGAGGCCATCGCCATAGAGCCTAACCAATTCCTGCGATGCCGCCCTGTTGGCCTCATTGATTTGGGCTTCTAATTGCTGAGAGCGAAGGGGATTCCGCTCATTTTTTAATTGAGCTACCAGCCCCAGTACCGCGGCGCGATGTTTGCTGAAGTTGTTACAAAGCTCTTGCTGGGTACCCGTTCCTGCGCTGAGTCGATTTGACGCATACTGCCGCACGCCACGGCTCCACCGATTTGCCGCGGGTTCGTTCTGGATACGGGCTGACGTTGATGCATACGAATTGTTGTCAATGTCCAGCAAATATTCAGCCGGGCTCCTTGCACAGACCTCCAGGATTCCGTTACGCCTCAGTTGGACTTCGGCATAGATGTGTTGTTCTTTCGGTGGTGGACATCTCTGCGCAGCGCGTTGCTGCAATTGGGCAGCAATTGCGACGGCAAGGAGAGGATTAGATAAGTCGAGCTCGGTAGGGGCGGTGCCCTCAATCCGACGTTCGGACCAGCCGCCTCCGACGTACCGTTCGCATGTCCCGGTAGCAGAGACTACGTTTGGAGCGAGCGTCGCGGCGGGCCTTCCGGCCTTCATGATCGCACCTGTTTGGGGACTGAGCTCAGCGGTCAAAACCGCAAAGTTATTCCACAGGTAGCTCACTTTGCCAGACCCTTCAGCGAAACCGGAAACGCAATCGCCGTCCCATGACACTGCCCGTTGCACACTCGGCATTGTTACCGGTGGCATCGGAATGAAGAGTTTGCACCCCTTTTGATCTTGGACCCATTCTGGCCTGGATGAGAAGGGCCCCGGTGAAGGGCAGGCGATCGACGAGCCAATTGATGCGATGAGCAATAGGGCAGCCGCAGGTCCCGACAATTTCATGTCAGACTCCATCATCCAGAGAGCGCGATGCGCTTGCCGCGATCATTCCAGTGACGATGAAACACTCCCTAGCGAACGGCTACGTTGTTTTCGTCTTAGCATCGCTGGCCGCAAAAAGAGCCAGAGCGCCGCCAATGGCGCTCAACATAAGCGGGATCGCTGTAAAGAAGTTAAACCCAAACAGCCACAACATCCCGCCGGCGCTCAGCAGCATGAACACCCCAGCGATGGTCGCTTGGGACTTCGCTATGCCGCCGCCGACCAAGCTTGCGACGGGTATGGCGATGCTAATGAGTTGAACAAGGCCCGCACCGCTCTGACCGCTTGCACCAGCAATGCCTGCGATAGAATAGCCGAAAAGACCGACGAGCAGCCCGAACAACCCACCCAAAATGCCGAAGATCAGTGCAGCGGTTGACATCTCCCCCTCCCGTCCATTGACGTGCAATGGTCGCACTATAATGCTTACCAGCGGCTGGTTCTAGCAGCGGTTGCGCTGAGCCGAGATTCCGGCGACTTCGGGTAGCGCCTTGCATTTTGAGCCTCATCGATAATCCAACCAGCGACGCACCCCCAGAAATCTTGGGGAGCGCGCGGAGGTAAGCCTCTCGTACAGTTCACCAAGCCTTGGGCGCTTTTCCAATCAGTTGAATTTGTTACCGACTTTGGTTGCGAGGGTAAGATTTAAACCTAGACCCTCAGGTAATCGGACCAAGCGCCGTGATTGATGTCCCGAACGGCTCGCGGGAATTAGCACCTTTGCGCAACAACCGCGTCGCGGTAGGGACCGCCATTGCTTGCCTCCTCCTTAACAAATCCCAGCGACCGGAATTCAGAGCCGGTCCCGCAAATCTGCACAGGGCGATAAGTGGAATTTCTGCCTGACGGCAGGCACGCTGTTGCCTGCGAATCAGGAGCGACCATGCAGAGACGAGCACGCCGGAACCACACCCCGGCCTTCAAGGCGAAGGTGGCGCTTGCCGCCGTCAAGGGCGACCGGACACTGGCTCAGCTTGCCGAGCAGTTCGACGTCCATCCCAATCAGGTCACAGCGTGGAAGGCCCAGCTTGAGGGCTCCGCTGCCGATGTGTTTGGTCGCGGTGCCGGCAACGCCTCGGCGCAGCCTGCGATCGACGTGAAGTCGCTGCACGCCAAGATCGGCGAGCTGACGCTGGAGAACGATTTTTTAGAGGGCGCGCTCACCAAGGCGGGCTTGCTGAGCGCAAAGCGATGATTGACCGCGCGCACGATCTGCCGATCTCGACGCAGGCCAAAGCCCTGAACATCAGCCGCGGCAGCGTCTACTACCGGCCGCGGCCGGTACCGGAGGCCGACCTTGCGATCATGCATCGTCTCGACCGGCTGCATCTGGAGTTCCCCTTCGCCGGCTCGCGCATGCTGCGAGGCCTTTTGGCCGCCGAGGGGTGCAAGATCGGCCGTCGTCATGTGAAGACGCTGATGCAGCGGATGGGGATAGAGGCGCTTTATCGGCGTCCGCGCACGACCAAGCCCGAGCCGGGGCACAAGATCTATCCCTATCTGCTACGTGGCATCGAGATCACGCGGCCGAACCAGGTGTGGGCGACGGACATCACCTACATCCCGATGGCGCGCGGCTTCGTCTATCTGGCGGTTGTGCTCGACTGGTTCAGCCGCCGCGTGCTGTCGTGGCGGCTGTCGATCGTCATGGACGCGGCATTCTGCGTCGAGACGTTGGAGGATGCGTTGGCTCATCACGGCAAGCCGGACATCTTCAATACCGACCAGGGTTTGCAGTTCACCGGATCGGCCTTCACCGGCGTGCTCGCCAGCAACGGCATTGCGATCAGCATGGACGGCAAGGGCGCCTGGCGGGACAACGTCTTCGTCGAGCGGCTGTGGCGCAGCGTCAAATACGAGGAGGTGTATCTGCGGGCCTACGACAGCGTATCCGAGGCCCGCGCCTCGATCGGCCGCTACCTGGACTTCTACAACGGCCGCAGACCGCATTCGAGCCTTGACGACACGGCACCCGATCAAGCCTACTTCACCCCGCTGCCACTCCGCTTGGCAGCCTAACCACGGCAGAGGCTCCACTTATCGACGCGGAAAATCTGTTCAGACAACCGGGACCACCTCATTCCCGCACTGTCTCCCGTCAGGGTATGGTTGCTGGATGCGCGCAAGTTCATGATATCAAGCAGTGCTCAGCTAAGGGCTCTTGTAAGTATCTGAAAATATTCACACAAAACAGAGAATGTTAGTTCGGGGTTCCTCTCCCTCCAGGGAGAGGGACCGCCAACTTCGTTACTTATGTTCGGCAACCTGTCATTCTGCAAATTTGAGCCATCGGCACATCGATTTTCAATATTGTTGGCATCCCTGCTTATGGAAAGCATTCTTTTCAGAATTGATTCGGGGTCTACGGCTAACGCACGCAGCCATTCCGACCGGCAGATCGCGCAGATCGCCGCCAGCATTGCGGAATTTGGCTTCACCAATCCTGTACTGGTGGATGAGGACGACGTCGTCATTGCCGGCCATGGCCGGCTGCAAGCGGCACGGCAGCTCGGCCAGGCCGTCGTCCCGACGATTCGCCTGGCGCAGCTGACGCCGACACAGAAACGTGCGCTTGCACTCGCCGACAATAAGATCGCGCTCAACGCAGGCTGGGATTTCGAGATCTTGGCGGCCGAGTTGAAGGAACTCGGTGCGCTCGACCTCGACTTCGACGTGGAAATCACCGGCTTCGAGAGCGCCGAAATCGAAGCGATCATCGGGACTGATTTCGGTGGGAACGCCGATCAGGCGAACGAGATCCCGCAAATCGACCGCACCCTCGCCGCGGTCAGCCGCCCGGGCGATCTTTGGCGGCTGGGCGAGCACCTCCTGTTTTGCGGCAATGCGCTCGACTTGTCCGCCTACCGGACGCTCCTTGCCGACGAAAAGGCCGAGATGGTCTTCACCGACCCGCCCTATAACGTGCCGATCGAAGGACACGTGTGCGGGCTGGGCGCGATCAAACACCGCGAGTTTGCCATGGCCTCGGGCGAAATGACCGCGGCGCAGTTCATTACCTTCCTGGAGACTGCCTTGCGCTACATGGCAAATGCCAGCGCCAACGGATCGATCCACTTCATATGCATGGACTGGCGCCACATGCCCGAAATCCTGCGCGCGGGTTTGGCCGTTTACGACGAGCTCAAAAACCTCTGCGTCTGGAACAAAGACAATGGCGGCATGGGCTCGTTCTACCGCTCCAAGCACGAGCTTGTCTTTGTGTTCAAGTCCGGCAAAGCGCCGCACATCAACAACATTGGCCTCGGAAAGCATGGCCGTTATCGCACCAATGTCTGGGACTATGCGGGCGTGAACACGTTTAGAAAAGACCGAAACGACGAGCTTGCGTTGCATCCGACTGTAAAGCCGACGGCACTTGTCGCGGACGCCATCAAGGATTGTTCCCGGCGCGGCAGCCTCATCCTTGATCCCTTTGGCGGGTCGGGAACCACCCTGCTCGCGGCTGAGCGGACCGGCCGGCGGGCGCGGTTGTACGATGCGAAGAAAAGCAGAGAAAAAGCAACCGCGACAAAATCCAGCACATCAACCAAGCAAGCCTAGCGGGAGTTACGTTGCTCTCCACCCCCCGCTTCTTATCTCTCCAGGTAACGCGTGGCGGTATCGACGCCGACTTCTCGGTTCGTTTGCTTGGCGATCTCATGGGCGACAGCACACCAGAACCGATGCTCGGGATCGTTTCGCTGCTGGAGGGCTTCGATGCGGCGGGACCGGGCAACCTCATGGGCCGCCTCACCACACCGGTCGATGAGGCCCTCGACCTTCCGTCTCACCTGCTGCCGGTAGGCTTTGCGCCTGCGCCAAAATCCCAACAATCCCAACATCGTCTTCTCTGCCCGGCCGGGTCGGAGCCGGCATAGGCCGGCTCATAACGCGATAGTCATAGCTCCGCCTGCAGGAAATATCCACTTCTGGGATAATCCGATTCCGGGATCATTCTCCCATGCGCCGAATCCGGACCTCACCGGCGCATGCGAAAAACCCTCCGATCAGCCGAACACGCGCGCTTTCTCGAGCTTTTGATCCAGGCCAGGCGCAAGGCCGGCCTGACCCAGCAGCAGCTCGCCAAGAAGCTTGGCCGACCACAGTCTTTCGTCGCCAAATACGAGAACGGCGAGCGGCGCATCGACATCATCGAGTTCACCACGATCGCACGGGCGATCGGCGCCGATCCGGTTGGGCTTTATTCGCGCTTTCTGGCCGGTGACGACGGCGGACATCGCCGCAAAGGCCGGTCCCGTCCGAGCCGCTAGCTATTGGATGTGGCCGGGCATTCGGCTCCATCGCCGGCTAATTTGACCGTCCGATTATCGGCTTGCCGGTAACAAAGCCAGAAGATTGCTCACATTCCACTCGACTTCACCAGCCAGGCAAGCATGTGTAGCAGCACGCGCCAGGGGGATTCAGATGGAAGCGCCCGCTTCCGAACTCGCCATAAAGGCCTTCCTCAAGGAGATGCGAAAGCGGCTTGATGAGGCGGTGCAGGTGGCTAAAGCCGCCGAAGCCTGCGCCGAGGCCGGCAATACCGGCAAGGCGGTTGAAATCGCGCTCGACCTGGAGCAGCCGGTCTACGAAGCAGGCAGGCTGCTGGATGCCGCAAGCCTGATAAATCGCCTCTCGACTAGCTGAAAGCCCTTCGAGCGATTTCTCGACCCCGCCAGCGCCCTTGGGCCTCCGCGGGGATTCGGTGGTGACGGCGCATGCCGTCGCCACCGATCAGAGGAGTCGCAACGATGGCCAAGAGCAAACACATCCTGAAATCAAGGTCGACGACCAGCGCCAAGCGCCGGTCCAAAAAAACAGCCAACCGCAAGTCAAAAGCCACCTCCAAACAAGCGAAGGTGATCGCGCTGCTCAGCCGGCCCGAAGGCGCCACCATTGCTGCCATCATGAAGGCCACGGGCTGGCAACAGCATTCGGTCCGCGGTTTCTTCGCTGGCGTCGTCCGCAAGAAACTCGGCCTCGCTCTTATCTCGGAGAAGAGCAATGGCTCGCGCATCTATCTGATCGCCACCAATCGCTCCAACCCAAAGACCGAAACCGCTGACCGTCAAGGGGCGTAGCGATGGGTCGGCGATCTGTTGATCCCGCCGCGGTCGAGGAGCAGGTCAAACGCATCGGCACCATGAACAAACACGATCTGCGACTGCTATGGCGGGAGCAATTCAAATCCGAACCGCCCAAGGCGTTTGGCCCGGACTTGTTGAGGCGAAGCCTAGCCTACCGCGTTCAAGAGCTCGCATATGGCGGGCTGTCAGCACGCCTGAAGCGCGAGCTTGCCGATGCCGTCCGGCAAATCAGCCGGCGGCCATCATCCCGGATCGAACTGCCGCGTCGGATCAAGTCCGGCGCGGTTCTGATCCGGGAATGGAAGGGAAAAATCGTCCGCGTCACCGTGGTCGATGACCGTTTCCTGTACGAGGGGGAAACCTATTCCAGCCTGTCGGAAATCGCCTACCTGATCACCGGCACCAAATGGAACGGTCCTCGTTTCTTTGGCCTGCGGCCATCCACCAAGGCGGGTCCCACAGCCCATGAGAGTGAAAGCGTTCGCGCGGGGATACCCGGCCGGCCTCGCGGGCGGCCGAGAAAGGACCTTGTTGCCAAGGCAGGCGCAGATACGGAGGCGGCTTCATGAAAGGCCGTCCGGACAAGCAAGTCCGCTGCGCGATCTATACCCGCAAGTCCACCGAGCACGGGTTGGAGTTGGAGTTCACCTCGCTCGATGCCCAGCGAGAGGCTTGCGAGGCCTACGTCAAATCCCAGGCGCATGAGGGCTGGACGGCTTTACCGACCCGCTACGATGATGCGGCCTATTCCGGCGGCAGTCTCGATCGCCCGGCCCTGCAGCGCCTCCTCAACGACATCGACAAAGGCAAAGTCGACATCATCGTCGTCTACAAGATCGATCGACTGACGCGCTCACTCGCCGACTTTGCCAAGCTCGTTGAAGTCCTCGATGCCAAATCGATCTCCTTCGTCGCCATCACCCAGCAGTTCAATACGACCACGTCGATGGGGCGGCTCACCTTGAACATTCTACTCTCATTCGCGCAGTTCGAACGTGAGCTGTCGTCCGAGCGCGTGCGGGACAAGATTGCGGCGTCCCGCCGCAAAGGCAAATGGACGGGCGGCAGCGTGCCAATGGGCTACGATGCCAAGGACAAGAAACTCGTCGTCAATCCCGCTGAGGCAAAGAACGTTCACTACATCTTCCAGCGCTATCTAGAACTTGGAACGATTAAGTTGCTGGAGGAGAACCTGAGAGCCAAGAAGATTCATTCCAAGCCGCGAGTGATCTCAAAAGGGCGAAATCGCGGCGGCGTGCCGTTGACCTACGGTCCCCTCGCCCATCTCCTCAGCAACCGCATCTATATTGGAGAGGCCGGCTACGGCGGTCAGTGGTTTCCCGGGGAGCATGAACCTATCGTCGGCCGCGAACTCTTCGAGCAGGTGCAGCAGCGGCTGGATTCAAATCGAGTCGCACGCAAGTTCAAGCGTGCGGCGAATGGCGCCCTACTAACAGGTCGCCTGTTCGATGACCGCGACAATCGTATGAGCCCGAGCTTCTCTACCAAGCGCAGCATTCGATACCACTTCTATGTCAGCTCGGCCTTGGTCCGGAGGGGCAACAATGAGGTAGGCTCAATTGGCCGAATCTCCGCGCCAGAATTGGAGGCAGCGGTGATCAGGGTCGCGAAAAACCATGTACCGAACCATGCCGCCGATCTGGATGACCGAGCACTCGTTCAGAATCATATCGCACGAGTGGTCGTTTCAAAGGATCGCCTGAAGATTGAATTTACGCGTCCAACGAATGCGGACAGTCCTAACGAAAACGAATTCTCCGATACACCCAATGATTCGATACCGAGCCACGTTCTCGTTCCATGGTCGCCAACTCACAAGCGCCCGCTTGTCGAGATCGATGAGCGGGCGACCAGCAGCGGCTCCAAGCCAGATCCAGTTCTTGTGCAGGCCATCGCCCGTGCACACGCCTGGATACGGCAGCTGTCCGATGGGACGTACGCATCGGTCGAGGCATTAGCCATCAAGAACGATATCCATCCGAAAGTCATACGCCAGGCAATTCGCCTCGCGTTCTTGTCGCCGCAGATGACCTCCATGATATTGCGTGGGGAGCAGCCGCCTTCCATGACCCTGGCGATGCTGCACGATGCGGCACTGCTCTCGTGGTCCGAACAACAGGAAAGCGTGGATCGAGCAAGGTAGAGCTACTCGTACCTTCCGCGGCGATCCATTTCTGAATTTCTTTGTGGCTAGCTCAACCGAGCGTCCCGGGATGCGGCGCGTAATGTCCATTATGGAATGATCTAACATCTCTTTAATGCACAGTATATATTCCTAGGTGCCATTCGCTATCCAGAGCCAGATTCATTGACCCATCCCTGATTTTGGATTAAGAACAAACATAGAACGGCGTGTGGAATGTCGGCCAGGAGCACAGCCCGCCTCTGGAAATGCTTGCAGTTCAAGGCTTCTGCGACCAATGCGGCTGTCAGTGCCGACGCATTGATTGGAGCATTCCCAATGCGTGTGGACAACTTTCGTTATGACGGACGGACTGTAAATTTGGATTATCGAACGCCCTTTCAGGCCACACAATTGGAATATTAAAGCCGGGATCAAGATCTCGACAAGCCATTCCAGCCCCGCGTGTGCGATCATGGAAATGGATTACCAAACGGTCGACGGCCTCCGGCGGAAACACCCGGCTTGGCGCTTGCTGCTTGCTGATCACGCTCCGCTCATTGTGAGCTTTCTGCATGCCACGTTTATTGTTCCTAACGTCCGGACATTGCCACAGGCGGAGCTAATCTCGAAACTCGACGACTATCTCTACGGCCTCAAGTCAGTTTTGAGCGAAGACCTATTTCCACGACAAGCAACGGCATACCTCGACAGCTGGGCATCAGATGAGCACGGCTGGCTACGGAAATACTACGTCCCCAACAGTGACGAGCCACATTTCGACATCACGCCAGCGACAGAGAAAGCGATCGAATGGCTGATAAGTTTGGGAAGTCGGCGTTTTATTGGAACCGAATCCCGTCTCATGACGGTGTTCGAACTTCTACGCCAGCTTGCGGAAGGTACTGAAACGGACCCATGGGCTCGCATTACTGAACTTGAGCGGCGCAAGGAACAAATCGAAGGCGAGATGCGTCGCATCCGTGAGGGGCATCTGTATTTGCTTGATGCTACACGCATCAAAGAGCGATTCTTGCAGATTGCGGCGACTGCACGCGGCCTTCTTTCTGACTTTCGAGAAATCGAACAGAACTTCCGTGATCTGGATCGCGAAGTACGCGAACGTATTGCAACTTGGGACGGGTCAAAAGGAGAACTATTAGCCGAGATTTTCGGCGAACGAGATGCAATTGTTGGCTCAGACCAAGGTAATAGCTTTCGCACATTCTGGGATTTCCTGATGACTCCTGCTCGGCAAGAGGAGCTATCGTCGCTGCTTGCGAAGGTATTTGAACTTGAACCAGTTCAGGCGCTCAATCCAGACCGGAGGTTTCTGCGCACTCATTACGACTGGGTTCAGGCCGGCGAGATGGCGCAACGGACCGTGGCGCGGCTTTCAGAACAGTTGCGGCGCTATCTCGACGATAAGGCGTGGTTGGAAAATCGTCGGATCATGCAACTGATCCGCAACATCGAGCAAACCGCTCTCGCGCTCCGTGACGACATGCCCGAAGGCATTTTCATGGAAATAGATGAACTCGCGCCGGATGTGGTCCTGACCCTAGATCGCCCCCTCTTTAGTCCGCCACTAGAAGTGCATATCGACGAAAGCCCAACCGAAAATACTGATCCGATTCCGTCGGCCGCCCTGTTCGAGCAAATTTACGTGGATAAGGACATCCTGGCCGGTCGAATCCGTCAAGCGTTACAAACACGGTCGCAGATTTCTTTGGCCGAAATCGTGCATCGCCATCCGCTAGAGCAGGGGTTGGCAGAATTGGTAGCATACTTCAGCCTTGCTTCGGACGACAACGCGGCAGTTATTGATGATGCGCAGCGGCAAGCGTTGACATGGACTGATTCGGCTGGAAGGGCGCGTCAAGCCACTCTGCCCCTCGTAATCTTCTGCCGTCCGGCGCGCCCACCGGTCCATCCGGAGAGGCTATCGTGACCAACTCTGTTTCCAATTCTCTGTCGACAGTGCTGATCTCCCTGATGAAGGGCATCGTGGATCGCGAAAACGATCCTTTAGTGTGGCAGTCCCTACTCAATCTTCAGGCTCGGATTCGCGACTACGTCGACGTTTTGGGCCTAGAGCTGATCCTCGATGAGGCGGAAGGGTACGCCTATCTCCGACAACACACTATGCAAATTGATGGTGCGGAATTGCCGCGCTTGGTGCCCCGGCACCGACTTGGCTACCAGGTCAGTTTGTTGCTGGTACTGTTGCGGAAAAAACTCGCCGAATTTGATGCGATCAGTGGCGAGTCACGACTTGTCCTGACGCGAGACGCCATTGTTGAGATGATCAGGCTGTTCCTGCCAGACACAGCCAATCAAGCGCGATTGATGGAGCGAGTTGATACGCACATCAACCGCACTATCGAGATGGGCTTTCTTCGTCGCCTGCGCGGCACCGACGATCTTTTCGAGGTGCGGCGAATCCTCAAGGCATTTGTAGACGGGCAGTGGCTCGCGGATTTCGACCAGCGTTTGGCCGAGTACCGAACCTATGATGCTGCGCAAGAGCGCGAACGGTCATCGGCCCATGGACCAAATTAGCCCATCAATTCAAACGGGATACAACAATTTGCCCGTCGCGGCAGAGCGCGCTGGAATGCGTCTGCATCGTTGCGAATTCTATAACTGGGGCACTTTCCATGGCCGTGTGTGGGGCCTCGATCTTCGCGGCGACAATACTCTACTGACCGGCGACATTGGATCAGGCAAGTCCACACTCGTCGATGCAATAACGACGCTGCTCGCCCCTTGGCAGACCATAAATTACAACAAGGCGGCCGGGGCGGAGGCGCGCGAACGGGACCTACGCTCTTACGTTCTCGGGTACTACAAATCCGAGAGAGGGGACGTGGGTCTCTCGGCTCGTCCGGTGCCGCTGCGCGATCACAATACCTATTCCGTCATCCTGGGTCGCTTCCGCAATGAGGGGTTCGATCAGGAAATCACGTTAGCGCAAGTCTTTTGGTTCAAGGAAGCGCAGGGACAGCCTGCACGATTCTTCGTTGTCGCCGATCATACACTCGGAATCAGCGAGCATTTTAAGCCAGGCCCGGATATCAACGGTTTGAAAAAGCGCCTTCGATCCATGCCCGGTATAGAGGTATATGACACATTCCCGCCTTACGGCGCCGATTTCCGACGCAGGTTCGGTATCGAGACGGTCCAAGCCCTCGATCTGTTTCAGCAGACCGTGTCGATGAAATCCGTTGGCAATCTGACTGATTTTGTCCGTCAGCACATGCTAGAAGCATTCTCCGTTGAGAAACGCATTGAAGCGTTGATGAGTCATTTTGACAATCTCAACCGTGCGCATGAGGCGGTTCTGAAGGCAAAGGCACAAATTGAACGACTGATGCCTATCGTCGCCGACTGTGGTCAGTACGCCAGCTTGTCTGTTGAAGCGGAAAGCTTGCGTGGATGCCGTGATAGCCTGCGGCCATTCTTCGGTAGTCTAAAATCCGACCTCCTAGAGCAGCGACTGACCTCACTCGGATCAGAACTTGCGCGCGTATCCAGCAGGCTCTCCATATTGCAAGACAAGTTGAAGTCGCAGGACCGACGGCGAGATGATATCAAACAGTCGATTTCGGAGAATGGCGGAGATCGCCTGGAGAATCTCAAGAAAGAGATTTCGGATAAACAAGCGATCAAAGACGGTTGCTCAAAGAGGGCTTTGCAATACGACAACTTGGCACGCACGATTGGCCTGCCGCCTGCGACCGATGGAGATATCTTCCTCGCCAATGCTCGAGCGCTGCAAGCGCTACGCGACAAGGTGTCGAGCGACAAGACCGATCTACAGAACGACATCACGGAAGAGACGGTGACGTTCCGGGATCTGAAGCGACAGCATGACGAAATTACGAACGAAATCGAATCGTTAAGAACTCGTCGCTCGAATATTCCGGCAAACATGCTGGCGATTCGCGACAGCCTGTGTCGCGCACTTCGTCTCCATGAAGCGGACCTTCCGTTCGCTGGCGAGTTGATCGAAGTACAAGAGGAAGAACGCGCGTGGGAAGGCGCCGCCGAGCGTCTGTTGCGAGGGTACGCGCTATCGCTCCTTGTTCCCGATGAACGATATGGACGCGTGGCTGAATGGGTCGATCGCACCCAACTCGGCGGACGCCTGGTTTACTTTAGGGTGCGCGAGCGTCGGCCTGGTGCGAGGCCAGAATTGCATCCGCTGTCGCTTGTACGAAAGCTCACAATAAAGCCGGACTCGCCCTTTTATGCCTGGTTGGAAGGAGACTTGGCGCGCCGCTTTGACTACGCCTGCTGCGAAATGCTCGATCAGTTCCGACGCGAGGACCGCGCTATCACACGCGCCGGTCAGTTCAAGATCGGCGGCGAACGGCACGAAAAGGATGACCGTCACCGGCTCGATGACCGTACCCGCTTCGTCCTAGGTTGGTCCAACGAGGCTAAAATTGCAGCACTAGCGGAACAAGGTCGCGTTCTGGAAACTCGGATTGCTGCAAGCGGCAAAAAAATTGCCCAGCTGCAGGTACGACAGAGTGGCCTTGAGGACCAATCCGGCACGTTGCAGAAGCTTTCGCTATTCGAGGACTTTCGCGATTTGGATTGGAGACCGCTGGCAACTGAGATTGACAAGCTCGAACGCGAGAAACACGAGATCGAAGAAGGCTCTGACATACTACGGACCTTACAGCAGCAGCTTACTGACATTGAGGCCGAAATTGAAAAGGCCCGATCAGCTGAGAAGAAAGCGGAGGAAGACCGCGCTACCCTAGAAGAACGCCAACGTCGAGCACGAGAGCAACTTACAGCCTGCCAGGAACAGATCCAGGGTCTTGCCGAGGATGTCAGGAAAAACTTCTTCCCTCGTTTGGAATCGATCTGCGGCCAATTTGATCGCCCCTTGACCATCGAAAATTGCGATAGCCGCCAGCAGGACCTGCGCGAACAACTCCAACGACAGATCGACAATGAGATCGCGAAGATGAGCCGGCTTCGCGACAAGATCGTCGCTGCAATGACCGCATACAAAGATGCCTATCCCCTCGAAACGCGGGAAGCAGACGCATCGCTCGACGCGGCGCCTGAATATTCCAAGATGCTCGACGAACTGCGTTCGGACGGTCTGCCTAAATTCGAAAACCGGTTCAAGGAATTGCTAAACGAGAACACAATCCGAGAGATTGCCAATTTCCAGTCGCAGCTCAATCTGGAACGCGAGTCCATTCGCGAGCGAATCGACAAGATCAATCACTCATTG
This sequence comes from Pseudorhodoplanes sp., assembly GCA_019187085.1. Classification (GTDB taxonomy): domain Bacteria; phylum Pseudomonadota; class Alphaproteobacteria; order Rhizobiales; family Xanthobacteraceae; genus Pseudorhodoplanes. Next base: position 188,269 of record JABARS010000003.1, on the reverse strand, counting down.
CACGAAATCGACTACAACCAAGGCCGTTACATTAGCCTAGAGGCCGAACAGAATGTCGACCAAGAGATACGAGACTTCCAGAGAGATTTGCGCGCGTGCACCGAGGGGGCGCTGACTGGATCGGAAGATTCCGAATACTCCGAAGCGAAATTTCTTGAAGTCAAGCGCATCATCGAACGATTCCATGGTCGCGAGGGGACTGCCGAAATCGACAAACGTTGGACACAGAAGGTCACAGACGTACGCCACTGGTTCACGTTTTCGGCTTCGGAACGTTGGCGTGAAGACGACCAAGAGCATGAACATTATACGGATTCGGCAGGCAAGAGTGGAGGGCAAAAGGAAAAGCTTGCCTACACCGTGCTCGCTGCCGGGCTCGCGTATCAATTTGGTTTGGAATGGGGAGAGACCCGCTCGCGCTCTTTCCATTTCGTGCTCATCGATGAGGCATTTGGTCGGGGCTCCGATGAGTCCACTCGCTATGCCCTGGACCTGTTCAAGCGTCTAAGCCTGCAACTCCTCATCGTCACGCCGCTGCAGAAAATCCACGTGATCGAGCCCTATGTTGCGGCGGTGGGCTTTGTGCACAACGAGGATGGGCGCCGCTCTATGCTGCGCAACTTAACCATAGAAGAGTACCGACGAGAACGGATGTTACGGGCTGTCTGATGCCTACGCATTGGACAACGCCGGCAGAGTTGGCCGATCAGGTCCGACGGATATGGGCCAACGGCAAAATCTTGACTGCCCGGTTTAGCGGCACGCAGCTCTTTCCGCATCGTTTGCGCCTCAAGCGACCCGATACGCACGCATTGAGCGGGTGTTTCGAGCAGGTGCGGACCTGGATACGGCAGTTGGAGGATGGAAGCCGCGCCAAGCGTGGCTTCGGCTACGATATCGATTGGACCGAAGTCAATCACCGCCAACTTGGCCGCCAACGAATTCCAAATGGCGCAACGATTGCTACCGAAGGCGACGCCGCGCGGCTCATCGGAAAGGAAAAGGAGGTACGGCGCTTCGATGAACTGGCCAAAGCTTCATTGAATGCTCATCCGGTCCTCGCATCATGGATCAGCCATAAGCCGCTCGTGATGTTGGACAATGCAGCAGACTGGAACAAGATACTAGCTGTCCTGGCCTGGTTCCGTGTTCATCCGCAATCTAATATGTATCTCCGCCAAATTGACGTTCCTGGCGTGCACACGAAATTCATCGAGGTGCGGAAGCCGCTTCTCAGCGAGCTTCTCGACGTCATTCTTACACCTCCCCTAGACATGGAACCAACTGGCACACCGACTACATTTGAACAACGATTTGGTCTGCGCAGCAAACCGGCAACGATTCGATTTCGTATGCTCGATCCCAAGCTCGTGATCGGAGGCTTGACTGATATCAGTGCTCCGGCCACGCAATTTGCGTTGCTAAATCCGCCTGTTCGCCTCGTCTTTGTGACTGAAAATGAAGTGAACGGATTGGCATTTCCCGAGATGCCGGACTCCATGGTCGTTTTTGGATTGGGATATGGTCTCGATGTCTTGGCTTGCGCTGACTGGCTTAAGAGGCGCGAAGTACATTATTGGGGTGATATCGACACGCATGGCTTTGCCATGCTCGACCGTCTCCGCGCCCAACTTCCTGCGGCGCGATCGTTATTGATGGATCGGAACACCCTCATGGCACATCGGGATTCATGGGTGGCGGAGGAGATACCTCATCGTGGGACGCTCACGCGTTTAAATGCCGATGAGCATACGTTGTTCAGGGAACTCCAATCAAATGTCCTGGGCGACCGGATTCGGCTCGAACAAGAGCGCGTGTCATTTGGTCTGCTGAAAGTTGCCCTGAAAAACCTTTAGGTCACAGCGCCCTGATTAACCGTACGTTACAGACGGTGCTAACTGCCAACCGGGGCACACACTCTTCTCGTGCAAAGTCTCTGTCGCCAGTCTCCACAAAACGGGAATTTCCCCTCGCTGCGTGGAGATTCTGGCCATTTCGGAACTTCTTGGTTGGAGTCCGGAAGGCTCAGAGACAGGTGGCCGTCCAGAAAGCCCGCAATTGGCGGCCCTAAACTGAACAACGCGCGCAAAAGTGGAGGAGACCGCACTGGCTGGCTGGCGAGGCAGTGCGGATCGAACCAGTCTCCGTTCATCATTCCCTGCAACAGGGAATTTAACAGGGATTTTCGCAACCAAGCGGCCATTTCCGGAGAAAATGGAGCAGAGGCGTTTACGAATTCAGTGCTTTAGCTCAAAATTCCCTAAGCCGAGAACAGCGAATTTCAGATACGAAACAGCGAACGGTAAAATAAGATCAGCAATCCCAGTTAAGCCTGCGAGATGAACTTGGTGTTCATGTAGGCCTGCAGGCCCTCGATGCCGCCTTCGGAGCCGTAGCCCGACTCCTTGATGCCGCCGAACGGCGTCTCCGGCGTCGAGATGGCGACGCTGTTGACGCCCACCATGCCGGACTGGATGGCGTCACCGATGGCGGTCGCGGTCGCGCCCGACGAGGTGAAGGCATAGGCCGCGAGCCCGAACGGCAGCGCGTTGGCGCGCTCCACCACTTCGTCGAAGGTCTTGAACGGCACGATCGGCGCCAAGGGCCCGAACGGCTCCTCGGTCATGACCTTCGCGTCGTCCGGCACGTCGGTGATTACCGTCGGCTGGAAGAAGAAGCCCTGGTTGCCGTGACGCGAGCCGCCGGCGGCGATCTTGCCGCCGCGGCCCTTGGCGTCGTTGACGAAGGACTCCATCGCGTCGAGCCGGCGCGGATTGGCGAGCGGGCCCATGGTGGTGCCCTTCTCCAGGCCGTCGCCGAGCTTGATGTTCTTGGCGTATTCGGTGAAGCGCGCGACGAACTTGCTGTAGCTCGCCTCCTGCACATAGAAGCGCGTCGGCGAGATGCAGACCTGGCCCGCGTTGCGATATTTGAACGCGGCGATGGTATCAGCCGCCTTCTCCGGATCGGCGTCGGCGAAGACGACGACCGGCGAATGGCCGCCAAGCTCCATGGTCGCCTTCTTCATGCCCTTGGCGGCCAGCCCCGCGAGATGCTTGCCGACCGGGATCGAGCCGGTGAAGGAAATCTTCTTCACCAGCGGCGACGGAATGAGGTGCTCGGACACCTCGGCCGGCACGCCGAACACGAGATTGAGCACGCCCGCCGGCACGCCGGCGTCGGCGAAGCACTTCACCAGTTCGAAGCAGCCGCCCGGCGTCTCTTCCGAGGCCTTGATGATGATCGAGCAGCCGGCCGCCAGCGCGCCGGCGATCTTGCGCACGGGCGTGAGCGTCGGGAAGTTCCACGGCGTGAACGCCGCCACCACGCCGACCGGCTCCTGCAGCACGATCTGGCGCACGCCCTTCTGCCGGCCCGGCACGATGCGGCCGTAGGCGCGGCGGCCTTCCTCGGCGTACCAGTCGATGATGTCGGCGGAGGTCAAAACCTCGATGCGCGACTCGGCGAAAACCTTGCCCTGCTCCAGCGTCTGCACGGTGGCGACGCGCTCGGCGCGCTCGCGCAGCAGGTCGGCGGCCTTGCGCATGATCTTGGCGCGGTCGTAGGCCGACATGGCCTTCCAGACCAGGAAGCCCTTCTGGGCGGCTTCCAGCGCGGCGTCGAGGTCGGCCTTGCTGGCGTGCGGCAGCGAGCCGAGCGCCTTGCCGGTCGCAGGGTTGATCACATCCTCGCCCTTGCGGCCTGCGCCGTTAAGCCATTTTCCGTCGATGAAAAGAGAAAGCTCGGTGTACATGCGAGAATTCCGTTTTGACCGCGATATCCTGTGTTCCGATCGGTCTTCTGAAAGACCTCGATAACGGGAGTTTCAGAGCTTAATACGTAGCTTGTGAGCGATTTCACCGACGATGCCACGGCGGAACAGGAGCACGCAGGCGACGAAGATGACGCCCTGGATCACCAGCACCCATTCGCCGACGGCGGCGAGCTTGAACTGCATCAGCAGGATGACGAAGGAACCGACCACCGGCCCGAAGATGGTGCCCAGCCCCCCGACCAGGGTCATCAGCACCACCTCGCCCGACATCGGCCAGTTGACGTCGGTGAGCGAGGCCAGCTGCAGCACGATCGCCTTGGTGGCGCCGGCAAGCCCGGCCAGCGTCGCCGACAGCACGAAGGCGACCAGCTTGTAGCGGTCGGTCTTGTAGCCGAGCGAGATCGCGCGCGTCTCGTTCTCGCGGATGGCCTTCAGCACCTCACCGAATGGCGAGTGGATGATGCGGTAGATGAACAGGAAGCCGCCGAGGAAGATCGCCAGCACGACGACGTACATCGTCATCTCATTGCGCAGGTCGATGAGGCCGAACAGATAGCCGCGCGGCACCGCCTGGATGCCGTCCTCGCCGCCGGTGAACTTGGCCTGCAGCGCGAAGAAATACATCATCTGCGCCAGCGCCAGCGTGATCATGGCGAAGTAGATGCCCTGGCGGCGGATGGCGAGTGCGCCGGCAACCAGGCCGCAGAAGGCCGCCATCGCGGTGCCGGCCAGAATGGCGAGCTCCGGCGTCAGCCCCCAGACCTTGGCGGCATGCGCCGAGATGTAGCTTGCCCAGCCGAAATAGAGCGCATGGCCGAACGACAGGAGGCCGACATAACCGATCAGCAGGTTGAAGGCGCAGGCGAACAACGCAAAGCACATCGCCTGCATCAGGAACAAGGGATAGGTGAAGAACGGCGCCGCGATCAGCCCGGCGACCATCGCGACGAAAACAATGGCCTGGGCCTGCGTGCGCCAGAGCGACGGCTTGCCGGCGAGCGGATCGACCACGCGTTCCATCACGCCCTCCGTCCGAACAGGCCGGCCGGGCGGACCAGCAGCACGATCGCCATGATGACGAAGATCACCGTGTTGGACGCCTCGGGAAAGAACACCTTGGTCAGCCCCTCGATGACGCCGAGGCCGAAGCCGGTGACGATGGCGCCCAGGATCGAGCCCATGCCGCCGATCACCACGACCGCGAAGACGACGATGATCAATTCGGAGCCCATCTGCGGCGAGACGTTATAGATCGGCGCCGCCATCACCCCGGCGAAGGCGGCAAGCGCGACGCCGAAGCCATAAGTGAGCGTGATCATGCGCGGCACGTTGATGCCGAAGGCGCGCACCAGCGTCGGGTTCTCGGTGGCGGCGCGCAAATAGGCGCCGAGCCGCGTCCACTCGATGACGAACCAAGTGCCGAGGCAAATGCCGAGCGAGGCGACGATCACCCAGGCGCGGTAGTTGGGCAGGAACATGAAGCCGAGATTCTGCCCGCCGCGCAGCGAGTCCGGCAGCGTGTAAGGCAGGCCGGCCGAGCCGAACTTGTTGCGCGCCAAGCCTTCGAAGATCAGCGCCAGGCCGAAGGTGAGCAGAAGGCCGTAGAGATGGTCCAGCTTGTACAGCCGTTGCAGGAACAGCCGCTCGACGATGACGCCAGTGATGCCGACCAGGATCGGCGCGACGATCAGCGCCGGCCAGTAGCCGAGGCCGGTATATTGCAGTAGTAGATAGGCCGCGAAGGCGCCCATCATGTACTGGGCGCCGTGGCTGAAATTGATGATGTTGAGCATGCCGAAAATGACCGCCAGCCCGAGGCTGAGCAGCGCATAGAACGAGCCGTTGATCAGGCCGATGAGCAACTGGCCGAACAAAGCGGTCGAAGGAATGCCGAAGATTTCCAACATGCGTGGTTTTCTGCGCTCGGGTCCCGGATCAGCGGTGCGTCATTTCATGCCGCACCGCGTCCGGGACACGCTTCGCGTGGCTCAGCCCTTCGCCAGCGGGCAGTTGCCTTCGTTGAGCGGACGGAAGGCTTCTTCCGCCGGGATGGTGGCGCGCACCTTGTAGAAGTCGCCGGGGTACTTGGACTCCGACGGCGCCTTCACCTCGAACAGATAAGCCGGATGCACCTTGCGGCCGTCGGCGCGAACCGTGCCCTTGCCGAACAGCACGTCGTCGGTCGGCGTCTTCTTCATCTGCTCGACCACCGCCTTGCCGTCGGCGGCACTCTTCACCGCGGCGACAGACTTGAGGTAGTGGGTCAGGCCCGAATAAACGCCGGCGTGCACCATGGTCGGGAACTTGCCCGCTCGTTCCTGCTGCCAGCGCTTGGTCCAGGCGCGGTTGGTGTCGTTCATGTCCCAGTACCAGGTTTCCGTCAGTGTCAGGCCCTGGGCGTTCTGCAACCCGAGTGCATTCACGTCGCTCGCGAACACCAGGAGACCGGCGAACTTCTGGCCGCCCTTGACGATGCCGAACTCGGCGCCCGCCTTGATCGAGTTGATGGTGTCGCCGCCGGCGTTGGCGAGGCCGACTACCTTGGCTTTCGACGACTGCGCCTGCAGCAGGAAGGATGAGAAGTCGTTGGTGTTGAGCGGGTGACGCACCTTGCCGACCACCTTGCCGCCGTTCTTCTCTACCGCCGCCATGGTGTCACGCTCGAGCGCATGGCCGAAGGCGTAGTCGGCGGTGAGGAAGAACCAGGTGTCGCCGCCGGTCTTCGCCAGCGCCTTGCCGGTGCCGTTGGCGAGCATCCAGGTGTCGTAGGTCCAATGGATGGTGTTGGCGGTGCACTTCGGACCGGTGAGGTCGGAGGCCGCGGCGCCGGAGACGATGAACACCTTGTTCTTGGTGGTGGTGATCTGGCTGACGGCCAGCGCCACGCCGGAGTTCGGCGTGTCGATGATCATGTCGACCTTGTCGACGTCGAACCACTGGTTGGCGATCTGCGAGCCGATGTCGGGCTTGTTCTGGTGGTCGCCGGAGACCAGCTCGACCTTCACGTTGGGATTGGCCTTGGTGAAGTCGGCGATCGCCAGCTTGGCGGCGGCGACCGAGCCGGGGCCGCTAAGATCGGCATAGAGACTCGACATATCTGTCAGTACGCCAATCTTGACGTTGAGTTGCTGCGCCTGCGCCGATGTGCAGGCGAGCGCGGTAGCCAGTGCTGCCAAACTTATCACGCGATTCATCTTGATCTTCCTCCTTGATGTCGTGCCGAGTGGCACGCTTATTTTTCAGACGCCGAGATAGTCATGAAGCTTCTCGACATTGGCATCCAGTTCGCTGTTGGCGAACTGGTCGATGATGCGGCCGTGCTCCATCACGTAGTAGCGGTCGGCCACGGTCGAGGCGAAGCGGAAGTTCTGCTCGACCAAGAGAATGGTGAAGCCCTGCTCTTTCAGCGCGCGGATGGTCTTGCCGATCTGCTGGATGATGACGGGGGCCAGTCCCTCGGTCGGCTCGTCGAGCAGCAGGAGCCGCGCGCCGGTGCGCAGGATGCGGCCGATCGCCAGCATCTGCTGCTCGCCGCCGGACAATTTGGTGCCCTGGCTGGAACCGAGCCGCTCCTTCAGGTTCGGGAACAGCTCGAAGATGCGCTCGAGCGACAAGCCGCCCGGCTTCACCGCCGGCGGCAAGAGCAGGTTCTCCTCGACGCTGAGGCTGGCGAACACGCCGCGCTCCTCGGGACAGAAGGCGATGCCGGCGCGCGCGATCTGGTCGGAGGTGCGGGCGATGAGCTCGTGGCCCTCGTAGCGCACCGAGCCGGTGCGGTTGCCGACGATGCCCATGATCGACTTCAGCGTGGTCGTCTTGCCGGCGCCGTTGCGGCCGAGCAGCGTGACCACCTCGCCTTCGCGCACGTCGAAAGCGACGCCGTGCAATATGTGCGACTCGCCGTACCAGGCTTGCAAGTCGTTGACCGCGAGCAGCGGGGCGGTGACGTCAAGCATGCCCCACCCCCATGTAGGCCTCGCGCACTTCAGCGTTGGTCGACACGCTGTCGTAGTCGCCTTCGGCCAGGACGCGGCCGCGCGTGAGCACGGTGATGTGGTCGGAGAGATCGGCGACGACCGAAAGGTTGTGCTCGACCATCAGCACGGTGCGGTCGGCGGCGACGCGCTTGATGAGCTGCGCGATGCGGTCGATGTCCTCGTGGCCCATGCCGGCGGTCGGCTCGTCGAGCAGCAGCATCTCGGGATCGAGCGCCAGCGTGGTGGCGATCTCGAGCGCGCGCTTGCGGCCATAAGGCAGTTCCACCGCGACCCAGTCGGCGAAAGACGACAGCCCGACATCGGCGATCAGCGCCATGGCGCGCTCGTTGAAAGTGTCGAGCACCGCGGTCGAGCGCCAGAAATCGAACGAGCCGCCGCGCGCGCGCTGCAAGGCGATGCGCACGTTCTCCAGGACGCTCATGTGCGGGAACACCGCCGATATCTGGAACGAGCGCACCAGTCCGAGCCGCGCCACGTCGGCCGGCTGCATGGCGGTGATGTCCTCGCCCTTGAAAAGGATGCGGCCGCGCGTGGGCTGAAGGAACTTGGTGAGCAGATTGAAGCAGGTGGTCTTGCCGGCGCCGTTCGGGCCGATCAGGGCATGAATGGTGCCGCGGCGAACCTGCAGGTCGACGCCGTTGACGGCGACAAAGCCGGCGAAGTCCTTGGTCAGGCCGCCGGCTTCAAGAATGATATCATTACGCATTGACGCGCCGCTTCCTCATGACACGACTTGCCATCTGTCGGCGAAAACGATCGTTTGCCCTTGTCCCAAGTTTTGCTCGGCAGCCCGATCACGATTTTCGCGCACTGGCATATTGTTGAGGCCCATGTTACATACCAGTCGGTCAGTATGCAAATGCGTTTTTGTAGCCGCGGGAAACTGATGAAGGCCGTTCTTTGCACCCGTCTTGGCGGTCCTGACGATCTCGAGGTCGCCGACCTGCCGGCGCCAACACCGCGGCCCGGCGAAGTCGTCGTGGCCGTCAAGGCAGCGGCACTCAATTTCTCCGATACGCTGCTCATTACGGGGAAATATCAGATCAAGCCGGAGCTTCCGTTTTCGCCCTGCGGCGAATTCGCCGGCGTTGCGGACCAGATCGGCGGAGGCGTCACACACGTTCAACCCGGCGACCGTGTCGCGGGCTTTTGTGGGTTCGGTGCGGCATGTGAGCGCATCGCGGTCGACGCCGCGCGGCTGGTAAAGCTGCCCGACTCTCTCGATTTCGACCGCGCCGCCGGTATTCCGGTGACGTACGGCACCTCGCTCTATGCGCTCAAGGACCGCAGCCGGCTCAAAAAGGACGAGACGCTCGTGGTGCTCGGTGCTTCGGGCGGCGCCGGGTTATCCGCGGTGGAGGTCGGCAAGCTGATGGGTGCGCGGGTTATCGCCTGCGCGTCCTCCGACGAGAAGCTTGCGCTGGCGCACAAGCATGGCGCGGACGATTTGGTAAATTATGCCCAGGAGGACCTGAGACAGGCATTGCGCCGATTAACCGGCGAGCGCGGCGTCGATATAGTCTACGATCCAGTCGGCATTGCCTACGCCGAGCCAACCTTGCGTTGTATGGCCTGGGGTGGCCGGTTTGCGGTTGTCGGCTTTGCCGGCGGGGAAATTCCGAGGTTTCCAGCCAACATCATCCTGCTGAAGAACTGCGATGTCGTCGGTGTGAATTTCGGCGGATGGGTGAACCGTGAACCCGATCGTTACCGTGCCAATCTATCGACGCTTATGTCGTGGTGTGCCGGCGGCAGGATTTCGGCGCATGTCGATGCGGTGTTTCCGCTGGAAGGCATCGAGCAAGCGATGAGACTGATGACCGGCCGGAAGGCGAAGGGAAAGCTGATCCTGCGGCCGAAAGGCGAGAACTGATCTTCCCAAATTAACGAGCTTCCATACTATACGGATAGTATGTTACTTCTTTCCGGGAAGCGGAGCGTCACCAGCAAGATCGACGAGGTGCGATGATGAATGACAGTGAGATTTACGAGGACTTCCGGAAAAATGTCCGGCGTCTTGCCACCGAGAAAATTGAGCCGCACGCGCGTGCTTACGATGAAGAGGCACGTTTTCCCGAAGAATCGCTGAAGGCATTCAAAGAACTCGGCCTCGTCGGCCTGGCGTTCGAGGAGGCGATCGGCGGGCAGGACGGCGATGTGCTCATCCAGTCGATCGCGCTCGAAGAGCTCGGCCGCGTCTGCGCTTCGTCCTCGCTCACCTTGATGGTCATCTGGGCTGGATCAGTGCCGATCGCGAAGCACGGGTCGGAGAGACTGCGCGAAGAGGTCATTCGGCCCGCCACAAAGGGCGATACCGTCTTTTCGATATGCCTGACGGAGCCGCAGACCGGCTCCAACCTGTTCGCTCTCAAGACGCGCGCAGAGAAGGACGGGAACGAGTGGGTTCTCAAGGGGCAAAAGCGCTTCATCAGCAATGCGACGCGATCGGACTGGTATACCGTGCTGGCACGCACCGGCGAAAAAACGTTCGGCCTGTTTGCCGTGCACAAGGACGATCCGGGCCTCTCGTTCGGAAAGAAGGAAAAGAAGCTCGGAATTCGCGGCAGCCCGACGGCCGACGTGATCTTCGACAATTGCCGCATTCCCGAATATCGCTGCGTAGGCGATCCGGCGAAGGGCTACAACTACATCACCGATTCCCTATCGTACACCCGCATCCTGATCGGCGCTCAGGCGCTCGGGATCGCACAAGGCGCGTTCGAGGCGGCGGTAAAATATACCACCGGCCGTGAGCAGTTCGGACAGGTGGTATCGCGCTTCCAGATGATCCGCGGCATTGTCGCCGATCTGGCCACCAAGATCGAAGCATCTCGCTCACTGCTCTACCGCGCGGCACACGCGCTCTCAGCGAAGGATCCGGCCGCTCGTTCGCTCGCCTCCATGGCGAAGTTGCTGTGTAGCGACATGGCGATGGAGGTGACGACCCAGGCGGTGCAACTCCATGGCGGCGCCGGTTACACCTGTGATTTCCCGGTCGAGCGGATGATGCGGGATGCCAAGATCACGCAAATCTACGAAGGGACGAACGAGATCCAGCGGCTGATCATCGCCAAGCATGTCTATGACGGATTGGAATAGAGACCATGAGCCTCATCACCTATTTGACCAGAATTCAATTCGATGCCGGCGCCGTCAAAACGATTGCCGATGAACTGCGGCTGCTCTCCGTCAAGCGTCCGCTTATCGTAACGGATAAGGGGCTCGTTGCGGCCGGGCTGGTCGAACATGTGATCAATGCTGGTGGGCTGCCGGGTGAACCGCCAGTTTATGACGGAACGCCGGAAAACCCGACTGAAGCAGCCTCTCTGGAAGCGCGCGACCTGTTCCGCGCCGCTTCGTGCGATTCGATCGTCGCGCTTGGCGGCGGCTCGCCGCTGGACCTTGCCAAGGCCGTCGCCCTGCTGGTCACTCATCCGGAGCCGCTGGCGCAATATGCGGTGATCCTGGGCGGATTGGACAAAATCACGGCGCGCAAGCCGCCGGTCATCGCCGTCCCCACCACGGCGGGCACCGGCAGCGAGGTCGGGCGCGCGGCGCTCATTACGCTCAACGACGGCCGCAAGCTCGGCTTTATCTCGCCGCACATGATCCCGAACGTCGCCATCTGCGACCCGGAGCTGACGCTCGGGTTGCCGCCGCTGCTCACGGCCGCGACCGGCATGGACGCCGTGACCCACTGCATCGAGACCTATTTGAGCCCTCGCTACAATCCGCCCGCCGATGCCATCGCGCTCGACGGGCTTAGCCGCGCCGCTCGCTTCATCAGAAAGGCAACGCATAACGGCAAAGATATCGAGGCCAGGACCGAGATGATGATGGCCGCGCTGCAGGGCGGCATGACCTTCCAGAAGGGCCTGGGCGCTGTCCACGCCATGTCGCACGCGCTCGGAGGTTTGTCCTCGCCGCGATTGCATCATGGCACGCTGAACGCGGTCATCCTGCCGGCCGTGCTCCGCTTCAACGCGCCGTCCAACGACGCCAAGTATCGCGCCCTGAAGGCCGCCATGGGGTTGCTGGACGGCGCCGACCTGTCCGCGGAAATCGTCAAGCTGAATAGCGATTTAGGCCTGCCCAAAAGTCTCTCCGCCATGGGCCTGACCCCGTCTCACACGGCGGCTAAGCTTGCCGACACGGTGAACGATCATTCGTCGGCCACCAACCCGCGGCCTGCCAGCGCCCAGGACTACGAACGCCTTTTCGCCGAGGCCATGGCCTAGCCGTGACAAATTTCGTCCGACTTAAACAGTAGTTCTGCGTTCCACATACCCCGATGGGTTAATGACGCCGCTGACGCGAGGAATAATGGCAATGGTCCAGCAAACAAATGCCGCGCCTCGCAATGATTCCGCACTACCGCGGCATAAGGCTTTGCAAGGCATCCGCATCCTCGATTTGACGCGCCTGGCGCCTGGGCCGTACTGCACGATGCTGCTGGCCGACATGGGCGCCGAGGTCATCGTGGTCGGAGGCGGGGCCGGCAGCCTGCCGATCGCCGCATTGGCGCGCGGAAAACGCTTCATCAATCTGAACCTCAAAAGCCCTGACGGCCGCGACGCATTCCATCGTCTTGCCAAGACCGCAGACGTCGTCGTCGAAGGCTATCGACCGGGCGTTACCGGGCGATTGGGCATCGATTACGAGACGCTGCGCAGCATCAATCCGCGCCTCGTCTATTGCTCGCTGACCGGCTACGGCCAAAGTGGATCCCTTTCGCAAGAGGCCGGGCATGACCTGAACTATCTCGCCATTTCCGGCGCGCTTGGCGCGTTCGGCCCGGAAACCGACGTTCCGGCATTTCCTCTCAATTTGCTCGCCGACTTCGCCGGCGGCAGTCTTTTTGCCGCTCTCGGCATCATGTTCGCGCTCTATGCGCGCGCGACGTCCGGCGAAGGTCAATACGTCGACGCATCGATGGTCGACGGCTGCATGTCGATGATGACCATGCATTTTCCCGACTGGGGCGAGCCGGTGCTACAGGCGCGCGGCGATGGCTTGGTCGCCGGCAACGCGCCATTCTACCGCTGCTATCGATGCGCCGATGGCCGGTTTATCGCCGTCGGCGCCCTCGAGCGACGCTTTTTCGAGAATCTGTGGCAAACGCTGGAATATGCCGATGCGCCGCCGCCCAACCATTTGGATCGTTCAATCTGGCCGGCACTCACCGCTCGTTTCGAACGCAGCTTTGCCACACGTCCGCGCGACGTCTGGGCCGGTGTCTTCGACGGGCGCGATGCCTGTGTTTCGCCGGTTTTGGACCCGGGCGAAGCCCTCGCCCATCCGCACAATGGCGCGCGGCATGCGAATCTGCCGCACGACAGGACGATCGTCGCTCCAATCCTGTCGGCGACGCCCGGTTCACCCCAGCCGATCGACCTCGCCGACAAGACTGTTGAAATATTGTGCAGCGTCGGATATCCGACTGAGCACGCCCAACGGATCGCTGCCGCCTCATCCGAGAAGATAACTGGACTGGCATGGCCGCCGCTTTGATATTAACTCGGCGGCCCGGCCGTCGCCTCTATTCGCCCGGCCGCGGGTTTCGATAATGAATTAGAGGAGACGGTATATTGCCGCCCAGAAAAGCCGCAAAGAATGCCGAACTCCGCGAGGATAGCATCCAGCGGCTTTCACAGGCGGCGTTCCAGCTCATCGTCATGAAGGGCTATCATGCGACGACTTTGCAAGAAATTGCAGAGGCGGTGGGGATGACGAAGGGGGCCATCTTCTTTTATTTCACCAGCAAGGAACGGCTGCTGCTGCATCTTCTCGATATCGCCGAAGACCATATCGTCAATTCCCTCGCGGCCCATCTGACTAGCGCTGAAGGGACCGCGCTCGACAAGATCGTCGCGTATTTCCACTTCGGCTCCTGGCACGGAATCGAGCGCCCTTACGAACTGTTGTGCCTGATTCAGATATCGATCGAGTTCCGCCACCGGTCGGACGCGATCGGCAAGCGGATCGTGGCCATCTACAACCGGATATATCGCGTCCTCGAGGAGATCATCGAAGCCGGCCGTATGCGCGGAGAACTGCCGAAGGATCTGCCGACCCGCGAAATCGCATCCACCGTGGTCGCCACTCACGACGGCATGATGCTGGAATATCATCGAAGAGAAATTGACGGCGAAAAATTGGTGCGGGTCGTGCGGACAGTGTTTCTCCAGGGGCTTGGTTTAAAGCCTCGTCCCAAGCCTATCCGGCGCGCTCGCTAGCCGACGCCTCTTCAATCAATTCCCGGAGCTTCACGCCGGCGGCCTGGCGATCCCACGTGCGGGATGTAACTCCGCTATCGCGCAATTCGCGCTTCCTCACCTTGTTGGTGGGCGTCCGCGGCAGCGCATCCAGGAATTCGATGTAGCGCGGGACCATCGCCGGCGTCAGGCGAGACGCCAGAAACCGCAAGAGGGCAAGCGGCGACGCCTCGACCGCCGGATCCGATACGACACACAGCTTGACGTCGTCGTCGCCTGCATAATCGGACGGCACGCCCACTGCGGCAGTTTCGTGAACGCCGGGGAATTGCTTCGCGGCAGTTTCTATATCGTAAGACGAGATGTTCTCCGCGCGGCGACGGATTCGGTCTTTGATGCGGTCGACGTAGAAAAAATTGCCGTCGGCGTCGACACGGGCCGCGTCCCCCGTATGAAACCACATGTTGCGCCAAGCTTCGACCGTTTCCTGGGGCATTCCAAGATAGCCCTGCATGGTCGTCCAGGGGTAACGAGGCCTGACTACGATCTCGCCGATCATGTTCGGGCCAAGGATTTCATCCGTTTCCGGATCCACGATGGCGACGTGGTACCAATCCGATAGCGCGCGGCCGCACGATTCCGGGACCCGCGTCGCCGCCAGCGAGGTCCAGCAGGGGCAAGCGATTTCGGTCATTCCCCACATCTCGACCCCGCGCAGAGCAAACCGATCCTCGAACTCACCGGCAATCTGCTTCGGCAGTGGACAGCACATCAGCCGGCGCATCGCATGGTCGCGGTCATGGGCGCTTGCCGGGGTCTGATGAATCATCTCGATCATAGGACCGTGCGCGATGCTGATCGTCGCCGCATAGCGCCGGACGCGGTCCAGCCAGGAAGCCGCCTCAAATCGCCGGTCGAGGACAAGGCGGCCGCCCGAGGCGAAAATCGCAAATACGCCCATATATTTTCCGGCAATATGATTTGTCGGGTGGACACAATAGAAGACGTCATCCCCGTTCATGCCGGTCGCCTGGATCGCTTGCAGCGCCAGCAGGCATACTTGGCCGTTCGGCATCATCACGCCTTTGGAGGGACCGGTCGTTCCGGACGTGAACATAATTGAAGCCGTGTCCGACGGACGAATGGAAGCAGCGGGCGCCTCCAACGCCCGCGCAACGATCCGGGAATAGTCGTGAAGCCGCCTCCTCGTTTTAACCGTTGCCGGTGCTGTTCTTGAATCGCCGATGACGACAATATCCCGCACAAATTCGAGATGCTCATCGAGCTCCGCCAGGGCCGGCAGCGCATCTCTATCCGCGATGATCACACCGGGCTTAGCCAAGGTCAGGATATGCCGCAGAATATCCGCCCGGTAACTCGGATTGATCGGCACTTCGACGGCCCCGATCAGCCCGGCAGAGAGCCACGCATGCAGACCCGGCAAGCTATTGCCGGCAAATATCGCCACCGTGTCGCCCTTCTGAACGCCACATTCGAGCAGGAAATGGGATAATGCGATGCCGCGCCCGATGAACGTCCGGTAGGTCTCAGTCTTGCCATCGACCTCCTGCGCAAAAATGCGGTCCCCGCACTCGGCAAGCTGACGCAAGGCGATTTCCCGAACGGTCCACGTCGAACGATCCTGCCCGATCATCTCATTACCCTTTGCTCCGCAAACGAGGCGGCCTTCATTATATTTTGTCGCAAAAACCGCCGGGCCTTCCAGGGAGCTGTTGCTTTACACGCGTCTGATTTTTACTTACTATACGACCAGTATCTAGAGCAATCGGCATGGACGCCCCTGTAGCCCCTCAGCCTTCCTCGTCGGCGATGGCCCTGGACGGCATTGTCGTGCTCGAGCTCGGCATGGTCATGCAGGTTCCGCTGGCTGCGCAGATGCTTGGCGATTTCGGCGCCGATGTCATTAAGATCGAGCGTCCCGCGCCTGGAGACATCCTTCGCACGCTCGATACCGTCGGCCGGGATCGCGGCGAAATGAGCTGCTACTATGCGGCGCTCTGCCGTAACAAGCGGACGTTGTGCCTCGACATCAAGGAAGCTCAAGGCCGTGACGCGCTGCTGCGGTTGGTCGACCGCGCCGACGTGTTGCTGCATAATTTTCGTCCCGGCGTGATGGAGCGTCTGGGACTTGGATTCGCCGATATTCACCGGCGCAACCCTCGGTTGATTTACGCCGCCGGCTCGGCCTTCGGCGAGAGCGGGCCGATGGCCGATCTTCCCGGCCAGGACATGCTGGCTCAATCGTTTAGCGGGCTGGCCATGAGCGGCGTAGAGCCCGGCGAATCCCCGCGTCTCAACAACACGCCAGCGGTCGATTACGTCACCGCCGTGTCGTTGACGCAGGGAATTCTTGCCGCGCTGGTCGAACGACAGCGGTCCGGCCGCGGGCAGATGGTTTCGACCTCGCTCTTCGACGTCGCCTTGGCGATGCAGACGCTCGAAATTTCGAGCCAGGAAATCTATGGATACCGCACCAGCTGGCTCCGGCAGGCCATGGTCTATCGCACGCAAGACGGCTGGCTGACCGTGCTGACGCTGTTCCGGGATAATCCCCTGCAAAAACTCTGCAGCGCGTTCGAAATTGAAGACCTCAGTCAAAATCCGAAGTTCGCGACGACGGATCTGCAAATCCAGCACCTCCGCGAGATCGAAAAAATGCTCGTCCCGGTGTTTGCCCGCTTCAAATCGGCGGACTGCATGGCACGGCTGGCGAAGGTGGACATTCTGTGCGCGCCGGTCAACGACGTCGCCGACGTCGTCGATCATCCGCAGACAATCCATAACGGCACGATCTGGGACGTCCCGATTCCCGGGCAGAAGGCGGCTCGGCTCGCGGGAAATCCCGTTCGGCTTTCGCGAACGCCGCCGAAAGTCTATCGCCAGCCGACGGCACTTGGCGCGGACAGCGACGGCGTTCTCGCTTCCTTCGGATTTTCGCCGGAAGAGATCCAGGCCCTTCGCGGCGCCAGCATCGTAAGATGAGTATTGTGCATGCCGGCGAGCATTGAAGCAGAACTCTGCGCACGAGGGCATCCGACACCAGCCTGCAAGGTTGATCGATAATGAATCCAACGCACGACATCGCCGCTTCCACCCCGATTTGGGAGAATGCACTCGGCCGGATGAAAGTCCGCATCGACGAAACGATGCAGTCATCGCTGCCCGGCTTTCCCCATTATGCCGACCCGACTACAGGCCAGTGGGTCACGTCGGCGGATGGATTCTGGACTGGTGGATTTTGGATCGGAGAATTGTGGCTGGCCGGCCGATACTGGAACGAGCCTGCTTATTTTCATGCGGCGGAAGACGCACTGAGAAGGCTCGCGCCCAGAATACATTCGAAATCGGTATTTCGCGGATTTCTGTTCTACTATGGCGCCGTGCTTGGCGCACAGCTGGCGAACAGCAGCGCCGCGTACGAAATCGCCGTGAGGTCCGGCCAGACCTTGGCGAAAGCCTTCAACCCGACGGTCGGCTTGATTCCGCTTGGAACCGAGGCCGAGGAAGCCCACAAAGTCGGCGATGACGAAAGCAATATCGACGGTGTCATCGCCAGCCCCCTCCTTTTATGGACGGCGAATGCGACGCGGGATGAAAACATCCGCAAGATCGCGCTCGCGCATGCTTACAAAAATGCCGAATTCTGCGTGCAACCGGACGGCTCGGTCATCCAGTCGGCCAGCTTCGATCCGGCAAACGGTCGCGTCGTCCGCCGCTATACGCACAAGGGTTCGTCGCCCTCTGCGATCTGGACCCGCGCTCAGGCGTGGGCAATGCTTGGATTTTCGCTCTGCGCGATGCTTGCGCCGGAGGAAAAGCGGCTCCTTGCCCTCGCCGAGAAGGTTGCCGATTGGTGGATCGAAAACATTCCCCCAGATCTCGTGGCCTATTGGGACTTTAGCGTTCAAAAGACCGCGGACACCAAACGCGACACATCTGGAACAGCCATCGCGGCGGCCGCGCTGCTGAAGCTGTCCGCCTTGCACCCGGATCGCAACAAGGCCGCACATCTCGCCCAAGTCGCACAGGACACAGTTCTGGCCCTTGTCCAGAGACATCTCACGCCGACGACGCCTGCCGATAAGCGCCCGCCTGGCATCCTTGCAGACGGGTGCTTCGATCCCAATAACGGCGTGGCCCCGGCGAACGAATTGATATGGGGTGACTATTATTTGCTTGAAGCTCTTGGCGTCCTGACTGGGCGACTTGATGCCCAGGCATGATAAATTGAAGCATTCATCGCCGGACGACGCTTTCGGAACGTGAGCGGCGGGAAGTGCGCCGCCGGCTCAATGCGTCACCGAACCGCCGTCGACAACCATGGTTTGGCCGCTCATAAAGTCGCTCTCCGCCGAGGCCAGGAATACGACGGCGCCGGTGAGATCTTCGGGCGTCGCGTCGCGCTTGATGCAACGGCTTGCCACGTTGTTGGCGACCACCGCGCCGGCCCAATCGCTGTTGGCAAGCACGCCTTCGCTCATGGTTAGGCCGGGCGCGAGGCAGTTCACCCGAATGCCGTCGCCGCCGACCTCGCGTGCCAGCGCCCGCGTCATCGCCACCACCGCACCCTTCGACGACACATAGTGCAATAGCATCGGCGCGCCCTTGAACACCGTGCCGGATGCGATATTGATGATCTTGCCGTATTTCTGCCGGCGCATGACCGGCAACACGGCCTTGGCGCACTCGAAGGAGCCGCGCACGTTCACCGCCATGACCAGATCCCATTCCTTGCTGTCGATCTCGCTCATCGGCTTGAGCGCCAGGCTGGCAAAGATGCCGGCATTGTTGACCAAGATATGAATGCCGCCGAAGGCGCGCTCGGTCTCGGCGGCGAGATTTGCCACCGCGCGCGCATCGGTGACGTCGCAGGCCAGGCTCAATGCCTCGCCGCCCGCGGCTGTGATCTCCTTGACCACCGCATCGGGCGCCTTGAGATCGCAAAGCCCCAGCTTTGCGCCTTCCGCCGCCAGCGCCTTGGCGTAAGCCGCGCCGATGCCCTGCGCCGCGCCAGTTACGATGGCTACCTTGCCGCTCAGGCGTCCCACATGTCACTCCGTCGTTGATGGTTCAGTCGAGGCCGAGGAACTTGCTGCTGAAGCTCTTGTCGTTCAAAAGGGCGTCCCGGCTGCCCTCAAGAACCGCGCGGCCGTTCTCGATAACATAGGCACGTTCGACAAAATCGAGCGCGCGGTGGATGTTCTGCTCGACCAGCAAGACGGTGACGCCGCGCACCGAGATTTCGCGCAAAGCCTTCACCACCTCGTCGACCAGCAGCGGCGCCACGCCGAGGAACGGTTCGTCCAGCAGCAGCAGGCGCGGCCGCGACATCATCGCGCGGCCGATCGCCACCATCTGCTGCTGTCCGCCGCTCAGCTCGCCGGCGGGCTGCTGGGCCTTCTCCTTCAGCACCGGGAACAGCGCAAACACGTCGTTAAGGCCGGCCGCTAGCGCGGCGCGCGGTTCGGGCAGGTAGGCGCCCATTTCGAGGTTTTCCCGCACCGTCATTTCCGGGAACAGCCGCCGGCCCTCCGGCACCAAGGCGATGCCGCGCGCCACATTGGCGCTCGGCGGCTGCCGCTCGATCGGCTGGCCGTCGAATTTGATCTGGCCGGAGAGCGGCGGATACAGCCCGATGATCGCGCCCAGCGTGGTGCTCTTTCCAGCGCCGTTGGCGCCGAGCAGCCCGACCCGCTCGCCCGGCATGACGTGCATCGTGACGTCCCACAGCGCGCGCAGGTTGCCGCGCTCGACCGCGAGGTTGCTGATCTCGAGTATCGGCGTCATGCGGCCCCCACCGGCGCGCCGCCGAGGTAGGATTTGAGCACGCGCTCGTCGCGCACCGCTTCCGCCAGCGGCGCGTCCGCGATGACCGAGCCCTGCTCCAGCACGACCAGCCGGTCGACCACCTCCTCCAGCGCGGAGAAGATGTGCTCGACCCAGATCACCGTCATGCCGTACTGGTCGCGCAGCGTGCGGATGTGGCTGACGAAGCGTTTCACCTCCGCCGGCGTCAAGCCCGATGCCACCTCGTCGACCAGCAGCAGCTTCGGTTTGAGCGCCAGCGCGCGCGCCAGTTCGAGACTCTTCTTCTGCTGCAGCGTCAGCGCGTCGGCGCGCGTGGACAGGAAGTCGCCGAGACCCACGAAGGACGCGAAGTCGGCGCCGCCCGCGAGCGCGTCCGCCATCGGCACTTTCTCGGCGCGGTTGGTGAGTGCGACTGCGATGTTTTCCGCCACGGTCAGGTCGCCGAACGGCCGCGGAATCTGGAAGGTGCGGCCGACACCGAGGCGCGAGACCTCGTCGCGCCGCAGCCCGAGCAAGGATTGCCCGCCGAAGATCAGCTCGCCCTTCGGCTCGTAGACCTTGGAGATGCAGTTGAACATCGTGGTCTTGCCGGAGCCGTTGGCGCCCACCAGGCCTATGATTTCGCCCTGACGGACCGACAGATTGACGCTGTTGACCGCCACGTTGCCGCCGAAGGCCATGGTCAGTTGGCGGCACTCGAGCAAAGGCTGCGCCGACCTGACGGCCGGCGCCGGCAACGGCAAGCCGCGCGCGGCCAGGTCCCCGCCGGCCGGCCCTTCGACGCTCACATGGTGCTCGCGCGCCATCTCACGCAGCAACGGGACACGCTTGATCGGGCCTGCCCGCAACAGGCCACCCGGCATGAAACGGCCGATCAACAGGATGACCACGCCGTAAATCGTCGCCTGCAGCATGGTGACATTGACCAGCAGCCATTGCTGCAGCGTGAACAGCAGCACCACGCCAATCAGCGGGCCCCAGCGCATGCCGGTGCCGCCGAGCAGCGCCATGGCCACCGGCACCAGGGCGATGTTGAGGCCGAACACCGTCGGCGGGTCGATGTAGCTGAGCTGCCAGGCGCTGATGCCGCCGGCCAGGGCGGCAAAGACCGCGCTCAGCACCATGATCTTCAGCTTGGCGGAGAACACCGGCACGCCGATGACTTCGGCCGCCAGTTCGTCGTTGCGGATGCTCTTCAGTGCATAGCCGAAGCGGCTGCGGGTCAGCGCGCCGGTCGCGTACATGGTGATGGCGCTGAGCGCCGTCGCCAGCAGCAGTGCCGGCACCAGCACATAGTGCGGCGGCAGCACAATGCCGTCGGCGCCGCCGGTGAGCGGCGTCAGATTGAATGCCAGCAGTTCGGCGAGCGGCAGCAAGGCCAGCGTGGCGAAGGCGAAATAGTCGCCTTGCAGACGGAACAGCGGAAATGAAAGCAAGGCCGCGATCGCCGCCACGATGATGCCCGCCAACGCTAAGCAGAGCGGCAATGGCACGCCGCGCACCAGCATGATGCTGAACACGTAGGCGCCGAGCCCGTAATAGACGAAATGTCCGAGATTGACGTAACCGGCTTCGCCGCCGATCCAATCCCAGCTCTGCGCCAGCACGAAGGCAATCAGCAGCGCGAAAGCGAGGCTGATCACATAGGCGCTGCCGACCAGCGGCAGCAGCGCGATCAGCGCGAAGACGCCCGCGCCGATCATCAGCGGAGTGAAGCGGAGCACGTTCAATGCCTCCGCCACGAGCCGAAACCGCGCGGGAACGCGACCAGGATGACCAGCAGCAACACGATGCTGAGGGCCGTCGCCCATTCCGGCTTCCACAGGAAGGCGGTGAAGGCTTCCGAAACGCCGAGGAACAGGCCGGCCGCCAGCGCACCGATCAGATTACCGACGCCGCCAAGCACGATAATGGTGAAAGCCTTCACCGTGAGGTGGAAGCCGGAATAGGGATCGATCGGGAAGGTCATGGCGTACAGCACGCCCGCCACCGCCGCAAGCGCCGAGCCCACGCCGAAGGTCAAGGCATGCACGACGCCGCTGCGGATGCCGCAGATCGCCGCGCCGACATGATCCTGTGTCACCGCGCGGATGGCGCGTCCGAACCAGGACCGCTGCAGAAAGACATGCAGCGCCACCGTCAGCACGACGATGCCGAGCAGCATATAGGCCATTGACGTCGGCACAAGAACTTCCCCGAATTCGAACACGTCGGAGCGCAACGGGATGTTGCGCGGCCGCGGGCCCGCGAGCGCAGCCGCGAGATCGGTGAGGATGATCAGCGACCCGACGGTGGTCAGCACCGTGCCGATGATCATCTGGAAATGGTTGCGCTGGCGCAAAGGCTCCAGCAGCACGGTGTAAAAGCCGCAGCCGAACAGGAAGAACACCGGCACCAGCAGCGCCAGCAGGATCAGCGGATGCCAAGCAAGCGAGGCATAGAGAACGCTGGCGCCGACTCCGGCCATCGCCAGGAACGTCCCGTGCGCGAAATTGAGAATGCGGGCAACGCCGTAGATGAGCGAGAGGCCGAACGCGAACAATGCGTACAGCCCCCCGATCAGCACGCCGCCGATCGCAACCTGAATCAGTATCTCTATCGGCATTCAGCTGGGCTCTTGGCCGCTCTTACTGCCAGCTCGGCGACGGCCAGACCAGCTTACCCGTCGCAGCCGACTCCGGCCACACAACCACAACCTTGCCGCTCTGCATCTGGATGGTGAAGGCGCCGTTGGTCGTCGCAAAGCCCTTGTCATCGAACACGATGTCGCCCGGGGGCGCCTGGAAGGTGCCTTTGGTCAGCACCTCCCGTACCTTCTCGCGGTCGACGGCGCCGGCGCGTTCGATCGCCTGCGTCATCACCAGATAGGCGCCGATGCGGCCCATGCTGAAGATGGTCTCGAACATGTCGACCTTTGCGCGCTCCAACACGCGGGTGACCAACTCGCTATAGGGCCCCTTGATGCCGGGATACCAAGCGAGCTCGCCGGTCACCCCTTCCAGGTCCTTGCCGACCTGACGCGCCAGTGCGCCCGTGAGCATCGTGTGATGGACGTCCATGGCCTTGATGCGCTGCTGTCGCATCTGCTGGACCAGAGGGCCGGAGACGTTGTCGAACGAGGCAATATAGACGATGTCGGGCCTAGCGGCGCGGATCTTCAGCACGATAGCGCTGAAGTCCTTCATGTCCGCAGGAAACACCTCGCTGCCGATGATCTTGAGCCCCTTGGCCTCGGCCTTCTTGCTCCACACGTCGGCGATAGCCTTCATCACCGGGTTGTCGTGCGTCACGAAGAAGATCGACTTCGGCTTCGGATTGACTTTGTCGAGCATGTCGAAATAGCGCTCGGACCAGAGTGGCACCACCGGATAGGGCGTGCCCCACATATACTTAAAC
The DNA here is from genome assembly GCA_019187085.1 of Pseudorhodoplanes sp. Taxonomy (GTDB): domain Bacteria; phylum Pseudomonadota; class Alphaproteobacteria; order Rhizobiales; family Xanthobacteraceae; genus Pseudorhodoplanes. Next base: position 165,056 of record JABARS010000003.1, on the reverse strand, counting down.
CCGCGCTGATAGGCCGCCGGCGTCGCGACGTTGGACGCGACGAGCGGAATTTGATGTTTCTCCGACACCGTCGGCACCGGCAGGCCGAGCGAGGTCCAGTCCGGGCCGACGAAGAAATCGACATTGTCGACCGTCGCCATCTTTTCGTAGAGCGACACCGCCGTGGATGGATTGCTCTGGTCGTCGTAGATCACGATCTTGACCGGGAGCTTCTTGTTGCAGGATTTCACCATGATCCCGCCGTCTTTGTTGAGCTCCTCGAAGAATATCTCCGTCATCTGCCGCCATTGATCGGTGAGCGTGGAGAACGGCCCGGTTTCCGAAAGAGTCGTGCCGAGGACGATCGGGTCCGTGCAGGAGCCGATCTTGGCGCTGGCGACGCCGGGAACCCCTACTGTGAGCGCGAGGGTGAGCCCCGCGCAGAGTCCGATATGCGATTTCATGTTCCACCCCTGTTCGTTTCTGGAAGTTTTCTTTCGACAAATTCGCGGCAGCGGGCCCTGGCGGGCCGCTGCCGCGCAGCAGTCCGCATCAGACCGGCTTACCTCGCGGCTGCGCGACGTCATCGATGACCGGCACCGGAATATTCGGATCGACCGGCTTGAGGTCCTTGCGCATGTACTCGTGGGTCGCGCCGTTGAATAGCGTTCCCACCAGGCCGCGATCGAGGTCGCTGGTGCCGAACAGGGCATCGCAGATCGGGAACGTGAGATTGAAATTCCGCGTCTGCATGAAGCCGAGCACGTGGTGCATGTAGTGCATCCGCCGCACGGTGTTGATCAGCGGAATGTGCTTCAGGTACGGGTGCCGCTCGTCATCGACGTGCGACAAGGTGTGCAGCCCCTCATACATGAGGTAGTAGGCCGCCATGGTCAGAACGGCGATGTAACCGGCGTTCGCCGAGATCAGGTAGCCGATCGCAATGGCTGGCGGGATCGACACCAGGATGAAACCGATCGGCGCAAACGGCGGGAACAGCAAGGCCCGCCAATGCTCGTGGCCTTTGTAGCCCAGATCGTGATGCGTGAGAACTGATGATGGACGGTGCAATGGCGCTTGTAGATCATCTCCAGCCCGGGCACCGGCCGATGAAGAATGTAGCGGTGCGCCGCCCATTCGGCCCAGTTGCCGAACAGCGCGAAGGGGATGATCAGCAGCCATTCCCACCACGTGCTGTTGTCGATGTGCATCCAGCAATAGGCGATGGTGCCGAACGTCACGATCAGCATGAAGGCGAGATGGTATTCGCCGCGATACCACCACGGGCTCTGTTCGACGAAACGCTGGCGGAAAAGCGCCTGCCGTTCCTGTTCGCGCTTGTCGCGACTCGGATCCTGAATAACCGCGCTCACTGGAAGACCTCCCTCAGCTTGACCGTCGCGATCTGGCGCCGCGATTCCGCATCAGACTGCGCCCCGACGGCGCGCAGGGCCTTCCCAATGCGTCTCCAAACTTATCGCTCAGGATGATTTTTCGGGCTAAGATGCCGTCGGAGTGGGTCGGCGCCTAATCGCGCCACAGTTGTTAGGCAGCGGCCCTATTGTCGAGGAGGTGCGTTCGGTGACGACGGCCTTGGGAATTCTTCGCGGGAACTTCGGTCGGGTGGCCCTGCTCGACATGGACACCTCGCTGGTGCCGCATGTCCATCATCACTGCCACGTGATCATGAAGGTCAGTGGTCCCGACCAGAACTTCATCGTCGAGGACGAAGTCCTGCCGGTGCGGGAGGATACCGCCGTTTTGGTGAATACCTGGGAACAGCACCGCTACCTGCATCAAATGCACGACCGCCGGACGGTGTTTCTCGCCCTGTATATCGAGCCGTCTTGGCTCGCCGGTACAGACCGGAGCTTTCAGCGCTGCGCGCATCCGGCCTTTTTTAGCCAGTCCGGCGTCGCCATCAGCGACCAAATACGCAAATTACGCCACGATCTGGTCGAGCGGATCGGATCGGAAGAATACGACGATCCGAAGGAGGTCGAGCAGATCATCCTCGATCTCACGACGGCAATCGCGCATCAGTTTGCCGACTGGCGCTCGCCGCCGAACATCGCCGACCAGGGCAGCAATGATTTCCGCATCCAGCGCGCGATCCAGCACATGCACGAAAGCCATCGCACCGCGGTCGATCTCGACGAGGTCGCCAGCGTCGCCGGCCTGTCGCGGCCGCACTTCAACCACCTGTTCCGGCATTGTACCGGGGTGAGTCCCGGCGTTTACGCCAATGCCATCCGGGTAGAAGCCGCCGTGCGCGCGCTGAGCGAACTACACGAGCCCATCGTGGACCTGGCGGACGATCTCGGCTTCAGCGCGCACAGCAACTTCACGCGCTTCTTCCAGCAGCACACCGGCATCGCGCCGCGCCAGTTCCGCCGCGCCTTGGCGCAAGTCGGCTAGCACCCCGGCTGAACCTCCGCCGCTGTCAATCGAGCGCCTTGCGCCAGGAGGCGGGCGGCACCGCGCCGGCGACCTTCGCGAGATCGACATCCTCTTCGCCGGGAACGCGGATGCGTTTGAATTTCATCTCCTCGGCGTCGAGCGGCTTGGTCGCGTCCATGCCCATCTTGGCGCCGACGCCGTTGCGGGTCGATGGATCGAGCTTGGAGCCCTGGCTTTCCGGTACCACCAGCAGATCCCTGTCGGCCTGGAAGCGCGTGGCGACCGCCCATTCCACCTCGGCCGGATTGTGGATGTCGACATCCTCGTCGACCACGATCACATGCTTCACGTCGTAGTGGCCGGCGAAGGCGCCCATCATGATGTTCTTGGCTTCTCCTTCCTGCCGCTTGGCGATCTGGACATAGAGGTGGTAGCGGCAAACACCGCCACGGGCGAGGTGCACGTCGCGCACGTTCGGGAAGCTGCGGCGCAGATGCGCCAGCAAGGTCGCCTCGCGCGGAATGCCGCCGAGCAACAGATGCTCCAGGCCACCGCCATTGACCGTGTGGAACAGCGCATCCTTGCGGTACGTGAGCGCCGTCACCTCGATCACATGACGGCGCGCGCGCTCGCCGTAATACTGCGGAAACTCGCCGAAGGGCCCCTCCTCCTCGCGCACCTTCGGCAGCACGCGGCCTTCGACGACGATTTCGGCGTCGGCCGGCACCCGCAATTCGCTGGTGACGCATTTCACGACCGGCAGCGGCTTGCCATGCAGTGCGCCGGCAATCGTTAGTTCATCAAAATCGATCGGCGCAATCGCCTGCGACGACAAAAGCGTCAGCGGGTCGACGCCAATGACGATGGCCACGTCGAGCGGCTGCCCGCTGCGCTCGGCCATGTCGTAAAAGGTATACGTGTGGCGCGGCAGCAGCAGCGCGCCGAGTCGATTGGGTCCGCTCAGTTGAAGCCGGTGCAGCGAGACGTTCTGCACACCGGTCACCGGATTGCGCGAGATGCATAGGCCCGCAGTGATGTAGGGACCGCTGTCGTATTCATTGTGCGTCGGTAGCGGCAACTGCTTGCCAAGGTCGACGTCACGCTGCACGACCTCCTGCACCGGCGCGGCGGTGACTTCCTTCCACGGCATCGGATTTGAAGCGGCGTCCTGGAAGCGCGCCAGCACTTCGCTCGATTCCACACCCATGGCCTCGGCGATCCACTGCCGATCCGACACCAGGCCGGAGATCACCGGCATCTCATGGCCGCCGGGATGCGGAAACACCGTCGCCTTTTCGCCATCCAGGCGTTTGGCGATGGCCGCAAGCTCGTGCTTCAGCGCGATGCCCGGCTTCATGACCGCCAAGCGGTCGCGCGCCGCCAGATGATCGAGCCAGTCGCGCAATGTCGTGATCGGCTGCGGCTTGTTGCCGCCGGCGAGCGGCAACAACGCGGTGGCTTTCTGGCAGTTGTCGGTGTCGGTCATTGGATGGTCCTGTCGAACGCCGCGGTGGCTGAATGCGATAATCCCTTTTGGAAGTATTCTCTAGCGCTTTGTGCAGCGCGGATTACCGCCGCGGCGCGCCGTTGGTAGCGAGAATGATCTAGCCGCGCCGCGCGCCGGTATCGGCGCGGCGGCGCTTCATACCCTGGATCGGTTCGTCTGGCCGGCGCGGGCGTCGGGCATTGGCGCCGCGATAACCCCCGGAATACCTACTTAAATCAGCGTCATTTCGCCTCTTTGCGTGGGGCGCGATTTAAGCGAGAATGGCATCATCCGTATTTGCTGGGATGAACACCTCCCCTCTTCCGGAGTGCAAGGGCCCTTAATGTCGACAGCGCTGCGCATCGCTCATGGCGCGTTTGGCCGTGTCGCCCTGCTCGACATGGACCGCTCGCTCGTGCGGCATGCGCACCCGCATTGCCACGTGCTGATCAAGGCGGACGGCGCCGACACGCAATTCGCCGTTGGCAACAACCTGGTGCTGCTGACCGACACGCAAGCCGTGCTGGTCAATACCTGGGAGCCGCACGCCTATGTGCACGACCAGAACCGCCCGCGCACGATCATCCTCGCGCTCTACATCGAGCCGAGTTGGTTGAAGAATTTCCGGCCGAACTGGACAGCGAGCGGACTGCCCGGCTTTTTCGAAAAGCCGGCCGGCGAAGTATCCCCGCGCATCCGCCGCCTGGCGATGGATCTGGCCGCCGTGATGCTGGCCGATCCGGGCGCCAATTCAACGCAAGAGCAGTTGTTGTCGGATCTGATGATCTCGGTGATCGAGCGATTCACGCCCTGGAAAACGATTTCACGCCGCCTGCAGGACATCGAGAATGACCGCAGCCGTTTCGACTGGCGCATCCGGCGCGCGGTCAACCTGATCCGGCTCGACCCGCAGACGACGCGCGACGTGGAGTCGCTGGCCAAGGAAGCCGGCCTGTCGCGTGCGCATTTTTACCGTCTGTTCGAGCGCTCAACCTCCATGACGCCACACGTCTATCTCAATTTGGTGCGAATGGAGCTGGCGGTAAAATCGGTGGTCTACAGCGAGGAAAGCCTGTCCGCCGTGAGCGACAAGCTCGGGTTCAGCGCACAGGGACATTTCACCCGTTTCTTCCGCGACCACGCCGGCGTCAGCCCGAGCGAATTCCGCCGCGTCGCCCGCATGGGCTCGCCGGTCAGCGCGTGATGCGCGCGCCGCGGGCCCGAATGAGACTGTTTGGTAAGTGGTGAGACGGCAGGGGATCGTACCTCGCCGCCTGATATGACAGCGTTTTCTTCGAAACCGTGCCGCCAAGAGCACGCCGAGGAACGCCAGGGACATGTCAACGCCAGCGATGTGGTGCGGCCAATCGGTCGAGCGCGTGGAGGACGCCGCGCTCTTAACCGGCCGCGGCCGATTCATTGACGACCTCGGCGTCAAGCCCGGCACCCTGCACGCCGCCATCCTGCGCTCGCCGCATGCCCACGCGCGCGTTAAGGCGATCCGCGCCGACCCCGCGCGCCAGGCACCGGGCGTCGCGGCCGTACTGACCGGCGAAGACGTCACCAAACTGTGCGCGAGCCTCGTCGTCGGCGTGAAGGCGCCGATCGAATGCTGGCCAATCGCGACCGACCGCGTCCGCTATGTCGGCGAGCCCGTCGCCGTGGTCGTCGCCGCGAGCCGCTACGTAGCCGAAGACGCCGTCGATCTGATCGAGGTCGATTACGAAGCGCTGCCTGCGGTCGTCGATCCCCTCGCCGCGCTCGACACCGCGCAGCCGGTCCTGCACGAAGGCCTGCGAGGCAACCTCGCCAGCGAGCGCTCCTTCTGCTACGGCGACCCCGAGGGCACCTTCGCGCACGCCGCGCACCGCGTGTCGGTGACCATCCGCTACCCGCGCAATTCCTGCACGCCGATGGAGACCTACGGCGTCGTCGCCGAATACGACGTCGGCGAGGACGCCTATGACGTGCTCGCGAATTTCATGGGTCCGTTCAGCCTGCACGCGGTGATGGCGCGGGCGCTGAAGGTGCCCGGCGGCCGTTTCCGCCTGCGCACGCCACCCGACTCTGGCGGCAGCTTCGGCGTCAAGCAGGGCGTGTTCCCCTACATCGTGCTGATGGGGGTCGCGTCGCGCGCCACCGGCCGGCCGGTGAAGTGGGTCGAGGACCGGCTCGAGCATCTGGCCGCCTCCGTCTCGGCGACCAACCGCGTGACCGTGCTCGACGCCGCCGTCGACGCCGACGGCCGGGTGCGCGCGCTCGCGTGGGACCAGGTGGAGGACGTCGGCGCTCATATCCGCGCGCCCGAGCCGGCGACCCTCTACCGCATGCACGGCAACCTCACCGGCGCCTACGACATCCGCCACGTGTCGGTGCGCAACCGCGTCGTGCTCACCAACAAGGCGCCGACCGGCCTCAACCGCGGCTTCGGCGGCCCCCAGGTCTATTACGCGCTCGAGCGGCTGATGCAGCGCATCGCCATCGAGCTCGGCCTCGACCCGGTCGAGGTGATCCGCCGCAACCTCATTCCCTCCGGCGCATTCCCCTACAAGACCGCGACCGGCGCGACGCTCGATTCCGGCGATTACGCCAAGGCCTTCGAGAACGCGCTCGCCGACGGCGGATTTGCCGCGCTGCGCGAGAAGCAGAAAGAGGCGCGCGCGCAGGGCAGGGTCTACGGCATCGGGCTCACCGCCGCGGTCGAGCCCAGCGTGTCGAACATGGGATACATCACCACGGTGCTAACGCCGGAGGAGCGCCGCAAGGCCGGCCCCAAGAACGGCGCGCAAGCGACCGCCACCGTGGCGCTCGACCCGCTTGGCGGCGTCTCGGTGCATGTCGCCTCGGTGCCGCAGGGCCAGGGCCACCGCACCGTGCTGGCGCAGATCGTCGCCGACGCACTCGGCCTCAAGCCCGCTGACATCCGCGTCATCACCGAAATGGACACTGCGCGCGACGCCTGGTCGATCGCTTCCGGCAATTATTCGAGTCGCTTCGCCGCCGCGACCGGCGGCGCGGCGCATCTTGCAGCCGGCAAGATCAAGGCCAAGCTCGCGCGTATCGCCGGCGCGCAACTCAACGTCGCGGCGAACGAGGTCGAATTCGCCGACGGCAAAGCTCGTGCGCGTGGCAATCCCGACAACGCCGTGGCGTTCTCGCGCCTCGCCGCCGCGAGCCACTGGTCACCCGGGCTGGTGCCTGTCGAGAACCAGGCGCTACGCGAGACCGTCTTCTGGACGCCGCCGGAGCTAACGCCGCCGAGCGCGAACGACGAGATCAATTCCTCGCTCTGCCACGCCTTTATCTTCGATTTCTGCGGCGTCGAGATCGACCGCACCACTTGCGCCGTGCGCATCGACAAGTACGTAACCATGCACGACTGCGGTCGCATCCTGCATCCGGGCATGGTGGCGGGGCAGATTACCGGCGGCTTCGCGCATGCGCTCGGCGCGGCGCTCTACGAAGAATATGCCTACGGGCCGGACGGGAGCTTTCTCACCGGCACTTTCGCCGACTACTTGGTGCCGACCGCGATGGAAGTGCCGAACCCGGTGATATTGCACCTGGAGACGCCCTCGCCGTTCACGCCGCTCGGCACCAAGGGCGTCGGGGAAGGCAACTGCATGAGCACGCCAGTCTGCATCGCCAACGCGGTGGCAGACGCGCTCGGCGTCGCGGAAATTAACCTGCCGCTGTCGCCGGCGAAGATCGCCGCCCATCTGCATGGCGCCGAGAGGACGCCGCGCAAGCCGCAAGCCAAGCCCGTGGCCGGCAAGGGCCGCACCTTGCATGGCAGCGGGCAAGCCCAAGCCGCAGCGCCGCCGCAAGCAGTCTGGGCGATGCTGCTCGATCCGAAAACGCTGGCGGCGATCATTCCAGGCTGCCACGGCGTCGAGAGACTGTCCGATACGCACTTCCGCGCCGAGGTCACGCTCGGCGTCGGGCCGGTGACCGGCCGCTACAAGGCCGACATCGTGCTGTCGGACCTGACGGCGCCGAAAGCTGTAACGCTCACGGGCGTCGTCACCGGCGCGCTCGGCAACGGAGGCGGCACGGGCCGCATCACGCTCGCCGCTACCGACGACGGCGGCACCACGCTCGCTTACGAATACGACGCGGAGGTCGGCGGCAAGGTCGCCGCCATCGGCGGCCGCCTGCTCGACGGCGCGGCCAGGATCGTCATCCGCCAGTTCTTCGCCGCACTTGCCCGCCACACCGGCGGCAAGAAGCCCGGCTACCTCGCCCGCCTGTTCGGGAGGGGCGCATGAAGCCCCCCAACTTCGATTACATCCGCGCCGAAAGCGTGGCTGAGGCGCATGCGGCGCTCGCCGAATACGGCGGGGAGGCGCGCGTCATCGCCGGCGGCCAGACGCTGGTTCCGATGCTGTCGATGCGCCTCGCACGGCCGAAAGTGCTCATCGACATCATGCATCTGGCCGAACTCAAAGACATCGCCGCCAAGGGCGACGCTCTCCGCATCGGCGCCGGCGTGCGGCAGGCCGAGGCTTTGGCCTCGCGCGACGTCGCCGAGAAGGCGCCGCTGCTGGCCGCCGCCCTGCCCTGGGTCGGCCATGCGCAGACGCGCAACCGTGGCACGCTGTGCGGCTCGGTCGCCCATGCCGATCCGAGCGCCGAGATCCCGCTGGTGCTGCTGGCGCTCGGCGGCAGCGTCGCGCTGTCCTCGCACCGGAAGCGCCGCAGCGTCAGCGCCGCCGATTTCTTCACCGGCATGATGTCGACCGCACGCGCCGACGACGAAATGATCGAGGCCATCGTGCTGCCGGCCAAACGCCCCGACACCAGCACCGCCTTCCAGGAATTCGGCCGCCGCCACGGCGATTTCGCCATCGTCGCCTGCGCCGCCGTGGTCTCGCCGGATGGCATCACCTTCGCCGTCGGCGGCGTCGCCGACAAGCCCGAGCGGCGCGACTTTCCGGCGCTCGACGGAAGCCCGCTCGACGATGCGATCGATGCCTTCGCCTGGGAGTTGGACGCGCGCGAGGACCTGCATGCCACCGCCCCCTATCGTCGCGAACTCGTCCGCCGCATGGGCCGTGCGACCATCGAGGAGGCGCGCCGATGCCTCGCCTGAGCGCCGAGCGCCGCCACCGCGTGCGCTTCACCCTCAACGGCAGCGCCGTCGAGGCCGAGGCTGAGCCCCGCATGCTGCTCACCGACTTCCTCCGCCATGAGCTGGGCATGACCGGCACCCATGTCGGCTGCGAGCACGGCGTCTGCGGCGCTTGCACCATCGAAATTAACGGCGTGCCGGCGCGCGCCTGTCTGACACTCGCCGTTCAAGCCGACGGCGCGACCATCCGCACCGTCGAAGCGCTGGCGCCGGAGCCGGGCCGCCTGTCCATATTGCAGGAGGCTTTTCGCCGCCATCATGCGCTGCAATGCGGATTCTGCACGGCCGGCATCCTGATGTCGCTCGACAACTATCTCCGGCAGCGGCCGAACCCGACCGAAGAAAACTTACGCGTGTTCCTCGGAGGCCATCTGTGCCGCTGCACTGGTTACGTACCGATCCTGGCTGCGGCCATGGACGCAGCAAAAAGATTGCGGGAGGTCCCTGCCAATGCTTGACCTTGGCAATAGCTTTCTCTCCAGCGTCGAGCGCGATCCCCACGCGCTCGCCATCGTCGACGGTTCGGTCCGTCTCAACTACGCGCAATGGTATCGGCGCGTGTCAGCGGTGGCGGCGGCCTTCGACGACATCGGCCTGATGCCGGGCGACCATCTTGTGACGGTACTGCAAAACCGCTGGGAGGCGGCGACCATCCACTGGGCGTGCCAGTTCGCCGGCATCGTCATCACGCCGATCAACTGGCGCTCAAAGGCCGACGAGATCGACTACTGCGTCGAGAATTCCGAAGCCAAGGCGATCGTGTTCGAGCAGGTCTCGGCCGAGGCGCTGCGCCAGTCGAGCGAAGCGAAATCGCTCACCCGCATTGCACTCGGCGCCGCCGAGGGCGACGAGATCAAATTCTCCACCATGCTGGAACGCGAGGCTGCCGACGCCGTGCCGCGCGTCGGCGCCGATGCCTGGTCAGTGATGCTCTACACCTCCGGCACCACGGCCAAGCCGAAAGGCGTGCCGCGCCGGCAGCGCGCCGAACGCGCAGCGGCCGTCGCCCACGTCGCGCAGAACCAATATGCCAATGGCGAGCGCACCCTCGGCGTCATGCCGCTCTACCATACCATGGGCGTACGCTCTCTGCTGGCAATGTCCCTGATCGGCGGCACCTTCGTCTGCCTGCCCCGCTTCGACGCCATCCAGGCACTGAGGATGATCGCCGACGAGAAGATAACCAATCTCTACCTCGTTCCGACGCTCTATCACGACCTCATTCATAACGACGTGTTCCCGAAAACCGACGTCAGCTCGGTACGTAAGCTCGGTTTCGCCGGCGCCCCAATGACGGACGGCCTGCTGAAGGAGCTCAACGCCGCCTTCAAGCCGGACCTGTTCGTGAACCATTACGGCTCGTCGGAAATCTACACTTTCACCATCGACCAGAATGCGCCGGCCAAACCCGGCTCCGCTGGCCGCGCCGGCATCAACCAACGCGTCCGGGTGGTGAAACTCAACGCGAATTCCCCCGCCGATCTCGCCGCCGTCGGCGAAGAGGGCGAAGTCATCGCGCTCTTGCTCAGCGACGAAGCGTTCGAAGGCTATTGGCGCCGGCCCGACTCCAATGCCAAGGCGCTCAAGCAGGGCTGGTACTTCACCGGCGACACCGGATACGTCGACAAGGACGGCGACCTGTTCGTCACCGGCCGTGTCGACGACATGATCATCACCGGCGGCGAAAACGTCTCGCCGGTCGAAATCGAAAGCTGTCTGTCGCTGCATCCGGCCGTGTCGGAGGTGGCCGTCGTCGGCCTGCCGCACGACCGTTGGGGCAAAATCATCGCCGCCTTCATCAAGCGCCGCGGCCCGGTCGAGACCGACGACCTCGACCAGTTCTGCCGCACGTCCGGGCTCGCCAATTTCAAGCGCCCGCGGCAATACGTCTTTGTCAATGAAATCCCCAAATCGCCGGTCGGCAAGCTCCTGCGCCGCAAGCTCGTCGCGGGCGAATTCGAAGCCGAAGGCACCACACGCTTACAGGGAACAGCCGCATGACAACGATGACTTTCAACGACCCGCGCCTGGCTACGCTCAACGGCTTCAAGGTCGAACTGAACGCCGAAAAGCAGCGCGCGGATATTATCCTGCACCGCCCGCCGCTCAACGTGATCGAGATGACGCAGCGCGACCAGTTGCGCCTCGTCTTCGAGGCGCTAGACGAGGATGAGCGCGTTCGGATCATCGTGCTGCGTGCCATCGGCGAGCACTTTTCCAGCGGCGGCAACATCAAGGGCTTCATGGAAGCCTCGCCCGAGCACGTCTCCAAGCTCGCCTGGAACATCGCCGCCCCCGCGCGCTGCTCCAAGCCGGTGATCGCCGCCAACCGCGGCTACTGCTTCGGCGTCGGCTTCGAGATTTCGCTCGCTTGCGACTTCCGCATCGTCTCGGAAACCTGCTTTTACGCGCTGCCGGAACAGAAGCTCGGCCAGATCCCAGGTTCCGGCGGCTCGGCGCGCCTGCAAAAGATCGTCGGGATCACGCGCACCAAGGACATCGTCATGCGCTCCAAGCGCATACCCGGCAAACAGGCGCTCGATTGGGGCATCGCGACCGAATGCGTGCCTGACGCTAAACTGGAGGCGGCGACCGACGCTTTGGTCGACGAACTGCTGACCTTCTCGCCGCTCGCCCAGCGCACGGCCAAGAAACTACTCAACGACACGGAAGACTCGACGCTCTCGATTGCAGTCGAGTTGGAAGGGCATTGCTACAGCCGGCTGCGGCAGTCTGACGATTTCCGCGAAGGCGTGGAGGCGTTCCACGGCAAGCGCCCCGCGAAGTTCAAAGGCACCTGAAAACAAAACCCAACCGGAGGAAAACATGACGCATACCAAGACGACCATTCTGGCGGCGCTGATGTCGGCGACCGCCTTGAGCGCGGCTTACGCCGCCGATCCGATCAAGATCGGCGTGGTGACGCCGCTCTCCGGCACCTATGCCGGCATCGGCCAGCAGGTGAAATGGGGCCTCGAGCTGGCGACCAAGGAAGTCAATGCGAGTGGCGGCATCATGGGCCGCCAGGTCGAGCTGACCTTCGAAGACGAGGAAGCCAATCCGTCGGTGGCGGTGCAGAAGGCCGACAAGCTGTTCCAGGTCGGCAAGGTGGATTTCCTCACCGGCACGGTGAATTCCGGTTCGACGCTGGCCGTCGGGCAGGTCGCCGAGCGCGCCGGCAAGCTGATTGCGACGACGGTGTCGTTCGCCGATTCCATCACCGGCGACAAATGCTCTCCAAACGTTTTCCGCGTGAACGCGCGCGCCGGCCAGCAATCGGCAGCGCTCGCCGTCTGGCTGTCGAAGGAGAAGCCGAAGGCGCAGGTGTTCTACCTTGGCCCCGACTATGAGATGGGCCGCTCCACCGTGGCCGCCTTCAAGTCGAGCGCGGAAAAGGTCGGGGCCAACTCGACCGGCGAGGTCTTCGCGCCGCTCGACAGCAAGGACTACACGCAATATTTCGGCCAGCTCCGCGCCGCCAAGCCGCAGGTGCTCTACACCTCGGTCGCCGGCAACGACACCGTGCGCCTGTTCACGCAGTTGCAGGAATTCGGCCTGCTCAACAACCTGACCGTCGTCGGCGCTTCCGGCACCGTGACGGCCCAGAACCTCGGCGCCATCGGCAAGGCGGCGGAAGGCTTCGTCACCGGCGTCGGCTATTCGGCGGAAATCGACACGCCGGAGAACAAGAAGTTCGTCGCGGCCTTCAAGGCGGCCAATAAGATCGACCCCGATCTGTACGGTGCGGATTCCTACGGCCTGATCTACGCCTACAAGGCCGCCGTCGAGAAGGCCAAGAGCACCGACACCGACAAGGTGCGCGCGGCCTTCAAGGACCTCAAGTGGATGACGCCACAGGGCGAGAAGACGCTGCGCGGCGCAGACCACCAGGCGGCGCAGACGATGTATGTCGTCCGCGTCACCGGCGGCAAGTTCAAGATTGTCGGACAGGTCAACGGCTCAGATGCCATCGGCCCCGACGCCTGCACGAAGTTCTAAGCGGATAACGCGGGTCACGAGGCACGATGATGTCTGCGGCGATCGAATATTTCCAGTTCGTACTGGCGCCGCAGATGCTCATCGGCCTCGTGCTCGGCGTGGCCGTGATCCTCGTCGCGCTCGGCCTCACGATCATCTTCGGCCTGCTCGACGTCATCAACATGTCGCACGGCGAATTCTACGCGCTCGGCGCCTTCATCGCGCTGGCGCTCGCCGCCGTGGGACTGCCCTTCTGGCTGCTTTTGATGCTGGTGCCGCTGCTGATGCTGCCGGTCGGCTACATCGTCGAGCGCGGGCTGATCCAGCGCGTATTCCATTCCGGTGAGCGTCACGTCACGACCCTGCTGCTGACCTTCGGCCTCGGCCTGGTGCTGGAAGACGTCTTCCGCCTGGTGTTTGGGCCGAACCCCTATAAGCCCGAGACGCCGATCGTTGGCGGGGTCGAGGCGCTTGGCATCTTCATTCCGTCCTACCGGCTATTCCTGATCCTGGTCGGCGCCGCGATCATCGCCGGCGTGGCGCTGGTCGTCTACAAGACGCGGCTGGGGGCCATGGTTCGTGCGGCCGCCTACGATCGAAACATGGCGGCGTCGCTCGGCGTGCCGGTGCAGCATGTCTATGCCGGCGCCTTCGCCTTCGGCGTTGCGCTCGCCGGCCTCGCCGGCGTGCTGCTGGCGCCGCTCTATTCCGTCTTTCCCACCATGGGCCGCGACTTCATCCTGATGGCCTTCACCGTCGTCATCGTCGGCGGCATGGGCTCAATCGCCGGCGTGGTGGTGGCGGGCCTCGTGCTAACGCAGGTGCAGGCGATCGTCTCGCTCTACATCTCGCCGGTGTGGTCCGACCCTATCGTCTTCGGGATCATGGTCATTATGTTGATGGTGCGGCCGCAAGGCCTATTCGGCAGGCTCGGCCATGGTTGACGCCCTCACGCGGTCGATGCGGGCGAGCCATGTGCTCGCCGCTGTTCTGGTCGCCGCCGCGCTGATCTGCGCCGGTATCGGCGTCGCCGTCGGCGATACCTTCTATCTGCGGCTCGCCACCGAAGCGCTGATCTTCGGCGGGCTCGCGCTGTCGGTCGATATCCTGCTCGGCTATACGGGCCTCCTGTCGCTCGGCCAGGCGCTCTATTTCGGCCTCGGCGCGTATCTGTCGGCGCTAGTGCTGATGGCCGTTCCTTCTTTCTGGGCAGCTTTCGGCGCCACCGCCGTTGCGGCGACTGTGGCCGGGCTGATCGGCGGCTTCATCGTCAACCGCGTGCGCGGCGTCTATTTCGCCCTCATCACCTTCGGCATGGCGCAGGTCGCCGCCAAGGTCGTCTACAACACGCGTGCGCTCGGCGCCTCCGACGGGCTGATCGGGGTGCCGGTCATCGAGATCAACCTCGGCATCGTTTCGGTGTCGAGCGCCTCGCCGGCCGGATTCTTCATCTTCGTGCTGGCACTGATCGTCATTCTCTACGCGCTGTCGGCTTACCTGCTCGACACGCCGTTCGGCCGCCTGCTAATTGCCTCACGCGCCAACGAGGCGCGCATCCCCTTCCTCGGCTATCGCACGATGACCATGCGGCTCACGGCTTACGTCCTCGCAGCTGTGATCGCGGCGCTGTCCGGCGCGCTCTATCCAATGCTGCGCGGCTTCGTGTCGCCGGAGCTCTTTTTCTTCGCTACGTCGGGAAACGCCGTCATCACCGTGGTCACCGGCGGCGTCGGCACCCTGGTCGGCGCCCTCTACGGCAGCGTGCTGCTCACGGTGCTTAAGTCGGTGATCGGCAGCTACACCGAGCACCACCTGATCGTCATCGGCCTCATGTTCATGGGCGCGGTTATCTTCCTGCCCAAGGGCATGATGGGCATTGTGCGGCCGGCGGTGGAGCGGATGCTGGGTCGGAGGCCGAAGCCATGACTGCGCCGATCCTGGAAGTGCGCGACCTGTCGGTGAACTTCGGTGGCTTGCGCGCCGTCGACGCGGTAAGCTTCACGGTTGAGCGCAACCGCATCACCACCGTGATCGGCCCGAACGGCGCGGGCAAATCGACGTTGTTCAACCTGATCTCCGGCGCGCTGCGGCCGCGGACCGGCCATGTGCTGATCGAGGGCATCGACTACACGGCGCAGCCGCCCTACCGGATGCAAGCGGCAGGGCTCGCGCGATCGTTCCAGATCACCAATTTATTCTTCGAACTGTCGGTGGCCGAAAACCTGCGCTTGGCGGCGCAAATCCTCGAGCCGCTGAGCATGGCGTGGCGCCCGGTGCGGACGAGCCGCACGGCGCAGGCGCGGGTCGATGAGTTGCTCGAGCGATTCGGCCTCGCCGGCCGCGCCTTCGACCTGGCCGGCGACCTGTCGCATGGCGAGCAGCGGCGGCTCGAGGTCGCCGTCGCGCTCGCCTGCAAACCGAAGGTGCTGCTGCTGGACGAGCCGACCCAAGGCATGAGTCACGGCGACACGCAGGATACCGCGGCGCTGATCCGGTCGCTCGCCAGCGACGTGACGGTCCTGCTGATCGAGCATGATATTGGGCTGGTGATGAGCCTTTCCGATCATGTTATCGTCATGCATCAGGGCCAAGTGCTGGCGGAAGGCGCGCCCACCGAGGTGCGCAGCAACCCGGCGGTGCAGACCGCCTATTTCGGGCACGCCTGACCATGCTCGAGATCCGCAACCTCCATACGCATTACGGCCCGAGCCACATCATCCAGGGCATCGACCTCACGCTGCGCGAGGGCGAAGTCTTCGGCGTGTTCGGGCGCAACGGCGTGGGTAAGACAACGCTGCTCAAGACCATCGCCGGCTGGGTGAAGCCGACCGAAGGCGCCATCGAATTCAACGGCGAGCCGATCCACGGCTTGCACGCAGACCGCATCGCGCGGCGTGGCGTCGGGTTCGTGCCGGAGGATCGGCGCATCTTCCCCGGCCTTTCAGTCGAGGAGAACCTGACGCTAGGTTTCCTACAAGTGCCCGGACGCTCGTCCAAAGAAAGCCGTGCCGCGCTACAACGAACCTACGAGCGGTTCCCTCGCCTGTCGGAGCGGCGCAATCAGAACGGCACGACATTGTCGGGCGGCGAACAGCAGATGCTGGCGATGGCGCGCGTCACGATCGGCAAGCCGACCCTTCTGCTGATCGACGAGCCGAGTGAAGGTCTCGCGCCGATGATCGTCGCCGACCTGTTCGCCATCATCCAGGAAATGAAGGCAGCCGGCTGCACCATCCTGCTCGTGGAGCAGAACGTGCATCAGGCACTCGCGGTGTGCGACCGCTTCGCGGTGATCGAACGCGGGCGCATCGTCGTAAGCGGCCGCGCCAGCGACAAAGCCGATTGCGAAAGACTGATGGCAACCCTTGCCGTGTGATTGGATCAAACCAAACAAGCCTGGAGGAACCGCCGTGCGAACAAGACTTCTAAAGGCTCTCTGCCTCGCCCTCTCCGTCGCCGCCGTCGTCACGGCGCGCGCCCAGAGCTACCCGACCAGACCGATCCAGGTGATCGTCCCCTTCGCTGGCGGCAGCGCGAGCGACGTCGTCACCCGTCTCCTGCTGAACGAGATGTCCAAGTCTCTGGGCCAGCAATTCGTGGTCGACAACCGCCCCGGCGCCGGCGGCAACACTGGCACGGCCGCCGCCACCAAGGCCGCGCCGGACGGATATACCTTGCTGATGAGCACGTCCGGACCTCTGGCGGCCAACAAGACCCTGTTCAAGACGCTCGGGTACGATCCGGCAAAGGAACTGGCGCCGATTTCCCTGTTCGCGATTCTGCCGAACGTCATCGTGATCAATTCCAAGCTGCCGCCGAAAACGCTCACGGAGCTCGTCGCCTACGCGAAAGCCAATCCGAAGCAGCTCAATTACGGCACTGTCGGCGTCGGCAGCTCGCAACATCTGGCCGCGGTCTATTTCGAGCAACTCACGGGGGCGCAGCTCACGCACGTGCCCTACCGCAACATCGCCCAGTACACCCCGGATTTTCTCGCCGGCCAGGTTCCGCTGGGATTTTAGCTTCTGCCGAACGTGCTCAACTTGCTAAAGTCCGGCGACGCGCGCGCGCTCGCCGTCACCAGCGACAAGCGGATGACCGCCCTGCCCGACGTGCCGACGGCGGCGGAGGCCGGGGTCAAGAATTACGAGACCGGCGCGTGGCTGGCCTTGCTGGCGCCGGCCGGCACACCGAAGCCGATCATCGACACGCTCTACAAGGCACTCGCCGAAGCGATGAAGGACCCGGCGTTAAAATCCCGCTTTACCGAACAAGGCGCCGAACCGACCGCCGGCGGACCCGAAGCACTGGCGAAGTTCATGGCGTCGGAAACCGTCAAGTTGGGCGAGATCATCACCAAAGCGGGCATCCCGCCGATGTAGGCTCGTTGAGCCCAGATTTACGCTGGGGCGGCGCAACTGACCAAGCGAAAGATGATTTTCCGCAGGGTGCGCACTGGCGGAATATCTTAGCCTGGATAGGGTTGCGCTGCTACGGCTTCCCATAATCTTTCATTCTGCGACTCCATCCCACACGGCAGTGCGCTACAGAATGCAGTTTTCGCCGAGCCAGAGGGAACTGGCGGCCTTTTTCATCCGACGTTCTGTTACAGGGCCATTAAGCAGGTTCTCTAGGAACGCAATTCCGAAGAGGACTTCTGATGAACAGCCAGGGCTGCTATTCGCCAAACCTCACAGTCGAATCATTACCCCTCGACCAAATCGTTAAGAATGAGGACAACGCACGTCAACACAACTCGAAGCAGATCGAAAAACTCACCCAAAGCATCCGCATCTTCGGATTTCTGGTTCCCGTTATTGTCGACGACGGCAATCTACTTCTCTGTGGCCATGCCCGGGCCGAAGCGGCCCAACAGGCCGGAATAGTCACTGTGCCAGCGATCCGCGTTAGTCACCTGAACGAACTCCAAAAGCGAGCCTTCATGATCGCCGACAATCGGTTGGCGGAGCTTGCGTCGTGGGACGAGGCGCTTCTCAAAAATGAACTTCAGTTCTTGAGCGAGTGCGACATCGATTTCGACTTCTCGGCTATCGGCTTCGAAACGCCAGAGCTCGATTTCATCCTGAATGGATCGGCCCCAGGAGATGTCGAGGAAGATAGACTTCCGGAAGCTACTTCCGACCATGCTCCCATATCCAAACCAGGCAATTTATGGCTACTCGGAGAGCATCGTCTCTATTGCGGTGACGCCTTGCAGCCGGCGTCCTATGAAGCCCTACTCGGAGAGGAACGGGCGCAGCTCGTATTCACCGACCCTCCCTATAACGTCCGCATCAACGGGCATGTCGGCGGCTCCGGCGCCATCAAGCATCGGGAATTCCCGATGGCTTCGGGCGAGATGACGCAGAGTGAATTCACGGCCTTTCTCGGCAAGGCTTTTGAAAATCTGGTGGCTTTCACCACAGACGGATCAATCCATTTCATCTGCATGGATTGGCGACACTTGCAGGAGATCCTAACCGCGGGCACCGCCAACTACACCCAGTTGAAAAATATCTGCGTCTGGAACAAGACCAATGCAGGAATGGGCTCGCTCTATCGCTCCCAGCACGAATTTGTCCTTATCTTCAAGAACGGAAGCGCTCCACACATCAACAATATCGAACTCGGAGCTCATGGGCGGTACCGCACCAATGTGTGGGACTATCAGGGAATCAATAGTTTTGGGAAGGAACGCGATGCACTGCTTGCGTCGCACCCCACGGCTAAGCCCGTCGCTCTTGTTGCCGATGCCATTCAGGACTGCTCGAAACGGCGCGACCTCGTACTCGACCCCTTTGCAGGGTCCGGGACAACCATCATCGCGGCAGAAAAAACAAAACGGCGCGCTGCAGCGATCGAACTTGATCCCGTTTACGTCGACACCATTGTCCGGCGATGGCAGGCATTCACGGGTAAGCAGGCGACCTGCACCCAAAGCGGCATGACTTTCGCAGAACGCGAGGCGTCCTCGACGTCTGTCGTGGCCGAGAACCAAGCGCACTAGCTCTACGCGGAGGCCAGCGGCAAGCATGAGCGAGAGCGAAAAGGTCGGCTACAAGCGGCCGCCCAAGGCGCATCGGTTCAAGCCCGGAGAATCCGGCAATCCGCGCGGCCGGCCCAAAGGCACGCGCAATCTCGGCACCGATTTGACGGATATTCTCGGCCGCCGCGTCTCCATCCGCGAGGACGGCAAAGAGCGGCGGATCAGTCGCCAGGAGGCGCTGCTTCTGAGCCTCTACAACAAAGCCCTTCATGGTGATGTGCGGGCCGCGACAGCGATCATCAACATGCTTTCCAAGCTTGCTCCATCGAGCGCCGAGCCGCCGGAAACAGTCTCCCTCAGCGAGAGCGATGAACGCATTTTGGCTGACTTCCTGCGCCGACGTACGTCTGTCACCAAGGCGGACGAGTGATGCCGATGACGGCGCAGACCGAACTCGATGCTGTGCTGCGGCTGGATTTCCAGTCCTTTGCGCAAAAAAGCTTTGTCGAACTCAACCCCGGAGCCACCTGGGAGCACAACTGGCATATCGATGCGATCTGCCACCATCTGGAGCAGGTCAGAGCCGGGAAAATCACGCGCCTGATCATCAATATGCCGCCGCGCTCCCTCAAATCCCATATCGGCTCCGTCGCCTTCCCCGCCTACTGCCTGGGTCGCCATCCTACCTTGAAGTTCATTTGTGCGAGCTATTCGCAGGAGCTTGCGGCCAAGCACGCATCGGACTTCCGCCGCGTGCTGGATTCCGACTGGTACGGCCGTGTTTTTGGCCGCGGCGCGTTGTTCAAGAACGCGGAGAATGAAGTTCAGACCCAGGAAGGAGGATTCCGTTTTGCGACGTCCGTGGGTGGAACGCTGACGGGCCGAGGCGGTGACGTCATCATTATTGATGATCCGCTGAGCGCTGCGGAAGCTTACTCCAAGACCAGCCGCGAGCGAATCAATAGCTGGTTCTCGACCACGCTACTTTCGCGGCTCGACAACAAAAAGACCGGCGCGATCATTGTCATCATGCAGCGGCTGCATCCAGACGATCTGACGGGCCATCTCTTGGAAGAGGAAGGCTGGAACTTGGTATCCCTGCCGGCTTTTGCTCCGAACGACCGGGAGATCGCGGTTGCGGACGGACGATCCCACTTTTGGCGCAAAGGCGAAGTGCTGCATGCAGCAAGGGAGCCGTTGACTGTTCTCGAACAGATCAAGCGGCAACTCGGCACGGATACGTTCAACGCCCAATATCTCCAGGCGCCCTTGCCGGACACCGGCAATCTCCTCAAACGCTCCTGGCTGCAAATCTACGAGATGGCACCAGTCAAGCAGCCCGGTGACCAGGTTGTGCAAAGCTGGGATACGGCAATGAAAGCTACCGACACCAGCGACTATTCGGTGTGCCTGACCTTTCTGGTCAGGAACAAGAATCAATACTATCTGACCGATCTTTATCGTGACCGGCCGGAATTCCCGGAGCTGACCAAGCTGGTCATGTCGCAGGCCCAAAGGGCCAAGGCCGATGCCATCCTGATCGAGGACAGCGCGTCGGGTACCTCGCTCATTCAAACGGTGCGCCGGGCCGGGCTGCAGGGCGTCATCCCCATAAAGCCCACGGCCGACAAGGCCACCCGCATGTATGGACAGACTCCCAAGCTTGAGGCGGGCTCTTTGTTCATTCCCAAATCCGCTCCGTGGCTTGCAGAGTTTCTGGCGGAATATCTCGCTTTCCCGAAGGGACGCCATGATGACCAGATGGACAGCCTCTCGCAGTTTCTGATCTGGCGGACCAACCAGGAAGACAATTATTTTTCCTTCGATTTCGGCGAGGCTGACGATCCGCACATTTCAGGAGCAGCCCCCACGGGCGAGGAGGTCTTACACTGGCGGGGGTTCTAATGATTTTCGGTCGCCTTTCCAATGGCCACCCGAAACCGGCTCCGCCCATCTGAAGCATTTGAATAGCGAGTCGCCGTATCCACTCCGCTCTCACGTCCGGTGTGGTCCGCGATAGCGCGGGCAACGGCACACCAGAATCGGTGCTCGGCAGAATTTTTCTGCTGAAGGGCGGCGACGCGCCGGGATCGTGCCAATTCATAGGCAGCATCGCCGTGCTTCTCAATGAGGGTCTCAGCCTCCTGCCTGATCCGCTCCCGCTGGATTTTGCGGTGACGCCAGAACCCGAACATCATTCCCCACCCCACCCGGCCGAGACAGCAGGACCGAGCCTGTCGGTCGCCACCACCCATAACTTAGCCAATCGAAAAAATCCACATATGGGATAATCCGATTCTAGGATCAGTCTTCCATGCGCCGATTCTGGACTTTGCCGGCGTATGCGAAAGACCCTCCGTTCAGCCGAACACGCGCGTTTTCTCGCGCTTCTGATCCAGACCAGGCGTAAGGCTGGTCTGACGCAGCAGCAATTGGCCAAAAAGTTAGGAAGGCCTCAGTCCTTCGTCGCCAAATACGAGAACGGCGAGCGGCGCATCGACATCATCGAGTTCACCACCATTGCGCGGGCGATGAATGCCGAGCCTGTCGCGCTCTTTGCGCGCTTCCTGGCGGGCGAAAATGGCGGCCAAGGCCGCAAGGCCAAGTCCCGTTCCGCCAGGTCATAGGCCGTTTGCAGCCTACAGCTCGGTTCTGGCCAAGCTCATCAGGCCGATCATGCAATGATCCGTTGGCGGGCAACAAAGCCACATGATTGCTCTCATTCCCCTCGACTTCGCGGCCACTGCAAGCATGTGTGGTGGGCACGCGATGGAGAGAGCGCACATGGAAGCACCCACTGCCGAGTTTGCCGTAAAGGCTTGCCTCAAGGAGATTCGAAAGCAGCTTGATGAAGCCGCGCGAGTGGCCAAAGCCGCCGAAGCCTGCGCCGACATCGGCAATATCGACAAGGCCGTCGAGATCGTGCTCGACCTGGAGCAACCGGTTTATGAAGCGGGCAGACTGCTGGATGCAGCCAGTTTGATAAACCGCCTGTCCAAGACCTGATCTCCCCTCAGGGACTTTCCTCCCCCGCCAGCGCCCTTAAGGCCTCCGCGGGGCTTCGGTGGTGACGGCATAGGCCGTCGCCAACGATCGGAGGAGTCCCGAAATGACCAAAAGCAAGCACGTCCCGAAATCAAAATCAACGACCGGTATCAAGACCGGTCCCAAGAAAGCAGGTACCTCCAAGCCACAAGCGGCATCCAAGCAGGCGAAGGTGATTGCGCTGCTGAGCCGTCCGGAAGGCACCACGATCCCGGCCATCATGAAGGCGACCGGCTGGCAGCAGCATTCGGTCCGCGGTT
Organism: Pseudorhodoplanes sp.; assembly: GCA_019187085.1. Taxonomy (GTDB): domain Bacteria; phylum Pseudomonadota; class Alphaproteobacteria; order Rhizobiales; family Xanthobacteraceae; genus Pseudorhodoplanes. The sequence goes on along the minus strand of JABARS010000003.1, from coordinate 142,791 downwards.
TCTTCGCCGGTGTCGTCCGCCAGAGGCTCGGCCTCGCGCTCGTGTCGGAGAAGACGAACGGCAACGAGCGCATCTACCGCATCGTTGCCAAGCAAAAGGCGGTAAGCAGCGATCAAGCCGCCGATCGTCAGGCTGCGTCTCGATGACGCCGTCCGAGGTCGATGTGACGGTCGAAGCCGAGCTTGAGCGGCTTCGACCGATGCCCATCAAGGAGCTTCGCGCGCTCTGGCGCGCGAAGTTCAAATCCGAACCACCCAGGGCTTTCGGCCCCGATCTGCTGCGCCGGAGCATCGCCTACCGCATCCAGGAGGCCGCCTATGGTGGCCTCGATCCCGCGACCGCCAGGCTGCTGAAGCAGTTGATGGCGCAGTACGCCAAGGTACCAGGCAAGATCGTCTTGCCGCGACGAATCAAGCCCGGCACCATCCTCGTCCGGCAATGGAAGGGCGAAAGCCATCGCGTCACCGTCCTTGAGAATGGCTTTGCCTATGTCGGCAAGACCTATGAAAGCCTGTCCGAGATTGCCCGGTTGATTACCGACACCCGCTGGAACGGCCCGCGCTTCTTCGGGTTGCGGGCAACCAAGGAGTAAGCCATGAGCGGCAAGTCAAAGACCTCGAAAGAGTTTCGCTGCGCGATCTACACTCGCAAATCCACCGAACACGGCCTGGAGCTGGAGTTCAACTCACTCGACGCCCAACGCGAAGCTTGCGAAGCCTATATCAAGTCCCAGACATCGGAGGGCTGGAAGCTTCTCCCCAAGCGCTATGACGATCCCGCCTACTCAGGTGGAAACCTGGAACGCCCCGCTTTGCAGCAGTTGCTCAAGGACATTGAAGCAGGCCTCGTCGACGTCGTGGTCGTTTACAAGATCGACCGCCTCACCCGCTCGCTCGCTGATTTTGCCAAGCTGGTCGAGATCTTTGACGCCAAATTCGTCTCCTTCGTCGCGGTCACCCAACAGTTCAACACGACCACCTCCATGGGGCGGTTGACCCTCAATGTCCTTCTGTCGTTTGCCCAATTCGAGCGGGAACTGGCCTCCGAACGCGTGCGCGACAAGATGGCCGCCTCCCGCAAGAGGGGCAAATGGACTGGCGGCAGCATTCCGCTCGGCTACGATGTCAAGGACAAGAAGCTTGTCGTCAATCCGGCCGAGGCCAGCACGGTGCAGATGATCTTTGCGCGCTATCTGGCGCTGAAGTCATTCCAAAAGCTGATCGATGAGCTCAATGCGAAAAACATTGTCAGCAAGAAGCGTCCGATTACCGGCAGGACAACAGGTGGCGTTCCATTCACCTATGGACCGCTCGCTTATCTCCTGAAGAACCGGACTTATCTGGGTGAGACTGGCCATGGCGGCGCTTGGTTCCCCGGCGAGCATGAGCCGATCATCGACCGCGACACCTTCGACAAGGTCCAGGAGCTCCTCAAAACCAATAGCGCCGGTCGGACTGGACGGCGGCAGCAGACTGGCGCCCTGCTCACAGGGCTGATTTACGACGACCGCGGCAATCGCATGAGTCCGAGTTTTTCCGTGAAGCACGGAATCCGATACCCATTCTATATCAGCTCCGCTTTGCTTCGGGGACGCAAGTCAAATGCTGGCTCGATAGCGAGGGTCTCTGCACCCCCAATCGAGGGAGCCGTGTTGCGGGCATTGAGGCAGCATGTCGAAGCGGACGACAATGCCGCTCTCCCACCCCATGAATTGATTGAGCGGCACGTCAGTCGCGTAGCGCTTGAAGCGAAGCGCGTCCTGGTTTCGCTCAAGGGACCAGACGAGAAGCCGCCTTCCTCGTTTGAGATTCCGTGGTCGGTTGGCGGGACGAGGCACATTGCCCAGGTCGAAAACGATGATGCACGTGAAGTTTCACGACGTCCGAATCCGCAGATGGCGCAGGCTATTGTCCGCGCGCACGAATGGCTGAGATCTTTGGCTGACGGCACGTACGATTCAATCGAGTTGCTTGCCCGTGCCGTCGATCTGCATCCAAAGGTCATTCGCAGCAAGATTCGTCTCGCGTTCCTGGGGCCGACGCTTACGCGAGGCTTTCTGCATGGCACTCTGCCGACGCCAAAAAATCTCAATGAGCTAGATTCTGCAATTCAATTGAGCTGGCGCCAGCAACAGGACCGGCTGTCGCGCTAATACGAAGTAACACATAGTAGGATTATATGGAATATCTCGCGGGGAATACGTCATTGATGATGCATTGCGACGCTTGTCGCTCGACCAGAAAAGCCAAAACCGCCCGAGCGGATATTAACCAACCTCTCGGGATCGGAACCTATCTGTATCTAATGGTGCACCCCGTCGCTTGTGCGCGTAGCTGTTGTGCCCTTAAATTAGCCATCCATGGGCAGTAATGGGGGAACTGCTTGTCCATACAGCATATTCACGCGTTCCTGGTGCATCCAGGAAAAGGGCGGCCCAAACCGACCAGCATCACCGGGACAACTGTCCCCCTGACGGGCGGAATGTTCGACCTGTTGGACGGCATCTATGCCAAGTCGGACCACGAATGCGATGTCGATATCACGTTCAGCCATACGCTGGATGGCAAGCAGCAAAATGATTGCCGCGATCTAGTCGTCAGCTATTTGACCAAACCCGATCAGACGAAAGGCAAAAAGATTGCTGAACGACTTTCTAAGCATACGGATGGTCGCTCTGGTCTTGGTCTCTTGTTTCTCATAGCTGGCAAGGTTGGCCGCGAACACAAGATTGTGCTCTCACGCTTCCCCACCGACAGCGCCATCTATGTCGATGACAAATCGGCCGCGCTTTCGGTCCAGTTTCTGGAGCGCGTGTTCATGAAGAATAAGACATCTTATAAGGCCGTGCTCTATCAACATGCCTCCTTGAACGGCGGCTTTTGGTCGGGACGCGCCATCGATAAGCAACTCAATCCGCTTTCAGGCGAACCATCCAACTATTGGATATCCGACTTCCTGCTTTCCGATTTCACCACGACCCCCGCTGCCGGAACTCGGCGGCTGGCTATGGCCTTACGAGACGCGATAAAGAAAGCGCCGTTGTCAGTGAAGCAAGAACTTTCTGCGGCAGGAACATTGGCCGCTGGTTTGGTCGGGCAGAGATTCAGCATCAACGACTTCTGCAACCGTCTTGGTCTTTCGCAATCCGCAAAAGACTTGCTGGTCAACGAGCTCAAATCATCACAAGCCGCAGCGGAGGTGTTCCAATTCGATCTAGCCACATACAAGAGTCTCATAGCTTACAAGTCGGTAGAGCTGAACAATGGAGCGTTGCTTACCGCCGACACCGATCAATTCGACAACGTGTTCCAGCGGGAGCCTGTTGACGGTAGCCGTGACGGAGAGGTCAAGTTTGTAACCACGGGTAAGGTCATTGATGAAAAACTCAAAACCGCCAGATGATTCATTGGAGGTTGCGTATCGTACGCGCTACAAATCGGGCTTGGTTCCGATTGCTGCCGCGCTGCACGAGCACATAGCGGAAATCTTCAAGGGCGAACCACGGATTGACCGCATCTCGGCGCGCGCAAAGAACCCAGACAGTTTTCTCAAGAAGGCGAGCGCGCGTGTAAAGAGCCGAGCCAAGTACCGCGAGCCACTTTCACAAATTCAAGATCAGATTGGTGCCCGCATCATCACGTTCTATCGGTCTGACGTGGTGCGCCTTGATGCGATAGTCAAAAAATATTTCAAACCTATAGAGGTTAGCAATCGTATTCCTGAATCTGAATGGGAGTTTGGATATTTCGGTCGTCACTATGTTTTGGTTTTGCCAACCGACGTTAAAATCGAATCGGTTGATAAGAAGCACGTTCCTGATTTCTTTGAGCTACAGATCAAGACATTGTTTCAACATGCTTGGTCTGAGGCCGATCATGATTTGGGGTACAAGCCCGGCTCGGTTCCGCTGACTTCGGATGAGAAACGCAAGCTTGCGTACACGTCGGCACAAGCTTGGGGTGCCGACCACATGTTCGACGAACTTTTTCAGGCTCGATCAACGCCCAAACACAACCCGTCTGAGGCGGACGCGTAACCTGCTATCCGCCGCTCGATCAGCGGCGGCGTCTGCTTTCAGGATGGCTCACAACTATGGTGTCGCGGCCGGGCTTCGCCAACTCGAACGTACCATCCGCGAGGCCATCGGCGACATACACATCGAACACGGTTGTCCCGTCATCTGTGTAGGTCCGGCCTTGCTCAATGCGAAACATCCCGTATTCCAAATCAATGGACTTTGACTGCTTTGCTAGGACCGTCTTACGCATTTGCTACACTCGTCAATCAATAGCTTGCGGGATTACGTCGGCAGGGACGTGCGTAAAGCCGAGAGTTCGCGAGGCACAAAATCGGTGCATCCCGTCGCACATAAGGTAAGGCCACTGTTTACCCGACTACCGAGCGACGGGGAATGGGCGCCGCAATGGTCTGATTCGCCTAACTCGTCTTCTAATGAGTTACGGCAACCTAAGCCTTGAAACGGTCAAGACTTAAATAAATCAATAGGTTACATGATAATGTCAGGTTTACATATACAAAATATTGACAATGTCAGCATGCCAATGGCATTAGCGTGTCTCGTTAGGAGGCGCCATGAGCGATGGACCGTATCGAACGCTGAAGATGCGCCAGCAATGGAAGCGTGTTCTTCAGCGAGCCTACCAGCGAGCATTCGATAGCCAGGATGTCGTTGAGTCGATCTGTCCGGCTTTGGAGCGCGACTGCGCCTGGGAGATCACCAAGGACTTCATGCCCGCGTTACGCGATTACTGCGACGAGAAAGAACCGGACCTCTTTGAAGACCGAAACGCTCGCATCGATGAACTGAAGCAGATGGGAGCCGGGCGGGGAACGCTCGTGGCGGTGATCGTCGACTGCGCCCAAGAGGCATTGCGCCAGGGCAAGAGAGGTGACGCCGCCGTAGCCCAGGCATTGCAGGGGGGCCTCACCGACAGGCTTGGCCGAAACAGCCTCCAGATGGAAGAGCATGTCCTGCGCGAGTCCGGCGAGCGCAAAGCCAGAGAGGTACGAGCCCGCTTGGCTTCATCCATGGCGCAAGCACCCGTTGCAAACCTTGTGCAAAAGCTGATGACCGGGGGGCCATCGTCCACCGCGGCGCCGCCGAAGCACACGGGTCTAGAAGATGGAGTAGGACTATGACGATTGATACGCCCAAGGCCCCACCTGTCGTGCGTGTGGCTGTTCTAGAAAAGGGTCAGCGTGCGCCGGCCGATTGGCACGCCTGCGTTATCGGGATCAATCTTGACTTCTCGACCGAGCGCCTCGAGTCCTATTGCTTGGCATCGTGGAGGCCTGTGATTTTTGATGCGCTCCTTGTCGCAGCGGCAGTTGAGTTCTGCGACCGAATTCAAAAGCGCCCGGTCTTAAGCTGGGGTCGGGACTTTTCCCTCACCGTTCCTGTCCATGATGTCGCGTTATGGAGTGGCAAACCTGTCGGGTCGGCCTTGATCGATGCGTTGGAATTCTTAACTGGTGACAAATGGCAGATCGAATTCACGCCACGCCGCAAACCTCACGAAGTCAATCGACAAGCGCATCTGCCGATTCCTCCTGGCATAACGACGATCATTCCATTTAGTGATGGCATTGACTCACGTGCTGTGTCTGCGCTCAAGGAGGAAGAACTTGGGAGCCACCTCTGCCGCGTAAAGCTGGGCCCGACGAAAGGGGACAAGCATCGATTTGGCCGGCAGCGGCAGCCTTTCACGACGGTCCCCTATGAGGTTAAGATTGGCAAGCGCTCCAGTGAATCCAGCGCCCGCTCGCGCGGTTTCAAATTCGCGACTGTTAGCGGCATCGCGGCTTACCTTGTGGAAGCCACCGAGATCATCGTTCCGGAAAGTGGTCAGGGTGCGCTGGGTCCAGTGCTGGTGCCGACCGGCCAAGGATATGAAGATTATCGCAATCATCCGTTCTTCACCGACCGGATGGAGCGCTACTTCAAGGCACTGTTCGGGATAGACGTTCATTTCATCTTCCCCCGCCTTTGGTTCACCAAGGGCGAAACTCTAGCGGAGTACGCCGCGTTACGGGGCAAGACTGCGCATGTGGATGCGAATTCGTGCTGGCAACAAAATCGGCACGTTCCAGTTGATAAGCACCGGCGACAATGCGGTATCTGCGCCGCCTGCATGCTTCGTCGCTTAAGCGTTCACGCAGCCGACTTGAGGGAGCCGCGGGAAACTTACGTTTGGGAAAACCTGGACGCCGGTACCTTTGAAGAGGGGACGGCAAAAGCGTTTGACAAGAAAAAGATCACGAGGGCGCTTCATGAATACGCAATAGCAGGAACTCTTCACCTCGATCATCTGGCGGGGTTGCGCAATTCTGCGCTTCATGCTGGGTCGCTTAAGCGACAGGCCTATCAGCTCTCCCAATCACGAAAACTTTCGCCTGAAGAAGCAGAAGCCCACCTCAATCGACTATTGTCCAAGCATGAGTCGGAATGGCAAAACTTTATCCGATCGCTTGGTAGCAAGTCTTTCATACGGAATTGGGTGGCATCGGCAGCATGAACAGTCTTGGAAGTCAGATTTCTTCAAATGAGTTGGGCGAGCGTCTCCGCCTAGCGCGAGAAGCCGCGCGCGTAATACAGGCTGATGCTGCAGAAGTGATTAAGGTTGCTCGGACCACGCTGGTTGCGATGGAGCAGGGACAGCGCCGAGTTCGTATCGATGAATTGCAGAAACTGGCTGTTCTTTACAAGGTGTCCGTCAACTCTCTCCTGAGACAGGAAGCTATCCATGTCGATCTCACGCCGCGGTTTCGAAAGCTGATCGCCGATGAGGACGACGCGTCGCGAGATGCCTCTCAGCTGCTAACCGATCTTGCAGCAGCCGAAGTGGAATTGGAAAACCTTCTCGGTATCCAGTGGCCACGCAACTATCCGCCCGAGCGACCTTTGGTATCGCCGGATGTGCGGCGGCAAGCGGAACATGATGCACTCGAATTTCGGCAAAGAATGGGGCTCGGGCTTGCACCTATTGCCAATCTAGTAACGATGCTCGAACTCGATCTTGGCGTCAGAGTATTTGTACGGCGAGCCCACAATCATGTATCGGGGCTGTTCGCCTACGATGAAAAGCTAGGCGCCTGCATCCTCCTAAACGCGAACCATCCGCGTGAACGGCGTATTGCAACGGCCGCGCATGAACTCGGCCATCTTGTATGCAGCCGCCGTGAGCCAGATGTGAACAAAGAAGGGAGTTTGGAGCGGTCTCCGGAAGAGCGTTACTGCAATGCGTTCATGCGCAATCTGCTTATGCCCATGCGTGCGGTATCCCAGAAGTTTAATGAATTGACTGCTGGATCTGCGCGGCTAACGCGTCGTCACATCATCATTCTCGCACACTATTTTGGGGTCTCTCGAGAAGCTATGGTGCGGCGCCTGGAAGAGCTCTCTCTCATCAAGCGAGGCTCTTGGGACTGGTTTCAAGAGAACGGCGGGATTACCGATGAACAAACCAGACAAGTTCTTGGTGATCTGATCGTGCCAGACCCGTCCAAAGCTGAGGCCTACCGCCCAACGACGCTTCGGCTGAACATGCTGGCCGCCGAAGCGCATCGGCGCAAGCTCCTAAGTGAAGGCCAACTCGCGCGTCTCCTACATTTGTCGCGCGTCGAGCTTCGAGAATTGCTTGACGACGTCGAGATAGAGGGGAGCGCGGCTGATGAGGCCCCTGTCCTGTCTCGATGACGCTTCATCGTTGCTGATCACCGATACAAGCGCGGTGATCAACCTGAATGCGAGCGGTAAAGCCGCGGAGATCTTACACGCCCTGCCGTACAAGATAGCAATCGTCGATGTTGTTCCGGCCGAGTTGGAAGTCGGGCGGGAGCGGGGTCGCCGAGACGCCGAGCTGGCAGCCGTCTTGGTGAAGTCGGGTTATCTTCACATGGCGTCCCTCGGCGAGGGTGGATGGCCTCACTACGAAGCATTAGTGACCGGCGCGGCGGCAGAGACTCTCGATGACGGCGAGGCCGCAACCATCGCTTACGCGCTTGAAGAAGGCGCCGTCGCGATCATTGATGAAGGTAAGGCTACAAAGATTTGCGCCGCGCGGCATCCATCACTGAAAATAGCTTCGAGTCTTGACCTGTTTGGTCATCCGATGGTTTGCGAAGCGCTAGGTCAGACGAATTTAGCAGACGCGGTATTTTCCGCCTTGCGCAACGCCCGAATGCGCGTTCTTGCCGGGCACCATGATTGGGTCTTTGACCTGATTGGCGCGGAGCGGGCCGCCGAATGCCCAAGCCTCCCACGCCTCGCGCGTGAGCGCGGCATATAGCCCGACCACTCAGTGCAATGTCGAACTAGTCTCCACTTTTTGACTCTGCAAAACGGCCATTTCCTAGGAAAACGCGAGAGACTTTCCGCACCAAAAGGGACTTTTGGTTCGAATCTTGGAACTTCGGAGACTCAAGGCCACACAAAAAGCCCCGTATTTTCTGGGCTTTTTCGCGTGGTCGGCCACTAAAACGCAGAGACCGCACTGGCTGGCTGGGGCGCCAGGATTCGAACCTGGGAATGGCGGAATCAAAATCCGCTGCCTTACCACTTGGCTACGCCCCACCAGATTGGCTACGTCCCGCCAAAGCAGGGCTCGGGGCCTTCTGGGCGCGCGGAAAATAGCCGCGTCCGCTTCGCTTAGCAATGCCGGTGGGGAGTGTCATCTCGCAACGTGGATGAGCCGGCCCCATCCCGCGCTAGTTCTTCTGGCCGCGCAAGCGCAGCACTTCATTTTTCAATCCCGAGAGGTCCTTCTGTGTGCCGGCCGGGCGGACCTCCATGCGGATGCCGCCGACCCATTCGCGGCCCTTGTTATAGAGTTCGCGGCTCTTCTCAGTCACGCATCTGTGGGCGTCCACCAGCGGTGCGCCAGCGCATCCCATGAACCACTCGCCATAACCCAGCGGCACGCCCAGAAGCGCAATCTCGTATCCGTCCAGGCTGCGCAGTTTGATATCAAGCTCCTCCTTGCTGCATTTGGAACGGGTCTCGTCTCAGGAGCACGCGACCAAAGCCGGCGGTGCAAAGACAAAAGCAGCGAACATAAAAATGACGGCGACGAGATAGGGCACGGTCTGTCCTCTAGGAGAGGGCGACGGACGCATCGGCTTGCAACACTGTCATTCTAGTAGGCCGCCCTGGAAAGGCGAGGCCGATCGCCCGTGCCAGACCAGTCGCACAGGGAGCGCGATGCGAGCGCCTGGACTAGGCACATTCTGGGACAGAAACTACAATGATATCAAAATCCTGAATGAAGCGTGCGATCGCGCCGGACCCGCCTCCGGAACGGTTGTGGCACAAGCGCCGAATGTCATCGGTATCGTTGACCGCGGAGGGATGCCGACTAGATTGCCCGCATTCTTGGCGCGCCCCGTTCATCGGCCGCCTCCGGAGTTTTCGTCATGTCCTATCGCGCACCCCTCCCGGACATTGCATCGGCATTGAAGCACGGCGCCGGCCTGCAACGCGCCATCGCCGACGGTCTCTATGGCGATCTCGGCGAAGACGACATCGATGCGGTCATCGCCGAGGCGGGGCGCTTCGCCGCAAACGTCATCGCTCCGCTCAACATCGTCGGCGACCGCCACGGCACGCCTTTCAGGGACGGCACGGTGACGACGCCGCCCGGCTGGAAGGAGGCCTATCGCGCCTGGGCCGCCGCCGGCTGGAACGGCATCGCCGCGCCCGCCGAATGGGGCGGTCAGGATCTGCCGCACGCGGTCAAAGTCGCCTGCAACGAGATCTGGAACTCGGGCTCCATGGCCTTCATCATCGGCCCGGTCCTGACAATGGCCGCGATCGAAGCGCTCAGCACGCACGGCACGCAGGCGCTGAAGGAAACCTATCTGCCTAGGCTCGTCAGCGGCGAATGGACAGGCACGATGCAGCTCACCGAGCCGCAGGCCGGTTCCGACGTCGGCGCGCTGCGCACGCGCGCGGTGCGACACGGCGACGGTTCCTATCGCCTGACCGGCCAGAAGATTTTCATCACCTATGGCGAGCACGACCTCACCGACAACATCATCCATTTCGTGCTCGCCCGCCTGCCCGACGCCCCGTCCGGGACGAAAGGCATCTCGCTCTTTCTGGTGCCGAAATTCCTTGTCAACGCCGACGGCTCACTCGGCGAACGCAACGACGTGCGCGCGCACTCGATCGAGCACAAGATGGGCATCCACGCTTCACCGACCTGCACCATGGTCTATGGCGACAAAGGCGGCGCCATCGGTTTTCTCGTCGGCAAGGAGCATGCCGGCATGGCTTGCATGTTCACGATGATGAACAGCGCGCGCCTTTCCGTCGGCATCGGCGGCGTCGGCGTTGCCGAGCGTGCGACGCAGGCGGCATTCGCCTATGCGCGCGAGCGCAAGCAGGGTCGCACGGCCGGCATGCCGACGGACCAGTCCGTCACCATCATCGACCATGTCGATGTCCGCCGCATGTTGCTGACCATGCGCGCGCTCACCAGAGCCGCCCGCGCGATCTGCTATGCGACGGCGATCGCACTCGACCGCGCCGAGCGCGGCGCGGACGAAACCGCGCGCCGGACGGGACAGGACCGCGCCGCGCTGCTGACACCGGTCGCTAAGGCTTTTTCCACCGATGTCGGCACCGAAGTGGCCTCGCTCGGCATCCAAGTGCATGGCGGCATGGGTTATATCGAGGAGACCGGCGCCGCCCAACATTATCGCGATGCGCGGATCGCCCAGATTTATGAAGGCACGAACGGCATCCAGGCGATCGATCTCGTCACCCGCAAGGTTCCGCTCAACGACGGCCAGACGGTACGCCACTTCATCGGCGAGTTGCGCGAGACCGTCGCCAGATTGCGCGCGGCCAACGATCCGGGCTTCGGCGCGACAGCGACCCGGCTGGGCGAGGCGGTCGAAAGCCTCGATCGCGCCACGCAATGGATCCTGAAACAGGGCGGCCGGACCGCCGACACGGTGCTTGCGGGCGCGACCTCGTATCTGCGCCTGTTCGCCTATGCCGCCGGCGGCTGCATGCTCGCCGAGGAGGCGCTCGCCGCCGCACGCGGCGCTGCGAACGCCGCCGACCGTATCGGCACCGCCCGCTTCTTTGCGGAAAACATGGCTGTGCAGGCCGGCGGCCTCGAGACCTGCGTGACCCAGAGCGCCGAATCCGTCACCACGGCCACGCTGCCCGACCCCACCGCCTGAGTATTGCCATGACCGATCTCGTCCAGGTTTCCGATGAAAACGGCGTGCGGCTGATCCGCATGAACCGTGCCGACAAGAAGAATGCGCTCAACGCCCCGATGTACGACGCCATGGCGGATGCCATCGAGCGCGCGGCCGCGCACCGTGCGATTCGCTGCCTGATGATCGCCGGCGCGCCGGGAGCCTTCTGCGCCGGCAACGATTTGAAGGATTTCCAGCACGCCGCCCGCCACGATGGCGGCCTCGGCGAACCGGTCATCCGCTTCCTGCACGCTCTGGCCGGCAACGAGAAGCCGCTCGTGGCAGCGGTGCAGGGCGTCGCGGTCGGCATCGGAACGACCATGCTCCTGCATTGCGATTATGTGGTCGCCGGCACCGACGTCCGCCTGTCGACGCCGTTCGTGAGTTTGGGCCTGCTTCCGGAAGCGGCTTCGAGCCTGCTGATGCCGCGCCTGATCGGCCATCGCCGCGCCTTCGCGCTTCTCGTCATGGGTCAGCCGCTCGATGCCGACGCCGCGAAGGAATGCGGGCTGGTCAACGCGATGGCTGCGCCGGCGGAGGTCGACGAATTGGCCATGGCCGCCGCCCTACGGATCGCCCAATTGCCGCCAGACGCTGTTGCACTCTCGCGCCAGTTGATGCGCGGGTCACCCGAGGAGGTGCATAAGCGCATCGAGGACGAAGCCGAGCAGTTCCGCATCCGGCTGCGCTCGGACGAAGCGCGCGCCGCGCTCGACGCTTTCTTCGCGCGCAAGAAGTAGGCCACAGCGGCGCATGTCCGCTGTGGCCTGGCGTCAGATCGGCTTCAGGCCCGCCTCGATCTCCTTGCGCCGCCCTTCGAGGAACGGTGGCAGCGCGAGTTTCTCGCCGAGCTTGTCCATCGGCTCATCGGTCGCAAAGCCCGGACCGTCGGTCGCGATCTCAAACAGGATTCCGTTCGGCTCCCGGAAATAGAGCGAACGGAAATAGAAGCGATCGACCTCGCCGCTATTCGGCATTCCGACGTCGTTGAGGCGGTGGGCCCAGGCCTCGTAATCGGCGTCCGGCGAGCGGAACGCGACGTGATGGACGCCGCCCGCCCCCGGATGCGCGGGCGCAAGGTCGGGTCGCTCGGCCACGTGCAGTTCCGCGGCCGCGCCGCCCTCGCCCATTTCGAACACGTGGACGCGATGCGCTGTCGATTCCGGATCGGAATACTCGCGCACGCTCCGCATGAACATCACCTTTTCGAGAACGACGCGGGTCGTGCGCAGGTCAGGCACCGTCAGGGTGATCGGGCCGAGGCCGCGGATCTGCCGATCCGCCGGAACGGGGCTCTTCTCCCAGGGGTGCGCTTCGCCCTTGCCACCGTCGTCGATGAGGCTCAGGCGCTGGCCTTCCGGATCCTCGAAATCGAGGGTGAGCCGGCCGTCGCGCTCGACGATCTCCCCGGGCTTTACCTTCGCGTCCGCGAGGCGCCCGCGCCACCAGTCGAGCGCCGCCGCCCCCGCGACCCGCAGGGCGGTGCGCGAAATGCTGTGCGTCCCGTGACGCGCCGGGCGCGACGGAAAGTCGAAAAAGGTGATGTCGCTACCGGGCGACGCCTTTCCGTCGGCATAGAAGAAGTGATAGGCGCTGACGTCATCCTGATTGACGGTTTTCTTGACAAGCCGCAGGCCAAGCGTCCGGGTGTAGAAAGCGACGTTGGCGGCGGCATCGGCGGTTACGGCCGTCAGATGATGAATTCCTGTCAATTGCATCGGGACATCTCCGGCTCCGGCCGGATCGGCAATCCGGGGGCATGGCTTGCGATGGCGACCGGCCCCATTTAGGAACTCGGACTGCAAATTATAAGTGCCACGCCAGCGCGCGGGAGAAGCGCATGTCCCTGAAGGGCAAGACCCTGTTCATCACCGGCGCGTCGCGCGGGATCGGCCTTGCGATCGCGCTGCGGGCGGCCCGCGACGGCGCCAACGTGGCCGTTGCCGCAAAGACCGAGAGCCCACACCCGAAACTGCCGGGGACCATCTATAGTGCGGCCGAGGAGATCGAAAAGGCCGGCGGGCGGGCATTGCCGGTCGTACTCGATGTGCGCGAAGAACAGTCGGTGCGAGACGGCCTCGCCCGGACGGCCGCCGCCTTCGGCGGCATCGATATCGTCGTCAACAATGCGAGCGCCATTCAAGTCACGCCCGTGATCGAGACCGACATGAAACGTTACGACCTCATGCACGCGGTCAATGCTCGCGGCACGTTCATGGTCTCCAAATACGCCATCCCCTATCTCGAAAAGGCGGCTAACCCCCACATCCTCATGAATTCCCCGCCGCTCGACATGAAGGAGAAATGGTTCGCCCCGCACACGGCCTACTCGATGGCCAAATTCGGCATGAGCCTCGTCGCTCTCGGACTGGCCGGCGAATTGCGATCCCGGGGCATTGCCGTCAACGCGCTCTGGCCGCGTACCACGATCGCAACGAGCGCGATCCGCAATCTCCTGGGCGGCGACGAGACCATGAAAATGTCGCGCAGCCCCGAAATCATGGCAGACGCGGCATGCCTCATCTTCCAAAAACCGGCCGCCGCCTTCACCGGTCATTTCCTGATTGACGACAGCTTCCTCGCAAGCGAGGGTGTTTCCGACTTCGACCGCTATCGCATCGATCCTTCGCAGCCGCTTGCGCCCTGCTTCTTCGTGCCGGACGACAGCGTCCCGCCCAAGGGTGTCGTCGTCGAAGGAAAAAGGAATATTGGCGGGCGCCAATTGCCAGCCTGATACGGTCACGAACGATCCATGGACACGCTTTTCGTCAGCCATCCGGCCTGCCTCGACCACGTCACTCCCGCCGGTCATCCCGAACGGCCGGACCGGTTGCGGGCGGTCGAGAGGGCACTGGAGAGCGAACGCTTCTCCGGGCTTGTGCGCGAGCCGGCGCCGCGGATCGACACCGACATCATCGCGCTCTGCCATCCGGCCGAATATATCGAAGCAATCCGCGAAGCTTCGCCGCGCGAGGGCATGGTCCGCCTGGATTCGGATACCTCGATGTCGCCGGGAAGCTTCGAAGCCGCCTTGCGCGCCGCGGGCGGCGCGATGCTCGCCGTCGACGAGGTCGTCGGCAAGAAAGTATCGAATGCCTTCGTTGCCGTGCGCCCACCCGGCCATCACGCCGAGACGGCGCGCCCGATGGGGTTCTGTCTGTTCAACAACGTCGCCATCGCCGCGCGCCATGCCCAGAAGAAGCACGGCCTTGGCCGGGTCGCGATCGTCGATTTCGACGTGCATCACGGCAACGGATCGCAGGACATTTTCTGGAGCGATCGCACCGTGATGTATTGCTCGACCCACGAGATGCCGCTTTATCCCGGCACCGGCGCGCGCAGCGAACGCGGCGAACACGATACCGTCGTCAACGCCCCGTTGCGGGCCGGCGACGGCGGCACGGAATTTCGCGCCGCAATGGAAGAGAGCATCCTGCCGCGGCTGAACGGATTTGCCCCCGATCTCGTCATCATTTCCGCCGGCTTCGACGCCCATATGCGCGACCCGCTCGCCAGCCTCAATTTCGTCGAAGACGATTTCGCCTGGGCAACCGCAAAGCTCATGGAGGTTGCCGACAGACATGCGCAAGGGCGTGTGGTGTCTGTGCTCGAGGGCGGTTACGACCTGGAGGGCCTTGGCCGCTCAGTCGCCGCCCACGTCGCCACATTGATGCACGGTTAGTGCGCGACGGGTTTTCCACGCGATCTTGTCCGCGAACGAATGACGCTGGCGCCTGCGGATCAGGCGGCGCTACACTGACGACGAGATGAATCGGAAGGACGCGATGGCCGCAAACCCGGACATTGGAAAGATGCCCTTCGAGCGGGCAATCGAGGAACTCGAGCAGATCATCCGCCGGCTCGAAGAGGGCAAGGTGCCGCTCGAGGAATCGGTCGCGATCTACGAGCGCGGCGAAGCGCTCCGGCGGCGCTGCGACGAATTGCTGAAAGCGGCGGAAGCGCGCGTGGAAAAGATCACGCTCGACGGGAGCGGAAAACCCAAAGGCACCGAGCCGCTCGACGTCAAGTGATCGCAACTATTTCTTGCGATAGATCAGCAGCGTCTTGAACTCGCCGACCCGCTCCACGGGCTTGGCCTTTTCCCATTCGGGAATGATCTGCATCGTGCGTTCGGCGCCCATCGACTTCGTATAGAAGACGATGTGGCCGCCGCTGCGGGTCTTGTCCGTGAACAGGTCGAGCACCTGCCGGTCGTTCAAGCCGCCATATTCCGCGCTGTCGGTGTTCGGGAAAAAGAACTCGCACAGGTGCACCATCGTGACGATGTCGAAATCGGGGAGCAGACGCGGATTGGTCAGGTAGATGTCGCCGAAATAGGCGAGATAGGACTTTGCGACCTGAGCGTTCTCGGTCACCAGCTTGATGTAGGCTTGGTATTCCTCGATCGACGCGGTGATTGCGACGACCGCGTTACCCGTTCCGTTCTTTGCCTGCTCGACACCGACGACGTGATGGGTGCCGGTGCCGAAATGGTAGATGAGCTTGCCGCGCTGGCCGGTGGCCGCGATCCAGTCGTTGAAGTGCACGTCGCAGGGGCAGATATCCTCGTGCAAGTCCCATTTGTCGGTCCAGTAGTTCATCTTCGACATGCATTTCCCCCGCTTGCTCGCCGTTTATCCGCGCCGGTTCCCTGCATCGGTCAAGCCGGTTGCGCCGTCAAGTCCGCCGCGACGTCCGGCGCCCGCGGCGGACGGGCAAGCTCGATGCGGCGCTGGTGCAGCTCGGCCAGGACCTCGCGGCGGTCGATGGTGAGGACGATGGTACGCGGCAGGCGCGCGAACAGCATCCGGTAAAGCTCCTGGCCGGAGACGTCCGCGAGCGTGGAGACCGGCTCGTCGAACAACAGGATGTCCGGCCGGCGCAGGAGCACCCGCGCAAAGCCGATGCGCTGCTGCTCCCCGCCCGACAGAAGCACGTTCCAGTCGGCCTCCTCGTCGAGCCGCCCGACGAGATGCGGCAGCCCGACCGCCAGCAGCGCCTCACGCAGCGCCTCCTCCGGCACCGTGTCGACGGGGCGCGGATAGGCCACCGCCTGGCGCAGGGTGCCGAGCGGAAAATACGGGCGCTGCGGCATCACCATGACGTCGGCGCGTTCCGACCACCTCACCGTCCCCTCGCCCGAGGGCCACAGCCCCGACAGCGCGCGGAACAGGCTCGACTTGCCCGCCCCCGAAGGCCCCGCGACCAGCAACCGTTCGCCCGGGGCGAGGGCAAGCTGCGGCACGCTGGCAATGGACGTACCGTCCGGCAGCAGTACGTCGAGGCCGCGCACCTGCAGGCCGCCCGCCGTGTCGTGGCTCACGGCGATCGTGTGCGCACCCTGCTGGGCGGCGTCCACCGCCTTCATGGCGTTCTCGAACTGCCACAACCGGTCCATGAACGCCTTCCATTCGGCGAGCTTGCTGTAGGCGCTCAGGCAGAAGGCGAACGAGCCCTCCACCCGCTGGAACGCGAAAGCCGACTGCATCAGCGTGCCGAGCGGAATGGCGGCGGCCAGATAGGCCGGCGAATTGATCAGGATCGGCACCACCGTGGAGGCCTGGGCATAACCGCCGATGAAGCCGACAAGCTTGGTCTGGCGCACGACGAGCGCGATCCAGTTGCGCACGAGATTGGCAAAGCGCGCCGTCAGCTCGGCGCGCTCGACCGGCTCGCCCTGCATGAGCGCGATCGGCTCCGAATTGTCGGCGGCACGCACGATGGCGAAGCGATAGTCGGATTCGAAGCGCTGCTGGTTGAAATTGAGCGGAATCAGCCGCCAGCCGATCCAGTGCGCAACCAGCGTCCCGATCAGCGCATAGAGCAGCGCTCCGGCGATCAGATAGCCGGGGAACGACCAGTCGCGTCCGAACAGCGGCAGCGGCGTGATGGCGGACGCGCCCCACAGGATGATCGCGAACGTGACAAGCGTGGTGACGCTGCCGATCAGGCCGGTGGTCAGTTCGTGGGTGCGCTGAATGAACAGATACACGTCGCTGGCAATGCGCAGGTGGATATTGTCGACCTCGGGCGCAACGAAACGGGCGCGATAGTGGCGCCCGTCCGCCATCCAGGAGGACACGTAATTGGCGGTCAGCCAGCGGCGCCAGCGGATCTGCAGGGTCTGCCCGCAATAGAAATTGCTCGCGGTGATCGCGGTCGCGCCGAGCACGATCAGGCAGAACACGAGAAGCTCGCTGCCGAAGGCGTCCCAGTTGCGCGCCTCCAGCGCGTTGAAGAAACGCGCATTCCAGTTCGCGATCACCACCGCCAGATAGACCAGCGCGAGTTCGCCCGCGAGAATGCCGGTCAGCAGCAGGCGCCCGGCGACGCGATCCTCGGAACGGAAATAGGGAAGCGACACGGCAAAGAAAATCCGCAGCGTCCCCGCAAGCCTCGTCATTGTTCAAACCCCGTTCGCGACACAGATTTTCTATCGCGGACCCGATCCGCGATCCATGGCGTCGTGCCGGCGGGAGCCGGTCGTTGAACGGACGTTCATGTGATGGGGGCGCGCCCGCGCGCCTTACGCTTGCGCCGATCCGGCGCGGCGCAGGCCGAGCGCCAGGATGCGGTTGAGGAGGTCGGGATAGCGCAGCCCGTCATGGGCGGCGGCGGAGGCGAATTCCTCGCTCTTGGCGATTTCGGGGTTGGGATTGGCCTCGATGAAATAGGGCACGTTGTCGGCCGACAGGCGAAAATCGACGCGGGCATAGCCGTCGAGCTCCAGGATACGGCAGACGCGCTTGACGATCTTGATGATGCGCGAGCGCACCTCCGGCGAAAGGCCCTCAGCCGGTCCCTGCTTGATGCCGCGCCTTTCCTGATACTCGGGATCGTGCTTGACCTTCTCGGTGGCGATCCGGCTCGTGCCCGGCGGCAGGTCGCCGAAATCCAGCTCCCAGATCGGCAGCACGCGCAGCCGCTCGTTACCCACGACCCCGACATAGATTTCCCGTCCGTCGATATATTCCTCTGCGATGGCGGCGGTGCCGATGCGTTCGTGGATGAAGGTGACCCGCTCGTCGAGCTTCTCGTCGGTATCGACCAGCGAGGCCTGTGCGATGCCGTAGGACGCGTCCTCGCTGATGCTCTTGACGATCAGCGGCAGCGCCAGCCGCGCCGGGCGCCTGATCTTGCGCCGCATCGGAAACACCCCGAACGCGGGTACCGGTATGCGGTGATACAGCAGGAGCTTCTTCGACAGGTCCTTGCCGCGCGCTAGGATCAGCCCGCGCGGATTGCAACCGGTATAGGGAATGCGCAGCAGCTCGAGATAGCTCGCGACATTCTGGTCGTAGGTCGGGTCGCCGTGGAATTGCTCGAGCAGGTTGAAGACGATGTCGGGCTTCCAGCTTTCGATCTCGTCGCGGATCAGCTTCAGCTCGTTCTGCACGCCGAGCGGACGCACGTCATGGCCGTTTGCGCGCAGCGTGCTGACGACGTCATATTCCGTCTTCCAGGCGTGAATGTCCTGCTCGCTGTACCCCTTGAGCGTATCGGGAGGCACGAGGTCCGGGTGCAGCAGCACCAGAACACGGAGACGTTTCATGACGCGCCTGCCTTGTCGGGCGAATCAGCCTAAAGCGCGAACCATTGTCGCCGCGACGGGCTGTAAAGAGAATGGACCGTCTTTGCCGTCAACAGGACGGCAAAATCGAGCCGGAGCTGCCGTTCAGGCCCAACCGCCCGCAATTTTAGCTCGCGGCACCGGCCGATCATCTCGTCGAGCACGGCGTCGAGGGTAAGCTGATATTCGCCCGTCCATTTCGACACCATCTGGCGGACCTTCGCGCGATTCTTGCGGATGAAGGCCGACGCTGTGGGCGAGGTGCGGTATTGCTGATCGCTTGAGAAGATACGCAGCAGGTCGCGGTCGTAGGTGGTCGGCGTCTCGATCGCGTAGAATGCGTGCTTCTTGTGGTAATGTTCCGCCAGCGTCATGGTGTTGCTGCTGAGCGGATCGACGCGGAGGCGCTTCGTCAACAGCGGCTTCTGTCCGGCGATCTCCGCCATCAGTTCGTCGACATAAAGCAGCTTCTTGAGCGCCGGCCAGCCCTCGTAGCGCTTGCGCCAGTTCGAGCGCGGGGTGAGCCAGACCGCGAAGGTCTCGGCAAAATCCTCGTCGGGATGGCTCTGCGCGTACCACAGACGCAGATGCTGGACGAAATTCTTGCTCGCCGGATTGGGCCGGTAATAGCTCGGATAGCGGGTGGAGGAGCGGCCGAACAGGCGCTGCCAGTTGCGCCGGCGGTGGAGCTGATAGGCATGCTGGACGACATGGCCGGCTTCATGGCGCAGGATGCGCATGCATTCCCGGTCGGTGCCGCCTTCCACCTCGATGATCATCTTGCGTTCGAGCCGCGTCAGACGCGGATGCGCGAGATAGAACGGGATGGCGATGCCCGGCGTATCGTCGGGGCTGAACCATTCGCTGGACAACCAGGCGTGCGGCCGGATCAGGAGGCCGCGCTGCCCGAGTTCCTCATAGAGGTCGGCGAGCCGGCGCTCCAGCCAGGTGCCTTCGACGATGACCTTGAGGTCCTTCAGGCGAAGCTTCAGCAGCCGCTCATCGGGCCAGTTTGCCCACGGGAACCTACGGGACATGGCGATATGAACACGGGGAACCGATCATCGTTCCCCATCGTGTCATGTCGGACAGCCACCAACAACCGGTCCGTACGTCGCGGCCGCCCCGACCGGCTTCGGAGGAACGGCGCCGCCGCTCAGCGGGTCACAACGACCGGCGTTCCCATATGCACGCGCTGGATCAGGTGCATGATGTCCGCGTTGTGCATGCGGATGCAGCCATAGGATACGAAGCCGCCGATCGAGCCGGGCGCGTTCGTGCCGTGGATGGCGTATTCGCCCTTGGCCAGCAGGAGCGCAGCCGCGCCCATCGGATTGCGCGGCGAGCCGCCCGGGATGACGTGCGGCAAGGAGGGCTTGTCGCGGCGGATTTCGGCGGGAGGCGACCAGTCGGGCCGCAACCGGATGCTGGTGATGAAGGTCGAGCCGGTCCAAGTCTTGCCGGCGCGCCCGACGCCGACCGGATAGCTGATCGCCCGGCCGCCGCCGGTGACGTAATAGAGGCGGCGCGCACCGGTGCGCACGACGATTGTGCCCGGTGCATAGCCGTTCAAACTCGTTTCCTGGCGCGCATGAGCCGGGCGCGATCCGTCGATCGCAATCGCGGACACGGTCAGCGCAAAGGCCAGCAGACAAAGCCTGGTCAGCAGACACAGTTTCTTCATTCCAACCTCTCGGTGGGGAGACGCCCTGTGGCGCATGGCGGCGAAGCCGGCAGAATAGGATCGAAATATTACCGGCGCGATGACGGGCGCGCCACATCGCGGAATTATCGGCGCGGTAGTTCCGCACCGAATCGATCGGCGGTCCAGAAAGACAAACGAGCTGCGGTCGACGGAATCTCGCCAGTTGTGGCAGGGCACCGAGGCCCCAAGGGTGGAAAGTCATCAAACTTTTGGTGAAGCCGGCGCTTTTCCAGACCGTTTCCAGGAAACGGCGCAAGGGCATAAAAATGAATTTCTACGATATGTTTCAGTAGGTTATCGACGCAGGCTTCAATCGGCGATCGGACCAATGCAACAGATCGTCGCACAAGAGGCTTTTGTGTGTCTTTTTGGCACTAGAGAGCGGCTTGGGAAGCCCTATAGTGGTTAATTGTCATGACACGGGGGTGCTCTCCATGAAGAAAGTGATCCTTGTTGCGGCCGCTGTTCTCACGCTCGTGGGCGTTGCGGGCTGCACCACGGTTGGCAAGGCCCCGATCGGAAAAGCTCCGGTCGTCACCAAGGGCTGATGCCGATCTAGGACTAGACTTTGCGTAATAGTGCTACGGAAGGGCCGGCGAAAGCCGGCCCCTTTCTGTTTCGGCGCCCCCATTCCAGCCGGCGCGCTGCGCCTTGCGGCAACACGTGACAATTGCGCCGCACCGCATGACAAATTTCCGTGCGTTGCTTGTGGCCCTGATCCGCACTGCGCGGAATACTGTAAAATCCATTCCGGTGTCGGAGACGGAGTGCAGGCGGACGCATGTCCATGCAACCGGGCCGGCCCGCACGAGGAGGATTTGCAGTGCGCAACCATCGTAACAGTTCGAAGGGATTCCGGACGCTTGGTATCGCAGGTGCGCTTGCGCTCGCCGCCGGCCTGACATTCGCCACCGCTCACGCCCAGACGGCCGGCACGCCGGGCACCAAGCCCGAGACCAAGCCGGCGCAGGCCAAGATCAAGGAGCCGGTGACCTCGATCGGCTGCCGCACGGCGCGCGCTCCCGGCAAACCGTATTTCGTGGAATTCCGCTCGCGCACGGCGGCGAGCTACGGCCACACCTTCGTGTTTCACGGCACGCTCGGCGGCGGCAACCGGTTCGCGAGCTTCAAGGTCGCGGGCCTGCATCCCAAGGGCGACGATCCCGGCGTCTACATGCAGGGTCACCTGGTCCCGGTTCCCGCCGAGACCGGCGTGAGCTATGGCGATCTCGACGAGCAGTATCTGACCGCGCGCTTCTGCGTGACGCTGACCGAGCCCGAATACAGGCGGGCGCTCGCCTATATCCAGAAGCTGCAGCGCGAGACCAAGACCTGGCACGCGCCGACCTATAACTGCAATTCGTTCGCCGCCGATATCGCCAAGCATATCGGGCTCGATACGCCCAACCCGAACATGTATCTGCCCGAGACCTTCATCAAACGGCTGGCCGAGGACAACACCAAAAAGAGCCCGGCCGGCATTTTCGCCTCTAACCCCTTCGCCACGGGCAGCACGGACAAGACCAAGCCGAAGCGCTAGCCGCAGGCGGTTCCCGCCGGCCGGCGGCCCCGCGTCCGTTCGCCATGCCGGACAAATTGCGTTCGGCGCGCGGTCTGTTGTAAGGGTCGCAAGGCGGCTGCGACGCTGCCCCGCCCGAGCGGCGTACGCCCGGAGATCGCCCCTTGTCCAAGACTCCCCTGCTCGACACGATCCGGATTCCGCAGGATCTGCGGCGCCTTGAGGAAAGGCACCTGCGGCAGGTGGCCGACGAGTTGCGCCGCGAAACGATCGACGCGGTGGCGGTGACCGGCGGGCACCTGGGCGCCGGGCTCGGGGTCGTGGAACTCACCGTCGCCCTCCATTACGTGTTCAACACCCCGGCCGACCGCCTGATCTGGGATGTCGGCCACCAGGCCTATCCGCACAAGATCCTGACCGGCCGGCGCGACCGCATCCGCACCCTGCGTCAGGGCGGCGGCCTGTCCGGCTTCACCAAGCGCAGCGAGAGCGCGTACGACCCCTTCGGCGCCGCCCATTCCTCGACTTCGATCTCGGCCGGGCTCGGCATGGCGGTGGCGCGCGATCTCGACGGCAAGCCGCACAATATCGTGTGCGTGATCGGCGACGGGGCGATGTCGGCGGGCATGGCCTACGAGGCGATGAACAATGCCGGCGCGATGAATTCGCGCCTGATCGTCATCCTCAACGACAACGACATGTCGATCGCCCCTCCGGTCGGGGCGATGTCGGCTTATCTGGCGCGGCTGATTTCCGGCAAGACCTACCGCTCGCTGCGCGAGATCGGCAAGCAGCTCGCCCGCAAGCTGCCAAAATTCTTCGAGCGCAGCGCGCTGCGCGCGGAAGAATATGCCCGCGGCTTCTGGACCGGCGGCACGCTGTTCGAGGAGCTCGGCTTCTATTATGTGGGGCCGATCGACGGTCACAATCTCGACCATTTGCTGCCGGTGCTCAAGAACGTGCGCGACACCGAGACCGGCCCGATCCTGGTCCATGTCGTGACCCAGAAAGGCAAGGGCTACGGCCCGGCCGAAATCTCCGCCGACAAGTATCACGGCGTGGTCAAGTTCGACGTCGCCACCGGCGCGCAGGCCAAATCCAAGTCGAACGCCCCGGTCTATACCACCGTGTTCGCCAATAGCCTGATCCGCGAGGCGCGCAAGGACGACCGCATCGTCGCGGTGACGGCGGCGATGCCTTCGGGCACCGGGCTCGACCTCTTCGCCAAGGAGTTTCCCTCGCGCTGTTTCGACGTCGGCATCGCCGAGCAGCACGCCGTCACTTTCGCCGCCGGCCTCGCCGCCGGCGGCTACAAGCCGTTCGCCGCGATCTATTCGACCTTCCTGCAGCGCGCCTACGATCAGGTCGTGCACGACGTCGCGATCCAGTCGCTGCCGGTGCGCTTTGCCATCGACCGCGCCGGCCTCGTCGGCGCCGATGGGCCGACCCATGCCGGCTCCTTCGACATCGCCTATCTCGGCTGCCTGCCCGGCTTCGTGGTCATGGCGGCGGCCGACGAGGCCGACTTGGTGCACATGGTCGCGACCGCGGCCGCCATCGACGATCGCCCGAGCGCCGTGCGCTTCCCGCGCGGCGAAGGCATCGGCGTCACCATGCCGGAGGCCGGCATCCCGCTCGAAATCGGCAAGGGCCGCATCCTGCGCGAAGGCGGCAAGATCGCGCTCCTGAATTTCGGCGCCCGCCTGTCCGAATGCCTGAAGGCGGCCGACGAACTGGCCGGGTTCGGCCTTTCGACGACCGTGGCCGATGCACGCTTCGCCAAGCCGCTCGACACCGATCTCGTCCTGCGGCTCGCGCGCGAGCACGAGGTTCTCGTCACCATCGAGGAAGGTTCGATCGGCGGCTTCGGAACCTACGTCATGCACGCGCTCGCCGAGAATGGCGTGCTCGACAGCGGCCTGAAAGTGCGCGTCATGGTGTTGCCGGACCTGTTCATCGATCACGACAGCCCGGCCGCCATGTATGCAAAAGCCGGCCTCGACGCGAAAGGCATCGTCACCAAGGTATTCGAGGCTCTGGGCAAGGACCGCGCGTCCGGGACGATCCGCCTCGCCTGAGCGGCCCGCACCCCGCCCATAAACCGCTTTGATCGGAACGATCACATAATCGCGTGCGCCGCGCGGGCCGGCGTCCGATTTCCACCACTTTCCTTGGCGATGAACGCCGCGCGCCCGCGACGGCGCAACGAAACCAACAAGACGAAACATGACCCTGCCGGGCCTTGCCACCGCCGGCGCGGCATCGTCCGCGCATTCATCCGACTGGCGTATGGAGCTTGCGGAAACGCTGAAGCTCGCCTGGCCGATGGCGATGACGCAACTCGGACAGGTGGCGATGATGACGTCTGACCTCGCATTGATCGGACGGCTCGGCGATCATGTGGTCGCGGCCGCAGCATTGGCGCACACCATTCTCTTCAGCGCCTTCGTGCTCGGCATGGGGCTCGTGTCCGCGGTCGCCCCGCTCGCCGCCCAGGCGTTCGGCGCGCGCGATCCGCGCATGGTGCGCCGGGCGCTGCGGGTTGGTTTGTGGGCGGCAGCGATACTCGGCCTGCCGCTGACGCTCGCCCAACTCCATGGCTACGACCTTCTGCTCGTGCTCGGCCAGGACCAGGACGCCGCCGCCATTGCCGCGCGCTATCTCTGGGGCCTTGCCTGGAGCCTCATTCCGGCCTGGTGGTTCATCGGCCTGCGCAGCTTCATGGGCGCCGTCAACCGGCCGGAGCCGGCGCTATGGATCACGCTCATCGCCATTCCGGCAAACGCGGCATTGGCCTATGTCCTGATCTACGGCGCCTTCGAACTGCCGGGCATGGACGTGCTCGGCGCGGGCATCGCCACGACGCTCGTCAATCTTGCCATGTGCGTGGCCGCGATCTGGATCTGCTATGCGCAGCCGCCGTTCAGGAAATACCGCGTGCTTGGACGCTTCTGGCGCGCCGACTGGCCGCTGTTCGGCAAATTACTCGTCATCGGCGCGCCGATTTCCGGAACCTTCGCGCTCGAATACGGACTGTTCGCAGCCGCCGCCCTTCTCATGGGCTGGCTTGGAACCACGGCGCTGGCCGCGCATCAGATCGCGCTCCAGACCGCGGCCGTCATGTTCATGGTCCCGTTCGGGATATCGATGGCGGCGACGGTTCGCGTCGGCCATGCGGTCGGGCGGCGCAATGCGGCGGCCGCACGCAGCGCCGGCTTTATCGCGATCTGGCTTGGCGCCGCGTTCATGCTCGCGATGACACTGCTCGTCATCGGCCTGCGCGATACGATCCCGGCGCTGTTCCTCGGCGGTGCCACGGAGGCGTCCGAAACCGCGGCGCTGGCGGCAACGTTATTGCTCGTCGGCGCGAGCTTTTTCATCGCCGACGGCGTCCAGACCATCGGAGCGGGCTCACTGCGCGGGCTCAACGATACGCGTGTGCCGCTCGTCTTCTCGGCCGTCTGCTTCTGGGCGATCGGCTTCACCAGCTCCTACGGCCTCGGCTTTCCATTGGGGTTCGGCGCCATCGGGGTCTGGATCGGGTTCACGATCGGACTCGCGGCCTATGCACTCCTGCTGGTCTGGCGATTCCACCTCCTGACCAAACAGGGTTATCTTCCCGCGCTCGCGGAGCCGGGCTGACGCGACCATTGTCGCGACAGCCGGTTCTGCTCTGCTCCACAGCAATACCGGACACGCCTTGACCGAACGTCTGACCATTGTCCGCCTCGGCCATCGCGGTGACGGCGTCGCGGATACCTCGCAGGGCGCGATCTACACGCCCTATACGCTGCCCGGCGAGACGGTCGAGGTCGAGCCGGTGCCCGGCCATCCGGACCGCCGGCATCTGCTGCGGGTGGTGACGCCGAGCGGCGAGCGCATTCCGGCGATCTGCGCGCATTTCGGCGTCTGCGGCGGCTGCGCGATCCAGCATTGGACCCTTGAGCGCTATCGCGAATGGAAGCGCTCGCTTGTCGTCGCCGCGCTCGATCGCGCGGGCCTCAACGCTGCGGTCGAGCCGCTGATTGACGCCCACGGCGAAGGCCGCCGCCGCGCCACCTTCCACGCGCGGCGCGGCACCAAGGATATTCTCGAAGTCGGATTTGCCGCGCTGCGCGCCCACACGCTGGTCCCGATCGAAGCCTGCCCGGTGCTTACGCCCGCTCTCGCCGGCGCCATTCCAGCAGCCTGGGCGATTGCCGAAACGCTCGAAGGCACGGGCAAGCCGCTCGACATCCAGATGACGGCGACCGACAACGGGCTCGACGTCGATGTGCGCGGCTCGGGTACGCTTCCGGCCGAAGCGACGGCACGGCTCGCGCGGCTTGCGGAAAAGCACGATCTCGCCCGCATCACGCGCCATGGCGAACTTGTCGTGCGCCGCGCCCTGCCCTCGCTGCGCATGGGGCGCGCGACCGTCATATTGCCACCGGGCTCGTTCCTGCAGGCGACCATGCTCGGCGAGGAAACACTCGCCCGCCTCGTCACCGATGCCGCCCGGCGCGCGCGATCGGTCGCCGACCTTTTCTGCGGCGTCGGGCCGTTCAGCCTGCGCCTCGCCGAGAGCACGCGCATCACCGCCGTCGACAGCGACGCACCGGCGCTCGACAGCCTGCAGGCGGCCGCCAGGGCCGCGCCCGGATTAAGGCCCGTCGGCGTGCTGCGCCGCGACCTGTTCCGCCGGCCGCTGACCGCGCCCGAGCTGAAAGCGTTCGATGCCGTCGTATTCGATCCACCCCGGCAGGGCGGCGAGGCACAGGCCGCCGAAATCGCAAAAAGCAAAGTGCCGCTCGTGATCGCCGTCTCCTGCAATCCGACGACGTTTGCGCGCGACGCGCGGCTGCTCGTCGAAGGCGGCTACCGGCCAGGCACGGTCATACCGGTCGATCAGTTCAAATACAGCGCGCATGTCGAGCTGGTGGCAAGCTTCACGCGCTGACGCGCGCGCTCCTCCCGACCGAGTTAATTCCCCCAGCGCTCCTGCCATAGCCGCTCGCCGATGGTGCAGGAGACGCGCGGGGTGCGCGCCGACGCCGGAATGATCCGCACCGGCGGCACGAGACCTGCGATCTCGAGCACGAGCTTGGTGCGGGTGGCTTCGACGAAACGCTCGGGACCCTCGATCGGAATGACGAACGAGCCGGGACCGCCGATGACGCAATCCTCGTAATAGATATCGAGCCGCTCGATATCCATCGTGGCGTAGTTCAGCCGCTTAGCCATGAACGGCAGCCCGTTGATCGTGATCCCCTTGGCCAGCGCCTCGTCGCGCGCGATGGTGATGATCTGCCCATGATTGTTGGCGCCATCGCCGGAGACGTCGATCACGCGCCGGGTGCCGCGATAGCCGCTTGTTTCGAATAGCCGCGAACCGAACTCGATCGCGCCGGAGATCGAGGTGCGCGCCGCGCGCCGGTAGGGCGCGGCCGCCAGCTCGCTCACGAAGGCGTCGGCGCTTTCCGGCCCCTCGATGACGCGCCAGGGCACGATCACCTTCTGCTCGTAATAGCCGGCCCATTCCACATAGGTGACCGCGATCTTGCCGATCATGCCCTGGCGCACGGCGTTGAGGAATTCGCGCGAGGTGAGCCCGCGCATATAGCCTTCGCGCTGCAAGGTCTGTTCCTGCGGATCCATCGAATAGGAAATGTCGACCGCGAGCACGAGCTCGACATCGACCGCGATGCCCGACGGCGCGGGCGCCGTGCGCGGCATCTGCGCAGGCGCGCCCTGCCACGATAACGTCACCATCACGGCGCCGAGGACGGCATGGGGAAAAAGACGGCGTGCGCAGCGGATCATCGGGACGGGCTCCCTCGCCGACATCGACGCCTGGCCGACTTCGCCAGAGCGTCCGACCGACCGCGATCATGGTGACACGAAGCGGCGCGGGACGGAAGATGCGCGCCGCGCGTTCAGCCCTCGATCGATTCGCTTGCGCGTATCTCGATGCCGAAACCGCCCAGCCCGACATAAGTACGTTGCTTGGACGTCAAAATCCGGATCGAGGAAATGCCGAGATCCTGAAGGATCTGCGCGCCGAGCCCGATCTCGCGCCACTGGCGCACGCGCACCGAATCCGATTCGGTTTCCCCGTCGCGCGGAATCGCGGCGACCGGAACCCCGGCGGTTCCGTCGCGCAGATAGACGATCACCCCGCGCCCTTCCGCCTTGAAGCGCTTGAGCGTCGCATTGATCGTTTTCGCCCCGCCGAACACGTCGCCGATCACGTCGGCGCGATGCAGCCGCGCCAGCATGTTCTGGCCGTCGCCGATGCGGCCATAGACGAAGGCCATGTGATGCTGCGGATCGAACGGGGTCACGAACGCATAGCCCTGCAGCGGACCGATCGGCGAGGACACCGGAAACTCGCCGACCCGCTGCACGAGCTTCTCGCGCGATTGCCGGTAGGCGATCAGGTCGGCGATCGACACCGCCTTCAGATTGTGGGCGCGCGCAAACCGCGTCACCTGCTCGCCGCGCATCACGCTGCCGTCATCATTCATCAGTTCGGCAATGACGCCGACCGGCGGCAGCTTGGCGAGCCGGCAGAAATCGACGCACGCCTCGGTGTGACCGGAGCGCATGAGCACGCCGCCTTCGCGCGCCACCAGCGGGAACACGTGGCCCGGCCGCACGAAATCGGCCGCGCCGGCATTGCCGTTGGCGAGCGCGCGCACGGTATTGGTGCGATCCTCTGCGGAAATGCCGGTGGTCGTGCCGTGGCGGACATCGACGGAGACGGTGAAGGCGGTCCCGAGCGGAGCGTCGTTGCGCGAGACCATCGGGTCGAGATGCAGGCGCTTGGCGTCGTCGGCCGAGATCGGAGCGCAGACGATGCCGGAGGTGTGGCGGATGATGAAGCCCATCTTTTCGGGCGTGCACAGCGAGGCGGCGACGAACAGGTCGCCCTCGTTCTCGCGGTCGTCGTCGTCGGTGACCACGATGATCTCGCCATTGGCGAATGCCGCAAGCGCGGATTCGATCCTCTCGAACTGGTCCGTCACGCTACTGATCCTGTGAAGCGGCAAACGGCCAGCGCAGCCCCTCGCCGACCTGCCCGCGATGACGCAGATAGTGATCGGCCAGCACGCATGCCAGCATCGCCTCGCCGACCGGCACCGCGCGGATGCCGACGCAGGGGTCGTGGCGGCCGGTGGTCACGATCGCGGTCTCGCGACCGGTGCGGTCGACGGTGCGGCGCGGGGACAGGATCGAGGAGGTCGGCTTGACCGCAAAGCGCGCCACCACCGGCTGGCCGGTCGAGATGCCGCCCAGGATGCCGCCGGCATGGTTGGACAGGAAGCGCGGCTTGCCGTCATTGCCCATGCGCATCTCGTCGGCATTGTCCTCGCCCGACAATTCCGCCGCCGCGAACCCGTCGCCGATCTCCACGCCCTTGACCGCGTTGATGCCCATGAAGGCCGAGGCAATGTCGGCATCGAGCTTGCCGTAGACCGGCGCGCCGAGGCCGGCGGGCACGTTCTCGGCCACGACCTCGATCACCGCCCCGATCGAGGAGCCGGCCTTGCGCACGCCGTCGAGATAGTCGGCGAACAATGCGGCCGCCTTGGCGTCCGGGCAGAAGAACGGATTGCGGCCGACCTCGTCCCAATCCCAGTTGGCGCGGTCGATCCTGTGCGGGCCCATTTGGACGAGCGCGCCGCGCACGAGGAGGCCCGGCACGACCTTGCGTGCCACCGCGCCGGCCGCGACCCGCGCCGCCGTTTCGCGCGCGGACGCCCGTCCGCCGCCGCGATAGTCGTGAAAGCCGTATTTGACGTCGTAGGTGTAGCCGGCATGGCCGGGCCGGTACTTGCCCTTGATCGCCGAATAATCCCTGGAGCGCTGGTCCACGTTCTCGATCAGGAGCGCGATCGGCGTGCCGGTGGTCATCTCCTGCCCGTCTTCACCGGCAAAGACGCCGGACAGAATCCGTACGGCATCGGGCTCCTGACGCTGGGTGGTGTAGCGCGACTGGCCGGGCCGGCGGCGGTCGAGATCGCGCTGGATGTCGGCTGTGGTCAGCGGGATGCGCGGCGGGCAGCCGTCGATCACGCAGCCGAGCGCCGGGCCATGGCTCTCGCCGAACGTCGTGACCCGGAAAAGATGGCCGAAGGTGTTAAACGACATGGCCCTGCTTTGGTTGGCGGTGTGGTAGCCCGCACCTTCCGCGGGGTCAAATGCGCGGCCGGAGGGCGGATTCCGGGACCTTCCGCGTCGCATTTCCTTCGCAGCCGCGAAACGAATTCGTCACATTCGGTCGCCTGCGTTAACGGACATTCATGCCGCTGAACGGCGATTAATGGAAACCTGAATGTCTGTTAAGTTATTGTAATAACTGCATTTTTTTACTTTTCCATTGGCATGCCGGACCCGGTTTTGATATGGAATCGACGCTGCCGGCAGGCTGGCGGCGGGGGCAACCGGAACGGACGCGGCACAGCGCGAACCGCTCCATCGTCAGGCAATCCAGTGACATGGCCTATACGCGCGACGTTATCCGCTTAAAGACCCGCCGGCCCTCGGCCGAACCGATTGCGCGGCCGCCCGTCGTCGTGTGCGAGGCGCACGACAACACCGTGCGCTGGCAGGCCGGCGAACGGCTGCATCATCTGTTCGAGCAATCGTGCGACCGCTTCCCCGCGAGCGCCGCTGTCGTGGCCGGCAATGTCACGCTCAGCTACGAAGCGCTCGACCGCCGCGCCAATCAGGTCGCGCGTTATCTCGTCGCCTGCGGCGTCAAGGCCGGCGACCACATCGGCCTCCTGTTCGACAAGACGATCGAGACCTATGTCGCGATGCTCGGCGTGCTGAAAGCCCACGCCGCCTATGTGCCGCTCGATCCGAGCTTCCCGGTCGAGCGCGTGCGCTTCATCCTCGGCGACGCCAATATCCGCGCCATCGTGTCGATGGCCTCGTTCGCGGAGCGGCTTGCGGCCTTCGACGTGCCGGCGATCCTTCTCGACCGCGCGCAGAATGAAATCGATGCCAAGCCGAATAGCCGGCTTCCCGCCTGCGATGTCGCGCGCAACAGCGACCAAGTCTGCTACATCATCTACACCTCGGGCACGACCGGAAATCCAAAGGGCGTGGTGATCGAGCACCCGAGCATCTGCAATTTCGTGCGCGTCGCCTCCGAGATGTACGGCTACCGGCCGGGCGACCGCATCTACCAGGGCATGACCATCGCCTTCGACTTCTCGATCGAGGAAACCTGGGTGCCGCTCGTGGCCGGCGCGACGCTGGTGCCCGGCAAGCCCGGCGGCAGCCTCGTCGGCGAGGAGCTCGCCGACTTCCTGCGCGAGCACGACGTCACCTGCATGGCCTGCTGCCCGACGCTGCTCTCGACCATCGAGCAGGACGTGCCGAGCCTGCGCATCCTTCTGGTCGGCGGCGAAGCCTGCCCGCAGAATCTCGTGGCGCGCTGGGCGCGTCCCGGCCGCAGCATCCTCAACTCCTACGGCCCGACGGAAGCCACCGTCACCGCCACGCTGACCGAACTCAGGCCCGACAAGCCGGTCACGATCGGCGTGCCGCTGCCCACCTATTCGATCGTCATTCTCGATCCGGCCGCCGACCGGGCATTGCCGTTCGGCGAGCTCGGCGAGATCGGCATTGCCGGCATCGGCGTCGCCGCGGGCTATCTCAACCGCGACGAACTCACGCAGAAGAAGTTCATCCACGACTTCCTCGACATCGCCAACAATCCGTCGGGCCGCATCTATCGCACCGGCGACCTCGGCCGTGTCAACGAGGATGGCGAGATCGAATATCGCGGCCGCATCGACACCCAGGTGAAGATCCGCGGCTATCGCATCGAGCTCGGCGAGATCGAGGCCGTGCTGCTCGAAATGCAGCACGTGACGCAGGCCGCGGTGACCACGTTCGAGCCGGAGCCCGGCCAGGTGGAGCTTGTCGCCTATTATGCGCGCAAGCAGGACACCGCCGAGGTGGCGCACGGGGAGATGGCGCAGGTGCTGCGCCAGCGCCTGCCCGCCTACATGGTGCCGGCCTATCTCGAGGAACTGCCCGTCATTCCGATGACGCTGAGCAACAAGGCCGACCTGAAGAAGCTGCCGAAACCGACCGGGCCGCGCGTGCAGCTTGCCGGCGGCACGATGGTCGAGCCCCAGACCGAGAACGAGCGCATCCTGGTGCAGACCGTCGCCGAGGTGCTCAAGCTCGACCGGGTGTCGACCGGGGACCATTTCTTCGACGATCTCGGCGCCAACTCGCTGCTGATGGCGCGCGTGTGCGCGAAGATTCGCCAGCGGCCCGGCCTGTCGAACGTGTCGATGCGCGACATCTACACGAACCCGACGGTGGCCAGGCTCGCCACCCATCTCGACCGCACGGTGATCGACGGCTTCATTCCGACGAAGCCGGAGCCGTTCCACGTGCCCTCGCGCCTGTCCTACTATACCTGCGGCGCGCTGCAGCTTGCCTTCTATGCGGCCTATGCGCTGTTCGGCCTGTGGGTGCTCGATACCGGCTACGAATGGGCCATCGCCGCCAGCAGCACGCTCGAACTCTATGCGCGCAGCGTCGTCTTCGCGGCGGGCTCGTTCGTCGTCCTGACCGCGATCTCGATCCTCGCCAAATGGACGCTGGTCGGCCGCTTCAGGGCGCAGACCATCCCGATCTGGAGCTTCGCCTATTTCCGCTTCTGGGTCGTCAAGACCATGATGCGCAGCTCGCCGATCGTCGCCTTCACCGGCACGCCGGTCTACAACCTGTATCTGCGCCTGATGGGCGCACGCATCGGCCGCAACGCGGTGATCGGCTGCCGCCACGGCCCGGTCTGCGCCGACATGTTCGCGATCGGCGACAACGCCATCCTGCGCAAGGACACCATCGTCCTTGGCTATCGCGCGCAGTCGAACTTCATCCATATCGGCCCGGTCGAGATCGGCGCCAACGCCTTCGTCGGCGAAGCGAGCGTGATCGATATCGACACCGTAATGGGCGACAATACGCAGCTCGGCCATGCGTCCTCGCTGCAGAGCGGCCAGCGCGTGCCGGACGGCAGGCGCGTTCACGGCTCGCCCGCAATCGAGACCACTTCCGATTATTGCCCGATCGAGAGCATCGAAAGCAGCGCGCTGCGCAACGCGTTCTTCCCGGCAATCGAGCTTGCCGCGCTCTTCCTCGTCGCGGTGCCGCTGCCGATCCTCGCCTACCAGCTCTGGGACCAGTCTTCGGGCGCGAGCGCGACCGCCGACAACCTTGGCGCCTCGGCGCTGTCGCTGCTTGCCGTCTCGGCAGCCTGGTTCGTCGGCTCGATCGCCTGCGCGCTCGCCGCGATCTATGCGATCCCGCGCCTGTGCATGACGTTCCTGAAGCCGGGCGTCACCTATCCGACCTTCGGCATCCACTATCTGCTGCAGAGCATCATCCTGCGGGTCAGCAATTCCGAGTTCTTCTGCGTCCTATTCGGCGACTCCTCGTTCATCGTGAACTACATGCGCTATCTCGGCTGGAACCTGAACAAGGTCACGCAGACCGGTTCGAATTTCGGCACCAACCAGCGCCACGACAATCCGTTCCTCTGCAATATCGGCAGCGGCACGATGGTCTCCGACGGCATCTCGATGATCAACATGCACATGTCGGCGACCGCGTTCCGGCTCGCGGAGACGCGCATCGGCGACAACAATTATCTCGGCAACGACATTTTCTATCCGCCGGACGGCCGCACCGGCGCCAACTGCCTGCTCGGCACCAAGACCATGATTCCGATCGACGGCCCGGTGCGCGAGAATGTCGGGCTGCTCGGCTCGCCGGCCTTCGAAATCCCGCGCATGGTCGACCGCGACCGCGACATGAACGCCTCGATCGGTGAGGAGACCCGCCGCGTCCGGCTGCGCCAGAAGAACGCCTATAACGCGGTCACCGTGCTGCTGTTCCTGTTCAGCCGCTGGATGTCGGTGTTCGCCGCGCTCGCGCTGTGGACGGCCGCGCTCGCCTATTACGACCGCTTTGGTGTATTCGCGCTGTTTGCGGCGACGGTCGCCATCACGGCCGCCTCGATCGCCTTCTTCGTGCTGATCGAGCGCGCGAGCCTGCGCTTCCAGCGGCTCGCGCCGAAGCTCGCCTCGATCTACGACCCGTATTTCTGGTTCCACGAGCGGCACTGGAAGCTCGCGGAATCGCCGATCACGCGTCTATTCTCCGGCACACCCTTCCGCCCGATGATGTTCCGCGCCATGGGCATGAAGGTCGGCCGCATGGTGTTCGATTGCAGCCGCTCGATCACCGAACGCACGCTGACCGAGGTCGGCGACTATGCCAACCTCAACGAAGGCAGCGTGCTGCAGGCGCATTCGCTGGAAGAAGGTGTGTTCAAGTCGGATTACATCCGCCTCGGCAAGGCCTGCTCGATCGGCCCGGGCGCGTTCGTCCATTACGGCGTGACGATGGGCGACCATGTCGTGCTCGATGCCGACTCCTTCCTGATGAAGGGTGAGACGCTCGATTCCCACACCGGCTGGCGCGGCAATCCGGCCCGGCTGGTGCGCGGCAGCGCCGCTCCGGAGCGCAGTTCGCCCGCCGACGCCGAATGCTGGGCGCCGCGGGATTACGTGCCGGCCATCGCCGCGGAATGAAGGCGTCCCTGCCGCCGCGGCGGCCGGCGCGCACGGACGATGCTGCGTGGCGCAGACCATGGCACATGCGATGGCGCACGAGGTCAGGCTTGCCGAGGTGACGGCCGAGAACTGGTGGAAGGTCGCCAGCCTGCGGCTGGCCGACGACCAGAAGCATCTCGTCGCCAGCAATCTCTATTCGATCGCACAGTCGAAGTTCGATCCCGATGCATGCCCGCGCGCGATCTATGCCGGCGACGCCATCATTGGTTTCCTGATGTACGACCTGCCGGACGCCGACGACGACCCGAAAGTCGTCTCGATCTACCGCTTCATGATCGACAAGGATCACCAGGGCAAAGGTTACGGACGCGCCGCGCTCGCCTGCGCCATCGCGGAAATCCGGGAAATCCCGGGCATCGACAAGGTATCGATCAGCTATCTGCCCGACAATGCGATCGCCAGAACCCTCTATGCAAGCTTTGGGTTCATCGAAACCGGCCGCATCGAATACGGCGAAGCCCATGCGGAGCTGACGCTGTGAGCGAAACGAACGCTGCGCGCGATCCGGCGCTCGTATGCGCGCTCCGCTCGCTCGCGCCTCAGGCGATCCTCGTCGATCATCGCCTGATCGCAGCCTGCGACGAGGACGCACTGCTTGCGGACGAGGCTGCAACGATCGTGCCCGCGCGCCGGCGCGCGAGCGGGGTGGCACGCATCGTCGCGCGCAAACTCGCGCAGCGGCTCGGCTGCGGACACGTGACCTTCCCGCGCGACGAAGCCGGCATCGTCCGCTGGCCGCCCGGAATCGTCGGATCGCTGGCGCATGACGAACGCGTCGCGGTCGCAGCGCTCGCGCGCGCCGCCAACATAGCGGCACTCGGGATCGACATCGAGCCGGCCGCGCCCTTGCCACCCGACATGCTGGACCTCGTGGCAAGCCCGCATGAACGGGCCTCGTCCGCCGACCCGCTGCACGGCCGGCTCCTGTTCTGCGTCAAGGAAGCCGTCTACAAGGCACTCTATCCGCGCGACCGGCAGTTTCTCGAATTCGACGACATAACGGTCGATCTTGCCGGATGCATCGCCACGACACGCCAGGGCCGCACGCTGCGGATCGCAGTGAGCACATCGACGCACGTCGTCGCGCTTGCCTGGATCGATGACAGAGACAGTCGGAACGGCTGAGGCAGCTTCGTCCGGCCCGGCGCGTCTCAGGTGTCGCCGACGGTGAGGTCGGGCGCGTCGGGATGCTTGATGCCGACGATATGATAGCCGGCATCGACATGCAGGATCTCGCCGGTCACCCCGCGCGACAGATCGGAGAGGAAATACGCCGCCGAGGAGCCGACATCGTCGAGTGTCACGTTGCGGCGCATCGGCGTATTGTACTCGTTCCATTTGAGGATGTAACGGAAGTCACCGATGCCCGACGCCGCCAGCGTCTTGATCGGGCCGGCCGAGATCGCGTTCACGCGGATATTCTTCTGCCCGAGGTCGGCCGCCAGATAGCGCACCGAGCATTCGAGCGCCGCCTTGGCGAGCCCCATCACGTTGTAATGGGGCATCCATTTCTCGGCGCCGTAATAGGACAGCGTGAGCAGCGAGCCGCCATTGGTCATCAGCTTCTCGGCGCGCTGCGCCACCGCCGTGAACGAATAGCAGGAAATCAGCATCGTGCGGGCGAAATTGTCCGCCGTGGTATCGATGTAGCGGCCGTCGAGCTGGTCCTTGTCCGAATAGGCGATCGCGTGCACCACGAAATCGAGCGCGCCCCAGGCGCTGCGCACGCCCTCGAACACCGCGTCGATCGTCGCCGGCTCGGTCACGTCGCAATGGCCGACGATGATACCGTCCACCTCCTCGGCGAGCGGCTCCACCCGCTTCTTGAGCGCGTCGCCCTGGTAGGTGAAGGCGAGGTCCGCGCCGTGGTCGCGGCAGGCGCGCGCGATGCCCCAGGCGATCGAGCGGTTATTGGCGACCCCCATGATGAGGCCGCGCTTGCCGCGCATCAGACCGGTCCCTTCCGCCATCGCCCGAAACTCCGCCGCCGCCACTGCCGTCACAAGGCTTCCGGCTTTGTGGCATAGGGCATTTTTTCCTTCAAGACGGGCCGGCCGGACGACAATCGCGGACGGAATATCGCTTGCCGAGCCGGTGTTTCCAGAGCAACCCTGAATTTGCGACCACGAGCGAGGGGAGAAGCCGGTGAGCGGTTTTCATCAAGGCATCCAGGCTTCGGTCCCCGCCTTGCGGCGTTATGCGCGCGCCCTGACCCGCAATGCGGAGACCGCCGACGACCTCGTCCAGGACACGCTGGTCCGGGCATTGCGGTCCGAGCACCTGTTCCACGGCGGCGACATCCGCTCGTGGCTGTTCACGATCCTGACCAACCTCAACCGCAACCGCCTGCGCTCCCTCGCCCGCCGGCCGCCGGCGACCTCGCTGGCCGACGATGACGCGGCCGATCTCGCCGGGCCGGAAGCCGGCGGCCGCGACATCGAGCGCGCGCTCGCCATGCTGGTGGACGAGCAGCGCCACGCGCTGCTGCTCGTCGTCCTCGAAGGATTGTCATACCGCGAAGTGGCGGAGGTTCAGGGTGTTCCGATCGGGACGGTGATGTCCCGCCTGGCGCGCGCACGCGCCCAGATCAAGGCCTATCTCGACGGCGAGCGCCCGGCGCTTCGCCGCATCAAATAGCGAAGGTGGAGCGATGACCGACCACACCCCCGTCACCCAGGACGAGCTGCATGCGTTCGTCGACGGCGAACTGCCGGCCGACCGGCGCGACGCGGTCGAAGCCTGGCTTGCGAGTCATCCGGAGGACGCCGCACTCGTCCATGCCTGGCGCGCGCAGGCCGAGGCGATCCGCGCGCGCTATGCGGGGGTCGCCGACGAGCCGGTCCCGGCGCGCTTGCAGGTCGAGCGCATCGCGCGCAACGGCAGCCGCTGGCGCACCATCGCGGCGGCGGCCGCGGTCGCCGCCTTCATCATCGGCGGGGTCGCCGGCTGGATGGCGCGCGGCGCCTCGGCGGCCGCCACGCCGGACAGCGTCGAGCTTTTCACCGCCGACGCGCTCGCCGCCCACCGGCTTTATATCGGCGAAGTGCGCCACCCGATCGAGGTCGGCGCCACCGAGGCGCATCTGCTGCCGTGGCTGTCGCGCCGCGTCGGCACCTCGGTGCGCGCGCCGGACTGGAACGCCTTCGACTTCAAGCTGCTCGGCGGCCGGCTGCTGCCGGGACCGAGCGGCCCGGCCGCGCTCTTCATGTACGAGAACGCGAACGGCGAACGCGTGACGCTCTATTGCTCGAAGCTCTCCGCCGAGAGCAGCGGCTTCCGCTTCAACGCCAACGACAAGTTCGCGGCCATCCGCTGGGTCGAGAGCGGCTACGGCTATGTGGTCAGCGGACCGGCCGACAAGCCGCGGCTGAAGAATCTGGCGCGTGCCGCCTACGAGCAGATGGAAAACCGCGCCGCCCCGCCGGGCAACCGCAGCTCGGTCGATCAGCTCATGTCGCGACGCGGATCGTAGGGCTTGTCGTCGCGCCAGGCCCGCATCAGGTCCTCGAGCGCGCTGTCGCGCTCTTCGGGCAAGACGATGCGCGCGGCGGCATAGAGATCGCCGCGACCGCCGTCTTTCAGTGGCAGGCCCTTGCCCTTGAGGCGGAACGTGCGCCCGCCACTGGTGCCTGGCGGGATCGCAAGCTCGACCGCTCCCTCGAGCGTCGGCACGCGCACCTTGGCACCGAGCACGGCCTCGTAAAGCGTCACCGGCAAATCGAGCCGCAGGTCGGCGCCCTCGCGCTCGAACAAAGGATGGCGCGCGATCGCAATCGTGACCAGCGCATCGCCCATGCCGGCGGGGCCGGCGAAGCCCTGACCCTTGAGCCGGATCTGCTGGCCGTCGGTCACCCCGACCGGGATTTTGAGATCGACCTCCTTGCCGGTCGGCAGCCGCACGCGCTTGCTGCCGCCGGAGGCGAGATCGTTGAGCGTCACGGTCAGGCTGGCATTGACGTCCTGCCCGCGCGGCGCGTCGTCCACGTCGAAATGCTCTCCGCCCGCGCGGCCGGCACGGCCGCCCATCATTTCTTTCAGGATGTCGTCGATGCCCCCGAAGCCGGCAAAGCCGCGGCCGGCGCCCGTGCCGCCGCTGCGGCGCTGGAAGCCTTCCGGTCCCCAAGTGAAGCTCTCGAAACCACCTTGCCCGAAACCGCCCGGATGCGCGCCCTCGAAGCCGGCAAAGCGCGGCTTGCCCTCGGCGTCGATCTCTCCGGCGTCGAACGCCTTGCGCTTCTTCTCGTCGCCCAGAATCTCGTAAGCCGCGTTCGCTTCGGAAAAGCGCGCGGCGGCTTCCGGATCGTTCTTGTTGGCGTCGGGATGCAGCTTCTTGGCGAGCTTGCGGAAGGCGCTCTTGATACTGGATGCGGACGCCCCCCGCGGCACCCCCAGCACCTCATAGGGGTCGCGCATTCCTCTTTCACTCCGTCACTTGAACCTTATGCCAGGGCATGTCCCGGCTTCTCGCGGCTAAATGTGGGAAGGCGGAGGCCGATTCGCAATCGCGGGCTGGCGACCCGCTTGCCGGCTCAGGAGCGCTTCCAGGGCTTGAGGGCGCGGATTTCCCAGCGTCCGTGATGCATGCGGCAGGCCTCGCCCTGCAGCCAGCTTTCGGAACCGTCGCGCAGATAGCTCGCCAAGAAATCCCGGCAGACGAAACCGCCCTGGTTATAGGCGCTCGCCAGCGGCGTGACCGTGCCGCGCGCCCCGGTCTTCGGATTTTCCCACGGCGCGCTCGCGTTCTTGCCGCCGCGATTGAGGATGTCGATCGCGGTCGCGCGCGCAATCGCAAGGTCGGCCTCGGCGGGAAGATCGGAGCGCGACGGCACGGCCGAGGCGTGGGCCGACGCGGCCGGCGGATTGATCGAGCCGGTGCGATCGGAACCATCGTCGCCGCCCAGCGAGCCGATCGGCATGCTGCAGCCGCCGGAGGCGATGGCCAGGACCAGCGCAAAGCCCGTTGCCGAAAGTCTGAAGCGCTGCCATAGGCGGGCCACCGGCATTCGCCTATAAGACGACGCCAGCCGGACCGTCCCATTTGCCACAGAGCCGGCCACGCGGTGCTCCACGGAATGACAGACAACCCGCCCATAGAACACCCGGTTTGGTTAACGACTGGTGATTTCACCCAGGCCGACGAGCCTTTCGCCCTGTTCGCGGGCTGGCTCAAGGAGGCGACGGCAAGCGAGTCGCGCGACCCGAACGCGATGGCGGTCGCCACCGTCGATGCCGACGGCCTGCCGGACGTGCGCATGGTGTTAATGAAAGGTTTCGATCGGAACGGTTTCGTCTTCTACACCAACATGGAGAGCACCAAGGGCCATCAGCTCGCCGAAGCGCCGCGGGCCGCGCTCCTGTTCCACTGGAAGACGCTCAACCGTCAGGTGCGCGTGCGCGGTCCGGCCGAGGTGGTCACCGAAGCGGAAGCCGACGCCTATTTCGCAAGCCGCGCCCGGCTGTCGCGCATCGGCGCCTGGGCCAGCAAGCAGTCGCAGCCGCTGGAAAGCCGGCTCGCCTTCGAGAAGGCGGTCGCGCTCTATACCGCCAAATTCGGCACCGGCACGATCCCGCGCCCGCCGCACTGGTCCGGCTTCCGCATCATCCCGCACGAGATCGAATTCTGGGCCGACCGCCCGTTCCGCCTGCACGACCGGATCGTCTTCCGCCGTGAGCGGCCGGGTGAGCCCTGGACCAGAACGCGCCTTTATCCGTGATTTTTGTCCCGCTCTTGACGCTTGTCGTGCCGGGCCGCGCATTGCGCCGTAAAATGCCTTAGGATTTGCCCATGCCTCCCGTAGCCACCAACCAGCCGCGCCGCATCCTGCTCCTGACCGGAGCAAGCCGCGGCATCGGGCACGCGACCGTCAAGCGCTTCTCGGCCGCGGGTTGGCGCGTGATCACCTGCTCGCGCCACGGCTTCCCGGAAAACTGCCCGTGGGAAATGGGCCCCGAGGACCATATCCAGGTCGACCTCGCCAGCCACGACAGCACCGTCGCGGCCATCGAGGAGATCAAGCGCCGCCTGCCGGACGGCCAGTTGCACGCCCTCGTCAACAATGCCGCGATCTCGCCCAAGGCCGAGGAAGGCGCGCGGCTCGGCTCCATCGACACCACGATCGAGACCTGGCAGCACGTCTTCGCGGTGAATTTCTTCGCGCCGGTGATGCTGGCGCGCGGCCTGATCGACCAGCTCAAGGCGGCGCAGGGCTCGGTCGTCAACGTGACCTCGATCGCCGGCTCGCGCGTGCATCCCTTCGCCGGCGCCGCCTACGCCACCTCCAAGGCCGCGCTCGCCGCGCTGACGCGCGAGATGGCCTCCGATTTCGGCCGGCTCGGCATCCGCGTCAACGCCATCGCGCCGGGCGAGATCGACACGTCGATCCTGTCGCCGGGCACCGAGAAGATCGTCGAGCAGATCCCGATGCAGCGGCTCGGCACGCCCGACGAGGTGGCCAAGATCGTCTATGTGCTGTGCACCGAAACGTCGTCTTACGTGAACGGCGCCGAAATCCACATCAATGGCGGCCAGCACGTCTGAGCGCGGCGCGCGGCACGGTCTCCTCTCCTGACGCGTCTTCCGCCGTCCCGCCCCATTCCGTCGTCCCGGCCAAGCGGAGCGCGCGCCGGGACCGCCGGCCGCTCACCGAAATGTTCTTGGTAGAAAATGTGACAGGGACGCGAGCCCGGCTCGTCCGCTTTCGCGCGCCCGCGCGCTACAGCGGCCGTCCGGGATGACGGACGCAATCCGCACCAAGCAGGCAGGCGTCGCCGGCCGTGTTCTTTGAAAGGCGCCGGCGCGCCCTCTCCCTTTTCATTCCTCCTGAAAGGAATGGAGCGCCGGGAGGCGCCAGGGGCTTGCGAGACCCCTCAACGGACCTGGCGAGGGTCCGTTCGCGCGCCGAGACGGGCAGGCTTGCGAGACCTGCCCGGAAGGCGCGCGCCCCCTCTGGCGCGAGGGGGCTGCGCCTCCCGGCGCTCCACCGCGGCGCGGCCTGCCGGCTGCACCGCTTCCGCCTTGCCGGGTGCCGCCGCCTAGAATGACGGCGCCCGCGCAGCGGAACGCCTTGGAATAAATTCCTAGATCGTGGCAAGATGATGACGCCGGCGCATTGCGGCGTGAAAAATTTTCAATTCGAGGCTCGGGCTATGCCTTCAGACTTCAGGATAACGGAAGACATGCGAAGACATGCAGCGAACTTCTCATCGACCCGTCGTCCCGGCCAAGCGGAGCGCGCGCCGGGACCGCCGGCCGCTTACGGAAATGTCTGGGTGGAAAATACAACAGGGCACGATC
Source organism: Pseudorhodoplanes sp. (assembly GCA_019187085.1). Lineage (GTDB taxonomy): Bacteria > Pseudomonadota > Alphaproteobacteria > Rhizobiales > Xanthobacteraceae > Pseudorhodoplanes. The sequence goes on along the minus strand of JABARS010000003.1, from coordinate 100,821 downwards.
CCGGCTCGTCCGCTTTCGCGCGCCCGCGCGCGCTGCAGCGGCCGTCCGGGATGACGGATCGGCTATCCGCGCATGCCCTGCGGGACCGGCGTCACAACCACTTGCGCCATTTGAAATAGAGGAACGGCAGGATCGCGGCCACCACCATGAGCACGAGCGCGAGCGGATAGCCCAATATCCATTCCAGCTCGGGCATGTGCTTGAAATTCATGCCGTAGATCGAGGCGATCAGCGTCGGCGGCATCAGCACCACCGCCACCACCGAGAAAATCTTGATGATGTTGTTCTGCTCGATAGTGACGAGGCCAACCATGGCGTCGAGCAGGAAGGTCATGCTGTTGGACAGGAACGTCGCGTGGTCGGAGAGCGACTGCACGTCGCGGTGCATCGACTTGATCTGCGCCTTCTGGTCCTTGGCCCAGCGCAGGCCCTCGGCCTCGTTGGCGAGGAACAGGAGCAGGCGGCCGATCGAGACGAGGCTCTCGCGCACCTTAGAGGTGAGATCGCCCTTGCGGCCGATGGTCTGCAGGATGACGTTGTAGAATTTCGGCGAGCGCGAGCGGCCGCGCTCGAACACATTGTGCGAGACGGTGTCGATCTCTACGGCGATGCGCTCGAGAATGTCGGCGGTGCGGTCGATGACGGCATCCATGATGTCGATCATCACGCTCTCGCCGCTCACGGTCGCCGGGCAGTGCTTGGCGAGCCTGTTGCGGGCGATGACGAAGGGCTTGGGCTCGTCGTAGCGCACGGTGATGAGGCGGCCGCCGGCGAGGATGAAGGTGACCGGCGTGGTCTTGGGCTGCGGCGAGTCCGACTGGCACATCAGCGTCGCGGTCATGTAGCGCGCGCCGCTCTCGACATAGAGCCGGCTGGAGATTTCGATCTCCTGCATCTCCTCGCGGGTGGGGATGGCGACGCCGACCAGCGTCTCGACCTTCCTGTCCTCCGGCAGCGTGGGATTGACCAGGTCGATCCAGACCGCGGCCGCCGGCACCTCGCCGGTCTCGATGGCGATCTGTTCAAGCGTGGTTCCGCTCGGGACGTAAGCGAACAGCATGGGCACTCCGCGCCGCCGCGTCCGCACGATCGTCCCGGACGCGGGCCGGCACAGTCATGGCCCTGCCGCTATCGGCTTGCAACTAGTTTCGCCGCGAGCGCGCCTCAACTCGATGCGTTGAGGAAGCGCTCGTCGAGCGGCGCATCGACCGGCGCATAGGCCGGGTTCTTGGCCTCGCTCTGGTATGGCAGCGCCGCCGCCACCGCCAGAATGCCCACGCGGCCATAGAGGCTGTCGAGATCGCTCTTTTGCGGCGCCTGCCGACCGGCCGTCGTAACCGACATCGTCATCTCACTCCCTGTCTTCCCCGGATCGTCGTCCACCCGAATAGGAAGCGGCAGATGCGGAGCAAGTGGGGCGGAATTGGTGAGAGTTCGGGGCATTTGCGCCGCCGGACGGCGCTGCGGAAAGGCCGGCCTGACGGATCGCCGGCGGGCTTGGCCGGCGGACTTGGCCGGCGGACTTGGGTCGGCGGACTTGGCCGGAGGTCGCAGGTCGGTAACAAGCCGGTAATATTTTGGGACACGCGGCGGCGGCTGCGGAACAAATTTGCGACTTTCTCGCAACAGTCCCTCAAGACTGGCGGCCGGCGGACGGTCGGGACTGGAAATCGGAGCCGTTTCGCGGTTACAAGCGGATCAAAGCACCCTAAGAATAGATTCGATACGGGAAAAGCGGGAAGAATCAATGAAGCTGCGGCTGATCGCACTTCTGGCTGTGTCGATGGGTCTGGGCGGCTGCATCCAGTCGGTCCAGGAGCCCGTCAACGAGGCCATTTTCAAAACCCGCGACAAGGAGCTCATGGCCAAGGGGAACTTCGCCAAGGCCGTGATCCCGGAACCGTATCGCCGCCACATCGTCGATTACCACCGCAAGGAAGCGGCGGGCTCCATCGTGGTCGATTCCGACGCGCGCTATCTCTACTACGTGCTGCCCGACCGCAAGGCGATCCGCTACGGTATCGCCGTCGGCGAGGAAGCGCTGGCCTTCTCCGGCATCGCCAAGATCGGCCGCATGGCCGAATGGCCGTCCTGGACGCCGACCCAGAACATCAAGGACCGCCTCGGACCGGGCATCCCGAGCCACATGCCGGGCGGACCGGACAACCCGCTCGGCTCGCGCGCGCTCTATCTGTATGCCAACGGCAAGGACACGCTGTTCCGCATCCACGGCACCAACCAGCCCGAATTCATCGGCTCGGCGGTCTCCTCCGGCTGCATCCGCATGACCAACGAGGACATCATCGACCTCTACAACCGCTCGAAGATGGGCGCGATCGTCGTCGTGCTCGCGCCGAACGAGGGCGATTCCCCGCACAATCCGCGCGTGGCGCTCGGCCAGCCGGTACCGGCCGCGAACTAAAGCGGGATAAGTTTTCCTTGAATCGTCATCCCGCTTTAGCGCTTTGTTTGAGCATGATCTTTTCCGAAAACCGCTTCGCACTTTTCGGGATCATGCTTTAAGGCCGCCGCATTCATTCCGGTTTCGATGGCGCCGCCCGCAAGCGGCGCCATTTTCGTTTCCGCCCATGGTCCTTGCCGTCATTTCGGCGCCGCTGGCTCGTCGGCGGCAGGCTCAGGCCCCGGCGCCTCGGGCGGACGCGGACGCGGCAGCGGGATGTCGGGCGGCGGGTCGAGCACCGCCCACTGGCACAGTTTGAAATCGCGGGCGCGCTGGGCGAGGTCGAGATGGATATGGTCCTCGTGATAGCCGTCCGATCCTGGCCCGAGCACGGTACGAAAGCGCGCGCACGCCTCCCTGCGGACCGTCTCGCGCAGCGCGCGGTCGGCCTTGCGGTCGGTGAATTCGAACGTCCTGCCGTTGGCGAGCCGCACCCCGCGGACGTCGAGCGCATTGCCGAAGCCGTGCTCGCTCGTGCGCGCGCCCGCGATGTTGTTGCGGGTGCGGCAGTGATAGGAAGCGTAATTGTCGAGGCTGCGCAGCGGCGTCCCGGTGCTCTCGAGCGCCGGCACGAGATCGTCGCGCACCCACGCCGCAACGGATTCGGCCATCGGGCAGCGCAGCACCGCCGGCGGCGAGACCGCAACGGCGCTCTGGTCCGGCAGCAGGATTTTCTCGATCCGCACCACGTCGGGCGCGCCGCAGCGGCCGGGCCCGCGGATCGCCGGCTGCGACTGGAAGACCGCGGCAAGCGCCGCGCTCAGGCGCGCCTGACAGTCCGACGGCAAACCGGGCGGGTCGGGATCGGGAATGCGCGCAAGGTCGGGATCGGACAGGATCGCCGCGACGGAAACCGGCGCCGCCGCGCCGGGATCGGCGGGCCGCGGGCGCGGCAGCGGCACGGAATTTTCGGCGGGCGCCGTCCGGGCGATGGCGGGACCGCAGGCGCACGCCAGCAGCACCGCGCCCAGTCCGCGAACGATCAATGTCTGCCGGATGCTCGTCACGCTGCCGCTTTCGGAACAGATTGCGGTTTTTGTGCGGGAGACGCGCCGACCGCCCGCGCGCCATGCTAGACGGGATTCGTCGCCGTTGAGAGAGTTGAGAGAAAAGCAGCTCGATGCCGCTCGATGTGGTCGTGATCGGTCTTGGCGCCATGGGCAGCGCCACGCTGTGCGAGCTGGCGCGCCGCGGCATCCCCGCGACCGGCATCGAGCGCTTCACGCCCGGCCACGACCGCGGCTCCTCGCACGGCCTGACCCGGATCATCCGGCTCGGCTATTTCGAGCACCCCTCCTATGTCCCGCTCGTGCGGTGCGCGCTCGCCTTGTGGCGCGATCTGGAAAGCGAATGCGGCGAGCGGCTGCTGACGGTGACCGGCATCCTGGAAACGGGCCGGCCGGACGGCCCGCTCGTGTCCGGCACGCTCGCCTCCGCGCGCCGCCATGCATTGGACCATGAGGTGCTCGACGCCAACGCGGTCGCGCGGCGCTATCCCGCCTTCCGGCTGCCGCCGGATTTTGTCGGCGTGGTCCAGCCCGATGCCGGCTTCCTCGAACCGGAGAAGGCCATCGCCGCGCAGCTCGCACTGGCCGCGCGCCACGGCGCGGCCGTGCGCACCGGCGAGCGATGCCTCGCCATCGAAGCCGACGGCCGCGGCGTGCGCGTTACGACGGAGCGCGACACCATCGCCGCCGCGCGCGCCATCGTCTGCGCCGGCCCCTGGCTCGGCACATTGATGCCGGACTTGCGCCTGCCGCTCACGGTCACGCGCCAGGCGGTGCTGTGGGTGGCGCCCGAAGAGCCGCAGCTCTTCGAACGCGCGCGGTTTCCGATCTTCCTGCACGAGGGCCCGCACGGCATCCATTACGGCTTCCCGCTGCACGCCGACGACGGGCTGAAAATGGCCAAGCACCACCATGCGCCCGACCCGGTCGATCCCGACGACCATGCGCGCACCGTCAGCGCGGCCGAGGAAGCGGCGATCCGGCGCGCCGTCGCCGCATTCCTGCCTGCGACCGCCGACGCCCCGTTGCGGCAGGCCCGCACCTGCCTCTATACGATGACGCCGGACGGCGATTTCCTGATCGACCGGGCGCCCGGCGCGCCGCAGATCGTCATCGCCTCGCCCTGTTCCGGCCACGGCTTCAAGTTCGCGCCGGTGATCGGCGGGGCTCTGGCCGACCTCGCGCTGCGCGGAGAGACGGTCCACGATTTGTCCCGCTTCCGGCTGGCGCGCCTTTACTGAGCGATGCTGCGCCCGGCACGCCGTTTCGGCCTTCCCGCTCCGCTTCCCCTTGGCAGCGGACGGCGTCCGCCGCTAACCTTGCCCTAGCGCCCGACGCTCAAGAACAAGAGGGGAAATGCCATGTTCGGACTGATGCAGGATTGGCCGCTTCTGTGCCATCGCATCATCGACCACGCCGCCACGCAGCATGCCGGCCGGCAGATCATCTCGCGCTCGGTGGAAGGCCCGATCCACAAGACCACCTATGCCGAACTGCGCGCCCGCGCGCTGCGGGTCAGCCAGCGGCTCGACCGCGAGGGCATCAGGCTCGGCGACCGGGTGGCGACGCTGGCCTGGAACACCTGGCGGCACATGGAATGCTGGTACGGCATCCTCGGCATTGGCGCGATCTACCACACCGTCAATCCGCGGCTGTTCCCCGACCAGATCGCCTGGATCGTCAACGACGCGCAGGACCGCATCCTGCTCACCGACCTGACCTTCGTGCCCCTGCTCGAAAGCCTCGCCGGCAAGCTGCCGACGATCGAAAGCTATGTCGTGCTCACCGACGCGGCGCACATGCCGAAGACGACGCTGAAGAATGCCGTCGCCTACGAGGACTGGATCGCCTCGGTCGACGGCGACTTCGCGTTCCTGGACCTCGACGAGAACACCGCGGCCGGCATGTGCTACACGTCCGGCACCACCGGCCATCCCAAGGGCGTGGTCTATTCCCACCGCTCCAACGTCCTGCATTCGATGATGGCGAGCACGGCCGACGCCATGGGCGTCTCCTCGCGCGACGTGGTGATGCCGGTGGTGCCGATGTTCCACGCCAATTGCTGGGGCATGGCGCTGACCGGCCCGATGAACGGGGCCACCATGGTCATGCCCGGTCCGCGCATGGACGGGGCTTCGATCTATGAACTGCTCAACGATTACCGCGTAACCTGCACCGCCGCGGTGCCGACCGTGTGGCTGATGCTGCTGCAGCATCTCGAAAGCACCGGTTCGACCCTGCCTTATCTCGACCGCGTGGTCATCGGCGGATCGGCCTGCCCGCGCGCCATGACGAAAAAATTCCAGGAGAATTACGGGGTCGACGTCATCCATGCCTGGGGCATGACCGAGATGAGCCCGCTCGGCTCGCTGTGCACGCTCAAGCCCGAATATGTCGATCTCGACGGCGAGGGCAGGCTCGACATCCAGTCCAAGCAGGGCCACCCGCCGTTCGGCGTCGAGATGAAGATCACCGACGACGGCGGCCGCAACCTGCCCTGGGACGGCAAGACGTTCGGCCGGCTGAAGGTGCGCGGGCCATCGGTGGCGCGCGCCTATTTCAAGGACGAAGGCGGCAGCATCCTCGACGAGGAAGGCTTCTTCGACACCGGCGACGTCGCCACCATCGACCGCTACGGCTACATGCAGATCACCGACCGCTCCAAGGATGTCATCAAGTCCGGCGGCGAATGGATATCGAGCATCGATCTGGAAAATCTCGCGGTCGGCCATCCCAAGGTCGCCGAGGCCGCCGTCATTGGCGTGCGCCATCCGAAATGGGACGAGAGGCCGCTTCTGGTCATCGTGCTCAAGAAGGGCGAAACCGCCGGCAAGAACGAGCTGCTCGCCTTCATGGAGGGCAAGATCGCCAAATGGTGGATGCCGGACGATGTTGTGTTCGTCGACGAAATCCCGCATACCGCCACCGGCAAAATCCAGAAAACGGCCCTGCGCGACCGCTTCAAGGACTACGTGCTGCCGACCGCCGAGGCGGCGGAATAGCGAAGCTTCGCGCAGGCCCGCACCGAGCGAACGACCATGTCCCGCCGCCGCCTGCTCGAGGATCCCTATTCGCGGCTCGCCATCTGGGCCCGGCGGCTGGCGTTCTTTTCGCTCGTCGCCGCGCTGCTCTCGATCCTGATCGTGCGCTCCGACCTTCTGGAAATCGTGCCGGCGCTCGCGACCTTTGCCGGCGCGCTCGCCATCGCCGTGATGGCGATCCTGATCGCGATCGCAGCCCTCGTGGTAATCTGGATGGACGGGCTGCGCGGGATCGGCTATGCGCTGTCCTCGATCGCGATCAGCCTCGGCCTGCTCGCCTATCCGCTTTATCTCGGAGCCAAGGCGTCCCGCCTGCCGGCGATTTCCGACATCACGACCGATCCGATCGATCCGCCGCGCTTCGAGGCGATCGCGCGCGTGCGCCCGCGCGCGGCCAATCCCGTCATCTATGCCGGCCTCTATGCCGCCGAACGCCAGCGCCTGGCCTATCCGGAGGTCGAGCCGCTGCTGCTCACGGCGACGCCCAAGGAAGTGTTCGACGCCGCGCTGGCGGTCGCCAACAAGCGGCGCTGGCGGGTGATCGACGTGCGCGAGCCGACCGCGAACCGCCGCGAGGGCCGCATCGAGGCGATCGCGCGCACGCCGGTCATGGGATTCCGCGACGACGTCGTCATCCGCGTCCGGCCAAGCGGCGAAGACTCGCGCCTCGACGTGCGCTCGGCCTCGCGCTACGGCCGTCACGATTTCGGCAGCAACGCCGCGCGCATCGCAAGCCTGCTCGCCGACGTCGAGCAGATCATCGAGGCGCGCCCGCAAAAGACCGAGCCGCAGAAGCCCGCGCCCGCCGGCCGGCAGCGCAATCAGCCGGCGGCGAGGCGATAGCGTCCCGCAATCGAGGGCACGCCGTCGGTCGCCACCACGCCGCGCGCGACGAGATCCTCAAGATGCGCGAGCACCGACAGGCCGGCCGCGCCGGTCAGTCGCGGATCGAGGCCGATATAGATCGCGCGCACGAGCGTGGCGATATCCGCCTCGCCCTTGCCGAGCCGGTGCAGGATCGACGCCTCGCGCGCCTTGCGATGGGCGATATAGTGGCGCAGGAAGCGCGGCGCCTGCCTGATCGGCGCGCCGTGGCCCGGCAGGTAGATCGCTTCCTCGCGCGGCATGAGCTTGGCGAGCGAGGCCATGTAGTCGCTCATCGCGCCGTCGGGCGGGGCGACGATGGAGGTCGACCAGCCCATCACATGATCGCCGGAAAACAGGATGTTCGACTCCTTGAGCGCAAACGCCATATGGTTGGCGGTGTGGCCCGGCGTGGCGACCGCTTCCAGCGTCCAGCCCTTGCCGGTCACCACCGCGCCGTCCGCGAGCGCGACATCGGGGCGGAACGCCGCGTCGCCGCTGGAATCGAGCGGATTGAGCTCGCCGATATGCAGCGCGCGCGCGGCGCGATGCGGGCCTTCGGCATAGGCCTTTGCACCGGTCGCGGCGACGACGCGGGCGGCGGCGGGGGAATGATCGCGATGGGTGTGCGTGACGAAGACATGCGTCACGCTCTCGTTGCGCACCGCGTCCAGCAGGGCGGCGACATGCGCCGCGTCGTCGGGCCCCGGATCGACGATCGCGACCTGCCCGCGCCCGACGATATAGGTCACCGTGCCCTTGAACGTGAACGCATTGGCATTGCCCGCGCACAGGGCGCGCACGCCGGGCGCGATCTCGCGCACCTGACCGGGCTCCAGATCGAAGCTCTTGTCGAAGGGAATGTCGTCGCTCATGCGCAAATCCTGCGGCGGCGGCATCGCGTTCCCGCCTCCCATTTTGCCGCATCCCATGGCAGGTTTCGGCGGCCGCGTCATCCGCTTTGCGCGCATGGCCGGCTTTCGGCTGCGCGACCGGTGAGGCAAACCCCGATGGACCAACGCCATGACTGAGCCCGGCGAACGGCTGCGCACCGCGCGTTGCGGATGCGGGGATCTGAGCGTCGTCACGCGCGGCGAGCCGCTCGACATCTATGCCTGCGCCTGCGTCACCTGCCGCGCGCGCACCGGCAGCGCGTTCAGCTATGCCGGCCTGTTCCGGGAAAGCGCGATAACGATCGCGGGTCCGTTCCGGCTCTGGCGACATCAGGCCGAATCCGGACGTGCGCTGGAAAATGCCTTCTGTCCGTCCTGCGGCGCGGGCGTGTTCTTCCGCACCGCCGCCTGGCCCGACCTTGTCGGCGTCGCCGCCGGCTGTTTCGCCGAGCAGGATTTCCCCAAGCCCCGCCGCCTCTACTGGGCCGCGCGCCGGCCCGGCTGGCTGTGCCTGCCCGCCGATACGCCGCTGATCGACACGCAGTGAAGACGCGCCCGTGAGACGGCGCGTCAGTGAATTTCCGGCTCCGGCACCGGTGCCCCGGCCTTGAGGAAATCGAAGTCGCAGCCCTCGTCCGCCTGTCCGATATGGGCGGCGAACATCGCGCCATAGCCGCGTTCGTAACGCGGCGGCGGCGGCGTCCAGGCGGCGCGGCGCGCCGCCAGCTCCTCCTCGCCGACATGCAGATGCAGACGGCGGGCGGCGACGTCCACCTCGATCGCGTCGCCGGTCGCCACCAACGCGAGCGGCCCGCCGACGAAGCTTTCCGGCGCCACGTGCAGGATGCAGGCGCCGTAGCTCGTGCCGCTCATTCGCGCGTCCGAGATGCGCAGCATGTCGCGCACGCCGGCGCGCACGAGGCGCCGGGGGATCGGCAGCATGCCCCATTCCGGCATGCCGGGGCCGCCCTGCGGGCCGGAATTCTTCAGCACCAGCACATGGTCGGGCGTGACGTCGAGATCGTCGCGGTCGATCTCGCGCGCCATGTGGTTGTAGTCCTCGAACACCAGCGCCGGCCCGCGATGGCTGAGGAATTTCGGATCGGCCGCCGACGGCTTCATGACGCAGCCGCGCGGACTGAGATTGCCGGTGAAGATGGCGCAGGCCGGCTCGGTCGACACCGCGTTCGCGAGCGGGCGGATGACGTCGGGCAGATGCACGGCGGCGCCGGCGATGTTCTCGCCGAGCGTGCGGCCGTTGACGGTCAGGCAGTCGAGCGAGAGCATGTCGCGCATCTGCGCCATCAGCGCGCGCAGGCCGCCGGCATAGAAGAAGTCCTCCATCAGGAACGCGCCGGACGGCCGCACATTGGCGATCACCGGCACGGTGCGCGAAATCTCGTCGAAGCGCGCGAGCGCAAGCGCGATGCCGGCGCGGCGCGCCATCGCCACGACATGGATCATGGCGTTGGTCGAGCCGCCCATCGCCATATGCACCTTGATGGCGTTGTCGATCGAAGCCGGCGTCAGGATGCGGTCCGGTGTCAGGTCCTCCCACACCATGTCGACGATGCGCCGGCCGGCCGCCGCACACATGCGCGGATGGTTGGCGTCGGCGGCGGGAATCGAGGACGCGCCCGGCAGCGTCAGACCCATCGCCTCGGCGATCGCCATCATGGTGGCGGCGGTGCCCATGGTCATGCAGGTGCCGAACGAGCGCGCGATGCCGTTCTCGATCTCGCTCCATTCGTCCTCGTCGATCAGGCCGGCACGCTTGTCGTCCCAGTATTTCCAGGCGTCGGAGCCGGAACCGAGAATGTTGCCGCGCCAGTTGCCGCGCAGCATCGGCCCCGCCGGCACGAACAAAGCCGGGATGCCTATGCTGATCGCGCCCATGATCAAAGCCGGCGTGGTCTTGTCGCAGCCGCCGAGCAGCACCGCCCCGTCGATCGGATGGCTGCGCAGCAATTCCTCGGTCTCCATCGCCAGGAAGTTGCGGTAGAGCATCGTGGTCGGTTTCACGAACGGCTCGGCCAGCGACATGGCGGGCAGTTCGAGCGGAAAGCCGCCGGCCTGCAGCACGCCGCGCTTGACGTCCTCGGCGCGCGCGCGCAGATGCGCGTGGCAGGAATTGATGTCGCTCCAGGTATTGACGATGGCGATGACCGGCTTGCCGGCCCAGTCCTGCGCGTCGTAGCCGAACTGGCGCAGCCGCGAACGGTGGCCGAACGCGCGCAGGTCGCTGACGCCGAGCCAGCGATGGCTGCGGAGCTGCTGCGGACTTTTCCTGCGCGTCATTTCAGGTCAGGATACCTGTTTGACGGATTCAGGCACCGGCCCGGGCACGGGTTCGGCCGCCAAGGCCGCCCGGCGACCGAGCCATTGCGCGCCGACCACGATCACCGCCAGAACCGCGCCGACGATATCGGTGGTCAGGCCGGGATCGATCAGCAACAGGCCGGCCACGATCAGCAGCGCGCGCTGCCAGTAATTCGCGACCGTGAGGAAATAGCCGTGCAGGCCGCCGGCGAACAGCGCGATGCCGCAACTGGCGGTGACGAACGCGCCGATGACGGAGGGCCAGTCGCCGATCATCAGCAGCGCCGGCTCGTATACGAACATGAACGGCACGATGAATCCGGCAAAGCCGATCTTCACCGCCGCCCAGCCGCTCGACCAGAGATCGGCCTTCGCGAGCCCGGCCGCGGCGAACACGGCGAGCGCCACCGGCGGCGTGATCGCCGACAGGATTGCGAAATAGAAGGCGAACATGTGCGCCGCCGCCTCGATGACGCCGAGCTTGATGATGGCGGGCACGAGCAGCGCCGTCATGATGATGTAGGCCGGCGTCGTGGGCATGCCCATGCCGAGCACGATGCCGGCACACATCGTCAGCACCAAAGCAAGCAGCAGGGTGTCCTTCGACAGAACGACCACGAACTGGGTGAATACGATGCCGAGACCCGACAGGGTCACGACCGCGATCACGATTCCGGCGCAGGCGCAGGCGAGCGCGACGGGCAGCGCATTGCGCGCACCGTCGACCATCGCCTCGATGACGTTGGTGAACGTGACATAGCCGCGCGTCGACCGGCGCAGCAGCGCGACCGGGAAACAGGCGAGCGTCCCCGCGAGCGCCGCCAGCGGCGCGCTGTATCCGGAATACATCACGAACAGGATCACCAGAACCGGGATGAACAGATGGCCGCGCTGGCGCATCACATCCTTCATCTTTGGCAATTCCGAGCGCGGCATGCCGACAAGGCCGCGCCGCTTAGCCTCGAAATGCACGGCGCAGAAGCAGGCGAGATAATAAAGGATCGCGGGAATAAGCGCCCAGATGATGACCTGGCCGTAGCCGACGCCCATGAATTCCGCCATCACGAACGCGGCGGCGCCCATGATCGGCGGCATGATCTGCCCGCCGGTCGAGGCCACGGCCTCGACGCCGGCGGCGAAATGCGGCGGGAAGCCCGAGCGCTTCATCAGCGGAATGGTGATCGGCCCGTCGACCATGACGTTGGCGACCGCACTGCCGGAAATCGTGCCGAACAGGCTTGACGAGAAGACCGAAACCTTGCCGGGACCGCCCGCGGCATGGCCGGTCAGGCTGAGCGCGAAATCCATGAAGAGCTGTCCGGTTCCGGTGCGCTCCATGAAGCTCCCGAACAGGACGAAGATGAGCACATAGGCGGCCGAGACCGAGAGCGGGATGCCGAAAATGCCCTCGGTCGTCATGTAGAGCTGGTCGAGTAACTGCATCGGCGCCAGACGGGCGACGAACAGGCCATAGGCCAGGAACACGATCGCGGTCAGCGGCAGCGCCCAGCCAATGACGCGACGCGTGCCTTCGAGCACCATCACCGTCATGATCACGCCCATGGCCATGTCGGCCGGCGACAGATCGTCGACGTAGAAAATGCGGCTGATGATGTATTCGTAATTGACGAAAAGATAGATGATCGGGGCGACGCCGAGGATCAGGCAAAGATAGTCGAGCGGCGTCGGCTTGTCGGTCACCTCGCCGGAACGGCGGTGGATGAGGAACAGCAGCGTGGTCGCAAAGAGCAGATGCGTTCCGCGATACCACACCGCCTCCGGCGACCCGAACGCGATCGCCCACATGTGATAAAGCGCCATCGCCACCGAAATGACCGTGACGGTAAGGCGCACGATCCCGGCATAACTCAGATCAAGCTTCGCGGTCATGAGCCCCGTCCCGACGGCGCGACATTTTCAGGTGTGCAGTTCAGGAACGAAGCGCGCCGGCGGACACCGGATCCGCCGGCGCGCGCACGTCAGTTGGTTTTCACCGTGACGCCGGCTTCCTTGTAGAACCTGGCTGCGCCGGGATGGAACGGAACGCCGATATCCTCGGCCATCATCTTGGCGTCGAGGCCCTTGATCGCCTTCACCACCGATGTCAGGCCATCCACGTTCGCGGCGATGGTCTTGGTCATGGTGTAGACGGTGTCGGCCGGCAGCTTGCACGACGCCACGATGTGGGTCGCGTATCCGATCACCTTCACGTCGGCGTCCTGTTTCGGATAGGTGCCCTTCGGGACGGTCACGAGCGTATAGCCGGGATTGAGCTTGCGCATCGCCTCGAGGTTGCCCGACAGGTCCAACAGCTTGATGTCGCGCGACGCCGCCACGTCCATGATCGATCCGGCCGGGATGGTGGTCCCGAGGCCGAAAGCCACCGCGTGCCCGTCCTTCATCTGGTTGACCGAGTCCGTGTAGGACACGAAGCTCATCTTCACGTCGTTGTAGCTGAGCCCGTTGACCTGCAGGATCTGTCCGGTGATCAGCTCGCCGGTATTGCCGCGCTGCTGGGTGCTGACGCCCTTGCCTTTCAGGTCCTTGACCGAGCTGATGCCCGCATCGGCGGGAACCACGAGCTGGTAATATTGCGGATAGAGCGTCGCGACGTTGCAGACATTGGCGTGCGGCTTGTTGAACGGCGGTTTGCCGGTGATGGCGTCAACGGTCGAGATCGAATTGCCGAATCCGACGTCGGCCTTGCCTTCCTCGATCGCGCGCACATTGGCGATGCCGGCGCCCGGCGCCTGCTGCACGTTGAGTCCCGAGACGGCCTTTTCCCACAGATCCTTCAACTGTCCCCCGAGCGGAATCCAGGAGCCGCCCTGCGGGCCGGTCATGAATTTCAATTCCGCGGCCGACGCCGGCGCGAAGGACGACACCGCGACCGCAAGACCAAAGCCAATGGCTGTCAGATGACGTTTCATTTCGATCCTCCCTGTGCCCCCGGCTGGCCCGGAGGACGTTGTTCTGGCGAGGACGTTACGTGGCGAGCCGCCCCAAGCACAAGCGCGAGTTTGCGCAGGTTCCGGCGCCGCGGAACGTCTTGTGCGGTGCATCCGGAATGGGCGGGGAGATGGGCCTCGCCGCGCCGGATCGTTTCGGTTAAGGGGTGGGGAGAATGGTCGGAGTGGCAGGATTTGAACCTGCGACCCCCTCGTCCCGAACGAGGTGCGCTACCAGGCTGCGCTACACTCCGACTGAAGGCCGGTCTTATAACGGCCGGGGGCACCCCCCGCAAGCAAAAGGCCGGAATAGATTGCATGACTGTTGAACTGACCACACGGCTCGTTTCCGCCGATCCCGCCGGCATCGCCGCCGCCGTCCAGTGCCTTGCCCGCGGGGGCCTCGTCGCCTTCCCGACCGAGACCGTCTATGGCCTCGGAGCGGACGCGACCGACGGGGCCGCCGTCGCCCGCCTCTATGCGGCCAAGGGCCGGCCGCGCTTCAATCCGCTGATCGCCCATGTTCCCGACCTTGCGGCCGCCCGCCGGCTGGGCGTGCTGGGGCCGCAGGCCGAGCGGCTGGCGCACGCGTTCTGGCCCGGGCCGCTGACGCTTGTCGTGCCGCGGCAGCCGGACTGCCCGGTGTCCGACCTCGCCACGGCGGGCCTCGATACCGTCGCGCTGCGCGTGCCCGACCACCCGGTCGCCCGCCGCCTCCTGCGCGATGTCGGCCGGCCGGTCGTGGCGCCGTCGGCGAACCGCTCCGGGCACGTCTCGCCGACCGAGGCCGCCCATGTGATGGCGGACCTGCGCGGCCGTATCGACCTGATCGTCGACGGCGGACCGACCAAAGTCGGCGTCGAATCCACGATCGTGGCCTGCATCGGGGAGGCGCGCCTCCTGCGCCCCGGCGGACTGCCGCGCGCGGCGATCGAGGAAGCGCTCGGCCGGCCGCTGGCGCGCACGGCCGATCCGGCCGCAAATGCCGGAGAGATGTCCGACGAGGCGCCGCTGGCGCCCGGGATGCTGGCCTCGCATTACGCGCCGCGCGCGCATCTGCGCCTGCGGGCGACCGATGCCGCGCCCGGTGAAGCGGTGCTCGCTTTCGGCCCGCACGTGCCGCCGCAGATGCAGCGTGCGAAAGCGCTGCTCAATCTCTCGCCCGCCGGCGACCTTGTGGAGGCCGCCGCCAACCTGTTCTCGCATCTGCGCGCGCTCGACCGCGAGGGCGTCACCGCGATCGCCGTCATGGCGGTGCCGCACGAGGGCCTCGGCGAAGCGATCAACGACCGCCTGCAGCGCGCCGCCGCGCCGCGCTGAACCGCATGCACGCGGCGGCGCCTCCGGGCGCGACCGTCGCCGGCGGCGCGAAGAAATTCCTTGAACGCGCGGGCAAGCCCTATAATGCTTCCCCGCGCGCCATGAAGCGTCGCCCCGTAGCACCGCCCAATAGCGCCGCCCCAGTGCCGAATGACTGCACCCGACCCCGCGCTCATCGCCCGCTTTGCCGCCATCGTCGGTAACCGCCACGCGATCACCGATCCGCAGGCGCAGGAGCCCTATCTCGTCGAGATGCGCGATCTGTATCGCGGCCGCACGCCGGTCGTGCTGCGTCCCGGCTCGGTGGCGGAGGTCGGCGCCATCGTCCGCCTCGCGCGCGAAACGAAAACCGCGATCGTGCCACAGGGCGGCAATACCGGGCTGGTCGGCGGACAGATCCCGAACCACGGCGAGGTGATCCTCTCGCTCACGCGCCTCGACAGGATCCGCGAGATCGATCCGGTCTCCAACACCGTCACCTGCGAAGCCGGCGTGACGCTGCAGCGCGTGCGCGAAGCCGCCGCCGGGGTCGACCGGCTCTATCCGCTGTCGCTGCCCTCGGAAGGCACCTGCACCGTTGGCGGCACCCTCTCCACCAATGCCGGCGGCACCGCCGCGCTCGCCTACGGCATCGCCCGCAACCAGGCGGTCGGCATCGAGGTCGTGCTCGCCGACGGACGCGTGCTCGACAACCTGAACAAGCTCAAGAAGGACAATACCGGCTACGACCTGAAGAACCTGTTCATCGGCGCCGAAGGCACGCTCGGCGTCATTACCGCCGCGGTGCTGCGCCTGTTGCCGCGGCCGCGCTCGGTGGAGACCGCGTTCGTCGGCCTCGCCTCGCCGCAGGCCGCGCTCGACCTCCTCGGCATCGCCGCCGACCGTACCGCCGGCGGCGTGACCAGCTTCGAACTGATGGCGCGGCTCGGCATCGACGGCGTGCTCGAACACGCGCCCGGCACGCGCGATCCGCTGGCGCAGGTGCATCCCTGGTACGTGCTGATCGAACTGTCGTCGCAGGCGCGCACGGGCTTGCGCGCGACGATCGAGGACATCCTCGCGCAGGGGCTGGAGCGCGGCATCATCGCCGACGCCGCCATCGCCGAAAGCCTCGACCAGGCGAAAGCCTTCTGGCGCATCCGCGAATTGTTCGGCGAGGTGCAGCGCCACATGGGCGGCTCGATCAAGCACGACATTTCGGTGCCGGTCGCCGCCGTGCCCGCCTTCATCGCCGAGGCCGATACCGCGGTGACGGCATTCATGCCGGGCGCACGCCCGCTGCCGTTCGGCCATGTCGGCGACGGCAACATCCACTACAATGTGTCGCAGCCGCGCGACATGGCCAAGGCCGACTTCCTCGCGCGCTGGCAGGAAGTGAATGCAGTGGTGTTTGCGGTCGTGCGCCGGCACGGCGGCTCGATCTCCGCCGAGCACGGCATCGGCGTGATGAAGCGCGATCTGCTTCCGGACGTGAAGGACCCGGTCGCGCTCGACCTGATGCGCACGCTCAAGCGTACGCTCGATCCCGACAACATCCTCAATCCGGGCAAGGTGCTCTGAGATTCGGTGCCCTGAGGTTCGCTCAATGCCGGCGGAGCACGCCGCCGGCAGAAGCCGTCCTCGCGCGAATGCGATTTCAGAATTCCCGCTTGAGGATATTGCGGTCGACCGAGAGCGGCCCGCCGCCATATCCGGCAAACATCAGCACCGCGACCGTCCATATCGCCAACAGGAATTCCGCCTTCCTTTGCACCTGATGCAGGAAAAGCGCGCCGGCCATGCCGCGCAAGGGATCGGGCCCGCGCCTCAGAACAGCGATCCCTGTCGCCGGGACGGTTTCGCCCGCCGGCGCCGCGCGGGAGACGTCTCCGGCGGACCGGCCGAGAACGGCGCGATCAGGTCGGGGCCGTCATTGGCCGTGCGATTGACCGCCGTCGAAACCTCGTGGAACTCGAGCAGACCCTCGCGCGCGGGTTTGAGAAGCATCGCCGCCGTTTTCTGGTCCACATGATCGCTGTCGAGCCACGGCACATGCTCTGCGGGTTCGAGGATTGCCGGCATGCGGTCATGCACCGGCCGCAGCAGCGAGTTGGCCGGCACGGTGACGATGACCGCGCTGTCCATCTCCTCGCCATTGGGACCGATCCAGGTCTCCCACAGGCCCGCGAACGCAAACGGGCCGCCGTCTTTCATGCGCACGAAACAGGGCCGCTTGCGGTCGCCCTCCGCCTTCCATTCGTAGAAGCCGTCGGCGGGGATGAGGCAGCGCCGGCGCTTCATGGCGTTGCGGAAGGCCGGCTTGTCGTTAAGCGTCTCGGCGCGCGCATTGATCACGAGCGAGAAGGTCCGCGGGTCCTTCACCCAGGAGGGCAGCAGCCCCCAGCGCACGAGCGCGAAACGGCGCTGCCCTTCCGCCAGGCGCACGATCGCGACCGGCTGGGTGGGGGCGATATTGTAGCGCAGGGGAAAATTGGGCTGGTCCAGATAGGCCAGAAGGCGTCTGATAAGCTCGGGCGACGAGATGAGAGCATAGCGGCCGCACATGCCGACCTTCCGGCGTTGCATCACAATGAACGGCAGGAATCCTAGACCGTGACTGACCCGCGCGCCTATCCGGACCGGCCGTTTCTGGCGGTGAGCGCCGCGATTATCCACGACGGCCGGGTGCTGATCGTGCGGCGCGCCCGCCCGCCCGCCGGCGGCATCCATACGCTGCCGGGCGGCGTGGTGGAGGCCGGCGAAACCCTCGATGAGGCCGTGCGCCGCGAAGTGCGCGAGGAGACCGGGTTCGAAATCGACCCGGTGTCGCTGATCGATTACCGCGAAGTGATCCTGCGCGACCGCGACGAACGCGTGGCCCGGCATTTCGTCATTCTGCCCTTTGCCGCCCGCTGGCGCGGCGGCGCGCTTGCGCTCAACGACGAGGTCAGCGAGGGACGCTGGATGACGCCGCCGGAACTCGACGGCCTGAAGACCACCGAGGGCCTCGCTGAAATCGTGGCCGCCGCCTTCCGGATCGTCGGAGGCGCCCGATAGGCGGGGGGCGACCGCTTGCACGGACGCCGACGCTGGCGCATATGTCCCCGCCCATGTTTACGCTTATATCCCCGCCCCTGCTCCAGCGCCTTCTTCTCACGCTCGCCTTGTGCGCGGCGATGGCGCCAGCCGCCCGGGCCGTCGACAGCAGCGCAGCTTTCGAGACCGACCTGCAGCGGCTGTCGGAAATCCTCGGCGCGCTGCATCACCTGCGCGGCGTCTGCGGGGCCAATGAAGGCCAGAAATGGCGTGCCGAGATGCAGGCTTTGCTCGACGCGGAGGCCAACACGCCCGAACGGCGCAGCAAGCTCGTGGCGAGCTTCAACCGCGGCTATCGCGGCTTCCAGCAGACCTACCGCACCTGCACCCCGGCCGCCGACGCCGCCATCCGCCGCTATCTCGACGAGGGCGCCAAAATCGCCCGCGAAATCACCGCCCGCTACACCAATTGACGCATTAACCCTTCCCCAAGGTCCGCATCGGCGGGCCGGCCGGGCGTGCTACATCTTAATTGAGAACAAGGACAGGCGGCGTACTCCAGGGCCGCGGACGCACCATGAGCATTGTGACGCGCGCATTCCGGCGTGAGCCGAAAGCGGACCAGGAACAGAAGCAGGCCGCCTTGAGCTACATCCAGGAAGCCTGGGCCGAAGCGCGTCTCGACGGCATCGACGACGATTGCATGGCGCAGGCCTGCCTGTTCGCCGCCCTGATCGAATTCGTCTCCACCTATGGCGAGGAAGCCGCCGCCGGCTTCGCCGAAGGCCTGCCCGTGCGCATCCGCAACGGCGAATTCAGCGCCGACCTGCCGCGGCAATAGCCTCCCGCCGGCCGTCTCGCGGCCGCCATCAAATCCCGATAGCCTTGCGCGATGATCCGAATCGCCGGTCGCGCCGGGCGGATGCTGGCCGCCCTCTTCTTCGCGCTTGCGGCCTGCGGCGCCCTGTCCGGGCTGCAGGCCCAGACCCGCGTGCGCACCGAAACCATCCGTCCGCCGGCAGCGCCTGCGCCCGACGCCAGGACGGCCGCGAAGGTCGACCCGAAAGCGGCCGACGGGGCGATGCCCGAAATCATCGCCGACCTTGCCCGCCTGCCCGCCCCAGTCGCCGCCACGCGCGAGCGTATCCTCACCGCCGCGCGCACCGGCGATCTCGGCAAGCTCATGGCCGTGATGAAGGATAACGGGATGCCGGTCTTCTCGCTGTCCGACCATCGCGACCCGGCGGCGTTCTGGAAGGCGAACTATCCTGACTCCGAAGGCGTCGAGGCGCTCGCGATCCTGATCTCGATCCTCGAAGCCCCGTTCGTGCATGTCGAGAAGGGCACGCCGCAGGAAGTCTATGTATGGCCCTATTTCGCGCGCATGCCGCTCAAGGCGCTGACCCCGCAACAGCGCGTCGAACTGTTCCGGATCGTGACCGGTGCCGACTACAAGGAAATGCAGGACTTCGGCGCCTACAGCTTCTACCGCCTCGGCATCGGGCCGGACGGCACCTGGCATTATTTCGTGTCGGGCGACTAAAGCATGATCCCGAAAGCGGGGGCCGGCTTTGAAGAAAAGTCATCCGGCTTTGGCCAGCGGCTGCAGCCCGAACAGGCCGTAAAGCACCGCATCGACGTCCGCCGGATAGAACGGCTTGCGCAGGAAGGCATTGGCGCCGGCTTCTCGTGCACGCTCCTCGACGCCGGGATTGCCGTCGGAGGTCATGATCACGACCTTGATGCACGGGGCGGTGCGGCGCAGCTCCGATAGCGTCGCAACCCCGTTCAGGCCGGGCATGTTGTAGTCGAGAAAGACGATATCGAAAGCCCCGCGCGCGATCATTTCGAGCGCGGCGCGACCGTCCGAGGTTTCCGAAATGTCGACCGGAAAACGGCTGGCGGACAATATCTTCTTCACGATCGCGCGCATGGTCGGCGAATCGTCGACCATAAGCAGACGGCTCGGAAAGCGGGTCTGTACGCAGGCATGCATGAGTTCCTGCGCGGCCGCAGCGGCGGCCGGCTTGCGCGCGACCGCGTCGGCATCGAGTGTACCGGCGGGATAGTGCGAGAGATCGTCAGCCAGCGCGATCACGAAGGGCGGCGTCTTGCATGCGCGGGCCGTACGCGTCACCCGCCGCCAGTCGTCGGCCGGCAGCGCATCGTCGAGCAGCACGATGTCGAAGCGGCCGTCTTCCAGGACGGCGGCGGCGCGCGGAGCGGTTTCGGCTTCCAGGACTTCCAGCGGCAGGGGCGCCTGCGCGGCCGCGGCCCGCAGGGCGTCGCGATCGACGCCCGCGGAACCGACGACCAGCATCCGCAATGCCACCAGATCGCCATGCATGAATGCCGCCCCCTTCCTGATTTCAAGTGCAGAAGGGTTCGATTAGCCGATCCGCGGCTAACAAAACACTGCCCCAGATCACATCCGCGCCGTCATCCCCGCGCACGTCGATCGAGGGTTTCCAGAAAGTTAACCGGCTCGCCCTGCGCCGGCGTGACGAGCGCGCCCTCCCACATCACGCGCCGGCCGCGCACGATGGTGCCGACCGGCCAGCCGGTGACGGCCTTGCCGTGATAGGGCGTCCAGCCGGCGCGCGAGGCGACCCGTTCGTCGGTGATGGTCTCGCGGCGCTTGAGATCGACGATCGTGAGGTCGGCGTCGTAGCCGGCGGCAATGCGGCCCTTGCGCGCGATCCCGAACAGGCGCGCGGGACCGGCGCTCGAAAGGTCGACAAAGCGCAATAGCGACAACCGGCCGGCATTGACGTGGTCGAGCATGAGCGGCACCAGCGTCTGCACGCCGGTCATGCCGGAGGGGCTCGCCGGATAGGTCTGCTCCTTCTCCTCGCGCGTATGCGGGGCGTGGTCGGAGCCGAGAACGTCGACGACGCCCTGCGCCAGCCCGCGCCAGAGCGCGGCCTTGTGCTCGGCGGAGCGCACCGGCGGATTCATCTGCGCGAACGTGCCGAGCCGCTCGTAGCAGTCGGGAGCTTCCAGCGTCAGGTGATGCGGCGTCACTTCCACCGAGGCGACGTCCTTGTGGTCCTGCAGGAACGCCATCTCGACCGCGGTCGACACGTGCAGCACATGCACGCGCGCGCCGGTCTCGCGGGCGAGCCGCACCAGCCGCTCGGTCGCCAGCATCGCTGCGGTCTCGTCGCGCCACACCGGATGCGAGCGCGGATCGCCCTCCACGCGCAGCGGCTTGCGCTCGTTGAGCCGTTTTTCGTCCTCGGCATGGAACGACGCGCGGCGGCGGATCACCGAAAGCACGCGCCGCAGGTCCGCCTCGTCGGCCAGCAGGAGCGAGCCGGTCGAGGAGCCCATGAACACCTTCACGCCCGCGCAGCCCGGCAGCCGCTCCAGCTCCGGCAGGAGCGACGCGTTCTCGCGCGTGCCGCCGATGAAGAAGGCGAAGTCGCAGTGCATGCGACGGCGCGCGCGCGCGACCTTGTCGGCCATGGCGTCGGCGGTGATGGTGAGCGGGGCGGTGTTGGGCATCTCGAAGACGGCGGTGACGCCGCCCATCACCGCGCTGAGCGAGCCGGATTCGAGGTCTTCCTTGTGCGGGGCGCCCGGCTCGCGGAAATGCACCTGGGTATCGATGACGCCGGGCAGGATGTGCAGGCCGCGGCAATCGACCGTTTCGGCGGCCGAAGCCCGCGACAGGTCGCCGAGCGCGGCGATGCGCCCACCGCTGACGCCGACGTCGCGGGCGGTCTCGCCGTCCTGGTTGACGACGGTTCCGCCCCGGAAAATCAGATCGAAAGTCTGCGCCATGACCGGTTTCGCCCAAGGGCCCCGTGTCCGCTCTTGAGCGGACACCGCCTGCGCCTTACGTTCCGGCGCAATATCTGGCAAGGACTTTCCCAGGGACTGACCCATGCAGGCGGCGCTTCTCCCCGATCGCGGGGTGATCAAGGTTGCGGGCGAAACCGCCCGTACGTTCCTCAACGGGCTGTTGACGGCCGATGTCGGCAAGGTGACGCCGCAGGCGCCGGCCTTCGCCGCGCTCCTGACGCCGCAGGGCAAGATCATCGTCGATTGCATCGTGGCGGAAGCCGCCGAAGCCGACGGCGGCGGCTTCTTCCTCGATTGCCCGCGCGCGCTCGTGCGCACGCTGGTCGAGCGGCTGACTTTCTACCGCCTGCGCGCCAAGGTGACGATCGAGGACTTGTCCGAGGCGCTTGCGGTGATGGCGGTCTGGGACGGCAGCGCCGACAGCGAATACGGCCTCGTCTATCCCGATCCGCGCCTGCCGGGCCTCGGCCTGCGCGTGATCCTGCCGCCGGACGTCGCGCAGGAGGCCGCGCGCGAGATGGGCGCGACCCTGACCGAGGCCGCCGCCTACGAGGCGCACCGCATCGCGCTCGGCGTGCCGCGTGGGGGGCTGGATTTCATCTACGGCGACGCGTTTCCGCACGATGCCGACATGGACCAGCTTGCGGGCGTCGATTTCCATAAGGGCTGCTATGTCGGGCAGGAAGTGGTCTCGCGCGTCGAGCATCGCGGGACGGCGCGCACGCGCATCGTGCCGGTGGCGTTCGAAGGCCCCGCGCCCGACGCCGGCGTGCCGGTCATGCTCGGCGAGCGCGCGGTCGGCACCATGGGCTCGGCCGCGGCCGGCCAGGGCCTCGCCCAGATCCGCCTCGACCGGATCGAGACGCCCGACGCGCCGCTCAGCGCCGGCGGCATCGCGCTGCGGCTGCGGCATGTCGACTGGATCCGCTTTCCCATGCCTGCTCCCTCGTCCGGCACGAAAGGCGGCGTCGCGTGACCATCCGGCATCCCGACGGGCTCGTGCGCTGTCCCTGGCCGAAGGACGATCCGCTCTATGTCGCCTATCACGACGAGGAATGGGGCGTGCCCGAATATGACGACCGCGCGCTGTTCGAGAAGCTCGTGCTCGACGGCTTCCAGGCCGGGCTATCGTGGATCACGATCCTGCGCAAGCGCGAGAATTTCCGCCGCGCGTTCGACGGCTTCGCGCCGGAAAGGATCGCCCGCTACAATGCGCGCAAGAAGGCGGCGCTAATGGCGGATGCCGGCATTGTGCGCAACCGCGCCAAGATCGAGGGCGCGGTGCTCTCGGCGCGCAGCTGGCTCGACATCATGGAGAAGGAGAACGGATTCTCGCATTTCCTGTGGGACTTCGTCGACGGCCGCCCCAGGGTGAACCGTTTCCGCAGTACGGCGCAGGTGCCGGCCGAAACGCCGCTGTCGCGCAAGATTTCCAAGGAACTGTCGGCGCGTGGCTTCAAGTTCGTCGGGCCGACCATCGTCTATGCCTTCATGCAGGCGGTGGGCATGGTCAACGACCATCTGGTCGCCTGCCATCGCCACGACGCCTGCATGAAAGCGAAGCCGCAGCGCTGACCATGCCGGCCCGTCCGCCATCGCGACGCACCTCCGTCCGGGGCGCCGCATCGAAAACAGCGCCGCGCGCCTGGCAGCGCATGCTGTCGGGCCGCCGGCTCGACCTGCTCGATCCCGCCCCGCTCGATATCGAGGTCGGCGACATCGCGCACGGGCTTGCGCGGGTGGCGCGCTGGAACGGACAGACGAGCGGCGCACACATCTTTTCCGTCGCCCAGCACACGCTGCTGGTGGAGGCGATGGCGCGCCGCCGCCATCCGCGGCTCGACCGCTCGCTGCGCCTCGCCATTCTCCTGCACGACGCCGCCGAATACGTGATCGGCGACATGATCTCGCCGTTCAAGGCGGTGATCGGCGATTCCTACAAGGCGACCGAACGGCGCCTGCGCGACGCCATCCATCTGCGCTTCGGCCTGCCGGTCGACCTGCCGCCGGCGACCGAGCGGCTGATCAAGGCCGCCGACCGCGACGCCGCCTATCTCGAGGCCACCCGTCTTGCCGGCTTCGAGCCCGCCGAGGCGCGGCGCTTCTTCGGGCAGCCGCCGCAGCTCAGCGCCGCGCTCGAGCGCGAATACCTGACGCCGTGGCCGGCGCAGACCGCCGAAGCGCGCTTCCTGGAACGTTTCGCAAAGCTGTCGCAGGGGTGATGCTTTTGTCCAGCGCGCGGGCGACCTATATTTTCGGTGTCGATTCCGGACCGCAAAGATGATTCACGTCTGCTCGCTCGCACGGCTCGATAATACCGTCGCCGACACCGGCGCCCGTCACGTCGTCACCCTGATCAAGGACATCTCGCTGGTGCGCCGCCCGCCCGGCATCGTGGCGGACAATCACCTTCTGCTCGACATGGACGATATCGCGGCGCCGATCGAGGGCTACGTCCTGCCGGCGCACGAGCATGTCGAGAAGCTCGTCGATTTCGTCACCGGCTGGAACCGCGGCGCGCCGCTGGTCGTGCACTGCTATGCCGGCATCAGCCGCTCGACCGCGGGCGCATTCATCGCCGCCTGCGCGCTCAATCCCGTGCGCGAGGAGCGCGCGATCGCGCAGGCGATCCGCGCCGCCTCCCCGACCGCCCAGCCCAACATGCGGCTCGTCGCGCTTGCCGATGCGCTGCTCGGCCGCCGCGGACGCATGGTCGCGGCGGTGGAGGAGATCGGCCCCGGGCGGGCCGCCTACGAGGGGGTGCCGTTCCGCCTCGATCTCGGGTGAGCGCGATGGACATCACGCCGATCGAAATCGGTCTGACGGCGGCGATCGTCGCGGTGAAGGATGACGAGCCGCGCGTGCTGGTGGCGGAAGGCGAGCGGCCGGGCAGTCCCGCCGGCCTGCCCTCGGGCATGTTCGATCCGCTCACCCACCGCACGTTCGAGATGGGTCTGCGCGCCTGGGTCGCCGCCCAGACCGGCCTGCCGGCGGGCTATGTCGAGCAGCTTTACACGTTCGGCGATCGCGGACGCCATGCCCTGCCCGGCGATACCGGCCCGCATGTCGTGTCGATCGGCTATCTCGCGCTCACGCGCATCCCCGACAATGTCGCGAGCCTGCGCGCCTCGGGCGCGGGCTTCGAGCCCTGGTATCGTTTCTTTCCGTGGGAGGACTGGCGCGGCGGACGGCCCGACATTCTCGACGACAAGATCGTTCCGCATCTGCAGAAATGGGTGCGCGCGAACGACAAGACCGGCGACGAGCAGAACCTGCGCGAGCGGCTGCAGCTTTGCTTCGGCACCGGCGAGGCGCCGTGGGACGAGGAGAAGGTGCTCGAACGCTACGAGCTGCTCTACAGCGCGGGCCTGATCGAGGAAGCCTGGCGCGACGGCCGCGTTCCCTCCGCCCCCGCCCCGCTCGGCCAGTCGATGCGCTACGATCATCGCCGCATCCTGGCGACCGCCATCGCGCGCCTGCGCGGCAAGCTGAAATATCGTCCGGTCGTGTTCGAGCTGATGCCGGAGGAATTCACGCTCACCGCCTTGCAGCGCACCGTGGAGGCGATTTCCGGCCGCCACCTGCACAAGCAGAATTTCCGCCGGCTCGTGGAATCCACCGCGCTCGTGGAGGCCACCGGCGACATGTCGACGGCGACCGGCGGCCGGCCGGCCGCGCTCTTTCGCTTCCGCCGCGAGGTCGTGCGGGAACGGCATGCGCCGGGCCTGCGCCTGGGGGTGCGGAGGTGATAGGCTTTCGTCGCCGGGACACGAAGAACGGGCACACGAAGAGCGGGATGGGACGATGGATGCGTTCGCAAGGATGGTCGGCGTCGTGCCGGCGCAGACGCTGCTCGCGCATGACGGACTGAGCTTTCTGCAGGGCATCGTCGAGGGGCGCCTGCCGGCGCCGCCGATGGCTGACACGCTCGGCTTCCGCCTGATAGCGGTCGAGAAGGGCCGCGCCTTGTTCGAGGGACTGCCGCAGGAGCGTCACTATAATCCGATCGGCGTCGTGCATGGCGGGCTCGCCATGACGCTGCTCGATTCCGCGCTCGGCTGCGCGGTGCATTCCATGCTCGACCGCGGCGAGACCTACACGACGCTGGAGATCAAGGTGAACCTCGTGCGCCCGATCACCAGGGACACCGGACCGATCCGCGCCGAGGGCCGCATCGTCTATCGCGGGCGCACGGTCGGCACCTCGGAGGGCGACCTCAAGGACGCGGGCGGCAAGCTTTATGCGCACGCCACGACGACGTGCATGATCTTCCCGGCGAAGACGCCGTGAATGTCTAGCGGCTGGACAGCGTCGAGCGCAGGCTGAGCGGGGCGTTGTCGGCGGTCGCGACCTCGACCGGGCCGCGGCGCGTGAACTCGCAGGAGGCGAAGCCGAGACCGGAGACCGAGCCGCGGAAGCTGCGGGCGCTCGTCTTCTGCAGGCTGAAGCAGGGCTGGAACGGCATGCCGCGCACGTTGGCGCAGACCGACTCGCCCCTCACCAGGACCGTGCCGGCGGGCAGTTGCGCCCAGCGCACGGGGCCCGATCCGCGGAACTGGATGGTGCCGGCAACGGAGCCGTCGGCATGAATGCGGCCCGCGCCGCGGGTGCCTTCGAAGCAGGAAAAGACGAAGGTCTTGCCGACCACGAAGCGACGCGCTTCCTGCGCCGTCATCTGCTGGGCGAGCGCAGGTGAAACGGCAAGAAGACCGGCCAGAAAAGCTCCGAAACGCAACATGTCGAACCCCACTCGTTCACGAAGCCGTCTTTACCGACTTCTTTACCATAACGGATGCGGATGATGACGGACTTTCGTAGCTAATTCCTGAACGCGTTTACCCGATCTTGACCACGATTCGGCCGCGCACCCCACCGGAGAGGATTCTGGGGGCGGTCGCGATCACGTCGGAAAGGGGGATTTCCGTGGTCATTGCGGCCAATTTCGAGCGGTCGAGGTCGGTTCCAAGTCTTTTCCACGCTTCCTGACGCAGCGGCAGCGGACACATGACGGAATCGATGCCCAAAAGCGACACTCCCCGCAAAATGAAGGGCGCGACCGACGTCGGCAGGTCCATACCGCCCGCCAATCCACAGGCGGCGACCGCCCCGCCATAGCGGGTCATAGACAGCACGTTGGCCAGCGTCGCGGAGCCCACGGAATCGACGCCGCCCGCCCAGCGCTCCTTGGCCAGCGGCTTGGCCGGGCCCGACAATTCCGCTCGGTCGATGATCTCGGAAGCGCCGAGCGCCTTCAGATAGTCGGCCTCCTGCGGCCGGCCGGTGGAGGCCATGACGTGATAACCGAGCTTCTTGAGCAGGGCGACCGCGACCGAACCGACGCCGCCGGCGGCACCCGTCACCACCACCGGGCCGCGCTGCGCCGTCACCCCGGCGCGCTCCAGCGCCATGACGCAGAGCATCGCGGTATAGCCGGCGGTGCCGATCGCCATGGCCTCGCGCGCGCTCATGCTCGCCGGCAGGCGCACCAGCCAGTCGCCCTTCACGCGCGCCTTCTGCGCGTAGGCGCCCAGATGCGTCTCGCCGAGACCCCAGCCGTTGAGGACGACCTCGTCGCCCGCCTTCCAGGCCGGATGCGAGGAGGATTCGACGGTGCCCGCGAAATCGATGCCGGCGATCATGGGAAAGCGGCGCACGACCGGGGCCTTGCCGGCGATCGCCAGCCCGTCCTTGTAATTGATGGTCGACCAGCCCACGCGCACGGTGACGTCGCCGTCCATCAGGTCCTTCTCGTCGAAATCCTTCAGCGCGACGGCCTGCCCGGCGTCGGTCTTGTCCACCACGATCGCTTTGAATGTCGGCACAGCGTTCCCTTCCGTCATGCGCGGGCCTGACCCCGCGCATTCATCCCTGTCTGGTTACAAGTCCTCAGTGGCTTTGATTCTTTGTGCGATGGATGGCCGGGTCAAGCCCGGCCATGACATCCGGCGATGACATCTAACCACGGCATTGAGGCTCAGGCGGGCGCCGCGGCCGGCCGCGCCACCGGCTTCTCGACGATCGGCAGATTGATCAGCGCCGAGAGCACGCCGAGCAGGATCGCCAGCCACCAGATCACGTCGTAGGAGCCGGTGCGCTCGAACACCAGCCCGCCGAGCCAGACGCCGAGGAACCCGCCGACCTGGTGGCTGAAGAAGGCAAAGCCCGCGAGCATGGTGAGCCAGCGCGTGCCGAACATCAGCGCGACGATCCCGTTGGTCGGCGGCACGGTCGACAGCCAGAGCAGGCCGATGACGGCGCCGAACACCAGCGCCGCCGGCGTGCTCACCGGGATGCTGATGAAGACCACGATCGCGACCGAGCGCAGGAAATAGATCGCCGCGAGGAGATAGCGCTTGGGCATGCGGTCGCTCAGCAGGCCCGCGGAAATCGATCCGACGATGTTGAACAGGCCGATCACGCCGACGGTCCAGGCGCCGATGTCCGCCGACAGGCCGCGATCGAGGAGATAGGCCGGCAGGTGGACGGTGATGAAGAAGACCTGGAAGCCGCAGGTGAAGAAGCCGAGCACGAGATAGATGTAGCTGCGGTGGCCGAGCGCCTCGCGGATCGCCTGGGTGACCGATTGCTGGGGCGTGCCGGCGGCATGCGCGCCGAAATCGCGCGGCATCGACAAGGCAAGCGACAGCGGGATGATGACGAGCACCATCGCGCTGAAGGCGACCAGCGTCGTCGTCCAGGGAAAGGCGCTGTTCAGCCCGACCGCGAGCGGGGCGAACAGGAACTGGCCGAACGAGCCGGCCGCGGTCCCCAGACCGAAGGAGAGCGAGCGCCAGCGCAGCGGCAGCAGCTTGCCGAAGGCGCCGAGCACGACCATGAACGAGGCGCCGGCGAGACCGAAGCCGACCAGCACGCCGCCGGAGAGATAGAGCATCCCCGGCGAGGCAGCATGCGCCATCAGCGCCAGCCCGACGGCATAGAGCAGCGCGCCGGCCGACAGCACGATCACCGGGCCGAACCGGTCGGCGACCGCGCCGGCAAAGGGCTGCGCCGCGCCCCACAGCAGCATCTGGATCGCGATCGCGAGCGCGAAGATCTCGCGGCCCCAGCCGTGCGCCGACGACATCGGGGTGAGGAACAGCCCGAGCGAGGAGCGCGGGCCGAAGCTCAGGATGGCGACCAGGCAGCCGCAGAGCAGGATGACAAGCGGCGTCTGCCAGTCGAAACGCACCGCCGGAATCTTCCCTGAGGTCACGACGATCTCCCGGTCAGGCCGGCGCGAGCGCGGGCCGCGCCACCGGCTTCTCGACGATCGGCAGATTGATCACCGCCGAAGCGACGCCGAAGAAGATCGACAGCCACCAGACCACATCATAGGAACCGGTCGCCTCGAAGGCGATACCGCCGAGCCAGACGCCGAGGAAGCCGCCGACCTGATGGCTGAAGAAGGCGAAGCCGAACAGCATGGCGAGCCAGCGCGTGCCGAACATCACCGCCACCAGCGCGGAGGTCGGCGGCACGGTGGAGAGCCAGAGCAGCCCGGTCACCGCGCCGTAGATCAGCGCCGAAAGCGGGCTCATCGGCAGCGTGATGAAGGCCACGATCGTCAGCGCGCGCAGGAAATAGATCGTCGAGAGGATGTAGCGCTTGGGCATGCGCATCATCAGCCAGCCGGAAGAGAGCGCGCCGATGATGTTGAACAGGCCGATCACGCCGATCGTCCAGGCGCCGACCTCCGCCGACAGGCCGCGGTCGAGCAGGAAGGTG
This sequence comes from Pseudorhodoplanes sp., assembly GCA_019187085.1. Lineage (GTDB taxonomy): Bacteria > Pseudomonadota > Alphaproteobacteria > Rhizobiales > Xanthobacteraceae > Pseudorhodoplanes. The sequence continues at coordinate 71,421 of JABARS010000003.1, read as the reverse complement.
GGCAGGTGGACGGTGACGAAAGCGAGCTGGAAGCCGCAGGTGAAGAAGCCGAGCACGAGCAGCACATAGCTGCGGTGGCCGAAGGCCTCCGAGAGCGCCTGCCGCAGCGACTGGTTCGCTATGCCGCCGGTGCCGACGACGCCGGCGGGCTCCGCGCGCGGCGTGCGCAGCGCCACCGACAGCGGCAGGATCAGCAGCATCATGACGGCGAACGCGACGAGCGCGGTCTGCCAGTCGAAATGATCGATCAAGGCGCGCGCGAGCGGCGAGAACAGGAACTGTCCGAACGAACCCGCCGCGGTGCCGACGCCGAAAGCAAGCCCGCGCATGTGCTCGGGAACGAGCTTGCCGAACGCGCCGATCACCAGATTGAACGAGCAGCCGGACAGGCCGAAGCCGATCAGCATGCCGGCGGTCAGGTGCAGCGTGCCGGGCGTGTCCGCATAGGCCATCAGCGCAAGGCCGGCCGCATAAAGCAGCGCGCCGACGCACAGGACGCGGATCGTGCCGTAGCGATCGGCGATGGCGCCGGCGAAGGGCTGGCCGAGCCCCCAGAGCAGGTTCTGGATCGCAAGCGCGAGCGAGAACACTTCGCGGCCCCAGCCATAGGCAAGCGACATCGGCGACAGAAACTGGCCGAGCGCCGAGCGCGGGCCGAAGGCGAGCATCGCAATGACGCACCCGCACAGGATGATGACGAACGGCGTGCGCCAGTTTGCGGCGGAGGCGACGGAGTGGGTTGTCATAAAGGGCCCGGCATGCCTGTGAATCGGAGGTCGCCGAACATAAGCGCAGCCCCACCCGCCCCATAACGAAACTTCGTGATGCGACCGATCCAGGAACCGCATGGCTTGCCCTCGCCGGGGGGCTAGCGCCGCCGCCGCGAAGGTGGTATATTGCTTTTGCTCGAATTGAGAATAATAAGGGTGAGCCGGTCCTCTTGAGCCGGATATTTTCGTCCCCATATATGCTCAAGATGAGTATATTGGACCGGGAGGCGACCATGCCGCTGTTCGATCTGCAAGGCCCCCAGGGCAACCGTCCGGCCGCGGCCGTTACGCCGCCGATGTTGTCGGCGGCCGCACGCAAGTACGGCGTCAGGCCGATGCCGGCGCTGGAATGGAACGAGCAGGTCGCCGCCGAGACCGCGCATCTCTACGAGCGCATCAAGACCGTGGTGCCCGCGGTCGAGTGGCCGGTCTTTGCGCCCTATGTGAAGGCGATCAACGCGCTCAAGCGCGAGCGCAACGCCGTCATTCTGGCGCATAACTACCAGACGCCGGAAATCTACAATTGCGTCGCCGATTTCGTCGGCGACTCGCTGCAGCTCGCGCGCGAAGCGACCAAGGTGAAAGCCGACGTGATCGTGCAGTGCGGCGTGCATTTCATGGCCGAGACCTCGAAAATCCTCAATCCCGACAAGACCGTGCTGATCCCCGACAGCCGCGCCGGCTGCTCGCTCGCCTCCTCCATCACCGGCGAGGACGTGCGCCTCCTGCGCGCGCGCTATCCGGGCGTGCCGGTCGTGGCCTATGTCAACACCTCCGCCGACGTGAAGGCGGAGGTCGACATCTGCTGCACTTCGTCCAACGCGCTGCAGATCGTGGAGAGCCTCGGCTCCGACACGGTGATCTTCGTGCCGGACCAGTATCTGGCGAAATACGTGGCCTCCCAGACCAAGGTGAAGATCATCGCCTGGAAGGGCGCCTGCGAGGTGCACGAGCGCTTCACCGGCGACGAGCTGCGCATGTACCGCGACAACGACCCGGGCCTGAAGATCATCGCGCATCCGGAATGCCCGCCGGACGTGCTGGCGGAGTCCGACTTCACCGGCTCGACCGCGCACATGATCGACTGGGTGCGCAACAAGCGGCCCAAGCGCGTGGTCATGGTCACCGAATGCTCGATGGCCGACAACGTGCAGGCGGAATTGCCCGAGGTGGAGTTCGTGCGCCCGTGCAATCTGTGCCCGCACATGAAGCGCATCACGCTGCCGAAAATCCTCGACAGCCTCGTCTACATGAAAGAGGAAGTCGTGATCGACCCCGCGATCGCCGAGAAGGCGCGCCGCTCGGTCGAGCGGATGGTCAATCTGAAGAACTGAATCGCGGACTTTCGGATGAACCCGTATCCGCTCGTCCCCGCGAACGCGGGGACCCGGAATCAAAAACACTGGATTCCCGCTTGCGCGGGAATGAGCGGACGGGGAGGCGCAAGATGACCAACAGGCAGATTGACGTCGATCCCGGCTCTCGCGCCTTGCGCGCGGCCGGGACGACGCATGATTCCCTGCTCTGCCCCGGCGCCTTCCTCTCGCCGCTCGAGATCGAGGAGGCGGTGACGCGCGCGCTGGCCGAAGACCTCGGGCGCGCCGGCGACGTCACCTCGATCGCGACCGTGCCGCCGGGCGCGACCGCGCGCGCCGCCATGGTCACGCGCAAGGCCGGCACCCTTGCCGGCCTGCCGCTCGCGGCGGCGACCTTCCGCCGGCTCGACCCCGCAATCGCGATCGCCGCAAGCGCGCGCGACGGCGACAGCGTCCCGGCCGGCACGACGCTGATGACGATCGCGGGCACGGCGCGCGCCATTCTCTCGGCCGAGCGCACCGCGCTCAATTTCGCCGGCCACCTGTCGGGCATCGCCACCGCCACCGCCGCCCTCGTCGCCAAGGTCGCCGGCACCAAGGCGCGCGTCACCGACACGCGCAAGACGACGCCCGGCCTGCGCGCGCTGCAGAAATACGCGGTGCGCTGCGGCGGCGGCTTCAACCACCGCTTCGGGCTCGACGACGCCATCCTGATCAAGGACAACCATATCGCGGTCGCCGGCGGCATCCGCGCCGCGCTCGAAGGCGCGCGCGCCTCAGCCGGTCATCTGATCAAGATCGAGATCGAGGTCGACACGCTCGACCAGTTGCGCGAGGTGCTCGCGACCGGCCTCGCCGACGTCGTGCTGCTCGACAATATGAGCACGGCCGATATGACGGCCGCGGTGGCGCTCGTCGCCGGCCGGCTCGTCATCGAAGCCTCCGGCAATATCTCACACGACACCGCCGCGCAAATTGCGGCCACCGGCGTTGACTATCTGTCGTCGGGCGCGCTCACCCATTCGGCGCCCAATCTCGATATCGGACTCGACATCGCGCTGTAAGAGATCGCGGCGCAGAACGCACGGCATGCACGCGCCGGCCATGCATGGTGCAATTTGCCGCATGCGCATCCACATGCGTTCAAAGATTGGAATCGATCAAAATAATTCGATTCCATTCGTGCACACAGCGCATTGATGCGTATTTTTCTGAACTTCCAAACTTCATGAGTAGTGACTTTCCAGTCGCACACGACTGCAACGCTGCAATTCATTGACTAAAATCAAGCGGGGCATAGTGTGCTTCACTACGCTCCGCGGCGATCAAGACAGCCCGCTTGCCATCCAGATCACAACAAGACACGCGCGAATCGCCGGAAAGGCGATCGCAACAGGCACTGGGGGCTTCGGCATGCATAACCAAAACGAGATCATCCGCATCAACGGCACACCGCACGCAGCGCGCTATCGCGTGTCACGCCTTGCAGATCATTGGCTGCTGACCGGAGTGGCGCTACTGCCGCTGCTGGCCGCCCTTCCCCAGACCCTGCACGCCCAGTCGGCGACGCCTGGCTCGACCATCTCGCTCGATCCGATCGTCGTGGAGACGCAGCGGACCGAGAGCCGGACGCCCGCGACGCCGGGCACCGCGCCCGCGCCGAGCGCGCCGGCCACGTCGAGCGTCCAGGAACGCTTCAACGCCCTGCCCGGCGGCGTCGCGCTGGTGCCGCAGCAGGATTACGCCAACACCGCAAGCCCCACCGTCGCAAACGCGCTCTCCGGCGTGCCCGGCGTCGTGGTGCAGAGCTTCTTCGGCGGCAATGACCAGCCGCGCATCCAGATCCGCGGCTCCGGCCTGCAACAGAACCCGGTCGAGCGCGGCGTGCTGATGCTGCAGAACGGCCTGCCGATCAACCGCGCCGACGGCTCCTACATCGTGGGCTTCGCCAATCCGCAGCAGGCGGAGGCGATCGAGGTCTATCGCGGCTACATGGCGAATCGTCTCGGCGCGACCGTGCTCGGCGGCGCGCTCAACTTCGTCTCGCCGACCGGCTCGACACAGCCGGGCGTGCGCCTGTCGGTGAGCGGCGGCAGCTTCGGCCAGATCAACGGCGCCGGACAGGCCGGCTTCAGGAATGGCAATGTCGACGGCCTGATCCAGTTCGACACCAACCAGCGCGACGGCTTCCGCGACTACAACAGCTCCGAGCGCACGAGCGTCAGCGCCAATTTCGGCGTCAAGCATTCGGAGAATGTGAGCACGCGCTTCTTTGCGGGCTATACCGATCTCGGCTTCGATGTCGCCGGTCCCCTGACCAAGGCCGGCATGGAAGCCAATCCGCGCCAGGTGCATCGCGGGCCGGTCCCCGTTGCCGGCGGCGCGATCAATCCCGGCCCGAACGTGGTCCGTGACATGCCGCGGCGCGACGCCAGCCAGTTCCTCACCGGCTTCCGCACCACCGCAACGAACGGCGTGCACCTCATCGATATCGCCGCCGGCTACAGCTATACCGACGACACGTTCCGCTTCCCGATCTCCTCGGGTATCCGCGTGACCGAAGGCGGCGACTTCACCGGCTCGCTGCGCTACGCCTTCAACCCGAACGCGGCCGTGCTGCCGCTGTTCGAGACCACCGCGCAGTTCTCGGCCGGCTCGGCGAGCCGCGAGAATTACATCAACATGCCCGGCGGCGTGACCGGGCAGAAGTTCGGCGAGAGCGAGCTGGAGGCGACCACGCTGTCGCTGAATGCCGGCCTGAACATTCCGCTCAACCCGGTGCTGACGCTGTCTCCGGCGATCGCCTATTCGCACGCCACGCGCTCGAATTTCGACACCTACAGCCTCGGGACCAGGCCCTGGGTGCAGTTCTTCGCCAACAACCCGACCGTGCTGCAGGCGAGCGGCAACACCGCCACGCAGAGCATGACCTATTCGCGCTCCTATGACGGCTGGACGCCGAGCCTCGCTTTGTCCTGGCGGCCCGACGCGGTGCAGACCTATTTCGCCGCCGTCAGCCGCAGCTTCGAGCCGCCCACGCACGATGACCTGCTGGCCACGGTGAACGGCACGCCCAACAGCAGCCCGGGCCGTAATCCCGCCAGTCCCACGCAGACCGCCCTGTTCCTGACTCCCGACCTGAAGGCGCAGACCGCGACCACCGTGGAAGGCGGCTGGCGCGGCCGCACCGACCGCTTCTCGTGGGACGTGGTCGCCTATTATTCCTGGATCGACAACGAGCTGCTCAGCCTGCGCGACACCAGCGGCGCCTCGCTCGGCGCCGTCAACGCCGACAAGACCACGCATCTTGGCGTCGAGCTTGGCGCGGGCGTCAAGCTGACCGACCGGCTTTCGGCGCGCGTCGCCTATACCTACCAGGAATTCTACTTCGACAACGATCCGATCCGCGGCAACAACCGGCTTGCCGGCGCGCCGCGTCACCTGATCAACGCGCTGCTGCAATTCCAGGCCACCGAGCAATGGAAGCTGCAGGGCGCCGTGCGCTGGATTCCCGAGCGCACGCCGGTCGACAACATGAATTCGCTGTTCGCCGATCCGTATGCGGTCGTCGATGTGCGCACCGAATACCGTATCAACGACACCTATGCGGTGTTCGGCGAGATCACCAACCTGTTCAACGAAAACTATGCGTCGTCGACGCTGATCGTCGATCAGGCGCGGCCCGATCAGGCTGCGTTCCTGCCCGGCGATGGACGCGGCTACTACGCAGGTTTGAAAGCGAAGTTCTGATGTCCGGATCGCGCGAACGCACCCCGCTTCTGTCCCGCCGCAGCTTTGTCGCCAGCCTGCCGCTGGCTGTTGCGGGGCTGCGTTCGCGCGCCTGGGCCGCTGAGCCGCTGACCATCTGGGGACCGCCGGCGACGCCGTCAGTTATCGCCGCGCAGGCAATCGCCAGCGGCGCGCTGGCCTCGATCTCGCCCTCGGTCTCGTTCAAGACCTGGAAGTCGCCGGACGAGATGCGCGCGGGCTTGAGCTCCGGCACCATGACGGCGGTGATCGTGCCGACTTATGCCGCCGCCAATCTCTACAATCGCGGCCTGGCGGTGCGCCTCGTCAACGTGCTCACCGACGGCCTTCTCTATGTGGTCGCGCCCGGCGGCACGGTCGCCCGCGTCGCCGACCTGAAGGGCCGGCGCGTCGCGGTGCCGTTCCGCAACGACATGCCCGACTATATCTTCCGCCGCATGCTGGCGGACGCGAGCCTGACCGCCGACGACATGACGATCGACTATTCCGGCACGCCGATCGAGGCGGTGCAGATGCTGCTTGCCGGCCGCGTCGATGCCGCGCTTTTGAGCGAGCCGGCCGCGAGCGTCGCCATCGTGCGCGCGAGCCTTTCCCTGAAGACGTTCGAGCGCGCCATCGATTGCCAGACGGCGCTTGCGGTCTCGACCGGCCGCCCGGTGATCCCGCAGGCCGGCCTTGCGGTGACCGACGTCTTCGTGCGCCGCTACGGCGAGCCCGCGATCGCCGCCGTGCAAAGCGCGTTCGAACAGGCGGTGCAGGCCGTGACGCGCGACCCGTCCGCCGCCGCGTCGGCGACGGCCGCCATGCTCGAATTGCCGCGCCCGATGATCGAGCGCTCCATCCCGTTCAGCAAGCTCGTCGCCCGCGCGGCCTCGGCGGCGCGCAGCGATCTCGTCGCCCTGTTCGACGTCCTCGCCCGGCAGGATCCGCGCATCATCGGCGGCCGCCAGCCGGATGACCGGTTCTATGCCATTTGATCATGGTACGCCGCCTGATGGCATTCATCGGCTGGGCCGGCCGCTATGTCTGGTCGGCGTGGGCGGGCGCCTGCGGCCTCCTGTGCATCGCCGCCGCCTGGCAGGGCGCGCATGAGTTCTACGGCTCCTTCGTTCTGCCCTCCCCGGTCGAGACGCTGCACGAAGTCGCCGCCATCCTGCGCGAGCCCTGGTTCGTGCGGGCGGCCGGCGAGACCGCGGTCCGCTCGCTGATCGGCTTTGCGCTCGCCGTCGGCATCGGCACGCTGACCGGCGCGATCGCCGGCTATTCCTTTGCCGCGATGCGGCTGATGCGCCCCATCGTCACCGTCATCCTCGGCGTGCCGCCGATCGCCTGGATCGTGCTGGCGCTGATCTGGTTCGGCTCCTCGGGCGGCTCGGCGGTGATGACGGTCGTGGTCGCGGCGCTGCCGATCTCCTTCGCCGGCGGCCTCGAAGGCGTCGCCACGCGCGACCGCGCGCTCGATGCCATGGCGCGCTCGTTCGGCGGCGGCATGTGGCTGCGTTTCCGCACGCTCACCCTGCCGCATCTGATCTCCTACCTGTTCCCGGCCTGGACGACGACCGCCGGCACGGCCTGGAAGGTCACGGTGATGGCCGAACTTCTCTCCAATACCGGGGGGATCGGCGGCGAGCTTGCCACCGCGCGCGCGCTGTTCGACATTCCCCGCGTCATGGCACTGATCGTCGCGGTGGTCGCGTTCGCGCTCCTGACCGAATACGCGCTGCTGCATCCCCTGCGCGACCGTCTCGAACGCTGGCGGGAAGCCGGCCTGCCGTGGGGCGTCAAGCGATGAGGCTCGTGCTGGAACGCGTCGGCCATGCCTTTCTCGGGCGCGCGGTGCTCGAGGATTTCGACCTGTCGCTCGCGGCCGGCGAGGTCGTCGCGCTGCTCGGCCCCTCGGGCTGCGGCAAGACCACCGTGCTGCAGATCGCGGCCGGCCTGCTCGACCCGCTGCGCGGGCGCGTGCAGCGCCATTACCGGCGGCATGCGGTCGTCTTCCAGGAGCCGCGGCTGCTGCCCTGGTTCACCGCCCACGACAACATCGCCTACGGCCTGCGCGCGGCCGGCGTCGCGCGCGCCGAGCGCGCGGCGATCGTCGCGCAGCGCGCGCAGGATGTCGGCCTGAGCCTGCACGATCTCGACAAGTATCCCGCCGAACTGTCCGGCGGCATGCGCCAGCGCGTGGCGGTGGCGCGCGCGCTCGCGGTGCGGCCCGACATGGTCTATTTCGACGAGCCCTTCACCGCGGTCGATGTCGGGCTGAAGCGCATCCTGCAGGACCTCGTGATCGAGGCGGCCGCGCGCGAGCAGTTCTCGGCGCTGTTCGTCACCCACGATCTGTGGGAAGCCGTGCGCGTCGCGCATCGCCTGCTGCTGCTGCCGCGCCGCGCCGACGGTCCCGTGGTGGCGCGCGCGATCGCCGGGGAGCCCGGCCGGCGCCGCGAACGCGACATCTTCGCGCTGGTCGAGGCCTGGTCGGCCGATCCCGCGTTCCGCGAGCTGTTCGACGGACGGGAGAGCGTGCATTGACGATGACCTGCCAGACCGAAGGACACGCACACAGCGGCCATCCGCTGCTGACGGAAGGACTGTTCCTGTTCTTCCCGGTCGCGGCGCTGCATGCGGCGATCACCCCGCTCGTCTGGTCGCTTGCCGGATTCTCGCTGCCGTTCGTGCACACGATCTCGCCGAGCCAGTGGCACGCGCACGAGATGATTTTCGGCACCTATGGCGCGGCGCTCGCGGGCTTTCTGACCTCGGCGGTGCCGGAATGGACCGACACGCCCCCGCGCCGCGGCCGCGCCTTGCTGCTGCTGTTGTTCCTGTGGCTGCCGGGGCGCGCGGTCGGCCTTGCCGGGATCGAGGCCGGCCTGCCGCTTGCGGCGACGACCGATATCGCCTTTCTCGGCCTGCTGTTCTGGTACGTGCTCAGGGCGCTGCTTCAGCGCGGCAGCACGCGCCACGGCTCGTTCGCCGTCTGCGCGGCGCTGCTGCTCGCCGCCGAGATCGGCATCCGCTTTGCGTGGTTCGCCGACATGGGCGAGCTGGCCGGCCGGCTGCTGCAGACGGCGCTCATCCTCTTCCTGGTCTTCCTGTCGCTTGCGCTCGCGCGCATCAATGTCGTCGTGATTAACCTGGCGCTCGACCCGAGCGGGGAAACAACGCCCTACCGGCCGCATCCCGGCCGGCAGAACCTCACCGCCGGCCTCGCCGCGCTCTATGCCGCGGCCGCCCTCGTCGCGCCGCACTCGGCGGTGCCCGCCTATCTCGCGCTCGCCGCCGCCGCCGCCTTTCTCGACCGGCTTGCCGAATGGTTCATCGGCCGCCCCGTCCTGCGCAGCGAGGTGCTGGCGCTCGCCGGCGCCAATACGCTGTCCGGCATCGGCTTCCTGACGCTCGGGCTCTCGGGGCTCGGCGCGCCGTTCTCGCCCAATACCGGGCTGCATGTGCTCGCCGTCGGCGGGCTCGGCCTTGCGATCATGGCGGTGTTCATCATCGCCGGGCTGCGCCACAGCGGGCGCCAGCTCGTCCTGCCCTGGCAGGCGTATGCGGCGGTCGCGCTCGTGTTTTGCGCCGCCGCCGTGCGCGTCCTGCCGGAACTGGGGATCGCTCCCGCGCTTGTCGGCATCCATTACGCCGCCGGTGCCGCCCTGTGGTCGCTCGCCTTCGCGGTGTGGCTGCACGGCTTCCTGCCGCTCTTGCGCAATCCGGTGACGGCGCCGCACGACATCGGCGACGCAGACTAGTTCGTCGCCGAGGTCTTTGTCCTGCTGACCGAGCCGGTCACGGTTTCCGCCACCGGTCCCCATTTCGGCTCGTCGGAGCCGTCGCCCCAGCGCGTCGGGCGGTAGAAGATATGGATGCCGAGCTTCTGGTGCTTCTTCATGGTGCGCACCCACCACGGATTGACATAGGTCGCGTGATAGTGGGTCGCCTTGCCGATCTCGGGCAGCCAGATCTTGCCGTCGAGTGAATCGCGCGCGATGCGCTTGGCCACTTCCCACGCGTCCGGCTCGGTCACCACGTCGCGGACATTGTCGCAGGCGAAGGTGAACTGGCAGGCGAGATGCCGGTGCGCGTTCTGGTAGACCACGCCGCACACATTGTCGGGATAGTATTGCGAGAACACCCGGTTGAGAACGACCTGCGCCACCGCCATCTGCCCGCGCTCGGGCTCCCCGCGCGCCTCGAAATAGATCGCGTTGGTGAGGCAGCGCTCGTGCTTGGCGCGCGCGGCGCCGGTCAGGCCGAGCCGCTCGGCCGGCGATTTGGGCCGCTTGTCGGCGCCGGTGACCTCGCCCTTGGGCGCCACCGTCTCGCCGTCGCTCCTGCCTGAGGGCGCGTCGGTGGCGGCCTTGCCCGGATCGATCGCCGCGCGCTTGATGTCGGGATCGACCGAGGGATGCAGCGGGATGAGCACCGGCGCCTCGCCCTCGCGCCAGGGCTTGATGCGGTTCTGATCGGGCCCGAGGGCGTCGTTGCCGAAGAAGAGCTTCGCCATCTCGATCGCCGGATTGTCCGCCGGCGCACCGGCCTGCGGTCCGCTTTCGGATCCGCCGGGCTCGTCGTCGGTGAGCACGCCGTTCTCGTCCTGCAGCGGTTCGGCCGAGGATTGCGGCGCAGGATCGGCCGGCAATGCGGCGACGACCTCATGCCCGGGCGCGGGCTCGCTCCGCGGCTCGGCGAGCGGGGAGAACTCCGCTTCGGGTTCGAGCCCGGCCGTGCGGGCGGGCTGCGGGACCGCCGCGGCGGCGGCCGCGACCGGATCGAACACGGCATCCATCTCGAGCGCGGGAGCGCGGCCGGGCAGCGGCGCTGCGGCGATCCCGGCTTCGGCGGGCGTCTCCGCCTGCCGAAGGGTCGCCGGCGCATGGCCGGTGCCGCCGTCCTGCGCGCGCGCCACGGCAGAAGGCGGCACGGATTTGGCGAGCGCTCTATTTTGCGGGACCGCGCTCTGCTGCGGCTGCTGCGGAGCGGGCGCCGCCGGCTCCTGCGGCAACGCCTCGCGCATCTTCGGGGCCTTGGGCGCCGGCGCGGGCTCCTTGAGCGGCAGCGGCTCGGCCGGCTGCGCGGGCCGGCGCGGCATCAGGCGGTCGCCCTTGCGGCTGCGGTCGACCTGCGGGAACACGATCGCCGACGGCGGCTCGGCGAACGGATCGCTGCGGCCGGCAAGCCCGAGCGTGCCGGCCAGATCGATGCTGCGCGGATCGATGCTGGCGAAGCTGTAGCCGGGAAGCGTCGGGATCAGCGTGCCGACCGGCTGCGGAAAGGAGAAGGTCGCGGTGCGGAAGGTCGCGAACGTCGACGAATAGGTGTGCTGGCGCCAGCGCTCCGACACCGCCGGCTGCCGCGCAATGAGCGCCGCCAGGTCCTGATAGCCGATCGACGTCGGCATCATCGTCAGGAGGAAGACGGTGAGGCCGAAGCGCCGGACACGTCCGCGCTTCGGCCTTCGACGCGAGGCACTCATACAAACACTCGCAAACACGCGACGCAACGGACGCAATATCACCCGCCTGCCCGGCGGGCGCCGGACGAGGCCACTTGTCTAAAATTTGAGTGATTATCGTTTCGAACGCGTTAACCGCGGCCGCGGACGCCGCAAAGCTCCGGCAGCGCGCGCAAAAGTAAACAAACGGTCAACGGCCGCGGCGGCAGGCGCGCAACCAAAAAGAAACGGCCCCGCCGCAGCGGGGCCGTCCGTTTCGCACGGCCTGCCGCAGCCGCGCGATCTCAAGAGACGCAAAACTCAGAGCTTGATCTCAGAGCTTGGCGCCCTTCTCGTTGAAGTATTTCACCGCGCCCGGATGCCACGGCACCGTGGTGTTTTCCTTGGTCTGGTTGGCGACGTCAAAGCTCATCGCTTCCTTGTGAACCGCGACCAGCTCGTCCTTCTTCTCGATCAGCGTCTTGACGATGTCGTAGGCCGTCTTCTCCGGCATGTCGGCATTGGCGACGAGGATGTTCTGCACGACCGCGATCTTGTTGTCGGCGTCCTGCCCCGGATAGGTCTTCGCCGGGATGATGCCCTTGCTGTAGAGATTGCCGTACTTGGCATTCATCTTTTCGGTCAGGTCGGCGGTATCGACCAGCTTGAGCTTCACGCCGGGGGTGGCGCCGAGATCGGTGACCGCCGCGGTCGGCAGGCCGCCGACCCAGAAATAGGCGTCGATCTTGCGGTCCTTCAGCGCATTGGTGGATTCGGCGACGCCGAGACGCTCGCGCGTCATGTCCTTGTCCTTGTCGAGACCGGCGGCCTCGATCACGCGGAACGCCATCACCTCGGTGGCGCTGCCGGGCGAGCCGGTGGATACGCGCTTGCCCTTGAGGTCGGACATCTTGGTGATGCCGGTGCCATCGACCGTCACCACGTGCATGCGGTTCGGATAGAGCACCATCAGGGTGCGGACCGGAACCTTGTTGTCCTTGAACTTGTCTTCGCCCTGGAGCGCGTTGAGCGCCGCATCGACCATCACGAGGCCGACCTCGCTCTGCTTGGAGCCGATCAGCTTCAGATTGTCGACCGAACCGCCGGTCACGCGCGCCGTCGCCTGCACGCCGGGCAGGTATTTCGACAGCACGTTGGCCATGCCGCCGCCCATCGGATAATAGACGCCGCCGGTGCCGCCGGTGGCGATGGCGATGTTTTGCTGCTGCTGGGCGACTGCGACGCCGGCGAGCAGGACGGCGCCGGCCGCCAGCCCGGAGATCGCAAGACCGAGACGTTTATTCATTCCATTCCTCCCTTTATTGCCGGCCGGCCGCATGAAGACCATGCGGGGCCGGAAGCATGCGCTGCTTAAGTAATACAAGGATGCCGACGACGAGGCCAGCCGTCGCGGTGTATTCGATGTCGCGGCCGATGACCGATTCCACACCGGCCTCGATCAGGCTCGGGAAGACGAGCAAGAGGCCCGCCAGGACGAGCAGGAGCCGCTCGACGAGCGTCGTGCGGCGCAGCGCCCAGCCCTGGGCGGCGGCGGCGAGGAAGGCGAGGCCGAAGGCTGCCTTCAGCGTGATCATGACGATGTCGATGGCCGAGCCGTTGGCCGGGACCTTGAGCAGCAGGCCGATGCCCTGCGGATCGAGCACGAACACGAACGGGACCAGGAATGCCGGCAGGGTGTATTTCCAGGCGTGCAGGGTCGTCTTGTAGGGGTCGCCGCCGGTGATCGCGGCGGCGGCGAACGGCGACAGCGCGGTCGGCGGCGAGACCTCCGAGAGCACCGAATAATAGAAGATGAACATGTGCGCGGCATAGTCGGGCACGCCGAGCTTGATCAGAGCGGGTGCTGCGATTACCGCGCAGATGATGTAGGAGGCGGTCACCGGCACCGCGAGGCCGATGATCCAGACGATCAGCGCGGTATAGAGCGCGGTGAGCAGCAGCGAGCCGCCGGCATAGTCGATGACGATCGACGAGAATTTCAGCCCGAGCCCGGTCAGGGTGACCACGCCGACGATGATGCCCGCAGTCGCGCAGGTGGTCGCCGCGGTCAGCGCGCTGGTTGAGCCGTCCGACAGCGCCTTGACGAGCTTCTTCGGGGTGAGCGCGGTCTCGCGCGTCAGGTAGCTCATCAGCATCGTCATCAGCGTCGCGTAGAACACCGAGGTCGTCGGCGAATAGCCCCAGACCATGAAGACGACGATGGAGACCAGCGAGATGAAATGGAATCCGTAGCGGCGGCTGAGCTGCCCGAGCGACATTTCCGGCACGTAGGGCTCGCCGCGCGCGCCGAACCGCCGCGCGTCCAGCTCCACCATGAAAAGCAGCGCGAGATAGTAGAGGACGGTCGGGATCGTCGCCATCCAGATCACGTCGAGATAGCTGATCTTGAGGAATTCCGCGATCAGGAAGGCGGCCGCGCCGAGCACGGGCGGCGAGATGATGGCGCCGAGGCCGCCGGCGGCGAGCAGGCCGCCCGCCGCGTTACGCTCAAAGCCGGCGCGCTTCATCATCGGATAGGCGACCGCGCCGATCGACACCGTGGTCGCCACGCCCGAGCCGGACGGTCCGCCAAGCAGGAACGAGGACAGCACGACGGTGCGGCCGGCGGCGTTGGCGCGGCTGCCCATCAGCGTCATCGAGAAGTCGATGAAGAATTTCCCCGCGCCGGAATGCTGCAGGAAAGCGCCGAAGATGCAGAACAGCACGATCAGCGTCGCCGAGACGTCGACCGGCACGCCGAAAATGCCTTCCAGCGTGATGAACAGATGCCCGACCAGCGCATCGAAGCCGTAGCCGCGATGGTTCCAGGGCGGCGACAGCCAGGGACCGGCGAGCGCATAGGCGATGAAGCACAGCGCGATGACCGGCACGATCCAGCCGATGGTGCGGCGCGTCGCCTCGATCAGCAATACGATGAACACGACACCGACGAAAACGTCGAGACGGTTCGGAACCGTGGCGCGGTCGGTGAAGTCGTCGCCGCCGGATAGCGCATAGGCGAAGATGGCGACGACGACCGCGCCCATGAGCACGTCCCACCAGCGGATGCCGTCGCGGAAACGACGCGCCACCGGGAACAGCAGAAAGCACAGCACCAGCACGAAGCCGACATGGATGTAACGCAGTTCCTGCGTCGGGACGATGTCGTAGGCGGCATAGAGATGGAAAAGCGACATCGCCACTGCGATGGCAGTGACGGCCATCCCCGCCCAGCCCGAGAGCCGGTTGGTGGCGCCTTCTTCCTGTTCGATATAGGCCTCGGCCCTGCGGAGATCGCCCTCGGTGTCGGTCATTCCCGGCGCCGCCACCGGCTTCTCGTCTTCCGCCATATTTTCCCCCGCAGTCCTGCTTTTCTGGCGGGTTTTCCCGCCTTTTTCGCTTCTCATCGCCCGCCGGAGCGGGTGTCCCCACCGTAACGCTACCATGTGCTTATGCGGGGGGATACCCGGCGTCAAACCAGCGGCCGGGACTGTCCAAAATTCGGGCAAGGGGGAACCCGGTTAACCATCATGCAACGTGAACTGCGTTAGAGAGCGGCCGTTCGAAGGAGGTGGGCCGATGACCGATCCTGTCATGTCCTCCGGCATGGAATTCATTTTCGCGGCGCTGGCATTCGCTCTGATCGCGACGGCGCTATCGGGCTTCTTCTTGTATCGGCTGAAGCGGCGCAATGCGCGGCTGACCACCGCCCTCATGAACATGACCCAGGGCCTGTGTATGTGGGACGCGCAGACCCGGTTGGTCGTCTGCAACGATCGCTATATCCGGATGTACGGCATGTCGCCGGACGTGGTGCGGCCGGGGACGACCCTCGAACAGATCGTGCGCCACCGCATGGCCATCGGCAACTTCAACGGCGATCCCGAAAGCTATGTCAGCGGCATCCGCGCCCGCATCGCCGAAGGCAAATCGACCACGCACATCCTGCATCTCGACGGCCGCACGATCTCGGTCGCCGAGCAGCCGCTGCCGGGCGGCGGCTGGCTGGCGACGCATGAGGACGTCACCAGGCATTACCATCTCGAGCAGGAACGTGCGGCGATCAGCGCCAGCGATCAGCGCCGCGCCACGGTGGATTCGGCCATCGGCGCCTTCAATACGCGCGTCGAGCATTTGCTGCGCTCGGTGAAGGACAGCGCGGTGTCGCTGAAGGAAACCGCGAGCGCGCTGTTCAGCGCCTCCGACGAGACCTCCGCGCGCGCGCAGAGCGCCCTGCAGGCGTCGAGCGAGGCGTCCGGCAGCACCGCGGGCGCGGCGTCCGCAACCGATGAAATGGCAAGCTCGATCGGCGAGATCGGCCGCCAGCTGACGCAGACCACCGACGTGGTGCGCCAGGCCGTGGACGAGGCGTCCGCGACCAACGACGGCATCAAGACTCTCGCCGAGGCGGCGCAGAAGATCGGCGCCGTGGTCGAACTGATCCGCAACATCGCCGGGCAGACCAATCTCCTCGCCCTCAATGCCACGATCGAGGCCGCCCGCGCCGGCGAATCCGGGCGCGGCTTCGCCGTCGTCGCCTCGGAAGTGAAATCGCTCGCGGTGCAGACCGCCAAGGCAACCGAGGAGATTTCCGCGCAGATTTTCGCGATGCAGAAATCGACCGACAACGCGGTCGACGCGATCGGCCGCATCACCGCGCGCATGCAGGACATCCACAGCTATGCGTCGGCGGTGGCCGCCGCGGTCGAGCAGCAGAATGCGGTGACGCAGGACATTTCGCAGAACGTCAACAGCGCCGCGCGCGGCACCGGCGAGGTGGTCGACGCGCTCGGTCAGGTGACCGGCGCGACGGCCGAAACCCGCCGCTCGGCGGAGACGGTGCTCGCTGCCGCCGGATCGGTCGAGAGCGCGGTCGGTAACCTGCGCACCGAGGTCGAGGACTTCCTCGCCAAAGTCGCGGTCTGACAGGACGCGGGCGTCAGGCCTGGCTTGCGGCTTCCTTGCCGAGCGCGGCCTGCGCCGCGGCCAGACGCGCGATCGGCGCGCGGAACGGCGAGCAGGACACATAGTCGAGGCCGACCGTGTGGCAGAATCCGACCGAGGCCGGGTCGCCGCCATGCTCGCCGCAAATGCCGACCTTCAGATTCGGCCGCGTCTTGCGTCCGCGCTCGACGCCGATCCTGACAAGCTCGCCCACCCCCTCGCGGTCGATCGACACGAACGGATCGGCCGGCAGGATGCCGCGCGCCGTATAGAAGCCGAGGAAGGTCGCAGCATCGTCGCGGCTGATGCCGAACGTGGTCTGGGTCAGGTCGTTGGTGCCGAACGAGAAGAATTCCGCCGTCTCGGCGATCTCGGCCGCCATCAGCACCGCGCGCGGCAATTCGATCATGGTGCCGACCTGATACGCGACCTTGCCGCCGGTCTCCTTGGCGACCGCTTCGGCCATCGCATCGATGCGCTCCTTGACGATGTCGAACTCCGCGCGCGTGGCGATCAGCGGCACCATCACCTCCGGTACCACGGGCTCGCCGGTGCGCTTGCCGGCCTCGATTGCGGCCTCGAAAATAGCGCGCGCCTGCATCTCGGCGATTTCCGGATAGGCGATCGCGATGCGGCAGCCGCGGAAGCCGAGCATCGGATTGAACTCGGCAAGCTCGCGCGCGCGGTTGGCGAGCTTCTGCGGGTCGGCGCCCATGGCCTGCGCCACCTCCGCGATCTCCTGCTCGCTGTGCGGCAGGAATTCGTGCAGCGGCGGATCGAGCAGGCGGATGGTCACCGGCCGGCCCTTCATGATCTCGAACAGCTCGATGAAATCGCCGCGCTGCATCGGCAGGAGCTTGGCGAGCGCCGCGCGGCGCGCCTTCTCCTCGTCCGCCAGGATCATCTCGCGCACGGCGCGGATGCGTTCGTCGTCGAAGAACATGTGCTCGGTGCGGCACAGGCCGATGCCTTCGGCGCCGTATTTGAGCGCGGTGCGCGCGTCGTCGGGCGTGTCGGCATTGGCGCGCACGCCGAGCCTGCGCACGGCATCCGCCCAGCCCATCAGCGTCGCGAACTCGCCGGACAATTCCGGCTCGATCATCGGCACGCGCCCGATCAGAACCTGGCCGGCCGAGCCGTCGACAGTGATGACGTCGCCTTGGTTGAGCGTCTGGCCGGCGGCCGTCAGGCACTTCCTGGCATAATCGACGCGGATCGCGCCCGCGCCCGACACGCACGGCTTGCCCATGCCGCGCGCGACCACCGCGGCATGCGAGGTCATGCCGCCGCGCGTGGTGAGGATGCCTTCCGCGGCGTGCATGCCGTGAATGTCTTCTGGGCTCGTCTCCACGCGCACCAGGATGACTTTGCGCCCCTGCGCCTTGAGCGCCTCGGCCTCTTCGGAGGAGAAGACGATCTCGCCCGACGCCGCACCCGGCGAGGCCGGCAGGCCGGTGGCGAGGATTTTGCGCTCGGCTTTCGGATCGATCGTGGGGTGTAGCAACTGATCGAGCGACGCCGGATCGACGCGCGTCACCGCTTCCTCAGTCGTGATCAGGCCCTCGTTCGCAAGCTCCACCGCGATCTTGAGCGCCGCCCTCGCGGTGCGCTTGCCCGAGCGCGTCTGCAGCATCCACAGCTTGCCCTTCTCGATGGTGAATTCGAGATCCTGCATGTCGCGGTAATGCTTTTCGAGCGTGCCGTAGAAACGCTGCAGCTCGGCGAAGGCTTTCGGCATCGCGCTTTCCAGCGAGGGCTTGTCGGAGCCAGCCTCCTTGCGCGCGGCCTCGGTGATCTCCTGCGGCGTGCGGATGCCGGCGACCACGTCCTCGCCCTGCGCGTTGATCAGGAATTCGCCGTAGAGCCGCTTGTCGCCGGTCGAGGGATTGCGCGTGAAGGCAACGCCGGTGGCGGAATCGTCGCCGAGATTGCCGAACACCATAGCCTGCACATTGACCGCGGTGCCCCAGCTTTCGGGAAGATTGTGCAGCTTGCGATAGGTGATCGCGCGCGCGTTCATCCACGAGCCGAACACCGCGCCGACCGCGCCCCACAGCTGCTCCTGCGGGTCCTGCGGAAACGGCTTGCCGCGCTCCTGCTCGACGCGCTCCTTGTAGCGGCCGACGAGCGCGATCCAGTCATCCGCCGACAGGTCGGTGTCGAGGCTGTAGCCGTGCTTGTCCTTGTGCTCGTCGAGGATTTCCTCGAAATGATGATGGTCGATGTCGAGCACCACGCCCGAATACATGGTGATGAAGCGGCGGTAGGAATCGAAGGCGAAACGGCGGTCGCCGGACTGGCGGGCGAGCGCCTCCACCGTGCGGTCGTTGAGCCCGAGATTGAGTACGGTATCCATCATGCCGGGCATGGAGGCGCGCGCACCCGACCGCACGGAGAGCAGGAGCGGATCGGCCTCGTCGCCGAACCGCTTGCCGGTCAGCTTGCCGACATGGGCGAGCGCGGCATCGACCTCGGCGGCAAGCTCCTTCGGATAGGTCCGTTCGTTGGCGTAGTAATAGGTGCAGACTTCCGTCGTGATGGTGAAACCCGGCGGCACCGGCAGGCCGAGATTGGCCATTTCGGCCAGGTTGGCCCCCTTGCCGCCCAGGAGATTTTTCATCTCGGCCTTGCCTTCGGCCCGACCGTCCCCGAAGGTGTAAACCCATTTCGCCATGCGTCGGCCTCATCGAAATGCACAAGCGGCCGGCAGAAAGGCCGGTCCGGCAGACCCGTCTTTGGCCCCTTTCCGGACACGATTCAAGCCGATCGCACCCCGACCATGGGAGCATAACGCCGGACGCATAGGTGCGTGCCGACGCGCCCGCCGAAGGCGCCAATTCCGGACAGCCGTCCGCGACCGGGCCGACCGTTACGATGCCGGCACGCGGACGCGGAATGATCAGGATCAATTCCACCGATGCGCGCGGCCGCAACGCAAAGGCAGCCGCGGATGTACCTCAAATGTTATCCCCCGCGCGCCCTCGCCGCCTTGACTTCCTTCCGCCCGCGCGGTCGGCTTGTCCCGGTCCGGCCAGTCCGGCCGGCTCTTGGCGGGGGACATCATGCCGAAGCTCAATGCACCGACGCAGATCGTATTTCTGATCTCGCTCATTCTTGCCTTGCTCGCTCTGATCGGCGTCTTCGTTTTCATTCCGTTCGTGAGCGCCTATGCGTTCTGGATCGCGATCGTGGCCTATGTCGTTCTCGCGGCCGGCTGCATCCTGAAGGGGCTGTAATCAAACGCACGCCGTCCGCTGCGTCGGCGCTCGGCCTGCGCGGCGAGAGGGACGGCGCACAGGGACGGACATCTGCGTCCCGGACCGGCGGCGCAACGCTTCTCGCGCTGCGCCGCTTTCGGCAAAGCCGGAATCAACCTTCGATCTTCGAGAAATCCGCGACCGCGCGCGTCGCCTGCCTGATCTCGTTGAGCAGCTTCAGGCGATTTTCCCGCAAGACCTTGTCGTCGGCGTTCACGGTGACCTTGTCGAAGAAAGCATCGACCGCCGGCCGCAGCTTCGCCATCGCGGCCATGGCGGCGGCGAAATCCTCCCGCCCGACGGCCGCCGCCGCGTCGTCGCGCGCGGCCTCGATCGCGCCGGCGAGCGCCTTCTCCTCCGGGTCCTTCAGGAGCGCGCCGTCCGGCGCGCCGGCAAAGGCATGGCCGTCTTTCTTTTCCTCGATGCGCAGGATGTTAGCCGCGCGCTTGGCGCCGGCGAGCAGGTTCCTGCCGTCGTCAGTGTCGAGGAAGCGGCCGAGCGCCTCCACGCGGCGCACAATCAGGAACAGGTCGTCCTGTCCCTCCAGCGAAAAGACGGCGTCGACCAGATCGTGGCGCGCGCCCTGCTCGCGCAACTGCACTTTCAGGCGGTCGGCGAAGAATTCGCGCAGGCCCGCGCCGGTCAGGGCCGCGAAGCTGCGGCGGATGGCGTCGAACTCGCTTCCCGGCGTCTGGTTCTTGCCGAGCGCGGCGACAACATGGGCATTGTCCTGTTCGAGATAGCCTTCGGTCGCGCGGCTGAACACATCGAGCAGGCCCATGCGCACGCCGTTGGACAGCACCAGCCGGATCACCCCGAGCGCCGCGCGCCGCAGCGCATAGGGATCCTTGGAGCCGGTCGGCTTCTCGTCGATCGCCCAGAAGCCGACCAGCGTGTCGATCTTGTCGGCGAGCGCGACCGCGATGGAGACCGGATCGGCCGGCACCAGATCGTCGGGGCCCTTGGGGCTATAGTGATCCTCGATCGCGTGCGCGACCGCCTCGTCCTCGCCCTGCGCCTCGGCGTAATACTTGCCCATCAGGCCCTGCAGCTCGGGGAATTCGCCGACGACGTCGCTGAGGAGGTCCGCCTTGCACAGGCGCGCGGCGCGCCGCGCCTTCCCGATATCGGCCTTGACGAGCGGGGCGAGCGCGGCGGCAAGCCGCTCGATGCGTTCGATGCGCTGCCACTGCGTGCCGAGCTTCTCGTGGAATACGATGCCCTCGAATTTCGGCAGCCGGTCTTCGAGCAGCGTCTTCAGGTCGCTCTCGTAGAAGAACGTGGCGTCCGAGAGGCGTGCGCGGATCACGCGCTCGTTGCCGGCGACGATCGCCTTGCCGCCGTCGGCGGCCTCGATATTGGCGATCAGGATGAACTTGTTGACGAGCTTGGCGGTCTGCGGATCGCGCAACACGAAACACTTCTGGTTGTTGCGGATCGTGGTGCGGATCACTTCGTCGGGAATGGCGAGAAACGCGCGGTCGAACGTGCCCATCAGCACGACCGGCCATTCCACGAGGCCGGCGGCCTCGGCCAGCAGCCCGGCATCTTCCACCAGCTCGAAGCCCTGCGCGAAGGCGAGGTTCTTCGCTTCGGCAAGGATGATGTCCTGCCGGCGCGCCGGATCGACGATCACCTTCGCCTTCTCGAGCTTCTCCATATAGTCGGCCTGCCGCCGCACCTCGATCGCCGCCGGCGCCATGAAGCGGTGACCGTGCGTGATGCTGCCCGAGGCGATGCCGCCGACCGAGAATATCACCACGTCCGGGTCTTCGGTCTCCGGGCCGAAGATTGCCACGATGGAATGCAGCGGACGCACCCAGGTGAGCGCGCCAGGCTGCGCCGACGCCGCTCCCCAGCGCATCGATTTCGGCCAGGGAAACGCGCGCACGACCTCGGGCACGATCTCGCCGATCACGTCGATGGCCGGGCGTCCCTTCTTCTCGACCACGGCGACATAGAACTCGCCTTTCTTCGGATCCTTCTCGACTTTGGCCTGATCGAGCGAGGCAAGCCCCGCGCTCTTGAGAAAGCCGTCGATCGCGGCCTGCGGCGCGCCGACGCGCGGGCCTTTCTTCTCTTCCTTCAGGTCGGGCTGGCGCGCGGGAATGCCGTGCACGGCGAGCGCGAGGCGCCGCGGCGTGGCGAAGGCCTTCGCGCCCTCATAGACGAGCCCGGCCTCGACCAGCCGGTCGGTGACGAGCTTGCGCAGGTCGTCGGCCGCGCGCGGCTGCATGCGGGCGGGGATTTCCTCGGAGAAGAATTCGAGCAGGAGATCGGGCATGCGACGACTCTTCACCCTCCCCTGGAGGGGGAGGGTCGGCGTGCATCGCGGGCAAGTTTACGCTCGCGTAAACTTGGCTGCGTGCGCGCCGGGGTGGGGTGATCCGACTTACGGCGACGCTCGTGCTTCAGTTCGGGAATCTCTCCGTCAGAACCATTCAGCGCCGCATGAATTTCACTCAGCACACCGCCGATATTTGCGAAAACATCATTATTCCAGAAGCGAAGGACCCGGTAACCTTCCGCTTCCAGCCATTTCGTGCGCATTTCATCGCGCGAGACATTGCCCTGCTCGCCATGTTGCGAACCATCCACTTCCACAATGAGACGCGCAGCCATGCAGGCGAAATCGGCAATGAACGGCCCGACAATGACCTGCCGACGGAAATGGCTGCCGATCATCGGATGGCGCCGCAGATGATTCCACAAGCGCGCCTCCGCGCCTGTCGCGTTCGACCGCATGCGCCGCGCGGCGGTCTTGCGAAAATGGTCGATGGGCTTGCGTCCGGTCACGGTCACCCCACCCCGCCGCCTGCGGCGGCGACCCTCCCCCTCCAGGGGAGGGTGAAGGATACCGCAAGCGCGCACAAACGTCGCCGATAGCGCAGCCATCATCATCCCGCTCCGCCCGCTTCGGTTGCCAGCCAGGCCGCGCCGCAGGCCTTGGCCAGTTCGCGCACGCGCAGGATGTAGCTCTGGCGCTCGGTGACGGAGATCACGCCGCGCGCATCAAGCAGGTTGAAGACGTGGCTCGCCTTGATGCACTGGTCGTAGGCCGGCAGCGCCATCAGGTGGCGCTCTTTCTTTTCTGAACCGGTCTCGTTTTTCTGCCAGCCTACATCGAGATATTTCCTGCAGGCCGCTTCCGCCATTTTGAACTGCTCGAACAGCATCGCGGTGTCGGCGTGCTCGAAATTATGCCGCGAATATTCCTGCTCGGCCTGCAGGAACACGTCGCCGTAAGTGACCTTCTGCGCGCCCTCGCGACCGTTGAAGTTCAGGTCGTAGACGCGGTCGACGCCCTGCACGTACATGGCCAGGCGCTCGAGGCCGTAGGTCAGCTCGCCCGACACCGGCGCGCATTCGAAACCCGCGACCTGCTGGAAATACGTGAACTGCGAGACTTCCATGCCGTCGCACCAGCATTCCCAGCCGAGCCCCCAGGCGCCGAGAGTCGGGCTCTCCCAGTCGTCCTCGACGAAGCGGATGTCGTGCAGGCCAGCATCGATCCCGATCGCGGCGAGCGACTTCAGGTACAGGTCTTGGATGTCCGGCGGCGAGGGTTTCAGGATCACCTGATACTGGTAATAGTGCTGCAGCCGGTTCGGGTTCTCGCCGTAGCGCCCGTCCTTCGGGCGGCGCGAGGGCTGTACATAGGCCGCGTTCCAGGGCTTGGGTCCCAGCGCCCGCAGGGTCGTCGCCGGATGGAAGGTGCCCGCGCCCACTTCCATGTCGTAGGGCTGCAGGATCACGCAGCCATAGTCGGCCCAGAACCGCTGCAGCGTGAGGATCAACGCCTGGAACGACCGGTCGGGCCGCATATGAGGGGGCGTGCCGGAATCGGTCATCGCGGAATCGTCTGGCTGCGGGGAAAACGCGCGCGGACCCTAAAGGCCGGGCCGGAAGGGGTCAAGACAGCCGCCTCCGCCGCGCAAAGTCCCGCCGCCGCGCCGCCGTCCCGAACCGGCCACCGGCCGTTCACCATGTTTCCTAACGGGGCGGAAAGCATGCCGCCGGCATCATCGCGCATAGGAACCGCCTTGCGGGGAGACTGGCGATGTTTGCGTTCGAGATCGTGGGCGCCGTTCTGCTGGCGCTGTTCTTTGTCGCCCTGGTCGATTACCGGCCGCACGAAGAGCAATCCTGAGGCGTTGCACGTCCTGCGCCGCGGCGGCATGAACAAAGCGCCAAAGCGGGATGACGATTCAAGGAAAACTCATCCCGCTTCAGTGGCCCTCGAAGGCGACCAGCGTGCGCACCGGCACGTTCATGTCGCGCAGCTTCTGCGCCCCGCCGAGCTCCGGCAGGTCCACCATGAACACCGCCGCCACTACTTCCGCCCCCATCTGGCGCAGGAGCTTCACCGCACCCTCGGCGGTGCCGCCGGTGGCGATCAGGTCGTCGACCAGGATCACGCGTTCGCCTTTGGCGACCGCGTCCTCGTGCATCTCCATCTCGTCGATGCCGTACTCAAGAGAATAGGCGATCCGCACGCTCTTGTGCGGCAGCTTGCCCTTCTTGCGAATCGGTACGAAGCCGGCCGAGAGCTGGTGGGCGATCGCGCCGCCGATGATGAAGCCGCGCGCCTCGATGCCGGCGATCTTGTCGATCTTGGAGCCGGCCCAGGGCTGCACCAGTTCGTCCACCGCGCGGCGGAAGGCGCGCGGATTGCCGAGCAGCGTGGTGATGTCGCGGAACATGATGCCCGGCTTGGGATAGTCCGGGATCGTGCGGATCGCGGCCTTGAGATCGTTCTCGAGGGCGGGCGTGAGGGTCATCGTTCGTCTCGCGGAAAATCTCCGTCTCTTTCTACACGTCATAGACCCCACATCAAACCGTCGCCCTTCGAGGCGCGCCTGCGGCGCGCGCCTCAGGATGACGGCGCGGACGCCAGCACCCGCCCCGCCACCGCGTCGAGTTTCTTCAGAAGCTCCGGGTCGCGATAGGCCGGCGCCGTGATCAGCGCGGAATCGAGCGCGCGGTCCGACCCGACGGGACACGGCTCGTGCTCGCGCGGAAAGTCGCGTGCAAGGCGGGCGACGAGTTGCCTGGCCTTCTCGGCATTGGCCAGCAGCACCTTGATGATGTCGCCGACCTGCACGGCATCATGGTCGGGATGCCAGCAGTCGAAGTCCGTCACCATCGCCACCGTCGCGTAGCAGAGTTCGGCCTCGCGCGCGAGCTTGGCTTCGGGCATGTTGGTCATGCCGATCACCGAATAGCCGAGCTGCTTGTAGGTCATGCTCTCGGCATAGGTGGAGAATTGCGGCCCCTCCATGCACACATAAGTGCCGCCGTGCACGACATGAAGGCCGATCGCCTCCGCCGCCGCGGCGAGATGGATGCGCAGCCGCGGCGACACCGGATGCGCCATCGACACATGGGCGACGCAGCCCGTGCCGAAGAACGAGCTTTCGCGCCGGTGCGTGCGGTCGACGAACTGGTCGACCAGCACGAACGTGCCGGGCGGCAGCTCTTCCTTGAACGAGCCGCAGGCCGACAGCGAGATCAGGTCGGTGACGCCCGCGCGCTTGAGTACGTCGATATTGGCGCGGTAATTGATGTCGGAGGGCGACAGCCGGTGGCCCTTGTCGTGGCGCGGCAGGAACACGACCGGCAGGCCCGCGATCTCGCCCGCGCGCAGCGCCCCCGAGGGCTCGCCCCACGGACTTGTGATGGCGAGCTCGCGCGCATTGTCGAGCGGCAGATCGTAGATGCCGGAACCGCCGATGATGCCGAGAATGGCTTTGGCCACGGCACTAGCCCGCCTTGCGATGCAGATCGACAAAGCGACGGAGCACGGCGTTAATTCGCGTCTGATAGCCCCGGCCCTGCTTGCGGAAAAACTGCAAAATATCGCGATCAAGCTTGATCGAAATCGCTTCCTTGTCGGGCACTTTGGGCACGCTCCTCCAAAACGCCGCGTCAAGTGCGGGATGATCGGGATCGGACGCCGCCATCGCCTCGATCTCGGCCTCGCTGAGCGCCTTGATGCGGGCAATATCGGTCTTGTCCTTGACCGGACGGAAGGTGCCGTCCCGATGCCTCCGCAGCAAAGTACCGTCGGAGAGGCGTGTGAACGTCAGCGCTTTAGCGGCCTTCATAATACTGGCGCTCCTTCCTGTTGGACGGCCAGGCCGTAATCAGCCATGTCACCGGGCCGCGCATCGTATAAATGACCGTGAACACAAAATCGTTTGCCTTGCCGATGGTGACGCGCCGCTCCTCGCCATAATTGAAGCGGTTATCCGCAAAGTCGAGCCGCCGTTGGTCGGCAAAGACTTCCGCCATCGCGAGCAGATCAAACCCGCGCTCCTTCAAAATACGGGCCCGTTTTCCGGGGTCGCAGGCGAAGACCCGCTCCATCGCGATAAATATATACTATGATATATACTTGCCAAGGAGATGACGGCGGTCACAAACGCAAAGGGCCCCGTTTCGGGGCCCTTCGTCAACTCCTGTCGCCGCCATGCGCTCAGGCGTGTGCGTCGGCCCAGACCTTCTTCTTGGTGAAATAGAGAAGGCCGGCGAACACGAGCAGGAAGATCATGGTCTGGAACCCGATGCGCTTGCGCGCTTCCATGTGCGGCTCGGCCGTCCAGACCAGGAACGCGGTCACGTCCTTGGCATAGTTGTCGACCGTGCCCGGGGTGCCGTCGTCATAGGTCACCTGGTCGTCCTGCAGCGGCTGCGGCATGCCGATCAGGTGGCCGGGGAAGAAATGATTGTAGCTCATGCCGTCGGGCATGTTCATGCCGGCGGGCGGCTCCGCATAGCCCTTGAGCAGCGCGACCAGATAGTCGGGGCCCTGCTCCTGGTACTGCGTGAAGATGTCGATGACGAACCACGGGAAGCCGCGCTCATAGGTGCGCGCCTTGGCGATCACCGACAGATCCGGCGGCAGCGCGCCGCCGTTGGCCGCGCGCGCGGCGTTGTCGTTGGGGAACGGCTTGGGGAAGCGGTCGGCCGAGCGGCCGGGACGCTCGAACATGTCGCCGGCATCGTTCGGGCCGTCCGGGATCTTGTATTCGGCGGCGATCGCATTGACCTGCGCCGGCGTGAATTCGGGGCCGCCCGGCTCCGACAGGTTGCGGAACGCGACGTAGCCCAGGCTGTGACAGCTCTGGCAGACCTCGCGATAGACCTTGAAGCCGCGCTGCAGCTGGGCGCGGTCGAACATGCCGAACGGTCCGGCGAACGACCATTTCACGCGCGGCGGCGGGACCTGGCCTTCGGCGGCCGAGGCCGGCGCGACGAACGGGACAGCGAGGAAGGCCGAAACGGCGAGAGCGAGAAAGGCGCGGTGTTTGATCATGGCGTCCTGCTCCTCAGGCTTTCGACTGTCCGCCGAGCACCGATTCCGAGATGGAGTTCGGCAGCGGTCTGGTCTTCTCGAACATGCCGAGCAGCGGCAGCACGATCAGGAAATGGGCGAAGTAGTAGAAGGTGAGCACGCGGGCGGCGATCACGTAACCGCCTTCCGCCGGCTTGGCGCCGAGCCAGCCGAGCCCGATGCAGACCGCCACGAAAATCCAGAAGAACTGGCGGTAGAGCGGGCGGTAGCGCGCCGACCTCACCTTCGAGGTGTCGAGCCAGGGCAGGAACGCCAGGATCAGGATCGAGGCGAACAGCGCGATCACGCCCATCAGCTTGTCGGGGATCGCGCGCAGGATCGCGTAGAACGGCAGGTAATACCATTCGGGCACGATGTGGGCGGGCGTCACCGCCGGGTTGGCCGGGATGTAGTTGTCGGCATGGCCGAGATAGTTCGGCAGGTAGAACACGAACCACGCATACACGATCAGGAACACCACCATCATGAAACCGTCCTTGACGGTCGCATGCGGGGTGAAGGGCACCGTGTCCTTCTCGGACTTCGGCTCGACGCCGGTCGGGTTGTTCTGGCCGACCACGTGCAGCGCCCACACGTGCAGGACGACGACGCCGACGATCGCGAACGGCAGGAGATAGTGCAGCGAGAAGAAGCGCTGCAGCGTCGGGTTGCCGACCGAATAGCCGCCCCACAGCCAGGTGACGATGGTCTCGCCCACCACCGGGATGGCGGAGAACAGGTTGGTGATGACGGTGGCGGCCCAGAAGCTCATCTGGCCCCAGGGCAGCACGTAGCCCATGAAGCCGGTCGCCATCATCAGCACATAGATGATGACGCCGAGGATCCACAGCACCTCGCGCGGATCCTTGTAGGAGCCGTAATACATGCCGCGGAAGATATGGATATAAACCGCCAGGAAGAACATCGCGGCGCCGTTGGCGTGCAGGTAGCGGATCAGCCACCCGT
This sequence comes from Pseudorhodoplanes sp., assembly GCA_019187085.1. Classification (GTDB taxonomy): domain Bacteria; phylum Pseudomonadota; class Alphaproteobacteria; order Rhizobiales; family Xanthobacteraceae; genus Pseudorhodoplanes. The sequence continues at coordinate 43,636 of JABARS010000003.1, read as the reverse complement.
AATTCACGTCGCGCATGATGTGCTCGATGGAGCTGAAGGCCAGCGTCTCGTGCGGGGTATAGTGCATCACGAGCACGATGCCGGTGATGATCTGCACCATGAGCATGAGGCTCAGGATGCCGCCGAACGTCCACCAGTAGTTCAGGTTGCGCGGCGTCGGATAGGCGACGAAGGAGGAATGGACCAGGCTTACAATCGGCAGCCGGCGCTCCATCCATTTCATGAATGCGCCTTGCGGCTGGTAGGTCGAATGTCCGCTCATAGGGGAACCTTTAAGGTCAGTCGGATGCCGGGTTCAGCCGATCCGGATCTTGGTGTCGGAAACGAATTCGTAGGGCGGCAGCGGAAGGTTGGTGGGGGCGGGGCCGGAGCGGATGCGCCCCGAAGTATCGTAGACCGAACCGTGGCAGGGGCAGAAATAGCCGTCATAGGAGCCCTGGTGGGCGATCGGGATGCAGCCGAGATGCGTGCAGATGCCGACCAGCACGAGCCACTGGTCCTTGCCCGGCTTCACCCGCTGCTCGTCGGATTGCGGATCGGGCAGCGAGGCGACGGTGACGTTGCGCGCGTCGTCGATCTCTTTCTTGGTACGATGGGTGATGAAGATCGGCTTGCCGCGCCAAAACACCTTGATCACCTGGCCCTCGGCGACCGGAGCGAGATCAACCTCGATCGGCGCGCCGGCGGCGACGGTGGAGGCGTCCGGGTTCATCTGGGAAACCAGCGGCCAGGCGACGGCGGCGGCGCCGACCGCGCCGACTGCTCCCGTGGCAATGTAAAGAAAGTCGCGGCGCGTGTGTTCCGCCGAGGACATGGTCGTCACAGAGTATCTCCCCCATCGTGCCGAGAGCGCCGCCCGGCATGGACGCCGTCTGGACGGCCCGCAGGGGGCGCCGAAGGCAACGGGCGGACCGGGCGCCGCCGATCCTGCAAGGGGAAGCCGCGATCCGGTGGGCGTTTATTGGCACCCTTGCAACACTAGTGCAAGAGCGTGTTCGCAGCGATGATAAAGTGACGCACAAATCATTCGTCTGACGGCGCTTTTTGCCCCTTTCCGCATCCCGAAACAACCGCGGCCCCCGCATGCGCCTCGCGCTCTACGAACCCGACATCCCGCAGAACACCGGCACGATTCTGCGCCTGTGCGCCTGCCTCGGCGTGGAGGCGCATCTGATCGAGCCGGCCGGCTTTCCGCTCACCGACCGCGCCTTCCGCCGCGCCGGGATGGACTATCTCGATCAGGTCGCGATCGTGCGCCATGCGTCGTTCCGGCAGTTCGACGCCTGGCGCCGCGACGAAGGGTTGCGGCTCGTGCTGTTCACCACGCGGGCGCAGACGTCCTATCTTGCCCATACCTATGCGGCATCGGACGTCCTGCTGTTCGGCCGCGAATCGGCGGGCGTGCCGCCGGCGGTGGCGCAGGCCGCCGATGTGCGGCTCGTGATCCCGATGCGGCCCGGCCTGCGTTCGATCAATGTTGCGCTGAGCGCCGCAATGGCGTTGGGTGAAGCGCTGCGGCAGACGAACCCGGGGCATTGAACCGATGGATACGACGACCGCCCCGCGCACCGACACGACCCCGATCGATCAGCGCAAGGCGCGCGCGCGCGTCTGGTTCGAGCTCCTGCGCGATGACATCTGCGCGGCGTTCGAGGCGCTGGAGCAGGACCTGCCGCGCGGGGCGCCGAATTCGGGTCGCGAGGCCGGCCGCTTCGCGCGCACGCCCTGGCAGCGCAAGGATCATAACAAGGATCATGCCGGCGACAGGAAGACGAGGTCGGCGGCAGCCGGTCCGGGCGGCGGCGGCGTCATGTCGATCATGAAAGGCCGCGTGTTCGAGAAAGTCGGCGTCCATGTCTCGACCGTGCACGGCGAATTCTCCCCCGAGTTCCGCAAGGACATCCCCGGCGCCAGCGAGGACCCGCGCTTCTGGGCGTCCGGCATTTCGCTGATCGCGCACCTGTGGAATCCGAACGTGCCGGCCGTGCACATGAACACCCGCTTCGTGGTGACGTCGAAGGCCTGGTTCGGCGGCGGCGCCGACCTCACGCCGGTGCTCGATGCGCGGCGCACGCAGGACGATCCCGACAGCCGGGAATTCCACGCCGCCATGAAGAGAGCCTGCGACGCGCACGCCGCCGTCGCTCCCTATGACCGGTTCAGGACCTGGTGCGACGAGTATTTCTTCCTCAAGCATCGCAACGAGCCGCGCGGCATCGGCGGCATCTTCTACGACTGGCTCGACAGCGGCGACTGGGAGGCCGACTTCGCCTTCACGCAGGCAGTGGGGCGCGCGTTCCTCGACGTCTATCCGCGGCTCGTGCGCGCGAACTACACGAAGAGCTACGGCGAGGCGGAGCGCGAGGAACAGCTCGTGCGCCGCGGCCGCTATGTCGAGTTCAACCTGCTCTACGACCGCGGCACGATTTTCGGCCTGCGCACCGGCGGCAATGTCGACTCCATCCTCTCCTCGCTGCCGCCCGAGGTGAAGTGGCCGTAAGCCAGGCGCGGCCGGCCGTCAGTGATGATGGTGGGCGGCCGGCAGCGTCTGCCCGGTGCGCATTTCGCGCACCGCCTGACGCAGGATCTGGATCGACGAGGACAGGAACAGCGCGGCCATGAGGCCGGCCACGATCAAATCCGGCCAGCGCGTCGCCGTACCCCAGACCGCGAGCGCGGCGACCATCACCGCGACATTGCCGATCGCGTCGTTGCGCGAACACAGCCAGACTGAGCGCACATTAGCGTCGCCGTCCTTGTAACGCATGAGGATCAGCACGCTTGCGACATTGGCCACGAGCGCGAGGAAGCCGATGACGCCCATGATTTCCGCGCGCGGCACGCCGAGCACGAACACGTGATAGATCGTCGATCCGAGGACCCACAGGCCCATCGCGGTCAGGCTCAGGCCCTTGGCCAGCGCCGCCGTCGCGCGCACGCGCACCGCAGCGCCGATCACCGCGAGGCTGATCCCGTAGGTCAGCGAATCGGCGAGGAAATCGAGTGCGTCGGCCTGCAGCGCGCGCGAACCGGCGAGTGCGCCGGCAAACATTTCCACGACGAACATCGCGGCATTGATGGCGATGACGAGCCACAGCCGCCGGCGATAATCGGCCGAGAGGCCCTCGAAAGTGGCGTGGGAGTGTCCGCAGGCGCTGCTCATGATGATCCTCGCATCGTCTGCGCGAGGATATGGGGCAGCACCCCACTGTTACACAATCACATCGCCGGATTGCGGCGGCACTTTTCGCGCGCCGCCACAGAATTGAGCGAAATCAAAGCTGTCATAAGACCGTGCAATAGTTTTTAATCGTACCAGGACACGCTCATGCGCGCGCGATTGATTGGCCTGCTGCTCGCGATCGGTCTGGCGCTGCCGGCGGCGCCGGGCTTCGGCGCATGGCCGCAATCCGCCGACGTCGCCGCCGCCCATCACATGGACGGCACGCTATGCAGCGATGCGAAGGGCGACGAGACTGCGCCCGCGCATGACGCGCCCGCCTGTTGCATCGCGCCGGCGACGCTGTTCCTGCCCGCACCCGACAAGCCGCAAGACAAGCTGACGCACCGGCAGTTGCGATGGGCCTTGCCGTCCGATCCCTTCCCCGAAGGCCGTCCGCCCCGTCTCGATCCGCACCCTCCCCGCCTCTGACGGCACGGCATCGGCACACGCCGAACTGCACGCGCCTGCGATCGCACCGGTCGCGGGCTGACCTTGTCGCATTCAGGAGGCGTTCCACATGGAACCGACACAGCTCGAATCCAAACAGCATCTCACAACCCGCCGCGGCTTCATCGCCGCGTTCGGCTTCGGCGGCGTCGCGCTTTACGGCGCCTGGGCCGCCTATGGCGCATCGCCGCTTCCGTTCACGCACGCAAGCGGCGGTCACGCCGCGCACGGCACCGCGCCAGCAAAGGCCCCCGCTGGTCACAGCGGTCACGGTGCCGACCCTCTCATGACGCCGGACGAGTTCCTCAGACGTCACGAGGCGTTCCTTGCGCGCTTCCGCACGCCCGACGGCCGCGTCGTCGTACCGGCGGCGGCCGCACCCGAGGACGCGCATGCCGACCACGGCGCGCCGCAGCCGCACGCAACGCACGGCACTCCCACGCCGCCTCCCGCTCAAAGCCATGCCGAACACGCACCGCAGCCGGCGGACGGCGAGCCGCTCGACATCTACCTGCACGCATTCCGTTTCGGCTTTACGCCCGACGAAATGCATCTGCGCGCCGGCCAACCCTACCGGTTCCGCATGCTGGCGTCGGACGTGAGCCACGGCGCCTCGCTGCAGCTCGGCCATGCCAGCCGCATCGTGCGCCTGCGCGCCAATGTCGTGAGCGAGCAGACGATCACCTTCCACCGCCCCGGCCGCGTCCTCGTCTATTGCACGGTCTTCTGCGGACCGGCGCACGACGCGATGAGCGGCCGGATCGTGGTCGCGTGAGGAGGCCGTCATGTCCACCACATCCACGACGATGACATCCCCGCGCGCGCCGCAGACGCCCCTTTCGCGCTTCGCCACCCTGCAGACGGCGGACCGCCTTCTGTGCGGCGTCCTGATCGCGCTGTCGCTCTTCGCGCTCGCGCTCGGCATCGCTTATGGCGTCGCGATGGCGCTCGTGCGCTCCGGGCTTCTCGCGCCCGCCCCCGACACCGGCTACCGCGTGCTGACGCTGCACGGCACAACGGCGTTCTTCTACTGGCTCTATACGGCGCAGGCGGCGACGGTGCTGCTGCTCGCCGCCGCCGAGAAGAAGGGCGCGCTCGCGCTCCGCGGCCTGGCATGGGCCGGCACGGCGCTGATCGCGGCCGGCTTTGTGCTGTCGGAACTTGCCGCGATCGCCGGACCCCCCCTGCTCTACGAGGCCAACCCGGAGCTCGGCACCGACGATCCGCGAACGGTCGCGGGCATGACCGGCGGCTACCTGCTGCTCGCCGCGGGCTTTGCGCTGATCGCGCTCAGCAGCATCGCCACCGTTCTGGCGACGCGCCGGCAGGCGGACGGCGGGCTCTCCGCGCTCGGCTTCGGGCTTCTGGCCTGGGCCGGATTCCTGATCGTCAGCGCGGTCGCCGCGGTCAATGCGTTCCTGCCCGGCCTGCTCTGGGCGTCGGGATTCGGCGCATTCCCGCACGCGGCGACCACCGACTGGCACATCCTGTTCCACAACCTGCACTACCTGCCGCTGATGGCGACGGTGCTCGTCTGGTATGCGCTGGCGCAGGATCTGACCGGGATTTCTCCGGCCACCGGGACGGCGTTCTCCAAGATCGTCTTCGCGTCCTATCTCGTGTTTGTCCCGCCGACCTCGCTCTATCACATGTTCCTCGAACCGGGCCTGCCGGAGAGCGTACGGGTGGCGGGCTCGCTGCTGTCGCTCTTCGTCAGCGTGCCGACGCTGATCGCGTTCCTGATCGTCGTCGCGTCGCTGGAGATCCATACGCGCGCCGGCGGCGAGGGCGGCATGCGCGCGCGCCTGCGGCGGCTGCCGTGGGACAACCCGGCGATGGCGAATATGGGCGTCGCCATTCTCACCATGCTGATCGGGCTCGCGTTCGCGTTCGTGCTGATCCAGGAGAAGCTCGCCCCGCTCCTGAGCGACACCATGTTCGTGCCCGGCTATTTTCATTTCTTCGCCGTCGGCACGGTGACGCAGAGCTTCATCGCCATGCTGGCGATGGCAGTGCCTGCCGTCAGCGGACGTCCGCTGTGGCGGCCGCGGCTGCTTTGCGTCATGCCGTGGATCGTGCTGGCGGGCCTGCTGCTGTTCGGCGCCGGCGGCCTCGGCGCCGGTCTCATGGGCGTGCCGCGGCGCGTCGTCGATATCGGTTATGGCGGCGAGGCGCCCGCGATCTGGCGGCCGTTCATGGCCATGGTCGGCATTGGCGGCGTGCTGTTTGCTTCCGCGCTCGCCGTCTCGGTGTTCGGCGTGCTGCGCAGTCTCGTGCCGGGCCGGCGCGGTCTTGCCGCCGCGGCCGAACCGCATGTCGCCGCTGCACGGTCCGCCGCAGCGCCGGCCGCCGCGGCATGGACGGGACCGCTCGCGGTCGTGCTCCTGGTCGCGGCGATGTATGGCGCCACGATCGGCGCATTCGAACTGATGCAGTCACTGCCGGTCACCGCGGCCGGCGGCGGCGCGCATTGAGGGAGGCCGCCATGAAACTCGAAATCGTCCTCATGCTGGCCGTCGCCGCAATCTGGCTTGCGCTCGCGCTCGTCTACGCACTCGTGCCCGGCCTCGACATGCCGGGTTATATCCGCGTGTGGGGCATCGGCGCGCTCGTGTTCCTTGCGCTTGCCGCGGTCCTGTACCGGGCGCGGCGAAACCAGACCTGAACGCAACGGGGCTGCGGCCGCGCCGCAGCCCTGCCTCATCACGCACGATCGCGATTTCAGTTCGCCGCCTTCAGGTCGGCCGGCGAGATCAGCACGCCGAACTGCTCGCACCAGATGATGACGCTCGGATAGTCCCTGAGATTGACGCCGGCGGGGATCGGATAGCGCTGGCTGCCCTTGAAGGCGCGCAGCCGTCCGAGATCGACGAACATGACGCCGTTCATGTCCGCGTTCGTGCGGACGGACGTCTTGGGCACGAGATAGACGTGGTATTTCGGCCCCGGCCCGACCTCGAAATCGGACTCCAGAAACACCGTCTTCTCGTAGACGCTCACCTTGCCGCGGCCCCAGTGAATGGGATCGGACGGATTGGCATGGATGAAGGTTCCGCCCGCCACGAGCGCGGAGCGGTCGGCCTCGGTCAGTTGCTCGGCCGCCGGCGGCGGCGGGAACACGTACGGGAACAGGAAAAAGCCGAGCGCGACGCCGAAAGCGGTGCCGAGCACGCCGCCTGTCATGAAAACTGCAAAGCCACGCCAGAAGCCCCGCATCGGCCGCCTCCAAGCCCTTAACGGTCCATTAACGCGCCCGGACTAATTGAAAGAACAGGGCCCGTCATCAGTCCCTACCATACAACCGCGACGTACCGGTTCCATCCGGAGCCGCTGTTGCGTGACAGAGACAGCAGGGCAGGTTTTTGTCGGGGAACTCGAACTTTTCACGATCTGACCCGTTTTATGCCGCGAACGGGCCGCTTTTGGGCCGCTCATCAACGGCATCTGATCGCAAGGTTTGCAGTTCAACACCCGAAACAATGGGGGAGCACATGCGTCGTCTCACTCTCGCGCTCATCGCCGCCACCGCGCTCGCACTCGGCGCGACCGCCGCGTCGGCAGCCGATCTCGGCCGCAGGCCGGTCTACAAGGCGCCGCCCGCACCGGTACCGGTCGCCTATAACTGGAGCGGCTTCTATGTCGGCGGTCATCTCGGCTACGGCTGGGGCAACAACGAAGTCACCGATCTTCTGACCGGCGTCAAAAGCAATCTGGATTCCGACGGCTTCCTCGGCGGTGCGCAGATCGGCCTGAACTGGCAGACCGGCGCATTCGTGTTCGGCATCGAAGGCGACTGGTCCTGGACCAACGCCGACGGCTCGACCGCGATCCCCGGCGCCATCGTGAATGCCGACCACAACTGGTACGGCACCGCGACCGCCCGCGTCGGCTACGCCTTCGACAACATGCTCTGGTACGTGAAGGGCGGCGCGGCGTGGATGGATTCCGATTACAGTATCGGCGGCCTCACCGTCAGCGATACGCGCACCGGCTGGACGGTCGGCACCGGCCTCGAATGGGCGATCTCGCCCAACTGGTCGGCCAAGCTCGAATACAACTATCTCGACTTCGGCGCCGACCGCGTCTCGCCGCTGGCGATCGACGTCGACTCGCAGGCGCATCTCGTGAAGCTCGGTCTCAACTACCGCTTCGGCGCGTCGGGCCCGGTCGTCACACGCTACTGAGCGTCGCTGCCTGCCGAATGAAAAAACCCCGGGCGGATCGCCCGGGGTTTTTTATTTACGCGGGGCCTCCGCCACCGCCGCTGCGACGAGCGCTTCAAGCGCGGGCGCGTCGGAGGGGAAATCCGCCGCGATCCAGGCGCGCTCGGCGGCCGCGAGCGCCGCGCCCAGCGCCGGCCCCTTCTCCACGCCGCGCACGATGAAATCGGCGGCCCTGAGCGGGAATACCGGGATGATCCAGTGCTGCGGCAGCGCGACGAGCGCAAGCCACCGCGCCGCCGATGTGCCTTGCGGGGCGCGCGACCAGGCGAGCAGCACGGCGTCCGCGAACGCATCCGGCCCGAGACGGTAAAGCAGCGCGCGCATCGCGCGATCCGCATCCGGCGACACTGCGCGCCAGTGCGCCGCCATTACCGCAAGCCGGTTCTGCTCGGCATTGGAGAGCCGCAGCCGCGCGCCGAGACGGACCGCGTCCTCCTCGATCTGCACCGCCAGCGCGCCGAGATGGCGCACGGCGTCCGGCGCCAGCGCGGCCGCGCGCTCGCACTGCGCCATGCGCGCGAAACTCGCCAGGAGCGGCACGCCGCCGAGCACGGCGACGATGAGCCCCGCCTCCGCCATGACGCCAAGCGTCGCGACCGCATGCGGCGCCGGCATCAGCTTGAGCAATTCGGTCCGCACGCGCTCGCGCGACAGCGTCTCGAGCCCCGCCCGCCCCGCGATGCAGGCGGCAAGCCCCGCCGGATCGGGCGCGCCCTCGCCATAGGCGGCATGGAAACGGAAGAAGCGCAGGATGCGCAGATAGTCCTCGGCGATGCGCGCATGCGGATCGCCGATGAAGCGCACGCGCCGGGCTTTCAGGTCGTCCAGCCCGCCGACATAATCGTGCACGGTGCCGTCGCGCGTGGCCGACAGCGCGTTCATGGTGAAGTCGCGCCGCTCGGCGTCCTTCCTCCAGTCGCGTCCGAACACGACGCGCGCCTTGCGCCCGAACGTCTCAACGTCCTCGCGCAGCGTGGTGACCTCGAACGGGCGGCCCGCGATCACCACCGTGACGGTGCCGTGCTCGATGCCGGTCGGCACCGCGCGGAAGCCCGCGGCCTGCGCGCGGCGGGTCACCTCGTCCGGCGGCGCGGTGGTGGCGACGTCGATGTCGCCGATCGGCTCGCCGAGCAGCGCGTTGCGCACCGAGCCGCCGACCACGCGCGCCTCCTCGCCGTCGCGGTCCAGCACCGCCAGCAATTCAGCCAGCGGTCCCTGCTTCAGCCACGGGATGGCATCGAGGCGCATGGGTCAACGCGTCCGCCCCGGAACGAACCTGCCGTTCTCCATGTGCGCGGGCTCGTAGGTCCCCCCGGGCGGCGCGCCGGAGAACTGGGCGAGCAGGATGAAGCCTGCGATCATGATCGCGACCGCCGCCACCGTCAGCCAGACCAGACGGTCGAGCGGCCAGGAAGCGCGGTCGAACACGTCCACGCGCTTGATCATGAGATAGCCCGCATAGAGCGCGAACGGGATCAGGAACAGGCCAAACTCAGTGAGGATCTGGCGGATCATTCGCGAAACAGCCTCTCGTGCATGTTGCGCAGGATGCCGGCGGTCACGCCCCAGATATACCGCTCGCCGAAGCGGATCGCATAATAGGTGCGCGTCATGCCCTGCCATTCCCGGCTGTGGGTCTCGACATTGGCCTGCTCCATCAGGAAGGCGAGCGGCACCTCGAAAGTGTCGTCGACCTCCTGCGGGTTGAGCGCGAGCGTGAAGCCCGGCGCGACGCGCGCCACGACCGGCACGATGCGGTAGCCGAGCGTCGTCATGTAGAGATCGAGATAGCCGGCCGGCTCGACCAGCGCCGGATCGAGGCCGATCTCCTCCTGCGCCTCGCGCAAGGCGGCGGCGAGCGGGGAGGCGTCGCCGCGGTCGATCTTGCCGCCGGGAAAGGCGACCTGTCCGGCATGGTCGGGCAGATGGATGGCGCGCTGGGTGAGAAGCACCGTCGGCTCCGCGCGCTCCACCACCGCGATCAGCACCGCCGCCGGCTTGATCGGCCGCACCTTCGCGATCGCCTCCACCACCGGGTCGGTATTGTGATCGCCGCGCGCGGGGACGAAATCGGGATCGATCAGTCCCCGCGGCACGTCGAGCGTGAGGCGGCCGCGCGCGCGCGCAAGGAAATCGGGACCGCGGATCGGCGCGACCGCCACCGGATCGTCGGCGTCCATCACATGAAGTCCTTGAGGCTGTCGGCCGGCGCCATTGCGAAAAATTCCGTTCCCGAAGCGACCCCGAACATCCTCTGTCCGTTCAGGTCGCGTTCCTCCCCGCGCGCCACGAGCTCGTAAAAGACCGGCCGCGCCACCTTCGCCCACAACCCCCGCCGCACATGCAGATAGGGCTTCAGGCCGCCGGTAGCGGGCTGCGGGTCGAAACGCAAGCCATGATCTGCGTCGCATGCAACCCAGTCATCCACGTTGGTGCGGAAATTGAGGACGTCGCCGGCCGGCGCCGGCTGCACCTGTAATTCGACCGCGAGAAAGGGGGCGTCCTCGACCGTGAGACCGACCTTTTCCACCGGCGTGACCAGAAAATAGCGGTCGCCCTCGCGCTTGAGCACCGAGGCGAATAGCCTCACCAGCGCCGGCCGCCCGATCGGCGTGCCCTGATAGAACCAGGTGCCGTCGGCGGCGATGCGCATGTCCAGATCGCCGCAAAACGGCGGATTCCACAGATGCACCGGCGGCGGCCCCTTGCCGGCCTGCGCGAGTGCGCCCGTCAGCCCCTCCAGCCCCGCTTCGTTTCGCCTTTGGTTCGCCATGGTTTGCCGCGAGCCTGTTTTCCTACGGGCGCAGGCGCCCTCCCATAAACGTGAACGGCCGGCCCTGTTCTCCGCCCAAAATAGCGTAAGCTTGGATCACCCATGGAGTCGGCAATGGATGGTCCGGCATGACGCAGTCCTGTGGCGCGGTTATTGCCTCCTTATACGCCGATCCGGCGCGTGCAAGATGAACCCGAACAGGGCTGACCGCCCGGGAGACTGACATGGTCAAAGCAACCGGCGAGGGCATTGAGACGATCGAGGACATGATCGTCCGCGCCGCCGAAAGCACCGCCGCCCATGTGCGCAGCGCGCGCGCGGCGGTGGGAACCGTCATTTTCGGTCAGGAGACCGTGGTCGAGCAGGCGCTCATCACCATCCTGTCCGGCGGCCACGCGCTTCTGGTCGGCGTGCCCGGCCTCGCCAAGACCAAGCTCGTGGAGACCATGGGCATCGTGCTCGGCCTCGACGCGCGCCGCATCCAGTTCACGCCCGACCTGATGCCCTCCGACATCCTGGGCTCCGAAGTGCTGGAGGAAAGCCCGGGCGGTCGGCGCAGCTTCCGCTTCATCCCGGGCCCGGTCTTCGCGCAATTGCTGATGGCCGACGAGATCAACCGCGCCTCCCCGCGCACGCAGTCGGCGCTGTTGCAGGCCATGCAGGAGCAGCACGTCACCGTCGCCGGCACCCGCCACGACGTGCCCAAGCCGTTCCATGTGCTGGCGACGCAGAACCCGCTCGAACAGGAAGGCACCTATCCGCTGCCGGAAGCCCAGCTCGACCGCTTCATCATGCAGATCGACGTGAACTATCCGGACCTGGAAGCCGAGCGGCGCATGCTGTTCGACACTACCGGCGCCGAGGAGAGCAAGCCGAAGCCGGCCATGACCGCCGACGAGCTGATCGCCGCCCAGCGCCTCGTGCGCCGCCTGCCGGTCGGCGAATCCGTGGTCGAGGCGATCCTGACGCTCGTGCGCTCCGCGCGCCCCGGCGCGCCCGACAGCCCGGCGGCGAAGCTGATCGCCTGGGGGCCCGGCCCGCGCGCCAGCCAAGCGCTGATGCTCGCCGTGCGCGCCCGCGCGCTGCTCGACGGCCGGCTCGCGCCCTCGATCGACGACGTGATCGCGCTCGCCGAGCCCGTGCTCAAGCACCGCATGGCGCTCACCTTCGCCGCGCGCGCCGAAGGCGAGACCGTCGAGGCCGCCATCGCAAAGCTCAAGGGGCGCATCGGATAAGGCGAATGGCGCTCGACGAACGCTCTTCGCAGATCGAGCAGGAAGCGGTCCGCCGCGCGAGCTCCGCCTCGCGCTCGCTGGCCGCCGCCATGCCGCGCCTCATGCTGGAAGCGCGGCGGATCGCGGCCACCGTCGTGCACGGCCTGCACGGACGCCGCCGCGCCGGCACCGGCGAGAATTTCTGGCAGTATCGCCGTTTCGTGTCGGGCGAGGCCGCACGCTATGTCGACTGGCGGCGCTCGGCGCGCGACGACCATCTCTATGTGCGCGAGCAGGAATGGGAAGCCGCGCACACAGTCTGGATATGGCCCGACCGTTCGCCCTCGATGGTCTTCGCCTCTCCGCTCGTGTGGGAGACCAAGCTCGACCGCGCCCTGATCCTCTCCTTCGCGCTCGCCGAAATCCTCGTCGAGGGCGGCGAGCGCATCGGCATTCCGGGCCTGATGCGCCCGACCGCGAGCCGCAACGTCATCGACAAGATGGCGCAGGCGCTGATCCACGATCCCACCGCGCGCGCGAGCCTGCCGCCGGCCTTCTCGCCCTCCCCGCTGTCGGAAGTCGTGATGCTGTCGGATTTCTGGTCGCCGATCGAGGAGGTGAAGGACCGCATTGCGCAATTATCGGGCACGCGCGCGCACGGCCATGTTGTGCAGATCGTCGATCCCGCCGAAGAGGCATTCCCCTATCACGGGCGCATCGAGTTCCTGGAGCCGGAGGGGCTCGGCAGCGTCACCGCTGGCCGGGCAGAAACCTGGCGCGAGGATTTCATCGCGCGCGTCGAGCGCCATCGCGCGCAGATCCGCGCCGAGACCGACCGGCTCGGCTGGAGCTTCATCGTCCACCGCACCGACCGCCCGGCGAGCGAACTCGTGCTGGCGCTGCATGCGCGCATGGGCGAGCGCGGCGACGGCGCACCCGGCACGCAAACGCCCGGCAAGCAAATGCCCACGACCGGGAGCGCGGCATGATCGGCGGCCTCCCGATCGGATTTGCGCAGCCGCTCGTGCTGCTCGGTCTGCTCAGCCTGCCGGTGCTGTGGTGGCTCTTGCGGCTGATCCCGCCGCGCCCGCGCCGGATCGCCTTTCCGCCCGCGCGCCTGCTGTTCGACATCGCACCGAAGGAAGAGACGCCCGCGCGCACGCCCTGGTGGCTGACCGCGCTGCGGCTCGGCCTCACCGCGCTCGCCATCATTGCCGCCGCCGGGCCGATGTGGAATCCACCGGTGGCGACCTCGGGCGGCGCGCGGCCGCTGGCGCTCCTGATCGACGACGGCTGGGCGGCGGCCGCAAGCTGGGATGCGCGCGTGCGCACCGGCGAGGACATCCTGGCGCGCGCCGAAGCCGACAACCGGCCGGTCGCCATCATCCCGGTGTCCGACGCGGCCAAGGGCATCGCGCTGCAGCCGACCGCGGCCGCGCGCATCCGCCTGCGCCAGCACAAGCCCAAGCCGCACACCATCGACCGCACCGAGGCGTTGCCGGCGCTTGCCCGCTTCGCCGAGGCCACGCCCGACGCCGAATGGATCTGGCTCTCCGACGGGATCGCGGTCGAGCGCGGCGCCGATTTCGTCACTGCGTTCGGCCGCCTGATGCAGGGCAAGCCGCTGACCGTGGTCGACGGCGGCACGCCGGCGGTGCATGCGCTCGCCGCCGCCGACAACGCGGCCGGCGGCCTGTCGGTGAAAGTGCTGCGCGCGCAGACCCCGCTCAATGACGCTGGCGTCGTGCGCGCGCTCGACCTGCGCGGCCTGCCGCTCGGCGAAGCGCCGTTCTCGTTTGGCGTGTCCGGGCGCGAGACCGAAGCCACGCTCAATCTGCCGGTCGAGATCCGCAACGACATCGCCCGGCTGGAAATCGCCGGCGAGCGCTCCGCCGGCGCCGTACAGCTTCTCGACAAGCGCTGGCGCCGCCGCACCATCGGCGTGGTCACCGGCGCGACCGCCGACACCGCCCAGCCGCTGCTCGCCTCCACCTTCTATCTCTCGCGCGCGCTCGCCCCCTTCGCCGACGTGCGGCTGGGCGAGCGCATCTCGCCTTCCGACGCGGTGACGCGTTTCCTCGAACAGAACGTGCCGATGCTGATCCTCGCCGATGTCGGCAACATCGTCGGCACCGCGCGCGAGCGCCTCGTGCAATGGATCAACGACGGCGGCGTGCTCGTGCGCTTTGCCGGGCCGCGGCTTGCGGCGTCCGACGACGATCTCGTGCCGGTACGTTTGCGCCGCGGCGGCCGCGTGCTCGGCGGCAGCCTGACCTGGGAGAAGCCGCAGCCGCTTGCGGCCTTCTCGCGCGAAGGCCCGTTCGCCGGCATGCCGGTGCCCGGCGACGTCGTCGTCAACCGCCAGGTGCTGGCCGATCCGGAAGCAGGCCTGAGCGAGCGCACCTGGGCGACGCTTGCCGACGGCACGCCGCTCGTCACCGGCGCCAGGCGCGGCAAGGGCATGATCGTGCTGTTCCACGTCACCGCCGACACGCGCTGGTCGGACCTGCCGCTGTCGGGCGCGTTCGTCGACATGCTGCGGCGCGTGGTGGCGCTCGCCGGCACGAACGCGGTGGAGGCCGCCGCGGCCGAGCGCGCGCGCGAGACGCTTGCGCCCGCGCGCGTGCTCGACGGGTTCGGCGCGTTCACGGCGCCGCCCGCAACCGCGCGCCCGGTGCCGGCGAATTTCGTCCAGCGTGCGAACGCTGATCATCCGCCCGGCTTCTACGGGCCGCCGGAGGGCCTGCTCGCCGTGAACACGCTGACCGCCCTCGACCGCCTGCAGCCGCTCGACGTGTCGGCGCTCGGCGCGCGCACGGAAAGCTACCGGCTGAGCGAACCGCTCGATCTGCGCGGCCCGATCTTCCTCGGCGCGCTCGCGCTGCTGTTGATCGATGCGCTGATCGTGTTCTGGCTGGCCGGCGGCATCGGGCGGCTGGCGCGCTGGCAGCGGCCGGCGGCGGTCGCGATCCTTGTCGTTGCTCTTGCCACGGTTCTTGCCGCGGCTTCGCTCGCCCCGCATCATGCGCTGGCGCAGGCCGGCGGCGAGGATTTCGCCATGAAGGCGACGCTGCAGACGCGGCTTGCCTATGTCGTCACCGGCGACGGCGAGACCGACAATGTCAGCAAGTCGGGCCTTGCGGGCCTCAGCCTGTTCCTCGCCCAGCGCACCGCGCTCGAGCCCGGCGAGCCGGTCGGCCTCGACATCGCGCGCGACGAACTGAGCTTCTTCCCGCTCATCTACTGGCCGGTCGTGCCCGGCATGTCCAAGCCCACGCCGCAGGCGCTCGCGCGCATCGACGCCTACATGAAGCAGGGCGGCACGGTGCTGTTCGACACCCGCGACGCCATCATCGCTCCGCCCGGCCCCGGCGGCGAGACGCGCAGCCCCGGCATGACCGCCTTGCGCGACATCCTGTCCGCGCTCGACATTCCGGAGCTTGAGCCGCTGCAGAAGGACCACGTCCTCACCAAGACCTTCTTCCTGCTGCGCGACTTTCCCGGCCGCTTCAATTCCGGCCAGCTCTGGGTCGAGGCGATCCCGAACGAGAACTCCGACGACGAAACGGTCAACGGCCAGCCACAGCGCCCGGCGCGCGGCGGCGACGGCGTGTCCTCGATCCTGATCACGTCCAACGATCTCGCCGGCGCCTGGGCGATGCGCCCGGATGGCCAGCAGATGCTGCCGATGGTGGACAGCGAGCCGCGCCAGCGCGAGATGGCCTATCGCGCCGGCGTCAACATCGTCATGTACGTGCTGACCGGCAACTACAAGGCCGACCAGGTTCACGTGCCCGCGCTGCTGGAGCGGCTCGGGCAATGAGCGGCCTCATCCTTCGAGACGCCCGCTGCTCGGGCTTCTCAGGATGAGGATCGCGGAAGGAACAAGTCCTCATGGTGAGGAGCCGCGCGCAGCGCGGCGTCTCGAACCATGAGAAAGGAAAACGGAGACCGGCTTTGAATCTCGGCATCGCCTTCGCACCGCTGGTTCCCGATTACGTGCTGTGGACGGCGTGCGCGGTCGCGGCCGCGATCGCGCTCCTGCTGCTGTCCATCCGCAGCCGCGGCGCGCTGATGCGCGTGCTGGCGCTGGCGCTGCTCGTGCTGGCGCTCGCCAACCCCTCCTTCACGCGCGAGGACCGCGATCCGATCCCCTCCGTCGCCGCCGTCATCGTCGACAAGAGTCCGAGCCAGAATTTCCGCAGCCGCACCCGCCAGGCCGAGGAGGCGCGCGCCGCCCTGCTCGACCGCCTGGGACACATCGCCGGCCTCGAAGTGCGCGTCGTCGAGGCGGGCGAAGCCGACGGCGAGACCGACGGCACGCGGCTGTTCAACGCGCTCGGCGCGGTGTTCGCCGACGTGCCGCCGGACCGCATCGCCGGCGCGATCATGATCACCGACGGCCGCGTGCACGACGTGCCGGCCGACGCCGCCTCGCTCGGCTTCCAGGCACCGCTGCACGCGCTGATCACCGGCACGCAGACCGAACGCGACCGCCGCATCGTGCTCACCACGGCGCCGCGCTTCGGCATCGTCGGGCAGGCGCAGACCATCGTGTTCCGGGTCGAGGACCAGGGCGCGGGCGCGGGACCCGCGCGCATCAGCGTGCGGCGCGACGGCGAGACGATCGAGACCCGCGACGTGGTGAGCGGCGCGGCCGTGCGCATGCAGGTGCCGATCCCCCATGCCGGCGCCAATATCGTGGAGATCGAGGCCTCCCCGCTCGAAGACGAGCTGACCGCGGTCAACAACCGCGCGGTGATCTCCATCGACGGCGTGCGCGACAAGCTGCGCGTGCTGCTGGTATCGGGCGAGCCGCATGCCGGCGAGCGCACCTGGCGCAACCTGCTGAAGTCGGACGCCTCCGTCGACCTCGTGCATTTCACCATCCTACGGCCGCCGGAAAAGCAGGACGGCACCCCGATCAACGAATTGTCGCTGATCGCCTTCCCCACGCGCGAGCTGTTCCAGCAGAAGATCAACGAGTTCCATCTCATCATCTTCGACCGCTACGCGCGCCAGGGCGTGCTGCCGATCATCTATTTCGACAATATCGCGCGCTATGTGCGCGAGGGCGGCGCGGTGCTGGTTGCCGCCGGCCCCGATTATGCGAGCCCGACCAGCCTGTGGCGCACCCCGCTCGACGCCATCCTGCCGGCCGCGCCCGTCGGCAGCATGACCGAGCGCGCCTTCCATGCCCGCCTGAGCGATCTGGGCAAGCGCCATCCGGTGACGCGCGCGCTCGAAGGCTCTGCGAACGAGCCGCCGCACTGGAGCCGCTGGTTCCGCCTGGTCGACATCCAGAACACGACCGGCACTTCGGTGATGGAGGGCCCCGACGGCAAGCCGCTGCTCGTGCTCGCGCGCGAGGGCGAGGGCCGCGTCGCGCTGCTGCTCTCCGATCACATCTGGCTGTGGGCGCGCGGCTTCGAGGGCGGCGGCCCGCATCTCGATCTGCTGCGCCGGCTCTCGCACTGGCTGATGAAGCAGCCCGACCTCGAGGAGGAAGCGCTGCGCATGTCCGCGCGCGGACGCGAGCTTGCCATCGAGCGCCAGACCATGGCCGAGAGCGTCGGCGAGGTGACGGTGACGACGCCCTCCGGCCAGACCCGTACGCTCACGTTGCAGCCCGCCGAGCCCGGCCTGTGGCGCGGCGCGACGCCGGCCGGCGAACTCGGCTTGTGGCGCGCGACCGACGGCAAGCTCACCACGCTCGTCAATGTCGGCCCGGCCAATCCACGCGAATTCGCCGAGGTCACCTCCACCGCCGAGGTGCTCGCCCCGCTTGCGAACGCAACCGGCGGCAGCGCGCGCCGTCTCGACGACGGCGGCACCCTGCGCGTGCCGCGCGTCATCGGCGTGCGCGCGAGCGAGACCTTCAAGGGTGAGGACTGGATCGGGCTGAAGATGCGCGACGTCAGCGTCGTGCGCGGCATCGGCGTGCTGCCGGTGTTCGCGGGCCTGCTCGGCCTGCTGTTGCTGGTCGGCTCGTTTGCGGCGATGTGGGCGCGCGAGGGGCGCTGACGCTTCCGCTTTGGTCAGCGACGCGGCTTCTTGGCGTCGGCGGGCGCATCGCCGCGCATATTGTTCCAGGGATCGAACACGCCCGGATTCTGGTCGGGGATGTTCTGGATCGAGGCGCGATAGGCCTGGTCGTCCTGCTTGCGGCGCTCGGCCTCGGCCTTCTTTTCCTCGTCGCTCTTCTTCTGGGCGAGCGCGGGCACCGCGCTGAAAGAAAGCGCGGCGACGGCGGCGACGATGATCCTGATCGGCGTCCTCATGAGCGATCCCTGGCGTTTCTTCTCATTCGTATGGCGACCGTTCAGTCTAAGCACGATCGGCGGCACGGGGAAACCCGAAAGACCCGATACCGTTATCGTGGCGGGGCGAAGGCCAGCCGGTTCAGGAGGCGCGCGGGGGCGTCACCGCCTCCCAGTCCGGCCGGATCGGCCCGCTGACGCCCTCGAACGCGCCGGGCACGAGTTCCGAGACCAGAAGGCGCGCCGGATCGACCGGCCCGGGCATGGTCGCGCGCCCGCGCGGAATGCGCTTGAAGCCGAGCGGCCCGTAATAGGGCTCGTCGCCGACCAGCACGACCAGCCGGTGGCCACGCTCCCTTGCCGCCTCGCAGCCGCGCGCCACCAGCGCCTTGGCGATGCCGCGCCCGCGGAAGGGCGGCTCGACCGTCAGCGGCCCGAGCATCAGCGCCGGCGTCTCGCCGATGCGGATCGGCGACAGCCGCACCGAGCCGACCAGGAGCGTGCCGATGCGCGCGGTGAACGACAGGTCGAAGCGGTGCCCGACGCCTTCGCGGATGCGGAAGGCGGTGCGCGCAAAGCGGCCCGGGCCGAACGTGCGCTCGTGCAGGCGCTCGATGGCGAGCGCGTCGTCGGGCGTCTCCGGCAGGATGGTGATGGACAGGTCGGTCATCGCTGCCGCGCCGCTTAGCATTTGCGCGCGCGCGCGTCCATCGGCAGGCCGCCCGGCCGCGGGCTGCGCTGCCATGCGCGCGCACCCCTGTCGTTTCCCCGTCCCGATCCTAGATAACCGGCAGGGAAACGGAGCGCAGCATGGGTCTCTTCATCGACGGCGTCTGGCACGACCAATGGTACGATACCGGCAAGAGCCGCGGCCGTTTCGAGCGCGAAGCAACGCGCTTTCGCCATTTCGTGACGCCGGACGGCGCGCCCGGCCCCTCCGGCGACGGCGGCTTTGCGGCGGAGCGGGGGCGCTATCATCTCTATGTCTCGCTCGCCTGCCCGTGGGCGCACCGCACGCTGATTTTCCGCGCGCTCAAGAAGCTCGACGACGCCATCTCGGTCTCGGTCGTCTCCCCGCTCATGGGCGCGCAGGGCTGGACGTTCGCGCAGGACGAGGGTTCGAGCGGCGACGCCGTCAATGGCGCGCGCACGCTCGGCGACATCTATCTGCGCGCGAACCCGAAATATTCCGGCCGCGTTACCGTGCCGGTACTGTGGGACAAGAAGCGCGCGACCATCGTCAACAACGAGTCCGCCGAGATCGTCCGCATGCTCAATTCCGCCTTCGACGCGTTCACGCCGGTGCGCGACGACTATTATCCGCCGGCGCTGCGCGCGCAGATCGACGCGCTCAACGACGATGTCTATCCCAACATCAATAACGGGGTCTATCGCGCCGGCTTCGCCACCACCCAGGAGGCCTATGAGGAAGCCTATCGCACGCTCTTTGCCGCGCTTGCGCGCATGGAGGAGCGCCTGTCGCGCTCCCGCTATCTCGCGGGCGCGGCGCTGACGGAAGCCGACTGGCGCCTGTTCACGACGCTCGTGCGGTTCGATGCGGTCTATTACGGTCACTTCAAGTGCAACGAGCGGCGCATCGCCGATTATTCCAACCTGTCGAACTATGTGCGCGAGCTTTTCCAGATGCCGGGCGTCGGCGCGACCGTCGATCTCGACCACATCAAGCGGCACTATTACTGGAGCCACGCGCAGATCAACCCGACCCGCATCGTCCCGCTCGGGCCCGCGCTTGACTTCACGGCGCCGCACGACCGCGCGCGGCTGTGACGGCCCTCACCAGCGTTCGCTCGCAGGCGCCCCGCCCAGCACCTCGGCGATGCGTGCGCGCGTGCCGGCGGTCGTGCCCTGCGGCAGCCGGTCGGGCGCGAAAAAGCCGTGCGCGACGATCTCGTGATTGGGCACCGGCGGCGAAGGCTGGCGGAAACGCCGCACGATGAAAAGCGCGACATGGTCGCGGTTGGACACGGCACCGTTGAAATAGAGCCCGTGCAGCGGCGGCCGCTCGTCGAGCTCGATATTGCCCTCCTCGCGCAGTTCGCGCACCAGCGCCGCAAGCGCCGTCTCGCCGGTCTCCACGCCTCCGCCCGGCAGATGCCAGCCGTCGACATAGGAATGCCGGATCAGGAAGACGCGGCCGTCGGCGTCGAGCACCAGCGCGCGCACGCCGAACGTCATGCCGCGCGCGAAACGCCAGTAGAGATGCAGGAGCCGCCGCACCAGGGGTTCCGCTGCGCGCCTTGCTCCTGATAGGGTCATGGGACACCTCGTGCCTGCGACTCGCCGCCGCGCATTGACGGCGATTTCCCGGACAAAGTGAAGCGCCATGATAAAGTGAAGCACCATGTATGTGCTCGCGCATCTTTCCGATCCGCATCTGGGGCCGATGCCGCGGGCGCATCCGTTCGAGCTTGCCGGCAAGCGCGCGATCGGCTTCATCAACTGGCACCGCGGGCGCAAGAAGATCCACCGCGCCGACGTCCTGCTCGGGCTCGTCTCCGACCTGCGCGAACAAAACCCCGACCACATCGCGGTGACCGGCGATCTCGTCAACATCGCCCTGCCCGGCGAATTCCACACCTCGCGCGAATTTCTCGAAGCGCTCGGCACGCCGCAGGCGGTGAGCGTGGTGCCCGGCAATCACGACCTCTATGTGCGGCGGGTGCGCGACGCGGCGATGGCGCACTGGGGCGAATTCATGGCCGGCGACGGCGGCGAAGGCTTTCCCTATCTGCGCCGGCGCGGACCGCTGGCGCTGATCGGGGTGTCGAGTGCGGTGCCGACCGCCCCGTTCATGGCGACCGGCATGGTCGGCACCCATCAGCTTCTGGCGCTGCGCGACCTGCTCGACCGGCTGCGCGGCGAAGACCTGTTCCGCGTGATCATGATCCATCACCCGCCGATGACGAAGAAAGGCGACCGCTTCAAGCGCCTGATCGACCGCATTGCGTTCCGCGAACTGATCGCCGAGCACGGCGCCGAGCTCGTGCTGCACGGCCACGATCATGTGCATTCGATTGCCTTCATCGAGGGCCCGGGCGGGCCGGTGCCGGTCGCGGGCGTGCCGTCCGCCTCCTCGCTCGGCGGCCACGGCGATCCGGCCGCCTACAATCTCTATCGCATCGAGCGGCGGGACAATGTCTGGCGCTGCGAGGCCGTCACGCGCGGCCTGCGGCGCGACCGTCCCGACATCGCCGAGCTGGCGCGCCGGATGATCGCCTGAGCGGCGCGATCAGTAGAATGCGCCGTGCGCGCCGAGGACGGCGCCCGCGATCGTGATCGCGCTTGCGGTGAGCAACATCGTGTGCATCCGCTGCACGAGGCGGAACGTGCCTTCGGGATCGCGCGCGGCGCGCGCCTGAAACCAGCGGTGCAGGAACAGCGGCTCGGCGACGAACAGCACGAACGTGAAGACCGCCCAGATCAGCACCATGGCGTGCATCCACCAGAAGGCGGGGTCGGCGAACCGGTCCCAGCCATCCAGCCGATGCGTCATGTAGAAGCCGCTCGCGCCGGCGACGAGCGTCGAGAGACGCGCCTGCCCGCCGAAGCGCCGTTCCATCGTCTCGAACAGCGAGAGCCGCTGCGCCGCCTCGACCGATCGCGTCAGTCCCGGCAGGATGACGAGCGTGACGAGCGCGACGCCGCCGATCCAGTGCACGATGGAGAGGACATGCAGCGCGCGGGCGATGGTGAGGTCGTCCATGGATTTTTCCGTTATTCGTCCGCCTCGGGCACGCCCGGGCGGGTGAGGACGAAGGCTGCGACCGCTGCGAACACGAGCGCCTGCGCGGCGATGATCTCTGGCGCCAGCCCGAGTGCGGCGCCGAGCGTAAGGAATGCAACCATCGCCGCCACCGCCACCACCTTGGCGCGGCGGCGGATGGCGCGATGGCGCTGCCAGTCGTTGATCGGCGGGCCGAGCCGCGGATGCGACACGAGCCAGGCATGCAGGCGGGGCGAGGAGCGCGCAAACGCGAAGGCGGCGAGCAGAAGGAAAGGCGTGGTCGGAACCAGCGGCAGGATGATCCCGGCAATCCCGCACGCGACAGACGTCAGGCCAAGCGAGAACCATAATACGCGCGACGACAATGCCGGAAGCCTTCCGATAAGCCCGGGACGGCGCGCGGCGCCGGATGCCGCCCGCGACGCGGCGGGCGGCATGCGGGCACGAACGCGCCCCGCTCAACGGCTTATCTGAATCACACCGGTCCCGCGGCCGTCAATGCCGCCGCAGCCGCAGGACCGGGTCGCGCGTACCGGGCGCGAACGGGGGAGATTTCCGTTCGCGCCTGCGGGCGCGGTGCGGCCGCGATCAGAGGCCGCCGAGGATTTTCCATTTGGGAGGCACCGCGCTCTCCACCTCGCCGATGATCGGCTGCCAGCTGCCGTCGCCGAACTTGTCGAAATAGAGATTGCCGATCAGGCCGCGATAGGACTTGTCCGCGCTCACGAACGACTTGGTGAAGTCGCGGATCTGGGTCGGATCGGCCTTGTTGCCGTTCGCCTTGATCGCCTCGGCGATCATGCCGACCGCGTCGTACATCTGCGCGGCCCAGTTCTCCGGAACGTCGCCGCTGAACTGCTGCTGATGGGCCTTCACGAACGCGCCGATGCGCGGATTGTCCACCACCGGGATGAAGGGAGTCGCGAAGATCAGCCCCTCGACATGCTTGCCGGACAATTGCAGGAAGCGGGCCGAGCCTGCGATCGGATCGCCGCCGAGCAGCCGGCCGGGCACGTTCAATTCGCGGAACTGGCGGGCGATGATCGCCATCTCCTGGAAGCCGGTGCCCATGATGACGCCTTCGGGGTTGAGCGCGCGGATGCGGCCGAGCTGGCCGCTGAAATCCTTGTCACCGCGCCCGAACTCCTCCTTGGCGATCGGGGTGAGGCCGTGCCGCTTGAGCGCCTTCTCGGTGGTGTCGACCAGCGATTTGCCGACCTCCTCGTTCGAGGACAGGATGGCGATCCGGCGCATGCCTATCTTACCGACGACGTGATCGATCACGGCGTCGTTGAGCACCGCGGTCTTGAGCGCCATGCGGAAAATCCATTCCGAACCCTGCTGGGTGATCGGGGACGCGATGCCGACCGTGTATTGCGGCACCTTGGCCTGGGCGGTGATCGGCACCATGGCCAGCGAGCAGGTGCTGAACCAGTTGCCGAGGATCGCGACCACCTTGTCGCGCGCGATCAGCTTGCGGGTCGCGGCGACCGCGCGATCGCATTTCGACTCGTCGTCCTCGCCGATCACCTCGATCTTGAAGTTCTTCTGGCTGGCATTGTACTCGGCGGCGGCGAGCTGCGCGCCGCGAAGCTGCGACTGTCCGCCATAGGCGAGATCGCCGGTCAGCGGCCCGACCACGCCGATCCGCACCACGTTCTCCTGCGCGCCGGCATCCGCGGAAAACAACAGCGCCGCGGACAGAAGGATGGCGGCCGCGCCGCCGCGCGCACGCATGCGTGACAAAACGATCTGCAACTTTGACATGTAACGCTCCCGGAATTTGTGCGGTGAGGACGGAATGGATGAGCATCGCCACAGGCTCATCATTCGACGCCGCGTCGGGAGCGCGAACTACTTTTTCGATATCGCTTCGATAACGGAGCGAAGCGCGTCGTGCTTTTTCGATATTGCTTCGATACCGGAACGTACCCTCGCGGGCGGCGGCGGCCGCCTACGGCTTCGCCAGCAGCAGGACGGCGGCGACGAAGGCGCCGAGCCCGATCAGGATCGACAGCACGACCGTGCGGAAACGTCGCCAGGCGCGCTTGCGCCGCGCGGTCTCCACGATGTGCGCGTAGCGCAAGGACAGGTTGCTGTCGTCGGCGAGCGCACGCTCGCGTTCGACGAGGCGGCCGGCGATATAGCGCTTCACCGCCTGCGCCATCTCGGCGACGTCGGTCGCCTCCGCGATCACCTTGCGACCGTAGCGCGTATCCTGCACGAAACGGTACTCACGCTTGTCACGGCCCATGGCGATGTGCGCGATGGCGTCGACCCACAGCCGCGGCACGTCGCCCTTGCTGAGGCCGCGGTCGAACAGTTCGATCTCCGGCGGCACCTCGGCGAACAGGGGATCGAGCGCCTCGTTAAGGATTTCAAGCCGCGCCACCTCCGCGTCGCGCAGGTCGACGACGACGCCCGTGCGCTCGGCCGCCTCGATGCGCGCCTGGCGCACCGCGTCCTTGAGCGGCGAGGCCGGCGCCTCGTCCGGGGCGGCGCGCTTGCCCGATTCCGTTTTGCGTCCCCACATGGGCTCAGACTATCAACCCTGTGACAAAACGGCAAAAGCTTCGTAGAGACGCAAACCGCACGGCCGGCCGCGAGCCGAAGGCCTGCCGCAACCGAAAACCGGGACCGCCATGACCGAACGATCCGCCCCGCTCGAACCGAGCGCCGCCAGGGTGCAGGAGGCCGCCCGCGGTCTCGGCCTCGCCATCGCGGTGCGCGACATGCCCGCCTCCACCCGCACTGCCGAAGAGGCGGCGGCCGCCTGCGGCGTCGGCGTCGGGCAGATCGTCAAGTCGCTCGTCTTCACCGGCGCGCAGTCCGGCCGGCCGTATCTGCTGCTCGTCTCCGGCAAGAACCGCGTCAACGAGAAAGGCGTCGCCGCCCATCTCGGGGAAACGCTCGCCCGCCCCGATGCCGCGGCCGTGCGCGCGCTCACCGGCTTTGCCATCGGCGGCATTCCGCCGTTCGGGCACGCAACCCCGCTCGCCACCTACATGGACGAGGAACTCCTTTCCTTCGACATCGTCTGGGCCGCTGCCGGCACGCCGCGCGCGGTGTTCTGCGTCGATCCGAAGACACTGTGCGCGGCGGTGAAGGCGACGGTGATCGGGGTCACTTAGCCGTCACCCGTGACGACAGGACGTCACACGCACCGCCCGCCATCGACCTCCACGATATTGCCGGTGAGGAACGCGGCCTCGTCGGAAGCCAGGAACAGCGCGACATTGGCGATGTCCTGCGGCTGCGCGAGGCGGCCGAGCGGCACGGTGGCGATGAACTTCTCGCGCTGGCCTTCCGCCGGTCCGAGAAAGGTCGGCAGCAGCGGCGTGTCGGTCGCGACGGGGGCGATGGCGCAGACGCGGATCTTCTCGGGCGCAAGCTCGACCGCGAGCGTCTTGGTGAGGTTGTGCACCGCGCCCTTGGTGGCGTTGTAGGCGGACAGGCCCGGCCGCGGCCGCAGGCCCGCGGTCGAGCCGATATTGACGATCGCGCCGCCGCCGGCGCGGCGCATCGGCGCCACCACGGCCTGCGAGAACAGGAACACGCCCTTCACATTGACCGCGAACACGCGCTCGAACTCCGCCTCGCCGATCTCGCGCAGCAGCTTGTTGATGTGGCTCACGCCGGCATTGTTGATCAGGATGTCGAGCCGGCCGAACGCCTGTTCGGCCGCGGCGACGGCGGCGTCGATGTCGGCCTTGCGCGCCACGTCGCAGCGCAGAAACAGTGCGCGCTCCCCGATCGCGCCGGCGACGCGGCGACCGTTGTCCTCATCGACATCGAGGACGGCGACGCGCGCGCCCTCGCGCGCGAATGTGTGCGCGATCGCTTCCCCCATGCCGGAGCCCGCGCCGGTGACGATGGCGGCTTTTCCCTCAAGACGCATCCCGCTCTCCCCTCGCCTGCGCCGCGCGCAGCCAGGCAAGCCCGTCCTCGGTCCTGCCGCGCGGGAAATATTCGCCCGCCACCCAGCCGTCGTAGCCGATCTCGTCGAGCGTCTCGAAGATGGCCGGATAATGCACCTCGCCCTCGTCCGGCTCGTGGCGCGAGGGGACGGCGGCGATCTGCACATGGCCGACCAGCGCGAAGTGCTTCTCGAAGCGGCGGATCAGGTCGCCGCCCACGATCTGCGCGTGATAGAAGTCGAACTGGATTTTCACGTTCGGATTGCCGAGCCGGGCGAGGATCTCGGCGGCGTGCTCGGCACTGTTGAGGAAATAGCCCGGCCGGTCGCGCGGATTGATCGGCTCGATCAGCAGCGTGATGCCGTGTGCCGCCGCCTCGTCGGCGACGCGGGCGAGATTGGCGATGAAGGTGCGCTCGGCCGCCGCCCGCTCGCCGGCATCCACCTTGCCGGCCAGGCAATGGATCGCGCGCCCGCCGACCGCGCGGATATAGTCGAGCGCCTGGCGGAACAGCGCGTCGAAGTCATGCTCGCGCCCCGGCACCGCGGCAAGGCCGAACTGCCCCTCGCCGCCGCGCTCGGTATTGATGCCGAGCATGGTGAGCTTGTGGCGCGCGAGCGCGGCCTTCACCTGCGCGGCCGGCGTGTCGTAGGGAAACTGCCCCTCGACCGCCCTGAAGCCTGCGGCGGCGGCCGCGCCGAAGCGCTCGACCAGCGGCCGGTCGGAAAACATATAGGCGATGTTGGCGGCGAAGCGGGGCATGGCATTGTCTTTCTTCCCTCCCCGGTCCGGGGAAGGCATCCGGGCATCGATGCTGGCGCGAATACGCGCGCGTCCATTCATTAGCGCGCCGGTTGCGGCCCGTCACCCTTACGCATGCGGTCCCGGCGCGCGCGCTTCGCGCTTGGCCGGGACGACGTGGAGAACTTTATCCGCCTCATCCTGAGGAGCGGGGCGAAGCCCGCATCTCGAAGGATGAGGCGGCCACGCTCTGCGACGGGAAAGGTCAAGCGACACCGGCGTCTTTCCTGTCGTCGCCTTCCAGCAGATCGCGCAGCGTGGCCGCTACGGGAAAGCCGTATCCTCGTCCGGGTGCGTCCAGAAACAGGTTGCCCGATCTGTGATAGCTGCTCGTGTAAATCTCGCTGCCGATCATCTGCATCGCAAGCAAAAGCGCCTGCGCGGAGTCGACGCCTCCGGCGCGCGATTGCCGAATGCCTTCGGGCCAGCCGACCTCGTAGCGGCAGAACCAGGTGCCGTCGGCTGCCCGCTCCGGCACAAAAACACGGATCGGGATTTCGACGAGGCGATCGCCGTCCCGCAATTTCAGGGTGCGCTCTGCTGCAATCATTTCGCTCTCAATAATTCAAAGGAGGAATCGGCAAATCTCGAAGACAGTTTGCGTAGCGCAGCGCAGCCTGCACCCAGCAGGCTCTTAGTCCCACCATTCGGCATTGAAATTCGTCTTTAATTCTCTGCTGTTCGCATCGGGCCTCCAATGCGGGTGAAATTCTACGGGCTGAAGAAATTTCAGCCGAATACGACGCCTCTTCATTCTGTCTGCTGATGTAGTCCTCGACAGAATCGCTCGCACCTCTGTTTGTTGCCACCCATTGGCCACCATCCGGATTACCCCCGGGGACACGCGGCTGATCGGGATCGTACTTTGTGCTCGGATTGAGCGACGACTGCCGGAGCATTTGTTCGAATGCTAATCCGGCCGCTTGGTATTTCAGACGTCTGATTTCTCTTTGAAGTATGGCGATGTTCGTCATGAGGCCTCCTCAGTCAAATTCCGAATATAGGATAATATTCCTTTTATCAATTATTATTTTCAAAACGAGTGATATTTGGCATCTAGATTGTCTCTTGACAAAATTCCTATAAATGATTATATTCCTATAATCTTCCTCGGCAAGGGGCGTCGACCGGTGACGCCAGTCTGACGGAGGAAGGTGCGGCGCCCGCGCGCGCAGGCTTCGTCGGCCGCGCTCCCGGGCTGCATCGGGGCTCCGCCCGGGACCATTACGGGTCCCCGCCAGGAGCTGGCTGACGATCCGCGCTGGAACGCGGAACGAAAGCGCGGAATCGCAAGTCGGCTATAGCCGACTTGCGCATTATTCGAATCCGATCTCGGGTAAACCCGAGATCAGGTGCAGCAGTGAAAACGCCGCGCGCAATCAAGCTTGCGCAGATTGCGTAAACTTATCTGCGCGGAGCGCCGCGAGGCGGCCGCATCGTGAAAGCGATGCGGCGACAGTAAAGGCTGATGCGCCGCGCGGCGCTCCGCCTCCCCTTCGCATCAGGCCGGAACGTCCGGCCCAGGGATGACGCACGTCCGCATAGTGGGCAATATCCCACCAAATCCAGTGCCCTCATGCTAATGCTTGCAGCCGCATCGGAACACCAGTGGGCGAACCTCTTTAAAATCCTTAATTCCTATATATTTTCTAGTGGGATTTTGCCCACATATTTGCCCACTGTTGGAATGGGCAGTTTTGTGGTTGACCCGGCCGGCCTTCCGGCGTTCGATTTCGTCGCACACGAGATCGCCCGCAAAGGGCGGCCGGCTTCGAGGAAACACCAAGGGACAAGCGTGCGATGAACGCACAAGAGCTGCTTCAGGAAATCTCCGATTACTGCCGCCAGTCCGGCCTTGCCGAATCCACCTTCGGCCGCCGCGCGGTCAATGACGGCAAGCTGACCAGCCGGCTGCGCAATGGCGGGCGCATCACCACCGAGACGCTCGATCGCATCCGCACCTTCATGAACACGAACGCGGGTAAGGAAAGCATCCGTCCCATGGTCATTCAGCGCGCGCTGCCGCACGCCCCGCAATCCGACGCCGGCGCCCCCGTGCTGCGCCCGGTCGCCTCCACCGCCCCCGGCATGGACCCGCAGCGCAATTTCCGCTTCTTCGACAACCGGCAGAAATATCTCCTGTTCGTCAACACCTGCAGCGAGAAATGGGTGGTGGCGAACCGCGTCGCGCTCGAGCTCGCCAACATCCATCCGCGTCCGCCGGCGGTGCGCGTGTTCGATGCCGGCATGGGCGACGGCACCGTGCTCACGCGCGTGATGCGCGCCATGCATCACAAATATCCGAACATGCCGTTCTATATCTCGGGCAAGGAAATCAGCCTCGAGGATATCCGCCTCACGCTCGAGAAGATGCCCGACCGCTTCTTCGAGCATCCGGGCACCGTGCTCGTGCTCACCAACATGTATTACTCGGAAGCGCCGTGGCTCACCGTGAAGTCGCCGGCCGCCGCCGGCAGCCTCGTCTGGAACGAGGTCGCGCTCACCGGCAACACCGCGCACGATTTCGAGGAGCAGATCACCGGCCTGCAGGACTTCCTGTCCGAGAACTGGAAGGCCGGCGTCAGCGCCAAGACCGGCAACCCGATCTACGAGCGTCCGGTCGTGCTGGTGCTCTACCGGCAGGACCACAAGTTCATGCTCGATCCGGTCATCCCCAAGCGCGGCCAGGCGACGGCGGATTTCGATCTCGTCATCGCCTCGCAGCCCTACCGGCTGCGCGCCCCGGCCGAGTTCAAGGCCGGCAAGGTGATCGCGCCGCTGGCGCGCGCGCTCGGCCCCGGCGGACGGCTGATCGCGATCCATTCGCACGGCCGCGATCCGGGCACCGAGATCATCGAGAAGGTGTGGCCGGGCGACAACCCGTTCCAGCACGACCGCCACACCATCCTGCGCGAGGTCAAGCGGGCGCTCGGCCCGGCCGCGCGCGACCTCAACTTCAACACCTATGCCGACAACCGCTCGATCTTCCAGTACCAGATGCACACGCTGCCGAGCGAGGTCACCGGCTCGATCGGCACCTCGACCGCGCTCGCGGCCTGGAACGCGGCGATCTATGTGGCGCAGGTGGAGGACGACCGGCTCAACGAGGTGGTGAAGGACGGCCGCTATATCGACGCCACGCGCGAGGTGCTGCGCGAGCATAACGGGCTGTGGTTCAACGACGAGTCCTACGTGATTTCGAGGCGGCGCGAATGATCGTCACGGCGCCTGCCCTCGATCCCGCCGCCGCGTTGCCCGCCGAGAACGCCGTGCGTGCCCGCATCGCCGACTTCCTGTCCGGCTATTCGCTGGAGGCGACGCGGCCGAAGGCCGCCGACATCGCCGCGCTGAAGAACGCGGCCGCGCCCGGCACCGCGGTCTATCTGAGCGCGATTCCCACGCGCGCACCGGAGGAGGTGCTCGATCAGGCGGTCGCGGTGCGTACGGCGGGCTTCGAGCCGGTGCCGCATCTGGCGGCGCGCAATTTCGCTTCCGCCACGCAACTGTCGGCGCTGCTGGAAAAGTTTGCGGCGCAGGCGGGCGTCGTGCGCGTGCTGGTCATTGCCGGCGACCGCGACCGCGCCGCCGGTCCCTATGCCGGCGCGCTCGAGCTGATCGAGAGCGGCCTGCTCGCGCGACACGGCATCCGCACCGTCGGCATCGCCGGTCATCCCGAGGGCCATCCCCTGCTCGCGCCGGAGACGCTCGATCGCATGCTCGCGGCCAAGATCGACGCCGCCGAGCAGAGCGGCCTGTCGGTGGAGATCGTCACCCAGTTCTGCTTCGATGCCGCGGCGATCGTGCGCTGGATCGACCGCGTGCGCGACCTCGGCATCGAGCATCGCGTGCGCGTGGGCATGGCGGGGCCGACCAGCCTGACCACGCTTTTGCGCTATGCGGCGCGCTGCGGCGTGAAGGCCTCCGCCGCCGGCGCCGCCCGCCAGGCCGGGCTGATGAAGAACCTGTTCACCGTCAGCGCCCCGGATCCGATCGTGCGCGCGCTGGCGCAGACGCGCGAGGAGCGCCGGCTCGGCGACGTCAGCGGCCATTTCTTCTCGTTCGGCGGCGTGGACGCGACCGCGCGCTGGGTGGCGGCGGCCGCCGCCGGCCGCATCGCGCTCGACCGCGCGGGCGGTTTCACCGTCAACCAGGCTTGAGAGCGCGCGCCGCGGCTCCGCGGCGCAGCCGTTCAGTTCAGCTCGCGCCAGATGCCGAGCGCCTCCTGCGCCGGCCGGTCGGAAATCGAGAACAGCACGCTCTCGCCTTCGGTGCGGTGCGCATACGGCTTCCAGGTCGGCACCACGAACACGTCGCGCGGCCCCCAGTCGAGCGTCTCCTCGCCGATCCGGGTCGCACCCTTTCCTTCCAGGCACACGAAAATCGTGGCGTCGGTCGAGCGATAGCTCTCGCCCTTGAAGTTCGCCGGCATCAGCGACAGTTGCGCGCCCATGGTCGGCGACGACCAGCCGCCATTGAACGGATTGGCATAGCGCAGCCGGAAACCGTGATGCGGATTGACCTCGTCGGTCTTTTTCAGGCGATCGAGGATCGGGCGCACGCGCTCATAGGCATAGTTGACTACGGGCGAGCGGATCATCGAGGTGTCCGAGCCGTCCGGCAGCACGCCCGAGCCGAAGCGCCAGAGCGAATCGTTGTTGACGCGCGCGGTGTTCTGCACCGCGTCGTCGAGATGCTCGGCGAACGCCGTCTCGAAGAAATTCACCGTCGGCACGTCGAGCACGTCGAGCCAGATCATCGGCACCTTCGATTCGTTGCCGTGGTCGTGCGCGGTCCAGTTCGGCGTCAGGACGAAGTCGCCGTATTTCATGACGGTCTTTTCGCCGTCGACCTGGGTATAGGCGCCTTCGCCGTCGAGGATGAGACGGATGGCGGACGCGGTGTGACGGTGTGCGCCCGCGATCTCTCCGGGCAGAATGAGCTGCAGGCCGGCATAGAGCGTGTTCGTGATCCGCGACTGGCCGCGCAGCGCGGGATTTTCCAGAACGAGCACGCGCCGTTCGGCTTCCTGCGCGGTCAGAAGCCCGCCGGATTCCATCACCAGCGGCTTGACCTCGTCGAAGTGCCAGATCGCGGGAACGCAGGCCGTGCGCGGTTCCCTGGTGACGAGGTCCTTGAGCACCTCCCACAGCGGAGTCATGTCGCGCTGCGAAATCTTCTCGTAGAAGGCCGCGCGCCTGGGATCCTTGCTGCCCTCGTAAACCAGCGCCTTCTTGTCGGTGCGCGGTTGGCTGCCCACCGTTGCGGCTTCCATGGTTTCCTCCCGGGTTTCGCTGTTGTTTGCAACTATATTAGGTCCCCTCACCGCGACAAGGGCGGCGGACCGGGCATATCAGGTATTCACCGAGCCCCCGTCGACCGCGATGGTCTGGCCGGTCACGAAATCGCTGTCGGAGGACGCAAGGAAGATCAGCGCACCCAGGAGGTCGGCGGGATAGCCGTCGCGCTTGATCGCCCGGCTGGCGATCACCGAGGAGCGCGACTGGTCGAGATGGGCGGTATTTTCAAGACCGGTGTCGCTCAGGATCAGCCCGGGCGCCAGCGTGTTGACGCAGATATTGTGGCCGCCGAGATCGCGCGACAGCGCGCGCGTGAACGACACGATCGCTCCTTTCGACGTCACGTAATGCAGGAAATCCGGCAGCCCCTTGTAGGCGGTGCCGGAGGCGATATTGACGATCTTGCCGGCCTTGCGCGCGATCATGTGCGGGGCGACGTGCTTGGCCATCAGGAACGGTCCGCGCACGTTCACGGCCATGACCCGGTCCCACAACGCAACATCGATCTCGGTGCACTTGACCGGCGGCAGGCTGGCATAGAGCGCGGCATTGTTGACCAGGATGTCGATGCCGCCGAAGCGCTCGACCGTCCCGGCGACAAGGCGCATCACCTGCGCCTCATCGCTGACGTCGCAGACCGCGCTTGCCGCCGTCCCGGCGCCGCAAGCCGCCTCGATCTGCGCGGCCAGCGCCGTGCCGTCGGCAATGTCGGCGATCATCACGCGGGCACCGGCGGCCGCCAGCGCGCGCGAATAATGCGCGCCGATGCCGCGCGCGCCGCCGGTGACGATTGCGCTGCGGCCTGCAAGCCTTGCCATGTCCGATCAACTCCGGTTAGGACGAGGTCACGCCTCGGCGACATTGTCGCAAGACGTGGATGCCCGCGACAAGCGCGGGCATGACCAAAGGGAAATGAAGCTTATGCCCCAGGGTGACACCGCCGACCGCCTCGCCATCCGCGATCTGATCGAAAACTGGGCGCTCTGGCGCGACGCGCGCATGTGGGATCGCTTCCGCACGGTCTGGCACGACGACGGACGCATGATGGCGACCTGGTTTCAGGGGACGGCGGACGAGTTCATCAGGGTCAGCCAGGAGGGTTACGACAAGGGCGTGCGCATCCTGCATTTCCTCGGCGGCATGACCGTCGATCTGGCCGGCAACCGCGCCATCGCACAGACCAAGATGACGATCTCCCAGCGCGCGCCGGTCGAGGGCGTTCCGTGCGACGTCGTGTGCACCGGGCGCTTCTACGACTTCCTCGAAAAGCGTCAGGACCGCTGGGGCCTCGTGCTGCGCCAGCCGATCTACGAGAAGGACCGGCTGGATCCGGTCGATCCGGCGGCAAGGCTTTCGCTCGACCAGACCCTCCTGATGCAGTTTCCGGAAGGCTACCGGCATCTGGCCTACATGCAGGCGCGCATCGGCTACAAGGTCAAGACCGACATGCCCGGCCTCGACGGCGCGGCGCTGGAGGCGCTCTACCGGCGCGGCGCGGACTGGCTCGCCGGCAAGGCGCTGTAGCAGCAACCGCCAGCCGTTGCCCGCCGGAAGGCGGCGGCTATAGTCCGCATGCGTGCGGGCGTCCTGTCGCCCGGCGAGCGGAGCGCTCTTCACCGGTGAACCTGACGGTCAACAAGGACGACCGCTTCCTCCCCCCGGTCGGTACCGGGCGCAACTTCTTCCTGTCCGCGTCGCCGGGCCTTCCCGCGCGCATTGCCGTCGCCGCACTGTTCCTTGCCGCCTATCTAGGCCTTGAATGGGCGAGCTTCCTCCACGAATACAAGGGGCTCCCCGTCACCCCGTGGAATCCTGGCCTCGGGGCGCTGTTCGCGCTCCTGATCTTTGCCGGCCGCGGCAGCGGCCTGATCCTGTTTGCCGGCGTGATCGTCGCCGAAAGCCTCGTGCTGCGTAGCAAGCTCGACTGGCCGCTGGTCCTCGGCGTGGGCGCGATCGTCGCGCTCAGCTATTCACTTGCGGCGGCAACCGCGCGCCGCTACTTCCGGCTCGATATCGGTCTCGTTCACCTGCGCGACGTGCTCGTCTTGCTCGCCGTCGGCGTTGCCGGCGCGGCGGTGAACAGCGTGCTGCTGAGCGCCTTCTTCCTGGCCTTCGGGACGTTCGACGTCCGCGACCTTCCGCATGCCTCGGTGCCGCTCCTGATCGGCGACATAATCGGGATCGCCGTCACGACGCCGCTCATCCTGCGCTTCGTCTTCGACCGGCGGCATATTTCGCTACCCGCGCTTCGCTCGGTGCTGCCCGAGGCAGCGCTTTATATCGTCGTGCTCGTCGCCGCTCTTTGGGTCATGGCGGTCAGCGACGGCGCGCCGGGGTTTCGCTTCTTCTATCTGCTCTTCGTTCCGACCGTGATCGCGGCCGTCCGCTACGGCTTCGACGGCGCCTGCCTCGCGCTGGCAGTGACCCAGCTCGGCGTGGTGGCGCTCCTGCACATCAACGACTATGACGCGCGCGCCTTCACCGAGCTGCAGATGCTGATGCTGGTCCTCACCACCACCGGCCTGATCGTCGGCGTCGTGGTCAGCGAGCGGCGCACCTCCGACCGGCTCGCGCGCGAGGCCGAGGCGCGTCTGAAGGTCACCGAAGCCGAGGCCGCGCAGGCCGCGCGCTTCAACCTCGTCAGCAGCATGGCCTCGACGCTGGCGCACGAGATCAACCAGCCGATGACGGCGGCGCGCGCGCTGGCGCGCTCGGCGCAGCACATCCTGCGCACCGGCGGCGACCAGGCGCGCGCCGACCGCAACCTGTCCTCCGCCATCACCGAGATCGACCATATCAGCGGGGTCGTGCGCCACATGCGCGACTTCCTGCGGCGCGGCCGCCCGCACGAATCCACGATCGAAGTCCGCGAGATGCTCGACCAGGCCTTGACGCTTGTGCACACCGACGCTTCGTGGAATCAGGTTGCGGTGGAGCTTAACGTTCCCGACACGCTGCCCCCGATCTACGGAGACCGCATCCAGTTGCAGCAGGTGATTCTCAATCTCGTCCGCAATGCGATGGACGCCATCGCAAGCGCGCACCGGACCGACGGCCGCATTCGCGTGTCCGCGCAACAGTTCGACGCCCCCCGGCGCATCGAGATCGCGGTCTCCGACAATGGCTCGGGCGTGCCCGACGAGCTGGCCGAGAAGCTCTTCCATCCGCTCTCCACCTCCAAGAACGAGGGGCTCGGGCTCGGACTGCCGATCTGCGCCTCGATCATGGAATCGCACGGCGGGAAAATCTGGCTGCAGTCGCGGGCACCGGGCGCGACCGAGTTTCGCCTGTCGCTGCCGCTCGGCGAGACGCGGGCGGTGTGAGCATGGCCGGCCCGACGATATTCGTCATCGACGACCAGGCCTCGGTACGCCACGCGCTCGCCGAGATGCTCGGCGTGTTCGGCTTCAACGTCGAGACCCACGAATCGGCCGATGGTTTCATCCAGACGGTCGACGAAGAGCGGCGCGGCTGCGTCGTCGCCGACGTGCGGATGCCGGGCATGGACGGCATCACGCTCGTGCGCGAGTTGAAGCGACGCAAGATCGCGCTTCCGGTCGTGCTCATTTCCGGCCATGCCGACGTGCCGATGGCGGTCGAGGGGATCAAGGCCGGCGCCGAGGACTTCATCGAGAAGCCAGTGGACGACACCAAGCTCGTGGCCGCGATCAACCGCGCGCTGTCGCTGGCCTTCGAGCAGCAGGATTCACGCAAGGCCGAGGACGCGGTGTCGCAGCGCTTTGCGCGCCTGACGCCGCGGCAGATCGAGATTTTCGACCTGGTCGCGCAGGGCTTCACCAGCCACGCGATCGCCGCCCGCCTCAACATCAGCGCGCGCACCGTGGAGAGCTATCGCGCCGAGATCATGGACAAGATGGAGGCCGAGAGCGTCGCGGTGCTCGTGCGCCAGGCCATCCGTCTCGGCCGCCTGGAGCCCTGACGCGCGCGGGCGCGCGCCGCGAGGCGGTTTCCTTCTGCCGGCCCCGTAAAAATACACCCCAACCGGTGCGGATACTCGCTCCGGCACCGCCTTCCTAGATTGCCCGGGCAGAACCCGAACGGTCTGCATCGCGATCGCGTCACCGCGCGACGCGCGGGCTCCGGCATCCGCTAGCGGCACCGGGCGTCCGGGCAGACCGTCGTTCTGCACCGGAGCGACGAATGACCCATTGGAGACCTGCACCACGCCCTGCGCCGGAAGCGGCCTGCGACCCGCTGGTCTTGCGGATCGCGCTTGCTTTGGGCGTCACGACGGCGGCGGCGTTCGGCCTCCTGCATGTCTGGTCGGTTCCGCTCCCGCTGGTCATGCCGATCATCTCCGCCGCGTCGTTCGTCGCGGCCGTGACGCTCGGCCTGTCGGCGTACCGGTCCGCGGCGGATCACCGCGGACGCGACATCACGCGTTGGGATGTCGCCGCGATTTTCGCGCTGATCTGGATGGCGACCGGCATGCTCAGCGAACCGCAGCATGCCGTCGCGCTGTTCGAGCAACTGACGAGCGCTCATTAGAGCGAACCGAAAGCCAGGCCGGGCCCCTCTGGCAGCTCCGCGAGCTGCGATGTCGGACTGGAAGTCTTAGGGAGTGGCCTGTTTTGTATCCGTCATCCTGCGGCGCGACCTGCGCTGACATGCACGCTATCGAACCGGCCTGCGGCCGGGACGGCGCTGCACGGGCGGACAAGAGCGGGCGATTCCCTCTGCGATAGAGGAACCGACCCATGACCGAATTGCTGACCGCCGAATTGCTGAGCGCCGAGGCCCTCTCCGTCCTGCTCCAGGTCGTGATGATCGACCTCGTTCTTGCCGGCGACAACGCCATCGTCATCGGCCTCGCCGCCGCCGGCCTGCCGCAGGAGCAGCGGACCAGGGCGATCATCATCGGGATCATCGCCGCGACGCTGCTGCGCATCGTGTTTGCCGGGATGACGACGCAACTGCTCAAGATCGTCGGTCTGTTGTTTGCCGGCGGCCTGCTGCTGCTGTGGGTGAGCTGGAAAATGTGGCGCGAACTGCGCACCACTGCCGTCGAGGAGATGGAGGCGGCCGAGGCGCTGAGCGGCGTCGACATCAACGCGGACGGAACCATTGCCGCGCACGCCCCGCGCAAGACGTTCGGCCAGGCGGCCTGGCAGATCATCGTGGCCGACGTGTCGATGTCGCTCGACAATGTGCTCGCGGTCGCGGGCGCCGCGCGCGAGCATCCGGTCCTGCTGATTTTCGGCCTTGCCTTGTCGATCGCGCTGATGGGCGTGGCGGCCTCGTTCATCGCCCAGCTCCTGCAGAAGCACCGCTGGATCGCCTATATCGGCCTGGCCATCATCCTCTACGTCGCCCTCGAGATGATCTATCGGGGCGCGCTCGAACTCCATCCCGTGGTCAACGGGATGGCCGGCCTAAGCTAGCGGGGGGCGGCGCTTCCCGCTCCGGGATCAGGATTTCGTCGCCACGCGGGCGATGAAATCCGCAAAGCCGGCAAGCTGCTGCCTGATAATGTCGATGGTCGGCTGATCCTTCAGCGCGAGCGTCGTCTCGTCGAACTTCTGCGGAGCGAAGGTGACGAACACTTCCGGGCGCCCCAACAGATAGGCGTCGATCGAGGTCATGCACTGGCGCAGGTGATATTGCATGCGCGAGCCGCCGAGCAGCGCCGTGCTGGCCGATTGCAACGCCACCGGCTTGGCCTTGAACGGCTGCTCCTTGAGGCGCGACACCCAGTCGATCGCGTTCTTGAGCGCGCCGGGGATCGTCCAGTTGTATTCGGGCGACACGATGATGACGCCGTCGGCGGCGCGGATCGCCGCCGCCAGCACCTCGACCTCGGGCGGGAAGCCCTCGTCCTGGATGTCCTGATTGTAGAGCGGCAGGTCGCCAATCGAGGGCGCAGGCGAAATCGTCATGCCGGCCGGCGCAAGCTTGGGCAGGCTGCGCGCCAGCGCGGCATTGTAGGAGTGCTGGCGCAGGCTGCCGCAGATCGTGATCACGTTGCTCAAGAAGGCTCTCCCGTTCGGTTCGTCACGCAGACAACAACGCAACGCCGTCGATTTGTTTCTCGGCAAGGCCGGCGCTGCGGGCAGCCGCGCGCAGGGCCGCCCAGGTATCGTCGGCAAGCGGCACGCCGTTCGCCAGCCGCTCGGCGCGGTTGCGCTCTTCCGGCTCGCCCGGGACCAGCACCTCGCCGACGCGCGCGGCGGGCTTTGAGCCTTTCACGAACGCCAGCATCCGCGTCACTTCGGCGGGGAAGAAATGCCCGGGGTCGATCTTCTCCGGATCGACATAGAACGAGAACATGCCCTGCGACCAGTGCTTGTCGGGCGCCGAGGCGCCGTTGCCGGTCAATGCGCCGCCGAGCAGCTCGCACATCAGGGCAAGGCCGGAGCCCTTGTGCTCGCCGAACGCGCGGATTGCCCCGGTGCCGTATTTGTAGTCGCGCAGCCCGGCCGGCGTGTAGTCGCCGTAGAGCACGTGCGGGTCGGCGCTTCTGGTGCCGTCCTGCGCGATCAGCGCATCGGCGGGCAGCGGCTTGCCGCCCTGGCTCGCCACCAGCACCTTGCCTTCGGCGACCAGCGAGGTCGCAAAGTCAAGAATGACCGGCCGCTGGCCCTCGCGCGGGATGCCGACGCAGAACGGCGCGGTCGAGAAGCGCCGGTCAACGCCGCCGAACGGGGCGACGAGCACGCTGCCGGCCACATTGACGAAATGCACCGACACGAGACCGTGCCCGGCCGCCATCTCCGCCCATTCGCCGACCCGCCCGACATGGCCGGAGCGGCGCAGGCCGACCGCGGCAAGACCCATCGCCTTGCATTTCTCGATGCCGATCATCACGGCCTGCGGCGCCGTGGTCTGGCCGAAGCCGAACTGGCCGTCCACGATCGCGATCGCGGGCGTGTCGACCACGCGCGTGACCACGCGGTCGGCGAAGAACACCCCGTCCTGCTTCCATTTCACATAGCGCGGCACCCGCGCCACGCCGTGGCTGTCGTGGCCGGTGAGATTGGCATTGACCAGATATTTCCCGATCCGCGCGCTCTCCGGCGCCGAGCAGCCGGCGGCGACGAAGATATCGCGCACGAAATCGCGCAGCGTGTCGGCAGTAATGCGTGGCATGTCAGGCGCGCTCGTCCTCGATCGGGTTGCGCAGGGTCCCGATGCCCTCGATCTCGATCTCGCACACGTCGCCGCCGCGCATGAAGATCGGCGGCGTGCGCGACTGGCCGACGCCCGACGGCGTGCCGGTAACCAGCAGATCGCCGGGTTCGAGCGTGACGCCCTTGGTCAGATCGACCAGCGTCTCGGCGACCGGGAACATCATATTGTCGGTATTGTCCGACTGCATCACCTTGCCGTTCAGGCGCGCCTCGATCTTCAGGCCCTTGCCGCCGGCCGGCAGCGCGTCAGCGGTCACCATCCAGGGCCCGAAGCCGCCGGTGGAATCGAAGTTCTTGCCGACGTCCCATTGCGTCGTACGCTTCTGCCATTCGCGCACCGAGCCGTCGTTGAAGCACGACCAGCCCGCGATCACCGAACAGGCGTCGCTCATCGTCAGGTGGCGCGCGCGCCTGCCGATGACGGCGACCAGCTCGGCCTCGTAATCGAGCGTGTCGGAGACCTGCGGGCGCACGATCGGACCAAGATGCGGCGTCAGCGAGGTCAGGCCGCGCATGAAATAGGTCGGGAATTTGGGCACGTTGTCGGCATAGCGGCCTTCCTTGACGTGCTCCATGTAATTGAGGCCGAGGCACACGATCTTGCCCGGATTGGCGACCGGCAGCGCGAACGACAGACCGGCGAGCGGAAGCCGTGCGGACGTCGGCGCCCTGCCGGCAAGGGCTGCGAGCGCGGAGAGGTCGCCGCCATTTTTCCTGAGGATGGCGGCGAGATCGGCCGGCACAGCCGGATCGACGGCCTGCAGGTCGATCACCTGGTCGCCCTCGACGATACCGAGACGAAGTCCCTGCGGTCCGCGAAATCCTGCAATTTTCATTGTGCGCCCTGATGTCTGGTGGCGTTGTCGGAAAGCCGCCGGACTATAGCCAGACCGCCCGTCGTCCGTCACGGGGGTCGGCAGCGACGATGGGCAGGAGCGCGCCTGCCCACCCCTCGTCATGGCAGGAGGCGATCACACCGCGCGCAGCACATGGACCGAGAACAGCCGGTCCGGATCGGTCCAGGCGGCATGCGCGGCCCAGCCGCTGTGGCGCGCAAGCGCGGCGAAGGAATCGAGGCTGTACTTGTAGCTGTTCTCGGTATGGATGCTTTCGCCGGCGGCGAACGAAAACGAACGTCCGGCGACTGCGACCGTCTGCTCTTTCGCGCTCACCAGGTGCATTTCGATGCGGCTGCGAGCGGAATTGAAAAACGCCCGATGCCGGAAGGCGCCAAGATCGAAGCCGCCCTGCAATTCGCGGTTGATCCGGCGCAGCAGATTGAGATTGAATTTCGCGGTGATCCCGGCTGCATCGTTATAGGCGACGTCGAGTGTCGCCTCGTCCTTGACGAGATCGACGCCGACGACCAGGAACGCGTGCGCGCCGAGCACATCGCGCACAAGGCGCAGGAACGCCGCCGCCTCCTCCGGCTCGAAATTGCCGATCGTCGAGCCGGGGAAAAAACCGGTCTTCGACAAATCGCGAACCGCCGGCGGCAGCGAAAACGGCTTTGTGAAGTCGGCCGCGACCGGATGGATCGCGAGCCGCGGATAGGCTTTGCCAAGCTCCGCCGCGTGCTGGTTCAGGAACGGACCCGATATATCCACCGGCACGAACGCGGCCAGCCCCGGCACGGCATCGCACAGAATGCGGACCTTGGTGCAGGCGCCGCTGCCGAACTCGATCAGCGCCGGATTGGCGGGGACGATGCCGGCAAGCTCGCGCGCCTTCGCTTTCAGGATGCCGGTTTCGGTGCGCGTCGGATAATATTCCGGCTGGCGCGTGATCGCCTCGAACAGCCGCGAGCCTTCGGTGTCGTAGAAATATTTGGGCGGAATGCGTTTGGGCGTGGCGGCGAAACCGGCCAGAACGTCGGCTTCGAAATCGGACCGCTCGGGGACAGCATGCGGGTCTTGTTTCGCTCTCGGGGCGTGGGGGAGCATGATCTACCTCGCGTGCGGATAGCGCACCAGACGCAGGCCGCTGAACTGCCAGCGCGACGGAGGATAGAAGAAGTTGCGATAGGTCAGCCGCGCATGGCCATCCGGCGTCGCACACGAGGAGCCGCGCAGCACCATCTGGCTGACCATGAACTTGCCGTTATATTCGCCGAGCGCGCCCGGCGCCGCGCGATAGCCCGGATAGGGCAGATAGGCGCTGCGCGTCCATTGCCAGACGAGACCGAACGCATCGTCGATCAGGCCGAGGCGGGCGGCTGTCTCCCACTCCTCCTCCGTCGGCAGATGCGCGCCGCGCCAGCGTGCAAAGGCGTCGGCCTCATAATAGCTCACATGGCAGACCGGCGCGTCTGGATCGACGGCTTTAAGTCCCGCGAGCGTGAATTGATGCCACGCGCCGTCGACCTCGCGCCAATGGCCGGGTGCCCGCCAGCCTTCGTTCTGGACCTGTGCCCAGCCGTCGGACAGCCACAGATCGGGCGTCTCGTAGCCGCCGTCGCGCATGAATTCCAGCCACGCGCCGTTGCTGACGAGCGCGCGGTCGATCCGCACCTTTTGCAGCAGCACGCGATGCTGCGGCCGCTCGTTGTCGTAATGAAAGCCTTCGCCGCCGTAACCGATGGCCTGGATTCCTTCCGGCAACGTGCTTTCCCCGCCGCGCACGGCCGGTGCGGGCATGGTCCATTGCGGATCGCAGGCCGGGGCAAGCGGATTCTCCGAAAAGGCGTGCAGGATGTCCGTGAGCAGCAACTCCTGATGCTGCTGCTCATGATGCAGGCCGATCTCGACGACCGGACAAATACCGTCCAGGGTGCGCGCGTCGGCACCCGCAATCAGGTCGAGCACGGCGGCATCGACATGGGCCCGGTAGGCGGCGACGTCCTGCACGCCGGGGCGCGTGATCAGCCCGCGCTTGGGACGCGCGTGGCGGGGACCCGCGGCGACATAATAGGAATTGAATAAAAATGCGAAATCTTCGTTGTAGCTCTTGTAGCCGGGCACATGGGGACGCAGCAGAAACTGCTCGAAAAACCAGGTGACGTGCGCGCGATGCCATTTGGTCGGGCTCGCGTCGGGCATCGACTGGACGACCTGGTCCTCGGCGGAAAGCCGCTCGGCGCGGCGCTCGGTCTCCGCACGGACGGCGCGATAGGCCTCGTGCCAGAAGCCGCAGCGATCCGTCGCCGCCGTCACGTCCTGAAGGCGCAAGAGAATGTCCGGCGCCGCGAGGGTCGTCTGGAATGCAGCCCGCATTCGGATGTCTCCACCTGTCCCGACCATCAGGGAAGTCCACGACAATACAATGGCCCGCGATCGGTTCCCGCGGATGTGTCTGCGCCATCATCATAGGTGACGTCAGCAACGAGGCCAATTGACGCGTCCGTGAGCCGGCGGCGCGGTCCGCATCAAACGCCCATGAATAGAATGGCCGCCGTGCGGCCGATTCAGCGTGATTTTGCAGCCTCTCGGGACTAGACTTGTTTTTGAGTGGGGGAGCCGATGATGACGCCAGGCAGGATTTTGACGACGGTCGCGGTCGCGTGCACGGCGCTCGGTGCATCGGCGCAGGCCGCGGAGAAATTCGAGAAGCCGCGCTCTTTCCCGTCCAATCTCATCCCCGGCATCAGCGCCGCCGGCCAGAACTACGCGATCGCAAGCCCGGTCACGAGCGACGGCTTCATGCGCATCTATCGCGTGAAGACGCCGTACGGCGATTTCGAGGTCATCGGCGACGCGCTCATGCGCGCCCGGCAGTTCGAGCTTGCGGCGCTGCGCGAGCTCGACCAGGTGACCAATTCGGAGGCGTTCAACAAGGCGCTGGCCGAAGCGGGCTTGAGTCCGATCAGGTTCGCCGGACAGCTTCTCGTCAATCCGCTCGGCACCGTGGGCAACACGCTGTCGGGCATCGGCTCGCTGTTCGGCCAGATCGGATCAAGCGCGCACAATGCCGGCAAGGTGCAGGGCGACCCGATCGCCGACCTCACCGGCGCAAGCCGCCGCAAGCGCGAGCTTGCGGTCAAGCTCGGCGTCGATCCCTATACCGATTTCCCGCCGCTGCAGGACAAGCTCACCCAATTGTCGCAGGCGGCGGCGACCGGCGGCCTCCTCGTCAGCGGCGCGCTGATGGCGATCCCCGGCGTCGGCGGCCTGATCGTCTCGAACGCCTCGACCAGCGCGAACCTGACCAACATGGCGCGCGATTCCACGCCCGCGCAACTGCTCGATATCGGCCGCCAGAAGCTCGCGGCGATGGGCGTCGATGCGAAGCTCACGGAGGTCTTCCTGACCAACCGCAACTACACCCCGCTCGACGCCGCAATCATCGTCACGTCGCTGGAAGCGATCCCGGTCGCCGGCCGCGACGTGTTCATCTCGCGCGCGGCGTCCGTCGGCCGGCGGGATGCCGCGTTCTTCATGCGCCGGCAGGCGGAGTTGCTCGCCGAATATCAGGAGAAGACCGGCGTCATCACCGGCTTCGTGCCGCTCGGCGGCTTTCCCTTCACGCTGACGAGATCGGGCGTCATGGGCTTCCTGCCGCTCGATGCGCTGTCCTGGACCGAGAATACCGGCCGCGCGATGCGCGACATCACCGACTCGATGAAGCGGCTCGGGCGCGCCGGCAAGGCCGA
>JABARS010000004.1 GCA_019187085.1 Pseudorhodoplanes sp. | reverse complement strand
CCCCGGCACGAGGATGCCGGGCGCCCCGGCGCGCCCGAGCGGCGGGGTCTCGATGATGCGCGGGACGGTGCCGAGCGGCGTCACCACCGAACGCGGCGGCGGCAGCGGCGACGGAGAGGACGAGCCGCGCCGCCGCGGCGCCGCACGCGGGCGCGCCGGCTCCTCGGTCATGATCGAGGGCGTGCCGCCGTCGGCAGGCGCGCTCTTCTTGGGCGCGCGCTCCTGCGCATACGCCGCCGGCAGGATCAGCGCGGTGAAAAATACTGCAAAGACAAGGATGTGAACCGGTCTATTCACCTGCGCTCGCGCTCCACATGAGGCACTTCATCCACTGCCGCAGCAATCCTCTAGATAGGAACGGCGGCGCCCGGCGTCGATATCCAGGCGTTCGCCAATCGCTTGCGGAACCTGCGATCCCGCTTGAGGTGCCATTCTCGGCTCATGGCGGCGGGCTTGGAGCGCAGCCGCTCGCTATGCAGCAGCACCCAGAGGCGGCCGCGCGTGGTGCGCGCGCCGGTGCCGGCATTGTGGCGGGCGAGGCGGCGCGCCAGATCGTTGGTCCAGCCGACATAGGTCCAGACCTGCGCGCCGACGCGGCAGCCGAGCACATAGACGAAGAATTTCGACTTTATGGCTTTGCGCGCGGATTTGGCCGTGCGCTTGCCCGCCACCTTTCGCACGGTCTTGCGCGCGGCTTTGCGGGCCTTGACAGCGCGCCGCGTCATGCCTCGGGCGCGTCCTCGATCGGATCGTAGCGCCTGGCATCGAAGCCGAGCAGGTTCCAGCTCTGCTGCATGTGCGGGGGCAGCGGCGCGGTGACGTCGACCGTGCCGCCGCGCGGATGCGGCACGACGATGCGCCGCGCGAGCAGGTGCAGCCGGTTCTGCAGCCCGCCCGGCAATTCCCAGTTCTCGATCGAGAAGTATTTCGGATCGCCGACGATGGGGTGCCTGATGTGCGCCATCTGCACGCGCAATTGATGGGTGCGCCCGGTCACCGGCTTGAGCGACAGCCAGGACAGCCGGTTGGCCGCGCTCTCCACCACGGCATAATAGGTCACGGCATGGCTCGCGCCCTCCTCGCCGTGCCTTGCGACGCGCATGAAGCTGTCCTCCTCGCGCTCCTCCTTGGCGAGGAAGGTCGAGATGCGGCCCTGCTTGGGCTTCGGTATGCCGGGCACCAGCGCCCAGTAGATTTTGCGCGCGGCGCGCGAGCGGAAGGTCTTGGCGAGCGCGGCCGCCGAGAAGCGATTTTTCGCCACTAGC
The DNA here is from genome assembly GCA_019187085.1 of Pseudorhodoplanes sp. Classification (GTDB taxonomy): domain Bacteria; phylum Pseudomonadota; class Alphaproteobacteria; order Rhizobiales; family Xanthobacteraceae; genus Pseudorhodoplanes. The sequence continues at coordinate 243,741 of JABARS010000004.1, read as the reverse complement.
AGGCAGCCGGCCGTCTCCTTGTCGAGCCGGTGCACGAGCCGCGGCCGCTGGCCGTCGCGGCCGGTGAGCGCTGCGAGCATGCCGTCGATATGGCGCGTGGTGCCCGAGCCGCCCTGCACCGCAAGGCCGGCCGGCTTGTTGAGCACGATGACGTCATCGTCCTCGTGCAGCGTGATGGACTTGAGGAACGCGCGGTCCTTGTCCTGCGCGGAGCTTTCGGCGCGCGGCTTGGGCGCTTCGAGCCGCAGCGGCGGAATGCGCACCGACTGGCCGGACGCAAGACGGTCCTTGGGCTGCGCGCGCTTGCCGTTCACGCGCAACTCGCCCTTGCGGATGATGCGCTGGATGTGGCTGAAGGACAGGCCGGAAAAGCGCGCCTCGAGAAAACGGTCGACGCGCATGCCGTCCTCGTCGGGCGTGACGGCGAGCGTCTGCACGCCGGTCGGAAGCAGCGGCGCCTCCTCCTTGCGCGGCGCGGGCCGCGCGGCAGGGTGCACAGCGGGGCGTTCCTGCCGTGGCTTTGTCTTGCCGTGCGCCGCGGCGGGCGCACCGCGCTTGGACGCGCCGCGGCGGGAATTGACGCCATGTCCGGCGCACCGCGGGCGCATCTTCTTTTTCATCGGCATCGCCGCATGTCCTTGACGCGCTGGCCATCCCACGTCACGGCCAGACGGTCGGCGGCGACGAGGTCGAGCCGCACCGGCAGCGACCGGTACGCGCCCTCGTTCGTGCAGCGAAGCTGCAGGTGCAGCGCCTTGCCGATCTTGTAGGACTTGCCGACTAGGCAGGAGGCGACGAACCATTTCAGCGTTTTCTGCGCGACGATGAGCGGGGCGGTCTCCGCGGTGTCGCCGTCCACGCGGCAGCCGAGCGGATCGATCGCCCAGCGGCCATAGATCGGCTCGTCGGCAGAGGCCGGCTGCGCGCCAAGAAACGCCAAGCCGATCAGGAGCGACAATCGGATCGCGCGTGCCGTGCGGATGAACATCACTCCCGCCGTTCTCTCGCCGTATGCAGGACCGCTATGACGTCGACAATGCCGTCGTTTTCGCGCACCCGATGAACGACAATGTAGGGCAGATTCGGAACCGCCAACAATCGAATTCCCAAAGGTCCCGGACCTCCGGAGAACGGAAGAACCCGCAGGCGATCGATCGCGCGCCTGATGCGCGCGACCACCCGACCGGCAGCCGCCGCATCGCTGCGTGCAATATAGCGGTGGATGATGGCGAGGTCCGACAGCGCGCGCGGATCGTAGGCCAGCCTCATCTGGCCAGTCGGTCGAACAGTTCCGCGACGTCCTCGTCCGAGGCCGGCGGCATCGGATTCGAAAGCCTCCGCTCGATCTCTGCGACCTGCGCCGCGGTCAGCCAGGTCCCGGCTTTCTGTGCATCGATATATTCGAGCAGAATGTCGGCCGCGGCCTCCTGCTCCGCGTCAGAGAGCGTGCGGACCTGCTTGAGCGCGTGATCGAGCCGCTTGTTCATATCCTTGTTCTCTTGCGGGAATCCTACCAGACTTCACGTCCGCCTTCACGCCGTTTCAGCCGCCCTTCTCCCTGCGCAGCTTCGCCCAGTAATCGAGCCGCTTGCGGATCTCGCGCTCGAAGCCGCGCTCGAGCGGATCGTAGAAGGTCTGGCGACCGAGCTTCTCAGGAAAATAGTCCTGGCCGGAAAACCCCTCCGCCTCGTCGTGGTCGTAGGCATAGCCGCGGCCGTAGCCCTCGTCCTGCATCAGGCGCGTCGGCGCGTTGAGGATATGCTTGGGCGGCAGGAGCGAGCCCGCCTCCTTGGCGACCCGGCGCGCCGCGCCATAGGCGACGTAGGCGGCGTTCGATTTCGGCGCGGTCGCGACATAGATCACCGCCTGCGCGAGCGCGAGCTCGCCCTCCGGCGAGCCGAGGAAATCGTAGGCGTCTTTCGCCGCATTGCAGATCACGAGCGCCTGCGGATCGGCGAGCCCGATATCCTCCACCGCCATGCGCACGATGCGGCGCGCGAGATAGAGCGGGTCCTCGCCGGCATCGAGCATGCGCGCGAGATAATAGAGCGCGGCGTCGGGATCGGAGCCGCGCACCGACTTGTGCAGCGCGCTGATCAGGTTGTAGTGGCCATCCTGCGACTTGTCGTAGATCGGCGCGCGCCGCTGCACGACCGCCTGCAGGCCGGCGACATCGAATATCTCTTCCTTGCGCGCCGCGCGCCAGACCTCCTCGGCGAGCGTGAGCGCGGCGCGTCCGTCCCCGTCCGCCATCCGCACGAGCGCCGCACGCGCCTCCTCGTCGAGCGGCAGCCTGCGGCCCTCAATCGCCTCCGCGCGCGCGAACAATTTGCCGATCGCCGCCTCGTCGAGCGAATGGAACACCAGCACGCGCGCGCGCGACAGGAGCGGCGCATTCAGCTCGAACGAGGGGTTTTCCGTGGTCGCGCCGACGAGGACGATGGTGCCGTCCTCCATCACCGGCAGGAAGGAATCCTGCTGCGCGCGGTTGAAACGATGGATTTCGTCGACAAACAGCAGCGTGCCCTGCCCGCTCTCGCGGCGCGCGCGCGCGGCGTCGAACACTTTCTTCAGGTCGGCGACGCCGGTGAAGATTGCCGAAATCTGCTCGAAATGCAGGTCGGTCTCGCGCGCGAGCAGGCGCGCGACCGTGGTCTTGCCGGTGCCGGGCGGCCCCCAGAAGACGAGCGAGCCGAGCGAGCGCGTCGCCAGCATGCGCGCGAGCGCCCCGTCGGGCCCGAGCAGATGGTCCTGCCCGACCACCTCGGCGAGCGTCTGCGGCCGCAGCTTGTCGGCGAGCGGCCGCGGGGCGTCGTGGTCGAGGCCCGCGGCCGTGAACAGATTGGCTCCGCCGCGCTGATTGCGGGTGGCCATCGGCGCCTCCTGCGTCAGCCGCCGAACTGCACGGCGAGCCGCTGGCCGCCGCGGATCAGCACGATCCGCCAGATCCGGCTCGGCTGGCCCGTCGCCTGTTCGAGATCGCGCGACTTTGCAACGCCACGATCGTTGACCGTCGTCACGATGTCGCCGCGCCGGAAGCCGAGCTGCTGGGCCGGCGAGCCGTTGGCGACGTCGAGGATGACGACGCCCTCCGCCGACGGATCGAGCCGCAATTCGTCGGCGAGCGCCGGCGACAGGTTGCCGACCGTAGCCCCGGCCAGCGGGGAGCGCGCGCGCAGCACGATGTCCTCGCGCGGGGTCTGCGGCGCGGTGCGCAGCGCGATCTCGCCCTGGACTTCGCGGCCCCCGCGCAGCGCGGTGATGCGGGCGTTGCCGCCGACCGGCTTGGTGCCGAAGCGATAGTCGAACGCGTTGGGGTCCTCGACCGGCTGGCCGTCGATATGGGTGATCACGTCACCGCTCTTGAGGCCGGCGCGCGCGGCCGGCCCGTTCGCCGAGATGCCGGCCACGAGCGCGCCCTGCGGCCGCTTCAGGCCGAGGCTTTCGGCGATGTCGGGGGTGACGAGCTGCAGCTTGGCGCCGAGCCAGGGCCGCTGCACGGCGCTGCCGCCGCTGCGCGCGGAGGCGGCCACCACATTGACCATGTTGGAGGGAATGGCGAAGCCGATGCCCTGCGAGCCGCCCGAGCGCGAGAAGATCGCGGTGTTGATGCCGACCAGCCGCCCGCCGGAATCGACCAGCGCGCCGCCGGAATTGCCGGGATTGATCGCGGCATCGGTCTGGATGAAGAACTGGTAATCGGTGATGCCGACCTGCGTGCGCGCCACCGCCGACACGATGCCGTGCGTCACCGTCTGGCCGACGCCGAACGGATTGCCGACCGCGAGCACGATGTCGCCGACCTGCACGTCGTCGGAATCGGCGAAGGTCAGCGCGGGAAAGCGCTCGCCGGAATCCTTGATGCGCAGCACCGCGAGATCGGTGCGCGGGTCCTTGAGCACGATCTCGGCCTCGAATTCGCGCTTGTCGGCGAGCGACACCTTGATCTCGGTCGCCCCCTCGATCACGTGATTGTTGGTCATCACGAGCCCGGCGGCATCGACGATGACGCCGGAGCCGAGCGAGCGCGAGACCTGCTCGCGCGGGATGCCCTGCCCGAAGAAGCGCCGGAAGATCGGATCATCGAGCAGCGGGTTGCGGTTCTCCACCACGCGTGCGGCATAGACATTGACCACGGCCGGCGCCACCCGCTTGACGATCGGGGCGTAGGACATGGTCAGCTCGGCGGCATTGGCCGGCGCCCGGCGCTCCTGCGCGGAGGCCGGAAGAAGAACCGTCAGCAGCGCGCACGCGGCGACGAACAATCGGACAAGGATCATCGGTCTGTTCCAGGGGCAGCGGGCCGGAAGCGAACCCGTCTCCGGCGAAGATATAAGCCGAAGACGGGCGCAATTGAAGGCGGCCGGCGGGCCTATTCGTTCGCCGGCACGGTCCGCAGCCAGGCCACGATGGCGTCGGTGTCGGCCTCGGTCATTTTCGCATAACGGCCGAATGCCATGGGCGGCTTGAGCTTCGAGCCATCCTTGCGCACCCCGTGCGTGATGGCGCGCTTGATCTCGGCGTCGGACCAGGCGCCGATGCCCGCGGTCGAGTGCTGGGTGATGTTGCGGGCGACCGATTCGCCCCACGGACCGGGGAATTTGTGGCCGCCGACCCCGAGCTTCGTCGTATAGAGGTGGCGCCCCTTGTCCATCGGCGTGTGGCATTCCATGCAATGGGCGATGGTGGCGAGATAAAAGCCGCGTCTGACCCTGTCGTTCAGGCTGGCCGGATCGGCCGGCTTCTCCGCGCCCGGAAAGACCTCCTGCGCCATCGGCGCCCGGTAGACCGGCGCGGGCACCGCGTTGCGCACGGGCTTGAGCGTGCGCAGATAGGCCACGATCGCGTCGAGGTCACCCGGCGTGAGGATCTTGTAATAGCCGGTCGGCATCAGCGGAGCGACCGGCACGCCGTCGGGGCGCACGCCCGTGGTCATGAACGTCTTGAGCTGCGCCTCGGTCCAGCCGCCGATTCCGGTCTCGCGATCGGGCGTGATGTTGGAGGCGGTCACGGTGAAGGGCGGCTCGTCGAACTTCAGCCCGCCGGCGAACGCCATTTCGGCGATGTCGCCGTTCGGGCCTTTGGGGGTGTGGCAGTTCTGGCAGGTCATCACGGTATTGACGAGATAGTCGCCGCGCGCGACCGGACTCTGTGCATGAGCCTGGCCGCCGGCCGCAGCCGCAGCGATCGCCAACGCCGCTGCTGTCACCGCTTTCCTCATCTGCGTTCTCCTCTGGCTTGCCGGATGCGTGGTCCGCCTGCGTCATGCAGTGCGATACCGGGGCGCGCACCCGCAATTCCGATCGTTCTCTCTCCGATTGTTGATCCGGCGCGGGCGAGCTAACGCCCTGCGGCTTTCTCCAGAATGCGTGTCATCGCACCATAGCCGCGCCGCCTGGCATGGGCGAGCGGCGTTGCGCCGTCGCGGTCGGCGATGGTGACGTCGGCGCCGGCCTCGACCAGCAACCGCACGATCTCGGTATGGGCGCGGCCGCCGTCGCCGAGGATGACCGCCTCGAGCAGCGCCGTCCAGCCGAGCCTGTTGACATGATTTCTGTCGATCGGCGTCGCGAGCAGGATGCGTACCGTCTCGACATGGCCGTGGTGGGCGGCCGGGATCAGCGCGGTGCCGCCATACCGGTTGGTGCTCCCGAGGTCGGCCTTGCCGGACGCCAGGATGAGCTTCAGGATGTCGTTGCGGCCTTCGGCGCCGGCATAGAGGAAGGCGCTGTCCTCGATTCGGTCCCTGGCGTTGACGTCGGCGCCGGCGGCGACCAGAAGGCGCGCGATCTCCACCCGGTTGGCGTGGGTGGCAAGAAGCACGAGCGGCGTGCCGGAACTATCGCGCATGTCCGGCGACGCGCCGGCGGCGAGCACCGCGCGCACGGCCTTCGCATCGCCCTTCTGCACGGCGGCGAGCAGCATGCGGTCCACCGGGGTGCCGGACGCGGCCTGCAGGTCCACGCCCGCCAGAGAGACTGCGATACAAACAAAAAGAGCGGCGCATCGCGCCGCTCTTTCGAATGCCCTGACGGGTCGGCCGGTCACGCGGCCGCCGTCTCCTCGACCTTCTTCTCCGGCACCGGACCCGAATCGAGGCCCTTGGCGTTGACGTCGCGGTCGACGAACTCGATCACCGCGACCGGCGCGGAATCGCCGTAGCGGTAGCCGGCCTTGAGCACGCGGGTATAGCCGCCGTTGCGCTCCTTGTAGCGCGGGCCAATGACCTCGAAGAGCTTCTTGACCATCGCCACGTCGCGCATCTGCGCCACCGCCTGGCGGCGGGCATGCAGGTCGCCGCGCTTGCCGAGCGTGACGAGCTTCTCGACGATCGGGCGCAGGTCCTTGGCCTTGGGCAGCGTGGTCACGATCTGCTCGTGCTTGATCAGCGCCGCCGCCATGTTGGCGAACATGGCCTTGCGGTGTTCCGGCTTGCGGTTGAGCTTCCGGTGAGCCTTGCCGTGACGCATGACGTTATTCCTTCGCTTCCCTCTTCATCATGCCCGGGCTCGTCCCGGGCATAAGGATTGCGCGTCTTAATAATGATCCTCGAACCGCTTGGCGAGGTCCTCGATATTCTCCGGCGGCCAGCCGGGCACTTCCATGCCCAGATGCAGGCCCATCTGCGCCAGCACTTCCTTGATCTCGTTGAGCGACTTGCGGCCGAAATTTGGCGTGCGCAGCATTTCGGCTTCGGTCTTCTGCACGAGATCGCCGATATAGACGATGTTGTCGTTCTTCAGGCAGTTCGCCGAACGCACCGACAGTTCGAGCTCGTCCACCTTCTTGAGGAAGGCCGGATTGAAGGCGAGATCGGGGATCGCTTCCGCGGGGCCAACTTCCTTGCGCGGCTCCTCGAAATTGACGAACACGTTGAGCTGGTCCTGCAGGATGCGCGCGGCGAAGGCGAGCGCGTCCTCCGGCGGCACCGCGCCGTTGGTCTCGATCTGCAGGGTGAGCTTGTCGTAGTCGAGGATCTGGCCCTCGCGGGTGTTCTCGACCTTGTAGGAGACCTTCTTCACCGGCGAATAGAGCGAGTCGACCGGGATCAGACCGATCGGGGCGTCTTCCGGGCGGTTGCGCTCGGCGGCGACATAGCCCTTGCCGGTATTGACGGTGAATTCCATGCGGATCTCGGCGCCCTCGTCGAGCGTGCACAGGACGAGGTCGGGATTGAGCACGACGATGTCGCCGACGGTGGAGATGTCGCCGGCGGTCACCTGACCGGGGCCGCTCTTCTTAACCACCATGCGCTTGGGACCGTCGCCCTGCATCTTGATGGCGATGTCCTTGATGTTGAGCACGATGTCGGTGACGTCCTCGCGCACGCCGGGGATCGAGGAGAACTCGTGCAGCACACCGTCGATATGCACCGACTGCACCGCCGCGCCCTGCAGCGACGACAGGAGAATGCGCCGCAAGGCATTCCCCAGCGTCAGACCGAAGCCGCGCTCGAGCGGCTCGGCAATGAGCGTCGCTTCGCGCCGCGGATCGGCGCCCGGGTTCACCTGCAGCTTGCCCGGCTTGATCAGTTCCTGCCAATTCTTCTGGATTGTCACGTTCTCACCCATCGCCTTGAGTGGCGCGGTGGTCTCCCGCGCTTCCCACTCCGCCCCGTGGGAAAGTTCGGCGGCGACGAACGGAGCATCCGCCCGTCGGAGCAGCGTTTCCGTCATACCCGGCGCCTTTTGCGCGGGCGGCAGCCATTGTGCGGGATCGGCGTCACGTCGCGGATCGACGTGATCGTGAAACCGGCCGCCTGCAGCGCACGCAGCGCGGATTCACGGCCCGCGCCGGGTCCGGAGACCTCGACCTCTAGCGTGCGCATGCCGTGCTCCTGCGCCTTCTTGGCGGCGTCTTCGCCCGCGACCTGCGCCGCATAGGGCGTGGACTTGCGCGAGCCCTTGAAACCCATCGTGCCCGCCGACGACCAGGAAATGGTGTTGCCCTGGGCATCGGTGATGGTGATCATCGTGTTGTTGAACGACGCATTCACATGCGCGACGCCCGACGCGATGTTCTTCTTTTCGCGCCGGCGGACGCGGACTGCCTCTTTCGCCATTCTCGTTCCCTTCGCGGGTCCGGGCGCGCGTCCGCGCCCTCGCCGCCTTGATAGAAAAAACGCTCGTTACTTCTTCTTGCCCGCGATGGCCTTGGCCGGCCCCTTGCGGGTGCGCGCATTGGTGTGCGTGCGCTGGCCGCGCACCGGCAGACCGCGGCGATGCCGCAGGCCGCGGTAGCAGCCGAGATCCATCAGACGCTTAACGTTCTGCGCCGTCTCGCGGCGCAGGTCGCCCTCGACCGTGTGTTCGCGGTCGATCATTTCGCGAATCTGCAGCACTTCGGCATCCGTCAACTGCGAGACCCGACGCTCCATCGGCAGATTGAGCTTGGTCACGATCGCATTCGCGGCGTGCTCGCCGATGCCGTGAATATATTGAAGCGCGACGATCACGCGCTTGTTGGTCGGAAGGTTGACGCCTGCAATACGGGCCACGATTTCTCTCCTTCAGGCGACCGCCATCGAGGGGCCGCCGCAATAGTCCGATCCACTCACGCCGGATGGCCCGCAAAGGGTTAAGACGACACCCTCCCCGCCGCTCCGGGGCCCGGCATCGTCCAAACGATCTCCCACTGAATGCCGGGCTATGTACGAATTCACCGCCGCTTCGTCAACCTCCGCGCGCGCGCCGGGCGCCCTTTTCGGGCCTTTCCGCGGCCGGTTTTGCGGCCCGCCGCCCCGGTCCGCTTCCTGAGCGCGCGCTTGGCGGCACGCTTGGTAACACCCTTGGCAGCGCCCTTGGCGGACCCGGTCTTGCGGGTTTTCGCCCCGGTTCTGGCCTTGGCCCTAGTCTTCGTTTTCGCCCGGGCTTTGGACCCGGCCTTAGCTTTGCCCTTGCCGGCGGCGGCACGGCCGGAAGCGGCTTTGCGGGCCGATTTGCGGGCCTGGACGCGCGCTTTGGAGGCGCCGCGGGTCGCGCCCCGGGGGGCCTTGCGCTTCGGCGCCTTGCGGGCGGCGGGAGCCACCATGAGCAGGCGGGCGATGGCGGCGGTGACGCTATCGATCGGCGCCATGCCGTCGGTCGTCTTGAGCGTGCCCTTGCGCCGGTAATAGGCCGACAGCGGAGCGGTCTGTGCGTGATAGGCGGCGAGCCGCTTTTTGAGCGATTCGGGGTTGTCGTCGGGGCGCACGGGTTCCCCGCGCGCATTCATCTCGGCGACGCGCCGCTCGATTCGGCTGATCAGGATGCCGTCGTCGACCTGCAGCTCGATCACCGCGTCGAGCTTGAGGCCGCGCTCGGCCAGGAGCCTGTCGAGCGCCTCGGCCTGCGGAACCGTGCGCGGGAACCCGTCGAGGATGAAGCCCTTCTTGGCGTCCGGCTGGGCGATGCGGTCGGCGATAATGGCGACCACGACGTCGTCGGGCACAAGCTCGCCGCGCGCCATGATGTCCTTGGCGCGCAGACCGACCGGCGTGCCGGCGGCGACCGCCGCGCGCAGCATGTCGCCGGTCGACAATTGCACGATGCCGTGGCGCGCGACCAGCCGCTGCGCCTGCGTCCCCTTGCCCGCCCCGGGCGGTCCCAGCAGTACCAGTCTCATCGCATCGGCCCCCGCAATTTCGAACGCTTGATCAAGCCTTCATACTGATGCGCCAGCAGATGGCCCTGGACCTGCGCGACCGTATCCATGGTCACGCTCACCACGATCAGGAGCGAGGTGCCGCCGAAATAGAACGGCACCGCCGCATAGGAAATCAGGATTTCCGGGATCAGACAGACGATCGAGAGATAGATCGCGCCGACCACCGTGATGCGGGTGAGCACATAGTCGATGTACTCGGCCGTGCGCTCGCCCGGGCGGATGCCGGGAATGAAGCCGCCATGCTTCTTGAGATTGTCCGCGGTCTCGGTCGGGTTGAGCACGATCGCGGTGTAGAAGAACGCGAAGAACACGATCAGCGCGATATAGAGCACGAGGAAGAGCGGGCGGCCGTGCGACAGCTCGGTCGTGATCGTGGTCAGCCAGCCCGGGCCCTGCCCGGCATTGAAGTTAGCGACCGTGGTCGGCAACAGCAGGAGCGAGGACGCGAAGATCGGCGGGATGACGCCGGAGGTGTTGAGCTTGAGCGGCAGGTGCGAGGACTGGCCCTCGAACATGCGGTTGCCGACCTGGCGCTTGGGATACTGGATCAGCAGGCGGCGCTGCGCGCGCTCCATGAACACGATGAAGGCGATCACGACGACCGCCATGACCAGCACGACCAGGATCAGGCCGGTCGAGAGCGCGCCCTGGCGGCCGAGCTCGAGCGTGCCGGCGATGGCCGAGGGCAGCTCGGCGACGATGCCGGCCATGATGATGAGCGAGATGCCGTTGCCGATACCGCGCGCGGTGATCTGCTCGCCGAGCCACATCAGGAACATGGTGCCGCCGGTCAGCGTGATGACCGTGGAGATGCGGAAGAACATGCCCGGCTCGGAAATCACGTTGCCGGCGCCTTCGAGGCCGACCGCGATGCCGTAGGCCTGGAACGCGGCGAGCAGGACGGTGAGATAGCGCGTGTACTGGTTGATGGTCTTGCGGCCCGCCTCGCCCTCTTTCTTGAGCGCCTCGAGCGTCGGCGACACGGTCGTCATCAGCTGGATGATGATCGAGGCCGAGATGTAGGGCATGATGTTCAGCGCAAAGATCGCCATGCGCTGGATGCCGCCGCCGGCGAACATGTTGAACATGCCGAGGATGCCGCCGGCCTGGGTGCGGAAAATCTGTTCCCAGGCGGACGGGTCGATGCCGGGCAGCGGGATATAGGTGCCGAGCCGGTAGACCAGCAGCGCCCCGAGCGTGAACCAGATGCGCTTCTTCAGTTCTTCGGCCTTGGCGAAGGCCGAGAAATTCAGATTTGCCGCCAGTTGTTCCGCTGCGGAGACCATCTGTTTCCTCCTGCCGTCAGCCCCGATGCCGTGAAGGCTTCATATGGGGCTCACCCGGCGTCCTTGCTTGCGGATTTCGCGGGCTTTTCGGCCTTGCCTTCCGCCTTCGGGGCGGGCTCGGCCACTTTCGGCTTGTCGAGACCGGCGGCAAAACGCGCATTCTTGCCCTTGGGTTCGCCCGGCGCCTGCTTGGCGGGGGCGAGGATTTTCACCGAGCCGCCCGCCTTCTCGACCGCGGCGACCGCGGACTTCGAGGCGCGCCAGACCGAGAAAGCCGCCTTCGCCTTGATCTCGCCGCCACCGAGCAGTTTCACGCCCGCCTTCTCGCGGCGCAGCAGGCCGGCCTTGACGAGGGTGGCAACATCGATCGGCGCGCCGGCGTCGAGCTTGCCGGCATCGATCGCCTTCTGCACGTCGCCGACATTGACCTCGTTGAAGGTCTCGGCGAAGGCGGTGTTGCGGAAGCCGCGCTTGGGCAGCCGGCGATGCAGCGGCATCTGGCCGCCTTCGAAGCCCTTGATGCGCACGCCCGAGCGCGCGGTCTGGCCCTTGCCGCCGCGTCCGCCGGTCTTGCCGCAACCGGAGCCGATGCCGCGCCCGATGCGCACGCGCTTCTTGCGCGCGCCGGGATTGTCCGCGATCTGGTTGAGCTTCATCGTTGCGTCCTCATCTCTTCCTGGTCACGCCCGGGCCGGGCGTCCGCCTGCCGAAAACGACGGATTGCCGGCTGCCCGGCAACGACACGCTATTTTCCTTCGTTTCCCACCACCCGCACGAGATGGGCGACCTTGGCGATCATGCCGCGCGTCGCCGGCGTATCCGGCACGTCGCGCACGCGGCCGATCTTGTTCAGGCCGAGACCGATCAGGGTCTGGCGCTGCTTCAAATGGCGGCGGATCGGGCTGCCGACCTGCTCGATCTTGATGGTTTTTGCGTTCGCCATGGCGGACCTATGCTTCCTGCGATGTCTCAGTCGGCCGCAGCGTCGGCCTCGCCGCCTTCGCGACGACGCGACTGCAGGGTGGAGACCTTGATGCTGCGGCGGGCGGCGACGGTGCGCGGCGAATCCTGGCGCTTGAGGGCGTCGAAGGTCGCGCGCACCATGTTGTAGGGGTTGGACGAGCCGAGCGACTTCGCCACCACGTCCTGCATGCCGAGCGTGTCGAACACCGCGCGCATCGGACCGCCGGCGATGATGCCGGTGCCGGGAGGGGCCGCGCGCAGATGCACCTTGCCGGCGCCGTGGCGGCCGAACACGTCGTGATGCAGCGTGCGGCCTTCGCGCAGCGGCACCCGCGTCAGGTTGCGCTTGGCCGCGTCGGTCGCCTTGCGGATGGCTTCCGGCACCTCGCGCGCCTTGCCGTGGCCGAAGCCGACCCGGCCCTTCTGGTCGCCGACCACGACGAGCGCGGCAAAGCCGAAGCGCCGGCCGCCCTTCACCACCTTGGCGACGCGGTTGATGTGGACGAGCTTGTCGACAAACTCGCTGTCGCGCTCTTCCCGCTCGCCGCTGCGTTCGCGTTTGGGTTCTCGTGCCATGTGTCTCGTTCCTCCGGGCGTTTGCGGCCCTGATCCTCTTCGCCCGTCTAGAAATTCAGCCCGCCTTCGCGCGCGGCGTCCGCCAGCGCCTTGATGCGGCCGTGATAGAGAAAGCGTCCGCGGTCGAACACCACGTCCTTGACGCCCTTGGCGACCGCGCGTTCGGCCAAAAGCTTGCCGACCGCCTTGGCGGCCGCGATATTGGCGCCCGACGCCCCGCGCAGATCCTTCTCCAGCGAGGAGGCGCTCGCCACCGTCACGCCCTTCGCGTCGTCGATGACCTGCGCATAGATGTGCATCTCGGAGCGGTGCACGGACAGCCGCTTGCGGCCGTATGCCACCGCCTTGATGGCACGCCGCACGCGCCCCTTGCGCCGCTCGGTGGGATTCTTGAACTTCGCCATCGCGCGCTCCGTTACTTCTTCTTGCCTTCCTTGCGGAAGATGTATTCGCCCTCGTACTTCACGCCCTTGCCCTTGTAGGGCTCCGGCGGACGGAACTCGCGGATTTCCGCGGCCACCTGCCCGACCTTCTTGCGGTCGATGCCCGAAACCACGACCTCGGTCGGCTTGGGCGTCGCGATCGCGATCCCTTCCGGGATCGGATAGACGACGTCGTGGCTGTAGCCGAGCGAAAGCTGCAGGTTCTTGCCCTGCACGGCGGCACGATAGCCGACGCCGGTGATTTCGAGCTTGCGCTCGAAGCCCTTGGTGACGCCGGTCACCAGGTTGTTCACCAGCGTGCGCGAGGTGCCCCACATCGACCGGGCGCGCTGGCTCTCGTCGCGTTTGGCGATCTGCAGCGCATTGCCTTCAAGCTTGGCCGCCAGCGTCTCGTCGAGAACGAGCGACAGCGTGCCCTTGGGGCCCTTCACGCTGATGGTCTGGCCCTGCACATTGGCGGTGACGCCGGAGGGGACCGTGACTGCTTTTTTGCCGATGCGCGACATGATCAGAACACCGTCAACAGGACTTCGCCGCCGACATTGGCGTCGCGGGCGGCGTGGTCGGCCATGACGCCCTTGGGCGTCGACATGATGGCGATTCCGAGCCCGTTGTTCACGCGCGGCAGATGCCTGGCCGACACATAGACGCGCCGGCCCGGCTTGGAGACGCGCGAGATTTCGCGGATCGCCGGTTCGCCCTCGAAATATTTCAGCTCGATCTCGACCTCGTTGCGGCCGTCCTTGTGCTCCACGGTCGAATAGCCGCGGATATAGCCCTCGGACTTGAGCACTTCGAGCACGCTCGTGCGCAGGCGCGAGCCGGGCGAGGACACCTTCGGCTTGTTGCGCGCGGCCGCGTTGCGGATGCGGGTGATCAGATCGCCAAGCGGATCGTTGACTGCCATCGGACCCTCCTCACCAGCTCGACTTCACGAGACCCGGAATCAGGCCCTTGTTGCCGAGCTCCCGCAGCGCGATGCGGCTCATCTTGAGCTTGCGGTAATAGGCTTTCGGGCGGCCGGACACCTCGCAGCGGTTGTGGATGCGCGTGCGCGAGGAATTGCGCGGCACCTCGGCGAGCTTCAGCGAGGCCGCGAAGCGCTCTTCCATCGGCTTCGTCTTGTCGGCGACGATCGCCTTGAGCCGGGCGCGCCGCCCCGAAAACTTCTTGGCCAGGCGGCGGCGCCGCTTGTCCTTCTCGATCGAACTCTTCTTTGCCATCAGGCTCTCCTGGCTATCCGCGTCTGAGAGACGTGCGCTCTCACTGCCGGAAGGGGAAATTGAATGCGGTCAGAAGCGCGCGCGCCTCATCGTCGCTGCGCGCCGAGGTGCAGATCGTGATGTCGAGACCCCAGACGTCCGACACCTTGTCGAAGTCGATTTCCGGGAACACGATGTGTTCCTTGATCCCGAGCGAGTAATTGCCGCCGCCGTCGAAGCTCTTCGGGTTCAGCCCGCGGAAGTCGCGGATGCGCGGCAGCGCGATGTTCACCAGCCGGTCGATGAACTCGTACATGCGCGCCTGGCGCAGCGTGACCTTGCAGCCGATCGCCTGGCCGTCGCGCAGCTTGAAGGTCGCGATCGACTTGCGCGACCGGGTGATGACCGCCTTCTGGCCGGCGATCAGCGACAGGTCGGCGGCGGCGTTCTCGACCTTCTTGCGGTCGTTGACGCCCTCGCCGATGCCCATATTGAGCACGACCTTCTCCAGGACGGGCACCTGCATGCGGTTCTTGTAACCGAACTGCTCGGTCAGCTTGCCGCGGATGACCTCGTCGAACTGGGTCTTCAGGCGCGGCCTGATCTGTGTATCAGCCATCGATCTCGACTCCCGAACGCTTGGCCACGCGCACCTTGCGCCCGTCATTCATGGTCTTGAAGCCGACGCGGGTCGGCTTGCCGCTCTTGGGGTCCAGCAGCGCGATATTCGACAGGTGGATCGGCGATTCCTTGGAAACGATCCCGCCCTCGCGCTGCGGGGTCTGCTTCTGGTGGCGCTTGACCATGTTGATGCCGCGCACGAGCGCGCGGCCCTCGTCGGGGCGCACCTCGATCACCTCGCCCTTGCGGCCCTTGTCGCGGCCGGTGATGACGACGACGCTGTCGCCCTTGCGGATCTTCGCGGCCATCACAGCACCTCCGGCGCGAGCGAGATGATCTTCATGTGGTTCTTGGCGCGCAGCTCGCGCGGGACCGGTCCGAAAATGCGGGTGCCGACCGGCTCCTGCTGCGCATTGATCAGCACCGCCGCGTTGCGGTCGAAGCGGATGACCGAGCCGTCCGGGCGCTTGATGTCCTTGGACACGCGCACCACGACCGCCTTCATCACGTCGCCCTTCTTCACGCGGCCGCGCGGGATCGCCTCCTTCACCGACACGACGATGACGTCGCCGATGGTGGCGTACTTGCGCTTGGAACCGCCGAGCACCTTGATGCACATGACGCGGCGCGCGCCGGAATTGTCGGCGACGTCCAAGTTGGTCTGCATCTGGATCATGCGGCTAACCCTCGTTTTCCATCACGGCGCGCAACAAGGCGCGCTCACAGAATCTTCTTTTTCTTCTCGCCCTGGACGACTTTCCAGCGCTTGAGCTTGGAGATCGGACTATGCTCCTCGATCCACACCGTATCGCCGACCGAGAACTCGTTCGTCTCGTCGTGGGCATGGAACTTGGACGTGCGGCGCACGGTCTTCTTGAGAACCGGGTGCGTGAAGCGCCGCTCGACGCTGACCACGACCGTCTTGTTCTGCTTGTCGCTCACCACGACGCCCTGCAAAGTACGCTTCGGCATCAGATCATCCTCACTTCGTCTTCGCCTGGGACTTCGTCTTGGCGCGCTTGCCGGTCCTGGCCTCGCCCTTGGGCTTGGTATTGGCTTTCGTCTTGGCCTTCGCTTTGGCCTCCGGCGAACGCTTCAGCGCGCGCCGGCTCGGGCCTTCCGGCGCAGCCTTGGCGGCGACGGCCTTCGGCTCGGTGCCGGTGCGCTTCTGGCTGGCGAGCGTCTTGAGCAGCGCGATCGTACGGCGCACCTGGCGCACGCGGGCAGTGTTCTCGAGCTGGCCGGTCGCGCGCTGGAAGCGCAGGTTGAACTGCTCTTTCTTGAGCTTGAGCACCTCGTCGTCGAGCTGGTCGATCGTCATGGTGCGGGCATCGGCGGCTTTCATGGTCGTCACTCCGCGATGCGTTCGATGAAACGGGTCTTGACCGGCAGCTTGGCCGCGGCGAGCGCGAGCGCTTCCTTGGCGAGCGCGAGCGGGATACCGTCGACCTCGAACAGGACGCGGCCCGGCTTCACGCGGCACACCCAGTATTCGGGCGTGCCCTTGCCCTTGCCCATGCGCACCTCGATCGGCTTCTTGGAGACCGGCACGTCGGGAAACACACGGATCCAGACGCGGCCGGCGCGCTTCATGTGGCGGGTGAGCGCGCGGCGGGCGGCCTCGATCTGGCGCGCGGTCACGCGCTCGGGCTCGGTCGCCTTCAGGCCGAACTGGCCGAACGCCAGCGTCGTGCCGGAGCTGGCGATACCGTGGATGCGGCCCTTGAAGGCCTTGCGGAATTTTGTCCGTTTCGGCTGCAGCATGATGGTTCTCTTTACGCTCCGGCCGTCATGTCACGACGCGGACGGCCGGCTTCGGATTCCTGGAGCTTCTTGTCCTGCGCCATCGAGTCGTGTTCGAGGATTTCGCCCTTGAAAATCCAGACCTTGACGCCGCAGGTGCCGTAGGTGGTGAAGGCGGTGGCCACGCCGTAATCGACGTCGGCGCGCAGCGTGTGCAGCGGCACCCGGCCCTCGCGGTACCATTCCAGGCGCGCGATTTCGGCGCCGCCGAGACGGCCCGAGCAATTGATGCGGATGCCCTCGGCACCAAGGCGCATGGCGGTCTGCACCGCGCGCTTCATCGCGCGGCGGAACGCGACGCGACGCTCGAGCTGCTGGGCGATGGATTCGGCGACGAGCTGGGCGTCAAGCTCGGGCTTGCGGATCTCGATGATGTTGATGACGACGTCGGAGTCGGTCATCTTCGCCACCACCCTGCGCAGCTTCTCGATGTCGGCGCCCTTCTTGCCGATCACCACGCCCGGACGCGCGGAATGGATCGTCACCCGGCACTTCTTGTGCGGGCGCTCGATCACGATCTTGGACACCGCCGCCTGCTTGAGCAGCTTCATCAGCTCGGCGCGGATCTTCATGTCCTCCTGCAGCAGCGTGCCGTACTCGTTCTTGCCGGCATACCAGCGCGAATCCCAGGTCCGGTTGATGCCGAGCCGCAGGCCGATCGGATTGATCTTCTGACCCATCGTCTGTCTCTCTCTAAGCCGCCGCTTCGACCTGACGCACGACGATGGTCAGGTGCGAGAACGGCTTGAAAATGCGTCCCGAACGGCCGCGGCCGCGCGGGGTGAAACGCTTCATCACGAGCGCCTTGCCGACATGCGCCTCGGCGACGATCAGGTCGTCGACGTCGAGGTCGTGATTGTTCTCGGCATTGGCGATCGCCGATTCCAGGCACTTGCGGACGTCCTTGGCGATCCGCTTGCGCGAGAATTGCAGGTCCGCGAGCGCGGAGGCCACCTTCTTGCCGCGGATCATCTGCGCCACGAGGTTGAGCTTCTGCGGCGACACCCGCAGCATGCGGGCGACGGCCTTCGCCTCGTTGTCCGGGAGCGTTCTTTCGCGCGCGCGCTTGCCCATGATCTACCTCTCTCAATCCCCTCAGGCGCCGGTGCGCTTGGCCTTGCGGTCCGACGAATGCCCGTGGAAGGTGCGGGTCGGCGAGAACTCGCCGAACTTGTGGCCGACCATTTCCTCGGTCACCGTGACCGGAATGTGCTTCTGTCCGTTGTAGACGCCGAACGTCAGGCCGACGAATTGCGGCAGGATGGTCGAGCGGCGGCTCCAGATTTTGATCACGTCGTGACGGCCGGACGCGCGCGCCTTGTCTGCCTTCTTGAGCAGATAGCCGTCGACGAACGGACCTTTCCAGACTGAGCGCGGCATCGGTCGGCTCCTTAGCTCTTCTTCTTCCGAGCGTGACGGCTCGAGACGATGAATTTGGTGGTGGACTTGTTCTTGCGGGTCTTCTTGCCCTTGGTCGGGAAGCCCCAGGGCGTGACCGGATGGCGGCCGCCCGAGGTGCGGCCTTCACCGCCGCCGTGCGGATGGTCGACCGGGTTCATGGTGACGCCGCGATTGTGCGGCTTGCGGCCCATCCAGCGCGTGCGGCCGGCCTTGCCGATCGACACGTTCATGCGGTCGGGATTGGAGACCGCGCCGATCGAGGCCATGCAGCGGCCGTGCACGAGACGCTGCTCGCCCGAGTTCAGGCGCAGGATCACGTACTCGCCGTCGCGGCCCACGATCTGGGCATAGGTGCCGGCGGAACGCGCGATCTGCCCGCCCTTGCCGATCTTCAGCTCGATATTGTGCACGATGGTGCCGACCGGGATGTTGGCGAGCGGCATCGCGTTGCCCGGCTTCACGTCCACATGCTCGCCGGAGACGACGACGTCGCCGGCGGCCAGACGCTGCGGCGCCAGGATGTAGGCCAGCTCGCCGTCGTCGTACTTGATCAGCGCGATGAAGGCGGTGCGGTTCGGATCATATTCCAGCCGCTCCACCTTCGCCGCTACGTCGAGCTTGCGACGCTTGAAGTCGACGATGCGGAACGCCTTCTTGTGGCCGCCGCCGCGGAAGCGCGAGGTGATGCGGCCGTTATTGTTGCGTCCGCCGGTGGCGTGCTTGCCCTCGGTCAGCGCCTTGACCGGCGCGCCCTTGTGCAGGCCGGCGCGGTCGACGAGGACGAGCTGGCGCTGGCCCGGCGTGGTCGGCTTGTAGGTACGAAGTGCCATCGCGCGCTCCTTACAGACCCGTGGTCACGTCGATGCGGTGACCCTCTTCGAGGGTGACGATCGCGCGCTTGACCGGCGACTGGGTTCCGACCGTGCCCTTGAACGCCTTCACCTTGCCCTTGCGGACGAGCGTGTTGACGGCCTTGACCTTGACGTCGAACAGCTTCTCCACCGCCGCCTTGATCTGCGGCTTGGTGGCGTTGCGGGCGACCTTGAACACGACCTGGTTGTGCTCAGACGCCGTCGTCGCCTTCTCGGTGATGACCGGGGCGACGATGACGTCGTAATGGCGCGGATCGGTGACGACCGGAGCCTTGCTCATTTGAACCGCGCCTCCAGCGCATCGAGGGCGGCCTTCGTGAGCACGAGCTTGCCCTTCCGCATGATGTCGTAGACGTTGATGCCCTGCACCGGCAGCACGTCGATATGGGGCAGATTGCGCGCCGCCTTCTCGAAGCCCGCCTCGATCTGGGCGCCATCGACGATGAGGGCGTTGGCGATCTCGAGCTTGGCGAAATGCTTGCCGAGGCTCTTGGTCTTGCCGTCCTTCACGCTCGCCTTGTCGAGCACGACGATGCCGCCGTCCTTGGCCTTGGCCGAGAGCGCGTGCTTGAGCGCGAGCGCGCGCACCTTCTTGGGAAGGTCGTGCGAATGGTCGCGCACATGCGGGCCGAACACGCGGCCGCCGCCGCGGAATTGCGGCACGCGCGCCGAACCGTGACGCGCGGAGCCCGTGCCCTTCTGGCGGTACATCTTCTTGCCGGTGCGCGCGATCTCGTCCTTGAACTTGACCTTGTGCGTGCCGCGGCGGCGCTTGGCGAGCTGCCAGCGCACGCAGCGCGCGATGATGTCGCTGCGCGGCTCGAGCGCGAAGATGGCGTCCGGCAGATTGACCGAACCCGATTCCTTGCCGTCGAGCGAAAGGAGCTTCACTTCCATGACGATCAGGCTCCCTTCCCGGTTTCCGCCGGCGCTTCGGCGGCGGGCGCCGCTTCGGCCGTAGCGGCCTTGGTCTCAGCCGCAGGCTCGCGGAACTTGCCCGGCTTGGGCGCTTCCTTCGGCAGCTGCTTCTTCACCGCGTCGCGCACCGTGATCCAGCCGCCCTTGGCGCCAGGAACGGCGCCCTCGACCAGAATCAGGCCGCGCTCGATGTCGGTCTGCACCACCTTGAGGTTGAGCGTGGTGACGCGCTCGACGCCCATGTGGCCGGCCATCTTCTTGTTCTTGAACGTCTTGCCCGGATCCTGCCGGCCGCCGGTCGAACCGTGCGAGCGGTGCGAGATCGACACGCCGTGCGAGGCGCGCAAGCCCCCGAAGTTCCAGCGCTTCATCGGACCGGCAAAACCCTTGCCGATCGAGGTGCCGGTGACATCGACGAACTGGCCGACCACGAAATGGTCGGCGGTGATCTCGGCGCCGACCGGGATCACCGCGTCGTCGCTGACGCGGAATTCCACGACCTTGCGCTTGGGCTCGACCTTGGCGACGGCGAAATGGCCGCGCTCGGCCTTGCTCACGTTCTTCACCTTGCGGCTGCCGGCCCCGAGCTGGAGCGCGACATAGCCGTTCTTGTCCTTGGTGCGGTGGCCGACAACCTGGCAGCCCGCGAGCCTGAGCACCGTCACCGGCACGTGCTCGCCGGCATCGGTGAAAACCCGCGTCATTCCGACCTTCTGTGCGATCACTCCGGAGCGCATCGTTGCCGTCTTTCCTTCAACCGTTCAGCTCAGAGCTTGATCTCGACGTCGACGCCGGCGGCCAGGTCGAGCTTCATCAGCGCGTCCACGGTCTGCGGCGTCGGATCGACGATGTCGAGAAGGCGCTTGTGGGTGCGCATCTCGAACTGCTCGCGGCTCTTCTTGTCGATGTGCGGCGAGCGGTTCACCGTGAATTTCTCGATCTTGGTCGGGAGCGGGATCGGACCGCGGACCTGCGCACCCGTGCGCTTGGCCGTGTTCACGATCTCGCGCGTCGACGCATCGAGGATGCGGTGATCGAACGCCTTGAGCCGGATCCGGATATTCTGGCCGTTCATATTCGTTTCTCTCTGCTTCTTCTCCCTCTCCCCGCTTTGGCGGGGAGAGGGTCGGGGTGAGGGGCCACTCTAGTCTTGAGGGGAGACCCCTCACCCGACCGCTTCGCGGTCGACCTCTCCCCGCAAGCGGGGAGAGGTGAAGAAAGGTTACTCGATGATGCTGGCGACGACGCCGGCACCGACCGTGCGGCCGCCTTCGCGGATCGCGAAGCGCAGCTTCTCTTCCATCGCGATCGGCACGATCAGGTGCACTTCCATCGCGACATTGTCGCCCGGCATCACCATTTCCGTGCCCTGCGGCAGGTGCACGACGCCGGTCACGTCGGTCGTGCGGAAATAGAATTGCGGACGATAGTTGGTGAAGAACGGGGTGTGGCGGCCGCCCTCTTCCTTGGTGAGGATATAGGCCTCGGCCTTGAACTTGGTGTGCGGCTTCACCGAACCCGGCTTGCACAGCACCTGGCCGCGCTCGACTTCCTCGCGCTTGGTACCGCGCAAGAGCGCGCCGATATTGTCGCCCGCCTCGCCCTGGTCGAGCAGCTTGCGGAACATCTCGACGCCGGTGACGGTGGTCTTCTGGGTCGGCTTGATGCCGACGATCTCGACTTCCTCGCCCACCTTGATGACGCCGCGCTCGACGCGGCCGGTGCACACGGTGCCGCGGCCCGAGATCGAGAACACGTCCTCGACCGGCATCAGGAACGGCTGGTCCTTCGGACGCTCCGGCTGCGGGATGTATTCATCGACCGCGCGCATCAGATCGAGGATGGCTTCCTTGCCGAGCTTGGGATCCTTGTCCTCGAGCGCGGCGAGCGCGGAGCCCTTCACGATCGGGATCTTGTCGCCGGGGAAGTTGTACTTCGAGAGCAGCTCGCGGACTTCAAGCTCGACGAGTTCGAGCAGTTCCGGATCGTCGACCATGTCGCACTTGTTGAGGAACACGACGATCGCCGGCACGCCGACCTGGCGGGCGAGCAGGATGTGCTCGCGGGTCTGCGGCATCGGGCCGTCGGCGGCCGACACGACGAGGATCGCGCCGTCCATCTGCGCAGCGCCGGTGATCATGTTCTTCACATAGTCGGCGTGGCCGGGACAGTCGACATGCGCATAGTGGCGCTTGTCGGTCTCGTACTCGACGTGCGCGGTCGAGATGGTGATGCCGCGCGCCTTCTCTTCCGGCGCCTTGTCGATCTGGTCATAGGCGGTGAAGGTCGCGCCGCCCGTTTCCGCCAGCACCTTCGTGATCGCCGCCGTCAGCGACGTCTTGCCATGGTCGACGTGACCGATGGTGCCGATATTGCAATGCGGCTTGTTGCGCTGGAATTTCTCTTTGGCCATGGAACTCTCCCGTGCGGGTCTTTCTGGCGTTAACGATCTCCGACCAGACGGATCAGGCGAACTTCGCCTGAACCTCCTGAGCGACGTTCTGAGGTACCTGTTCGTAGTGATCGAACTGCATGGTAAAGGTCGCGCGTCCCTGCGACATCGACCGCAGCGTGTTGACGTAGCCGAACATGTTGGCGAGCGGCACCATCGCGTTGATGACGTTGGCGTTGCCGCGCATGTCCTGGCCCTGGATCTGGCCGCGGCGCGAATTCAGGTCGCCGATGACCGAGCCGGTATAGTCTTCCGGGGTCACCACCTCGACCTTCATGATCGGCTCGAGCAGGACGGAGGCGCCCTTCTGCAGTCCCTCGCGCAAAGCCGCACGCGAGGCGATTTCGAAGGCGAGCGCCGAGGAATCGACGTCGTGATAGGCGCCGTCGATCAGCGTGACCTTCAGGTCCACGACCGGGAAGCCGGCGAGCACGCCGGAGCCGAGCACCGATTCCAGGCCCTTCTCGACGCCCGGAATGTATTCTTTCGGCACCGTGCCGCCGACGATCTTGTTATCGAACTCGAAGCCCTTGCCGGCCTCGAGCGGGGCGATGTCGAACTTTACGCGCGCGAACTGGCCGGAGCCGCCGGTCTGTTTCTTGTGGGTATAGTCGACCGTGACCTGCTTGCTGATCCGCTCGCGATAGGCCACCTGCGGCGCACCGATATTGGCTTCCACCTTGTAGGTGCGCTTGAGGATGTCGACCTTGATGTCGAGGTGCAGTTCGCCCATGCCCTTGAGGATGGTCTGGCCGGATTCCGGATCGGTGGAGACGCGGAACGAGGGATCCTCGGCGGCAAGCTTGGCGAGCGCGACGCCGAGCTTCTCCTGGTCGGCCTTGGACTTCGGCTCGATCGCGATCTCGATGACCGGATCGGGGAATTCCATCTTTTCCAGGATCACGGGCTTCTGCGGATCGCACAGCGTGTCGCCGGTGCGCACCTCTTTCAGGCCCGCGAGCGCGACGATGTCGCCGGCATAGGCTTCCTTGATGTCTTCGCGGTTGTTGGCATGCATCAACAGCATGCGGCCCACCCGCTCCTTCTTCTCGCGCGTGGAGTTCACCACGCCCGAACCGGAGGTCAGGATGCCGGAATAGATGCGGCAGAAGGTGATGGTGCCGACGAACGGATCGTCCATGATCTTGAAGGCGAGCAGCGCCATCGGCTCGCTGTCGGCCGACTTGCGCACGACTTCGTTGCCCTTGTCGTCGAGGCCCTTGATCGCGGGCACGTCGAGCGGCGACGGCAGGTAATCGACCACGGCGTCGAGCAGTGGCTGCACGCCCTTGTTCTTGAAGGCGGAGCCGCACAGCACCGGATAGAAGGCGCCGGTGACCACGGCCTTGCGGATCAGCCCCTTGAGCGTGTTCTCGTCGGGCTCCTTGCCTTCGAGATAGGCTTCCATCGCCGCGTCATCGAGCTCGACGGCGGCTTCCACCATCTTCTCGCGGTATTCCTTGGCCTGATCGAGGAGATCGGCCGGGATGTCCTCGTCGTGGAACTTGGCGCCGAGCGCCTCGTCGTCCCAGACCACCGCCTTCATGCGCACGAGATCGATCACGCCGCGGAACTGGCTTTCCGCGCCGATCGGCAGCTGGATGGCGACCGGCTTGGCGCCCAGACGCTTCACGATGTCGTCGAGACACTTGAAGAAGTCGGCGCCGATCTTGTCCATCTTGTTGGCGAAGACGATGCGCGGGACCTTGTACTTGTCGCCCTGGCGCCAGACCGTCTCGGTCTGTGGCTCGACGCCCTGGTTGGAATCGAGCACGCATACGGCGCCGTCGAGCACGCGCAGCGAGCGCTCCACCTCGATGGTGAAGTCGACGTGGCCCGGCGTGTCGATGATGTTCAGGCGCTTGTTCTTCCAGAACGCGGTCGTCGCGGCGGATGTGATCGTGATGCCGCGCTCCTGCTCCTGCTCCATCCAGTCCATCGTCGCGGCGCCCTCATGCACCTCGCCGATCTTGTGGCTCTTGCCGGTGTAATAGAGGATCCGCTCCGTGGTCGTGGTCTTTCCGGCATCGATGTGGGCCATGATGCCGAAATTGCGGTAGTCCTCGATCGGGTGGCTGCGGGGCATGATCGTTGTCCTGAAAGGCCGGCGTTACCAGCGGTAATGCGAGAAGGCGCGGTTGGCTTCCGCCATCCGGTGCGTGTCCTCGCGCTTCTTGACGGCGTTCCCCCGGTTGTTGGACGCGTCCAGCAGTTCGGCCGAAAGACGGTCCATCATGGTCTTTTCGTTGCGCTCGCGGGCGGCGGCGATGATCCAGCGGATGCCGAGCGCCTGGCGGCGGCTCGAACGCACCTCGACCGGCACCTGATAGGTGGCGCCGCCGACGCGGCGGGAGCGCACCTCGATCGAGGGCATCACGTTGTCGAGCGCCTGCTCGAACACCTGGATCGGGTTCGACTTGGTCTTGGTCTCGATGATGTCGAAGGCGCCGTAGACGATCTGCTCGGCGGCCGACTTCTTGCCGTCATACATCAGCGAATTCATGAATTTCGATACGACGAGATTGCCGAACTTCGGGTCCGGGTTGATCTCGCGTTTCTCGGCGGCGTGGCGACGGGACATCGGTGGCTCTCTGTCTCTATCTCGTTCTCTGTCGATCCCGGGTCTCGCTGCGCTCGCCCGGGATGATCTTCGCTCCGCTCAGATCACTTCGGACGCTTGGCGCCGTACTTGGACCGGCGCTGCTTGCGGTTCTTGACGCCCTGGGTATCGAGCACGCCGCGCAGGATGTGGTAGCGCACGCCCGGCAGGTCCTTCACGCGGCCGCCGCGGATCATCACCACCGAGTGCTCCTGCAGATTGTGACCCTCGCCCGGGATGTAGCCGATGACCTCGAAGCCGTTGGTCAGACGCACCTTGGCAACCTTGCGCAGCGCCGAGTTCGGCTTCTTGGGCGTGGTCGTGTAGACGCGCGTGCACACGCCGCGCTTCTGCGGCGAGGCCTGCAAAGCCGGCACCGTGTTGCGGTAGGTCGGTTTTACGCGGCCCTTGCGGATCAACTGGTTGATCGTCGGCATACGTTTAAAGCCTTCATCCTCACCGTGCGGGGCTTCCACCCCTCGCCGGACGCACGTTTCCACGCGCAAAAGAAAGACGCGCCATCCGCTCCGGCTTGCGGAATGACGCTTCGTGTCCCAGAGGACCGCGCCCGCTCGCGCGAGGCGGTCATGCACTCATCGTCAGTCTGACCTTGCTAGTCAGCGGCAGCGTTTGAGATTCATTCGTCGAGGCGCTGGTGTCCCAACCGGGAGGCAAGCAAAAAGAGCGTTTGCTCTCAATAACTTAGCCGCGCATGGGAGGCCGTGCCGACGAGGCGAAAACTCACCGCCTGCCGAAAGTGCGGCGTATGTATCGGCCATCCCCTTGTAAGTCAAGCCGAAAACCCGCGGAAAATCGGGGGTTTTTCGTCCCCGTCGCCGTGCGGCGGCCCGCGCCGAGCGTGGCGGCGGCGGCCGCGGAATCGGGCATCGGCCGGCCCGCTCGGCCTTGAACGCTGCATCGTCCGCCATTACTGTGAGACTATGAAAAATATCACAGTTTCTGTGGATGACGAGACCTACCGCCAGGCGCGCGTGAAGGCGGCCGAGCGCAACACCTCGATCTCGGCCCTGGTCCGGGATTTCCTGTCCGGCCTCGGGCGCGGCGAAAGCGAATTCGAGCGGCTGGCCAATCAGGAACGCGCCATCCGCGAGCGCATCCGCAAATTCAGCGCCGGCGAGCGGCTGTCGCGCGACGAACTGCACGACCGCCGCCGCTGATGGCCCCGCCCTTTCTCGACACCAACATCTTCCTCTATGCCATCTCCACCGATCCCGCCGAGGCGGGAAAGCGCGAC
This sequence comes from Pseudorhodoplanes sp., assembly GCA_019187085.1. Lineage (GTDB taxonomy): Bacteria > Pseudomonadota > Alphaproteobacteria > Rhizobiales > Xanthobacteraceae > Pseudorhodoplanes. The sequence goes on along the minus strand of JABARS010000004.1, from coordinate 217,705 downwards.
ATCGCCCTCGCCGCGCTCGACCGCGGCGGCGCGCTGTCGGTGCAGGTGCTGCAGGAATTCTACGTCCAGGCGACGCGCCCGGCGCGCGGCGGCGCACTGTCGCACGACGAGGCCGTCGGGCTCGTTCAGGCGTGGCTGCGCTTTCCGGTGCAGGAAACGACATTGGCGCTCATGCACGACGCTCTCGCGCTGCGGGCCGTGCATCGCCTCTCCTACCGGGATGCGGCGATCGTTGCAGCGGCCCGCGCGCTGGATTGTCGCGAAATCCTGTCCGAGGACCTCTCGCATGGCCAGAGGATCGGCGGGGTGACGATCCGCAATCCCTTCCGGTAGAGCGCGGTCCCGAAAAACGGGAGCCGGGCGGAGACGACCATGCCCCGATAGCCCGGCCGGCACCTTGCCACCACACGCAAAAAGGCCGCCCCGGAGGGCGGCCTTTGCAGTTCCTGCCTTGCGGCTGCGATGCCGGCGGATCACTCCGCCGCGGGCAACGCCGCCGGCTGCTCGGCCGCGGCCTTGGCCGCTTCCTTCTCGCGCTCGTCGAGAATGAGCTGGTCGCGCTTGCCGGCCACTTCGCGCAGCCGGTTCATGACCGAGCCGGTGCCCGCCGGGATCAGACGGCCGACGATGACGTTTTCTTTCAGCCCGTCGAGCGTGTCCGACTTGCCGTTGACGGCGGCCTCGGTGAGCACGCGCGTGGTCTCCTGGAACGACGCCGCCGAGATGAACGAGCGCGTCTGCAGCGAGGCCTTGGTGATGCCGAGCAGGACCGGATGCGCCGTCGCCGGCTTCTTGCCCTGCTCCACCGCCCGGGCATTGACCTCGTCCAGCTCGACCTTGTCGATCTGGTCGCCATGGATCAGGTCGGTCTCGCCGACGTCGTCGATCTCGACCTTCTGCAGCATCTGGCGCACGATCACCTCGATGTGCTTGTCGTTGATCGACACGCCCTGCAGCCGGTAGACGTCCTGGATTTCGTTGACCAGGTAGGCGGCGAGCTCCTCGACGCCCTTGATCGCCAGGATGTCGTGCGGGGCGGGATTGCCCTCCACGATCGCATCGCCTTTCTCGACGATGTCGCCGTCCTGCAGATGGATGTGCTTGCCCTTGGCAACGAGATATTCCACGGGCTCGGCATCCTTGTCCGCCGGCTCGATCGCGATGCGGCGCTTGTTCTTGTAGTCGCGGCCGAAACGCACGGTGCCGGAGATTTCCGCGATCACCGCGGCCTCCTTCGGCCGGCGCGCCTCGAACAGTTCGGCGACGCGCGGCAGACCGCCGGTGATGTCGCGCGTCTTGGCGCTCTCGGTCGGGATGCGCGCGATCACGTCGCCGGCCTTCACCGTCTCGCCGGCATCGACCGACAGGATGGCGTCGATCGCCAGCGGATAGCGCGCCTCGCCGCCGCGCAGGAGCTTGAGGATCTTGCCCTGCTCCTTGATCACGATGGCCGGACGCAGGTCGGCCGCACGGCTCGACGTGCGCCAGTCAGTGACGACGCGCTTGGTGATGCCGGTCGATTCGTCCTGCGTCTCCGCGACCGACTGGCCCTCGACCAGGTCCTCGAACGCGACCGTGCCGTCGACCTCGGTGAGGATCGGCCGGGTATAGGGATCCCACTCGGCCAGACGCTGGCCGCGGGTCACCTTGTCGCCCTCGTCCGCCCGCAGCCGCGCGCCGTAAGGCAGGCGGTGGGTGGCGCGCTCGGTGCCGTCGGTATCGACGACCGCGAGCACGATGTTGCGGCTCATGACCACGAGGTCGCCTTCCGAATTGCGGATCGCGCCCTTGGTCTTGTCCTTGCTCTTCAGCCGAACGGTGCCTTCGAAGTTGGACTCGATGAAGGACTGCTCGTTGATCTGCGCGGCGCCGCCGATATGGAAGGTGCGCATGGTGAGCTGGGTGCCCGGCTCGCCGATCGACTGGGCGGCGATGACGCCCACCGCCTCGCCCATATTGACCGGCGTGCCGCGGGCGAGATCGCGCCCGTAGCACTTGCCGCACACCCCGTTGGTGTTCTCGCAGGTCAGCACGGAACGGATGCGCATCTCCTGCACGCTCGCCGCCGCGATCGCCTCGACATGGGGCTCCTCGATCAGCGTGTCGCGCTTGACGACGACCTTGCCGGTCGAGGGATCCTTCACGTCCTCGGCCGTGGTGCGGCCGAGAATGCGGCTGCCGAGCGAGGCCACGACCTGGCCGGCATCGATGATGGCGCGCACCTTGATGCCCGCCTTGGTGCCGCAATCCTCGGTCGTGATGATGCAGTCCTGTGCGACGTCGACGAGACGGCGCGTCAGGTAGCCGGAGTTCGCGGTCTTGAGCGCGGTGTCGGCGAGACCCTTGCGGGCGCCGTGGGTCGAGTTGAAGTACTCGAGCACCGACAGCCCTTCCTTGAAATTCGAGATGATCGGGCTCTCGATGATCTCGCCCGAGGGCTTGGCCATCAGGCCGCGCATGCCGGCGAGCTGGCGCATCTGGGCGGGCGAACCGCGCGCGCCGGAATGCGCCATCATGTAGATCGAGTTGACCTGCGCCTCGCGGCCCTCGACCTTCTTGCCGGCGGAGATTTCCTTCATCATCTCCTCGGCGATCTGGTCGGTGGCCTTCGACCAGGCGTCGACGACCTTGTTGTACTTCTCGCCCTGGGTGATCAGACCGTCATTGTATTGCTGCTCGAACTCCTTGGCGAGCTCGCGCGTCTTGTCGACGATCTTCCACTTCGCGCCGGGCACCACCATGTCGTCCTTGCCGAACGAGATGCCGGCCTTGAAGGCGTGATGGAAGCCGAGCGCCATGATGCGGTCGCAGAAGATGACCGTGTCCTTCTGCCCGCAATGGCGGTAGACGGTGTCGATCATGTTGGAAATTTCGCGCTTGGTCATCAGCTTGTTGACCACATCGAACGAAATCTTCGAGGACTTCGGCAGCACCTGCCCGAGCAGCACGCGGCCCGGCGTCGTCTCGTACCATTTCCGGAACGACTTGCCGTTCTCGTCGATGCCGACCCAGCGATACTTGATCTTGGAATGCAGCGTGATGACCTTCTGCTGCAAGGCGTGCTCGATCTCGGCGACCTCGCCGTAGATCTTGCCCTCGCCCGCCTGCCCGTCGGACTGGATGGTCAGGTAATAGAGGCCGAGCACGATGTCCTGCGACGGCACGATGATCGGCTGGCCGTTCGCCGGATGCAGGATGTTGTTGGTCGACATCATCAGGACGCGCGCCTCGAGCTGGGCTTCCAGCGACAGCGGCACGTGCACCGCCATCTGGTCGCCGTCGAAGTCGGCGTTGAAGGCGGCGCAGACCAAGGGATGCAGCTGGATCGCCTTGCCCTCGATCAGCACCGGCTCGAACGCCTGGATGCCGAGGCGGTGCAGCGTCGGCGCGCGGTTGAGCAGCACCGGATGCTCGCGGATCACCTCGTCGAGGATGTCCCAGACTTCCGGCTTTTCCTTCTCCACGAGCTTCTTGGCCTGCTTCACCGTGGTGGACAGGCCCTTGGCGTCGAGCCGCGCATAGATGAAGGGCTTGAACAGTTCGAGCGCCATCTTCTTGGGCAGGCCGCACTGGTGCAGCTTCAGCTCCGGACCGACCACGATCACCGAGCGGCCGGAATAGTCGACGCGCTTGCCGAGCAGGTTCTGGCGGAAGCGGCCCTGCTTTCCTTTCAGCATGTCGGCGAGCGACTTCAGCGGCCGCTTGTTGGCGCCGGTGATGACGCGGCCGCGGCGGCCGTTGTCGAACAGCGCATCGACCGCTTCCTGCAGCATGCGCTTTTCGTTGCGGATGATGATGTCGGGCGCGCGCAGCTCGATCAGCCGCTTGAGGCGGTTGTTGCGGTTGATGACGCGGCGATAGAGGTCGTTGAGGTCGGAGGTCGCAAAGCGCCCGCCGTCGAGCGGCACGAGCGGCCGCAGGTCCGGCGGGATCACCGGCACCTGGGTCAGGATCATCCATTCCGGCTTGTTGCCGGACTGGATGAACGCCTCGATCAGCTTCAGGCGCTTGGCGAGCTTCTTGGGCTTCAGTTCCGAGGTCGACTCGGCGATCTCCACGCGCAGGTCGGCGGCGAGCTTCTCCAGGTCGAGCGCCTTCAGCATCTCGCGGATCGCTTCAGCGCCGATCATGGCGGTGAAGCTGTCGGCGCCGTACTCGTCCTGCGCCTTGAGATAGTCCTCCTCGCTCAGGAGCTGACGGTCCTGCAGCGGGGTGAGGCCCGGCTCCAGCACGACATAATATTCGAAATAGAGAATGCGCTCGAGATCCTTCAGCGTCATGTCGAGCAGCAGGCCGATGCGGCTCGGCAGCGACTTGAGGAACCAGATATGGGCGACGGGCGCGGCAAGCTCGATATGGCCCATGCGCTCGCGCCGCACGCGCGAGAGCGTGACCTCGACCGAGCACTTCTCGCAGATGATGCCCTTGTACTTCATGCGCTTGTACTTGCCGCACAAGCACTCGTAGTCCTTGATCGGCCCGAAAATGCGCGCGCAGAACAGGCCGTCGCGCTCGGGCTTGAAGGTGCGGTAATTGATCGTTTCCGGCTTCTTGATCTCGCCGAACGACCACGAGAGAATCTTTTCCGGGCTCGCGATCGAAATCCGGATCTGGTCGAAGACCTGCGCCGGCGCCTGCGGGCTGAAAAGATTCATGATCTCTTGGTTCATCGTCGTCTCCTCGACACCGTTGGAGCCGTCGCTCCGCGGGCCGGTTAATTCGCTTTGCTTTTCCCTCCCCGCTTGCGGGGGAGGGTCAGGGAGGGGGCGGCCACACGATCACCCCCACCCGACGAGCTTCGCTCGTCGACCTCCCCCGCAAGCGGGGGAGGTGGAGAATTTGCTACTCCGCAGCCTCCGGCAACTCGCCGGGCCGCTGCTGCTTGGAATTGTGCAGGTCGACATTGAGGCCGAGCGAGCGCATCTCCTTGACCAGCACGTTGAAGCTTTCCGGGATGCCGGCTTCGAACGTGTCGTCGCCGCGCACGATCGCCTCGTACACCTTGGTGCGGCCGGCGACGTCGTCGGACTTCACCGTCAGCATTTCCTGCAGCGTATAGGCGGCGCCGTACGCCTCGAGCGCCCACACTTCCATTTCGCCGAAGCGCTGGCCGCCGAACTGCGCCTTGCCGCCCAGCGGCTGCTGGGTGACGAGCGAGTACGGGCCGATCGAACGGGCGTGGATCTTGTCGTCGACGAGGTGGTGGAGCTTGAGCATGTAGATGTAGCCCACCGTCACCTTGCGGTCGAACTCGTCGCCGGTGCGCCCGTCATAGACGGTCGACTGGCCGGAATGGTCGAGGCCGGCCAGATCGAGCATCTGCTCGATATCGCCCTCCTTGGCCCCGTCGAACACCGGCGTCGCGATCGGCACGCCGTGACGCAGGTTGCTGCCGAGCTCGACCAGACCCTGCTCGTCGAGCGAGCGGATCGTCTCGTCCTCGCCATAGACCTTCTTCAGCGTCTCCTTCAGCGGCTTGGTGTCCTGCCGCGAATAATAGGCGTCCACCGCCTGGCCGATGCGCTTGCCCAAGCCCGCGCACGCCCAGCCCAGATGCGTCTCCAGGATCTGGCCGACATTCATGCGGCTCGGCACGCCGAGCGGATTGAGCACGATGTCGACCGGCGTGCCGTCGGCGAGGAACGGCATGTCCTCGACCGGCACGATCTTCGACACCACGCCCTTGTTGCCGTGGCGGCCGGCCATCTTGTCGCCGGGCTGGATCTTGCGCTTCACCGCGACGAAGACCTTGACCATCTTCATCACGCCGGGCGGCAATTCGTCGCCGCGCTGTAGCTTCTCGACCTTGTCGAGGAAGCGCTGTTCGAGGCGCTTCTTGGACTCGTCATACTGATTGCGGATCGCCTCGATCTCGCCCATCAGCTTGTCGTTGGGCGAGGCGAACTGCCACCATTGCGACTTTGGATACTCGTCGAGCACCGCGCGGGTGATCTTGGTGTCCTTCTTGAAGCCCTTCGGGCCGGCAATGCCCTGGCGGCCTTCGAGCAGTTCGGCCAGACGCCCATAGACGTTGCGGTCGAGGATCGCCTGCTCGTCGTCGCGGTCCTTGGCGAGGCGTTCGATCTCCTCGCGCTCGATGGCGAGCGCGCGCTCGTCCTTGTCGACGCCGTGGCGGTTGAACACGCGCACCTCGACGACGGTGCCCTGCACGCCCGGCGGCACCCGCAACGAGGTGTCGCGCACGTCGGAGGCCTTCTCGCCGAAGATGGCGCGCAGAAGCTTCTCTTCCGGCGTCATTGGGCTTTCGCCCTTCGGCGTGATCTTGCCGCACAGGATGTCGCCGGCGCGCACTTCCGCGCCGATATAGACGATGCCGGCTTCGTCGAGGTTCTTGAGCGCCTCTTCCGACACGTTCGGAATGTCGCGCGTGATTTCTTCCGGTCCGAGCTTGGTGTCGCGCGCCATCACCTCGAATTCCTCGATATGGATCGAGGTGAAGACGTCGTCCTGCACGATGCGTTCGGACAGAAGGATGGAGTCCTCGAAATTGTAGCCGTTCCACGGCATGAACGCGACCAGCACGTTGCGGCCGAGGGCGAGTTCGCCAAGCTCGGTCGAGGGACCGTCGGCGATGATGTCGCCCTTCTTGACGTAATCGCCCACCTTCACCAGCGGACGCTGGTTGATGCAGGTGTTCTGGTTGGAGCGCTGGAACTTCATCAGACGGTAGATGTCGACGCCGGGCTTGGTCGGGTCGGTCTCTTCCGTCGCGCGGATGACGATACGGGTGGCGTCGATCTGGTCGATCACGCCGGCGCGCCGCGCACCGATCGCGGCCCCGGAATCGCGGGCGACCACGCCCTCCATGCCGGTGCCCACGAACGGCGCCTCGGCGCGCACCAGCGGCACCGCCTGGCGCTGCATGTTGGAGCCCATCAGCGCGCGGTTGGCGTCGTCGTTCTCGAGGAACGGGATCAGCGCCGCGGCCACCGAAACGAGCTGCTTCGGCGAGACGTCCATGTAGTCGACCTTCTCGCGCGGCACCGGCAGGACGTCGCCGGCATGACGGCAGACGATGAAGTCTTCCGTGAAGCGGCCCTTGGCGTCGATCGGCGCATTGGCCTGCGCCACCGTGTAGCGGCTCTCCTCCATCGCCGAGAGATAGATCACCTCGTCGGTGACGCGGCCGTCCTTGACCTTGCGATAGGGCGTCTCCACGAAGCCGTACTTGTTCACCCGCGCATAGGTCGCGAGCGAGTTGATCAGGCCGATGTTCGGACCTTCCGGAGTCTCGATCGGGCAGATGCGCCCGTAATGCGTCGGGTGCACGTCGCGCACCTCGAAGCCGGCGCGCTCGCGGGTGAGACCGCCCGGCCCGAGCGCCGAGAGACGCCGCTTGTGCGTGATCTCGGAGAGCGGGTTGGTCTGGTCCATGAACTGGGAGAGCTGCGAGGAGCCGAAGAACTCGCGCACCGCGGCGGCCGCCGGCTTGGCGTTGATCAGGTCCTGCGGCATGACGGTGTCGATATCGACGCTCGACATGCGCTCCTTGATCGCGCGCTCCATGCGCAGAAGGCCGATGCGGTACTGGTTCTCCATCAGTTCGCCGACCGAGCGCACCCGGCGGTTGCCGAGATGGTCGATGTCGTCGATCTCGCCCTTGCCGTCGCGCAGGTCGACCAGCGTGCGGATGACCGCGAGGATGTCCTCCTTGCGCAGCACGCGCATCGTGTCCGGCGCGTCGAGGTCGAGGCGCATGTTCATCTTCACGCGGCCGACCGCGGACAGGTCGTAGCGCTCCGGATCGAAGAACAGGGACTGGAACATGGCCTGCGCGGTGTCGAGCGTGGGCGGCTCGCCCGGGCGCATGACGCGGTAGATGTCGAACAGCGCGTCCTCGCGCGTCATGTTCTTGTCGACGGAGAGCGTGTTGCGGATATAGGCGCCGACATTGATGTGGTCGATGTCGAGGATCGGCAGCTCCTTGAGCCCCTCGTCGTTGACCACCTTGAGCGTCTTGTCGGTGATCTCCTCGCCGGCCTCGACATAGATTTCGCCGGTCTGCGGATTGACGAGATCCTCGCCGACATAATTGCCGAGCAGGTCCTCGTCCGACATGCGCAGCGCCTTCAGCCCCTTTTCGGCGAGCTGGCGGGCCTGGCGCACGGTGATCTTGGTGCCGGCGTCGACCACGACCTTGCCGGTATCGGCATCGACGAGATCGTTGACCGCCTTGTAGCCCTTCATGCGGTTGGCATCGAAGGGCACGCGCCAGCCGTCCTTGGTGCGCTTGCAGGCGATCTTGCGGTAGAAGGTGGAGAGGATTTCCTCGCCGTCCATGCCGAGCGCGTACATCAGCGAGGTCACCGGAATCTTGCGGCGACGGTCGATGCGCGCGTGCACGATGTCCTTGGCGTCGAATTCGATGTCGAGCCAGGAACCGCGATAGGGAATGATGCGGGCGGCGAACAGGAGCTTGCCGGAGGAGTGCGTCTTGCCCTTGTCGTGATCGAAGAACACGCCGGGCGAACGGTGCATCTGCGAGACGATGACCCGCTCGGTGCCGTTCACGATGAACGTGCCGTTGTTGGTCATGAGCGGGATGTCGCCCATATAGACGTCCTGCTCCTTGATGTCCTTGACGGAGCGGGCGCCGGTCTCCTCGTCGACATCGAACACGATCAGCCGCAGCGTCACCTTCAGCGGCGCTGCGAAGGTCATGCCGCGCTGGCGGCATTCGTCGACGTCGTATTTCGGCGGCTCGAACTCGTAGCGCACGAACTCGAGCATCGAGGTGTTGGCGAAGTCGGAGATCGGAAAGACCGACTTGAAGACGGCCTGCAGCCCCTCGTCGGGGCGCCCGCCGGGCGGCGGGGTGATCAGCAGGAACTGGTCGTAGGAGGCCTTCTGAACCTCGATGAGGTTCGGCATCTCCGCGACTTCCTGGATTTTTCCGAAAAACTTCCTAACGCGCTTGCGACCGATAAACGTCTGCGCCATTTTCGTCCTTCTCTCGCCTGTCGTTGGGACAGCCGGGACGACTCTCCGAAAGGCCGCCATCAATCGCGACCATCAGGACAGGCGTCGGGGGTGCCTCATCTCCATAAATGATTCGGGCCCTGCCCGAACCGCCGCATCTCAGTCCGTCAACTGCTCGTGAACGCCCGGGCTCCGGTCATCCACGTTTATTTGGGTGTTTCCGGCCGCTTTCGCGAGAGGCGGCCGGAAACTCCTGGATTTTGCCGCGATCCCCGGATCGCGCTCGGCTTCGCCTCGCTTGTCCGGGGGGTCGCTGAAGCAAGCGCTGGTGCGCTTACTTCAGCTCAACCTTTGCGCCGACCTTCTCAAGGGTGGCCTTGATCTTCTCGGCCTCGTCCTTGCCGGCACCTTCCTTGACGGTCTTGGGCGCGCCCTCGACCAGGTCCTTGGCCTCCTTCAGGCCGAGACCGGTGAGCGCACGCACTTCCTTGATCACTTCGATCTTCTTGTCGCCGGCCGAAGCGAGCACGACCGTGAACTCGGTCTTCTCTTCGGCAGCAGCGCCGCCGGCGGCACCGGCCGGGCCGGCCGCAACCGCGACCGCAGCCGCGGCGGAGACGCCCCACTTCTCTTCCAGCATCTTGGCGAGATCGGCCGCCTCGAGGACGGTCAGGCCCGACAATTCGTCGACGATTTTCTGCAAGTCAGCCATTTTCAGTTCCTATCGGTTCGAACCAACTGAGTTTGCGCTCGGCGTCACGCCGCCGCGCCCTTTGAGGCATAGGCCTGGACCACGCGCGCGACCTTTGCGGCCGGGGCGTTCGTGAGCTGCGCGATCTTGGTCGCCGGGGCCTGGATGAGGCCGATGAGCTTGGCGCGCATTTCATCGAGCGAGGGCAGCGAAGCGAGCTGCTTCACGCCGTCGAGGTTCAGGGCGGTCTTTCCCATCGCGCCGCCAAGGATCACAAACTGCTCGTTGGCCTTGGCGAAATCGACGGCGACCTTCGGCGCTGCTACCGGATCGCCGGAATAGGCGATCAGCGTCGGTCCCTTCAGGAGCGACGCGATGGAGGCAACGTCGGCGCCTTCAAGAGCGATCTTGGCGAGACGGTTTTTCGCGACCTTCACCTGCGCGCCCGCCTGCTTCATCTGCCTGCGCAGAGTCTGCATCTGGGCGACGCTGAGGCCGGAATAGTGAGCGACGACGACCACCGCGGCGGCCTGGAAGACCCCCTTCAGCGCCTCGATCGACTCCTGCTTTTCCGCTCGATCCACAAGCTCTCTCCGGTTTGGCGGACCGTCCATTACGGAGGGCCGCCGGTTGCAAGTGCCGCCCGCGGGCTCGACGCAAATGCGAGGGGCGTACGCGGACGACGTTTCATCCCTGCCCCCCGGATGCGGCTCTCGCTGCAACCGAGCTTTGAAAGGTTCGAACCGGCCGGGACCGCTCCCGTGCAGGATCGGTCCGAAACCCGTTTCTTACCCGTCTGTGCGGGCCGCCCCGTGGGGGCGATTAAGCCGGCGAACCGGCGCCTGCAGTCTTGGACAGGACTAAAGGAGGGCAAACGACCCTCCGCTTTCCCGGCCGTTGCGGGCCGGAAACCTTTGAAATTGTTGTCTATTCCTCTGATCCGGGGTGCTCGGACCCGGATTTCGAGCCGCTATATAGGCCGAAATCGGTTCGGGCTCAAGTCTTTGCGCGGGGCGCGCGGCCGGCTTCCCCCGCGCCCGCCGCCCGGGTAGCGGCGATCCTCAGCCTCCGAAGCGATAGGTAAGACCGACCCGCGTCACCCAGAACGAGTCGTCCTATGTCGCGCGCTGGGTGGTTGCCCCGGCTCCGAATACGAGCGGAATGCGGAAATCAACGCCGGTGTCGCCCAGGTCCACCTTGGATGCGGCTGCAGGGCTATTACGCCGAGGAAGATGCCGCCCCGATCGTCGATTTCGACAAGATGGAAAGAGACGCCAAGATTTTGGCGAACACTGCAACGGAAATCCCGATCACAGCGCAATCACGGCCGCAGACGATTAAGCGGCACGCGGCCGCCTGCAACGACGCGAAAGCGAAAAAGCCCGGCGACCGGCCCGGCTTCTTTCCTGCATGGACGGACGCTAACGGTCCGATCAGCCGGCCTGCGTCATGAACCCATCGAAGAAGGCGGCGAGTTGCGCATGCGCGTCGAGCGGCAGCACATGGGCCACGAACTGATCCGGCCGCACGATGACCATGCAGCCGCGCTCGCGGTCGATGCCGCGCATCTCGAATATGTCCCGGCCGCTCTTCCTGTCGGCGCAGAACATCTTCTCGTAGTCGCGCAGCCTGAACCGTCCCTTCTGCGGCAACAGGAAGGTCGGCATGGCCTCGAGGACGATCTCGCGATGATGCTGCTGGAAAACCGCGCGCACGTCGATCACCGCGTCGATGTCCTCGTCCGGGCGGGTGTATCTGCGCACCGGCGACTGCGGGGCTTCCGACAAAAAGCCGCACAGCGCGCGAAGGCCGGAATCAGGCGCGGCCGGATCTCCCGCGCCGGCAAAGGCGAAAAGACGCCAGCGGCCGTCGGCCTTGACGACATGACCGAGATGGAGGGGCTTGGCGTCCGTAACGCGCACGACCGGCGCGGAATGAAACCGCATCCCGATCGTCAGGCCCTTGGCGAGATGCTGGTGCGCCGCGTCGCCGGTGAGAAGCGAGGGCCGATAGTGCGCGGCCGTGCCTGCGGTATAGCGGCCGTGCTGCACGAAATATTGCTGCGTCCTGGCCGCATCGAAGCCGTGGCTGGAGGCGAGCAGCGCCGCCCATTCGCGGTCGAAATCGATCAGTTCCCTGGCGATGGCCTGCCGCTCCGCCGAATAGGAATGCAACAGATGCGGCGCGCAACGCCCGCGCAGCACGGAGGCGAGCTTCCAGCCGAGATTGAACCCGTCCTGCATGGAGACGTTCATGCCCTGCCCGGCCTTCGGGCTGTGGGTGTGGCAGGCATCGCCCGCGATGAAGACGCACGGCAGGCGCGTTCCGGCCTGCGCGTCCGGAACGTCGTCGAACTTGTCGCACAGGCGCTGGCCGATCTCGTACACCGACCACCAGGCGACCTCTTTCACGTCGAACGTATAGGGCCGGAAGATGCGCTGCGCCGCCGCGATCAGGTGGTCGGAGGTGATGCTGCGGTTTGCGACGCGCTCGCCGGCGGCGAGCTTGTCGAGCTCGATATAGAGACGGAACAGATAGCCGCCTTCGCGCGGAATGATGATGCTGCTGCCTTCGTTCGCCGACTGGACCAGCGTCTTGAACCGCACGTCGGGAAAATCGGTCACCGCCAGCACGTCCATCACGCCCCAGGCATGATTGGCGGAATCGCCGTGCAAGGCGCGCCCGATCGATTTGCGCACCGCGCTGCGCGCGCCGTCGCAGCCGACCACGTAGCGCGCCTTCACCGTTTCGGGCCGGCCGCCCTGCACCGGCTCGGCCGGCTCGAGCCGCGCGGTGACGCGACAGGGATCGGCATTGCCGCCGGCGGTCTCCGCGGCGATCTGCAGATCGACCAGACGCCGGTTGTAATAGGGCTTCAGCTTCGCGGGCGAGCGGCGCATCACGTCGAGATAGAAATCGTGCACCCGCGCCTGGTTGAGCACCACGTGCGGGAACTCCGACAGGCCGTCCTCGACGTCCTGCACGCGGCCGCTGCGCGCGATATTCTGCGGGTTCTTCTCGTCCGGTTTCCAGAAGGTCGTCTCGTTGATCCAGCAGGCTTCCTTGAGCACGCGCTCGCTGAAGCCGAAGGCCTCGAACATCTCCACCGTCCGGCACGCGATGCCGTCGGCCTGGCCGCGCAGCAGCGGGCCCGATTTCTGCTCGACGATGCAGGTCCTGATGTCGGCAAAGGCGCTCAGTTGCGCCGCCAGCGTCAGCCCGGCCGGCCCGCAGCCGACGATCAGCACGTCGACTTCGGCGGGCAGCGCGCCGTCCGCTCCCGGCGCGGGAATGCGCTCGGCGGGATCGGCGATTTCGGGATCGCCGGGCTGAAAGCCGTTCAGGTGGAACTGCACGTGACCTCCCCTCCCTCCTTCGCGGACGCATGCGCCCGCCGGACGGCATGAAATATTTGATAAGTATGCTGACTATCAGTATACGTGTCAAATCGCCATCCGGGAGGATCCGGTGAAGACCCTTGCAGACAAGCCGGGCCATCTGGCGCGGCGGTTTCAGCAGATCGCGGTCGCGGTCTTCCATGCCGAGATCGAGAGCGCCGGCTACGACCTCACGCCCGTGCAATATGCCGCCCTCACCGCGGTCGCCGCCCATCCGGGGATCGACCAGGCGACGCTCGCCGGCACGATCGCCTACGACCGCACGACGATCACCGGCGTCGTCGACCGGCTGGTGCAGAAGGGCCTGCTGGTGCGCCAGCCGTGCCGCCGCGACCGGCGCGCGCATGCCTTGCAGATCACGGCCGCGGGACGGCGCACGTTGCGCGCGATCGAGCCCGCGGTGGTCGCCGCCCAACGGGCGATGCTGCGCGGGCTCACCGCAGGCGAAGCGAAGGAGCTTATGCGGCTTCTGACGAAGGCGATCGCGGCCGGCAACGAGCTCAGCCGCGCGCCGCTGCGGCCGGCCACGCGCGCGACACGGCGCGCATGATGAAAAGGCCGGGCTCGCGCCCGGCCTTCGTTCATTGAACCTGCGGTCTTGTCACTGGCCGCCGAACAGGCTGCCCGGCTCGATCTTCAGGCCCGGACCCATCGTCGAGGAGACCGAGACCTTCTCCACGAACTGGCCCTTGGCGCCGGTGGGCTTGGCCTTGGCGACCGCGTCGGCGAACGCCTTGATGTTCTGCACCAGCGCGGCTTCGGTGAACGAGGCCTTGCCGACGCCGGCCTGCACGATGCCGGCCTTCTCGACGCGGAACTCGACCGACCCGCCCTTGGCGCCCTTCACGGCGTTGGCGATATCCATTGTCACGGTGCCGACCTTGGGGTTCGGCATCATGCCGCGGGGGCCGAGCACCTTACCGAGACGGCCGACCAGCGGCATCATGTCGGGGGTGGCGATGCAGCGATCGAAGTCGATCTGGCCGCTATTGACCTTCTCGACCAGGTCCTCCGCGCCGACCACGTCGGCGCCGGCGGCCTTGGCCTCCTCGGCCTTGGCGCCGCGGGCGAACACGCCCACGCGCTGCGAGCGGCCGGAGCCGTTCGGCAGATTGACGACGCCGCGCACCATCTGATCGGCGTGGCGCGGATCGACGCCGAGATTCATCGCCACTTCGATGGTCTCGTCGAACTTGGCCCTGGCGCGCTCCTTCACGAGCTTCACCGCTTCCTCGATCGTGTAGAACCTGTCGCGGTCGACGCCTTCGCGCGCCTTGCGATAACGCTTGCCGTGCTGTGCCATGGTCAGCCTCCCACCACGTCGATGCCCATCGAGCGGGCGGAGCCTTCGACCATCTTCATGGCCGCCTCGAGCGTATCGCAGTTGAGGTCCTTCATCTTCTGCTCGGCGATCTCCTTGACCTGCGCCATGGTGATCTTGCCGGCCTTGTCGCGGCCCGGCGCCTTCGATCCGCTTTCGAGCTTGGCGGCCTTCTTGATGAAATAGGACACGGGCGCCTGCTTCATCTCGAAGGTGAAGGAACGGTCCTGGTACACGGTGATCGTGACCGGGATCGGCATGTTCTTTTCGAGCTTCTGGGTGGCGGCGTTGAACGCCTTGCAGAATTCCATGATGTTGAGACCGCGCTGGCCGAGCGCGGGGCCGATCGGCGGCGACGGATTGGCCGCCCCGGCCGGCACCTGCAATTTCACATAGCCGGTGATTTTCTTCGCCATTGATACACTCCTGTTGGCCGTTGCCGGCCGGTTTCAGGGTCCGTGGTGCGGATCCCGGCGGTCTGGCGAACCGCCTTCACCTTCCACGGTTCTTTTCCCTCTTCCCGCTTGCGGGGAGAGGATCGGGACGAGGGACATGTAGCCGAAAACCCGGGCTCGCTGAAAGTCCCCCTCACCCGCCATCCTCGCTATCGCTCGGATGGCGACCTCTCCCCGCAAGCGGGGAGAGGAAAAAGACGTTAAAGCTTCTCCACCTGCCCGAATTCCAGCTCGACCGGGGTCGCGCGGCCGAAGATCGACACCGCGACCTTCACGCGCGAGCGCGCGTCGTCGACTTCCTCGACCACGCCGTTGAACGAGGCGAACGGCCCGTCCGACACACGCACCTGCTCGCCGACCTCGAACGTGATCGAGGGCTTGGGCCGCTCGATGCCCTCCTGCACCTGGTGCAGGATGCGTCCGGCCTCGGCCTCGGAGATCGGCATCGGCTTGTTGTCGGCGCCGAGGAAACCGGTGACCTTGGGCGTGTTCTTGATGAGGTGATAGACCTCGTCGGTCAGCTCGCACTTGACGAGCACGTAGCCCGGGAAAAACTTGCGCTCGGCATCGACCTTGCGGCCGCGGCGCACCTCGGTGACCTTCTCGGTCGGCACCAGCACTTCCTCGAACTTGTCCTCGAGGCCGCGCTGCTTGGCCTGTTCGCGAATGCTCTCGGCGACCTTCTTCTCGAAGTTCGAATAAGCGTGGACGATGTACCAGCGTTTCGCCATGGTCATGCCGCCTCAGCTTCCGATCCCGAGGACGAAGGTCACGGCAAAGCGGATGATCTGGTCGGCGACCAGAAAGAACACCGACGCCACCGCCACCATGATGAAGACCATGATGGTCGTGACCGCGGTCTCGCGCCGGGTGGGCCAGGTCACCTTCTCGGTTTCCGAGCGGACTTCCTGCAGGAACTTGAATGGGCTGAATTTGGCCATCGATCTTCCGGCGCTGCTTGAAGCATGTTGAAGACATAGGCCCGAAAAACATGGGTCCGGCGCGCCTGTCCCTGCGATCAGGACCAGACTGACAAGGACGCCCGTTTTTTGGGGTTCTGTGGCACCGCGGAAGTCCGTTGCCGGGCCGCTGCGCGTGGCGACTAACTATCGCTTCGGGACCGGAAAAGCAAGCGCGGGGTCGGATGGGGGGTGGCCCGGAGGGCAGAGGGACCTTCAGGAAATTCTACACTTGTGTTGACTTCAACACTTATGTGGAGTCCTATATTTCTTATGAGAGCACAGGAGCTGAAGAAACTCCTCGCGGCCAAGGGCTGCACGTTTGAAACCCACAAGGGCGGGTCCGGTCATATCACCGTGCGGCGCGGCGAGCGTAAGACCCAGCTTCCGATGCACGGGCAAGGCAAGGAACTCGGCAAGGGCCTCGTGAACAAAATACTCAAGGATTTGGGACTGAAATGATCTACCGCCTGCACACCGAGCAAGACGACAACGGCACGCTTCTTGTCACCTGCCCGGCCTTTCCGGAGGTGACAACTTTTGCGGATGGGCCGGAGGACGCTGTTGCGCGCGGCACGGCCGCGATCGAGGAAGCCATCGCGGCGCGCTTCGCCGACGGTCAGGACATCCCCGCGCCCGACGATGCCGGCAGCCGGCGGGGCAAGCTGTTCGCACGGCTTCCGATCATGACGGCCATGAAAGTTCAGCTCTACAACGAACTGCGCCGATCCGAAGTGAAGACCCGTGCCGAACTCGCACGCCGGATGGGAAAACCACGCGAGACGGTGGACCGGCTGTTCCGCCTCGACCATGCGTCGAAGACGGATCAGATTGAGAACGCCTTCCGCGCGCTGGGCAAGGAAGTCGAATTCCGGATTACCTGAGCCGTGCAAAGACGCCGTTTCTGGAGCCGCTGGCAGGAGTGGAGGGACTCGAACCCCCAACCCCCGGTTTTGGAGACCGGTGCTCTAGCCAGTTGAGCTACACTCCTATCGGCGCGCCTTTATATGGATGTCGGGGCCCGCCGTCACGCGTCTTCTTGCCGTTTTCAGTCGGTTGCCGTCTTCGGTCGGTCGCCGTCTTTCGCCGCAGGCCGTCACCGGCGGAAGGATGGAGCGGGTGAAGGGAATCGAACCCTCGTCATCAGCTTGGAAGGCTGTTGCTCTACCATTGAGCTACACCCGCATCCGGAAAACCTAGCCCGCCTGCGTTGCTGCGCAACTTCGGCGCGGCGGCCTCCGCTTGCCTTGCCGGCTTCCGGCCGGCTTGCCGAGCCGACGCTTGCGAAGCAGGCAAAGGCTGGTGGAGGGGGTTGGATTCGAACCAACGTAGGCGTAGCCAACGGATTTACAGTCCGTCCCCTTTAGCCACTCGGGCACCCCTCCGGGATCCGGCCTTCATAGGCCCGGACACTTCTTAATATAGAAGTAAAACCGGGCACCGGAACGGGTCGGGTTTATCGGGGCCATGGCCGGCCAAGTCAATCGGAAATCGAGCGGATTCGCGACCGGTCGGCAAATTGCCAACCCCGTCCGCCCGTGAGATGAAACCGGTCATGCCAAAGCGCGACGGAACGAAATTCGGCAAGCCGCGGGACGGCCGTACGCAGGCGGCCGGCCGGCAGCATCGCCGGCCGCGCCCGCCCCATGCCGGCGGCCGGGGAAAGCCGCACGGCCACACGCACGGCGCGCCGGGCGGGCGCGTTTTCACCGCCGCCGGCGACGACACCGTCATCCTCTACGGCTGGCACAGCGTGAAGGCCGCGCTGGAAAATCCGCGGCGACAGATCCGCAGGCTGTTCCTGACCGAGAACGCCGCGCGCCGCCTCGCCGAGGAAGGCCTCGCCCTGCCCCGTTACGAGACCGTGCGCCCCGACGAGATTGCCCGCCGGCTGTCCGCCGATGCGGTCCATAACGGCCTGCTGGCGGAAGCCGATCCGCTCGCCGCGTCCGACATCGCCGAACTGCCCGGCGACGGCATCGTGCTCGTGCTCGACCAGATCACCGACCCGCACAATGTCGGCGCGATCCTGCGCAGCGCGGCGGCGTTCGCGGTCAGGGCGATCGTGACCACCGCGCGCCATTCGCCGGAAGCGACCGGGGTGCTGGCGAAGGCGGCGTCCGGGGCGCTCGAATACGTGCCCGTCGTCACCGTGCAGAACCTCGCGCGCGGCCTTGCGGCGCTCAAGGAGCGCGGCTTCCTCACCGTGGGGCTCGACAGCGAGGCGGAGGACCCGCTCGAGGCGCTGCCGCTGGCCGCGCCGCTTGCGCTCGTGCTCGGCGCCGAGGGCAAGGGCCTGCGCCAGCTCACCCGGCAGACCTGCGACCATCTCGCGCGGCTCGACCTGCCCGGCGAAATCAAGAGCCTCAATGTCTCGAACGCGACCGCGCTGTCACTCTATATCGCTACCAGCCGGTTGCGAGCCTTGTCGGCAGGACGCTGAATCCGATCCCGGCGACCGCGTTCCGCTCAACGCCTGCGCGGGCTGTTGCGCATCACGATCTGCCCCAGCGCTTTCGCCAGGCCGTCCATGTCGGCCGCCGGGCTGTTGTTGGCGAGATAGACGCCCCAATGCGCCTCGCGTAGCGGCGGCAGGCCGATATTGGCCGGTACCTCGCAGAGGTCGCCGCCGATCTGCGACTTCTTGAGCACGGAATAGCCGAGCCCCTCCTCGATGGCTGCGACGATTCCGCTCACATGCTCCGCGCTCAGCACGACGCGGAAATCGATCCCGGCGTCGCGCAAAGCCGACACCATGATTTCACGCGAAACCGATCCGGCCGCATGCGCGATGACCGGAAGCGGGCTCGTCGCCGTCAACGGAAACTGCCGCGAGTTCACCCAGTACATCGGCTCGCGCCAGTGGCTGACCGTCTTCATCTCCGGCTCGAACGCGGTCACCGCGATGCAGACATCGAGATTGCCCTGATGGAGCTGGCGCAGCAGGTTGTCCGAAATGTCGCGATGAATGTCGAAATGCAGCTCCGGGTCTTCCGCCCGGGAAGCCGCCAGCGCCGGCACGATCGACGAGCAGCGCAATTCGTAGGGAACGCCGATCCGGATGCGCAACGTCTCCGCCTTGCCGCGCTCGATGCGGTCGAACAATTCGTCGTGCACGGACAGGATCTGCCGCGCATAGCTCGCCACAATCTCGCCCTGCTGCGTGAGGCGCACGCCCGGCACGCTGCGGTCGAACAGATCGATCTGGAGATGATCCTGCAGGCGCTTGATGTGGCCGCTGACGGTGGGCTGCGAGACGCCGAGCCTTGCGGCGGTTTTCGTGAAACTGCGCGTATCCACGAGCGTGACGAAGGTCCGCAACAGCTCCGTGCCGATGTTCCCCGTGAATTGCGTGATGTCGTTCATCTGAGCCGAAAGCGTACTCCGCGCCCACGGAGAATAAATCGGGATTCGAATGTGCAGCCTGGGACATTTGCATCATTGCAGGTACGCCCAGCGATCGGTCGGACTGTTGCGAATTAGCGCATCGCCGCAGATTATCAAGAGGGACTTTGCCGGTCGCAATGCCCCAGATGCGACAACAACTCCCGTGTGCCCGCCTAACGATTGCGTACCGGTCTGAATATGGCCGCGCGCACGTTTATACTCGATTAACCATCACGTTTTACGATTATATATCGCGTTCAATGATTTCTATTCCCGAAGCTTAATATCCGGAGCCTCTTCATGGAACCCGCCTCCCCCGGATCGCAGGACACGTCCATCGCGAGCCGGGTCCAGTTCTGCAGGATCGACGGCGCCACGTCGGCCACGCTCCGGGAACTCAAGCCGCTGGTCCTTCGCGAACTGCCGGGAATCCTCGACAACTTCTACGGCCACATCGCGCAATGCCCCGACGTGGCGAAGTTTTTCGGCAGCGAGCAGCACATGCGCCATGCGCGGGAGATGCAACTGCGGCACTGGTCCACCATCGTCTCGGGCACGTTCGACAACACCTACATGACGTCGGTCACGCGGATCGGCGAAGCGCACAACCGTCTCGGTCTGGAGCCGTGCTGGTATATCGGCGGCTACAGCTACATCCTGGGCGGCCTGCTGGAAGCCATCGTCTGCCGCACGTCCGGCGGGTGGTCGGGCGCCGCGCAGACAAAGAAGGCGCAGATGATCTCGGCCATTCTCAAGGCCGCCCTGCTCGACATGGATCTCGCGATCTCGGTCTATCTGGACGCGGGCGTGCGCGACAAGCGCGAGACGCTCGCCAAGCTCGCCGCCTCGTTCGAGGACAGCGTCGGCGGCATCGTGGAGGCGGTGTCGTCGTCGGCCGCCGAGCTGAAGACCGCCGCGGGCACGCTCAGCCAGACCGCCGACACGACGCAGCAACTCACCAACGTCGTCGCCGACGCCTCGCGCGAAGCCTCCTCCAATATCCAGTCGGTCGCGGTCGCGACCGAGGAGCTCAATTCCTCCATCGCCGAGATCGGCGCGCGCATCCATGAATCGAACCGCATCACCAACGACGCCGTCGCGCAGGCCAAGCGCACCGATGAACTGATCGGCGACCTCTCGAAAGCAGCCCAGAAGATCGGCGACGTGATCAAGCTGATCACCGACATTGCCGGCCAGACCAACCTGCTCGCCCTCAATGCCACGATCGAGGCGGCCCGCGCCGGCGAAGCCGGCCGCGGCTTTGCGGTCGTCGCCTCCGAGGTCAAAGCGCTGGCCAGCCAGACGGCGCGCGCGACCGGGGAGATCAGCGAGCAGATTTCCAACATGCAGGCCGCGACCCAGGAATCCGTGAGCGCGATCAACGAGATCGGAGCGACCATCCAGCGCATTTTCGAGACCTCGACCGCCATCGCCGCCGCCGTCGAGGAGCAGGCTTCGGCCACCCAGGAAATCGCCCGCAACGTGCAGCACACCGCCGACGGCACCTCGCGCGTGTCGGCCAATATCGACGGCGTGAATTCGCAGGCCGCCGAGATCGGCTCCGCCTCCACGCACGTCCTGGGTTCGGCCAATTCACTGGCGACGGAAAGCGACCGCCTCAAGGGCGAGGTCGGAAAATTCCTGAAAACCGTGCGCTGCGCCTGACAACGACGTTGAGGTTTCCGGCAGCCGCAATGTTCGGCGGGGGCTCGAGTGCTGAATAAACTGCTGCAGTTTCTTGAAATCGACGACGCGACGCGCGCGCATGCCCGTCTGCTGTGGGCAACCATCGGGCCGCAGACGGACTCGATCGTGGAGCGCTTCTACGAACGGGTCCACGAGGCGCGGATCACGCGGCACATCAATTCGCCCGCGATCTCCCGCCTCAAGGTGAAGCAGAAGGCGCACTGGGCGGCGCTGTTCGATTCCAATTTCGACGACGATTACGCCAACAGCGTCCGGCGCATCGGCCTGGCGCACCGCGACATCGCGCTCGACCCGCTCTGGCACGTGGCGGGCTACATGGCGATCAAGATCCAGATGACGGAAGCGGTGGCGGCGAGCGAACTGACCCCGCTCGAAAAGAACCGGCTGCTCCGCACGCTCGACAAATACGTCGCGATCGACATGGGCCTTGCCCTGTCGGCCTACAACGCGGCCGTGCTCGACTGAGCCCGAAAACGGCTCGCGCCGCCGCGGTTTCCCGCAGCGGCGCGGCCGAAGGTCCGGTCCGCACGCCGACAGGTTCGGCCCTGTCTTGCGTGCCTTGCTTGCGCGCCTCGCTTATTTGCCGCGATACGGCGCCGGGGCGCGATAGCCCGAATAACGATGCGGCGGATAGCCCTTGTAGACGCGATGGGGGCGATGCTTCCAGCTCCGGTAGCCGTAGCGCCAGGCGCTGTAGCCGTAGGGGCGAGAGTGCCGGTAGGGCTTGCGGTACGACACGTACGGATAGGCCCGCACCGGCCTGTCGGCGTAATAGACCGAGGGGCCATAGCCAACCGTGTCGATGCCCGAATAGACCGGGCCCTGGTTCACGGCATAGGACGGAACCGGCTGCACATAGACCTGCGGCTGCGGCTGCTGCACGATCACTTGCGGCTGCGGAACCTGCACGATGATCTGCTGCGGCGGCGCCTGCACCACCATCGGCGGCGCCGGCTGGACATAGACCGGCGCCGGATAGGCGTAGCTCGTGGTGCAGCAGCTTGTGCCCCAGCCGCAGCAGCCGGCCAGCGCCGGCGAGGCGGCGATGCCGAAGATCGAAACGGTCAGAAGACCGAGCGTGACGCGAGACATTGGACTCCCCTTCAGGCGTTCTGGTGGTGGTGACTTTCAGCGACGGTGGCGGCGACGGCTCTCCGGCGGCGCCATGATGACGGGCGGCATCGGCGGATATTCGGTGACCGGCACGCCGGGATCGGAGGCCGACGACCAGTTGCGATGGAAATCCGGCGCCGGCGGCGGCAGCTTGCGGTCGGCCGGCGGCTCGATCTCGTAGCGTCCCTTGTAGGGAACGCCGCCGAGCGAGGGATAATAGGGACGCGTGCGCACCGGCGGCGCGGCATGCGGCGACGGGATCACGGTGACGGGCACGGCGCCCGGCCGGTAAAGGCCCCAGTCGCTTTCCGCGATGCCCCAGGAGGCGTCGTAGCCGTTGATCATCACCGGCACGTCGGGACGGCCGGGCACGACATAGGCCGGCGCATGATCGGCGCGCGCAGGCGCAAGACCTGCGAGCGCCGCGATCGAAGCCGCGACCGACGCGAGCATCCATGTGCCGCCAATCGAAATGCTGCCAATCGAACGCATGCGCGACCACCGGACGAAACCGTCAAATGTTGCGCGCATTCTAGTTGTCGGGACGCGAGAGAGTGCTAACGCCGGCGCTAAATCGTCCGTTAGCATTAACCGGAAACTACCTGGGCGCGGGCGAAACCATTGGGCGCAGCCGGGGGCTCTGAACGCAGGGCCGGCGCACGGCGCGGCATGCGTGCGGCCACGGTGTAGGTGTAGATGTCACGCATCCGGGACGGTTGGAAAAACGGCCCGGATGGTCTAGATGCAGGCCGTGGCTGGCCTGAGTCCTTCAAGCGGCCACAAGGCGACGGTGCGCCGGGTTAGCTCAGCGGTAGAGCAGCGGTTTTGTAAACCGTTGGTCGGGAGTTCAATCCTCTCACCCGGCACCACTTTCAGATGAAAATTCCGGCTATCGTCCGCGGCGGCATCGCACGCGACACGCGTGGAGCGCCGCGTTGGCGCTCAGTCCTCCGAGCGGCCGAATTCGCAGCCGGGCCTGGCATAGCGATAGCGGCTGACGCCGTAGCGGTCCTTCACCAGCACCGGCTTGCAGTAGGCGAGCCACTTGCGGTCGCGCGCCAGCGCTTCGCCGCGCTCGCCTTCGCCGACCGGGCCGGCCGCGTAGCGCAGATGCGGATCGCGCGGATAGTCGCGCCAGTTGAACACGCAATTGTGCATGCCCCACGAGCCGACGCACGAGCGCGAGAGGCTCCAGTCCGCCTGCGCCGGCGCAGCCTGCACGATCGAAACCGCGACCAGCGCAAACGGGAACCATGCCGCGCGGCGCACGAACCGCTCCATCGTCGATCGCAGCAGGCTGACCATGGCACGCTCCCGTCTTCGTCCGCCTTGAACGGCGGTCCCGCAGGAACGTGCAAACGCGATGCCGGGCCATCTGTGCCGTTCGGGCACAGATGGCGGCGCTTTCGCGCGCCGGACGGACATGCCGTCTCAATTCGGGAACGCGCCGGGGCGCGCTGTTTCGTTTCGCGCCGCCCCGTTACGGACACGCGCCGCTGTGCACGCCCTCGATCGCCGCGCTCGAATCGGCGACCTGCCGCCCGGCCATGAACGCTTTCGTGCGCACGGTCGCGGCATAGCGCTCCGGGCTGTCGAAGTTGAACTCGCCCTCGACGTCGATGTCGATCTGGCCGCGGCATTGCATGTGCCAGGTCAGCCGGCCCCGGTCGAGCTTCTGGTCGAGGCGCTCGCAGGCGGTGTTCACGGAGGCCACTTCCGGGCTGAAGGTCCTGGCCGGATCGGCCGCCTGCTCGGCCGTGAGGCAGCGCGTCTTCACCTCGGGTGGCATGGTGGTGCCGTTCATCAGCACGCGCGTCGTGATCGTCCATTGCCCGGGCTTCACCGCGTCGGCCGCGTCCGCGGACCCCGCCGCAAGAAGCGACCCCGCCAAGACCGCAACCGCCACCCTGCACGCGCCGGCAACCACGGGACATCCGCCTCCCGGTTCGCGCCGCGTTGCGCGGCGCCTTCGAGGCCCCTCCCTGCCACGGCGCGCGGCAAGCGGCCAATCAAATGTGCGCGCAGGCTTCCGGTGCCGCAAACCGCGACGCCGCCACGCGCGGCGCCGCGGTTGCATTGCGCATCACCAGGCCGACATCACCAAGTTATGCCGGCCTTGACGAGGAAGGTGCGGCCGGGTTGCGGATAGGCATTGTAGGTGCCGAGCCGGCTCTGGAAGCCGTACGGATACGGGCTCGCGATCGCGTAGTCGAGATATTCGACATCGAACACGTTGAGCACCGCCGCCGACCAGAAGAACCTGTCGATCTCCCCGCCGAGCTTCAGATCGACCGTGGTGAAGGCCGGAATGAGCGGCTGCAGGTTGGTCTGGTCGTTGTCCATGCGCCGCGCGCCGGTGTAACGCACCACCGCATCGAGCGTCAGCCATTTCTGCCAGATGTCCCACGACAGCCCGGCATTGCCGGTCCAGCGCGAGACCAGCGGCACGTCGTTGCCGGCGAACACGCCTTCGCGGAACACCGCGCGCGTATAGGCAAGCCCGCCCTTGAGCCGCACCTGATCGTTCAGCCGCCAGTTCACGATAGTCTCGTGGCCATAGCGGCGGGTCGGATCGAGATTGGTGTTGGTGGTTACGAAATTCGGCGCGTAGCGGAAATGAATCTCGTCGGTGAGATTCATGTTGTAGATGCTCCATTGCGCGTCGAACGTACCGGCATTCAGGCGCACCCCCGCCTCCCAGTCGTGCGATTTCTGCGTGCGCAGGTCGAAGGTGGTCGGCGTGCCGCTCAGCGCTTCCACCGCACCGACGCGCTCGTCGACATTGGGCACGCGGAAGCTCTGCGCCATGCGCGCGAACGCGGCGAAATGGGCGTTGAAGCGATGCTCGATGCCCAGATGCCAGGCGCGGTTGGTCTCCGTTTTCTCGAACGGATTTCCCGCCACGTCCCAGACGGCGGCGCCCGGCGCATTGATGTCGAAGGTGTCGCGCGCGTTCACGCGCGTCTGCTGGATGCGCCCGCCCGCCGAGATGTCGGTGCCGGGCACGATCGTGACGGTCTGCTGCCAGTAGAATGCGCTCGAGGTCTGGTCGAGCCGGAAATGATGGATCGGGGCGGCGCCGAGCTGCTGCGGCCGCTCCGAATCGTAGTCGGCGCGGTAATAGTCGTAACCGCCGATCGCCTTCCAGGGGATCGCGCCGAACGCCGAATCGAGCTTCAGGCGCGGCGTGAAGGACGCCGTCGTCAGCGTCGTCTCGACCGCGGCGCGCGGGTTGGTGGTGGCCGCGGCCTCCGTCGCACTGAAATATTGCGCGTTTTCCTGCTTGTGGCGCACGCCGCCGTCGACGATGAGCTCGGCGCCGGGCGCCAGCATGCGCGTGAAACCGCCGGTGATGTTCTGACCTTCCTTTTCGGCGAAGTCGTAGGGCGTGAACGCGCCCCGCCGATTGGTGATCAGGCTGAACTGCCCCTCGCCCGGCGAATAGCGCCGGTGACCGGGAAGGCCGATGCGCTGGTCGTCGGCCGACAGGTTCAGATAGAGGCTGCCCTGATCGGCGGTGTAGCGGATGTCGGTGGAGCCGTTGTACTGGCGGTATGCGCTGTTGACGCGATAGCCGTCCGAATCGATGGCGTTGCCGAACACGGCCGCGGACCAGCCGCCGTTCGAGCCGAGCCAGGACAGGTTGCCTTCCTTGTAGTCAAACGAGCCGAAGGCGCCTTCGATGCGGCCTTTGGCGGCCTGACCGGCCCCGCTCTTGGTGACGATGTTGATCACGCCACCGACCGCGCCGTCGCCATAGAGCACGACGCCGCTGTTGCCGCGCGTGATCTCGATGCGCTCGATGCTCTCGCGCGGGATCGCGGCGAGATCGAAACCGACCATATCGAGGTCGTTGACCCGGCGGCCGTTGATCAAAAACAGCGTGTTGGACGCCGCCGCCGCGCCGAAGCCGCGCATGTCGACGGTAGTGCGCGCGCCGTTGACGCCGCCGAACAGCGTCTGCACCTGGATGCCGGGCTCGCGCGCCAGGATCTCGGGCAGGTTCTGCGCCGGCGAGCGCGCGATATCCTCCGCCGTGATCACCGTCGTCGAAGCACCGACGATGCCGGCGCCGAGCCGGCTGGCGGTGACCGACAAAGCCGGCAACACCGTCGTGCCGCTTTGCGCCCATGCCGGCATACTTGCCGGCGTCCCTACGGACACCGCTGTGCACAGCACGATGAACGCAGCCGCCGCGGCACGCCCGCGCTTTTGCTTTTCTTCCGAAGTCTTCAGTCCCCAAACACGATTCCGTTCCGGTCGCATGACCCCAATCCCTCGCTTTGCATCCGCCAAGGCGGACGGCCCCGTGACTGACCGGGTGCGAGGACAAAGCGGGCGGCCGGACATGCGTCCGCGACGACCGCCGAAGCGATCCGGCCAAAGCCCGCGTTTGTGAAGTCGTGTGGGGCGAGCCCGCACGGCCTTCGCAACCGGTCTCGATGTCACCGCTGCGAAAGACCGCTCCGTGTGGACGCCCCGCCCACCGGTTGGGTGACTGCGCTGGCAGGTCTCCTGGCTTGCGGGTCTTTGCCTTGCGTCCGGCCTTCCCGGTTTCCAGTCGGCTGTTTCCAGTCGGCTGGTCGCCAGTGGCCTTGTGCGGACGAAGGCTCGCCGCTCACAGTTGCGGGGGCAGCCACGGTTTCGCCGGTGAGACGGCGTTCCGTGTTCCCTCTTTCCTCCCCGGCATGATCCGGGGAACCAACGCGGTGCGGATGATTCCTGTGCCCGTTCCCGGAGTCAAGCGCGGCGGGCAAATGCCGCGCGCATCAGGCCGGCGACTGCGTCTGCGCGAGCAGCCAGCCGAGATAATTGCGCTCGACGCTCTCGATCGGCAGGACGAGGATGGCCGGCGTCGCATAGGGGTGGCCTGCCTTGATCGCCTCGCTGACGGCGTCCGCGAGCAAGGCGCGCGTCTTCAACAGCACGATCGCCTCCTCGCCGCGCTCCAGTGCTCCCTCCCAGCGATAATGCGAGATCATGCCCGGCACGATGTTGACGCAGGCGGCAAGCCGCCGCTCGACGATGGCCCGCCCGGCTTTCTCCGCCTCGACAACGGAAGGGTAAGTCGTATAGACGAAGACCACGCGCTCCATAGGATATGTTCTCCTCGCCTGGCGGTGACGCATCGTGCGGCCGACCGGATGGCCGGACCAAAGGCCGGTGTCATGAACCGCCCCGCCGCACCTTACGAAAGCATCGCCTTCGTTGCGAGCCAGACGCCCGAGGCCACCGACGCGCTGGCAAGGCTCGTGGCGCTGTACGGCAATGCCGCGCCCGAACAGGCCGATGTCATCGTCGCGCTCGGCGGCGACGGCCTGA
This sequence comes from Pseudorhodoplanes sp., assembly GCA_019187085.1. Taxonomy (GTDB): domain Bacteria; phylum Pseudomonadota; class Alphaproteobacteria; order Rhizobiales; family Xanthobacteraceae; genus Pseudorhodoplanes. The sequence continues at coordinate 190,412 of JABARS010000004.1, read as the reverse complement.
TGCTGCAGACCCTGCGCCGCTACATGCGCTCGGGCAAGCCGATCTACGGCATGCACCGCGGCACCGTCGGCTTCCTGATGAACGAATTCCACGAAGAGACGCTGCGCGAGCGGCTGCGCGAGGCGCGGGTGACCGTGATCCATCCGCTGGTGATGCACGCCACCGACGTCGCCGGGCAGACGCAGACCCACTTCGCGATCAACGAAGTGTCGGTGTTCCGCCAGACCTATCAGGCGGCGCGGCTGCGCATCCTCATCGACGGCCAGGAGCGCCTCGCCGAGCTCGTCGCCGACGGCGCGCTCGTCGCCACCCCGGCCGGCTCCACCGCCTACAACCTCTCCGCCCAGGGCCCGATCATCCCGATCAACGCGCCGCTGCTGGCGCTCACCCCGATCAGCCCGTTCCGGCCACGCCGCTGGCGCGGGGCGCTCCTGCCCGACACCGCGCAGGTCACGATCGAGGTCCTCGATCCGGCCAAACGCCCGGTGGCGGCGGTCGCCGACCACGACGAAGTGCGCGACGTCGCATCCGTCGCCGTCGGCATGGACCACACGATCTCGATCCGCACGCTGTTCGATCCCGGCCACAGCCTGGACGAGCGCATTCTACGCGAGCAATTCGGGTATTGAGCCGCCCAGGGCACCCGCCCGGCCGGCATTTCTAAACCCTCCGTTAACGACAAATCTTTACCGTGCGGACCAATGGCGTGCGATGTCCGGACTGCCCCATGATTCGTCTCGATTTCCACCGGCTCCGTTTTCTGGTGATCGACGATAACGCGCACATGCGCCGTATCGTGCGCACGCTGCTGCACGGATTCGGCGCGCGCGAGGTCTACGAGGCCGAGGACGGGGCGACCGGCCTCGAAGCCTTCACCCACCACATGCCCGATATCGTCATCACCGACTGGGCGATGCCGATTTTCGACGGGCTCGAACTGACCCAGATGATCCGGCAGCCGGGCGCCAACTCGAACCCGTTCGTGCCGATCATCATGCTGAGCGGACATTCCGAAAAGAAGCGCGTGCTGGCCGCCCGCGATGCCGGCGTGACGGAATTCCTCGCCAAGCCGCTGTCGGCCAAAGCCCTCTACCAGCGCATCCTCAATGTCGTCGCCAATCCGCGACCCTTCATCAAGACCAAGACCTATTTCGGTCCGGACCGGCGGCGCAACGTCAACAACAATTATGCCGGGCCTGAACGGCGCAAGGGCGGAAAGGCGGACGTGATCCGCCAGGACCCCCTGATCGACAAGGCCAAGGTCCATCACTGATTTCCCGGAGCAGCATCCGCTATGGTTCATAACAGACCACATCGGCCGACGACTGAAATATTTGACGATCACGAGATCATCACGCCGCCGAACAAGCTCGCCGCCAAGGCGGTGAAGAAGATCGCCGTCTCGATCCCGGGCGACAACCCGCTCGACCGCGCCGAGAAGGCGCTGGCGCAATTGTCGAGCGAGTTCACCACCTGGATGATCAAGGAATGCGACCGGCTCGACGCCGCCCGCAACGCGGTCAAGAAGATCGGCTTCGGCAAGAAGACGCTCGACGAGCTGTTCCACGCCGCCCACGACATCAAGGGCGACGCCTCGACGTTCGGCTATCCGGCCGTCGCCCCGGCCGCCGAGAGCCTGTGCCGCGTGCTCGAGCATTCGCCCGAGGCGAGTCGCATCCCGTTTTCGCTGATCGACCAGCATGTCGACGCTATTCGCGCGATTGTCCGCGAATATGCCCGCCCCGACTGCGAAGTGATCGCGCAGGCTTTGACCAAGAAATTGTGGGAAGTGACCGAGGAATTCCTCAGCAAGGCCAACGCCCACCGGCCCGAATATCTTGCGAGCATCGCCGCCCCGCCCATGGTCCCCGAACAGAAGGCGTGAGGCCGCGCGCCGCACACCGCAAGCGATGCAAAAAGGCCCGGCAATGCCGGGCCTTTTTCGTTGAACCATCGGAGCAAGATATCAGGCCGCGGCGAGGCGATCCTCGTGCGCGGCGACGACGCCGTCGAGCAGTTCCTCGCAGAACACGCGCGCCTCGTCGCGGGCGGCTTCGGTGGCGAAGCGGCGCAGGAGGGTCAGAAGCGGCTCGATGTCGCTGTCGTCCATGGTCTCGCAGCGGGTGAGCACGCGCTCGATCATGCGGCGCTTGAGGCGCGTGGAACCGCCCGGCTCGAGCAGCACGCCGTCCTCGTGCATGGCCGTGATCGCCTCGCGGAAGGCCGGATAGCTCGCCGGCGGCAGGCCGGCCTTGTCGTAGAGCGCGCGAAAGCCCGCGCCGCCGCGGTCATGCACGAGCCCGACCGCGCGCGCCAGCGGCAGCCCGGCGAGTTCGGCCAGCGCCTCCTCGAACATGGTGAGGTTGCCCGACAACAGCGCGCGCAGGATCAGGCCGGCGGTGAGCTGCCCGGTCTTGCACAGGTGGCGGATGAGCGGACGCACCTCCTCCTCCGGCGTCTCGGAGGCAAGCGTCACCGTCGCCTTCTCGCAGGCTTCCTTGGTGACGCGCAGCGCACGGTCCTCGGCGAGCCAGTTGCGCGCCACGACGAAGCCGGCAAGCGCCTCGGACAGTTTGGCCACCAGCGCCTGGCGGACATGGGCCGGCAGGTCCTCGAAGTCGAGCAGCGCCTCGCGGATCGCCGCGAGATGGCCGAAGCGCTCGACGATGCGCTCGATGGAGAACACCGCGAAATCGGCATAGTCGTTTTCGATCAGCGTCAGGCAGGCTTCCGCGGTGCCGACCTCGGCGATGGCGGCCGCCACCGAGCGCGGTAATTGCGGGCGGCGCGCGATCGCCGACTGCACGGCGGCGGGGCCGGTGGCGACATGGTCGACGAAGTCGCTGTCGAGCAGGAGCGGCGAGCGTTCGAGCACGATGCAGGCGATCTCGCTCTGGTCGGTGGCGAGCGCGTGAATGATGGCAGGCGGCGCGAACTCGCTGCCGGCCAGCGTCTCGGCCAGCCCCTGGCGCACGAGCGGCGACGGATCGTCGAGCAGCATGATCATCGCGCCCTCGCAGGCGGCGCGATCGTCGTCGCTCATGTCCGAATAAAGATAGGCCCGCGCCAGGGCCGATGTCGCATCGGCGCGTTCGGCGGCCGGAGCGGTGCGCACCCATTGAAGAAACTGACGTACGATCATTGCCTCACACCCACGCGACGCGGACCCGACCGCGTTCGAGAATGCAGGCTAAGCGAGCCGGCTTAATAAAGAGTTCACCATAAATCTTTGGAATAATTGCCGAATTATTAACGGCGCGAGCCGGTGCCGGCGCGCCGGCCGTCAGCTCCCGAACAGCGCCCGCACGTTGGGCTTGTGGTCCTGGAACAGACCGAGCGGTTCGGAGCCTGCGGACGGCGGCTGCACGTTCGCCACGCGCTCGGCGGGCGGCGGCGCGACCGGCACCTTCGCCGCCGCTGTATCGGCGGCGGCAACGGGCGGACGTTTCACCTCGACCGTGCGGCCGGCCTGCAGGGTACGTACGCGCGCGACATTGGCCGCCGCCTGCGCCCACAGATCGGTGACCGCCGGCGACACCGCCGCCCGGCGTTCCGACGCGCGATAGGGATTGTGATAGGTCGGCTCCGCGCTTTGCGGGTCGGCGGCCACAGCCGGCACGCGCGGCAGCGCCCTGCCGGCCGCAGGTGCAAGCGCCTCGTAGGCGCGCGCGACTCGCGCATTGGCGGCCTCGGGCACCGACGCCACGCCCGCGACCGTGCGCCCGGCCTGGGCGGCGGAAGACGGCGGCGTCAGCGGCGCGAAGGCAAAGCCTGTCGGGGCTGCAGCAACCTGTGCCGGCGCCTGCGCGGGGATTTGCGCCGTCTCCTGCGCCGGGTTTTGTCTCGCGGCGGCGACCTCGAAACGGCCGGCCAGCGCCGCGCGCACCTCGGCGGCGTTGCGCGCACGGCCGTTCCTGTCGAAGAAGATCGAGCGGTTCGCGCGCGCCGCGAGCGGGAATGAATCGGAGGCACGGACGTTCGGATTCTGCTCGGCCTGCCCGATCAGCTTGGCCGCGCCGTTCGCGCCCAGAAAATGCGCGATGTAAAGTTCGTTCTCGGACGCCGCGCGGCCGAGCTTCTCGGACAGGATCGCGGCATTGGAGCGCGTGAAGGCGCCCGCCATGACCGCGTTGGCGGTCGGGTCCTGGCGCAGGTTCATGATTTCCGCGCGCAGGCGCGGATCGCTCACGACATACTGGCCGGACGCATTGCGGGTGATGGCGTCCGCCTGGCGGGCATAGCCAAGCGCTGCACCCTGCTCCTTGAGCGTGCCGAGCCAGGTCTGGTCGATGAACTGGAACAAGCCGCCGGCCGACGACGTTTTCGCGGCGGCCCGCGGGTCGAGATTTGACTCGACCTTCGCGGTCGCCAGCAGATAACGGAAGCTCGTGCCGGTGAGCTGTGCCGCCTTGCGGATCGCACCGGTGACGCTTGTTGGGGAGACTGCGGCAGAGGCGTCGACCAGCATCTGTGCGGCCTTCGGAGCTTGCCGCATCGGGGGCCCGGTCGCGGCTTGGCGGCGCACACAGCTTGGGCAATTATGGTAAACGGATCATTAACGAAATGGGCGCCCGACGGGGCGCGGGAGGATCTCGGCCATGGTCGCAGACCAATTCACCCGCCACAAACGCGGCGGCATCTATTTTGAGGATTTCCCGGTCGGCCACGTGTTCGAGCACCGCCTGACCCGCACCGTGACCCAGATGGACAACATGTTGTTCTCCAACATGACCCTCAATCCGCAGCCGCTGCATATCGACCGGCATTTCTGCGAGCAGGAGACGGACTGGGGCAAGCCGCTGATGAACTCCCTGTTCACGCTCGGCCTGATGATCGGCATTTCCGTGAACGACCTGACGGTCGGCACCACCATCGCCAATCTCGGCATGACCGACACGCGCTTCCCCCATCCCCTGTTCGAAGGCGACACCGTGCATTGCACGACCGAGGTGCTGGGCAAGCGCGAATCGAGCTCGCGCCCGAACGCCGGCATCGTCGAATTCCACCACCGCGCCTACAACCAGGACAACAAGCTCGTGGCCGAATGCCGGCGTCAGGCCTTCATGATCAAGCGACCGGCCTGATCCCTTGCGTTCCCTCCTGTTCGTACCGGGCGACAGCCCCAAAAAGCTCGACAAGGGCATGGCGAGCGGCGCCGACGCGCTGATCGTCGACCTCGAGGATTCGGTCGCCGCCGCCGGCAAGGCCGGCGCCCGCCAGACCACTCTCGCCTTCCTGAAGGAAGCAGCGACCGCGCGCGCGCGGCCGCGCCTGCTGGTGCGCGTCAACAGCCTCGACACCGGCCTCACCGACGACGACCTCGACGCCGTCGTCGCCGGCCGGCCGGACGCCATCATGCTGCCGAAGGCGGAAGGCGGCGCCTTGGTCATGCATGCGGACGCCAAGCTCGCGGTGCATGAAGCGGTCCACGACCTGCCCGAGAACTCCGTCGGCATCGTCGCGATCGCGACCGAGACCGCGGCGTCGCTGTTCCTCGCCGGCACCTATCGCGGCGCGAGCCGCCGCCTGCAGGGGCTCACCTGGGGCGCCGAAGATTTGTCGGCCGATCTCGGCGCGGAAGCCAACCGCGACCGCGACGGCCGCTTCCTCGATCCCTACCGCCTTGCGCGCGCGCTGTGCATCACGGGTGCGGCCTCGGCGGGCGTGCCGGCGATCGACACGGTCTATGTCGATTTCCGCAACGAGGACGGATTGCGCCGCGAATGCGAGGAAGCGCGCCGCGACGGCTTCACCGGCAAGATGGCGATCCACCCCGCGCAGGTCGCCGCCATCAACGCGGTGTTCACGCCCGCGCCGGAGGCGATCGCGCATGCGCAGCGCGTGGTCGATGCCTTCGCGGCAACGCCGGGCGCGGGCGTCGTCGGCATCGAGGGCGTCATGTACGACCGCCCGCATCTCATGCGCGCGCAGGCGCTGCTCGCGCGCGCCAAAGCGGCGGGACTGATCGGCCAATAGATGTCGTCCCGGACGCAGCGCACCGCTTCGCGTTGCGCTGCAGACCCGGGACAACAGGCAAGCGTTACGCCAGCACCGGCCCCTCGCCCGCCGCGATCATGTCGGCCACGCGAAAGCCCGAGCCCGCCCCGAGCGTCCAGCCGAGCGTGCCGTGTCCGGTATTGAGCCACAGGTTGCGGTAGCGCGTGCGCCCGACATAGGGGACGTTCGAAGGCGTCGCCGGCCGCAGCCCGGTCCAGAACGAAGGCCGCTCGAAATCGCCGGCGCGCGGAAACAGGTTGCGCACGTTCTTGAGGATCGCCATGCAGCGCCGGTGATCGAGATGGCGCGAATAGCCGGACAATTCCGCCGTGCCGGCGATCCGCAACCGGTCGCCGAGGTTCGAATAAACGAGCTTGTACTCGTCGTCAGTCAGGCTTGTGACCGGGGCGGTGTTGGATCCGGCGATCGGGATCGTCACCGAATAGCCCTTGGCCGGATAGATGTTCAGCCGCACGCCGTAGCGGCGCAGGAACGGCGCCGACCAGGAGCCAAGGCTGACAACGATGTCGCGCGCGCGCAACGTGGCGAAGCCGGACGGCCCGCACACCTCCACCGCGTTGACGCGGCCGGCGCCGCGGTCGGCGTCGAGCGCGGTCACTTCGCTGCTGTAATGGAAGACGGCGCCCTTCGATTCGCAGATGCGCGCCAGCCCTTGCGTGAACTTGAACGCATCCCCGCTCTCGTCCTCCGCCGTATAGGTCGCCCCGGCGATGAGGTGGCGCTGGCCGGCGAAAGCCGGCTCGATCTCGATCACCTTGTCGGCGTCGATGACGGTGCGGTTGCAGCCGTACCGGCGCATCAGCTCGGCGACCGGCACTGCCGCCGCGAACTCGCGCGGGTCGCGGTAGAAATGCAGGATGCCGTTGCAGCGCTCGTCGTAATGCAGGTTCTCGTCCTTGCGGATCCGGCGGATCAGCTCGCGGCTCTGCGTGCCGAGCCGCACGATCTCGGTCGTGTGGCGGCTCGTGCGGTGCGGCAGGCAGTCGACCAGGAATTTGGCGATCCACAGCCATTGGTGGATATCGAAGCGCGGCCGGAACAGAAGCGGCGCTTCCGGGTCGAGCAGCCATTTGAGCACCTTGAACGGGGCCGACGGGTTGGCCCAAGGCTCGGCATGGCTGACCGAGACCTGTCCGCCATTGGCGAAGCTCGTCTCGAGGCCCGAAGCCGGCTGGCGGTCGATCACGCAGACCGAGCGGCCGTTGCGCAGGTTCCAGTAGGCGGTGCTGATACCAACGACGCCTCCGCCGAGAACGATGACGTCGAAATCGCGTGCAGGGGTGGTCACGACAGGCCTCCAGAGCTGGTGCGCGCTCTTTAATCTGGCGCGCGCCCCCTCTGTCATCGGCCTGAGAGTTTCGCCGAAAGCCCCTCGCGGGCCTTCGACTTACACCGTCGGCGGGAGCATGCGGCTCCGCTTTCCAGAGTCCAGTCGGTCGTGAGCGGTTCTTTTGCCTGAGAGATTCCGGGGTGGTTGCTCCTTCGGCGCCGGCGCGCATCGCTTAATGCGTACCAGTCTCTCCCGCTCGCAGCGCAGGTAATCGATTCACTTCACCAAGTCGAGTCACTTCGCAAAGTCGAGTCGATAAAGCCGAGTCCGTAAAATCGCGTGCGTTAGCGCCCGGCCCCGCCATAGACCGCGGCGGGGTCGAACGCCTTGTCCGCGCCGTCGAAGGCAAGGGCCGGCGCGCCGTCCGCCCCGTGCGTCACGCGCCGGTAGAAACAGGAGCGGCGGCCGGTATGGCAGGCGCCCAGGCCCACCTGCTCGACCCTGATCCAGACGCAGTCCTGATCGCAGTCCACGCGCATCTCCACGACGCGCTGCACGTGGCCGGAGCTCTCGCCCTTGCGCCACAGTTTCTGGCGCGAGCGGCTGTAATAATGCGCCTCGCCGGTCTCGATCGTCCGGCGCAGCGCCTCGTCGTTCATGTGGGCGACCATCAGCACCTCGCCGGTCGCGGCGTCGGTCGCGACCGCGGTAACGAGGCCGCGCGCGTCGAAGGCCGGCGCAAACGCCGTGCCTTCCTCGATCTGCTGCGTCGACGGACGCGCGCCGGATTCCGCGGGCGGCATGGCAGGCTCCCATTGGCAAGGGATCGCGGCCGGATTCGAGCCGGCGACCGTGGTCTTTCAGTAATGCGGCGGATGCGCCGGTCAAGCCCGCGCCGGTATCCGCACTAGCGGGACGGACCGCGCACCGCGCTGATGAAGCGCACCTGCTCGTTCGCATCCTCGCGGAACGAACCGAGGAACAGCGTGGTCACGGTCGAAGCGCCGTGCTTCTCGACGCCGCGCAGCGACATGCACATGTGCTCGGCTTCCAGCATCACCGCCACGCCCTTCGGCGCGAGAATCTCGTCGATGGCGCTCGCGATCTGCGAGGTGAGCTTCTCCTGCGTCTGCAGGCGGCGGGCATAGACGTCGATCAGGCGCGCGAGCTTGGACAGGCCGACCACCCGGTCGACCGGGCGATAGGCGACATGCGCCTTGCCGATGAACGGCATCATGTGATGCTCGCAATGCGAGTTGAAGGCGATATCGCGCACCAGCACGAAATCGTCATAGGCGGCGATTTCCGAGAAGGTGCGGTCCAGCACCTCGGCCGGGCATTCGCGATAGCCGCGATAGATTTCGTCGTAGGCGCCGATCACGCGCTTGGGCGTGTCGAGCACGCCCTCGCGGGCGGGATCGTCGCCAGCATAGGCGATCAGGGTGCGGACGGCGGCTTCGGCCTCCTCGCGCGTCGGGCGGTTCTCCACGCCCTTGGGCGCGGCACGCACATGATCGGACAGGACGGGCTTGGGCCAGGGCTTGAGAATGGCGTCCATGACGGTCTCTCCGTTCGACCGGCAGCAAATCCTGCGCCGGGGGTGTCACCGGGTGGGCCGCGTCGCGCCCGATTCCGGGGCGTGGACGCTGTATTCCCATCGTTCGGGGCGCTTTTCTCCGCCCCGCAAGGTTCCTATATAATCGATTGCCGGCCGGACACAATCGGCTCCGTGTCAGCCATGCAGGTGGCTTTCGTCAGACATGCTCAATGACGTCTACAACAACCGGATCCTGGAACTGGCGGGAAATATTCCCCGCATCGGCCGGCTCGCGCAGCCGGACGGCTCGGCGACCGCCCATTCCAAGCTGTGCGGCTCGACCGTCACCGTGGACCTGAAGATGGAGCGGGATGTCGTCACCGACTTCGCCCATGACGTCAAGGCGTGCGCGCTCGGCCAGGCCTCCTCCTCGATCATGGCGCGCCACGTGATCGGCGCGCATGCGCAGGAATTGCGCGAGCTGCGCGAAACCGTGCGCCGCATGCTCAAGGAGAACGGCGCGCCGCCAGCCGGCAAATGGGCCGACATCGCCGTGCTCGAGCCGGTGCGCGACTACAAGGCGCGTCACGCCTCGACCCTGCTGACATTCGATGCCGTTGTCGCCGCCATCGACAAGATCGAGAACGAGCGCCGCAAGGTGCTGGCCGCCGAATAAGGCGATTGCCGAGCAGATGCGTTGCGCGTTAGTCGCTGCGCGAGAGCCTGACGCGGCCCGCTTCCGCGCGCAGGCCGCAGCCCGACGCGAACTGGCGGTAATGTCCGGCGAGACCGGCATTGCCGATGCGGATCGCGGTCTCCCCTTCGGGGGCGCCCGCCGTCGTCACCGTCAGCGAGCGGTTGGCATGGTCGGTGAGCGGCCGCACGAACGTTGCCGGCACCGAGCCGCGCGCGAGCGTGTCGAGCTCGGTGGCGTCCGCGCGCCATTCCGACGACTGGACCGCGAGCATGGCCGTGCGCGTTCCGATCCGGATCTGCACGCCACGCACCGCTTTCGAAGCCGGCGCATCGGTGCGCCCGGCGCGGCTGCGCCGCGTCTCGGTATAGGTGAGCCTGTATTCGCCGGCCGGCCCGCAGACAATGGCAAGATCGAAGTAGCCGATCTCCTCGCCCTCGACGGTCAGCGGATGCCGGCGTGTCAGCGCCGGCGCGCCGTCGCGCTCGCCGAGCAGCCATCCGCGGTCGCGGCCCGCAACGATGCGCGCGGCTCCGCCGGACACCGGCGTCGCGCTCGCGTCGGACGAGGCGACCGTCACTGGTTCGGGGCGATCCCCGATATCGAGCCGCATGCGCCGCAATTCGGCGGGCGTGAGCGTGCGCATCGGCTCCCAGGGCGGAATGCGCAGCGAAACGTCGATCAAGTCGGCGCCGCCGCCCATCTCGTGCGTGTATTGAACGAGCTTGCCGATATCGCGCTGGACGAGTGAGAGATCCTCGGCCGAATAGCTCGCCGCCACCGCGTCCTCGCGGCGGTCGCCGAGCCAGATCTGGTGGACGCGCACGTGCGCCTCGTCCGGCACATGACGCGCCACGCCGCCGAGCAGCACGAACGCGCACATCGATTCGCAATCGGCGCGCGGCAGGATGCCTGCGCGCGCAGCCCCGCTCCTGGCACCCGGCAGTTCGACCACGCGGCCGACGGTCGTCGTCATGCCGAGCCGGCGGATGCTGCGGCCGAGCGCGATCGCGCCCAGAACCGAACCGCCCTCAGATTCGAGCACGATGGTCGCGCCGCGCACGTCGTTACGCGCGGCAAAGGATTCGAATTCGGTGGCGGTGTCCGCGCGGATCATGCCGCTCGCCGAGACGAGACGGCGGCAGGCATCCGCGCAGGCGGATTCCGGACCTTCGATAGACAGCGTAAACTGCATCGCGGGCGGACGCAGCGCCTCGGCCGCCGCCGGCAGGGTCAGAGCGATCAAGACAGATGTGCACGCGACGGCACAAGACAGCAGTCGCATCAGCAACTCCCCCGAAATCCGTCCCGAGGCCCGCTGGGCTGTTCGGCTTGTATCCGCCGATTGGACTGGAGACGGCAGTCACCCCGTGCATGTCTTCTAGTCGCGCTCTCGATTCCGGTCCAGTGCGGAGTTATCCGGAGTTGGATACAACTATCGTCTCGCGCCGCCGCCGGCGCATGGAACTTCGATGAGCTCACCCGCCGGAACCCGTCTCTCCGCCGCACGCATCCTCGCGACCGTTCGCCGGCTGCCGCGACTGGCCGCGCGCGGACTGGTGGCGGTCTATCGCTACACATTGTCGGCGCTGGTCGGGTTCCATTGCCGCCACCTGCCGACCTGCTCGGCCTATGCCGACGAAGCGCTCGACCGGCACGGCCTGTGGGGGGGCGGCTGGATGACGCTGGCGCGGATGTGCCGCTGTCATCCGTTCGGGACGTCGGGACTCGATTTCGTACCGCGCCGGCTGCCGCCGCGGGCGCGCTGGTATCTGCCCTGGCGCTACGGACGCTGGCGGGGAACAAACGAGCGGCCGCCCGACGACGCGGAACCTGCCTGATCGGCGGCGGTCGCGCGCGGCTGCGCGGCGAACGCCGCACGCAGGAGATCGATGAGCGTGACCGCAAGACCCGCCGCCAGCACATACCAGCCCGGACGGATGTCGAACGAGAAGTCGAACGCCGAACGCAGCACGGTGAGCGGCGACACGCGATAGGCGATGGCGATACCGATCGCCTCGCCCGCGAAGGTAAGCAGCGCCGCGCCGAATGTCAGCGCCGCGATGAGCGCCGTCGGCAGCGGTCCGCGCGCGTGGCGGCGCGCCGCGATCAGCCGGTAGCCGGCGAGCCAAACGAACAGCCCCGCCACGAACACCGGCACGCTCACGTCGGCCTTGGTCTGCTGGAAAAAATGGATGAGCGCGAGCAGCGACACCACATACACGATCTGGTGCAGGCGCCGCCAGCGCACGGCGCCGAGGCGGCGCACCATTGCGTCGGTCGAGGTGACGGCCAGCGCCGCCATGCCGAGCCAGGCGGTAAAGCCGATGGTGAGATAAAGCCGCAGCGCGATCTCACTTGCGACCTTCCCCAGGTCGTAGCGCTGATCGGCGACATAGAGCGCAAGGTGCGCGGCCGCATAGGCAAACGCACCGACGCCGAGCATGCGGCGCACGTCGATCAGCGCGCCGTAGCGCGCGATCGCGCGCAGCGGCGTCACCGCAAGGCTCGCCGCCAGGAAGATCAGGCACCAATAGCCGGTGCGATGGATGAGATCATTGAGCGGGCGCGCGCCGAACCCGGTCGTGGCATAGGCGTGAACGGCGATCGCGACCGGCACCAGCAGCGCCGCGAGCGTTGTGATACGCAGCGGCGACAGACGCCCGCGCCGGTCACGCCAGATCTGGTAGGGCTTTCTCACGTAAGCCCGATAGCACGCAGGCCGGGCACGGCGAAGCCGTTCTCCCCCGGCTGACGCGGATGTGAAGGCGCGGGCCGCCCCGCTCACGCGCCCGCGCGCGGGCGGGTCAGCGCGAACAGCACGGCGACGAGCACGAGATTGAGCGCGGCGGCCACCGCAAGCGTCGCGATCGCGACCTCGGCGCTGGCGCGCGTGAGGATGACGGCGCCCAGCGTCGGCGCCAGCGCCTGTCCGATCAGGCTCGGCAGCGCCAGCCGGCCCATGATCAGCGGATAACGGCGCGCCCCGAACAGCGCGAGCGGCACGGTGCCGCGCGCGATCCAGCTGATCCCGAAGCCCGCGGCAAACAGCACGATCACGAAAGCCGGCAACGCAAGGCCGCCCGCAAACAGAAAGAGCGCGACAGCGATCGCGAGCACCGCCGCGACCATGGTCCAGATCGGATGATAATGCACACCGAACAGCCGCTCGACCACGCGCGCCAGCACCTGCGCCGGCCCGAACAGCGTGCCGAGCGCAATCGCATGCGCGGGCTCGACGCCGCGCGCGGCGAGCAGCGTCATCAGATGCGCCAGAAGGATCGAGCCGATCGCGGCCGTCAGCGTCAGGACCGCGGCCAGGACGAGGAAGGACAGCCGGCCGTCGTGCGGGGGCAGCGGCTCCGTCGCGGTGACGGCAGCATCGGCGGCGCGGTCGGCCTTTTCGGCCGCCGTCACCGGCAGCACGAATTGCAGCGGGAAACACAGGCACAGGTGGATCGCCGCATAGGCCAGGCACGCCCCGCGCCAGCCCAGATGCGCTTCGAGGAAAGCACTGAGCGGCCAGCACACGGTGCTGGCAAATCCGCCGAACAGCGTCAGCGTCGCGATCGCCCCGCGCGCGGATTGGCCGTAGACGCGCCCGAGCGCGGCAAAGGCCGCGTCATAGAGGCCCGCCCCCATCGCGGTGCCGATCAGGATCCAGCCGGCAATGAACACGACAAGATTGGGCGACAGTGCGAGCACGCCGAGCCCGGCCGCAAACAACAGCGAGCTTGCCGCCAGCGCCGGCCGCCCGCCGCGCCGGGCGATCAGGCGGCCGACCAGCGGCGAGACGAGGCCCGCCGTCATCAGCCCGGCGGAGACCCCGGCAATCACCGCCTCGAACGGCCAGCCGGTGTCCCGCACGACCGGTTCGGCCAGCACCGCGGGGAAATAGTACGAGCACCCCCAGCCGAATATCTGGGTGACGCCCAAGGCGGTGACGACCGCATGGCGATTCTGAGAAAGTCCCTGCACGCGGTCAGGCTAGAGGACGGCGGCCGGCGCGGCAAACGTCACAGCCGCCGCGGCCGGCTCGCCCGCGCCGCGCGGGGTGCCGCGCAAGGCGTTGCGCAAAGAGTTGCACAAGCCGCAACCTTTGCTATATCCCCGTCACGTTTCCGCTTACCTGCATTCGTAGGCAGCGAGTGAGCAATCAGGAGTGAAAGATGGTCGCGCTGACCTTCCCCGACGGCGCACGCCGTGAATTTCCCGAAGGCACAACCGGTCTCGACATCGCCAAGGGCATCTCGCCCTCGCTGGCCAAGCGCACCGTGGCGATGGCGCTCGACGGCGCGCTTGCCGATCTCGCCGACCCGATCGCGCAGGACGCCAAGATCGAGTTCGTCAGCCGCGAGGACACGCGCGCGCTGGAGCTGATCCGCCATGACGCCGCGCACGTGCTCGCCGAAGCGGTGCAGGAATTGTGGCCGAGCACCCAGGTCACGATCGGCCCGGTGATCGAGAACGGCTTCTATTACGACTTCTTCCGCAACGAGCCGTTCACGCCCGAGGACCTGCCGCTCATCGAGAAGAAGATGCGCGAGATCATCGCGCGCGACAAAGCCTTCACCAAGGAGGTGTGGTCGCGCGACGAGGCCAAGAAAGTCTTCCGCGACAAGGGCGAGCTGTTCAAGGTCGAACTGGTCGACGCCATCCCGGCCGACCAGCAGATCAAGATCTACAAGCAGGGCGAATGGTTCGACCTGTGCCGCGGCCCGCACATGACCTCGACCGGAAAGGTCGGCAACGCCTTCAAGCTGATGAAGGTCGCGGGCGCCTATTGGCGCGGCGATTCGAACCGCGAGATGCTGTCGCGCATCTACGGCACAGCTTTCGCAAAGCAGGAAGACCTCGATGCCTATCTGAAGCAGATCGAGGAAGCCGAGAAGCGCGACCACCGCAAGCTCGGCCGCGAGATGGACCTGTTCCATTTCCAGGAGGAAGGTCCGGGCACCGTGTTCTGGCACGCCAAGGGCTGGACCATCTTCCAGGAGATCGTCGCCTATATGCGCCGGCGCCTGAAGGGCGACTATCAGGAAGTCAACGCGCCGCAGATGCTCGACAAGTCGCTGTGGGAGACGTCCGGCCACTGGGGCTGGTTCCGCGAGAACATGTTCGCGGCCAAGCCCGCCGGCGACGGCGTCGAGGACAACGAGCGCACCTACGCCATCAAGCCGATGAACTGCCCCGGCCACATCCAGATTTTCAAGCACGGGCTGCGCAGCTACCGCGAACTGCCGCTGCGGCTCGCCGAGTTCGGCGTGGTGCATCGCTACGAGCCCTCGGGCGCGCTGCACGGGCTTCTGCGCGTGCGCGCCTTCACGCAGGACGACGCGCACGTGTTCTGCACCCAGGAGCAGATGGCCGACGAATGCCTGAAGATCAACGACCTGATCCTGTCGACCTACGACGATTTCGGCTTCACCGGCGACCTGACGGTCAAGCTCTCCACCCGACCCGAGAAGCGCGTCGGCTCGGACGCGGCGTGGGATCACGCCGAGAACATCATGCGGGACGTGCTCAAGCAGATCGAGGCGCGCGGCGGCAACCGCATCAAGACCGCGATCAATCCGGGCGAAGGCGCGTTCTACGGACCGAAGTTCGAATATGTGCTGCGCGACGCGATCGGACGCGACTGGCAATGCGGCACCACGCAGGTGGACTTCAACCTGCCGGAGCGCTTCCAGGCCTTCTATATCGCGGCCGACGGCTCCAAGACGCCGCCGGTGATGATCCACCGCGCGATCTGCGGTTCGATGGAGCGTTTCCTTGGCGTCGTGCTCGAGCATTATGCCGGTCACCTGCCGCTGTGGCTGTCGCCGGTGCAGGCGGTCATCGCCACCATCACCTCCGATGCCGACGGCTATGCGCAGGAGACAGTCGCGCTCGCCCGCCGCGCCGGCCTGCGCGCCGAAGGCGACCTGCGCAACGAGAAGATCAACTACAAGGTGCGCGAGCATTCGCTCGCCAAGGTCCCGGTCCTGCTCGTGGTCGGCAAGAAGGAAGCCGCCGAGCGCACGGTTTCCATCCGCCGTCTCGGCCGCGAGGGCCAGCAGGTGGTGCCGCTCGAGGAGGCGCTCGCGATGCTCACCGACGAGGCGACGCCGCCCGACCTGCGGCGGCTGAAGCAGGCCGCGGCCTGACGTATCGGACTACGCCGCCCGGTCTGTCGCCTTGATCAGCGACTCCGCCGGGATGCCCAGACCTTCGTGCAGACGCCGGATCATGGTGAGCGTCAGCGGCCGGCGCCGATTCAGAATTTCGTGAACGCGATTGCGGCTTCCGATGAAGCGGATCAGATCGCGCGGCTCCAGGCCGCGCTGGTCCATATGATATTTGATCGCCTCGACCGGGTCCGGGAAGTCGAGAGGAAAATTTTTTGCCTCCCACGCCTCCACCAGAGTAACGAGAATGTCGAGCCGATCTCCCTGCGGTGTATTGCGCCGCGCGCCCATCAGCGTCTCGATTTCTTTCAAAGTGCGCCGATAGTCGCGACGGGTCTTGATTGGAGCGATTTCCATGGAGCCTCTAGATCGTTTGCGCATCGATCGCATCATATTGGCGGTGTGTTCCCACGAACCTGATATAGACCACCCGATAGGCATAATTAATCCAGACCACAATTCGATATTTGTTTCCGGCGATGTTGAATACAACACGACCGCCCTTCAACACGCTTGCACTGCGAATCTGCCGCTTGACGTCGGCGGGTCCCGACCAGTCCGCCGCCTTCACCTGCCGATACCAAGCCATCAGCGGCTCGCTGGCATCGGCATAGGATGGACTGCGCCTCAGGAAGGTCTTGAGCGTGCTGACGGCGATAATCCTCACTGTTGCACAATAGCATAGTCCCAATTTGGGACCAAGCCAGTTTTTACACCACCCGCCACCGCAAATCCTGCGCAATCACGCGCGCGGCGTTGCGGCCGGGATAGCCGGTCACCCCGCCGCCCGGATGCGCGCCCGCGCCGCAATGATAGAGGCCGCGTACGGGCCCGCGATAATCGGCGTGGCCGAGCATCGGGCGCGCGGAGAAAAGCTGGTCGAGGGTGAGCGCGCCGTGGAAGATGTCGCCGCCGACGAGACCGAAGGTGCGTTCGAGGTCGAGCGGGCTGAAAATCTGGCGTGCGATCACGCTGCGCGCGAAGCCCGGCGCATAGCGCTCGACAGTAGCGATCATCAGGTCGGCGACCTCCTCGCGGTGCGCGTCCCATGAGGCGCCGTCCGGCAATTGCGGCGCGACGTGCTGGCAGAACAGGCTCGCCACATGCGCGCCCGGCGGCGCGAGCGAGGGATCGAGCGTCGAGGGGATCAGCATCTCGATCACCGGTTCGCGGCTCCAGCCGTGCGTGCGCGCATCGTGATAGGCGCGGTCCATGTAGCCGATGCTCGGGCCGATGATGATGCCGGCGGTGTGATGGTCCGCCGGCGCGCGCCCCGGCAGCGCCGAGAAGTCCGGCAACTCGGAGAGCGCGACATTCATGCGGAACGTCCCCGACCCGCATTTCCAGTGCGCCATGCGCTCGCGGAATTCGCCCGGCAGGTCGGCCGGCGCGACCATCGTCCCGTAGAGAAGCTTCGGATTGACGTTCGCCGCGACCGCCCGCGCACGCACGACGCGCCCGTCCTCGAGCACTACCGCGGCCGCGCGTCCCTTCTCGATCTCGATCCGGTGCACAGGCGCGCCGGTCTCGATATTCGCACCTGCCTCACGCGCGGCTTTCGCCATCGCCTGCGTGATCGCGCCCATGCCGCCGAGCGCATGGCCCCAGATACCACGCTTGCCGTTCACCTCGCCGAAGGCATGGTGCAGCAGGACATAGGCCGTGCCCGGCGTCATCGGGCTCGCGTAATGGCCGACGATGGAATCGAAGGCGAGCAACGCCCTGACCGGCTCGCTCTCGAACCAGCGGTCGAGATAGTCGGCGGCCGACAGCGTGAACAGGTCGAGCAGCGCGCGCCGCCCGCGCATCGAAAGACCGCGCAGCCGGTTGCCGAGCGCGCCGAGCCGCACAAGCTCCGCAAGGCCGCGCAGCCCCGCGCCTTCGACGAGGTTCGGCGGTCGGCGGGCGGCGATTTCGCGCAAGAGGTCGGCGATGCGCGCAAGCTCCTCGCCGTAGTGCGCATAGCGCTGCGCATCGCGGGCGCTGAACGCCGCGACCGCGTCCTGCGTGCGTCCCTCTCCGGTCAAAAGATGCCGCCCGTCGGGCAGCGGCAGGAAATTCATCGCGCGGCGCTCGACGATGGCGAGCCCGTGCCGGCGCAGGTCGAGATCGCGGATCACCTGCGGCGCCAGCAGGCCCACCGTGTAGGAGGCCGTCGAGTTGCGGAAACCGGGATGGAATTCTTCCGTTACCGCCGCGCCGCCGACGATCGCGCGGCGCTCCAGCACCTTCACGCGCCAGCCGGCTTTGGCGAGATAGGCCGCGCAGGTCAGCCCGTTATGGCCGCCGCCGACAATGACGACATCATGGACCGCATCACGTTCGGGCATCAGCGTTCCGCATCCCCCGCACGGGAACGTGCTCCGCCGTCAGCCGAACGACAGGCTGCGCATGGCGGCCGAGGCCAGAAGCACCAGCAATGCGACCAGAAGCGCGGCGGCGAGAACCTGGCGCGAGCGGGCCGTCATCGCGCCAGCACGGCGATTTCGCTGTCCACGCCGGTCACGACACGGAAGTCGCGCTCAAAGACTTTGCCGTCGTTGCGGGCGATGGCGCGATATTCGCCCTCGGCCAGGATGACGCGCGGAAACGCGCCGATCGATTCCTTGATCACGTCGCCGCCGGGCGTGAGCACCGACCAGGCGGTATTCGCCAGCGCCTCGCCGTTCTGGGTGGCGACGAGCTTGAGTGTGATGACGGCGGCGCGATGCACCACCGTGACGTCGGTGAGCTTGCCCGGCTGCACGCGGATGTCGGAACGCACCACCGCATTGCCGTCGCCGTAATTCGACACGATCGTGTAGGTGCCTTCCGGCACGAGCACGACGTCGCCCGTCATCGCGCCCTGCACCATCGGACGCTTGTCGCCGACCTCGAACTGGCTGCCCTTGAACACGTCGAAGGAAATCTGCCCGGCCGGAATGCGCACGTCGCCCACCTTGCCTTCGAACCGCAGGCCGCCGGCGGGGATGGTGAAGATTTCGCGCACCGTATCCGCGCGCAGCGCGATGTGCTTGCTGGCGCTCGCCTGACCGAACGTGACGTGCACGACATAGCCGCCGGGCGGCAGCACGAAAGCAGGCGCGGAGGTGCGCTCCTCGCGGATCATGCGGTAGGCGCCATGCACGTCGGGCCGGTCGGAATAGATGCGCCAGATCAGCCCGTTCTGGATGTAGCCGAGATCGGAACCGAACCGGGCGGCGAGATAGAGCGCGACCTGCGCGCCCGGAACCGCCGGCAGCGAGGGCGCGGCCTGCGGCGGAGGGGCTGCGGAGGGCGGGATATTGAGCGGCGACTGGATGGTCGCGGGCGGAGCGACGCCGCCGCCCGGCGCGACAAGGCTCGCTCCCGGATTGGTCGAGGGCCCGCCGGGCGCCGCGCCGCCGAAGCCCGGTCCGGAAATGAGCGCCTGGCCTGCCGCGGGGGTGGCTGCGACGGCAAGGCCGGCACAGAGTCCCGCGCACAATCCACACAGCGCTTTACGGAAACGGTCGGTCGGCTTCCCCCGCATGCGGCCCTTTTCGACCCAAAAGGCGGCGAATTCAAGCCGCCGGCCGGCGGTTTGTCAGCGCCGGCCCCCTGTGATAGCCGCTTATCCGATCATGCCCGACGCCCTCGAACTCCTGAAAACCCGCCGCTCGGTCAAGCCGATGGAGCTGTCCGGCCCCGGCCCCGATGCCGCCGATATCGACACCCTGCTCACGGTCGCCTCTCGCGTACCCGATCACGGCAAGCTCGTTCCCTGGCGCTTCATCGTGATCGAGAGCGAGGCGCGCCGGCGAATCGGGGAAAAGATCGCCGCCGCGTTCCGCGCCGACCATCCCGAGGCCACCGCCGACCAGATCGCGTTCGAGACCGAACGCCTTGCGCGTGCCCCGCTCGTCATCGGCGTGGTCAGCCGTCCCGCCCCGCACGTCAAAATCCCGGAATGGGAACAGCTCCTGTCCGCGGGCGCGGCGGCAATGAACCTTCTGCACGCCGCCCATGCCCTCGGCTATGGAGCAAGCTGGCTCACCGAATGGTATGCTTACGATCGTCGCGTGCTCGATGCGCTCGGGCTCGCCGCGCACGAGCGCATCGCCGGATTCGTCCATATCGGCCGCCTGACGCACTCGCCCGAAGACCGGCCGCGCCCGGCGCTTTCGGAGATCGTCACGCGGCCCGGGTCGTAAGCCGGTCGGGGCCGCAAGGAAATCCGCTGCGCAGGTTCCATGTTCTACGACACCCGCAAGAACGACCACGGACTGCCGCACGATCCCTTCAAGGCGATCGTCGCGCCCCGCCCGATCGGCTGGATCACGTCGATGAGCCAGAAGGGCGAAATCAACCTCGCGCCCTATTCATTCTTCAACGGCGTCAACAGCCGCCCGCCCATCGTGATGTTCGGCAGCGAGGGCCGCAAGGACTCCGTCAACTTCATCGAGGAAACCGGAGAGTTCGTCTGCAATCTCGCCACCTGGGATCTGCGCGAGGCGATGAACGCCACCTCCGCGCCGCTGCCGCGCGGCGTTAACGAAATGGAGCATGCGGGCCTCGAGGCCGCGCCCTGCCATCTCGTCAAGCCGCCGCGCGTGAAGGCTTCGCCCGCGGCGCTCGAATGCCTGCTGCTCAAGATCGTGCCGATGGAGGACATCGAGAGCCGCCCGGTCGATTGCCATGTCGTGTTCGGCCAGGTGATCGGCGTGCATATCGACGAGCGCTTCATCAAAGACGGCCTGCTCGACACCGCCGCGATGCGGCCGATCGCGCGCGGCGGCTATCACAACTATGCCGTCGTCGAGCGCCAGTTCACGATGGTTCGCCCGCAACGCTGACGCGTTGCCGGTTTGTTAGTCACCCGCCTGTAAGCTTCACCATGATCGTGTGATGCGCTTGCCGGCGCAGGATCCGGGGGCCGAAAATGGGCACTGGGGAGGGACGCGTGCTGCACAGGCTCCTGCGCAACGGAAACGACGACCGCGCGGCCGACGCGTCGAGCGAGCGGCCAGTCCCTCCGCGTCCCAGTATCGGGCTTGCGCTCGGCGGCGGCGCCGCGCGCGGCTTCGCCCATGTCGGCGTGCTGCGGGTGCTGGAGGAGAACGGCATCGTTCCCGACGTGATCGTCGGCACCTCGATCGGCGCCGTCGCCGGCGGCTGCTATGCCTACAATCAGCTCGATGCGTTCGAGGAATGGGCGCGCGGCCTCAATGCGCGCGGCGTGCTCGGCTATCTCGATGTCAGCCTCGGCGGCTCCGGCCTGATCCGCGGCGACCGCCTCGCCAAACGGCTCGAAGTCGCGCTCGGCGACGTGACGATCGAAAACCTGCCGCGCCACTTCGCGGCCATTGCGACCGAGCTTGGCACCGGCCACGAAATCTGGCTGACGCGCGGGCGGCTCATTCACGCGCTGCGCGCCTCCTATGCGCTGCCGGGCATCTTCAATCCGATCCGGGTCGGCGGACGCTGGCTGGTCGACGGCGCGCTGGTCAATCCGGTTCCGGTCTCCGCGGCGCGCGCGCTCGGCGCCCGCCTCGTGATCGCAGTCAATCTCAATGCCGATCTGCTCGGCCACGGCGTCACCATCTCCAGCCACGGCTCCGACGAGAGCGACGCGCTCGAACTGCAGAGCATGCGCGAGCGCCCGAGCGGGCTGCGCAACCTGTTCAATCTGGAGAACCTGCTCAAGCGCCAGTTCATCGGCACCGCCGGGCGCCCCAACATCGCCCATGTGATGATCGACGCCTTCAACATCATCCAGGACCGGGTGACGCGCGCACGTCTGGCGGGCGACCCGCCCGACGTCATGATCAGCCCGCGCCTCGGCAAGGTCGGCCTGTTCGACTTCCACCGCGCCAAGGAGGCGATCGCGATCGGCGATCAGGCCGCGCGCAAGGCCGTCCCCGATATCCTCGAGGCGCTGTCGGTTCTCACCTGACGGCAGCGGTCAGGCGGTCTGGATATAATCGCGCAGAGCCGACTGCTCGGTCTCCATCTCGTGCAGCCGCAGCTTGACCACGTCGCCGATCGAGATGATGCCGGCGAGCCGCTCGCCGTCGAGCACCGGGATGTGACGGAACTTGCCGGACGTCATGTGCTCCATGATCGCGCTGACGGTGTCGGTTTCAACGCAGCTCACCACCTTGCGCGTCATCACCTCGGTCAAGGACAGTCCGAGCGCCGCCTTACCGCGCGCCGCCAGAATGCGAACGATGTCGCGTTCGGATACGATCCCGATCACGCGCTTGCCGGCGCCGGTGACGACAAGCGCGCCGATGCGCCGCTCCGCCAGCGTTTTGGCGGCATCGGCCAGAGTGGCCGTGGGGGAAATCGTTGCGACCTCGCGGCCTTTCGCCGTGAGAATGTCTTTCACGATCATGGCATCGCCTCCCTGATGGAGGGCGCACGATGCGACCGGGCGGGCCGAACCTGCGCCCACGCCATCAATGTATCACCGCGAATTTGGTTCGATTGCGGCAGCGTCACTGCGCCGCAGCATGCACACCGCGCTACCACACCGACGCCGATGGCGGTTCCGCTTCCGGCGCGCCGCGCACCGGGTCGAAAAATCCGAACAGCAGCAGCCCGGCCATGAACCCGCCGACATGCGCCTCCCAGGCGACCGACTGCTGGTCGCCACCGATCGAGATCGAGCCGACGCCGAACAGGAAATTCAGCGCGAACCAGAGCAGAATGAAAATGAGGACGCGCGGTTCCCGCAGCGCGGCGCGCAGCGGCAAGGCCGGCTGCCGGTACGAGGCCGTGTCCGCGCGTCCGGTCCACAGCGGACCGCCGCGCTGAAACGCAAAGCGCATGGAGGCCGCCATCGCGCCCGAAATCGCCCCCGAGGCGCCGACCATCGGAATGATCTCGCCGGGATGCGTCACAAGATGCGCAAGCGCGCCGGCCGCCGCCGCCGCCGCCACGAACGCGACAAACCGCGCCGCGCCGAAGCGACGCGCCAGCGGCGTGCCGAACGCCAAGAGCCAGATCGCATTGAAACCCAGATGCATGAAATCGGCATGGATCAGGCTGTAGGTGACGAACGTCCAGGCGTCGGCAAACATGCCGCCGGGCATCGTGCCCGACACCAGCATTGCGCTGTCGTAGCGGGCCGGGATGAAGGCAAACAGCAACAGGAATTCCAGCTCGCCGCGCGCGGTCAGCGCGAACAGGCGCACAAGATGGACAGCCAGCAGGACGACGAGGGTCGCCACCACGACTGTGGGAACGTTGAAGATCGGCTGTCGGGGCGGATTCAAGGAGACCATGACCGGTTTGCGCCCTTACCTCGCCCGACCGGCCCCGCCGATGCAAGCGAAAGCTTGCCGGCATCACTTCACAAAAACCGGCGCCGCCACGCAAAAAAAGAGGGAGAGCATCAGCTCTCCCTCCTGCGGAGCCCCATCGGGAATACCGCGCAATCATGCGCCGGTCACGTCCCCACCACTCCCGTTGCTCGTTTCGCTACCGGTCGTTGCAACCGGCAGGTCGTGTGGATCGCGGCCACCATAAGCGCGTCGGACGCGGCTGCCAATCCGATCCGCGAATTAAGAATAACGCGCGACCTGGCGGCGCGAGCGACCCCGCCAATGCCGTCCGCGGCACGCGTCCTGCTCCCTCAAGCCGCGCCATCGCGGATACGCGCCGCGCTGTGCCATCGGGGCACAGCCTGGCACACCGTCTGCGCAACGACAGGACAGGGGCGGCATGAAAAACGAAACGACGCGCGAACTGTTCGCATATTGGGACACCTGCCGCGGCGCGCGCGCCGCGCCCGACCGTACCGATATCGAGCCGGGCGCGATCCGCCGCATTCTGGGCGATACCTTCATCCTCGGCTTCGATCCCTTGCGCGGGCATCCGTTCCGCATCGCCGGCACGCGCCTGTGCGCGCTGTTCGGCCGCGAGCTGAAGGAGCGGCCGTTCCGCGGCCTGTGGGCAGAGGGCAGCGCGGGCGCACTCGACGATCTCGTGACGATCATCGCGGCCGAGAAAAACGGCGTGGTCGCCGCCGCCCATGGCGAGACCGCGGACCGGCAGCGGCTCGAGCTGGAATTGCTGCTGCTGCCGCTCGGTTACCGGCGCGGCATGCCGGCCCGTCTGCTCGGCGCGCTGTCGGCCGTGCAGCGGCCCTACTGGGCCGGCGTCAAGCCGCTGGGCGCGCTGACGCTCGGCGTCTACCGTCATATCGGCCCCGCCCTCGACGTCGTGCTGCCGCCGCGCTTTGCGGCCGTGCCGACCGGGGAAAGTCCGCGCCGCCGGTTTGTCGTGCTGGAAGGCGGACGCAGCGACTGATCGGCGAACACGGCGCAGTCCCCGGATAAACGCGCCGTTAACACTGGTTGTCTAGGTTTTGAATTGACATTCAACGGGCGGCCGGGCGCCGCTAATTCCGGGCTTCCATGCTGCATTCGAGCCTGACGGCTGCACGGATCCTCCCGCACGCGCAGGAGCGGCGCAGGTTCCAGCGCGTCAAAGTCAACCTGCTTGGCCGCTACATGCTGAGCGACCGGCACGAATATCCGTGCCAGGTGATCAACATGTCGCCCGGCGGCATGGCGCTGATCGCCCCGGTCACCGGCCGGCAGGGCGAGCGCGTGGTCGCCTATATCGATCATGTCGGACGGCTCGAAGGCGTGATCACGCGCCATTTCGACAACGGATTTGCGATGACGATCGCGGCGACCCTACGCAAGCGCGACCGCATCGCCGCGCAACTGACCTGGCTCGCCAACCGCCACCTGCTCGACTCGCCGGAAGACCGGCGTCACGGTCGCTTCGTGCCCAAGCGGCCGATGACCATGTTGATCCTGCCGAACGGCGTCAATATCGGCTGCCGCCTGATCGACCTGTCGCTCTCCGGCGCGGCGGTGGCGACCGACCAGCGTCCGCCCATGGGCGCGCTCGTCACGCTCGGCAAGGTGCAGGGCCGCGTCGTGCGCCATCTCGACGACGGCTTCGCAGTCGAGTTCCTGCGCCTGCAGCATCCCGACTTTGTCGAAGAGAGCGTGACCGGCGTGTAAACGCCGTCGCGACATTTGCATACAATCCCGGCTCTCTGCACGCGTCCCGCGCGCGCCGCAACGCGCCTGCGGTGCCGCCGTTTGCTCCCTCCGCGATGGTAAACGTCGCCGCCCGAACGCCGCGAACAGGCGCGCTCAGCGCGCGCAGCGGCGTTAATGCGGACAATTTGAATCAAATGCAGTATTCGAAAATTCTATTCGATTTATCCGCAGGTTTTATATTGTATTCGTAGCGTTCTTTACTTGCTTTGTCTTCAAATCGACTGAAGCAGATTAGCGGCGGTTCAAAAGCTTTGTGGAAATGATGGCCCCAACGACAAGGGAGGGGCTCCATCATGAAACGGTATCCGAAAGGCATACCGGCCGTCGCGACCGCCGCCGCAGTCTTCATGGCGCTTGGCCTGTCCGGCGTGCTTGCGGCGAGCGAACGCCTTCTGTTCGCCTCGCTCGGCGACACCTCGCGCCCGCCGATCGGCTGGGTGGAATTCTGCTCGAACCAGCCGCGCGAATGCGAGGGACGCACGTCGAGCCCGCGCGACGTCGTGCTCACCGCCAAGGCCTGGAAGGACCTGACCCGCATCAACAAGTGGGTCAACGAAAAGATCAAGCCGATGACCGACCTCGAACACTGGGGCGTGGTCGAGAAGTGGTCGTATCCCGACGACGGCATCGGCGACTGCGAGGACTATGTGCTGCTCAAGCGCAAGCTCCTGATGCAGGCCGGCTGGCCGCGCGAGGCGCTGCTGATCACGGTCGTGCGCGAGCGCTCGGGCGACGGCCACGCGGTGCTGACGGTGAAAACCGACAAGGGCGAGTTCGTGCTCGACAACCAGCATCCCGACATCCTGCTCTGGACCGACACCACCTACCGTTTCGTCAAGCGTCAGTCGCAGAACGATCCGAATATGTGGGTGTCGCTCGGCGATCCGCGCGGCAACATCGCCACCGCGACCTCGCCGCGCCGCTGAGCGCAAGCGAAAGGACTCCATCGGTCACGCAACCCCGGTCACGTCCCCACCCCTCCCCGTCCCCGACCGGGTTTGCGCGCGGCCGGCCTTCCCCCAAGGCCGGCCGCACCTTTTTTGGGCGGGTTGTCGCAGGCAGGAAAAACTAGAGGTGGACGATCCCGACCACCTGCAGCGCCATCAGCAGCACGGTGCCCGACATCAGCGCCCAGAAGCCGGCAACCAGCGTCGCGATCATGGCCGGGAAAAAACCGCGGCCCTGCAGACGCCGGCCGCGCACGGTGTTGCGCATGATGATGAAGGGAGCGGCGAAGACCAGGAACAGGACGCTCGCCACCGCCTTGGGCCGTGCGCCGTCGCCCAGGATCAGGAAGCTCGGCGGTTGCGCCGTCAGGAGCTGATAGCCGGTCGACAGGACGCCCGCGAAGGCGAAGCCGAACGACAGAACCAGCAATGAATTCAACGCCTCGGGCGACATCACGCAACTCCGGCACGCAACCAACGCTCTTCCTTGGCAAAGCGCCGAAGCGGCCGCCAGCGCTTCGTAAAAAAAGGGTTAAGGACGCCCGGAGGATATTTTTCGCCGCACCGGCTTTCCGGCGGAATCGCCCATGTCATAGTCGCGTTGATTCGCAGCGCCCGGTGACGGAAGACGCATCATGGCGGTCGCACGCAGCTTTCATGGCCATCCCGTCTCGCGGGCGGACCGCCGCGCCGCGCGCCACCTGCTCGCGCTGCCGGCCGCCTTGCTGCTCGGCATGGTGATCGCGGTCACCGCCTATATCGCCTATGTGCTGTGGCCGCGCTGGCCCGCCCCGCCGGTCTCCCCCGATGCGCCGTCGATCCCGGTCGTGGTCGCCGGCGTCAGCTTCAACGTGCCGCCGGCCGCCATCCGCCAGCGCGTGCAGCGTCGCGCCGGCACGCACGAGCGCCTCGACCTCGCCTTCCTGTGGCCGTCGCTGCAGCCGCCGGATCCGGCGGTGCGCCTTGCTCCGGTCGCGTCCGCGCACGCGCTCGACCGCGTGTTCATGACCATCGTCGCCAGCGACAACGCGATGTCGCCGGCCGACCGGGTGCGCACGATCTATCCGCGCTACCTCGACACCCGTATCGGCACGGGCCCCGGCGGGCTCGCGGCGCGGCCGTTCCGCGACGGCACGCCCTATCAGGGCGAGGATCTGATCTATGATTCCGCTTCGGCCGACGGCTTCGTGACCCGCTGCACCAGCGACGGCCCGGGCCCGACGCTCGGCATCTGCCTGTACGACGCGCGCGTCGGCTCCGCCGACATCACCGTGCGCTTCCCGCGCATCTGGCTCGAAGACTGGCGCCGCGTCGCCAACGGCCTCAACCAGCTCGTCAAGAGCCTGCGCGCCGGCGCGACCTGACCGTCCGCACCGCCGCTGCGGCCGCCGGCTCAGTCGAGATCGGTGTCGAGGATCGCCATCGAGAAATTGTAGGACTTGTCGCCGTCCTCGTCGTCGACGAACAGCACGCCGATGAATTCCTCGCCGATATAGACCTCGGCGGAATCATCCTTCTTGGGCCGGGGCACCACGCGAAGCTGCGGATTGTTGAAAACGCGTTTCAGATAGGCGTCGAGTTTCTTTATTTCCTGTACGTCCACGTCGTTCTCCCAATCCGCGCCGCATCACGATCCGGCTTCGAACATCATGTCCATGTGGCGCGAGGGCTCCGGGCATCCCGCGGTACCGACCACGCGCGCCGGCACGCCGGCAACCGTGACGTTATTTGGCACAGGCTTGATCACAACGGAACCCGCCGCGACACGGGCGCAATGGCCGACCTCGATATTGCCGAGAATCTTGGCGCCGGCCCCGATCAGCACGCCGCGGCGGATTTTCGGATGGCGGTCGCCGCCGGCCTTGCCGGTCCCCCCGAGCGTGACGCCGTGCAGGATGGAGACGTCGTCGTCGATCACCGCGGTCTCGCCGACCACGAGCCCGGTCGCATGATCGAGGAAAATGCCACGGCCGATCCGCGCCGCCGGGTTGATGTCACACTGGAAGACCGCCGAGGAGCGGCTCTGCAGATAGAGCGCAAAGTCGCGCCGCCCGCGCCGGTGCAGCCAGTACGCCAGGCGATGGGTGACGATGGCGTGGAAGCCTTTGAAATAGAGCACCGGCTCGATGAAGCGCGCGGCGGCCGGATCGCGGTCCACAGTCGCCACGATGTCGGCGCGGAAGGCGTGGCCGATGGCCGGGTCGTCCTCCAGCGCGTCGGCATAGGCCTGCCGGATCAGTTCGGCGGAGACGTCGGCATGATCGAGGCGCTCCGACACGCGATGCACCACCGCCGCCTCCAGCGTGTCGTGGTGCAGGATGGTGGAATAGATGAAGGTCGCGAGTTCCGGCTCCGCGCGCACGACATCGTCGGCTTCGCTGCGCAGGCGCGCCCAGACCGGATCGAGCTTGTCGAGCGAACCGCTCGGCTTGATGGATTGCGTGCCCATTGAGACCTCCACGAGGCTGGCGCGATTTGTTCGAGACATATAGCCGTTGGGAGACGAACGCCAGCCTGAAATGGGGATTACGTAGAATAATATTCTAAAGATGGGTGATTTTTCTGCCCTTATTGTGAAAATATCGCTGACTGCATGGCCGCCCTGCGATCGAGGCGGCCCAGGAAATCGATCACGGCGACGGAGAAATCGTCGTTCTGGTCGCCCGCGACCATATGACGGGCGCCGCTCACGTCGGTGTATTCGGCGTGCGGCGCCAGCGCGAGAAATTCCTTCACATGCGCCTCGTGCACCAGCTCGGAGGAGCCGCCGCGCACGAGCAAAGTCGGAATGCGCAGGCGGCGTGCCGCCTCCACCAGCATGGCCTCGGTCCGCTCGCGATTGCCGCGCACGCTGCCCGGCCCGTCCATGAAGCGCGGATCCCAGTGCCAGCGCCAGCGGCCGTCCGGCGACAGGCGCAAATTCTTCTTCAGG
The DNA here is from genome assembly GCA_019187085.1 of Pseudorhodoplanes sp. GTDB lineage: Bacteria > Pseudomonadota > Alphaproteobacteria > Rhizobiales > Xanthobacteraceae > Pseudorhodoplanes. Next base: position 161,803 of record JABARS010000004.1, on the reverse strand, counting down.
CCGGCCGTGCTCTTGGGCCGCGGCCGGTGGGGCAGATAGTCGGCGACAGCCTGGGCGGCGTCCTCGATCGTGGCGAAGCCTTCCCTGGCATGCGCGCGCATGAAGTCCTGGATGCGCTCGACGCCGGCGCCGTCGACGCGCGGGGCGATGTCGACGAGCACGAGCGCGGCGAGCAGGCTGCGGCCGGCGCGCGCCGCCTCGCCTTCGGCCAATAGCGAGGCGATGCCGCCGAGCGAAGCGCCGATGGCGACCGGCGCGTGACCGCAATCCGCCGTCAGGCGCGTGGCCACCGCGGTAAGATCGGCCGCGAAATTCTCGAACGCATAAGCGCCGTCGGCCACCCATTCGGAATCGCCGTGTCCGCGCTGATCGATGGCATAGGCGACATGGCCGGTGCGCGCGATGGCGGCCGCGGTCGCGCCCCAGGCGTAGCGGGTCTGCCCGCCGCCATGCGCCAGCAGCACCGGCGGCCCGCGATCGCCGAAAATGTCGGCCACCAGCCGGTTGCCGGATGCGCCGGTGAAGGTCGTGGTCTGAGGCGAAACGTGACGGGTCATCGGTTCAGGGCCGCTGTTGCAGGAATTCCAGGACGCCGGCTTTATAGACCTTGTCGCCGACGGCAAGCATGTGGTCGCGGCCGGGAATGTCGAGCGCGCGGGCGCCGGGGATCAGCGCCGCCAGCGCCTGCGCGGAGCCCGCGATCGCGTCGTTGGTGCCGACCGCGACCAGCACCGGCGGGGCGATCCGCGCCACCTGCTCGCGCGACAGCGTCTGGCGCGAGCCGCGGATGCAGGCGGCAAGCGCACGGCGGTCGGATTTCGTCTGGTCGGCGAAGGCGCGGAACATGCGCCCGGTCGTATCGGCGACGTCTTCGAGCGCGGGCGCCTCGAGCGCGAGCGCGATGTCCTCCGGCAGGCCGACGCCGTCGACCAGCTTGATGCCGAGCCCGCCGAAGATCGCCGAGCGCACGCGCTGCGGATGCGCGAAAGCCAGGAACGCCGTGATGCGCGCGCCCATCGAATAGCCCATGACGTCGGCGCGCTCGATCCGAAGATGGTCGAGCAGCGCGCGCACGTCCCCGGCCATGGTCGCGCTGTGATAGGCGGCGGGCTCGTAGAGCTTGGCGGACGTGCCGTGGCCGCGATTGTCGAGCGCGATCGCGCGCCGGCCGGCGCGCGTCAGCGTCGATACCCAGCCGGGCTGCACCCAGTTGACCTCCTTGGTCGAGGCGAAGCCGTGCACGAGCACGACGGGTTCGCCTTCGCCCTCGTCGAGATAGGCGATATCGACGTCGTCGTTGCGAAAATGCGGCATTGGCGTCCGATGGAAGACTGTCGGCGGCGGACGTTAAGCACGCTCGCCCGCGCTTGCCAAGCGCCGCTCCTGCGCGGCGAGGCGGCGGGTCTTCCTGCGCAGCAGATGGCGCTCGGTGGAGCGCTCGACCGCGCGCTTCATGGAGACGATGAAACCGAGCACCAGCAGCGCCGCCCAGAATATCCACAGCACGAGATCGAAGGTCGCGACCGTCAGCGCGATCGCGCTGCGCCCGAGAAGCTTGAGGATCGCGCGCGTCTGCGAGCCCTTGCTCTCGGCGAGCTTGGCCACCCGCGTCATGTCGCGCGGAGTTTCGGCGACCTTGAGGCTGTCGAGCGCCGCGCGCGTGCCGGCCTTGGTCTGCACCCGCCCGACGTCGCGCGTGAGACGGAACAGATTGTCGGCCTTCTCGACCTTGACCGCCTCGCGCACCGCGCGCACGGCGATTGCGGGCTCGGTGATGGAGGCCGACGCAAGCCCCTTGCGCATCACCGGCCAGTCGACGACTCCGCGCAGCGAGCGCGCCACCGCTTCCCCCATGCGCGCGCCGAGCCGCCCGGTCTTGCGCGCGGCCTTGATCACCGAAAGGCCGATGCGCGCCGGCGCACCGACACCGAGCGTCGCATAGGTCCCCGCGGTGATCGCGATCCCGACGCTCGCGAGGCCGAGGATCAGGTGGTCGGCCTTCTGCCCCGCCACCATCCGCCCGCCCTCGCGGATCACGTCGCGGATGTCGCCGAAGACGAACAGGTCGCCGAGCGCGGTTCCCGCAAGGCTCACCACGTCGTCCGGCTCGCCCACGATCAGCCCGTGCGCAAAGCGCGTGGCCATGCCGGCCGGGCTGCTCCTGGCCTTGGCCGCGGCGTCGGCCTTCTCGACGAGGTCGCTCGGCAGTTCGACCCCGCGCTCGCGCGCAAGGTCCACAAAGGAGCGGGCGAGTTCGGGATCGTCGGCGGCAAGCGCGGCGTCGATCTCGCGGATGGCGGCCGGCCGGTCGAAGGATTGCGCAAGCTTGCGGTCGGCGAGCGCCGCCGGATCGTCCTCGATCGCCAACAGCCGCGCCGAATCGAGCGCATGCGGCAAGAGCGCCAGCGCCCCGATCAGGCAGATGCCGGTCGCGATCATCAGGAGCCGGACAGAGGCCCCGGAGGCGCGAAATCCGGAAACGGTCAGTTTCAGACGGGGCATCGCTGTGACCAAGGTCAAGGCGCCGCGGGCGGCATCCGGTTCATTGTGACCCCGAATGTGGGGATTCTGAAGACGGTTCGCCAACAAATCCGCCGGGGGAGATTGATTCACTCCTGCCGTTGGTTAAGGTGCCCGCGAGCGAACCTCGCCCCAAACCCCTTAGCGGATGCTGCCATGGCCGATCACGTCGTCCCGCATTTCCATAACGATCCCGGCGTTCCGGTGATCGAAATCGGCGCCCGCGAGTTCATGTGCGTGGGGGCGACCCCGCCGATGGACCATCCGCACATCTTCTGCGACATGGGCGACGACAACGAGATCATCTGCTCGTATTGCTCGACCCTGTACCGCTACAATCCCGCCCTCGACCCGCACGATGCCCGTCCGGCCGAATGCGCCCTGCGCGAACCGGCCGGCGCCTGAGCAGAGCGCGATAGCGCGCGGTGGCGGCCTCGCGAACGATCATTGTCGCCGGCGCCGGAATCGGCGGGCTGACCGCCGCCCTCGCCCTTGCCGCCCATGAATTCCGCGTCGTCCTGTGCGAGCAGGCCGAGCGGCTGGAGGAGGTCGGCGCCGGCATCCAGCTTTCCCCCAATGCCAGCCGCGTCCTCACCGGACTCGGACTCACCGAAAAGCTCGCGCCGCATATCGTCGCGCCGCAGGCGGTCTCGATCCGGCTTGCGCAGAGCGCCCGCGAGGTCGCGCGCATCGCGTTCGACGACGTCTCCTTCCGCTACGGCGCGCCCTATTGGGTGATCCATCGCGGCGACCTGCAGGCGGTGCTGCACGAGGCCGCAATAGCCAATCCCGACATCGCGCTGCATCTGGGCACGCAGGTGCACGACTTCGCCCTGCACGCCCACGGCGTCACCGCCGAACTGCGTCACGGCGTCACCGCCGGCAACGAACGCGGCATCGCTTTGGTCGGCGCCGACGGCGTGTGGTCGACGCTGCGCACGCGCCTTGGCGAGACGCCGCGCCCGCAATTCCGCAACCGCACTGCCTGGCGCGCTTTGGTGGACGCGGAGCGCGTGCGCGAGGCGTTCCGCGCGCCCATCGTGCATCTGTGGCTCGGGCAGGATGCGCATCTCGTGCATTATCCGGTCTGCGGCGGACGCCGGATCAACATCGTCGCCATCGTCGTCGACCGCGAGCAGCACGTGCGCTGGAGCACGCCGGGCCGGCGCGAGGAGGTGTTGCGGCTTTTCGGGCCCACCGGCTGGGCGCGCGCCGCGCGCGAGCTGCTCGAAGTGCCGGACGAATGGCTAAAATGGTCGCTGTTCGATTGCGCGCCGCTGCCTTCCTGGGGCCGCGGCGCCATGACGCTGATCGGGGACGCCGCCCATCCCATGCTGCCGTTCCTCGCGCAGGGCGCGGCGATGGCGATCGAGGACGGCGCGACGCTTGCGAAATGCCTTTCCGAAAAGGACGAGGCGGTGGCGACCGCGCTGCGCCGCTTCGAGCACCGGCGCCGCAAGCGCACGGCGCGCGTGCAGCGCACCGCCCGCAAGACCGGCGACCTCTATCATCTCGGCGGCCCACTGGCCTTCGCCCGCAATCTGACCTTGATGGCGTTGGGCGGAGAAAAACTGCGCGAACGCTACGATTGGCTCTATGATTGGCGTGTCTGACACCGCCCCATCATCATTGCTGGAATCGAAAAATGCTGTTCGAGACAAGTATCGCAGGAAGCCTGCCGAAACCCGCATGGCTCGCCGAGCCCGATCGCCTGTGGGCGCCCTGGCGTTTGAGCGGCAGCGCGCTTGACGCCGGAAAGCGCGACGCGACGCTGCTCGCACTCAAGATCCAGGAGGACGCCGGCATCGACATCGTCACCGACGGCGAGCAGGCGCGCCAGCATTTCGTGCACGGCTTTCTCGAATGCGTCGACGGCATCGACTTCGACAGCAAAGTCGAGATGGGAATCCGCGGCGACCGCTACAAGGCGATGGTGCCGACGGTGACCGGTGCGCTGCGCCTCAAGGGCCGCGTCCATGCCATGGAGGCGCAGGCCGCGCGCGCGCATACGCAGCGCAAGCTGAAATTCACCCTGCCCGGACCGATGACGATTTCCGACACCATCGCCGACCGCCATTACGGCGATCAAGTGAAGATGGCGTTCGCCTTCGCCGAGCTGCTCAATCAGGAGGCGCGCGCGCTCGCCGCCGACGGCGTCGACGTCATCCAGTTCGACGAGCCGGCCTTCAATGTATTCATGGACCAGGTGCCGGAATGGGGCATCGCCGCGCTCGAGCGCGCCGCGCAGGGCCTGCCCTGCAAGACCGCCGTCCACATCTGCTACGGCTACGGCATCAAGGCCAATGTCGACTGGAAGGAAACGCTCGGCGGCGAATGGCGGCAATACGAACGGATATTTCCCGCGCTCGCCGCAAGCCGCATCGACCAGGTTTCGGTCGAATGCCGCAACTCGAAGGTGCCGATGAGCCTGCTGGCGCTGCTCAAGGGCAAGGACATCCTGGTCGGCGTCATCGACGTCGCCTCCGACACCGTGGAGACCCCGGAGGACATCACGGCCGTCATCAAGGAAGCGATGAACCACGTGCCGCGCGAGCGCATCGTCGCCTGCACCAATTGCGGCATGGCCCCGATGCGCCGCGACATCGCTGAGGCGAAGCTCGCCGCATTGGGCCAGGGCGCGGCGCTGGCGCGCAAACTGTTCGGCTGACCGGCCGGCGCAGCGGCGTTACGTTCGCTTTCGCGAAGACGAACGGCTACCCCGTCTTTCGTCCGCGCAACACCTCGCACAGCACCCCGGCATGGCTGAGGTCGAGTTCGCGCGTGGCGGTCAGGAGCGTCGCGGTGTGCCCGCGCAGTCTGGCGCGCAGCTCCTTGAGGGAATCCTTCTGCTCCGCAAGCTCGGCGCGATAGCGCCGCCGGAACTCCGCGAGCCGCTCGGGCTTGTGCCCGTACCACTGCCGCAATGCGGTCGAGGGCGAGATCTCCTTTGCCCACAGATCGAGCTTCATCGCCTCCTTGCTGATCCCGCGCGGCCACAGGCGATCGATCAGGATGCGCAGGCCGTCGGCGGCGGCCGGCGGATCGTAAGCGCGCTTGACGCGCAGCATTGTCCGCGCGGGACGTTTGGCTTTACGCACTTTTGCGCGCGCCGGAGCGCGCTTCACCCGCTGTTTGGTCATCGTTTCGCCCGCGACAGCACATCGATCAATTCGGCGACCTTGCGGCGCTGGTCGGTCTTGTTGCCGGAGGCAATGGCATGCTCGACGCAATGCGCCACATGGTCGTGCAGGATTTCCTCCTCGACACCGCGCAGGGCAGCGCGCACGGCGGCGATCTGCGTCACGATGTCGATGCAATAGCGGTCATCCTCGACCATGCGCGAGAGCCCGCGCACCTGGCCTTCGATCCGCTGCAGTCTTTTTTGCACCCTGGCCTTGGCTTGCTTCTGCATGCCCGTTATATACCCCCCTAGGGTATATGAGGCAAGCGAGAGAACGACCATGTCGCAGAGCGACGCGCACGACCATCACGGCCACGCCCACGCAGGCTGCTGTGCGCACGAACCAAAGACCGACGAACCCGCCTCCGGAACCGTGACCGATCCCGTCTGCGGCATGACGGTCGATCCGCATACCGCCAAGCACCGCCACGACTACAAGGGGCGCACCTATTATTTCTGCGCCGCCGCCTGCCGCACCAAGTTCATCGCCGACCCCGAGAAATATCTCTCGCCCGAAGCGCGCGCGGCCGAGCCCGTTCCCGAAGGCGCGATCTATACCTGCCCCATGCATCCGGAAATCCGGCAGGAGGGACCGGGCTCCTGCCCGATCTGCGGCATGGCGCTGGAGCCGGAGATCGCGACCGCCGACAGCGGCCCCAATCCCGAGCTTGCGGACATGACGCGGCGCTTCTGGATCGGGTTTGTGCTGGCGGCGCCGGTCTTCGTTCTGGAGATGGGCAGCCATCTCGTCGGCGGCCACGGCCTCCTGCCACAGCAGTTCTCCAACTGGATCCAGTTCGCGCTCGCGACGCCAGTCGTGCTGTGGGCCGGCTGGCCGTTCTTCGAGCGCGGCTGGCAGTCGCTCCTCACCCGCAACCTCAACATGTTCACGCTGATCGCGATCGGCACCGGCGTCGCCTATCTCTACAGCGTCGTTGCGACGTTCCTGCCGCACGTCTTCCCGGCCGCCTTCCGCGGCCATGACGGGGCGGTCGCAGTCTATTTCGAGGCGGCCGCGGTCATCACCGTGCTCGTGCTGCTCGGCCAAGTGCTCGAACTGCGCGCGCGCGAGGCGACGTCCGGCGCGATCAAGGCGCTGCTCGGGCTCGCGCCCAAGACCGCGCGCCGCCTGTCCGGCGACGGCGAGCATACGCACGAGGAGGACGTCCCGCTCGAGGAGGTCGCCGCCGGCGACCGCCTGCGCGTGCGGCCGGGCGACAAGATCCCGGTCGACGGCGTGATCGCGGAAGGCCGCTCGGCGCTCGATGAATCGATGGTGACCGGCGAGTCGATGCCGGTCTCCAAGAGCGAAGGCGAGAAAGTGTTTGCCGGCACGCTCAACCAGAGCGGCGGCTTCATCATGCGCGCGGAGAAGGTCGGCCGCGACACGCTGTTGTCGCAGATCGTGCAGATGGTCGCCGCCGCGCAGCGCTCGCGCGCGCCGATCCAGCGGCTCGCCGACCAGGTCTCGGCCTGGTTTGTGCCGGCGGTGATCGCGGCTTCGGTCACCGCCTTCATCGCCTGGTCGCTGTTCGGGCCGGAGCCGCGCTTCACCTTTGCGCTGGTCGCGGCGGTGAGCGTGCTGATCATCGCCTGCCCCTGCGCGCTCGGGCTCGCCACACCGATGTCGATCATGGTCGGCGTCGGCCGCGGCGCGCGCGCGGGCGTGCTCATCCGCAATGCCGAGGCGCTCGAGCGCATGGAGAAGGTCGACACCCTCGTGGTCGACAAGACCGGCACCCTGACCGAGGGCCGTCCCGCGGTCACCGCCATCGTCGCGGCCGAAAGCTTTGCCGAAAACGACGTGCTGACGCTGGCGGCGAGCGTGGAGCGCGGCAGCGAGCATCCGCTGGCCGCCGCCATCGTGCGCGCGGCCGACGAGCGCAAGCTCACCCTGCCCAAGGTGCGTGGCTTCGATTCGCCGCCCGGCAAGGGCGCCATCGGCCTCGTCGAGGGCAAGCGGATCGTGCTCGGCAACGAGCGTTTTCTGGAAGAATTGTCGATCGCGACCGCGCCGCTCGCCGCGCAGGCCGAGCGCCTGCGCGCCGACGGCGCCACCGTCATCTTCATGGCGGTCAATGGCCAGGCCGCCGGACTGATCGCGGTCGCCGATCCGGTCAAGACGCACGCCCGCGACACGCTCGCCGCGCTGCGCGCGGCCGGCATCGACGTCATCATGCTCACCGGCGACAATCCGGTGACCGCGCACGCCGTCGCCCGCACGCTCGGGATCACCGACGTGCGCGCCAACGTCCTGCCCGAGCAGAAGAGCGAGATCGTCGCCGACCTGCGCAAGGCCGGCCGGGTCGTCGCCATGGCCGGCGACGGCATCAACGACGCGCCCGCGCTTGCCGCCGCCGATGTGGGCATCGCGATGGGCACCGGCACCGACATCGCGATGGAGAGCGCCGGCGTCACGCTGCTGCGCGGCAATCTCACCGGGATCGTGCGCGCGCATACGCTGTCGGCGGCGGCCATGCGCAATATCCGCCAGAACCTCCTGTTCGCCTTCATCTACAACGCCGCCGGCGTGCCGATCGCGGCGGGGCTCCTCTACCCGGCCTTCGGCATCCTGCTGTCGCCGATGATCGCGGCGGCGGCGATGGCGCTGTCGTCAGTCAGCGTGATCGGCAACGCGCTGCGCCTGCGCCGCGTGCGCCTGTAGGTCCGTAGGCCCGCGGGCGCGCCGCGCCCGGTCAGAAGATAGCGAGTGCGCGCAACAGGTAGAGGATGCCGATGATGATGACGATGATGCGCACGATCTGCTTGGCGCGCCTGTCGATCGGCAGCCGGTCGACCAGATAGAGAATGAGAATAACGACGAGGAACGTGATCAGAATCGAAATCAGGAGCCCCATGGCTTTCCCCCAAACCGTCGGCCGAAATGGCCGAGCGACCCCATGACAATCGCATTAGTCCAGGAAAGTTCCAACCGCGCCGCACGGGCGGCGAGAGGTCATCAGCGGATGACCCCGTCGCTGATGGCGCGGACCGACTGGCGGCAATTCTTGGCATTGGCGGTGATTTCCAGCTCCTCGATCTCGCCCTTCACGGTCAGATATTCGGAGCGGTAGGCGACCGCGTTGACCAGTTCGCCGCCCGGTCCGGCTGCAGCCTTGGCCATCGCCTCGCGCAATTCGCGCTCGCGCGTCCGCGCCTGCACCGCCTGCGACTTGAGCTGGTCGCAATTGAAGAGCGAGTATTTGCCGCGATTGACCATGGTCAGCGCCTTGTCGTCCGGCAGGGTGCAGCCGGCGAGCAGCAGGGCTGCGGCCGCAAGCGATGCGCATAGACGGCAAGGCGCGAACGCGATCAAAAGACACTCTCCCCGGCCGCCTGCTCCCGGCGGCCTTCCGCTTCCGGCGGCCCTTGCGCTGCAGCGTCCTGGTGCGGACGGTGGGACTCGAACCCACACGGGATTGCTCCCAAGGGATTTTAAGTCCCTTGCGTCTACCATTCCGCCACGTCCGCGCGGCCGGCCGCGCCTGTCTATTACAGGGCTGCGCGCTTGTCATGGTGAGCAAGCCCGGCGCGCCCGCCGGCGGTCGGGACCGACGGCCGCAGGCATCCACAGCGCACAGCGATGCGCCGCAAAGATGGCCGCTCAGACGCCACCCGGCCGGATCGGCGGCACGAAGGCAAGCCCGGTATCCCAGGGAAAGAAAATCCAGGTGTCCTGCGACACTTCGGTGATGAAGGTGTCGACCATCGGCCGGCCCATCGGCTTTGCGTAGACGGTTGCGAAATGCGCGCGCGGGACGATGTCGCGCACCACGCGCGCGGTCTTGCCGGTGTCCACGAGGTCGTCGACGATCAGCACGCCCTTGCCGGCGCCGCCGGCGGCGTTGATCACCTTCTCCGCCACGTCCTTGAGCACGCGCAGCTCGCCCTGGCGGCCGATGCCGGTATAGCTCTCCACGCACACCGTCTCGATCAGGCGGACGTCGAGTTCGCGCGCCACGATCGCCGCCGGCACGAGCCCGCCGCGCGTCACGCAGATGATGGCCGAGAACGGCCCGGCTTCCGCCAGCCGCCAGGCGAGCGCGCGGGCGTCGCGGTGGAACTGGTCCCACGACACCGGGAAATGCTTCTGGGTCTGCGGCTCCGTCATGGTCGATCCCCCGGCACGGCCCGAGCACCTTTCAGCCGCGCAGGCCCGCTGCCAATCGTCCGCAGCGCCGATCCACAGAAAAATGCGTGCCTTTTTCAGGCGATGTCGAGGACGAAGTCGAACCGCGCGGCATGGCCGGAGCCCGCGGCGGAAACGCGCATGAGAAGGTCGCGGCGAAACAGTCCGTCGCGTGCATTCTGCGGCTCGTCGGGAAAATAGAGCTGCGTGGTGAGGATCCGCCCGCGCGGCGCCTGCACCTTGACGTGGAAATGGCGCGTGCGGCCCGGATAGAGCGCCGGGCGGATGGTCCGGAACAGGTAGCCGCCGGAGCCGTCGGCGAACAGATGGCCGCGGCAGCGGTCGCCGCGCTGATCGTAATCGCCGTTGCCGTCGCAATGCCACAGATCGACCAGCGCACCCGGCACCGGCTTGCAGGCGCGCGTGAGCACGCGCCCGACCAGTTCGACGTCCGGTCCGCTCAGGCCCGGCTCGCGCAGGTCGGCGCGCTGCGGCGAGCGCGGCTTGTAGAACGGCCCCTCGGTCTGACGCGGCGTCGGCTCGTCGGCGTCGCGGCATTCGGGCGTCGGCGCGAGCGCCTGGCCGAAGACCTCCTGCGGCAGGCCAACGCCCAGGCCAGTTCCCATGCCGGCGGCCGCGGCCACGCTTGCGGCGAGAAATCGCCGGCGGGTCTGGTCGTCACCGTCCATCGTGTTCTCCTTGGGTATCGGAACAGCCACGCGTCGCGATGGATTAAAGGCTAGCACGCGCGCGCGACGCGCCGGTTCACGAGCGCGTTAGGCCGGCGCGCCGGTGCGCGACGCGATGTCTCACGTCGCCTGCAGCTTCGCCTTCACCTCGCCCAGCATGCGCTCGACCGCGGCCTTCGCCGCAGCAAGCTTCTGCGGATCGCGCGCGCGCACGACGACATTGGTGTTGGGGCCGTTCTGGTCGTCGAAGAACGGATAGCTTCCGATGGTCACGCCCTCGTGCGCCTGCGCCACCTGCGCAAGCTCGCTGCCGATGTCGCCCTCGCGCGCATCGGCACGGATCGTCTCCGAAAGCATGCGCTGTCCGGTCTTCAGTTTCGGGGCGACCTCGTCCAGCATCGCCTGCATGATCGCGGGCACCCCCGCCATCACGATCACATTGCCGATCCAGAACCCGGGCGCGCCGGAGACCTTGTTGGCGACAAGATCGGCGCCGTCGGGAATGCGCGTCATGCGCATGCGCGCCTCGTTGAACTCGGTGCCGAGCCGGTCGAACCGCTCCTTCAGGATCGCGACCGCGCGCGGATCGCAGTCGATCGGCACGCCGAACGCCTTCGCGACGCTGTCGGCGGTGATGTCGTCGTGCGTCGGCCCGATGCCGCCGGTCGTGAAGACATAGGTGTAGCGGCGGCGCAGCGCGTTGAGCGCAGCGACGATCTCCTCCTCGATGTCGGGCACGATGCGCACCTCGCGCAGGTCGATGCCGATGGCGGTCAGGTATTCGGCGATGTAGCCGATATTCTTGTCCTTGGTCCGCCCCGACAGGATTTCGTCGCCGATCACGAGGATCGCCGCACTCACCAGCCTGTCGTCCGGCGCGTTCGCGCTCATGGCTTTGCCCTCATGCGTGCGTCCTTTCGGAAAGCCCACAAAATCCTATACAAAACGCGATCTTATGCACTATAGTTCATATCAATAACCGGCGTCCAACAGCCGGGATCAGGGAGTAGAGCGCTCATGCAGGAAGCCCTCAAGGCCGCCGTCGGCCGCGATTTGCAATCACCCGTCCGCGCCATCTCCTACGCTCCCGTCGCCGTGGATGCGCAGAAGCGCGCCGACGGCACGACGATCCTGCGCTCGCGCATGGCGCTCGACGCCTATGAGCCGAGTCTCGCAGTACTGTTCCGCGCCGCCGCCGAGAGCCAGCCGGACCGCACTTTCCTCGCCGAGCGAAACGGCGGGCAATGGCGCACGCTGACCTACGCGCAGGCGCGCGCGCTGGTCGACGCACTCGCGGCGTCCCTGATCGAACGCGGCCTCTCCGCCGAGCGGCCGGTCATGATCCTGTCCGGCAACTCGATCGACCATGCGCTGCTGATGCTGGCGGGCTTCACCTCCGGCATTCCGGTCGCGCCGGTGTCGGTCGCCTATTCGCTGCAGAGCCAGGACCACGCCAAGGTCAGGCACATCGCCGAGCTGCTCGATCCCGGCCTGATCTATGTCGCCGATACCGGACCGTTCGCGGCCGCGCTTGCCGCGCTCGACCTCAAGGGACGCACCGTCGTCGCCAACCGCAACAGCGCCGATCTCGACGGCGTCGTCGCCTTCGACACGCTGACGGCCACAAAGCCGGGGCCGTCGCTCGACCAGGCGGCGAAATCGGTCGGCGCCGACACCATCGCGAAAATCCTGTTCACCTCCGGCTCGACCGGACTGCCCAAGGGCGTGATCAACACCCACGGCATGCTCACCGCCAACCAGCAGCAGCTTGCGCAGATCTGGCCGTTCGTCGGCGATGCGCCGCTCGTGCTGGTCGACTGGCTGCCCTGGAACCACACGTTCGGCGCCAACCACAATTTCAATCTCGTGCTGCGCCATGCCGGCACGCTCCATATCGACGGCGGGCGGCCGCTGCCGGCGATGATCGGGGAGACGGTGCGAAACCTTTCGGAGATTTCGCCGACGATCTATTTCAACGTGCCCGCCGGCTATGCCGGGCTGCTGCCGCATCTGGAGAAGAACGAGGCGTTCGCGCGCTCCTTCTTCCGCAACCTGCGCATGATCTTCTATGCCGGCGCAGGGCTGCCGCAGGACCTCTGGGAGCGACTGGAAGCGGTGTCGCTGCGCACGATCGGCGAGCGCATCCCGATGACCTCGTCCTGGGGCTCGACCGAGACCGCCCCGCTTGCGACCGCCGCCCATTTCCTGATCGACCGCGCCGGCGTGATCGGCGTCCCGATCCCGGGCGTCGACCTCAAGCTCGTGCCGGTCGGCGCCAAGACCGAAGTGCGCGTGCGCGGCCCCAACATTACGCCGGGCTACTGGAAGCGCGACGACCTCACCAAGGCCGCCTTCGACGAGGAAGGCTTCTACATGATCGGCGACGCCGTGCGGCTTGCCGATCCGCACGAGCCGGCCAGGGGGGTGATGTTCGACGGGCGGATCGCGGAGGATTTCAAGCTCACCACCGGGACTTGGGTCGCGGTCGGCGCGCTGCGCGTCGGCGTGCTGGCGGCCGCCTCGCCCGCGCTGCAGGACGCGGTGATCGCGGGCGAGAACAAGCCATATATCGGCATGCTCGCCTGGCTCAATCTCGCCGGCTGCCAGCAGATCGCCGGGGCGGATGCGCCGAAGACGCTTGCCGAACTGTCCGCCCATCCCGCCGTGCGCACGCATGTGCGCGACAGCCTTGCGCGCTGGAACGCGCAGCAGACGGGATCGTCGCAGCGCATCGAGCGGGTGATCCTTCTGCCCGACGCGCCCTCGATCGACCACAACGAGATCACCGACAAGGGCTATATCAACCAGCGGCTCGCGCTCGAGCACCGGCGCAAGCAGGTAGAGGCGCTTTTTGCCACAACCCCGGGGCCCGATGTCATCGTGGTGCCGTAGGGGTTGCTCTCGATCAGGATATCGTGGAGTCTCTGGTTTGGTGGTTCGTTGTCGCCTTTGGCAGCCCGGACGCGGCCATGGCGAACATGTTGCGGTGGTCGGATGCAGATGATGATCGCATCGCGCCCTGCGGAAGCCGATGCCGGTCCTGGGCCGAAACCTGCCGTCCATTCGTCCTATAGTGGCCCACAGCAATGCCGGACCTGACCCAACTCGCCCTGTACTTTGCGGCAGCCTTCGTGCTCGCCGTCACACCCGGTCCGGGCATCTTCTACGTCGCCGCGCGAACGCTCGCTGGCGGCCGCGCGGAAGGCGTAACCTCCAGTCTGGGCACCGGGCTGGGCGGCATGGTCCACGTCGTCGCGGGCAGCTTGGGCGTTTCGGCCATCGTGCTCGCAAGTGCGGAGCTATTTACCGCTCTCAAGCTGATCGGTGCCGCCTATCTCGTCTGGCTCGGCCTTCGCACTGTACGGTCTGCCCGCCGGGATGGATCGGCAGGATTGAATGGTGGATTCACATTGCCGCCAATCGGGCTACGGCGGGCATTTCGTGAAGGCGTTCTGGTTGAAGCGCTCAACCCGAAGACGGCAGCCTTCTTCCTCGCTTTCGTTCCGCAGTTCGTGGATCCGACCGACGGCCATGTAGCAGTGCAATTCATGGTGCTTGGCTTCGTATCGGTTGCTTTCAACACCCTCGCCGACATCATCGTCGCCTTTGCGGCCGGGCGCATCCGGGAAGGCGCCGCGGCACGTCCCGCCGTAGTCCGCCGCCTGCGAGAGGCATCAGGAGCCGCGATGATCGCGCTAGGCATCGGCCTCGCCCTGGCCAGGCGCCCTGCCAACTGATTGTCGGCCACACCGTTCTCACAATCTACCGGATTCGAGCCCGCCCGGGTTGCCGTACACTTCGGCAGCGAGCGCACAAAAACCGATCATTCATCTGAAAATGCCGCATGATCGGACGTGAAACGGCTGCCCATTTGGTTGGTGCGAAGCTTGCAGCTACCATTTCCGGGCGTCCGGCGGAGGGGCGCGGTATGGCGGTTGCGTTCGACGAGATGAAGGGTGAGGACGGGTCGGTACGCCCGGCCTACCGCGAGCTGTCCGCCTGGCTCGGCGAAATCCGCCCGGACGTGCTCGACTACCGGCGGCGCGAGGCGGAGCTTCTGTTCCGGCGCATCGGCATCACCTTCGCCGTCTATGGCGAGGCCGATTCCCAGGAGCGGCTGATCCCCTTCGACGTCATCCCGCGCATCCTGTCGGCGGCGGAATGGGCGCTGCTCAGCCGCGGCCTCGAGCAACGGGTGAAGGCGATCAACGCCTATATCCGCGACATCTACGGCAAGCGCGAATCCTTGCGCGCGGGTATCGTGCCGGAGGACCTCGTCTACCAGAACCCGGTGTTCCGGCCGGAGATGAACGGCCAGAAGGTCCCGCACGACATTTACGTGGCCATCGCCGGAATAGACATCGTCCGCGTCGACGATCAGACCTTCTACGTGCTCGAGGACAATGCACGCACGCCCTCCGGCGTCTCCTACATGCTGGAGAACCGGGAGATCATGCTGCGCCTGTTCCCGGAACTGTTCTCCCGCCACCGCATCGCGCCCGTCGACAATTATCCCGACGAACTGCTCGCCACGCTGCAATCGATCGCGCCCAACTCCGCCGCCGTCGAGCCGAGCGTCGTGCTGCTCACGCCCGGCGTCTACAATTCCGCCTATTACGAACATTCCTTCCTCGCCGACAAGCTCGGCATCGAGCTGGTCGAAGGCCGCGACCTGTTCATCAAGGGCGAGGAGGTCTTCATGCGCACGACGCAGGGGCCCAAGCGCGTCGACGTGATCTACCGGCGTCTCGACGACGATTTCCTCGATCCGCTCGCCTTCCGTCCCGACTCCGCGCTTGGCGTGCCGGGCCTGATGTCAGCCTATCAGGCCGGCAACGTGACGCTGGCCAACGCGGTCGGCACCGGCGTCGCCGACGACAAGGCGGTCTACAGCTACATGCCCGAGATCGTGAAATTCTTCCTCGGCGAAGAACCGATCCTCAAGAACGTGCCGACCTGGCGCTGCCGCGAGGAACAGCACCTCGCCTATGTTCTGGACAATATTGAAAAGCTCGTGGTCAAGGAGGTGCACGGCTCCGGCGGCTACGGCATGCTGATCGGGCCCGCCGCCGACAAGGCCGCGATCGCCGTCTTCAAGGCCAAGCTGAAATCGGCGCCGGCGAACTTCATCGCCCAGCCGACGCTCGCGCTCTCCACCTGCCCGACCTGCGTCGATTCCGGCATCGCTCCGCGCCATGTCGACCTGCGCCCGTTCGTGCTCACCGGCCGCGACCGCGTGCGCATCGTGCCGGGCGGGCTGACGCGGGTGGCGATGAAGGCGGGATCGCTCGTGGTCAATTCCAGCCAGGGCGGCGGCACCAAGGACACATGGGTGCTCGACGGATGAAGGCGATCGAGCCACGCGCTGCATATGTCCCTCATCCTTCGAGACGCGCCTTTCAGGCGCTCCTCAGGATGAGGGACTCTGTTTACGTCCTCATGGTGAGGAGCATCGCGCAGCGATGCGTCTCGAACCATGAGGACGGTCGATGCAGTTTGGCGGAGCAGCTTTGAACATGCTCTCACGCACCGCCGACAACCTCTACTGGCTCGCGCGCTATGTCGAACGCGCCGAATATCTCGCGCGCATCCTCGAAGCCACCCAGCGCCTCACCGCGCTACCGCTCGCCTATGTCGGCGAAAGCAACGAATGGGAATCGGCGGTCGCCACCGCCGGCTGCGCCGGCGCCTTCTATGCCGTGTTCTCCGAAGCCAACGAGGAGAACGTCACCGACTTTCTCGCCTTCTCCTCCGACAATCCCTCCTCCATCCGCTCCTGCTTCGAGGCCGCGCGCACCAACGCGCGCGCGGTGCGCACCGCGCTGACCATGGAAATGTGGGACGCGATCAACGGCACCTGGCTCGAGCTGCGCCGCTACGGCAACGGGCCGACCTCGCGCGAGGAATTGTCGCGCTTCCTGCGCTGGGTGCAGGAATCCTCGCTGCGCTTCGACGGCTGCGCCTACCGCACCATGCTGCGCAACGACGCCTACTGGTTCACGCGACTCGGCGTCTATCTCGAACGCGCCGACAACACCGCGCGCATCCTCGACGTGAAATACCACATGCTGCTGCCGGCGCAGGAGCATGTCGGCGGCCCGCTCGACTATTTCCAGTGGGCGGCGATCCTGCGCTCGGTGTCGGCGCTCACCTCCTATCACTGGGTCTATCGCGAAAGCCTCAGGCCCTGGCATGTCGCCGATCTCCTGATCCTGAAGGAGGAAATGCCGCGCTCGCTGGCGAGCTGCTACGAGAACATCGTCACCAATCTCGACCGCATCGCGACTGCCTATGGCCGCCAGGGGCCCGCGCAGCGGCTCGCCCGCGGCATCCGCACCCGCCTCCAGAACAGCCGCATGGACGACATCTTCCAGCGCGGCTTGCACGAATTCATCCAGAGCTTCATAGCCGACAACAACCGGATCGGCGCGACCATCACGCAGCAATATCTGACGTGACATCCCCGTCCCGACGCGCCATCCTGCGGTCGCCGCCGCCGGATGAAGTCGGCCGAACCGCGACCGGTCCTTGCCCGATGCGTATCCTGATCGCCCACGACACGATCTACCGCTACGCCAATCCGCCGGCGAGCGTCGTCCAGGTTCTGCGGCTCACCCCGCGCAATCACGACGGTCAATATGTCGGCGCGTGGCGGATCGAGATTTCGGCCGATTGCCGGCTCGACGCGCACGAGGATTCGTTCGGCAACCTCACGCATGCGTTCAGCGTCGACGGACCGGTCGAGGAGCTCACCATCCATGTCGAAGGCGACGTCGATACCGAGGACACCCACGGCGTCATCCGCGGCACGATCGAGCGTTTCCCGCCCGCTTTGTTCCTGCGCGAAACGGCGCTGACCGTGCCCGGCCCGGACATCGCCGATTTCGCCGCCGCGCTGAAAGGCGACGGTTCGACGCTCGACCTCCTGCACAATCTGCTGACGCGCCTCTACGGCGAGATGACCTTCGATGCCGATCCGACCCACGCGGCGACCACCGCCGCCGAGGCGTTTGCGATCCGGCGCGGCGTCTGCCAGGACTTCGCCCACATCTTCATTGCCGCCGCCCGCAGCCTCGGCATCCCGGCCCGCTATGTGAGCGGCTACTTCTTCCGCTCCGACGGCGTCAACGACCAGAATGCCGGCCACGCCTGGGTGGAAGCGCATGTGCCCGATCTCGGCTGGGTCGCCTTCGATCCCGCCAACGGCATTTCCGCCACGCCCGCGCATCTGCGCGTCGCGGTCGGGCTCGATTATCTCGGCGCCGCGCCCATCCGCGGCACGCGCTACGGCGGCGGCGCGGAAAGCCTCTGCGTGCGCGTCCGCCTCCAGCAGGCGCAGCAACAAATCCAGAACTGAAAGCAATACCGGCGTTGCCGCGACGGCGACCGCACCGCTATAACGTCTCCCGCCGCGGCCGGATCGTCGCGGCAGGAATTCGGGGACGTCATGACATATTGCTGCGGAATTCTGGTGCGCGAAGGTCTGGTCATGATCGCGGACACACGGACCAATGCCGGCCTCGACAACGTGTCGACGTTCCGCAAGCTGCATGTCTTCAAGCAGCCGGGCGAGCGGATCATGGCGCTCGCCTCCGCCGGCAATCTGTCGATCAGCCAGTCGGTCGTCTCCATGCTCAACGAGGGCTTCGAGAACAAGGAGACCGGCGAAGTCGAGACGCTGATGAACGCGCCGACCATGTTCCAGGCCGCGCTGCGCATCGGGCGGATGATCCGCCACATCCACGACACCGAGGCGATCGCGCTCGCAGCCTCGGACGTGAAGTTCGACGTCGCCTTCCTGTTCGGCGGCCAGATCAAGGGCGGGCGGCTGCGCCTGTTCAACATCTATTCGGCCGGCAATTTCATTGAATGCACGACCGACACGCCCTACCTGCAGATCGGCGAGCACAAGTACGGCAAGCCGGTGCTCGACCGCGCGGTGACGTTCGACACCGAGCTGTACGACGCGCTCAAGATCGGCCTGATCTCGATGGACTCCACCATGCGCTCCAATCTCGGCGTCGGGATGCCGATCGACATCATGACGGCGCGCCGCGATTGCTGGGACGCCGACCTGACGTTCCGCATCGAGCCGGGCGAGCCCTATTTCCACGATTTGCGCGAGCGCTGGTCGGCGGCGCTGCGCGCCGCGCACATGGCGATCCCGCGTCCGCCCTATGCCGGCCGCTGAACCGGCCTTTACGGACCATTAACGACGATGTCCGAAATAGCTGCGGCGTGTCCTTGAGCGCCCACACCGCGGCCATCTTCAAGCCATTTGCAAGCTTTATTACCTATTTTCCCGGCCCCAGAATTCACCTTCAAGGGGCCGCAGGTGACCGCGGAAGCGCGCGCGCGAATCGACACGACCGTTCCGGCACGCAATTGGGATCGTGTCCGACTGAGCCTTGTCGCCCCCATCACGATCGTCGTCGTCGTGGCCATCGTGTGCATCGTCGTCGCCGTGCTCACCTCCGCGCGCCGCGCCGACGAGGTCGCGCTCGACCATGAACGTAACCTGCTCACCCGCTCGATCGCCGACCATGGCGAGCGCATCCTGCGCGAACTGGAAAGCGTCGCCTCGACCGCACAGGCCTATCGCAGCATCACGCTGACGCCGGACGAGGAATGGATCCAGCGCCGTCTCGGCCTGTGGCTCAACCAGTTTTTCGATCACGACTTCGTCTTTGTCGCCAATTCCTCCGACAAGCTGATCTATGCCCTGCTCGGCCATTCCAGCGTCGACCCGCGCTGGTTCAACTCGATCCTGCCGGAACTGGCGCCGACGCTGAATTTCGTGCGCGGCCGCACCGGCAACACGCCGGAAAAGGCGGTGCGGGTCGCGAGCCTGCGCCAGAAGGACGATCCGAAATTCGGCACCCGCGTCTCCCTCATCCAGCAATTCCTCGGCCGCCCCGCGGTCGTCGCCGCCGTGCTCGTATTACCCAACGACCGGCTCAACGACGGCGGCGACAACAAGATCGCGCCGATCGCGCTCACCGTGCGCTTCATCGACGAGGAGGTGCTTTCCGAAATCGCCGGCCGGCTGCAGCTTGCCAACCTGCGCAAGATCGGCAGCACCGAACCCGTCCCCGACGGGGACAATTCGCTCGACCTGACCGACGCCTACGGCCACTCGCTCGCGCGGCTGGCCTGGACGCCGCGCCAGCCCGGCGCCGAGGTCGCGCAAAGTGTCGTCCCCTTCATCGTGGTCGCGCTGGCCGGCTTTGCGCTGCTGGCAGCCATCGTCTTCGGCTACATGCGCCGCACCACCGCCACGCTCGCCGCCAACGAGAGCAGCATGCGCTATCTGGCCATGCACGACTCGCTGTCGGGCTTGCCGAACCGCAACTATTTCAGCGATCGGCTAGAGGCGCTGATCCGCGACATCCAGAACGGCGGCGCGCCGGCGGCGGTGTTCTATATCGATCTCGACCATTTCAAGGACGTCAACGACACGCTCGGCCATCCGGTCGGCGACGAGCTGATCCGCAACGTGACGCTGCGTCTGCGCGGCACACTGCGCGAGGAGGATCTCGTGGCGCGCCTGGGCGGCGACGAGTTCGCGGTCATCTCCAATCTCGGCACCGACACGCTGACGCTGCAGCGCACCGCCGACCGCATCATCGCCTCGCTCTGCGCGCCCTACGCGATCAACGGCCATAACATCGTGATCGGCGCCAGCATCGGCATCGCCGTCATCGACCAGCGCACCGACTACGGCCGCGCCGCCGACATCATGCGCTATGCCGACATGGCGCTCTACCGCGCCAAGAACGAGGGCCGCAACCGCGCCTGCATCTACGATGCAGCGATGGACGCCGACCTCTCCAACCGCAAGCTCCTGGAGAACGACCTGCGGCGCGCGATCGAGTGCGGCGAATTGCAGGTGCACTACCAGCCGATCGTCAATGCCAGCGGCGAGCGGATCGTGGGCGTCGAGGCGCTGTGCCGCTGGCCACATCCGGAGCGCGGCAATATCGAGCCGGCCAAGTTCATCCCGATCGCCGAGCATTCCGGCCTGATCATCGAGCTCGGCGAATGGGTGCTGCGCCGCGCCTGCGAGGAAGCCAAGATGTGGCCGGACATCACGGTCTCGGTCAATGTCTCGCCGCTGCAGTTCCGTCGCCTGGATTTCGTCGACGTGGTCGAGCGTATCCTCACCGAAACCGACCTCGACCCGCGCCGGCTGGAGCTGGAACTGACCGAGAGCACGCTGCTCGGCAATGTCGAGACCGCCGAGGTCGCCATCCACCGCCTCAAGGCGATCGGCGTGCTGCTCGCGCTCGACGATTTCGGCACCGGCTATTCGTCGCTCGCCTATCTGCGCCGCTTCCCCTTCGACAAGCTCAAGATCGATCGCTCGTTCGTGCGCTCGATCGAGCGCGCGCCGGACGCCGCCGCGATCGTACACGCGATCGTGGGCCTTGGCCGCGGCCTTGGCATGAAAGTCACCGCCGAGGGCGTGGAGACCGCCGAGCAGCATCTGTTCCTGCGCGCCGCCGGCGTGCATTCCATGCAGGGCTACCGGTTCGGCAAGCCCGGCTCCCCGGCCTTGATCAGCGCGCGCATCGCCGCGCCCGCCGCCTGGCGCAGCATCGAGAGCGACGCCGCCGCCGTCGTCGGCTGATCGGCAAACCTCCTTCCCGCAAGCCTTCTCTCTGCAAGGCTTCTTCCCCACAAGCCCTGCGCGGGCCGCATGGACGGCCCAAACGAAAGCCGTTGCCGTTCGTCTGCCCACCGGTCAGGATGCGCGCCGAAAAACACGCAAACGGGGGAGCCGCATGGCCATGCAGAAGATCGCGATCGTCACCGGAGCGGGCACGGGCGTCGGCCGCGCGGCGGCGCTGGCGCTGATGAAGGACGGCTTCGCGGTGGTGCTCGCCGGGCGTCGCAAGGAGCCGCTCGAGGCGGTGGCGAAAGAAGGCGCGCCCGCCAGGAGTCTCGTCGCGCCGACCGACGTGTCGGACCCGGCCCAGATCAGGGCGCTGTTTGCAAAGACCAAAGAGACGTTCGGGCGGCTCGACGTGCTTTTCAACAATGCCGGCATGGGCGCGCCGCCGGTGCCGCTCGAGGACCTCGACCTCGCCAAGTGGCAGCAGGTGGTCGACACCAACCTCACCGCCTGTTTCGTGGCCACCCAGGAAGCCTTCAAGATCATGAAGGCGCAGACACCGCGCGGCGGCCGCATCATCAATAACGGCTCGATCTCCGCGCATGCGCCGCGCCCCTTCTCCGCCGCCTATACCTCGACCAAGCACGCCATCACCGGCCTGACCAAATGCACCGCGCTCGACGGGCGCGCCTACGACATCGCCTGCGGGCAGATCGACATCGGCAATGCCGCAACGCCGATGACCGACCGCATGGTCGAGGGCGACGGCGTGCTGCAGCCCAACGGCCAGAAGATGATCGAGCCGCGCATGCCGGCCGAGGATGTCGGACGCGCGGTGAGCTACATGGCGGGCCTGCCGCTCGATTCCAACGTCCTGTTCATGACCGTGATGGCGACCAAGATGCCGTTCGTCGGACGCGGATGAAACGTTTGCGGCGCCGGTGCAGACGCACAGCCTCGTCTGGCGGCCTCATCCACCTGCAATGCCCATGAAATGCACAGCCGGTCCTCGTGAAAGCCGGCTGGCGCAATTTGAAACACCATCGCGCTGGTTGCCGGATTCGCGCGCGGGCATGCGCGCAGCCGGTGAAAAGCGCCCTCCGCGACTTCTCAAATTTTATCGTCATTGTGCAGGTTAACTCTGTCCGCAGATGACGGTGAACAGCGGCACCCGCTTTCATACTTTCGAGCCCCCTCCTCCATAGACAAGCGCCTGCCGGATTCTGCAGGGTGGCGCCATGAACGAGGAAGCTCTCGACACGATCCAGCCTTCGGCGTTCGGACGCCGCAAGATCGTTCCGCGCGCGCTGATCGTCGACGACAAGCCGCACGTGCGCCAGTTCATGTGCGACTGTCTCGAGGAACTGCATTTCATCGCCAGCGGCTGCGCCGTGCCGGGCGAGCTTGAGCTCGCGCTCGACACACTGCTTCCCGATCTCGTTTTGGTCGGAACGCGCTCGGGCGATCCGCAGGGCCGCGACATGCTGATGCTGCTGGCGATGCGGAAATTCGCCGGGCAGGTCCTGCTGTTCGGCACCGCCACCGCGCCGCTGACCGACGCCCTGCACGAACTCGGCACGACGCTCGGCCTCGACATGCTTCCGGTGCTGCCGGCGCCGTTCAACGACGCGAGCCTGCGCAACGCCGTCGCCGCCTTCATCCCGCACGAATTGCCGCCGCATCCGGCGATCGACGTGCGCGAGGCGCTGGCCATCGGCTATCTCGAATTGTGCTACCAGCCCAGGATCGACGCCGAAACGCTGCGTCTGAGCGGCGCCGAAGCGCTGATGCGCCTGCGCCATCCCTCCTGGGGCATCATGCCGCCGGCCGGCTTCAAGCCCGCCGACGGCGGCGTGCATGCCGGGGCCCTGTGCGAATTCATCCTCGCGCGCCTCTGCGAGGACTGGCATTATTTCGCGGCCGAGCATTGCCCGGTCGAGATCGCCGTCAATCTCCAGATGCCGCTGGTGCTCCACCTGGCCGCGCTCGACAGCCTGGCCCGGCTGTTGCCGGAGCATCCGGCGTTCGACGGACTGATCGTCGAACTCAACGCGGACGCCGTCGTGCACGACCTTGCGGAGGCCAAGTCGATCGCGCGGCGGCTGCGCGCCCACAATATCGGCCTGTCGATCGCCGGCCTCGGCGAGGAATGGCCGCTCCTTGTCGGGCAGAACGATTTTCCGTTCGTGGAGATCCAGTGCGACCGGCAGTTCGTCTGCGGCTGCGCGGGCGAACGGCTCAAGCGCTATGTCTGCCGCCAGATATTCGAGCTCGCCGACGGCTTCGGCGCGCGCGCCGTGGCGCAGGGCATCGAGACGCAGGACGATTTCCACGCCGTCCGCGAGATCGGCTTCGATCACGTCCAGGGACCGCTGTTCGCAAAGCCGATGACCGCACAGAAATTCGCCCGCGAGGCGCAGCGCCGCTCCCGCCTCTTGCCGCCTCAGTAAGGCACGCCATCGGTTCAAAAGAGGCGCGCAGGCCAGCCTGCCCCAGCGCGCCGAGTGGATCATCAGTTCGTCATTTCGATGGATGCGCGGGTCAAGCCCGCGCATGACGATCCCGAATGAACCTGAACGCCGTAGCCGCCTCACGCCCGCCCCGCAAACCGCAAACCTCGCGCGCCGCAACCGCCTCAGTGGAGGCGGAAGACCCCGTCCACCGCCTTGATCTCTGCGGGCCGGATCAGGCGGGAATGGGCGACCATGATCGAATGCAGCGCCCCCTCGATGGATTTCTGCCAGAAGCGCAGGAAGCCGTTCAGCTCGGGGAAGTCCGGGCACAGATCGTATTCCTGCCAGACATAGGTTTGCAGCAGCCAGGGATGGTCGGGGCGGCGGTACAAAATCTGCGCGGTGGTCAGCCCATAACCTTCCACCTGACGCTTGAAGTCCTTGGAGATCATGCGAACCCTCGGTTCAGATTGCCGCTTCAGTTTTCTGATCCGGACGTCCCATGACAAGCCAAAAAAGTAAATTTTGTTCCTAAAATCAATGCATTATCAGCATTCCGAGAAGAGTGCTGACAGAGCGCCGATCAGCCAATTCCGTGCATATTCGTTTGGTCTGTCACGCGACGCGCAGGAAATTCTAAAGCGAGAATAATTGACGTACGGATTGACATATTGGCCGCTCTTGAATATATTCCTATCGCCCATTCACCAAGGGGCGTCATCTAGAGACGTGCTGATGGCGGAATGGGCGCGGCGCCCGCGGGTGGACCTCGTAAGTCCGCACCCGGGCGGCGTCGGGGCACCGCCCGGGACCACTAGGAGTCCCTGCCGGGAGCCGGCTGACGGTTCGGGCTGAAATACCCAAACGAAAGCGCGGCCCGACGCCGGAATAAGAACGCCGCGGTGGAGCGCCGAAAGGCGTGCGTGCCCGCAAGGCGCGCGCCGCGCTCGCCGAGCGCGGTCCCGATGGAGACGCCTTGCGGCGCTCCCCTCCCTCAATACATTGAGGGAAAAGGAAAATCCGGCGTATCCGGCGCCGTCCAAAGAATACGGGCGCCGGCGCGCGCCTCCGCGGACATGCGCCGGTTAACCTTGGACGCTTCGCCACTGGCAGTCGCCCTTGACGAGTGCCAAAAATTTCGGGCAAACCCCTTGCACCGAAAAGGACCGCTCTTAAATCGCGGTCTGGAACCAGATCCGATGTCCGGTTCTCTTTTCAAAACCTCAAGATCATCAGATGTTTAGGAGGTCCCCATGAAGTTCCGTCCGCTTCACGACCGTGTCGTCGTCAAGCGCATCGAAGCCGACGAGAAGACGGCTGGTGGCATCATCATTCCCGATACCGCCAAGGAGAAGCCGCAGCAGGGCGAAGTGGTCGCCGTCGGACCGGGTGGCCGTGACGAGCACGGCAAGCTCATTCCGATCGATGTGAAGCCGAAGGACATCATCCTGTTCGGCAAGTGGTCGGGAACCGAAGTGAAGATCGATGGTGTCGAATATCTCATCATGAAGGAGAGCGACATCATGGGCGTGCTGGAAGGCAGCGTCGCCAGCAAGAAGGCCGCGTAAGCGCGCGCCGATCCTCATCCTGAGGAGCGCCCGCAGGGCGCGCCTCGAAGGATGAGGGCAGGAAATCACAGGCCTCGCCCTTCGAGACGGCGCTGCGCGCCTCCTCAGGACGGGGATTGAATTCAACGGAGTTACAGAAATGGCAGCCAAAGAGGTCAAATTCTCCGTCGAGGCGCGCGACAAGATGTTGCGCGGCGTCGACATTCTCGCCAATGCCGTGAAGGTGACGCTCGGTCCGAAGGGCCGCAACGTGGTGCTCGACAAGTCGTTCGGCGCCCCGCGCATCACCAAGGACGGCGTCACCGTCGCCAAGGAAATCGAGCTCGACGACAAGTTCGAGAACATGGGCGCCCAGATGGTGCGCGAAGTCGCCTCGAAGTCGTCCGATCTCGCCGGCGACGGCACCACCACCGCCACCGTGCTCGCCCAAGCGATCGTGAAGGAAGGCGCCAAGGCGGTCGCCGCCGGCATGAACCCGATGGATCTGAAGCGCGGCATCGACCTTGCGGTCGAGGCGGTCGTGGAAGACCTGAAGAAGAACTCCAAGAGGGTCACCTCCAACGACGAAATCGCCCAGGTCGGCACCATTTCGGCCAACGGCGATTCCGAGATCGGCAAGTTCCTCGCCGATGCCATGAAGAAGGTCGGCAACGAGGGCGTGATCACGGTCGAGGAGGCGAAGTCGCTGGAGACCGAGCTCGACGTGGTCGAAGGCATGCAGTTCGACCGCGGCTACATCTCCCCCTACTTCATCACCAACGCCGACAAGATGCGCGTCGAGTTCGACGACGCCTACATCCTCGTCTACGAGAAGAAGCTGTCGGGCCTGCAGGAATTGCTGCCGCTGCTCGAGGCCGTGGTGCAGACCTCCAAGCCCCTCGTCATCATCGCCGAGGAAGTGGAAGGCGAAGCGCTGGCGACCCTCGTGGTCAACAAGCTGCGCGGCGGCCTGAAGGTCGCGGCAGTGAAGGCGCCGGGCTTCGGCGATCGCCGCAAGGCCATGCTGCAGGACATTGCGGTCCTGACCGGCGGCCAGGCGATCTCGGAAGATCTCGGCATCAAGCTCGAGAACGTCACGCTCGCCATGCTCGGCCGCTCCAAGAAAGTGATGATCGACAAGGAAAACACCACGATCGTCAACGGCGCCGGCAAGAAGGCCGACATCGAGGCACGCGTCGCCCAGATCAAGGCCCAGATCGAGGAGACCACCTCCGACTATGATCGCGAGAAGCTGCAGGAGCGGCTGGCCAAGCTCGCCGGCGGCGTCGCGGTGATCCGCGTCGGCGGCGCCACCGAAGTCGAGGTGAAGGAGCGCAAGGATCGCGTCGATGACGCGATGCACGCCACCCGCGCCGCGGTCGAGGAAGGCATCCTGCCGGGCGGCGGCGTCGCGCTCTTGCGCGCCTCCGAAGCGCTCAAGCGCGTGCGCACCGGCAACGACGACCAGAAGACCGGCGTCGAGATCGTGCGCAAGGCGCTGCAGTCGCCGGCCCGCCAGATCGCTTCGAACGCGGGCGAGGACGGCTCGGTGATCGTCGGCAAGATCCTGGAAAAGGATCAGTACGGCTTCGGCTTCGACGCGCAGAACGGCGAGTATGGGAACCTGATGTCCAAGGGCATCATCGACCCGACCAAGGTCGTGCGCGCCGCGATCCAGAACGCCGCCTCCGTCGCCGGCCTGCTGATCACCACCGAGGCCATGGTCGCCGAAATGCCGAAGAAGAATGCGCCCGCCCCCGCGATGCCGGGCGGCGGCATGGGCGGCATGGATTTCTGATCCAGCCGCACTGTGTGAACTGCGAAAGGGGCCGCCCGTGCGGCCCCTTTTGTTTCTCGATCAACGTCGCCCGGCTGGAGCGCAGCGAAAGCCGGATCCCTTCATCCGGATTTCACTCTCGCACGACCCCGGCTGCAAACCACGCCTTGCTTCGAACACAGGCTGCAGGCATGACGGTCAAAGGAAATCCGGGGCCCGCAATGATCGTCCGCATGCTCCTCGCTGTCTCGCTGCTGATGCCCGTCGCCGCGCACGACGCGCTGGCGGCGACCAAAAAGAAGCCGGCGAAGATCACGGTGAAAAAGCACGTCGGGAAGGGCTACGGCTTCCTGCCCGGTTATCCGCGCACCGCGCGCGAACGCCTGCGCGACAGGCAGCGGCCGGAATGGCGCTATTACACCTGGGACGGCCGCCTGCTCTACGGCTACGGCGAGCCCGGTTTCTTCCGCGGCCGCTACAACGGCGGCAGCTTCGGCCCGTGCTGGACCTCGACGCCGATCGGCCTGCAGTGGAATTGCGGCCGATGATGCAAACCGAAATGACGCAAACCCGAGAGATGAAGGACGCGGCTTCGTCGGACGAGTGCTTCACTCCTGCCCCGGCCATTTCGGCCGGTAGCGGATTTCGCTGCCGTCGGCTTCCTTCTGCCAGGCACCGAACGCGCGCGCATGCGGCGCCCGGTCGGAGAGCCTGAGCGGAAAGACCCGCTCCGGCTGACCGGCGATCTTGATTTCCACCTGCCGGTAGGGCGTGCGGTAGGCAAGCTCGACATGGCCGGCGATCAGTGCCCGGTCATCGTCGCGGCGAAGCGCGTCTACCTTGCCCGGCATGGCGTTCAGGTCGGTCTGCAGGTCGATCCGGATGTCGTCTGCCGACGAGGGCGGCGGCGCGCCCGAAGGAAGCCGGACCTCGAACAGCAGCAGCGGATTGCCGCCCTTCGGATTGAGCCAGGGCGTCGCGGTCGCCACGTAATAATAGGTCACGAGACCGCCGATCACGCCGGTGGAGGCGACGACGGCGACGAGCGCAGCAACCGCGTTGCGGGTAAACCCGCCGGCCGCGCCCTCGCCGCGCATCGCCGTCGCGACTTTCACCGCAACGATCAAACCAGCCAGCGCGCCGAGCGGGGCGATCACCGCCAGCGCCAGAATGCCGGAGGCGATCGGATCCATCGGATTGCCGAACCCGACCAGCGCCAGCAGCATCAGGGCCGCGAGAAACCCGAGCACTGCACCGATCATGCCGGCAGCGATCGTGGGCACGTGCAGGGGCGCTTTCATGTCCTCATTCAACCGCGAGACCCGTGAGCGCGCAACAAGCGCGAAGGAGCCAAGTCCGCTATTGCTGCATGGCAATGCCCCCGGCCGGCGTTCGGCTCCTTTGCCGACGCGCGGCGATCGGATAACAATACACCTCCTGCCGCAATGCGATCGCCCATCAGCCGCTTCCGAGGATGACATGAGCGCCGTTGAACTCATCGGCTACGCCGCCGTCGCGGTGAATATCGGTGTCTACCTGATGCGCACGATGATCCCGCTGCGCATGTTCGCCGTAGCGACCAACGTCCTGTTCATCGGCTATGGCCTGCTGGCGGGCGTCTATCCGACACTTCTGCTCAACTGCATCCTGCTGCCGCTGAACTCCTATCGCCTCGCGGAAATGATGCTGCTGGTGCGCGGTACGAAAGCGGCGGCGGTCAATGCCGAATTCGACACAAGCATCCTGCGGCCCTACACGGTGAGCCAAGGGATCGCAGCCGGGGAGACGCTGTTCCGCAAGGACGAGCTGGCGAACGCGATGTACCTGATCGAGTCCGGCCGCTTCCTGCTGCCGGAATCGGCCATTGAGCTTGGCGCGGGCGCCATGGTCGGCGAACTCGGTCTGCTCGCGCCGGGCGGCGTGCGCACGCAGTCGCTCGTGTGCAAAGAGGCCGGCACGGTGCTGCGGCTCGATTACGACCGCTTCCGCCAGATCTATTATCAGAATCCGAAATTCGGATTTTACTTCCTCCAGCTCACCACCGGCCGCCTGTTCGAAAACATCGCCGCGCTGGAAAAGGCGCTGGCGGCGGCGGGCATCGCCAACCCGCTCAACGCGCCGCGCGGTCACGCCGACCTGAGGAGGATGCCGGACGCGGACGCCACGCCCGGCATAGCATTCAGATCGTCAGTGTCTCCGCCTTCGCAGCGGCATAGCGCCCGGCAATCTTGTCCCAATCGAGCACGTTCCACCACGCCTTGAGATATTCGGCACGGCGGTTCTGGTATTTGAGGTAGTAGGCATGCTCCCAAACGTCATTGCCCATCAGCACCCGCTTTCCTTCCATCAGCGGCGTGTCCTGATTGGGCCTGGTGACGAGCGCGAGCGCCCCGTCGCGGGTCACGGTGACGAACACCCAGCCGGAGCCGAACACGCGCGTGCCGGCGGCGTTGAAATTCTCCTGGAATTTCGCAAAACCGCCGAGGTCGCGGTCGATCGCCGCCTTCAGATCGCCGGACGGCTCGCCGCCCGCCCCGCCCATGATCTGCCAGAACATCGTGTGGTTGGCGTGGCCGCCGCCATTGTTGCGCACGGCGGTGCGTGCATTCTCGGGCAGATCGGCGATCTTTCCGAGCAACTGGTGCAGCGGCATGTTGGCGATGGCGCTGTGTTGCGACGCCGCCGCATTGAGATTGTTCACATAGGCCGCGTGATGGCGGCCATGGTGGATTTCCATCGTCTGCGCGTCGATATGCGGCTCGTTCTTGTTCGCCGCATAAGGCAACGGGTCGAGCGTGAAGGGACCGCTCGGGGCCTGCGCAAACGCGCGCGGCACCTTGGCATTCGCGGCCAGAACAACCGCGCCGCTCACAAAAGTCCGTCGGTCGATCAGCAACATCTTGTCCTCCCTCCCGCGATATGCGGGGGTAGGCTCAGTATGCGCCGCACCACAGCTCGAATTGAGGCGAAAAGAATTCGTGCGATAAATTCCGCATAAACAACGGATGCGTCAAAGTGTCCGGTTCATCGCCCGCAACCGATCAGCAAGCACGCGCATAACGTTGAGCGCGAAATACGGCGTGTGACTGACCAGGAACAGGAACTGCTTTTCCGAAACCGGCACGACGCTCGCGTCGCCGACGGCGACCGCCGTTGCGCTGCGCGGAGCCTTGTCGATCAGTGCCATTTCGCCAAACATGTCATTCTTGCGCAGGGTGGCCAGGGTGCGGTTGCCGAGGCGGATGTCCACGGCGCCCTCCTGGATCACGTAGAGATTGTCGGCGGGATCGCCTTCATTGAAGATCACCTCGCCGGCCTTGTAGGTGCGCGGCGCCGTACCCGCTTTGGCGAGCAGGGTAAAGTCTATGGGTGTCATGGCATGACATTCCGGGTAGCGGCGTCCACCGGACGCCGGAATCGAAAACGATGACGAGGAGATGACCCTTACACGACAGCGAATGACACTATTATGACGAGCTTCCCGTTCGGCAGCGCCGCCGAAGGCCCCGTGTCAAATACAGGATGAAGCATGCTGTTTACGATCGGCTATGAAGGCGCGACGCAGGCCGCCCTGCTCGACGCGCTGCGGCGCAACAAGATCGCCCTGCTCGTCGACGTGCGCGCCATTTCGGCGTCCCGCAAACCCGGCTTCTCCAAGCGCCAGCTCGCCGCCGCCCTCGACGAGAACGGTATCGGATATCTGCATCTGCAGAAACTCGGCACGCCGGCCGAGGGCCGGCAAGCCGCACGCGCCGGCGACACCAGGACGCTGTGGCGCGTCTATGAAAAGCATCTCAAGACCCACGATGCACGCGAGGCGATGGACGAACTGGCGGCGCTTGTGGCCGGCGGACGCCGCATCTGCCTTCTGTGCTTCGAGCGAGACGTCGATCATTGCCACCGGCGCCGGATCGCCGAAATGATTCACGAGCGGACCGGCATCAGGGTCCGCAATATCGAGCCCGACATCGCCTGACCGCGCCGGTCGTCGTTACGCGGCAGCCCTGATACTCTTCAGGGTCAGAAATACAGAAACCGGGGGAATCTGTAATGACGTTCGCACTGACCGATATCATCGCCACCATCGCGGCCCTGCTCGTCTTCCTGACCTTCTCGATGAAGACAATGGTTCCGCTGCGCCTCGTCGGCATTGCGAGCAACGTATTCTTTATCGCGTATGGCTATCTGCAGCCCGCCTACCCGCTGCTCGTCCTGCACGCCCTCCTGCTGCCGCTCAATATCCTGCGCCTTCGGCAAATGCTGCTCATGGTGCGGCAGGTCGAAGACGCCGCCAAGGGCGACCTGAACATGGATTGGCTGAAACCGTTCACGACCAAGATGACGCTGGCGGCCGGCGACATGCTGTTCCGCAAAGGCGATCAGGCAGACGCGATCTTTTTCGTCATGTCGGGCACGCTGCGCATTCCGGAGATCGGCGTGACGATCGCGCCCGGGCAGATCGTCGGCGAACTCGGGTTCCTGTCGCCGAACAAGGCGCGCACCCAGTCGGTCGCCTGTGCGGAGCCGGCCGAGGTGCTCAAGATCAGCTACGACCAGGTCAGGCAACTTTATTTCCAGAACCCGAAATTCGGATTCTTCTTCCTGCAACTGGCGAGCCGTCGCCTGTTTGAAAACAACGAACGGCTGGAGCGCGACCTCGCCCACTGCCGCGCGGCCGCGCAGACCGCTTAAAGCATGATCCCGAAAAGTGCGAAGCGGTTTTCGGAAAAGATCATGCTCGAACAAAGCACTAAAGAGGGATGACGATTCAGGGAAAACTCATCCCGCTTTAGGCGCGCGCCCTGCGCGGCAACGCGGCGTCTATTCCGCCGGCTGCGCCGCGGTCGCCTTGCGTTCGGGCGCGGAGACGAGCACGGCCAGAATGGTGGTCGCAATGAAAAAGGCGAACGCGATCACCGCCGTCGCCCACAGCACGAGATCGAAGCCGCCGCGTTCGTGCAGCAGCGCGATGGAGGCGACAGCGGCCCCCGCGGTGATGAAGACGAGGAAATAGCGCACGGCATAGACGCGCCCGCGCCAGGCATCGGCGGTATAGCGCGCGAGCACGATGTCATTGACGGTCACCTGCCCGTAGACGCCGATAACCGCAACGGTCAGCGCGACGAGCAGCGCAGGACCGTTCACGAACAGCGACCAAGTGACGCCCGCGAACAGAAGCGCGGTCACGATCGTGAAGAGAATGTGCGGGGCGATCCATTCGACGAGACGCCCAACCGCAAGCTGCGCAAGCCCGCCGGCGACGAGCACGGCGGTCGCAAGCCCGCCGACCGCCAGCAGCGAGACCGAGCTGCCCACGCGCTCGTCGACGAGCTTGGGTAGCGCGACCGTGATGACGTTGAAGGTCAGGCCGGCACCGAGCGCGATCACGACGAACAGGCCGAATATGACGAACATGAGCGAGCGGCCGACCTGCACTTCGGGGCGCGACTGGCGCTTGGCGGCAGCGTGGCGGTCGTCCGCCATCACCCACAGATAGGCGATGCCGGTCGCGATGCAGACCAAAGCGGGGATAAAGAAGGCCGCGCGCCAGCCGAAATAGGATGCGATCACGGCGGTGATGCCGGCGGCGAAGGCAACGCCGAGATTGCCGCAGACGCCGTTGAAGGCGAGCGTACGGCCGCGCGCGTTGGAGGCCGCGATCAGCATCGCCATGCCGACCGGATGATAGATCGCCGCGAACACGCCAAGCGCAAACAGCGCGACGGCCAGCATGACGAGATTGGGCGCGAGCGCCGCCCCGATCAGCGAGACGCCGCAGCCGAGATAGAACAGCGCCATCATGTTGCGGCGGCTCCAGCGGTCGGCGAGCCAGCCGGCCGGCAGCGAGAACACGCCGAACGCCACGAACGAGGCCGTACCCAGCGCGATCAGTTCGCCATAGGGCCGGCCATAGACGCCCTCGAGCCCGATCACGACGGTCGGAAAGATCAGCATCACATAGTGATCGAGCGCATGCGCCCAGTTCAGGAAGCCGATGGCGCGGCGGGTCTCGGGGCTGTGCGGAGCCGTCTGGGACATGGTCATGGGCGCTTTCGGAGCTTTCAATCGCAGAAATGGGGGCGGAATCGCACTATTTTAGCCTTGCCAATTTGCGACGTTCAGCCGATTTTCGTCGCGATCGGGCCAGGCGGTGCGCGGGCCCCCTGGTTCCACGACCGGAGCACGCATGAGCAGGAACCCCGTCTATCGCCGCAACATGGACGACGCGCCGCGTCCAGTGGCCGCCATGGCGCGCGCCTGGAACGATGGCGACGAAATCCCGCTCCACATCCATCGCCGCGGACAGCTCATCCACGCCGTGCGCGGGGTGATGCGCATCGAGACGGCGGACGCGGCCTGGATCGTGCCGCCGGCGCTCGCACTGTGGATGCCGCCGCAATATCCGCACAGCATGAGCATGCGCGGACGCCTCGAAATGCGCACGGTCTATATCGCGCCTGCCGAATGTGAAAACCTGCCGAAGCAGCCGATCCTCACCGAAGTCGGCGGCCTGATGCGCGAACTGATCCTTGCGGCG
Organism: Pseudorhodoplanes sp.; assembly: GCA_019187085.1. Taxonomy (GTDB): domain Bacteria; phylum Pseudomonadota; class Alphaproteobacteria; order Rhizobiales; family Xanthobacteraceae; genus Pseudorhodoplanes. The sequence continues at coordinate 128,354 of JABARS010000004.1, read as the reverse complement.
CTCGAAGAGCCGCTCGATTACGACGACGATGCACGTGGCGGCCGTATTGCCCAGATGATCCTTGTGGAACTCGGGCGGCTCCAGCAGCGCAGACTCGACGTGCCGATGCCGCGCGACGAACGGGCGGCGCGCGTCGCCCATGCGCTGCTGATGGAGCCGCAGATCGATCTTGGCCTTGACGGCTGGGCGGAACGTGCGGGCGCAAGCCGCCGCACACTGGCGCGGCTATTCCGCGCGCAAACCGGCTTCAGCTTTGCGGAATGGCGCGCCCGCCTGCGCGCCATCGACGGGCTCGCTCGTCTTTCAGCCGGACAGCCGGTCGGACCGACCGCGGCATCGGTCGGTTATGCCAGCGCCAGTGCATTCTCCGCGATGGTGCGGCGCAATTTCGGTTTGCCGCCGAGCCGCCTCGTCGCCCGCGACGTTTCGCGCAACTGAGTACAATTCTGTTTACGCACGTACGCGTCAGCGCCTAGAATTTTTTGGGGCTGTGGCTGCGTAACCGCCGACCCGCCGAGATTGGGGCATCCCATGGGCGTTGGGAAAGTTGCCGCAGCCGCTGCGCTGTCCGCGGCCGTGTCGGTTGTTTGTTCCGGTCGCGTCGCAGCGTTGGAGCTGGATGACACGGCGCCCGATCGCATGCTTGTTTTTTCCGGGTTCGATCTTTGGCGCCACGGTTCGTTCACGCATGGGGGCCTATTATGGTCGCCCGACGGGCTTGATCAGACGGGCTTCACCTTCAAGCTTCTGGTCGGCGGCGGCAGCTATCGCTACCGCTCGGGCGCGCTCGGCGACGTCGAAGTCGACGGCGAACAATACGCGCTCTTCGCCCTGCCCGGCTGGCGGTTTCGCAGCGGCGCGGTGACCGCGACCGTCTTTGCCGGCTTCGACATCCAGCGCCATCGCCTCACGCCCGACGATCCCTCGAGCGGCCTGCGCGGCACCGTCTCCGGATTTCGCGCCGGCACGGAAGTGTGGATCGAGCCGTCGCCCGGCGGCATGATCGCGGTCGACGCATCGTTCTCCACCGTCGGCCCGAGCTACGGCGCACGCGCCGCGCTCGGCTGGCGCGTCGCCGAGCGCTTCTATGTCGGACCTGAAATCGGCGGCTTCGCCGGCGACGATTCCTACAATCAGCTCCGCGTGGGCCTGCACGTGACCGCGTTTCGCACCGGCATCTATGAGTGGTCGGCCGCCGCCGGCTGGGCATGGGACTCAGACGAGCGCGAAAGCCTGTACGGACGCTTCGGCCTGCTGATCCGCCAATAGTCGCCGCACCGCGTCCGCTCAATCGAGCGTGCGGCGGAAGCGGCTCACCGCGATCGCCATTGCAACCAGCATGAGGCCCGCAAGCGCGAGCGCGTCATAATGGACGTCGGCGAGCGTCGATCCCTTGAGCATGATGGCGCGCACGATGCGGACATAATGAGTGAGCGGCAGGCATTCGCCGATCCATTGCGCCCATGCCGGCATGCCCGCGAACGGGAACATGAAGCCCGACAGCAGGATATTGGGTAGGAAGAACATCATCGTCATCTGCACGGCCTGCAACTGGTTCTGCGCCACCGTGGAGAAGGTGTAGCCGATCGCCAGATTGGCCGCGATGAAGAGCGTGCTCAATGCCGCCAGCAGCCACAGGCTGCCGAGCACCGGTACCGCGAACAGGAACATTCCGGTGGCGATGATGAGCGCAGCCTGCAGGAAGCCGACGATGATATAGGGCACGATCTTGCCCAGCATGATTTCCAGCGGCGTGATCGGCATCGCCAGGAGGCTTTCCATCGTGCCGCGCTCGACCTCGCGCGTGACCGACAGCGCGGTGAAGACCAGCATGGTCATGGTCAGGATCGTGCCGACGAGACCGGGTACGATATTGAAGGCGGTTACGGCCGCGGGGTTGTAGCGGGCGTGCTGGCGGATCTCGAACAACGGCTTGCCGGCATCGGGCAGCGCGCGCTCGTTTTGCAGCGCGGTCTGCACGATCTGCGACAGCGCGCCGAGCGCGGTGCCGGAAGCGACCGGGTCGGTGGCGTCAGCGGCGACCAGGAGCGCGGGGCGCTCCCCGCGGCGCACGGCGCGCTCGAAGCCGCGCGGGATTTCGATGGCGAACAAGACCTCGCCGGACGCCAGCAGCCGGTCAAACGCCTCCTCGTCATGAACCTGCGCCACCATGCGGAAATAGCGCGTATTTTCGAACGCCTTGAGCACGGAACGGCCGAGATCGGAATTCTCCTGCATGAGCACGGCCGTCGGCAGGTTGCGCGGGGTCGTGTTGATCGCGTAGCCGAACAGCACGAGCTGCATCAGCGGGATCATGACGATCATGGCGAAGGAGACGCGGTCGCGCCGCAACTGGATGAATTCCTTCACCAGCATGGCGCGCGTGCGCAGCCAGAATCCGGGAGCGATGAAACGCGCCAACGGGGTCACTGGAAATTGTCCTTCGCCCGGGCCATCAGATCGATGAAAACGTCTTCGAGCGAGGGCTCCGCGCGCTCCCAGCGCAGGCCCTTGCGCTTGCGATAGGGCGCGATGGCCTTCTCCAGCGCATCGGCGTCGCGGCCGCAGACATGCAGGCTCGCGCCGAAGGGCGCGACCATGTCGATGCCCGGTCGCCCGCTCAGTTCGTGCAGCAGGCCGTTGATGTCGCCGCCGCTGACCGTATAGGTGTGCAGCGCCGACTGGCGGATCACGTCGCTGACGCTGCCCTGCGTCAGCAATTCGCCATAGGCGATATAGGCGATGGCGTGGCAGCGCTCGGCCTCGTCCATGTAGTGGGTGGAGACCAGCACGGTCAGCCCGTCGGCCGCCAGTTCGTGAATCTCGTTCCAGAAATCGCGGCGCGCGCGCGGATCGACGCCGGCGGTCGGCTCGTCGAGCAGGAGAAGCTGCGGGTTCGGCAGCGTGCAGGCGCCGAGCGCGAGCCGCTGCTTCCAGCCTCCCGACAACGAGCCCGCGATCTGCTCCTCGCGTCCGGCAAGGCCGAGCCGGCGGATCATGGCAACGGCGGCCTGCGTCGGCTCCGGCACGCCGTAAAGGCGCGCGACGAATTCGAGATTCTCGCGCACCGAAAGGTCCTGATACAGGCTGAAGCGCTGCGTCATGTAGCCGACGTGGCGCTTGATGCGGTCGGCCTGCGTGCGGATGTCATAGCCAAGACAAGTGCCGGCCCCCTCGTCCGGCGTCAGCAGGCCGCACAGCATGCGGATGGTCGTGGTCTTGCCGGAGCCGTTCGGCCCGAGAAACCCGTAGATCGCCCCGCGCGGAACCTGCATCGACACGTTGCGCACCACCACGCGGCCGTCAAAAGACTTGGTCAGGCCGCGCACGTCGATGGCGATATCGGCAGCCGCGCTCATTGTTTCGCCTCGCGCGGGGTGACGGCGACGGACACCGGCTGGCCGACGCGCAGCGCTCCCGTGCGCGCCGGCCGCGCTTCGACGAGATAGACGAGCTTCGCACGCTCCTCGCGGCTGTAAATGACCGGCGGGGTGAATTCCGCGCTGCGCGAAATGAAGGTCACGGGCGCAAGCACGTCCTCTGCGCAACCATCGCAACTCACGCGCACCTGATCCCCGATGGCGATGCGGGCGAGCAGGGTCTCCGGCACGAAGAAGCGGACCTTGATGTTGCCGGGCGGCAGGAGCGACACGATCGGGCGGCTCGCCGGGACAGTTTCGCCGGGCCGGAAATAGACCTGCTGCACGATGCCCGCTGTAGGACTTTCCAGCATGCGCCGGGCAAGGCGCGTTTTCGCGGCGGCGACCTGCGCCTCCGCCTGGCGAAGCGCGGCCTGCGCATTGTCGAAATCGCGCTGCGTGCCGGCACCGGTCCGGGCGAGCTGCTGGGCGCGCTCGAAGGCGATCTTCGCATTGATGAAGGCGGCCTCGGCGACTGCGAGATCGGCGCGCTGCAGGTCGGAATCGAGGGTGATCAGCAGCCGCCCGCTCTCGACCTGGTCGCCTTCGCGCACGGACAGGGTCTCGACCCGCCCCTGCTCGTCGGGACTGACGAAGACGAGGTCGGCTTCGACCCAGCCCTGATATTCGTGTCCGTCCTTCTCCGCGCAGCCGGCCAGCAACGCCGCGGCAAGAACGAGTATCGTGAAACGCCGCATCATCGCGCGCTCCTTTCGCCGAAGACGATGTCGAGATGCGCACGCATCATCGCGGCGACGTCGAGCGGAGCGAAGCGCTCGAACAGCCCGCTCCAGAGCGCGGCCACGAGCCCGGGCGCGATGAGAAGCTGCGGATGGCGCGCGTAAGCCGACGAGCGCACCTCGCCGCGCTCCACCGCCCGCGCCATCAGCGCGCCGAGCGCGGCGAGTGCGCGGCTGACCACCTCGCGATAATGGAATTCGGCAAGCTTGGGGAAGCGCGCGCCCTCGGCGATGATCAGGCGGATGACGTCGCCGCGCCGCGTGCCGATCACCTCGCGCACGAACAGATCGACAAGCTGCTCGATCGTTTCGCGCACCGGCCGCGCATCGGGCGGCCCGCGCTCCAGCGCCTGCACGATCGGCGCGAACATGCCGCGCAGGAGTTCCTGGAACAGGGTCTCCTTGTCGCTGAAGTAAAGATAGATCGTGCCCTTGGCGATGCCGGCGCGGCGCGCCACGTCGTCGAGACGGGTGGCGGCGAAACCGTTGACGGAGAATTCTTCCAGCGCGGCAGCGAGAATGGCCTCCCGGCGCGCGGCCCCGCGCTGCGCGCGCGCATCGGCGGACGGCGCGGTCGCCGGCATAATTGCGGCTGCCGCTGCGGCCTTGCGGGACTTTCGCGCCGGACGCGGCATGACGGCTTCCTTTATGACTGACTGGTCAGTCATCATATAGCCGGCGGTGCGGCCCGATGCAAGGAGGGGCCGTGAGCGGCGAGGACGGAATATCCGTCCACCGATTGTTCCTCTGTTTTCAGGATCTTAGCGCCCGATCCGCGGAGATTGAAAAACTCCGTCTCTGTGCAGGCGGCTTCGATGTCCCTGCGACGCGTCTCAGGATCGACGGTCCGTCCACCCCGTACTCCGGTCCGGCTTCGACGACCCGTGCACAGGTTGCTGCAGGAACCTGGCGCTTGATGGCCCGGATTCCCGCGGGCGGGGGAATGAGCAGAGAGAGAATGCTTCAATTCAAATGGACCGGACTTTGTCGGAGGGCATGACTCCGGCGGACTGTAAATCCGCGCCGCCGACTTTCAGCGCGCGGCACCGTCGCAGGCCCAGGCGCGGATCAGGCAATCCTTGCCGCCATACTGAAAACACACGCGCAACGCGGTGTTCTGCGCCTGCGCCAGGCGCGTCGCCGTCGCATAGCCGTGCGGACCGCACACGTTGGCACTATCAATGGCGAAGGCCGCGCAATTGCGCCGCATGGTCGCGACCACCCGGCATTTGCCGCGGCAATTGGCGAGCGCGGCTGCGCGCGCCTGTGCGGCGTCCGGGAAATCGATCGCATGGCCGTAAGCGCCGCAATCGCCGACGGCGAAGGCGCCGGCAGCCTGCGCCGGCCGCGCCTGAAGCGCGACGGCGACGACAAGACAGGCCATGGCGCGTGCGAGGGTCTTCATCGCCCCTTCCCCGCTGCAAGCTAAAGCGTGAGTCGCCGCTTCCGATCAATGCGGCAAGGCGCTGGCAGGCCGTCAGCTCTGTCCGATCTCGGCCCGCGCGGCGATCAGGGCGTCGGGGGTATCGATATCGGCGAGCGGGGCCTTGCCGGTCAGCGGCACTTCGGTCACCGCTTCGGCGTAGCGGCCGATCAGGTGGCGCGCGCCGACGTCGCCCTCGATCGCCATCAGATCGGGGAAGAAACGGCGCGACCACAGGACCGGATTGCCGCGCTTGCCTTCGATGGTCGGCACGACGACGAGCGCGCCCTTCTCCGGGTCGAAAGCGGCCACGAGCCTTGCAATCAGCGCCACGTCGACGTGCGGCATGTCGGCGAGCAGGACGAGCGCGCCGTCGACATCGTCGGGCACGGCCGACAGGCCCGCGCGCAGCGAGGTCGACAAGCCTTCCGCATAGGCCGGATTGTGCACGAGCACGATGTCGAGCCCCTGCAGGGCGGCTTCGACCTCCTTGCGCTGATGGCCGGTGACCACGATGACCGGTCGTGCCGGCGACGCCAGCGCCTGCTCGACGGCGATGCGCACCAGCGGACGGCCGCCCAGTTCCGCGAGCAGCTTGTTGGGTCCGCCCATGCGCGTCGAGCGGCCGGCGGCCAGCACGATCGCGGCGACGCGGCGTCCCTGCGAGACGGGCTCCGCGCGCGGCTGCGGCCGCGTGACGATCTCCATCAACAACCCTCCGACACCCATTCCAGTGATGTCCGCGCGCGAGACCGGCAGGCCGGCGAGCATCCTCATCAGGATCCAGTCGAATCCGTTTTCCTTCGGCGAGCGCGCGCAGCCGGGCGCGCCGATCACGTCGGTGCCGGTGACCTGCCCGATCAGCATCAGGTTGCCGGGATCGACCGGCATACCGAAATGCTCGATCCGCCCGCCCGCGCCCTCGATGGCCGCCGGGATCACGTCGCGGCGGTCGGCGATGGCGGAGGCTCCGAACACGATCACAAGCTCGGCGCCGCTGCCGCAGGCCTGCGCAAGCGCGTCCTTCAGCGCCTTCTGCTCGTGCGCAATCTGCGTCTGGAACACGATCTCGGCGCCGGCCGGGGCAAGCCGCTCGGCAGTGATTTTCAGCGTCTTCTCGACCACCTTCTCGGTCAGCCCGGGCAACAGCGTCGAGACGATGGCGACGCGCTTCACCCGGTAGGGCGCAACGCGCAGCATCGGGCGGGCGCGGGCCGCGACCGCAAGCGCGTCGGCGCAGGTTTTCTCGGCGACTGCGAACGGAATGATCTTGACCGTCGCCAGCATTTCGCCGGCCACCACCGGCTTGAACGCGGGCAGCGTGGCCAGCGTGACGGCCTCGTCGACGCGGTTGATCGCGTCGATCGCCTCCTTGTCGACGACCAGAATGCCGGCGTCGCGGGCGAACAGGTTGCAGCGGCCGGTGAAAGCACGGTCGGTATGCACGCTGTCGTCGGCGAGCGCAGCCGCGATCTGGCCCGCCGCGACGTCTTCGGGCACGTCGCCGGGATCGAGCCGCGCGACTACCACCTCGGCAATGCCCGCCGCGCGCAAAGCCGCGACCTCGTTCTCGCCGATGACGGTCCCCTTCTTGAGCACGAGGTCGCCCTTGCGGATGGCATGGACTGCGGTTGCGCCGCGCGCCTCCTCGATCGGAACGGGACCGAACTTCATGATGCCGCCTCCGGCCGGCGCCGCGCCGTGGTGATTTCCGCCATGACAGCAACCGCGATCTCGGCCGGCGACACCGCGCCGATATCGAGGCCGATCGGCGCATGGATGCGCGCGATCGCCGCTTCCGACAGGCCCTGCGCCCGCAGCCGCTCGACGCGGCGGGCGTGCGTCTTCTTCGAGCCGAGCGCGCCGACATAGAAGCATTCGTTGCGCAGCGCCTCGACAAGACCGAAATCGTCGATCTTGGGATCGTGCGTGAGCGCGACGAAAGCAGTGTAGCGGTCGATCGACAGCCGGGGCAACGCGTTCTCCGGCCATTCGGCAAGCAGGCTCACGTCCGGAAACCGTTCCGGCGTCGCAAAGGCCGTGCGCGGATCGACGATCGTGACGTCGTAGCCCGCAAGCTTGGCGATCGGCGCCAGCGCCTGGCTGATATGGACCGCGCCGGTGATGACCATGCGCGGCGAGGGAACATGGACGGTGAGGAAAACGCGGCCTTCCAGCGTCTCCTCCATGCCGCTCTTGCCGCTGTGCAGGCGCTTGCGCAAGGTTTCCCTGAGCGGATCGGCGTCGATAAGGTCGTGCGTGACGAGACGCTGCGCTCCGCTTTCGATCGCGGTCACGAGCACGACCGCGCGGCGGGCGGCGCGTTCGGCGTTCAGCGCGCTCAATACGTCAAGGCGCATGATCTAGCTCCGGCTTCGTCCCCGACGCGCCCGCATCTCAGCCGATCTTTTCGACATAGACCCGGATCGTGCCGCCGCACGACAGCCCGACCTTCCAGGCCGTTTCGTCGGCAACGCCGAATTCAAGCGTGCGGGGCTTGCCGCTTACAATGACGTCCATCGCCTCAGTGACGACCGCGCCTTCGACGCAGCCGCCCGACACCGAACCGAGAAAATTGCCGTCGCCGTCGATCACCAGATTGGCGCCGACCGGCCGCGGCGCCGATCCCCAGGTTTCCACGACGGTTGCGAGCGCAACGCCGCGTCCCCCTCGCGCCCAGTCCTCGGCCGCCTTCAGGATGTCCTCGTCGCGCGAAAGATTGTCAGTGTGGGTCATCAGGCCACCTCCCGCAGCCAGTCCTTGGGCGTACGCCCGGCCGGTCCGGCATGATTATTCGACAGAGCCCGGCACAGGCTTTCCATGGACTCCAGATTGTGTATCGCACGCATCTCGTCAACATGCGGCAGCATCGCGCGGATGCCGCCCGCCCGCGCCTCGAAGCCCTCGAACCGCAGCAGCGGATTGAGCCAGATCAGCCGGCGGCAGGAGCGGTGCAGGCGGTCCATTTCAAAGCCGAGCCGGTCGCCGGGATCGCGCTCAAGTCCGTCGGTAATCAGAAGCACGATCGCCCCCTGAGTGAGCACGCGACGCGCCCACAGCTTGTTGAAGGCGGCAAGCGAGGTGCCGATGCGCGTGCCGCCCGACCAGTCGAGCACGCTTGCCGAACAGGCGGCGAGCGCATCGTCGGGATCGCGCTCGCGCAGGGCACGCGTGACATTGGTCAGCCGCGTGCCGAACAGGAAGGTCGAGACGCGCTTGCGCGCGTCGGTCACCGCATGCAGGAAATGCAGGAACAGCCGGGTATACTGGCTCATCGATCCCGAAATATCGAGCAGCGCCACAAGCGGGGGCATGCGCGTGCGCGGGCCGAGATATTTCAGGTCGATGACCGCCCCGCCCGCCTTCATGCTGGCGCGCAGCGTGCGGCGCATGTCGATCAGGCGACCGCGGCGGGCCGCCGCCAGCCGGCGGGTGCGCACCTCGTCGAGCGGGAGCGCGAGCCGCCTGATCGCCTGCTTCGCCTGGGCGATCTCGGCGGCGCTCATCTGCGCGAAATCCTTTCTCTCCAGGACCTCATGGTCCGACACCGTCAATCGCGCGTCCATCTCGATCTCGGTGTCGCGGTCCTCGATGCGCTCGCCGATGCCGGAAAACAGAGCGTCAAGCACGCGCTGCGAGGCAGGCGGCGCTTTGTCCTCGCTCGGTGCCTGCACCTGCGGCATCAGCATCGCCATCATGCGCTCGAGATAGGCGCGCTTGCGAAAGAAAATGCGGAAGGCCTGATCGAACAGGATCGAATGCTCGTGCCGCTTCACGAACACCGCATGCAGCGTCCAGTAGAAATCCTCACGCGTGCCGACGCCCGCCGCCTGCAGCGCTTCCAGCGCATCGATCACCGAGCGCGGCCCAAGCGGAATGCCGGCCGCGCGCAGCGCGCGTGCGAAATAGACGATGTTCTCGGCGAGGCGGCCGTCCGCTTCTACCATATTGCTTCACCCGCACCTCATCCCGGCGAATCGGACGCCGGAACAAACGAATTTACTCCGCCGCCTTCATCTCCGCGCGCACGTCGCTGAGGATTTCGTTCACCTTGCCGGTATCGAGGCGGACGATGTCGTCCTGGTATTTCAGAAGCACGCCGAGCGTGTCGGACACCGTCGCCGGATCGAGCGCGACCACGTCGAGTTCGGACAAGGCCGACGCCCAGTCGAGCGTCTCGGCGACGCCCGGCGCCTTGAACATGTCCTCGCGCCGCAGGCGCTGCACGAAATGCACAATTTCCTGTGAAAGCTTTTTTGCGATGTCCGGCACCTTGGTGCGCACGATGTGCAGCTCGCGCGCGGCATCGGGGTAGCCGACCCAGTGATAGAGGCAGCGTCGCTTGAGCGCGTCGTGGATTTCGCGCGTGCGGTTGGAGGTGATGACGACGATCGGCGGCCGCGCCGCCTTGACCGTACCCATTTCCGGGATCGTGACCTGGAAATCGGCGAGCACTTCGAGCAGGAACGCCTCGAATGCCTCGTCGGTGCGGTCGAGCTCATCAATGAGCAGAACCGGTGCCCCGGCCGGATCGGGCTCGAGCGCCTGCAGCAGGGGACGCTTGATCAGGAAGCGCTCGGAAAAGATATCGTGCTCGAGCCGCGCGCGGTCGCCGGCGCCTTCGGCCTCCGCAAGCCGGATCGCGATCATCTGCGCGGCATAATTCCATTCATACACCGCGGCCGAAACGTCGAGCCCCTCGTAGCATTGCAGGCGGATCAGGCGGCGGCCGAGCGTCTCGCTCAGCACCTTGGCGATCTCGGTCTTGCCGACGCCGGCCTCGCCTTCGAGGAACAGCGGGCGGCCCATGCGCAGCGCCAGAAACAGGACGGTGGCAAGCGGGCGGTCGCCGACATAGCGGCCGGCCGCCAGGATCGCCAGCGTCTCCTCGATCGAAGCCGGCGGCGTGCGCGGGGTATTCGTTGTCATGTCAGCACCTTAGCCCACGCCTTTCGCGCGCGCGAGAGGCCCCCGCGCGGCCCTCGCTTGAGCCGGACGCAGGGCCGCTTACATAATGGGTCTCAAACACCGGCGGCAGGAGGTGCAGCATGAGCGTGAGGGCGCAGACCAATATCGACCCTGCCGTGCGGGTCGGGCATGTCCACCTGAAAGTGGCCGATCTGGAGCGCGCGCTCGGCTTCTATCGCGATATCCTTGGCTTCGAAGAGACCTATCGCCGGCCGGGCGCGGTCTTCCTGTCGGCGGGCGGCTATCATCATCACATCGCGCTCAATACCTGGGAGAGCCGCGGCGGCAACCCGCCCCCACCGGGCACGACCGGCCTCTATCACGTCGCCATCCTGTATCCGAGCCGCCCGCTGCTCGCCGACGCGCTGCAGCGGCTGATCGAGGCGCAGGTGCCGCTCGACGGCGCGAGCGACCACGGCGTCAGCGAAGCGCTCTATCTGCGCGATCCGGACGACAACGGCGTCGAGCTTTACTGGGACCGCCCGAAGGAGCGCTGGCCGCGCGCGGCCGACGGCTCGCTCGTGATGACGACGGAGCGGCTCGACCTGCACGGCCTGCTCGCCGAGCTCGATCACGCGCCGGCAGGCGCGAAGTGAATTCCGGTTGGCTGCGGCCGGTTAGAAGTTGAAGCGCACGCCGCCGCGCGCGGTGCCGGTGCGGCTCCTGTCGTCCATGACCGTGGCTTCCAGGCCGGCAAACAGTCTGGCCTTCGCCGACATGCGGTAATCGAAGGCAAGTCCGGCATAGCCGCCGAAAGTCGTGTCGCGGCCAGGCGTCGCGAACGACAGCGGTTGCCCGATCAGGATCGCGTCGACCGTGCGGTCGCCCACGCGCTGCAGACCGATGACGCCGATATGGGCGAGCGTCTTCACCATCCCGACGCTGAGCGGTTCATACATCGTCAGCGCAAGCTCAAGCCGCTCCTCGATGTCGTGCATGTCGCGCCTGCCGACGCTGAGCGATTGCGCCGAGCCGGTCTCGGCATAGCCGTCGAAATGCCCCATGACGTAGCGCACCCGCGCGTTGGGTACGAGCGTGACGTTCGCGCCGACGGGAACGCGGACGCCGTAGGCCACCTCCGGGCTCACGAACCATCCGTCGTATTTGCCAAGCGCGGTTTCAAGTCCGTTGACTGCCATGTTATTGGCGACAAGCCGGCGGCTGTCGCTCACGCTGTGGCCGGCGGAAACCGCGAAATCGAGATAATGCGCCGCGCGGTCGAGGCGGCCATAGATTCCGCCGAACACATAATCGGTCTCGATATGCTGGGAGTCCCGATCGACACCGAAACGGCCGGCTCCCGCACCGATGAAACCGCCGACCCGCAGATCAGGAGCGGCGAGACCGTCGATGCCGAAGGCGCCGCCATAACCCGTCGTCGTGGCGGCGAGCATCGGCCCGTCCGCATCCTGCCTGCGGATGCCGGCAAAACCCTTGGTCCAGACCGCCGTTCCCGATCGCGGATCGACCGCGACGGCGTTCGGCAAAATACCCGGGCCGGGCGCTTCCTGCGCATCTGCCGGGCGTGCGCTTGCGAAGGCGTCCCGGGCAACCGCACTCGCCGGATTTGCCGGCGGCGCGTAAGCCGCGAACGCGGCGTTGGCGGGCCCGGTCTCACCGAGGCGGCCGGAGAACAGCGACGATATCCAGCCGGTGAAGTCCACGAGGTTCCTATCGGCAAGGCCGAAGGCCGTCGGATCGAGCGTGGCGATCTGGTTGCCGGAGACGACGGCCGGCGCGCCGCCGGAGAACCGCACGATCGACTGGTTCTCGATCAGGCCGCCGCAACCGCAGGCGCCGAACGTAAGCAGCCAGCCGACGTCGCGGCCGGTCACGATGTTGACGGTGCTCGCACCGTTTCCGTTTCCCAGCTCGACCGAGCCGACGAGACGCGAACCCGGCAGGAACGTCAGCGTGTCTCCTCCCGAAGCGGTGAAATCGATCGCGGCGAACGTGCCGACGATACGCCCGGCATTGACGAGCACCGATCCGCCGCCCAACCCCGCCATCACGCCGATATAGCCGCTGATGGTTCCGGCGTTGAACACGTTCACCCTGTTCGCGAAAATCTCGGACTCGAAAAACGGCGAATTCCCCCCGGCGATCGTGCCGTAATTGACGATGCTGGCGAGACCCGCTGCCGCCTGTACGCCGATCTGCCCGCCGGTGATCGTGCCGTAATTCGTCAGCGTCACGTTGTCGCCATTGACGCCGACATCGGAACCGGAAATGACCCCCGCAGAAAAGTTCGTGAGGAAGATGTCGCTCGCAATGATGCCGTCGTCCGCAAGGCCGCTTATCTCGCCTGAATTGAAGACCGTCAGGTCGCCGCTCGCGTTGATCCCGTATCCTGTCTACGATCGTTCCGAAGTTCGTGACCGTGTTGTCGCTGCCGATGAACAATCCATCGAACACGCCGCCGGTGACGGAAGCGCCCGGTTGGACGGTGATGCTGATGCCGTTTTCCCCGCCGGTGCCGAAGCCGTCACCGCCCGGATTGAAGATGGTCCCGCTGCAGGTGACCGAAGTCGTGCCGACGCATTGCGCCAGCGCCGGAGCGTTGAAGAACGCCGCATTGAAGCAGAAGGCCGCGAGCAAGCACGCCGCAGCCGCCACGCATGCGCGGGCCGGCAGGCCGGCGGGCCGGCGGCGCGCAGGTCAGAGCAGACGAACGATACTGACACATCCGCCCCCTGTCCCGGGAACACCCGAAGCGGGGCAGATTAGCCAATCCCGCCGCCCGCACTCAACGACGTGCAGGCCCGGATGTCATGAATCGGCCGCCCCGTGTCGGGACGGCCATAAATTGTGGTTTTCAGGCATCCTAGCGCTTGACCGCGTCGGCGACCGCGCGGCGGGCGAGCACGCCGACAAGATGCGCACGGTATTCGGCGCTCGCATGGATGTCGCTGTTCAGGCCGTCCGGCTTGATGGAGAGCCCGTCGAGCGATTTCGGCGTAAAGCGCTGGGCGAGCGCCTCTTCGAACGCCTTGACGCGGAACACGCCGTTGGCGCCCGCGCCGGTCACCGCCACGCGGATGTCGGAGGCGCGCTTGGAAACGAACACGCCGACGAGCGCAAAGCCCGAGGCCGGGTGCTTGAACTTCTGATAGGCCGCCTTCTTGGCGATCGGGAACGAAATCTTGGTGATGATCTCGTCCGGCTCGAGCGCGGTCGAGAACATGCCGGTGAAGAAGTCGTCGGCCGCGATCTTGCGCTTGGACGTGACGATGGTGGCGCCGAGGCCGAGGCAGGCGGCCGGATAATCGGCGTTCGGATCGTTATTGGCGACCGAGCCGCCGATCGTACCGACATGGCGCACGTGCGGATCGCCGATCGCGGCCGGCACCTCCGCCAGTGCGGGCAGATGCTCCTGCAGTTCTTTCGAGCGCGCGACATCGTTGTGCCGCGTCATCGCGCCGATGACGATCGAACGTCCCTTCAACTCGATGCCCGACAGGCCCTCGACCTTCGAGAGATCGATGAGCACCGGTGGCGAGGCAAGGCGCAATTTCATGACCGGAATGAGCGAGTGCCCGCCGGCCAGGAGCTTGGCGTCCTCGTGCTTGGCAAGCAGGTTGGCCGCCTGACGCACCGTGGTCGGCCGGTGATAGGTGAATGCGTACATGGTCGCCTCCGGTTCCTTTCCGTTTTTCCGGACCTCGTCCCGAGGAGCGCCAAGCGCATCTCGAAGGACGAAGGTCCGGCCTCATCCTGCGAGACGCCGGCTTCGCCAGCTCCTCAGGATGAGGCTGATCGCCTTATTCCGCCGCCGGGCGCATGCGGTTGGCCTTCTGCAGCGCGGCCCAGACCGTTTGCGCGGTCGCCGGCATCGTCACCTCCTCGGTGCCGATGGCGTCGGTGATGGCGTTGATGACCGCAGCTGGCGCCGCGATCGCGCCCGCCTCGCCGCAACCCTTGAGGCCGAGCGGGTTGGAGGGGCATTTCGTGACCGTGGTGTCGATGTTGAAAGGCGGGAAATTCTCCGCCCGCGGCATCGCATAATCCATGAACGAGCCGCTCACGAGCTGGCCCTCCTTGTCGTAGACCGCGCCTTCAAGGAGCGCCTGGCCGACGCCCTGCGCGATGCCGCCGTGCACCTGGCCCTCGACGATCATCGGATTGATCACGGTGCCGAAATCGTCGACCGCTGTCCAGTTCACGACCCGCGTCTCGCCGGTCTCCTGATCGATCTCCACCTCGCAGATGTGGCAGCCGGCCGGGAAGGTGAAATTGGTCGGATCGTAGAACGCGCCTTCCTTCAGGCCCGGCTCGAGCTCCTGGCCGGAGAACTTGTGCGCGATATAGGCGTTGAGCGCGACGTCGCCCCAGGCCGCCGCCTTGTCGGTGCCGGCGACCGTGAACTTGCCGTCCTTGAAAACGATGTCGCTTTCCGAGGCTTCGAGCATGTGAGCGGCGACCTTCTTGGCCTTGGCCTCCACCTTGTCGAGCGCCTTCACGATCGCGGAGATACCGACCGCGCCCGAGCGCGAACCGTAGGTGCCCATGCCGAACTGCACCTTGTCGGTGTCGCCGTGAACGACGGAAATGTTCTCGATGGGGATGCCGAGCCGGTCGGCGACAACCTGGGCGAACGTGGTCTCGTGCCCCTGGCCGTGCGCATGGCAGCCGGTGAGGATCTCCACCGAGCCGGTCGGATTGACACGCACCTCCGCGGATTCCCACAGGCCGACGCCGGCGCCGAGCGAACCCACCGCCTGCGAAGGCGCAATGCCGCAGGCCTCGATATAGGTCGAATAGCCGAGCCCGCGCAGCTTGCCGTTGCGCGCGGCGTCGCGCCGGCGCTTGGCGAAGCCTTTCACGTCGGCGATCTCCATCGCCTTCTTGAGCGAGGCGTTATAGTCGCCGGCATCGTAGGTCATGATCACCGGCGTCTGGTGCGGGAAATTGCGCACGAAGTTCTTGCGTCGCAATTCGGCCGGATCCATGCCCTGCTCGCGCGCGCCGACCTCGACCAGCCGCTCGACCACGAAGGTCGCCTCCGGGCGTCCGGCACCGCGATAGGCATCGACCGGCACGGTGTTGGTATAGACCGCGTCGACCTCGCAATAGATGTGCGCGATGTCGTACTGGCCCGACAGCAGCGTGGCGTACAGATAGGTCGGCACCGACGAGGAGAAGGTCGACATATAGGCGCCGAGATTGGCGATGGTCTTGGCGCGCAGCGCGAGGATCTTGCCGTCGGAGGCGAAGGCCATTTCCGCGTGCGTGACATGATCGCGGCCGTGCGCGTCGGCAAGGAAGGCCTCCGAGCGGTCGGACGTCCACTTCACCGGGCGTCCGGTGCGTTTCGACGCCCACAGGCAGGCCACCTCCTCGGGATAGATGAAAATCTTCGAGCCGAAGCCGCCGCCGACGTCGGGGGCGATCACGCGCAGCTTGTGCTCGGGCGCCATGCCGATGAAGGCGGCGATCACGAGGCGCGCCACGTGCGGGTTCTGTGACGTGTTCCAGAGCGTGAAGCTGTCGTTGCCGGTGTCGTATTCGCCGATCGCCACGCGCGGCTCCATCGCGTTGGGCACGAGACGGTTGTTGACGATGTCGAGCTTCGTCACATGCTTGGCGGAGCGGAAAGCCGCCTCGACCGCCTTGACGTCGCCCAGATGCCATTCATAGATCGTGTTCTTGGGCGCGACCTCGTGGATCTGCGCGCCCGCCTTCGCCTTGGCCGGATCGACCACCGCGGGCAACGGCTCGTAATCGACGGCAACCTTTTCAGCGGCGTCCCTGGCCTGCGTCAGCGTCTCGGCAACGACGAGCGCCACGGGATCGCCGACATAGCAGGCCTTGCCGGAGGCGATCGCCGGGTGCGGCGCCATCTTCATCGGCGAGCCGTCCTTGGAATGGATCATCCATCCGCAGATCAGGTGACCGATCTTGTCGGCGGCAAGCTGCTCGCCGGTGAGCACGGCGACGACGCCGGGCATTTTCTGCGCGGCCGAGGTATCGATCTTCCTGATTTTGGCATGCGCATGCGGGGAGCGCACGAACACCGCCCGCGTCTCGCCGGGCCGCGATATGTCGTCGGTATACTGGCCCTTGCCCGTGATGAAACGGTGGTCTTCCTTGCGGCGCACCGCCGCGCCGATCCCGGTTGCGCTCATGGCGGTTTCCTCCCCGTTGTCCGGCCGGTTATTTCATCGCGCGCGCGCCGGCCGCGATCGCCTTGACGATGTTGTGGTAGCCCGTGCAGCGGCACAGATTGCCGTCCAGCTCCTCGCGGATGGTACGGTCGTCGAGGTCGTGCCCCTTGCGTTTGACGATATCGACGGCAGCCATGATCATTCCCGGCGTGCAATAACCGCACTGCAGGCCGTGATGCTCGCGGAACGCCTCCTGCATCGGATGCAACGCCGCGCCGTTGGCGAGCCCCTCGATCGTCGTCACGTTCGCGCCGTCCGCCTGCCACGCGAACATCGTGCACGACTTCATCGCCTTGCCGTCAATGTGCACGACGCAGGCGCCGCATTGCGACGTATCGCAGCCAACATGCGTGCCGGTAAGGCGCAGATGCTCGCGCAGGAATTGCACCAGCAGGGTGCGGGGATCGACATCAGCGGTGACGGGTTTACCGTTCACCGTCATCGAGACGGCGGTCATGGGTCTCCTCCCCGAAATCCAATCCTGGTGATGTTGCGCCGCAGCGAAACACCGGGTCTCCGGCTCAAATTCTACGAATTTGAAGCCTGTCTCCTTTTTGAATGATAACAAGTCTGGCCTGCGGGCGTGTTCGCGGTCAAGGGACCACAACCGGCCCGGTGGCTTTCCGGATGAGAAATGTGACGGAGATTTAATCGGCGATGGCGAGCGAGAATGCTTTTTGCCGTGTGCCCGCCGTTATATGTTGATTTATTCCAGCACGGTGTACGATTCCCCCACCTGCCGCATTGGAGGTCGAGACATGCAATCCAGAAACTGGCTTTCGAAGCTGACTGCGGGTGCCGCGGCACTGGCCGTGTTCGCTGCCGTGGCATTGACCGCTGTTCCCGCCGACGCGCGCAACCGCACGGGCGCGTTCCTTGGCGGGCTTGCCGCGGGCGCGATCATCGGCGGCGCCCTCATGGCGCCGGGCGCGCCGGTCTATGCCGCCCCGCCGCCGCCGGTCTATGTCGCACCGGGACCCGCCTACGACGACGCGGTCGCCTACTGCATGCGGCGCTTCCGCTCGTACAATCCCCACACCGGCACCTATATGGGCTACGATGGGATCGAGCGTCCCTGTCCGTAACGATCGCCAAAAGGCCAACGAAAAACCCGCCGCAGCCGGCGGGTTTTTCATGACCTGCGACGGCGCGATAGCCGTCAGCGCGACGCAACGGCGTTCGCAAACTTTTCGAAGAATTCGTCCGCGAGCTTCTTGGCCGCGCCGTTGATCAGGCGCTGGCCAAGCTGGGCGAGCTTGCCGCCGATCTGAGCCTCGACATTGTAGGTAAGCAGCGTGCCGCCGTCCTTCTCCGCAAGCGCCACCGCCGCCCCGCCTTTGGCGAAACCGGCGACGCCGCCGTCGCCCTGCCCGGAAATGCGATAGCCGTTCGGCGGATCGAGATCCGACAGCGTGACGCGCCCCTTGAAGCGCGCCTTAACCGGTCCGATCTTGTTGACCGCCACCGCGGCGAATTCCGTATCGGACACTTTTTCCAGCGTCTCGCATCCCGGGATCGAGACCTTGAGAATCTCGGGATCGTTGAGCATCGCCCACACCACCTCGCGCGAAGCGGGCAATTGCACCTCACCGGACATCGTCATCGCCATGGCTTACTCCCGGATGCATCAGCGTCTGGTCACATAGTCTTCTATCGGGCGCACCACTATCCCCTCGACGATCGGCAGGCAATCGGGGGGAAAATCCTGGCGCAGGCGCGCACCCGCTTCCGCGGCGCGGTCGAGAAATTCTTCCAGGTACCGCATGGCACCGCTCGGCACATCGTGCAGCACCATCAGCGTCCAGGACTGCGCGCGGCATTGTGCGAGCGCGCGCACGGCCCAGCCCTCCGGGTCGCTCCAGTCGCGCGGGATCGCATTCCACAGCACGCAGGTGAAGCCACCGGCGGTAAGAAAATCGAGCGCGGACGCATTGAGCAACCGGCGGTCAAGATGACCCCCGCCGCCGAACGGACGGAAATAGCGGCGCGCATGGGCAAGATCGCCGATCACCGTCTGGGTCGTTCCGATCTCGCGTTCGCCGGTATCGGCCTCGATGCGCTCGCCGAACGGGACACGGTGCGTCCAGCTATGGTTGCCGATCCAATGACCCTCCGCATGCGCGCGCTCGGCCAGTGCCCGCGTCCGCACAAGTTTTTCGCCGATCACGAAAAAGGTCGAACGGACGCCCCGCCGCGCCAGCACGTCGAGGACAAGAGGCGTCGCCTCCGGCTCCGGCCCGTTATCGAAGGTCAAAGTCAGATCGAACATGCGTCCTTATCGGATGAAGCGCCTTGTGGAGCAATATCGCCGCGGGGAATGGCGCCATGCGCGACAAAGCCCTAGTGTGTGCGCGGAACCGGACCGGAATCCCGCAATGCCAAGCCCGCTTCTGCCGCCCGCCCTGCTCGGCCCACTTTATTCCAGCGCCGCCATGCGCGAGGCAATGGCCGATCATGCCCGCTTGCAACGCATGCTCGATGTCGAAGCTGCGCTCGCCCGGACACAGGCGCGCCTCGGCGTCATCCCGCGCAACGCCGCCGGACCGATCCGCGCCGCGTGCGACGCCACCCGCTTCGACCTCGCGCAACTTGGGGTCGCCGCGGTGAGCGCCGGCAATCTGGCGATCCCGATGGTCAAGGCACTGACCGAAGGGGTGACCCGGCGCGACAAGGCGGCCGCGCGTTATGTCCATTGGGGCGCCACCAGCCAGGACATCATCGACACCGCGCTCGTCCTCGATCTGCGCGCCGCCATCGACATTCTCGACAAAGATATCCGGCGCGCGGTTGCGGGATTCGCGCGCCTTGCCAAACGGCACAAATACACTCCGACCGTCGCGCGCACCTGGCTCCAGCACGCCCTGCCGATGCCGTTCGGGCTGAAGGTCGCAGGATACGCGGCAGCGCTCACACGCTCGCGCACGCGGCTGCGGCGGCTTCGCAAGGATGCGCTCGTGCTGCAATTCGGCGGCGCGGCCGGCACGCTCGCGGCACTCGGCAATCGCGGCCTGGACGTCGCGCGCGCGCTCGCCAAGGAACTCGACCTGCCGCTGCCCGACGCGCCGTGGCACAGCCATCGCGACCGCCTCGGCGAAGTGGCCTCCGCGCTTTCGATCCTTGCGGGCACCTGCGGCAAGATCGCCCGCGACGTCGCGCTGCTGATGCAGACCGAAGTTGGCGAAGCCTTCGAGCCGGCCGCCGCCAGCCGCGGCGGCTCGTCGACCATGCCGCACAAGCGCAATCCGGTCGCGGCCGCCGCCGCCCTTGCCTGCGCGCAGATCGCTCCGCACCTTGCCGCCACGATCCTCGCCGCCGAAGTCCAGGAGCACGAACGCTCCGCCGGCGCCTGGGCCGCCGAATGGCCGACCTTCCCCGCGCTTGCGCTCGTCACCTCCGGCGCGCTCGCGGCGATCGTCGACATCGCCGAGGGGCTGACGGTCGATACCAGGCGCATGCGCGCCAATCTCGACCTGACGCACGGGCTGATCATGGCGGAAGCGATATCGATGACGCTCGCCAAAACGCTCGGCAAGGCGCAGGCGCACAAGCTCGTGGAGGCCGCCAGCAAGAAGGCGGCATCGTCGGGAATGCACCTCAAGGACGTGCTGCTCGAAGACAAGGCCGTGCGCGCCGCCCTGTCGGCAAAAGAGATCGAACGCCTGTTCAGGCCCGCGGGCTACCAGGGCGTCGCGCAATTGCTGACCGAGCGCCTGCTCGCTTCGGCCAAGGACGGCAAGTAACAAGACAAGCAACGACAATACCTATCGTAACGGAGGACACCCGATGCCAATGATCGAGGCCGATGGCTGCCCGATCCATGTCGAGGTCGAGGGCCCGGCCGACGCGCCCGCTCTCATGCTGTCGAATTCGCTCGGCACCACGCTCACGATGTGGGACCCGCAGGCGCGCGCCTTTGCCGGGAAATTCCGGCTGATCCGTTACGACCGCCGCGGACACGGCCGCTCCGGCATTACCCCCGGCCCCTACACGATGGAGCGGCTCGGCCGCGACGTCCTCGCCATTCTCGATGCGCTCGGCGTCGCCAGGACGAGCTGGTGCGGGCTGTCGATGGGCGGCATGGTCGGCCAGTGGCTTGGCGCCAATGCGCCCGAGCGCATGGAACGAATCATCCTGTCCAACACGTCCTGCTATTACGCCGACAAGGAGGTCTGGAACGGGCGCATCAAGTTCATCCGCGAGAAAGGCCTGCCGGCGATCGTGGACGGAACGATGGAGCGCTGGTTCACCAAGGGCTTCCGCGAGCGCTCGCCGCAGGTGATCCGGCAGATGACCGACATGCTGCTGTCGACGCCGGTCGACGGCTATGTCGCCTGTTGCAAGGCGGTGCGCGACATGGACCATCGCGACCTGCTCGCCAAAATCTCCGTCCCCACCCTCATCATCGCCGGCACGCAGGATCCGGCGACCACGATGCAGGACGCCGAATACATGCGCGCGCGGATCAAGGGAGCGCGGCTCGCCCCGATCGATGCCGCCCATATTTCCAACATCGAGCAGCCGGACGCGTTCACGCGCACCGCGCTCGACTTCCTGACGGCAAAGTGACCGGGAGCCCATGATGGACGACACGGAACGCCACGCCCAGGGCATGGCCAGGCGGCGCAAGGTGCTCGGCAATGCCTGGGTCGATCGCGCCAATGCCGGCAAGAACTCCTTCAACGCGGAATTTCAGGATTTCATTACGCGCTATGCCTGGGGCGAGGTCTGGACGCGGCCGCATTACAACGAGCGCACGCGGCGCGTGCTGGTCATCGGCACCATGATCGCGCTCGACAAGTGGGCGGAATTCCGCATGCATGTGCGGGCCGCCATTGTCGAAGGCGGATTCAGCGCCGACGACATCAAGGAGATCATCCTGCAACAGGCGATCTATTGCGGGGTGCCGGCCGCCAACCACGCCTTCAAGGAAGCGGGCGAAATCCTCGCCGAGCTTGGTGCGATCAAGGCCTGACCGGGGCGTAGACCGGCTGCTATTTCGGCTTGCGCAGATCGGCCGTGCGGCTTTGCGCCGGCGCTTCCTCGCTGTGTGCGACGCGTTCGGCCAGGCTCAGGGTCGCCGCGAGACCGGCGAGCCATAGCGCGGGACGATGCTCGTTGAAGAATTGCGGCGTCGCCTCGAGCAAAGCTGGCGCCGCCGACAGGAAGGTCGAGACCACGACGAGCACGACGCCGGCATCAAGCAGGTCGTAATTGACCGTGCCGCCCGCAAGCGTGCGCAGACGGTCCCCGACATGGATCGCAAACACGACGGCGACCGAGAGCTTGATGGCCCCGAGAAATGCCGCAAGCTTGACCAGGCCGGACGGCCCAAGATCGGCAAGCCGGCCGAGATCGTGAACCGCGCGCGCAAAGCTCTTGTGATCGAGGCCGTAGACGGGCGACGTGAGGATATGCAGGGCCTCGCGCCCGAATGCCGCGACGAAATACAGCGCGACCGCAACGATCAGGCAGGGAATTCCGTAGCTCAGCCGCCGCATCGCTTCCTCCGGGGCGCCTGCCGTTCGGCATGTCCGCCTGCGGCAAATTCGACCCTCACCCCGGGTACCGGCAATGTAAACCTTTTGTTTACCTTAAGACGCCGATGTCCCCAGCGCGCCGCGCACCCCGAGATACCGCCCCGCGGCTCAGCGACCGTTCGCGAGACGGAATTCCAGCGGCGTGACGCCGGTCTGCTTGCGGAAGAAACGGGCGAAGTGCGAGGGGTCGGCGAACTTCAGATCGTAGGCGATGTCGTGGACCGGCCGTGTCGAAAATACCAGTTCGCGCTTGGCCTCGGTCAGGACGCGCTGGCGGATCAGATGACCGGCGGTCACGCCGATCGCCCGCTTGACCAAGTCGTTGAGCCGGTCCGGCGTCATGGCCAGCCGATCCGCATAGAAGGCGAGCTGCCGCTCGCTGCGGAAATGATCCTCCACCAGCCGCCGCAGCGCCTCGACGACCGGATCGGCCGGCGCCAGCGTAACGGAGCCGGTCCGCGCGCGGCTTGCGGCAAGCCGTGCCGCCTCGATCGCGATCAGCGCCAGCCACGCGCGCATGGCGATCCGGTGCGCCTCGCGCGCCAAGAAGCGCTCCCGGTCAAGCTCGTTGCACAAGGTCACCAGCCGGCCCAGCTCGGCGGCATGATCGAGCGGCACGATGGGCTTGGCGGCAAGCGTGCGCAGACGGGCGAGCCCCTCGGCGGAATGCTCGTCGAGCGTCTCCGCCACGTCCGCGCTGAAGCTGACCACCCAGCCGTCGGTCTTGCCGGGCTGGAAGCGGAAACCGTGCGCGACGTTCGGTTCCACGATGATCGCACACGGGGCCGCAAACGGCATGATCGCGGCTTCGCAGGTCATGTCCCCGCCGCCATGCTCGATGACGAGGATCTGGAACAGGTCGCGATGGCGATGCGTGCGGATCAGCCAGTCGTGCAGCAGCGAGCGCGACGAGATCGTTTCGATGTGGATGAAATCGAACGCCTGGTCGTCGGGCGGATCGCCATAGAGATGAAACAGCGGCAGAGCTTGCGCGGGCATCGCCGAAGAATAATCGAGAATTCCGCCAAGTAAAATTCCGGGTGAAATTCCGGCATACCGACACCTGCCTGGCCGGCCGGTCGCGACGCCGCGCGGCCGGCAGCGCCCGGGAAAAAGCCGGTATGGCATGTTTGCCGCGTTGCCGGACCCCCGTGGCGCTGCTAAGAAATCGGAGGCCGCCGGATGGGCATTCGGAACACCGGACGACCGTGCCGGGGGCAAGCGGTAGCGGGGGCACTGCGCGGATGGAAGTCTTCGTCCAGCAACTGATCAACGGCGTCACTCTCGGATCTATCTATGGGCTCATCGCCATCGGCTACACGATGGTGTACGGCATCATCGGCATGATCAACTTCGCCCATGGCGACGTGTTCATGGTCAGCGCCTTCATTGCCCTCATCGCCTTTCTCACGCTCGTGGCGCTCGGCATCACCGCCGTGCCGCTGGCGCTTTTCCTCGTGGTTCTGATCGCCATGGCGCTGACCTCGCTCTATGGCTGGGCGGTCGAGCGGGTCGCCTATCGGCCGCTGCGCCGTTCGTTCCGGCTGGCGCCGCTGATCTCCGCCATCGGCATGTCCATCGTGCTGCAGAATTTCGTGCAGATCGCCCAGGGCGCGCGCGTCAAGCCGCTGCCGCCGCTGATCGGGGGCGGCTACACGCTGATCGAGAGCGATACGTTCGTGGTCCGCCTCTCGAACGTGCAGATCCTCGTCGTGGTGACCACGATCGCGCTGATGGCACTGTTCTCCTGGGTCATCGCACGCACCCGGCTCGGCCGCGACATGCGCGCCTGCGAGCAGGACCTCAAGATGGCCTCGCTGATCGGCATCGACGTCGACCGCACCATCTCGCTCACCTTCGTCATCGGCGCCGCGCTCGCCGCCGTCGCCGGCATCATGAACCTGCTCTATTACGGGGTCATCGATTTCTATATCGGCTTCGTCGCCGGCGTGAAGGCCTTCACCGCCGCCGTCCTCGGCGGCATCGGCTCGCTGCCGGGTGCGATGCTGGGCGGACTCCTGATCGGGCTGATCGAGACGTTCTGGTCGGCCTATTTCTCGATCGAATACAAGGACGTCGCCGCCTTCTCGATCCTCGTCATCGTGCTGATCTTCCTGCCGACCGGCATTCTCGGCCGGCCGGAAATCGAGAAAGTGTAAGGCCGGGGCAGCGGCGTGGCGCACCAGGCCCAATCCAGACTGCCGGCATTCGATGTGCGGCGCGCGCTCAAGAGCGGCGCGCTCGCCGCGCTGGTGGCGTTCGGCCTGTTCTCGCTCCTGATCGGACTGCGCACCGAACAGGGGCCGACCGGCGCGCTCATCCTGGTGCCGCGGCCGTGGGAATTGTTCTGGCTCGTCGTCGCCGCCTTCGTTGGTTCGTTCCTGCGCGAACTTGTGCGCGGCGAACAGGGCGCGGCGCTGGCCCGCATGGTCCCTGCCCCCGTGCGCAACGTGGTGACGCAGGTCGCGCCCTATTTCGGATACGCGCTGCTGGCGTTCGCAGTCGCCGTGCCGATGATTTTCTACAGCAACCGCTACCTGCTCGATCTGTCGATCCAGATCCTGACCTATGTTATGCTCGGCTGGGGTCTCAATATCGTCGTCGGCCTCGCCGGCCTGCTCGACCTCGGCTATGTCGCCTTCTATGCGGTCGGCGCCTATTCGTATGCGCTGCTGGCGCAGAATTTCGGACTGAGCTTCTGGATCTGCCTGCCGCTCGCCGGCATCCTCGCGGCGTTCTGGGGGGTCCTGCTCGGCTTTCCGGTGCTGCGATTGCGCGGCGACTATCTCGCCATCGTCACGCTCGCCTTCGGCGAGATCATCCGCCTCGTGCTGATCAACTGGCAGAGCTTCACCGGCGGCCCGAACGGAATTTCCGGCATCGCGCGCCCGAGCTTTTTCGGCCTGCCGTTCACCGCCGCCGACGACGGTTTCGCGGCGACCTTCGGTCTCGAATTCTCGCCCAATCACCGTGTTGTGTTCCTTTATTATCTCATCCTGATCCTCGCTTTGGTCACCAATGCGGTGGCGATCCGCCTGCGCCGGCTGCCGATCGGACGCGCCTGGGAGGCGCTGCGCGAAGACGAGATCGCCTGCCGCTCGCTCGGCATCAACACGACCAACACCAAGCTGACCGCGTTCGCGATCGGGGCGATGTTCGGCGGCTTCGCCGGCTCCTTCTTCGCGACCCGGCAGGGCTTCATCAGCCCGGAGAGCTTCACCTTCGGCGAATCCGCACTCGTGCTCGCCATCGTCGTGCTCGGCGGCATGGGCTCACAGATCGGGGTTGCGGTCGCCGCCGCCGTCATGCTCGGCGGCTTCGAACTGTTCCGCGAATTCGAGCAGTACCGCATGCTGGTATTCGGCTTCGCCATGGTCTCGATCATGATCTGGCGGCCGCGCGGGCTGGTCGCGACCCGCCTGCCGTCGGTCTTCCTCAAGGAGCGCAAGCTCGTATCGGCGGACATGGTCAGCGAGGGTCGCGGATGAGCGCGCAGGAGGAGAGCCCGATCCTCGCCGTCGAGCACCTGACCATGCGGTTCGGCGGCCTCCTGGCGGTCGACGACGTGTCGTTCACGGCGCGGCGCGGCGACATCACCGCGCTGATCGGACCGAACGGCGCCGGCAAGACCACCGTCTTCAACTGCATCACCGGCTTCTACAAGCCGACCGTCGGCATGATCCGCCTCACCCACACCAACGGCCAGACTTTCCTGCTCGAACGGCTGCTCGACTTCCGCATCTCGCAGGTGGCGCATGTCGCGCGCACCTTCCAGAACATCCGCCTGTTCCCGGGCATGACCGTGCTGGAAAACCTGATGATCGCCCAGCACAATCCGCTCATGCGCGCTTCCGGCATGACCGTGCTCGGCCTCCTCGGCATGCGCAGCTTCATCAATGCCGAGGGCGCCGCGATCGACCGCGCCAAATACTGGCTCGACAGGATCGGGCTCCTGGCGCGCGCCGACGATCCGGCCGGAGAGCTGCCCTACGGCGCGCAGCGGCGCCTCGAGATCGCGCGCGCCATGTGCACCGAACCCGTTCTCCTGTGCCTCGACGAGCCGGCTGCCGGGCTGAATGCGCGCGAAAGCGCAGAGCTGAACGAACTGCTCCTATTCATCCGCAAGCGGCACGACACCTCGCTCTTGCTGATCGAGCATGACATGTCGGTGGTGATGGAGATTTCCGACCATATCGTCGTGCTCGATTACGGGGTTAAGATTTCCGACGGCACGCCGGCGCAGATCCGCGACGATCCGAAGGTGATCGCCGCCTATCTCGGCGTCGCCGACGACGAGGTGGACGAGGTGGAAGCGGGGGTCGGCCTTGGCCACGGCGCCTGACACCCGCACCGCGTCCGCCCCCGCGCGCGCCCCGCTCCTGTCGGTGCGCGGGGTGAAGACCTATTACGGCAATATCGTCGCTTTGCGCGGCGTCGATCTCGACGTGCACGAAGGCGAGATCGTCACCCTGATCGGCGCCAACGGCGCCGGCAAGTCGACGCTGATGATGACGATCTTCGGCGATCCGCGCGCGCGCGAGGGCACGGTCCTGTTCGAGGGGCGCGACATCACGCGCATGCCGACCAACGAGATCGCCAAGCTGCATATCGCGCAGGCGCCCGAGGGCCGGCGCATCTTCGGGCGCATGACGGTGCTGGAGAATCTGCAGCTCGGCGCCAGCATCGCCGACCCGGCCTTCTTCGCGGCCGATCTGGAGCGCGTGCTGACGCTGTTCCCGCGCCTGAAGGAACGGCTGCACCAGCGCGGCGGCACGCTGTCGGGCGGCGAGCAACAGATGCTGGCGATCGGCCGCGCGCTGCTCGCGCGCCCGCGCCTGCTGCTGCTCGACGAGCCCTCGCTCGGCCTTGCGCCGCTGCTCGTGCGGCAGATTTTCGCCGCCATCCGCGAGCTCAACGAACGCGAGAAGCTGACCGTGTTCCTCGTCGAGCAGAACGCCTTCCACGCGCTCAAGCTGGCGCACCGCGGCTATGTCATGGTCAATGGCGAGATCACCCTGTCGGGATCGAGCCGCGAACTTCTGAACCGGCCGGAAGTGCGCGCGGCCTATCTCGAAGGCGGGCGGCACTGAGGGGGCGGCGGGGCGATGGACGATCTCTACGCACATGAGACGCTCACGCAGATCGTCATCGTGACCGGCCTGATCGGCGGCAGCGCGGCCTGGCTCGCCGGACAGGCCATCGCGCGCACCTGGCGGCCGTTCTGGCATGTGCTTCTCTATATGGCGCTCCTGGGCGCGGCCGTGCGCTTTGCCCATTTCGCCCTGTTCCGCGGCGACCTGCTCTCGTCCGCCTCCTATGCCGCGGATACGCTGTTCCTGATCGGCTGCGGCCTGCTGGCGTTCCGCACCACCCGCGCCCGCCAGATGGCGACGCAATATCCGTGGCTTTACCGCCGGACCGGTCCCCTGACCTGGAGCGAGCGCAACGTGCCCGGCCGCGACGAAAAATCCGCAAATCCGCCGTCTTGAGGTGGTGACTTCCTGGAAATTCCGTCGAAAATGACCCCAACCGGTGTTTATGCGACAGGGCCGGCTTCCTGAACCGACGAATTATTCGCCCCCTTTACCACCCAGAGGAGTACACCATGAGCAAATTGCGGACTTCCCTGCTGGCGCTCGGCGCAAGCCTTGCGCTCGCCGGCGCCGCGGCCGCCCAGGACATCGCGATCGGCGTCGCCGGTCCGATGACCGGGCAATACGCTTCCTTCGGCAAGCAACTGCGCGACGGCGCCGAACTCGCGGTCGCCGACATCAATGCCGCGGGCGGCGTGCTCGGCAAGAAAATCCGTCTCGAGATCGGCGACGACGCCTGCGATCCCAAGCAGGCCCGCGCGGTCGCCGAGAAGCTGGCCGGCCTGAAGGTGCCGTTCGTCGCCGGGCATTTCTGCTCGTCGTCGTCGATCCCGGCGTCCGACGCCTATCTCGAAAGCAACGTGCTGCAGATCACGCCCGCCTCGACCAATCCGACCTTCACCGAACGCAAGATGTGGAACACGTTCCGCGCCTGCGGCCGCGACGACCAGCAGGGCGCCGTCGCCGGCGCCTATATCGCCAAGAA
Source organism: Pseudorhodoplanes sp. (assembly GCA_019187085.1). Taxonomy (GTDB): domain Bacteria; phylum Pseudomonadota; class Alphaproteobacteria; order Rhizobiales; family Xanthobacteraceae; genus Pseudorhodoplanes. Next base: position 100,025 of record JABARS010000004.1, on the reverse strand, counting down.
CTTCCAGGGCAAGAACGTCGCCATCCTGCACGACAAGTCGACCTACGGCAAAGGTCTCGCCGACGAAACCAAGAAGGCGCTCAACAAGGCCGGCGTGACCGAGAAGATGTACGAGGCCTATACGCAGGGCGACAAGGACTTCAACGCGCTGGTCTCCAAGATGAAGGCCGCCAACATCGACGTCGTCTATATCGGCGGCTATCACACCGAAGCCGGCCTGATCCTGCGCCAGATGCGCGACCAGGGCATGAAGACCCAGCTCGTCTCCGGCGACGCGCTCGTCACCAACGAGTTCTGGGCGATCACCGGCCCGATCGGCGAAGGCGTGCTGATGACCTTCGGTCCCGATCCGCGCAAGAAGCCCTCGGCCAAGGCCGTGGTCGAGAAGTTCAAGGCCAAGGGCATCGATCCGGAAGGCTACACGCTCTACAGCTACGCCTCGATCCAGGTCTGGGCGCAGGCGGCGGCGAAGGCCGGAACGACCGACGCCAAGAAGGTGGCCGACACCGTGCGCACCGGCCAGTGGGACACCGTGCTCGGCCCGCTCTCCTTCGACGCCAAGGGCGACATCACCGTCATCGACTATGTCTTCTATGTCTGGAAGAAGGACGGCACCTATACCGAGCTTGACGCGAAGGGCTCTTCCTGAACCTGCCGCGTCTGCGGTTTGATGAACGCATCCTCCGCCCCGGTTCGCTGGGGCGGATTTTTTTGTCCCTGTCCTCTCGGATGCAGCGCAGCGCGCAACGGTGCGCTGCCGATCCGGGATCGTTCGCCGGGTTCAATCTTGCGCCGGCTTCGATCTGAAAGTTTGCTCCGTTATCCCGGATGCAACGCAACGCGCAGCGGCGCGCTGCTGATCCGGGATCGTCAGCGGCGTGTGCGGCGGAAGCCGCAGGTGTGGATCGCGATCCCGGCTTCTCGCTGCGCTCGGCCGGGATGACGGGGTGAGAATTGAGGCCGAAATGACACAGGTGAGAATAAAGGCCGGGGTGACGGTGAGGTGGAGGCCGGGATGACGGGTGAGGATTGAGGCCGGGATGACGAAGGGGAATTCTGCAGCGCGCCTTTCCCGATCCTCATGGTGAGGAGCATCGCGCAGCGATGCATCTCGAACCATGAGGCCCGGCACGGGCCGCCTGCATCCTTCGAGACGCGGCCTTCGGCCGCTCCTCAGGATGAGGCGGATGAAGATTTGCGCACGTGAGAAAATACGACAAGTTTCTCTGCACTCACTCCACCCTGTGCGTACGTCCGGGATAACGGATGACGTTTGCCTTGTTCCTCATGGTAAGGAGCCTCGCGCAGCGATGCATCTCGAACATGAGGCCGCGGCATTGCGGCGCGCATGACGGCCTCACCCTTCAAGATGCCGCGCGGCGTTCATCATCGGGCCGCGCTTCGCGCGGACCCGTTGGCGCGGCTTCTCCGAATGAGGAGACAGGTCTGTGTGATGATATTGTTCTGGCGCGCGTCGAGAGTGACACCGCAGCGACACGGCAATACAAGCCCGCACCCTCGCACCCCTCTTCGAAAGTCAAACAGCCAGAACCTCGCCTCTTTCCCTGCTGCGGGCAGGCGGGCGCGCCCGTGTTCTTTGTCGCGGCGCCGGGTACGCCTGTCTTCCTCTGCCCTCGCCGCACGCGAGGGACATGGAGCGCCGGACGGCGCACCATTCTTGCAGGTCGCGCTCCTTGCGGAACGCGTCGCCTTCCGGCGCTCCATTGCGGCGTCTTCACTCCTGCATCAGGCCGCGCTTTCTCCCGTGCTTTTTACACGGGCGTCAGCCGGCTCCCGGCGGGGACCCCTAGTGGTCCCGGGCGGAGCCCCGATGCAGCCCGGGGCCATGCCGGCGAGGCACGGACGCGGGCGCCGCACCCACCCCCGCCAAGCAGCGCCCTGCAGAGCGTCCCCTCAAGGGATGAGATAAATATGAATATAATCCTAGATTGGGGCGGGAGTATGACGTGCTCTGCCTTTCGCGACACCGTGCCAATTATTTTTCGTCAGAGCAGTGTGTCCGCCCCTACCCGATGCGCCCGAGCGCCGGGAAGGTTTCCAGAATCCAGAAGCTGAAGCTCGTCACCGCGCCGGTGAGAAAGGCGATGCCGGTGAGCACCAGCAACAGACCCATGATCTTCTCGACCTTGCCGATATGGGTGCGAAAGCGCGCAAGGAATTTCGCGAACGGCCCGATCGCGACCGCCGCCAGCACGAACGGAATGCCGAGGCCCAGCGAATAGATCGCCAGCAGGCCTGCCCCCTTGGCGACCGTCGCCTCCGAGGCCGCCACCGCGAGAATGGCGGCGAGGATCGGCCCGATGCACGGCGTCCAGCCGAAGGCGAAGGCGAGCCCCATGACATAGGCGCCCCACAGTCCGGCCGGCGGCGGCACGTCCATGCGGCGCGTCGCCTGCAACAGCGCGATCTGGTACACGCCGAGGAAGTGCAGGCCCATGGCGATGATGACGAGACCGGCCACGATCGACAATTCGCCGGAATAGACGCGCAGCAGCGAGCCGACCACGCTCGCGCTCGCCCCGAGCGCGACGAACACGGTCGAGAAGCCGAGCACGAACAGGCAGGCGGCGACGACGGTCTCGATCTTCACCCGCGGCGCGGATTCGCGCTCGGCCAGGCGTTCGAGCGAGGTGCCCGCCATATAGACGAGATAGGGCGGCACCAGCGGCAGCACGCAAGGGCTCAGGAAGCTGATCAGGCCCGCCAGCAGGGCGGCGAATACCGGCACGTCGGTCATGGGCGGCTAGATGCACGCCCGCGGCGGCGAGCGCAAGCGCGGGACATCACGGATGCGCGGATGTGATGACGCGTGATCGCCGGTTTCTCCCCCGTCGCGACCGCAGGGGGTTGCACCGTCGTGCAAGCGCTGAAAAGCTGTCGCCCTCACCCGACCCGCGCCCGGCATTCGCCTGCGCGCGGGCACCTTCTCCCGACGGGAGCGGGAAAACGCGGCACGACCGGAAAAATCCATGCGCAACCTGATCACCGATGTCACCGGCGTCCGCGTGGGCCATGCCGACGATGCGCGGCTCGCCTCCGGCGTCACCGCGATCGTGTTTGACGAGCCCGCAGTCGCGGCCGCCGACCTGCGCGGCGGCGGTCCTGGCACGCGCGACACCGAGCTGCTCGATCCGGCGGCGACGGTGGAGCGCATCGACGCGGTCACGCTGTCGGGCGGCTCGGCCTTCGGGCTCGACGCGACGGCGGGCGTGCAGGCCTTTCTCGCCGAGCAGGGGCGCGGCTTTGCGGTCGGCGCGGCGCGCGTGCCGATCGTCCCGGGCGCAATCCTGTTCGACCTCGAAAACGGCGGCGACAAAGCCTGGGGCCGCTACACGCCCTATCGCGATCTCGGCTATGCGGCGGCGACCGCCGCGACCGCCGATTTTTTCGCGCTCGGCACGGCCGGCGCCGGCTATGGCGCAACCACGTTCAACCTCAAGGGCGGGCTCGGCTCGGCGTCCGCGCGCACGCAAGGCGGCGTCACCGTGGGCGCGATCGTGGCGGTGAACGCGGTCGGCAGCGTCACGGTCGGCAACGGCCCGCATTTCTGGGCCGCACCGTTCGAGGTGGGCGATGAATTCGGCGGACGCGGATTTCCCGAACACCTGCCGCAGGAGGCGCTCTCCTTCCGCAGCAAGGGTGTGGCCGGCGCCTCCACCACGATCGCGCTCGTGGCTACCGACGCGATCCTGACAAAGGCGCAGGCCAAGCGGCTTGCGATCATGGCGCAGGGCGGCCTTGTGCGCGCGATCCATCCGGTGCATTCGCCGCTCGACGGCGACATCGTATTCACGGCCGCGACCGGCAAGGTGGCGCTGGCCGAGCCGGTGCTGGCGCTCTCCGAACTCGGCGCACTCGCCGCACACGTGCTCGCCCGCGCGGTGGCGCGCGGCGTGTACCAGGCGACCGCGCTGCAGTTCGTCGGCGCGCAGCTATCGTGGAAGGACAGGTTCGGCTGAGGTCGTCGCCCCGGACGCAGCGCAGCGCCAGACGAAGCGTGGCGGTGCGGTGCTGATCCGGAGTCGTCTTGTCGCGATCCCGGGTCTGCGCAGCGCAGCATTCGCCTGCGCTCATGCTGCGCCGCGCCCGGGATGACGATCCCTACAGAAACCGCTCGGCGGCGTAGGGCCTGGGATCGCAGAACGGCGTTGCGTCCGTCATCATCTCCGCCAGAAGCCGTCCGCTCGAGGGGCCGAGCGTCAGCCCCCAGTGGGCGTGGCCGTAATCGAGCCACAGGCCGGAGAGCCCCGGCGCGCGTCCGATCACCGGCCGCGAGTCCGGGAAACAGGGCCGCGATCCCATCCACGGCGTCTGCTCGATCGCCTCGCCGAGCGGGAACAGATCGCGCGCGGCCGGCAGCAGGCGGTCGAACTGCACCGGCGTCGGCGGCGCGTCGCGATGGGCGAATTCCGCGCCGGTGGTCAGCCGCAGCCCCTGCTCCATCGGCGCCACTACATAGCCGACGTCGGCATCGAGGACCGGGCGGTTGAGGCCGCGATTGCCGCGCGGGCGGAAATGCAGGTGATAGCCGCGCTTGACCTGCAGCGGCAGCTTGAGTCCGAGCGGGCCGAGCACGTCGGCCGCCCACGGCCCGAGCGCGACCACCGCCTGCGGCGCATCGACCGACCCCGCGTCGGTATCGACGCGCCAGCGCCCATCGGCGCGGTGCAGCGTGCGCGCGTCGCCCTTGAGCAGGATGCCGCCGAGCGCCGAAAAATGGCCGGTGAAGGCGCGCGTCACCGCGCCCGGGTTCGACAGGCTCGCCGCGGTCGGCCAGTACACCCCGCAGGCAAAGACCGGCGCGAGACCGGGCTCGAGCGCGAGCGCGCCCTCGCGCGGCAGCGGCTCGAAGGCGATGCCGGCTTTGGCCACCGCATCGAGATCGGACCGCGTCGCCTCAAAGCTCGCCTGGCTGCGATAGACTTTCAGCCAGCCGTTCCTGCGCAAATATTTCTCCGCGCCGGAATCGCGTAGTAGCGCCTCGTGCTCGGCGAGCGCGCTGTCGAACAGCGGGCGCATGCCGTGCGCGAACTCGAACATGCGGTCCGGCCGCCCGGCGCGGAAATAGGCGAGGAGCCAGGGCAGAAGCGTGGGCAGCACCGAGAGGTGATAGTTCGCCTCGGTCGCGCGCTTGAGCGCGATACGCAGGATCGTCGCCGGGTCGGTCGGGAACGGATAGGGAAAGAAGGTATTGCCCTCGATGATGCCGGCATTGCCGAACGAGGTGCCCTCGCCCGGCACTCCCCGCTCCACGAGCGCCACCGCGAGCCCGCGCTTGGCCAGATGCAGCGCGGCGGAGGCGCCGACGATCCCGGCGCCGAGAACGATCACATCAGTGCGAGCCATGGCCCTTCCTTGCATGCCAGAGAGGGAAATTCGGCGACACCTTTAGCATCTATCGTCGCGCGGGGAAGCCATGCGCGCACCCGAGTGGCATGCGGGGCGCAGGCGCGCTATCAGGGATCGGTGCCGACGCCTCGCGGCGGCGGCCGGACAGTCCGGGTTGTTGTCGCAATGCGCCTGATCGATGCACCGGCCGCGGCCCTAGGCTGGCTCGGACGGCAGGGAACGCGTGCCGTCGCGGTTTCGGTCTTTGCCGGAATCCTGCTGCCGCCGCTCGCCACGCTGCTGCGCCCGCTTTTTACGGCGGCGCTGATCGCGCTGCTGTGCCTCACCTTCCTGCGCGTCGATCCGGCGGCGCTGCGCCGGCAATTCGCAAGGCCGCGCGTGATCCTTGCGGGCAGCCTGTGGATGATGCTGGCGATGCCGCTGTTGTTCGGCGGCGCGCTCGTGCTGCTCGACGTGCGCGGCGTCGAGGAAGCCCTGTTCCTGGCGCTGATCCTGCAGGCGGTCGCCCCGCCGATCATTTCCGCGCCCGCGCTCGCCGCCCTGATGGGGCTCGATGCCGCGCTTTCGCTTGCGACCCTGATCGTCTGCATGACGGTGACGCCCTTCGTCGCCCCGGCCTATGCCGCGCTGTTTGCCGGCGCGGAACTGACCATCTCCCCGCTCGCGCTCGGGCTGAAACTCTTCGCCATGCTCGCCGGTTCCGCGCTCGCCGCCGCCCTCGTGCGCCGGATCGCGGGCGCGCCCTGGGTCGAGCGCCAGCGCGAGCGCATCGACGGGCTGAACGTGATCGCGCTGTTCATCTTCGCGGTCGCGCTGATGGACGGGGTCGCCGCCAACATGCTGGCGCGCCCGCTCCTCGTGCTCGGGCTGACCGCGCTCGCCTTCGCGCTGACCGCGGCGCTCACCGTGGTCACCGCCCTCGTCATGCTGCCGGCCGGGCGGCCGGCGGCGTTCGCTCTCGCGCTGGCCTCGGGCAGCCGCAACATGGGGCTGATGCTGGCGGCGACCGGCGGCGCGGTGCCGGAACTGACCTGGCTCTATTTCGCCATCGCGCAATTCCCGATCTACCTGATGCCGCAAATCCTCAAGCCGCTCGCACGCCGCGTCCATATCGGGCAATAGCGAAGCGCTTGGGGCAATAGCGAAGCGTTTGCCCGCGCGCGCGGCAGGTGTTAGACGACATCGGCCCATTGCAGGGGATGAGCATGTCCCGTCCGCTTCTAATTGCGCCCTCGGTCCTGGCCGCCGACTTCTCGCGCCTCGGCGAGGAGGTGCGTGCGGTCGAACAGGCGGGCGCCGACTGGATCCATCTCGACGTCATGGACGGGCATTTCGTGCCCAACATCACGTTCGGCCCCGACGTGATCAAGGCGCTGCGGCCGCACTCGAAGAAGATTTTCGACACCCACCTGATGATCGCGCCCTGCGATCCGCACCTGGACGCCTTCGCCAAGGCGGGCGCCGACATCATCACCGTGCATGTCGAGGCCGGCCCCCACCTGCACCGCTCGCTGCAGGCGATCCGCGCGCTCGGCAAGAAGGCCGGCGTCTCGATCAATCCGGCGACGCCGGAAAGCGCGATCGAATATGTGCTCGACCAGCTCGACCTCATCCTCGTGATGTCGGTCAATCCCGGCTTCGGCGGCCAGGTCTTCATTCCCGCCGTGATCGAGAAGATCGCGCGCCTGCGCACCATGATCGGCGGACGGCCGATCGATCTGGAAGTGGACGGCGGGATCACGCCGGAGACCGCGCCGAAGGTCACCGCCGCCGGCGCCAACGTGCTGGTCGCGGGCTCGGCAGTGTTCAAGGGCGCGGGCGCCGACGCCTATCGCGCCAACATCGCCGCCATCCGCAACGCCGCAGCGCTTGCGCGCGGCGAAGCGGCGTGATCGCGCCGCGGCAGGCCGCCCTCGGCCTGGCCGACGTCCTGCAGCCGGGCGAACGCATCGTCTTCGCCGTGCGGCCCGACATGCGCTCGATCCTGCGTTCCAAGCGAATCCTGATCTGGATCGGCCTTGCATGGCTCGGCGCGGTCGCGCTCGTTCATGCGACGGGGACGCTCCCAAACGGCGTGCTCGTCCCGCTCGCGCTTGCCGGCGCGGCAATGCTCGCAGCCCCGTTCGTGATCGCGTTCGAGGTCGCCTTCACGACCTATGCGGTGACCGACCGGCGCGCGCTGATCGTGCGGCGGCCGCCGGCGCGTCCCCCGCTCGTCAGCGTCGCCTTTGCCGACATGGATCGCGAGATCGAAGTGCTGGAGACCGGCGGCGGCGCGGGTCATCTCTATTTCGCCTCCGGCCGTCCGACGCGCATGCGCGACACCGACTTCACCGGCAAGCTCGCCTTCCGCGATGTCGCGGACGTGCATAAACTCGTCGACCTCTTGACGCGCGCGCGCAACGGCACGGCGACTTCAGCCCGCTGAACAGGACGCCGCTCCATGTCGCCACGAACTCATCCCGCTCCGCCCAGACCGGCTCTTCGGCGCCGCGCCGTCGCGGCACTTCTCACGCTCGCCGTCATTGCTGCGGCGAACGAGGCGCGGGCCGGCGACGCGGCCGCGCGCCATGTACTCGGCTTCTCGCCCGACGGGCATTATTTCGCCTTCGAGCAATACTCGACGCTCTACGAACAGGACGCGGCTTTCTCCGAGTATGTCGCGATCGACACCCGCACCGACCGTTTCGTCGCCGGCACGCCGGTCAGGGTGCTGATCCGCGGCGACGACGGCCTCGACGCCGACAAGGCGCGCGCGGATGCCGCCGCCAAGGCAAAGCCGCTGCTGGCGCGGCTCGGCATCGGCCGCGCCGGCACGCAAACCGCCGGCAAGCCCTCGATGGCGCTCGACGAGATCGGCATCTACCAGATGGAGCCGCAGCCGCTCGCCCGCGCGCTCGACGTGCCCCTGCCCGACGGCCGCAGCCTGAGCCTGACGCTCTCGGAGCGCGCGCTTGGCAGCGCCATGTGCGCGGGCTATGGCGGCACCGGGACCGTCGGCCGCGCCAAGATCGTCGGCCTGCAGCTTTCGATGCAGCTCGGCGGCGCGACCACGCTCCTGCAGGAGGATGCCGCCTTGCCGCGCAGCCGCCGCTGCGCGCACGCCTACGGTATCGCCGAGGCGTGGCTGCACCGCGCCCCCGACGGCGGGCTCACACTCGCGGTCCTCGTCGAATATGCCGACAATGACGGCTATCACGCCGGCCCCAACCGCCGCTTCCTGGCGGTGACCCGGAAGCTGCCGAAGCCGTAGGGCCGCGCCGCAGCCTTCTCAGGGTTTCCTCCCCCGTCATCCCGGTCGAGCGCGCAAGCGCGAGCGCCGGGATCGTCAGCGGCAAGTGGCGGTGCCAGTGTCGGGACGGATCGCGATCCCGGCTCTCGGGCCTTCGGCCCTCGGCCGGGACGACGGATGAGGAATGAGGCGGGGATGACGGATAAGGGAATAAGGCCGGGATGACGGGGACCCGACCCTCATCCTTCGAGACGGCCCTGTGGGCCTCCTCGGGACGAGGGGATAAGCTGCATGCGGTTTTGCGGGCGCGGCGCGGCTCTGCTAGAGCGCACCCAGCCGGAGACAGAACGAGCATGATTCCCCGCTATTCCCGCCCCGAAATGACCGCGATCTGGTCGCCGGAGCAGCGCTACCGGATCTGGTTCGAGATCGAGGCGCACGCCACCGAAGCGATGGCCGAACTTGGCATCGTCCCGAAAGAGGCCGCGCGCATCATCCGCGAGAAAGGCCAGGCCGCGACCTTCGACGTCGCGCGCATCGACGCCATCGAGGCCGAGGTCAAGCACGACGTCATCGCCTTCCTCACGCACCTCGCCGAACTGGTGGGCCCGGAGGCGCGCTTCGTGCATCAGGGCATGACGTCGTCGGACGTGCTCGACACCTGCTTCAATATCCAGCTCACGCAGGCCGCCGACATCCTCATCGCCGACGTTGAGAAGGTGCTGGCCGCCCTGAAGCGCCGCGCCTTCGAATACAAGATGGCGCCGACCATCGGCCGCTCGCACGGCATCCATGCCGAGCCGACCACGTTCGGCCTCAAGCTCGCCTACGCCCATGCCGAATTCGCGCGCGCGCGCGAGCGCCTCGCGGCCGCGCGCAGGGAGGTCGCGACCTGCGCCATCTCCGGCGCTGTCGGCACGTTCGCCCAGGTCGATCCGCGCGTGGAGGCGCATGTGGCGAAGGCGATGGGGCTTGCCGCCGAGCCGGTCTCGACCCAGGTCATCCCGCGCGACCGCCATGCGATGTTCTTCGCGACGCTCGGCGTGGTCGCTTCGTCGGTGGAGCGGCTGGCGACCGAGATCCGCCACCTGCAGCGCACCGAGGTGCTGGAGGCGGAGGAATATTTCTCCGCCGGCCAGAAGGGCTCCTCGGCGATGCCGCACAAGCGCAACCCGGTGCTGACCGAGAACCTGACCGGGCTTGCCCGCCTCGTGCGCTCCTATGCCATCCCGGCCATGGAGAACGTCGCGCTCTGGCACGAACGCGACATCTCGCACTCCTCGGTCGAGCGCATGATCGGACCCGACGCGACGGTGACGCTCGATTTCGCGCTCAACCGCCTCGCCGGCGTGGTCGACAAGCTCGTGGTCTATCCGCAGAACATGCAGAAGAATCTCGACCGGCTCGGCGGCCTCGTGCACTCGCAGCGCGTCCTGCTGGCGCTGACGCAGAAGGGCGTCGCGCGCGAGGACGCCTACCGCATCGTGCAGGAGAACGCGATGAAGGTCTGGCGCGGCGAAGGCGACTTCCTCACCTTCCTGAAAGCCGACCCGCGCGTGACCGCGACAATGAGCGCCGACGAGATCGAGGATAATTTCGACCTCGGCTACCACTTCAAGCACGTGGACACGATTTTCCGCCGCGTGTTCGGCTGATCAGACCTCACCCGCGAAGCGGTAGCCGCCGCCGGCATCGATGAAGCGTCCGCTCAGTGTACGCTGAAACGCGCCGCCGACGAGGTCGAGATCGACCGAGAAGGCGCAGACATGGCTCAGGTCGGCGTCGCGGCCGCACGACAATTTGCGGAAAAGCCTGATGGCGAAGCGGTCGGTGCCGGCGTCGCGGATGCGCTGCACGGCCTCCTCGCCGCCGGTCTCGCGCGCAAACGCGATCACGCTGCGCACGCGCCGATCGAGCGCGCCGGCAAAGGCCGCGCGCATCTGCGTCTCGTCGGGTTCGGCGACGCCGTTCGGCCGAACAAGCGAATGGCCGGCGAGCGCGACCCCGGCGACGACCAGCGGAAAGGTCCAGAACTTCATGCGCGGCTCCGGCTGCGGCGAGCGGCATAGCGATACCGGATGCCGCTTGAGAAGCGGTTGGCGGGTCCGCTAAAAGTTTAAGGGTCAGCGGCCGCTCCGGCCGCCCAGCCGGAGCCGCCGCCATGCCACCCCGAAAGTCCCCGCGCCGAAAGTCCCCGCCCCGCCTGCGCGAACTCGTCGAAAGCGAGCTGAGCGAACGTCAGCGCACGATGCTCAACGATATCCGCGCGACCCGCGGCGCAGGCACGATAGGCGGCCCGTTCGGGGTCTTCCTGCATGCGCCCGAATTCGGCGACCTCGCGCAGAGGCTCGGCGCCCATTGCCGCTACCGCACCGCGGTGCCGCCGCATCTCTCGGAATTCGCCATCCTCGTGATCGCGCGGCTGTGGCGCGCGCAATACGAATGGCATGCGCACGCCGCCATCGCGGAGAAAGCGGGCATCCGGCCGGACACGATCCGCGACCTGAAAGCCGGCCGTACGCCGAAGCGGCTCCGCAAGGACGAACGCGCGGTTTTCGACTTCATCGGCGAGTTGCACCGGACGCGGCGGGTGTCCGACCGCACCTATGGGCGCCTGCACGCGCTCCTCGGCGACGCCGGCATGGTCGAGTTCGCCGGCATCCTCGGCTATTACACGCTCGTGGCCATGGCGCTGAACGTCTTCCGCGTGCCGCTGCCCGAAGGCGCGGTGCCGGCCTTTGCGGAACCCGGCGCCGGGCGGACGGCGCAGTCGCAAACCTGACCCGGCGATCGATCGTCTTTTCGAAGGAGATGGATGCGCGGGTCAGGCCCGCGCATCGCGCCAAGCGTCAGGCCACGCGGTCGGCCGGCTGCTCGCCCGCGGCGGGCGCCTGCGGCCGCGCGCGGTTGTTACGCTGGTTGAGAAGCTCGATGAAGCGCTCCTTGGGCATCGGCGGCGCCAGCAGCACCCCCTGCCCGAAGTCGCAGCGCATGACCTGGAGCGCCTGCAGGTCGGCCATGTTCTCGATGCCTTCGGCCACCGCCACGCTGCCGAAACGGTGCGCCAGGTCGATGGCGGTCTGGCAGATGGCGCCGTTGGTGCCCTCGGTCGCGCAATTCTTCACGAAGGTATGGTCGATCTTGAGCTCCGCGAACGGCAACTCGCGCAGCGAGGCGAGCGACGAATAACCGCCGCCGAAATCGTCGATCGCGACCGAGACGCCGGACACCTTGAGCTGGTTGGCGATCTCCTGCGCGAGCTTGATGTCGCGCACGATCTGGTCCTCCGTCACCTCGACCACGAGACCGGGCCAGTGCGCGGCCTGCGGCCGGCATTCGCGCACGATCGCGGGGATCGGCAGGCGCAGCAGCGCGGAGACCGGCACGTTGATCGCCAGATGCAGGTTGTAGCCGGCGGCGTCGAAACTGCTCCAGTCATAGAGCGTGGTGAGCAGCGCATGCTCGGTGAGCATGGCCAGCGTGTCGTCGTCGACGCCGGGCAGGAACTGCCCCGGCAGCAGCACGCCGAGATTGGGATGATGGATGCGCGCCAGCGCCTCGGCGCCGGCCAGACAGCGGCGCTTGAGATCGATCTTGGGCTGGTACCAGATTTCCAGCCAGTGCTCGCGCAGCGCCTGCTCGACATTGATGTGGGGCGAAACGCCCCGCATGGAATCGACCAGCCAGCCGCGCTCGTCGTCGCTCATATTGTCGAGAGGACCAGACCAGTGCCTGGGATCGTCGTGATTGGTGCCGGACATTTCTTGCCCTGATGTCTGTCGCCGTTCGCGCGAATTTAGGTGCGCAGGTCTTAAACTTTGGTGATTTCGGGCGCGCAAATCCCGTGCTCCGGCGCAACAGCGCCCGCTTTGCGCTCATCCATATCGCTAACGAAAGCTGAACGGGGCGGCCGCCGGCCACCCGTTACCGTCCGCAGCGCAGCGCGTCAGTGCGAGGGCGGATAGTGGCGGATCATGCGGGTCTGCGCCGCCAGCAGGCCGAGGAAACGCCGCGCCGGCTCGGGCCGGAAGCCGCGGGCGCGGTTGCGCGCGCCGATCTCGAACAGGACCTCCTGCTCGGCGAAGAGGCGGCGATAGGTCTGCGTCCAGCGCAGCGCCGGGTCCCAGGCGTCGATCGCCTCGCCGCCGATGCCGTTGATCTCGACGATGCGGAAGCCCTCGCCGCGCATCAGCGCCTCGACGCTGCCAAAGCGGATGTCGAAACGGCCGTAATGGAATTGCGTCATCGCGCAGGCGATGCCGTCGAAACGCTGTTCGAGCGCGGCGGTGACGAAGCTGCGTCCGTCGCGATAGAGGCTGCCGGCGCGCTGGTTGCCGATCAGGGCGATGCGCACGACCTCCCCGCGCGCGGGCACGCGCGCAAGCTCGGCCTGCGACAGGCCGCGATGGCTGGCGTCGCAGCCCAGATGCAGGCGCGCCTTCCAGCGCGCGCGCGGATCGCGGGCGATCAGCTCGCGCACGCTCATGGCGCCGTCGCCCACGACATGGGGGAAATAGCGGAAGGTGAGCGAGCGGATGGCGCCGGGCTGCCCCGGCATGCGCGCATAGAGCACGGCGGCTTCGCCCGGGTCTGCGACATAGGTCTGCAGGATGACGCGCGCGCCGCCGGCGCAATGTTCAAGATAGGCGGCAAGGCCGGCTTCGTCGGTCAGACACTGGACGCCATAGCCGTGCCAGCCGATATCCGGCTTGGCGACGACGGGATAGCGCAGCGCCGCGGCTTCCATGGACATGCGCGCACGCGCGAGCGCGCCGGCGCCGCCGGCGACCACGCAATAAGGCGCGATCGCGTCGCGCCATGGCGGGGCGACATCGTCGAAATAGGCGCTCTTGGATTCGCCCCACATGCCCCCGGACGGGATGGCCGGATTGGCGGCCGCCGGCAGCGTCAGGCTGCGGTGGCGGGCGGCGAGCCGCAGCCAGTTGGCGACGAGCGGCAGATAGAACAGGGATGGCGGAATGCGCTCGGCAGTCGCCACGCCGCGCGCGCGCATCTCGAGCGCGGGCATGCCGGTGAAGCCGGCGAGCGTTCCGTCCGCGGCCGGGGCGGCCTCGCCGTCGCGGAACGCGAACACGCGCTTGCGCAGCAGGCCCGAGGCCATCAGCGCACCGAGCAAGAGCGGCCAGGCCCAGATGCCGAGCATGTCGTCGAGGGCGACGCCGAACTCGATCACGACGAACAGCGTCAGCGGCAGATAGATCGCCGACACGATGAGGCTTGCGAGCGTGAAGCGCGACAGCGGCACGCGCGTCCAGCCGCAGGCGACGAAAGCCACGAACACGATGCCGGGCACGAACCGGCAGAGCGCGACGAGGCCGAAAATATTCTGGCGCAGCTTGTCGCCGAAATGATGCCCGCGGGTGTCGACATACTGGCGCAGCCAAGGAACACGGCGCGCGCCGGCGCCGAGCCCGTAGAGCGCGAAGTCGCTGGCGACGATGCCGCCATAGATGCTGAGCGCGACCATGCTCGCGGGCATGAGCTGATGGGTGATGAAATAGGCGCCGGCGATGATGGCGAGATCTTCGTGGGCGAACGGCAGGATCACCAGCGATCCGAGCTGCGCAAGCCACGCAACATCGAACCCGCCGGCTGACAGGCTGAGTGTCAACCACGCCCCCACTGGCGCCCCCGCTCCGATCCTTCCGGACATTGCCGGATATTTTTTATTATCGCCGTTTGCTACGGCATTGCCGGGCCGCCCAGGCCGCCCGGGAGCGGCACTTTGAATGAACGGTGCCGCCTTGTGCAAGCGTCCCGTGCATCGTCGCGGGCAAAATTATCCTGTAGGTTAGCGACGCGCCGCGACCGATGCCGCTCCGGCCGGATCACCCCCGGATTCCACAAGCGACCGAAGCCGATGTCCGATTCCCCTCCCTCCGACCGTGACGAAACCATCGTGCCGCTGCGGCGCTCGGCGGCCGGTTCGGGAGGCCGCAACGGTACCGCCCCGCCCCCCGACCGCCCGCCCGTGGACGATCTGCGCAAGTTCGAAGCCCCGGAGACGCGCGAGGAATACCGTCAGCGCATGCTGACCAATGCGGCCGGCCTCGGCATCGTCGTGCTGCTGATCGTGGCCGGCATCTGGATCGCCGACACCATGGCGTCCATGCGCAAGAACCAGGACTGCGTCCTGTCCGGCCGGCGCGGCTGCACGCCGGTCGACGCCCCCCTGCCGCAGCGCTGGTAACGCCTTCAATCGACCAGGGTCAGCGTCACCGGCACGAGCCCCTCGGTCTGCGAAAAGCCGAGCGCCTGCGCGGCCGCCGGCGTCAGGTCGATGATGCGGCCCTCGACAAACGGCCCGCGATCGTTGATCCGCACGACAATCCAGCGCCCGTTCTGCAGATGGGTGACCCGCACCATGGTCCCGAACGGAAGCGTCCGGTGCGCCGCCGTCAGCGCGTCGGCAGCGATCTGCTCGCCGCTTGCCGTCCTGCCGCCGGCACCCGCGTACTTATCGCCCGCGAACGCATAGACCGACGCCATGCCGGCCTCGCCCGAAATCCGGATGGCGTCGGCGGGCAGTCCATGGGCGTCGGCACCGGGCGGCACGGGACGGTCGGCGCGGGCGAGCGCTTGCGGGCACAGGACGGCAAGAAACGCGGCAAGAAACACGGCGAGCAATGCGGCGGGAGGCCCCGAATGAATCGCGGCAGGGCCCGCCGCGCCCGGTCGAGCGATCATTCCGTAGTCCTTTCGGTTTTGACAGGGGCCCCGGCTTCGAGCCCCGGGCGCGGGTTACAGACCGATTCGTCCCAATTCCCGGCAGCGGCGGGGAATTTTCGCGGCAGGCGACGGGGGCGCCGGGCCACGCAACCTACGCGCCTGCGACGCCCGCGGACGGAAGCACAAATGCAAGACCCGCAGCGAAGGCGCCTTCGCTGCGGGTCCGCGAACTTGATGCGAAGCTGGATTTAAGCGGATCAGAGCCGCGGGGTCGCGGCGGCCGGCTTGTCGACCGAACCGACGCCGGACGTACCGGACGCCGTCGGCTTGGCCGCCGGCGGCGCGGCTGCCGGTGTCGGCGCGGACGTCTCGCCCGTCGACTTGGGCGCCGCGGACGCCTCGGTCGCAGGCGCCGTCTTGGGCTTGGCGGCCGGACGCGGCGACCCGCCGCGGCCGAGGATGCCGACGATCTTGTTCACCACCATGTTGTGGAGACGGGCCGACTTGTCGATCGTGATGTGGTCGATCGTGGAGTCCTTGCTCACGTCGATATTCTGCAATTCGCCGCGGAAGCCGCTGCCCCGGCGCATATAGGCGTAGTCGCGCTGCGTCAGGTTCATCACCCGCGCCACGTTGCCGGTGGCGGCGAACGAACCGGTGCCGTCGAACGGCACGATGAGCGCGACCGGCACGCCGCGCTTGCCGAGATATTCACCCATGAACATCACGGCGTCGGCACCGAGCGAATGGCCGATCAGTACGATCGAGCCATGAGCGCCGGCCTTGTATTTGGCGGCGATCTCGTTGGCGAGCGATTCCCATTCGGCATGATTGTGCACCGAGGCGCTGATGCCGCGGCGCTGGATCTTCTGCGCCAGGTCGTCCATGCCGAGCGAGAAGACGTTGAGGAGGCCGCGCAGCAGATAGACGTGCGGGCCGCTGCTGGGGCGCGGCTTTGCCGACCGCGCTGGCGCGCGCTCAGGTGCCGCGATGGTCTGGGCGACCGCCGCGGAACCGCTCGCATCCACGAAGGATGCAACGCTTGCCAGAAGAAAAGTCATGACGGCCGCCAGGGCCGAAACACGCAGGAACGTCATCATCGCCGCCGCTGCTCCAGTGTGTCCGCGATGCGCCCGCTCACCCCCTCGGGCCGAGACGCATTGCTTTTTATAGCCGGTCAAATAACCCGCGCTATATCGGGAATTATAAAAACAGGCATTCTCCGCCGGTGTTGCAAGTATGCCACTGGCGGACCGGGCCCGGACGCAAGCCGAGGCGCGGTGGCTCGCCGCACCGCGCCGCAAATTTCGTCAGGCGGTGCGGACTAAAGCGGGATGCGTTTTCCTTGAATCGTCATCCCGCTTTAGCGCTTTGTTTGAGCATGATCTTTTCCAAAAACCGCTTCGCACTTTTCGGGATCATGCATTAATAGACCCACGGAATGATTCGCTTGGTGCGGTCCATATAGGCTCGGTACTCGTCGCCGAACGCCGCCAGCATCATCGCCTCCTCGCGCCCGACCCGCCAGAAGAACAGGTTGCCGAAGCCGACCAGCCCGGCGAGCCCAGCGAACCAGTTCGGCAGCAGCAGGGCCTGCGCCAGCGCCCACAGGAAAAAGGCCGAATACATCGGGTGGCGGACCCAGCGATAGAGACCGTGCGTGACGAGCGTGTGCTTTTCCCGCATCTCCAGCGAATCAGACCAGTTGCGGCCGAGTTCGCGATGCACCCGGTAGAACAGTGCGAGCGACACGAGGAACACGGCAAGCCCGAGCCAGGCCAGCACCGGCTGGAACGGATAATCGGCAAAGCGCGGAAAGCCGGTGAAGGCATAGGTGAAGGGAATGATGCCGAGCCCGGCGAAGGAGCCGGTCAAAAGCAGCTTTTCGCGCGTGGTGCGCTCGCTTTTGGCAATCGCCGTCTTCCAGGAACGCTTCTGGTGCGGCAGCCGGATGACGAACCAGGCCACCGCGCTCAGGATCAGGATGGTCTTGGCCGCGAACGGCGTCATGTTCGGTTTTCCTTTTCAGTGGCGGTGCTTGCGGCGGCATCGGCCAGCGTGCCGTCGGGACGGAAGGCCCGCATCATCCGCTCCGGATCGCGCGCGCGCGTCTCAAGGCGGAACGGCCCGCAGCAGATCATGAAGTAGTCGTAGAAGTAGCGCTTGTCGTTCCCCATCACCAGTTGGCGGTGCAGGCGAAAGAAGTTGCCGCGGTAACGATTATAGACCTCGTCGTCGAGCATGTGGCGCACGCGCACCTTCTGGATCAGCGGGATCGGGGCCGGCGGCAGGCGCAGCGCCTCGACCGGATTGACCTTGTAGAAGCTGATGATGTCGACGAGCGTCTGGTATTCGATCCAGAACACGTCGCTGCGCCGGACCACGCGGTCGACCGCCTCCTTCAGCCAGGCGCCCTTAGGATGCAGCGCGATCTTGAGCAGCGAGGAGCCGGTCGAGACGAGGTTGAGCCGCACCGGCGCGCGGCCGGCGCGTTCGCGCAAGGCGAGCGCGCGGTCGACCACCGCGAGCTTGAGCGCACAGCCGAGGCTGTGGCCGGCAAAGACGAACTCGTCGACGCCCCCGGCGTCGAGCCGGTCGGCGACCTCGCGGGCGAAGGTGTCGATGCGCGCGTCGAGCCCGGCGCGGCTGCGGCGGATCAGCTCGGCGGCGAAAATCCAGTCGTCGAGCATATAGGCCAGCATCAGGAAGCGGCCGGGCACGACGATCAGCCCGCAGAAGATCGCAAAGGCGACGAGCGGCGTCAGCAGGGCCGGGTACGGCAGGCCGAGGCCGGCGACGGCCGACGCCGCCCAGAAGGCGAAGACGACAAACGAGAGCAGGATCAGGACCGGATAGGCGAAGAACAGGCCGTAGCGCCAGTTGACGACGAAATAGCGCAGCGCCGTGCCGCTGAGGATGAAGTCGGCGAACGCGGCGATGCCGGCCGGCACCCGCACCCATTCCGGCCGGCTGAAATCGGATTCGACGATGTCGCCCCAGATCAGCGAGCGGTATTCGGTGTCGACCGCCCAGTCCGGCCCGCGCGTGGCGACCGTCCAGGAGGCCACCGCCCCCTCCCGCGTCAGGGCGAGGTCGGAGACCGTGGCCTCGGCATTCCAGGTCTTCTTGAAGCGCCGCAACTCCCGCACGAAGCGCTCATGCTGGCGGGGCGCCGGGATCGGCTCATAGCCGCCGAGGAAAAAGACGCAGCGCCTTCGGACTTCCACCCCGCTCATGCCGCCCACCCCCCGTGCCGCCCCCGGACCGAAGGCTGTTAGGGAAAGTGGCCCGAATGTTCAAGCGAAGGGTACCCATCCCGGGTTTCCGCCGTTGAAACGGCGGCCTTCCTTCGCTATAGGGGCATCCAAATCCACCAGCGGCAGCCTAGCCGTCCCTTGCTAGCCGTCCCTTACCAGCCGCCCCATGCCAAACGTCCCTTGGCGCGGGGGGGCTTATGGGGTCCCGCCCCGGCCGGCAGCGGTCAATCGAGAGCGCCCATGTCCACCACGTTCGACAAAGTTGCCGATATCATCGCGGAAACCTGCGACATTCCGCGCGAGACCATTACGCCGGACAGTCACGCGATCGACGATCTGAAGATCGACAGCCTCGACTTCCTCGATATCGCCTTTGCGATCGACAAGGCCTTCGGCATCAAGCTGCCGCTCGAGCAGTGGACCCAGAAGATCAATGACGGTCAGGCGACCACCGAGCAGTATTTCGTGCTGAAAAATCTCTGCGCCCGGATCGACGAGCTGATCGCGGCCAAAGGCGCCTGACTTTGGGGGCCTGATCGGCCGCGCGACCGGCGGCCGGCCTCCCGCAACGAGAGTTGAGTAAGCGCGCATGCGGCTTGAATATTTCCAGATGCTCGACCGCTTCGTCGCGGTGAAGGCGGACGAGCGCTGGATCAAGACGGAAAGCAAAGTCCCGATGGAAAGCCCGGTGTTCGAGGGCCATTTCCCCGGCTACCCGCTGATGCCCGGCGTGCTCCTGATCGAGAACATGGCGCAGACCTGCGGCTGGCTCGTCTCCGCGATCACTGGCTTTACCGGCCTGCCGGTGCTCGCCGGCGTCAAGAACGCCAAGGTGCGCGGCGCGGTGTTTCCCGGCATGGACCTGAGCACCGAAGGCTCGATCGTCCACGAGGGCTCGGGCTTTGCGATCGCGCAGGGCGCGATCAAGTCCGGCGACACGGCCATCGCCGACGCCCAGCTCACCTACCGGCTGATCCCCTATCCAAGCCCGGAATTCCAGAACACGATGGTGACCTGGGCCAAGCAACTCGACTTTCCGCTGCAGGAATTCCGCAAGTGAGCACGGCGCGCGAAGTCTGGATTACCGGGGTCGGCCTCGTCTCCGCGCTCGGCGAGGGGCTCGACCAGCATTGGCAACGCCTGATGGCGGGCGACCCGCCGCCCCATGACGACAAGACGTTCGCGCCCTACATCACCTTCCCGCTGGTGCCGGTCAATTTCGACAGCCAGATCCCCAAGAAGGGCGACCAGCGCCAGATGGAAGCCTGGCAGCGGATCGGCGTCTATGCCGCGGGGCTGGCGCTGACCGATGCCGGCATCGCCAAGAACACCGAAATCCTCGACAAGACCGACATGATCGTCGCCGCCGGCGGCGGCGAGCGCGACGTGGCGGTGGATGCGGCGATCCTGACCGACGCGCGCAAGATCGAGAACCGCGACCCGTTCGTCAACGAACGCCTGATGAGCGACCTGCGCCCCACCCTCTTCCTCGCGCAGCTTCCGAACCTGCTCGCCGGCAACATTTCGCTCGTGCACGGCGTGGTCGGCTCCTCGCGCACCTTCATGGGCGAGGAAGCCTCCGGCGTCGACGCCGTGCGCGTGGCGCATGCGCGCATCGCCGCCGGCCAGAGCGAGATCAGCCTCGTCGGCGGCGCCTATAACGGCACGCGCTGGGACCTCGTGCTGCTGTTCCGGCTCGGCACGCCGCTGCTCGAGCCGCCGTTCCGGCCGGTCTGGGACCGCGGCCCCAAGGGCGCGCTGACGCTCGCCGCCATGGGCGCGTTCGTGGTGATCGAAAGCCGCGCCCACGCCGAGAAGCGCGGCGCCAAGCCGGTCGCCCGCCTCGCCTCGATCCAGTCGAGCCGCAACCTGCGCAAGACAGGCGACGCGGAAGCCACCCTGCGCGCGGAATGGAAGGAAATCGCTTCGCGCGTGAAGACCGACGCCGCCGTCGTCATATCCGGGGCGTCGGGTGCCGAGCCCGCAACCTCCGAGGAGCGCGCGGTCCTGGGCGAGATCGGCCTTCCGGTCCGCGCCACCGCCACCCATATCGGCAACGGGATGGAAGCGCAGTTCCTCGCCAATATCGCGCTCGGCTGCCAGGCCGTCCGCGCCGGGACGCTGTTTCCGGGCTCGGGCAGCGGCGATACCGGCCAGACGCCGGCGAACGGCATCCGCCAGGCCGTGGTCACGAGCGTCGGACACTGGCGCGGCGAAGGGCTGGCTTTGATCGAACGGATCGACTGAGGAGGCACCATGGCAGCGCACCGCGACAAGAAGGGCCGCCCGGTCGTCGCGATCACCGGCATGGGGCTCGTCACGCCGCTCGGCGTCGGCAAGGCCGACAACTGGAAGAAGCTGACCGCCGGCGAGTCCGGCATCCGCTCCATCACCCGCTTCCCGACCGAAGGGCTGCGCACGACCATCGCCGGCACCGTCGACGAGGTGTTCGAGGACGGGATGGTGTCGTCGGAACTGTCGCAGAAGCTCGCTTTGCTCGCCGGCCGCGAGGCGATCGAGGAATCGCGCATCGGCAAGACCGGCGACTTCCCCGGACCGCTGTTCCTCGCCTTTCCGCCAATCGAGATCGAGTGGCAACAGCGCTTCGCGCTCGCCGCCGCCTCCGGTGCCAACGAGAAGATCGAATACGGCGATCTCGTGCGCGTGGCCGCCGAGCCGCAATTCCATCCCTTCTACGAGGAATCCAAATACGGCGTCGTGCCCGAGCATCTGGCCGAGATTTTCGGCACCAAGGGCTCGCCGATCTCGCTGACCACCGCCTGCGCGTCGGGGGCGACCGCGATCCAGCTCGGGCTGGAGGCGATCCAGCGCGGCGAATGCGAGGCGGCGCTCGCCATCGGCGCGGACGGCTCGATCACCGCCGAATCCGTGGTGCGCTTCTCGCTTTTGTCGGCGCTCTCCACCAACAACGCCGCCCCGCAGGGCGCCTCGCGGCCGTTCTCGAAAAACCGCGACGGCTTCGTGCTGGCGGAAGGCGCCGCCGCGCTCGTGCTGGAAGACTACGATCATGCGCTCGCGCGCGGAGCGAAGATCCTCGGCGTCGTGGAAGGCTGCGGCGAGAAGGCCGACAATTTCCATCGCACGCGCTCGAGCCCGGACGGCAAGCCGGTGATTTCGTGCATGCGCAACGCGCTCGCCGACGCCGGCGTGACGCCCGACGACGTCGATTACATCAACGCCCACGGCACCTCGACGCCGGAAAACGACAAGATGGAATATCTCGGCGTCTCGACCGTGTTCGGCGAGAAGATCAAGTCGATCCCGATCTCCTCCAACAAGTCGATGATCGGCCACACTCTGACCGCCGCCGGCGCGATCGAGGCGGTGGTGTCGGCGCTCACCATCATGCACCAGCGCATCCCGCCGACCATCAATTACCAGGTGCCCGACCCCGCCATCCCGCTCGACGTCGTGCCGAACGCGGCGCGCGACGCCAAGGTGCGGCGCGTGATCTCCAACTCGTTCGGCTTCGGCGGGCAGAACACCTGCCTCGTGCTCACCGGCGAGCCGGCATAGGCGCGGCAAGCATCTCAATATTTCTCCGTCATGCCCGGCCTTGTGCCGGGCATCCCGTTCAGGTGAGCAGTGCGTCCCTTGTCGGGATGGCCGGGACGAGCCCGGCCATGACGAGTGGCCATGACGAACCCGAGAATGCGGGTTGACGCCGCCCGTTGCGCGGGGCTACCCAAGCGCACGATTTCCCGTCCTTTTCGGCCGTTTTCCGGAGAAACCGCATCCATGCGCGCGCTTGCTCTGCTCGGTGACCGCAAGCTCGAACTCACCGACCTGCCGCCCCCGCCCGCGCCCGCACCGGGCGAGGTGCAGATCCGCGTGCGCGCGGTCGGGCTCAACCATATCGACGTGTGGGGCTATCGCGGCATGGCGTTCGCCAAGCGCAACTATCCGCTGGTGGTGGGCGCGGAGGCCGCCGGCGAAATCGCCGCGGTCGGTCCCGGCGTCACCAAATTCAAGGCCGGCGATCCCGTGGTGATGTACGGCGCGCTGACCTGCGGCACCTGCAAATACTGTCTCGAAGGCCGCGACAACTTGTGTGAAAACGTCGCCGGCATCATGGGCTTCCATGTCGACGGCTTCGCGCGCGAACTCGTCAACATGTCGGAGCGGCTGGTCATCCCGGTGCCGAAGGGCGTGTCGATGCGCGACGCGGCCTGCGCACCGGTCGCCTTCTCCACCGTCGAGCACATGCTGTTCGACAATGCGCGGCTGCAGCCGGGCGAAAGCATCCTCGTGCACGCGGCCGGATCGGGCATCGGCTCGACCGCGATCAAGATGGCGAAACAGCTCGACTGCACGGTCATCACCACGGTCGGCAGCGACGACAAGATCGAGAAGGCCAAAGCGATCGGCGCCGATCACGTGATCAATTACCGCACCGAGCGGTTCGAGGGACGCGTGCGCAAGATCACCGGCAAGAAGGGCGTCGACGTCGTCTTCGAGCATGTCGGCGGCGAGGGCTTCAACGCCTCGCTGCTCTGCCTCAAGAAAGGCGGCCGCCTCGTCACCTGCGGCTCGACCGCGGGGCCGACGGTGACCATCAACCTGATGCAGCTCTTCCAGCAGCAATACAAGATCCTCGCCTCGTTCGGCGCCACGATGAAGAACATCCGCGACAGCCTCAACAAGATGGCCGGCGGCCTGCTGCCGGTGATCGACACCGAGGTCGGGCTCGAGGACCTCGAAAAGGGGCTGACGCGGCTCGAAGGCCGCCAGGTGTTCGGGAAGGTGATCGTCAGCTTCTGATGTTGACGCGCTTTTCACGCTTTCAGTCGTCATGCGCGGGTTTGTCCCGCGCATTCCGCTTGGGCGGGCACTGTGCCAACCCGAGCGGGATGGCCGGGACAAGCCCGGCCATGACAAAGAGGAAATGCTGATGCGCATCCGCATTCCCGACAGCGTGCGCGACAACGTGCTCGGCAATCTCGCGGTCGGGCTGATCCGGCTCATCCGCCTCACCGACCCGCACAGGATGTCGGATTTCGCCGGCTGGGTGATGCGCAAGGTCGGGCCGAAGCTGCGCGAGCACCGCATCGGCCGCGCCAATCTCAGGCTCGCCTTCCCGGAAAAGACCGCCGCCGAGATCGAGACCATTCTCGCCGGCGTCTGGGACAATCTCGGCCGGCTCGGCATCGAGTTCGCCCATCTCGACCGCATCTGGGACCACGACCCGGACAATCGCGGCAAGAGCCACATCGAATTCGCGCCGGAATCCGAGGAGCGCTTCATCCGCCTGCGCGACGACGGCAAGCCGGCGCTCGTGTTCGCGGCCCATCTCGCCAACTGGGAAATGCCGGCGCTGCCGGGCGCCGCGCACGGCCTGCCGAGCGCGGTGCTCTATCGCGCGCCCAATATCGGGCCGATCGCCGACATGGTGCTCGGCACGCGCGGGGTGAATATGGGCCGCCTGATCAAGACCGGGCTCGACGCCCCGGTGAAGGCCGCCGACGCGCTCGCCGAGGGCCTGCATGTCGGCATGCTGGTCGACCAGTATTATGTACGCGGCGTGCCGGTCACATTTTTCGGCCACCGGACCAACGCCAATCCGCTGATCGCCCGCCTCGCCCGGCGGGTCGAATGCCCGATCCACGGCGTGCGGGTCGTGCGCCGGCCCGGCCACCGCTTCTTCATCGAGCTGACCGAGGAAATCACGCCCGCGCGCGACGCCGAAGGCAAGGTGGACGTCACCGCGACCATGCAGATCATCACGGGCGTGGTCGAGGGCTGGGTGCGCGAACACCCCGAGCAATGGCTGTGGCTGCACCGCCGCTGGCGGTGAAGCGCGTCAGCGCCCGGTCTTGATGCGCGTCCACAGCCGGTTGACGATGCGCTGGGTCTGCGGATCGCGCAGCTTGATGGTGTAGAGCTTCTTCATCGTCTCGGCGTCGGGATAGACGGTGCGGTCCTCGATGATCGCCTTGTCGATGAATTTCTGCGCCGCCAGGTTGCCGCTGGCGAAGGCCACCATGTTGGTGTTGCGGGCGGCGACCTGCGGCCGCAGCATGAAATCGATGAAGGCGTGCGCCTCCGCGACATTGGGGGCGTCCTTGGGGATCGCGAAATTGTCGAACAGCATCTGCGCGCCCTCTTTCGGGATCGCGTAGCCTACCTCGACGCCGCCCTTGATCTCGGCCGCGCGCCGCTGCGCCTGCTTGACGTCGCCCGACCAGCCGACCACGAGGCAGATTTCGCCGGTGGCGAGCGCGTTGAGATATTCCGAGGAATGGAACTTGCGCACGGCCGGGCGGATTTTCTGCAAAAGCTCCGCGGCCTTCTCCAGCTCCGCCTGCACCTTGCTGTTGGGATCAAGCCCGAGATAGTGCAGCGCCGCCGGCAGGATGTCCTCCGGCGAATCGAGCATCATCACCCCGCAGTCCTTGAAGCGCGCGAGGCTGCCCTCCCTGAACACGATGTCCCAGGAATCGATCCTAGAGTCGCCGAGGATCTCGCGCACCTTCTTGACGTTGTAGCCGATGCCGGTCGTGCCCCACATGTAGCTGACGGCAAACTGGTTGCCGGGATCGTGCACGGCAAGCCGCTCGGCGATTTCGGGCCAGATATTGGCGAGGTTCGGCAGCTTGCTCTTGTCGAGCTTCTGGAACACGCCGGCCTTGATCTGACGCTCGAGGAAATAGGAAGACGGCACGACGACGTCGTAGCCGGACCTGCCGGTCAGGAGCTTGGTGTCGAGCGTCTCGTTGGCGTCGAAGGTGTCGTAGCGGACCTTGATGCCGGTCTCCTTGGTGAATTCCTCCAGCACCGCCGGGTCGATGTAATCCGACCAGTTATAGACATTGACGACCCGCTCGCCGCGGCTTTGCGCGTGCGCGGGAGCGAGGAGAACGAACGACAGGACGGCGAGCAGGCAGGCAGGCCAGGCAGGCAATGCACGACGCATCATGGTCCTCTTGTCAGGTCTTGATCAGGTCTTGGTGGGCTGCCCGGCGGCTTTCCAGGCGAGGATGCCGCCGGCGAGGTGCTTGTCGTAGGGCAGCCCGTGTTCCTGGGCCGCGAGCGAGGCGGTGACCGAGCGGCGGCCGGAGCGGCAGGCAAAGACGACGTCCTTGCCGGCCGGGTCGGGCAGCGCCGCCGGATCGAATTGCGACAGCGGCATCACGACCGCATCGGGATAGCTCTCGGCCGCAATCTCGTTCGGCTCGCGCACGTCGACGAGCAGCATGCGGCCCTCTTTCAGGCCGCGCGCCACCTCCTCGACCGAGAGGTCCTGGACCTTGGGTTTGCGGCTGAACCATCCCATCGCTTGCTCCTGTGCGGCCAATGTTCGGCGGAACAGGACCATTGGCGTCCCGTTCCGTCAATCCGCCTGACGCCGCAGCCGGCGTCCATCCTAGATGGTGACCGCGGCACCGACTTCCACCGCCGGCCGGCCGGAATCCGGAAATAGCCGGCGACGTCCGCGCGCCGGACGCCGGCTAGATCGTCACCTGGGTGCCGACCTCCACCACCCGGCCGGTCGGGATCTGGAAGAAGTCGGTGGCGTCGTTGGCGCTACGCGCCAGCGCAATGAACAGCCGGTCCTGCCAGACCGGCATCCCCGACTGCACCGACGGCTTGAGCGTGCGCCGCGACAGGAAGAACGAGGTTGACATGATGTCGAAGGTCCAGCCGTGCCTGCGCGCGATCGCGAGCGCCCGCGGCACATGCGGCCGCTCCATAAATCCGAAGCGCAGGACGACCCGCATGAAGGACGGGCTCAGGGACTCTATCTTCACCCGCTCCGCGTCGTCCACGCGCGGGGTCGCGGCATATTCCACCGTCAGGACGACGTTGTGCTCGTGCAGCACCTTGTAATGCTTGAGACTGTGCAGGAGCGCGGTCGGTGCACTTTCGATGTCGCCGGTCAGAAACACCGCACTGCCCGGCACGCGCTGCGGCGGCTTCTTCTCCAGCGAGGAGACGAGCGTGGCGAGCGGCATTTCCAGCTTGCGCGTCTTCTGGAACAGGAGGCGGCTGCCGCGCCGCCAAGTGTACATCAGCAGCATGATGGCGGCGCCGAGCACGAGCGGCACCCAGCCGCCCTCGAACACCTTGAGCATGTTGGCCGACAGGAAGGTCAGATCGATCAGCAGAAACGGTGCGATCAGCATCGCAGCGGCGACAGGCCCCCAGCGCCAGACTTTCCACACCACCACAAATGCCATCAGCGCGGTCACCACCATGGTGCCCGTTACCGCAATGCCGTAGGCAGAAGCCAGCGCACTCGACGACTTGAAGAACAGCACGAGTACCAGAACGCCGACCAGAAGCAGTGTGTTTGCGCGCGGCATGAAAATCTGGCCGTACTGCGCCTCGGACGTATGACGAATTTCAAGCCGCGGCAACAGGCCAAGCTGGATCGCCTGGCTGGTGATCGAATAGGCGCCGGTGATGACGGCCTGGCTGGCTATGACGGTGGCTGCCGTGGCGAGCCCGACCATCGGCAGGATCGCCCATTCCGGATACAAGAGGAAAAACGGATTCTCGATCGCCTTGGGATCGGCGAGAACGAGCGCGCCCTGCCCGAGATAATTGATCGTGAGCGCAGGCAGGACCACCGTCAGCCAGGCGGTGCGGATCGGCTTCTTGCCGAAATGACCGAGGTCGGCATAGAGCGCTTCCGAGCCGGTCACGACCAGGAAGACGGCACCCAGCGTCAACAACCCGATCAGCCCGTGATCGATGACGAACCGGACGCCGTAGACGGGATCGAACGCCCGCAGCACGCCCGGATTTTGCGCGATATGCCAGCAGCCGGCGGCAGCCAATGCGACAAACCAGACCAGCGTAACAGGACCGAAATAGCGCGCCACGCTGGCGGTCCCGTGCGACTGCACCGCAAACAGGGCAAGCAGAATGACCACGGCGAGCGAAACGACATAGGGCTCGAAGGCCGGCGTTACGATTTTCAGGCCCTCGATCGCCGAAAGCACCGACAGCGCCGGCGTAATCAGCGCGTCACCGTAAAACAGCGCCGCACTGACAATTCCGAGCAGAATCACGATGCCGCCGCCGCGTTCGAGCGCGCGATGCGCCAGCGCCATCAAGGCGAGCGTGCCGCCCTCACCGTTATTGTCGGCGCGCAGCAATATGAAGACGTATTTGACGGTAACGATGAGAATGAGCGCCCAGATGATGAGCGAGAGAATGCCGAGCACGGCTTCGTGGGTCGCCGGGTTTCCGTGACCCACGGCGGCAAGCACAGATTCCCGAACGGCGTAAAGCGGGCTTGTTCCGATGTCGCCATAGACGACGCCGATGCTGCCGAGCGTGAGCGCCCAGAATCCCGCATGCGGCTGCGATTGGCCGGCGTGCGGGTTGCCGCCGGTCTCGCCGGCGGCTGTTGAGGAAACCATGACGGAGTTCTCCCGAAGATTATTGCGCTGCAATATGCGCGCAGGACGGCGCGCTCATACGCCTGTTGGATGCCGCTGTCGTGGGGCCTGCGCACCAAAAACGGGGTTTAGCCATGCACGAAGCGCGGCTACGGCCGTCGTCCGCAGGCACAAGTGCCTGATTTATCGCGATAGTTTTGACAAGGGGGACAACCGGGGCGTTCGCGGCCCGGCCGGCTAGATCGTAACCTGGGTGCCGACCTCCACCACCCGCCCGGTTGGAATCTGGAAGAAGTCGGTGGCGTCGTTGGCGCTGCGCGCGAGGCCGATGAACAGACGGTCCTGCCAGACCGGCATCCCCGAATGGGCGGACGGCTTGAGCGCGCGCCGCGACAGGAAGAACGAGGTCGCCATGATGTCGAAGGTCCAGCCATGCTTGCGCGCGATCGCGAGCGCCTTCGGCACGTTCGGCTGCTCCATGTAGCCGAACTTCAGCGTCACGCGCGAGAAATGCGGCGTCACCGGAACGATGGCGACGCGTTCCTCGTCGCTCACGCGCGGGGTGTCGGCGGTGACGATGGTCAGAATGACATTGTGCTCGTGCAGGATCTTGTTGTGCTTGAGATTGTGCATCAGCGCGGTCGGCGCAAAGGCCGGATCGCTGGTCAGGAAGACCGCGGTGCCCGGCACGGTATGCGGCGGCTTCTTTTCCAGGCTGCGCAGAAGCGTTTCGAGCGGCACCTCGCTGCGGCGGGTCTTGGCCGCAAGAATTTGCGTGCCGCGCCGCCATGTGGCGATCAGCAGCACCATGGCTGCGGCGAACAGCATCGGCACCCAGGCGCCTTCGAAGAATTTCAGAAGATTGGCGGTCAGGAACGCAACGTCGACAAGGACGAACGGGATGATCAAAAGGCCCGCCTGCCACCAGCGCCAGTTCCACAATTTCCAGATCACGAGGAAGCCGAGCACGCCGTCCACGATCATCGTGGTGGAAACGGCGATGCCGTAGGCGGAGGCGAGCGCGCTTGAGGAGCGGAACAGCAGCACGAGCAGCACGACGCCGACCAGCAGCGCGGCGTTCACGCGCGGCATGTAAATCTGCCCGTATTGCTCTTCCGAGGTGTGGATGATCGCAAGGCGCGGCAGGAAGCCGAGCTGGATTGCCTGCTGCACCAGCGAATAGGCGCCGGTGATCACCGCCTGGCTCGCAATCACCGTGGCCATAGTGGCCAGCACGATCATCGGCACGAGCGCCATCTCGGGCACCAGCCGGTAGAACGGGCTCTCGATCGCCGTCGGATCGGACAGGACCAGCGCCCCCTGCCCGAAATAATTGAACAACAGCGCCGGCAGCACGAGGCACAGCCACGCCGTCTGGATCGGACGGCGCCCGAAATGCCCGAGATCGGCATAAAGCGCCTCGCCGCCGGTCACCACCAGGAAGATGAGGCCGAGCGCGACCAGCGCGATCCTGCCGTGATCGAGGATGAACGCGATCGCGTAATACGGGTTGATCGCGTAAAGCACCCGCGGATCGTCATGGATATGCATGAGACCCGCGACCGCGATCGAGGCGAACCAGATCACCATGATCGGGCCGAAAAAGGCGGCGACGCGCGCGGTGCCGCGGCTTTGCACCGAAAACAGCGCGACCAGGATCACGACGGTGATCGGAATGACGTAATGCTCGAACGCCGGCGTCGCGAGCTTGAGGCCCTCG
The DNA here is from genome assembly GCA_019187085.1 of Pseudorhodoplanes sp. GTDB lineage: Bacteria > Pseudomonadota > Alphaproteobacteria > Rhizobiales > Xanthobacteraceae > Pseudorhodoplanes. The sequence goes on along the minus strand of JABARS010000004.1, from coordinate 70,388 downwards.
ACCGCCGACAGCACCGAGATCGCCGGCGTGATGAAGGAATCGCCCAGAAACATGGCGGCGCCGACCATGCCGAGCATGAAGATGAGCGTCGTGCGCCGGCCGAGCGCGCGCGTGGCAAGCGCGGTGAGCGAGAGCGTGCCGCCCTCCCCGTTATTGTCGGCGCGCAGCAGGATGAGGACGTATTTGAGCGTGACGACGACGATCAGCGACCAGACGATGAGCGACAGCACGCCGAGCACGAGGTCGCGCGTCAGCGGCCCGCTGCCCTGAGCGGCGACCACCGCTTCGCGGAACGCATAAAGCGGGCTCGTCCCGATGTCGCCATAGACGACGCCGACGCTGCCGAGCGCAAGGGCCAGGAATTTCGGGTGCCGGGCCGGGCTCGACCCTGGACCGGGGGCGATTGCCTCCGGCGCCGGGCGCCCTGATGTCTGTGTCATGGAGGTGTATGTCGCTTACGCCATGCGCAAAGTCGGCGCCTTATAGCACCGCCCGCCGCCGCGTAAAATATGCCCGCCCGCCGGCCGGGCTATCGCCGACCCCGCCGATCAGGGCTTGAAATTGGCCGGAATCGGGGGCGCCTCGCGCATCAGGGTGACGGTCACCCGGCGGTTGGAGGCGACGTAGGGATCGTCCGGGAACAAGGGCTGGGTGTCGGCGCGGCCGGCCACCTGGTAAAAATGCGCCTCCGGTACGCCCTCGCCCTGCAGGATCTGGCGGATGGCATTAGCGCGGTCGGCCGACAGGTCCCAGGGGCCGTAACCCGGGCGCGGCGGCACGCGGCTCGCCGAGGTATGCCCGGTGATCGAGATGCGGTAGGGCATGGCCTTGAACTGGCCGGCGAGCTTGCGCACGACGCGGCGCGTGCGCTCGTTGGGCTCGCGCGCGCCGTCGGCGAACATCGCGCGCCCGTCCTGGTCGATGATCTCGATATTGAGGCCGTCCTTGGTCTCCTCGATCATGATGTTCTTGGAGACCTCGGTGATGTCGGGCATGTCCTGCAGCGCCTGGCGCAGCGAGGCGGAGGCGAGCGCGAAGCCCTTGTCCTCCTTCAGCCGCACGCCGTACTGGTTGCTGAAGTCCTTCTCGTCGGGACTCGGCGTCGGCGAGGCTTCGTCGGGATTGATGCGCGCGGCGTTCTTGATGCGCGGGCGCGTCGGCAGGCCGTCGACCTCGATGATCCCGGAATAGCGGATATTCTGCTGCACGCCGAAGGCTTCGCGCATGGAGCCGGCCACGATCTGCAGCTTCGCCTGATCCTGGGTCGAGAACGCGACCAGCATCACGAAGAATGCGACCAGAAGTCCCATCAGGTCGGCGAAGGTGACGAACCAGCCGTGACCGCCGCCGTGCGCGGCGCCTCGTTTCTTGGCCATGCTTTCGATCCGCTCGCGGCTATGCCGGCGCCAGTTCAGGGTCCTCATGACGGTGCTTCTCCGGCAGGTAGGCCAGTAGCATTTCCCGCACGAGGGCCGGGCTCTTGGAATCGCGCATCATCAGGACGCCGTCGATGATCAGGGTGCGATTGATCTCTTCATCGAGAAGCTTCACGTGCAATTTGTCGGCGATCGGCAGGCAGAACAGGTTGGCGACGGCCGCGCCGTAGAAGGTGGCGAGCAGCGCAACCGCCATATAGGGGCCGAGCTTGGAGGGGTCGGTCATGTTGGCGAACATCTGCACCATGCCGATCAGGGTGCCGACCATGCCGAAAGCCGGCGCGCAATCGCCGATGGCGCGATAGATTTTCTGGCCCTCGTCGAGATGGGTGAGGAAGTTGTCGCGGTCGCGCTCGAGATTGTCGCGGATGAAATCGGCGTCGTAGCCGTCGGCGACGTAGCGCACGCCCTTGGCGAGGAAGGGATCGTCGATCTCCACCCGCTCGAGACCGATCGGCCCGTTCTTGCGGGCGATCTCGGCGAGGCCGGCGATCTCCTCGACCAGCTCGCGCTGCGTGATGCGGCGCAATGTGAAGGCGTACTTCATCCCCATCGGTACGCCGTGGAAGATCGAGGTCAGCGGGAAGCGGATCAGGGTGGCTGCGAACGAGCCGCCGAAAATCACGATGGCGGCATGATAGTCGAGGAACATTCCAAGCTCGCCGCCCATGAGAATGAGCGTGACGAGAACCACGGCGCCCGAAATGAGGCCCAAGCCGGTTGCAATATCCATTGAAACGCACCCCAACGCCGACGCAACACCTGCGGAGGCTTCTGCCGCCGCCTGCATGGACCTTAGTCCGGGCGCGATTAAAGGAGCGTTAAGCCTAACGGGCCGCCCGTCCGCAGCACTTCGCCCGCGACCGGGCCTCCGGCGACGGCGGACGCGGCCCCGCCTTTGCCGCAGCGGCGCGCCGACGATTCGCCGCCGGGACGCCGAAGACTCGATCGAAACGGCATTGACCCGGATCAATTCGCGCGTGCGGCAATCGCAACATAAAAGCGCGGCGCGGGAATCGTGCGTCGATACGCTTTGTCCCGCAATGCGGCCGCACAACCGTGCGGCCTGAAGGGACATCATCGATGCGTCGTTGGACTCTGGCCCCATTCGTCATGTCGGCCAACCGCTCCCTCATGGCCCTGACGATCAGGCGGCGATTCTTCGTCCTCGTCGCGATCGCCGGGATGATCATGCTGGGCGGCACCGGCTATGCCGTCCTCTCCTTCCGCGACGCGCTGATCGAGGCCAAGCGCAGCAATATCCGCCAGTTCGTGGAAGCCGCCCACACCCTCGCCGCGCGCCAGGCCGAGCGCGTCGCGCGCGGCGAACAGGATCCGGCAGACGCGCAGCGCGAGACGCTCGCGACGCTGCGGGCCATGCGCTATGCGGACGGCGGGGCGATCTTCGTCATCGGCTTCGACGGCACGAGCCTGCTCGATCCCGAGCGGCCCGACCGCGAAGGGCACGATCGCCTCGACGATGTCGACGCCGTCGGCGGGCGCTATGTCGCAGCCCTCATCCGCATCGCGACGACCGCCGCGAGCGGCTTCCACGACTATCCGTGGGCGAAATCCGGCGACGAAAATGCCGCGACGCGGATCGCCTATGTCGCCGCCGTGCCGCAATGGCAATGGCTGATCGGCTTCAGCGTCGACATCCAGGACATCAACGAACTCGTTTTCGGCATCGTCGCGAAACTGACCGCGGCCTGCGGACCGATCGGGCTGATCTTCCTCGGCCTCTCGCTCTCGCTCGGCCGCGGCCTGTCGCGGCCGCTCAAGGCCCTGACCGGCTCGCTGCGCCAGCTCGCGGAAGGCGATCTTGAGGCCGACGTCAAGGGCGAGACGCGCAGCGACGAGATCGGCGACATCGCGCGCACCGTCGTCGCCTTCCGCCAGCGGCTGAAGGCGCAGGTCAGCGCCGAGGCCGAGCGCGACGCCGAGGCGAAATTCGCCGCCGAAGCGGCGCGCCGCGACATGCTCAAGCGGTTCGCGATCGAATTCGAGGACAGCGTCAATGCGCTCGCCGCCCGCGTGAAGGATTCCGCGGAGACGATGGTGGCGACGGCCAACGACCTGTCCGCGATCGCGCACGGCGCCGAGAAGGATGCGCGCGGCGCCGCGACGCTCGCCGATGAGACGCGCCAGCGCGTCGCCACCGCCGCATCGGTGACCGAAAGGCTCGCGAGCACGGCGTCCGCAGTCTCAGGCGAGGCGTCCTCGTCGCTCGACATGGCCGGGCGCGCGGTCGACGAGGCGAAGGAGACCGACGTCATCGTGCGCAACCTCGCCGCGACCGCCGAACAGATCGGCACCGTCGTCAAGCTGATCCGCGACATCACCGCGCGCACCAACCTGCTCGCGCTCAACGCCACGATCGAGGCGGCGCGCGCGGGCGACGCCGGGCGCGGCTTCGCGGTGGTCGCCAACGAGGTCAAGATGCTCGCCGGGCGGACGGCCGACGCTACCGAGAGCATCACGGCCGAAATCTCGGCGGCGCAGACCGAGACGACGCGCGCCGCCGGCGCCATTTCGGGGATCGCCCGCACGATCGACCAGATCGCGTCGATCACCAGACAGGTGGCGACCGCGGTCGATGGCCAGGCGGTCGACGCCAAAGACATCTCGGTCGCGATCCTGGACGCTTCCGGTCTGACCGAGAGGATGAACGAAAGCCTTTCGCTGCTGCGCGAGGCCGCCGTCTCGACCGGCCATTCCGCCTCCCGCGTCGTCACTTCCGCCGAGGAACTCGTGGAGGAAGCGCAGACGCTGGCGCGCGAGGCGAATGCCTTCCTCTCGCACCTCAAGAGCGCCTGACGCGCGGAAAGTCGACGGCCTGCGCAGCCGCGCGTGCCGCTCGTCGTCCCGGGGTCCGGCACGCCGTCTCCGGTCCTCCAAAACCATCAAGGCCCGGCATGATGCCGGGCCTTGACAGCGAGCCTTGCTAGCGAGCCGCGATAACCTGCCTTGGGCGACCCGCTATTTCGCGAGCGGACACTTGCTGGCGCTCAGCGGCTGAGCCGCATCCTGGGCCGGGATGGTACGCAGCACCTTGTAATAATCCCACGCCCCTTTCGATTCAGCTGGGCTCTTGACCTCCACGAGATACATGTCGTGCATCATGCGACCGTCCGAGCGCAGCTGCCCCTTGGCGAAGAAGTCCGCGATCGGCAATTGCCGCATCTTGTCCGCGACGGCCTTGCCGTCGGCGCTTCCGGCGGCCTGCATCGCCTTCAGATAATGCAGCACCGCCGAATAGGTCCCGGCCTGAACCATGCCCGGCATGCGGCCGGTCCGGTCGAAGAATTTCTTCGACCAGGCGCGGGAAGCATCGTCGCGATCCCAATAGAAGGCGGTGGTGAACAATAGGCCGTTGGCGACCTTGAGTCCCAAGGCATGGATGTCGCTGATGACGACGACGAGCCCGGCCAGCTTCTGGCCGGCGGCGGCGACGCCGAACTCGCCCGCCTGCTTCAGCGCGTTCACCGTGTCGGCGCCGGCATTGGCAAGCCCGATCACCTGCGCTTTCGAAGCCTGGGCCTGCAGCAGGAACGACGAGAAGTCCATCGTGCCGGTGGGATGCCTCACCTGACCGAGCACCGTGCCCCCGCTCTCCTTGACCACGCGGTCGAGATCGGCGGCCATCTGGTGGCCGAAGGCATAGTCTGCCGCGAGAATGAACCAGGACTTGCCGCCGGCGGCGACGACCGCGCGCGCGGTGCCGACAGCCTGCGAATAGGTATCGAACGCCCAATGGAATCCGGTCGCCGAGCAATCCTCGTTGGTCAGCCTTGTCGTCGCCGGCCCGACCGCCAGCGTGACCTTTCCTTTTTCCCGCGCGATCTGCTGGACGGCGAGCGCGACAGCGGAATTCGTGAGGTCGGCGATGGCGCTGACGCCATCCACGTCAAACCATTTGCGCGCGATGGTGGCGGCGACGTCGGGCTTGTTCTGATGGTCGGCGCTGACGATCTCGATGCGCTTGCCGAGCACCGTGCCGCCGAAATCCTCGACCGCCATGCGCGCGGCGTCCGCCGACGTCTTGCCGCCGAAGTCGGCATAAAGGCCCGACTGATCGTTGAGGATGCCGATCCTGACGACGTCGGTGCTTTGCGCCTGCGCCGCGGATGCCACGACGAGGCCGCAGAACGCGGCGAGATACGCAAGTCGCATGTATGCCTCCCTAGAGCGAGGATGAGGATTAAGAACGGTTATGCAGCAGGCCCTCGTTCGCGGGACCTTGTCGAAACGCTAGTTTCTCCGGCCTTGCCGCCATAGAAGAAGCTCCGCACAGTCGTTGTGCGAAAATCAGCATGTGACTCCGGGCCGCAGGACGCAATCCCGCGCGAGGTTTCATCGCTCGCGGCGCGCCGATCGATTTCCGTCATCGAGGAAGAGCGCCCGCGCCGCCTTCACCTCGCGGGCGATGAAATCGCTGATGGCGCGGATCTGCGGAAGGCTGTGCAGGTCGGCATGGGTGACGAGCCAGAATGTCCGCACCAGCCGGACCTTGTCCGCCAGCACCGGGACGAGGCGCGGCTCGCGCCCGGCCATGAACAGCGGCAGCACGCAGACGCCCGCTCCGGCGAGCGTCGCGTTATATTGCGCGACGAGGTTGGAGCTGCGGATCTGCGCGGTCAGCCCGGGCAGGATGAGCGGCAGATAGTTCAGCTCCGGCGTGAAGATATAATCGTCGACATAGCCGATGAGCCGGTGGCCGTGCAGATCGGCGACGCCGCGAATGGCCGGCTTGCCGCTCAGATAGCTCTTGGTCGCGTACAGGCCGAGCTCGTAATCGGTGATCTTGCGCGCAAACAGGCGCCCCTCGACGGGACGATTGAGGCTGATGGCAATGTCGGCTTCCCGCTTGGACAGGCTGAACAGGCGCGGCATGGTCACAAGCTCGGGGTCGAGCTGCGGGAAGTCGCGGCAGAGCTGGCCCAGGCGCGGCGCGAGGAAGAACGTGCCAAAGCCGTCGGGCGCGCCAATCCGGACGCTGCCCGACACGGGAGGCTTCGATCCGCGTATGTTCGTCGGCGCGGCAAGCGTCGCGCTCTCAACCATCTCGGCGGTCGCGAGCAGGCGCTGGCCGAATTCGGTGAGCCGATACCCTTGCGGCCCGCGATCGAAGAGCGGCGCGGCGAGCGCCTTTTCCAGCGCCTCGATGCGCCGGCTCACCGTCGTGTGGTTCTGCTGCAGCCGGACGGCGGCCGCCGTCAGCCGCCCCGCGCGCGCGACCGCGAGGAAATAGCGAAGATCATCCCAATCGAACCGGTCGCCCCTCATGCCGAACCCTTAAGAGCGCGCCGCGGATCGCTCCTTTGGACCGATCACCGCCCGGATGTCTGTCGCGCCGGCATTGCCGGTTCTGTGCAGAATTCGACACATGCGGTGTGCAAAAACAAGAATACCAGCCGCCCCGCCGGCATGGCAAATCCGCCGCAATCCGTCAGGCGCGGCCGCCTCGCCTTTCCGGCGGTGCCGGGCGGATCCTTTGCGCTCCAATGGGCGGTGCGCTATTTGAACCTTGAAGCAAGCGCGCCGGCCGCTGTCGGCTGCGAAAAATCCAGCGGAGGATGTCCATGCGTGAGATCGGTCATTTCATCGGCGGCAAGACGGTCAAGGGCAAGTCGGGCCGGTTCGGCGACGTTTTCGACCCCAATACCGGCGAGGTGCAGGCCAAGGTGGCGCTCGCCAGCCGCGCCGAGGTCGAAGACGCCATCGCCAATGCCGAGAAGGCGCAGGGCGCCTGGGCGGCCACCAATCCGCAGCGCCGCGCCCGCGTGATGTTCAAGTTTCTCGAACTGATCCAGAAGGAGATCGAGCCGCTCGCCAAGGTACTGTCCTCCGAGCACGGCAAGACGCTGCCCGACGCCAAGGGCGACATCCAGCGCGGCGTCGAGGTGGTGGAATTCGCCTGCGGCATCCCGCACCTGATGAAGGGCGAATATACCGAAGGCGCGGGTCCGAACATCGACATCTATTCCATGCGCCAGCCGCTCGGGGTGGTCGCCGGCATCACGCCGTTCAACTTCCCGGCCATGATCCCGATGTGGAAGTTCGCGCCGGCCATCGCCTGCGGCAACGCCTTCATCCTCAAGCCGTCGGAGCGCGACCCGAGCGTGCCGATGCGGCTTGCCGAACTGATGGTGGAAGCCGGCCTGCCGGAAGGCGTGCTCAATGTCGTCAACGGCGACAAGGAAAGCGTCGACACGCTGCTCATCGATCCGCGGGTCAAGGCCATCGGCTTCGTCGGCTCGACACCGATCGCCGAATACATCTATGCGACAGGCTGCGCGCACGGCAAGCGCGTGCAATGCTTCGGCGGCGCCAAGAACCACATGATCGTGATGCCGGACGCCGACATCGACCAGGCGGTCGATGCGCTGATCGGAGCCGGCTACGGCTCGGCCGGCGAGCGCTGCATGGCGATCTCGGTCGCCGTGCCCGTCGGCAAGAAGACCGCCGACATTCTGGTCGAGAAGCTGATCCCGCGCGTGGAAAGCCTGAAAATCGGCCTGTCCACCGATCCGCAGGCCGATTACGGCCCGATGGTCACCCACGCCCATCTCGAAAAGGTGAAGGGCTATGTCGATCTCGGCGTCAAGGAAGGCGCCAAGCTGAAAGTGGACGGCCGCAATTTCAAGCTGCAGGGCTACGAGAACGGCAACTTCATGGGCGGCTGCCTGTTCGACGAGGTGACGCCCAACATGAAAATCTACAAGGAAGAGATTTTCGGTCCGGTGCTGTCGGTCGTGCGCGCCAAGGATTACGAGGAGGCGGTGCGCCTGCCCTCCGAGCACGAATACGGCAACGGCGTCTCGATCTTCACCCGCGACGGCGACACCGCGCGCGATTTCACCGCACGCGTGAATGTCGGCATGGTGGGGGTGAACTTCGCGATCCCCGTGCCGCTTGCCTATCACACCTTCGGCGGCTGGAAGCGCTCGGGCTTCGGCGACCTCAACCAGCACGGGCCGGACTCGATCCGCTTCTATACCAAGACCAAGACCGTCACCGCGCGCTGGCCCTCGGGCACCAAGGAAGGCGCGGAGTTCGTCATACCGACGATGCGCTGACAAACGATGCGGTAATACTTGGCGGGTAAACCGGCGGCATGAGGATTCTCTCGTGCCGCCCCGCCTGGCTCGGGGTGATTACCAGTCTCGCCCTCGCCGCCTGCAGCAGCGGCGGCGAGCGTTCGTTTTTCTCTGCGTCCGAGCCGGCTTTTACCGGCAGCATCCGCCCGCCGGTCGAGCTGGCCGGACGCTGGGTGCTGGCCTCGCCGGGCCGCGGACAATGCTACGTCATGGTCGGCAGCGCGCCCGGCATGGCGGGCGGACCGCTCGCACCGGAAGGCGGCTGTCCCGGCAATTTCTACATGAGCCGGCACTGGGCGTTCGAGGGCGGCGCGCTGGTGTTGCGCGACCATAACGGCCAGCCGCTTGGGCAATTGTCCCATGCCGGCGGCGCGCGCTTCGACGGACGCGCGCTGACCGGCGAGCCGATCACGCTCAGCCGCTGAGCTTCTCGACCAGCCGCACCCCTATGACCTGATGCCGGGTCAGTGAGCGCCGTCATCCCGGCCTTTCGCGAAGCGAGAGCTGGGACCGTTCGCCACAAATTCGCAACCCGACGATTCGTATCCGGAGGACGATCCCGGCGCGTGGGCCTGCGGCCCTCGGCCGGGATGACGACTGTCACTTCCGGTGCACCGCGAAATTGCCGAACGCCTGCATCACCGGCATCATCTGCATGCGGTTGATGTTGAGATGGCGCGGCAGCGTGCAACTCCAGAAGATCGTCTCGGCGATGTCGTCGGCCGACATCGGATGCAGGCCCTTGTAGGGAACGGCGGCCTTGCTCTCGTCGCCCTTGAAGCGCACGAGCGAGAACTCGGTCTCCGCCATGCCCGGCTCGATGCAGGTCACGCGCACGTTCTTGCCGATGAGGTCGGCGCGCAGATTGAGCGCAAGCTGCTTCACGAACGCCTTGCTCGCGCCGTAGACATTGCCGCCGGGATAGGGATAGTCGCCCGCCACCGAGCCGAGCAGGATGACGTGCCCCTCGTCGCGCGCGGCCATGCCGGGCAGGAGCGCGCGCACGGTATAGAGCAGGCCCTTGATGTTGGTGTCGATCATGTCCTCCCAGTCCTGCATGTTGGCCTCCTGGGCGGACTCGAGCCCGAGCGCGAGCCCGGCATTGGCGACCGCGACATTGACGTTGCGGAAATCCGCCGGCAGGCCCGCGACCGCAGCCTCGACCGCGGCGCGGTCGCGCACGTCGAGCGGCACGATATGGCAGCGCTCGCCGAGCGATTTCTGCAAGGCCTGCAGCCGCTCGATGCGCCGGCCGGTCGCGATCACACGCGCGCCGGCGCCGGCAAAGCGCCGGCAGACGGCCTCGCCGAAACCGGCGGTCGCACCGGTGACGAACACGGTCAGGGTTTTGGGATCGAGCATCGAAATCATGTCGCAATCCTTGCTGTGAACGGCTGGAAGCGTTTCTTGACGCAGATCGGCCTGCCGTCAATCCGCCAGGGCCGATTCATGCCGCAACCGTGCGGAAAAATCAGATGTCGGCGAAGTCGCCGCCGCGGCCCTTGCCCTCGGCGAAGCGCCGCGCGCCGGCCGCCCCCGACACCTCGACCATCGCCACCGAGTTCGCCCATTCCATGCGCAGCGCCGCCTGCTCGTCGAGCCCCTCCTGGCGGTAGCAGGAGCGCCGGTCGGCACGCATGCATTCCTGCGGGAAGCGCGCGATCTCGTGCGCGAGCGCTTCGGCGGCTTCGCGCGCCTTGCCGTCTGGCGCGAGCCGCTCGCACAGGCCGATGCGATGGCATTCCTCGGCCGGCACCTTGCGCCCGGTCATGACGATATCGAGCGCGCGCCCGCGCCCCACGATGCGCGGCAGCCGCACGGTGCCGCCGTCGATCAGCGGCACGCCCCAGCGCCGGCAATAGACGCCCATGAAGGCACTCTCTTCCATCACGCGCAGGTCGCACCACAGCGCAAGCTCCATGCCGCCGGCGACGGCAGGCCCGGCAATCGCCGCTATCACCGGCTTGGATAATTGCAGCCGCGTCGGCCCCATCGGCCCGCGCGGCACGGCGTCCTCGCCTTCGGGAAACGCCAGATCGCCGAGCGGGTCCGGCCTGCCGAGCAGGCCGGCGGCGTATTTGAGGTCGAAGCCCGCGCAGAACGCCCCGCCCGCGCCATAGAGCACGGCAACGGATTGTCCGGGGTCGGCGTCGAAATCGAGAAACGCCTGCGTCAGCGCGTCCGCGCTTTCCGGATCCATGGCATTGCGCGCTTCGCGCCGGTCGCGGATGAAGGTGGTCACCGGGCCGTCGCGTTCGATCATCAGGCTCATCGCACTCCTCCTGTCGGGCAGCGCGGCAAGTCTGTCCGATCCGGCGGCGAGGGTCGAGGCCGCCGGCGAATGGCAGCCATTCAATCCAGCAGCCGCACCAGCAGCAGCGCCAGCACCGGGAACGCAGTCACGAGCGAGAGCCGCACGATGTCGGCGAGAACGAACGGCAGCACGCCGCGATAGATCGCGGTGATCGGCACCTCGCGCGCGATCGAGGAGACCACGAACACATTGAGCCCGATCGGCGGACAGGTCAGCCCGATGCCGACCACGATCAGCACCAGGATGCCGAACCAGATCGCGGTCTCCTCCGGCGACAGGCCGAAATCGAGCGCCATCACGACCGGGAAGAAGACCGGCAAGGTGAGAAGGATCATGGCCAGCTCGTCCATGACCGCGCCGAGCAGGATGTAGAAGACGAGCAGCGTCGCCATCACGCCGAAGGCCGGCAGGCCGAGCGAGCCAACCAGCTCGGCGGCGTGCGCGGGCAATTGCGAGAGCGCGAGAAAGGCGTCGAACACCTCCGAGCCGAGGATGATGGCGAAGATCATGGCCGAGGTGTCGGCGGTCTGCAGCAGGCTGTCCTTGAATTCCTGCCAGCCGAGGCTGCCCTGCAGCAGCGTGATCGCAAGCATGGCGACGGCGCCGACGCCGGCGGCCTCGGTCGGGGTGAACACCCCGCCATAGATGCCGCCGACCACGACGATGGCGACGAGGATCACCGGCCAGACCGAGATCAGCGCCCGCACGCGCTCGCGCACCGGCACTCGGCCGTGCGGCGGCGCGGCGGCCGGATTGAGGCGGGCGATGATCGCGATCACGATGCAGTAGAAGAATGCGGCCAGCAGGCCGGGAATCAACGCGGCCATAAACAGCTTGGCGATATTCTGCTCGGTCGTGATCGCGTAGACGACGAGGATGATCGAGGGCGGGATGAGAATGCCGAGCGTGCCGCCGACGGCGACGGTCCCGGCGGCAAAGGACGAGGCATAGCCGTTGCGGGCGAATTCCGGCAGCGTCGCGCGCGCAAAGGTCGCGGTGGTGGCGACCGAGGAGCCGCAGATCGCCCCGAAGCCGGTGCAGGCGCCGATCAGCGCCATGCCCATGCCGCCGCGCCGGTGGCCGACGACGTTTGCCGCGGCGTTGAACAATTTGGTGGACAGGCCCGAGCGTTCGGCGAGCGCGCCCATAAGGATGAAAAGCGGGATGACCGAGAGCGTGTAATTGGAGAACAGGTAGAACGGCGTCGAATTCATGTAGCTCAGGAACACGTTCAGGCCGGCGAAATGGATATAGCCGGCGCTGCCGACGAGCAGCATCGACAGCCCGACCGGCATGCGCAGTGCAATGAGCACGAGCATGGCGGCAAAGCCGAGGCCCGCGATCGCGATCGGGGTCATCGGCCGCTCCGCAGCATCCGCACCGCGGTCGCGACCGCAACGAGCGCGAGAAAGCCGACCATCGCCGCGCCCGCGGCGATCGCCCAGCCGGTCGGCAAACCGAGCATCATCGAGACGGTGTTGCTGCGGATCGTGTCCCAGGCGCCGACGCCGAGCCGCCAGGCGATGACCAAGGCGATACCGGCATAAGCAAGATCCCAGAGCGCATCGAGCGCATCCTGCACGCGCCGCGGCAGCCGCAGCGTGAAGGTGTCGACCATGATGTTGCCGTGGCGCGACTGGCACAGCGGCAGGAACGCGAACACCGCGAGCGCGGTGCCGATCTGCACGAGCTCGATGTCGCCGGGCACCGACCAGTTGATCAGCCAGCGCATGAACACGCTGACCGTGATCATCGCGGCAACCGCAAGGACGACGAGGCCGCCGGCGACGGCGAGCGGACGTGCGAGGACGGCGAGCGGTCCCTCGCGGACCGCCGTGCCGCCCTCACCCGAAGACTGGTCCATCAGGCCGGCTCAGGTGTTGGCGTACTTGGCAAGCAGGGCCTTGGCGTCGGCGACGAGCTTCTCGCCGTTGAGGCCCTTGTCCTTGGCCTGCTTCAGCCATGCCTCGACCACCGGCTGGGTCGCCTTTTCCCAGCGCGCGGCCTCGTCCCTGGCCAGCACCGTGATCGTGTTGCCGCGCTTCTTCACCATGTCCTCGACCACGGCGCCGGCATCGTCCCACATCTTGCCGGCGGCGGCGGCGAAGGACTGGCCGGAATTGGCGTCGAGCACCTTCTTCAGGTCGGCCGGCAGCGAGTCGTATTTCGCCTTGTTCATGCCGATGATGAAGGTCGCGGTGTAGAGCGTCGGCGAGCCGCCGATGTCGGTATGGAACTTGACCAGCTCGTGCACCTTGATGGCGGGCACCACTTCCCACGGCACCACGCAGCCGTCGATCACCTTCTGGGCCAGCGCCTCGGGCACCTGCGGGATCGGCATCGGGATGCCGTTGGCGCCGAGCGCCTTGAGCGCGTCGCCGGCGAGCCGCGTCGGCGAACGCAGCTTCAGGCCCTTCAGGTCGTCCATGGTCTTGATCTGCCTGCTGGCATGGACGAGACCGGCATCGTGCGCCCATACGCAGATCGGATGCACTTCCTTGAATTCGTCGCGCAGGTTGAGCTCGTAGAATTCCTGCACCGCTTTGGCGTTCGGCACGCCGCGCTTGTCGGCGATGAAGGGAAGCTCGAACACCTCGATCTTCGGGAAGCGGCCCGGCGTCGAACCCGGCAGCGTCCAGGTGATGTCGGCGACGCCGTCGCGCGCCTGATCGTAGAGCTGCGGCGGGGTCCCGCCGAGCTGCATCGAGGGAAAGATGTCGATCTTCAGCCGGCCGCCGGATTCGGTTTCGATCTTCTTGGCCCACGGCACCAGAAGCTTGGAGTGCACGTTGGAGACCGGCGGCAGGAAGTGATGCATCTTCAGCGTCACCTGCGGCGCCTGTGCGAATACGCTGCGCGCGACGGCGGGCGCGGCAACCGCGGCCCCGGCAAATTTCAGGAACTGACGGCGATGGACGGTCATTGAGTTCCTCCCCTGTTCGGCCTTTGAGCAGCCGTTTTAATTGCAATCATCTTACCGATATCGGGGGGAGCGACAAGCACGCGCCAATGCGACGATGCGGCGCGATGCGCCCGCACCGCGAGGCACGGAACGGTCTTGACGGGTCAGTTCAGCCGGCTCAGTTCAGCCGGTTTGGGCGCTCGCCGTGCTCATCGTCCGACAGCGTCGGCGCGACCGAGGGCGCTGTCGGCTGCCCGTGAGCGGCTTCGGAAGGCGCAAGGCCGCGCTGCGCCTCAGCGTCCGCCCGCACATGCTTGCGGTATGCGATCCAGCCGAACGGCAGCGACGCCAGATAGGCGAGCGAGCCCGCGGTGAGCACCTCCCAGGGATAGCTGACCAGGAGGGCGACAAACAGCACGACCACCACGAAGATCGGCAGCACCATTTCCGGGGGCACGCGCTTACCGATCCGCTTGCCGGAAAAGACCGGCAGCGTGGACACGAGCAGGAACGAGATGAACAGCGTGTAGACGAGCGACAGCGAGGTCAGCCGCGGCAGCCCGAGCAGGTTGAGATAGATCGGCAGCAGCACGATGATGGCGCCGGCCGGAGCCGGAACGCCGGTGAAGAAGTTCGCCGCCCAGGCCGGCCGGTTGGGGTCGTCGGCCATGACGTTGAAGCGGGCGAGCCGCAACCCCATGCAGATCGCGAACACCAACGCCGCGATCCAGCCGAACGAGCGCAATTCGTTCAGCCCCCAGAAATAGAGGATCAGGCCGGGCACGACGCCGAAATTCACGAAGTCAGCGAGGCTGTCCAGCTCGGCCCCGAACCGCGACTGCCCTTTCAGGAAACGCGCGATCCGCCCGTCAAGCCCGTCGAGGATGGCGGCGATGACGATCGCGCCCAGCGCCCATTCGATCCGCCCCTCGATGGCGAGGCGGATGGCGGTGAGCCCCGCGCACAGCGACAGGAGCGTGATGACGTTGGGCGCAAGGACCCGCACCGGGATGCTGCGAAACCGGCGGCGGCGCGCTTCGGATCGTTCAGGGTCGAACGGAGGAAACAACATGGTCCCTATATAGCAATGCCCGGGCGCGGCCGCCACGCCCGCAAAGGTCGAAGGGGAGGATAAGCGTTAACGTCAGCCGATGCGGAAATTGCGCGCGCTGTCGTTCGATTTCAGGTCGGCGAGGATCGTTTCGCCCGCCAGCGCCGTCTGGCCCTCGGCCACCAGCGGACGGACATTCTCCGGCAGATAGACGTCCAGGCGCGAGCCGAACCGGATGAGGCCGAAGCGGGCACCGGCGCCGATGCTCTGGCCCTCCTTGACGAAGGAAACGATACGGCGGGCGACGAGGCCGGCAATCTGCACCACGCCGATGCGCGCCCCGCCGCTGACGATCACCAGGGCGTTGCGCTCATTGTCCTCGCTCGCCTTGTCGAGGTCGGCATTGATGAACTTGCCGGCGCGGTAGACGATGCGCTCGATCGTGCCGGTGACCGGGCTGCGGTTCACGTGGCAGTCGAACACGCTCATGAAGATCGAAATACGCGGCAGCGGACGCTCGCCGAGATCGAGTTCGCGCGGCGGCACGGCATTGGTGACCCGGCTGATGCGCCCGTCGGCCGGGGCGATGACGAGCCCCTCGCGCACCGGCGTCACGCGCGGCGGATCGCGGAAGAAATAGATGCACCAGAGCGTCAGCATGGTCCCGATCCAGCCGAGCGGCGACCACACCCAGAACAGGACCAGTGTTGCGAGCGCGAACGCCCCGATGAAGGGGTAGCCTTCGGGGTGGACGGGTGCGAGCTGGGAACGGATGGACGAGACGATGGACATGGTTTGACATCCCTGGGTCGGCATCCCTTGAGACCGGGCCGTTCCTGTGTCACCGCTCGGCTTGAATCGCAAGCGGCAACATCAGCGCGCCCGCCGCTGCCGGGCGTGCGCGGCCGTCATGTCGGCGTTATTCGGCAAGATCGATCGGCGCCACCGGCCGCAGGACCGGGTCCGCCGGGATATCGTCCGCGACCGGCGGCGGATTGCGGTTGGGCGCCGCAACCTCCTCGCTCGCCCGCGCCAGCGTCCTGCGCGCCTCTTCGGCCTCGCGCTGGCGGTTGCGCATGCTGGCATAGAGGCCGCCGCGGGCGAGCAGCTCGGCATGGGTGCCGCGCTCGACGATGCGGCCGGCCTCGAGCACGATGATCTCGTCGGCGGCGACGATGGTGGAGAGCCGGTGCGCGATGACGAGCGTCGTGCGGTTGCGCGACACGCGGTCGAGCGCGTCCTGGATTTCCTTCTCGGTGTGGCTGTCGAGAGCGGAGGTCGCCTCGTCGAGGATCAGGATCGGCGGGCTCTTGAGGATGGTGCGCGCGATCGCCACGCGCTGCTTCTCCCCGCCCGACAGCTTGAGCCCGCGCTCGCCGACCTCGGTCTCGTAGCCTTTCGGCGCCTGGCGGATGAAGCCGTCGATCTGGGCGAGGCGCGCGGCCTCCTCGACTTCCGCGTCGCTCGCCTCCCAGCGGCCATAGCGGATGTTGTAGCGGATCGTGTCGTTGAACAGCACGGTGTCCTGCGGGACCATGCCGATGGCGGCGCGCAGCGACACCTGCGCGACGTCGCGGACGTCCTGGCCGTCGATCAGGATGCGGCCGCCGGTCACGTCGTAGAAGCGGAACAGGAGCCGCGAGATCGTCGACTTGCCGGCGCCCGAGGGGCCGACGATCGCGACCGTGTGGCCGGCCGGCACCGTGAAGCTGATGCCCTTGAGGATCGGCCGCTCGGGCTCGTAGGAGAAGCTGACATTGTCGAAGCACACCTCGCCCGCACTCACCGCCAGCGCCGGCGCGCCCGGCCGGTCGCGGATTTCGGGATCGCGCGCCAGCAGCGAGAACATGGTCTCGATGTCGGTCACCGCCTGCTTGATCTCGCGATAGACCATGCCCATGAAATTCAGCGGCTGGTAGAGCTGGATCATCATGGCGTTGATCATGACGAAATCGCCGACCGTATTGCGCCCCTCCCGGATGCCGTAGGCGCACATGACCATGGTGGCGGTGAGGCCGACGGTGAAGATGAAGGTCTGCCCGGCATTGAGCACGCCGAGCGAGGTATAGGCCTTGACGCTGGCGTCCTCGTAGCGCGCCATCGAGCGGTCGTAGCGCTTCCCCTCGCGCCCTTCGGCGACGAAATACTTCACCGTCTCGTAATTGAGCAGCGAGTCGACCGCCTTGGTGTTGGCATCGGTATCGCTGTCGTTCATCCGGCGGCGGATGCCGATGCGCCACTCGGTGGCGTAATAGGTGTACGCCATGTAGAGCGCGACGGTGACGAGCACGACCACGACGTAGCGCCAGTCGAACTGCCAGAACAGGACGGCCGCGATCAGCGCAAGCTCGACGACGGTCGGCGCGAGCTGCAGGATCACCATGCGCACGATAATCTCGATGCCGTTGCGGCCGCGTTCGAGCACGCGCGTGAGGCCGCCGGTCCTGCGCTCCAGATGGAAGCGCAGCGAGAGACGGTGCATGTGGTCGAAGGTGAGGATGGCGAGGCGGCGGACCGCATGCATGGCGACCTTGGCGAACAGCCCGTCGCGCAGCTGGGTCAGTCCCACCATCAGCATGCGCATGCCGCCATAGGCGAGCGTCATCGCGACCGGCGCGGCGAGCACCCAGGTCAGCCAGGAATCCCACAAGCCGTCGCCGGCCGGCGCGCTGCCCTGCCCGGCGAGCGCGTCGGTCGCCCATTTGAAGGTGAAGGGCACCACCACGGTGGCAAGCTTGGCCACGACCAGCAGGACCATGGCCAGCATCACGCGCGCCTTCAGGTCGCGCCGATCGGCCGGCCAGATATAGGGCCACAGGCCGACCAGCGTGCGCGTCAAAGCGCCGCCGGCCGCGGAAATTTCCGCGGACCGCTCGTCGGTGCTGATCGGGGAATGATATCTGGGGGCGGTCATGTGGCTCCGGCAGACGCTATATAGGCGGTCCACCCTGCGCTTGCACAGGCGGGACAATCACAATTCGGGCGGAAATGCTTGGAATAGAACACACGAGCGCCTAAATCCCTTTGCAGCCGCCGTTCATCCGATTCCCTTGCAAGGCCACATCGCACGCCATGAGCACGATTCGAAACGTCTGCGTCTATTGCGGTTCCGGTCCGGGCACCGATCCGCGCTTCGTCGAGGCCGCCATGGGGTTCGGCGCGCTCCTGGCCAAGCACGGGGTCGGTCTGGTCTATGGCGGCGGCACGGTCGGGCTCATGGGCGCGATCGCTTCGTCGGTCATCGCCAAGGGCGGCAAGGTGGTCGGCGTCATCCCGGAATTCCTCGCAAGCCGCGAGCATCCCAACCGCGATGTGTCCGAACTGATCGTGACGCGCGACATGCACGAGCGCAAGCGCATCATGTTCGAGCGCTCCGACGCGTTCGTGGCCCTGCCCGGCGGCATCGGCACGCTCGAGGAGCTGGTCGAGCAGCTGACCTGGGCGCAGCTCGGCCGCCACCGCAAGCCGATCCTGGCGGCGAACATTGCCGGCTTCTGGGACCCACTGTGCGTGCTGCTCGAGCACATGAACAGCCTCGCCTTCATCCATACCGCCGCGCAGGTGAACCTGCTCGTGGTCGACAAGGTGGAGGACATCCTGCCCAAGCTGCGCGCCGCCGCCCGCCCGGTGGCGGAAGCCGAGAAGTTCATGGAAGCGGGAACCGCGGAACGGATGTAGTGGCCGCCCGCTAGGCCGGCGCGCCGGTCACGAACGTCACCGCCTCGATGCGGTTGCCGTCGGGATCGCGGATGAAGGCGGCGTAATAGCCCTCCCCGAAATGCGCGCGCAGCGCCGGTGCGCCGTCGCAGGCGCCGCCGGCGGCGAGCGCTGCGGCATGAAAGGCATCGACCGCCTGCGTGCTGCGCGCGCGCAGCGCCACATGGCAGCCGCTGTCGGGCGCAACCGCGGCCATGAGCGGGCGGGCATTGATCCAGAACTCGGAATATTGCTTGCCGAAGGCGACCGTCGCCGGCCGCGTCTCCAGCCGGCGATAGCCGAGCGGGGCGAGCGCCGCTTCGTAGAAGGCGGCCGCCCGTTCGAGGTCGCGCACCGCGACGGAAACATGGTCGATCATGGCAAGTCAGGACCCGCGCGGCGCGCCGGCGTCATGCGCATCGGCGCCGTAATACATGCGCGCGAGGCCCGCCTGCGCCGCCGCGCGTTCGCAATCGGCACATGGCCGCGCGGTCGAATACATCACGCAACCGGACAAATCCTTGCGGCCGAGACGCGCCTGCGCATCCCGCATCGCCTCGCGTTCGGCGTGCGCGGTTCCGTCGCCCCTCACCACGACACGGCTCGGCCCGAAGCCTACGATCCGCCCGCCGCGCACGACGACCGCGCCATAGGGCTGGTCGCCCGCGCGCTCGGCGAGCCGCTTCATCTCGAACGCCTTGTCGATGAAGGATTGCGTCAGCGCATCGCGTGCCGCCGCCGCGCGACCGAACACGGCCACGAACGAGCCCGCAAGCGCCGTCAGGACGAAGCGGCGATGGCAGAAGCCGTGCATCGGCACAGGATAAAGCAACCCGGATATCGACCGCACACAATTTTTCGTCATGTCCGCTTTTATCGTCGGCATGACCGAAATCTCCGTCAAGCGGTCGCGCCGGCCTTGACGAGCTTGTAGACGATGGAATCCATCAGCGCCTGGAACGAGGCGTCGATGATGTTGGGCGAGACGCCGACGGTCGTCCAGCGCTCGCCGTTCTCGTCCCGGCTTTCGATCAGCACGCGCGTGACGGCTTCCGTGCCGCCATTGAGGATGCGCACGCGGTAATCGACCAGTTCGAGGTCCTCGATATATTTCTGGTACTTGCCGAGGTCCTTGCGCAGCGCGACGTCGAGCGCATGCACCGGGCCGCTGCCCTCGCCGGCCGACATCAGCTCCTCGCCGTCGACCTTGACCTTGATCACCGCCATCGAGACCGTGACCCGCTTGCCGACCGCGTTGATGCGCTGCTCGACATTGACGTCGAACTTCTCGACGTCGAAATAATCGGGCACGGTGCCGAGCGCCCGCCGCGCCATCAGCTCGAAGGAGGCTTCCGCGCTTTCATAGGCATAGCCGAGCGCCTCGCGCTCCTTGACCTCGTCGAGCAGGCGCACCACGCGCGGATCGTCCTTGTCGATGCGAAGGCCGATGCGTTCAAGCTCGGACAGGACGTTGGAGCGTCCACCCTGGTCGGAGACGAGCACGCGGCGGCGGTTGCCGACGGCTTCCGGCGTCACATGCTCGTAGGTCGCGGGCTCCTTGAGGATCGCGGAGGCGTGAATGCCGGCCTTGGTGGTGAACGCGCTTTCGCCGACATAGGGCGCGTGGCGGTCGGGCGCGCGGTTGAGCATCTCGTCGAGATGGTGCGAGACGTGCGCGAGCGTCGAAAGCTTTGCGTCGGTCACGCCGATCTCGAAGCGGTCGGCAAATTCCTTCTTCAGCTTCAGCGTCGGGATGATGGAGGTGAGGTTGGCGTTGCCGCAGCGCTCGCCGAGGCCGTTGAGCGTGCCCTGGATCTGGCGCGCGCCGGCGCGCACGGCGGCGAGCGAATTGGCCACCGCCTGCTCGGTGTCGTTATGGGCATGGATTCCGACGTGGCTGCCGGGGATATGCTTCACCACCGCGCCGACGATCGCCTCGATCTCGTGCGGCAGTGTGCCGCCATTGGTGTCGCACAGGACCACCCAGCGCGCACCCGCCTCGTAGGCGGCCTTCGCGCAGGCAAGTGCAAAGGCCGGATTGGCCTTGTAGCCGTCGAAGAAATGCTCGCAATCGATCAGCACCTCGCGGCCCTTGTCCTTCGCCGCCTTCACACTGTCGCGGATGCCGGCGATGTTTTCCTCCTCGGTGGTCTCGAGCGCGACGCGCACGTGATAGTCCCAGGACTTGGCGACGAAGCAGATCGCATCGGCTTTCGCATCGAGCAGCGCGGCAAGACCCGGATCGTTGGAGGCCGAACGGCCGGGCCGGCGCGTCATGCCGAAAGCCGTCAGCGTGCCGCGCAGGGGCCGGCTTTCGGCAAAAAACTGCGTGTCGGTCGGATTGGCGCCGGGATAGCCGCCCTCGACATAGTCGATGCCGAGTTCGTCGAGCATCGCGGCGACCGCGATCTTGTCGGCCAGCGTGAAATCGACGCCGTTCGTCTGCGCGCCGTCGCGCAAGGTGGTGTCGAAGAGATAGAGACGTTCGCGGGACATGGATCACCAGAAGCCATAGAGTTTCAGAACGATCGCGGCCGCCGCCGCGATTACCACGAGCTTGAGCGCGATGTAATAGAGCCAGTGGCGGGGGAACGGCGTCTCCGGGCGCTGCATCGCGGACCTCACTGCTTCCCGCCGGCCGCGGGCGCGGCGAGCGTCTTGTGCATGGTCGTGTTGGCGAGCCACTCCCCGCCGCAGGACACGGTGTTGCGCTGCACGAGCGCAAAGCCGCGGCGCAGGAAGAAATCCTGCGCGCTGTCGCTGGCATCGACAGTCAGCCGCGCGGCGCCGCGCGCGGCGGCAAGCTTCTCCAGCGCATCGAGTAGGAGGGAGGCCGCGCCCTGCGCGGCAGCGGCCGGGTGGACATAGAGCATGTCGATGCCGTCGGCGCCCTTCAGCGAGGCGAAGGCGACCGGCGCGCCGTCAAGCGTGGCGACGAGCGTGAGCTGGCCGGCAAGGCGCGCGCCGAATGCTGCGACATCGTCGGCCGCCGCGGCCCACGCCTCGCGCTGCGCGTCGGAATAATCGTCGGCGGTCAGTTCCTCGATGCTGGCGCGGAAGATTTCGGCGAGCAGCGGCGCGTCCGCCGGCAACATCGGGCGCAGCGCAAGCGTCGGGTTGGCGCGCGCCATCATCGCGCGATCTCCCAGGTGGTGCCGTCCCTGGTGTCTTTGAGCACCACGCCCATGGCCGCGAGCTCGTCGCGGATGCGGTCGGACTCGGCGAAGTTCTTCGCCTTGCGCGCTTCAAGACGCACCGCGACGAGATTTTCGATCTTGTGCTTGTCGACCTGGCGTTTTGAGGCGATGTTGGCGGCGTCCAGCGAAAAGCCCAGAATCATCATGCCGCACGCAACCTCCTGCGGATTGCGGCCCTCGCCCATGGCAATGAAAATCTCGGCAATCGCCTTCGGCGTGTTGAGGTCGTCCAGAAGCGCCGAGAAAACTGGACTTTCGTCCGCGCCCGCGCCATCGGCTTTCGCGCCGTATGCGCCGACATAGCCATAGATCGTATCGAGCGACTTCCAGGACTCTTCGAGGCCGCGCACGGTCCAGTCGATCGGCTGACGATAGTGCGTGCGCAGCATGTTGAAGCGTGCGACCTCGCCCGGCCAGTCCTTGAGCACGTCGCGGATGGTGACGAAGTTGCCGAGGCTCTTGCTCATCTTCTCGCCTTCGACCTGCAGGAAGCCGTTGTGCATCCAGAAGTTCGCCATCACGCCCGTGTGGAAGGCGCAGCGCGACTGCGCGATCTCGTTCTCGTGGTGCGGGAAGACGAGATCGATGCCGCCGCCATGGATATCGAAGGTCTCGCCGAGATGCTTCCAGCTCATGGCCGAGCATTCGATGTGCCAGCCGGGACGGCCCGGCGTCGCGATCCCGCACGGCGACGGCCAGCCGGGCTCGTTCTCCTTCGACGGCTTCCACAGCACGAAGTCCATCGCGTCGCGCTTGTAGGGGGCGACATCGACGCGCGCGCCGGCGATCATCTCGTCGAGCGGGCGCTTCGACAGCCGTCCGTAATCGGGCATCGAGGGCACGGAGAACAGCACGTGCTCCTCGGCGACATAGGCGTGGCCCTGCGCGACGAGCCTCTCGATGAGCGTCTTCATCTCCTCGATATGCTCGGTCGCGCGCGGCTCCACGTCCGGCGGCAGGCAGCCGAGCGCGGCCACGTCCTCCTTGAAGTTGCGGTAGGTTTCCTCGGTCAGTTCGCGGATCGGGATGCCGCGCTCGGCCGCGCGCGCATTGATCTTGTCGTCCACGTCGGTGATGTTGCGCACATATCTGACGCGCCCCTTGCCGTAGACATGGCGCAGCAGCCGGTAGAGCACGTCGAACACGATGACCGGGCGCGCATTGCCGATATGGGCGAAGTCGTAGACCGTCGGCCCGCACACATACATGCGCACGCAAGCCGGATCGAGCGGCGCGAACGTGCGCTTCTCGCGCGTCAGCGTGTCGTAGAGCTTCAACTCCATGGACAAACGGTCTCCCCGCGCCTGCTGGCTCCGGGCGTTTTCTTGTCTCAATGGAGAAAAGACGGCCGCAGCCAGCGTGAGCGCTAGCTAATAATCTCCCGGCAAATGCCGAAAAATGCGTTGCGGAACATCATGGCGGCGGAGAATGGGCGAAGGCCCCCGCCGCGTCAAGGCCGGAAAAGTCCATACACGTCCGATAACGCAAAGAAAAAGCCCGCCCCGGTCACCGGAGCAGGCCCTTGTCGGAGCGGCGTACCGCGCGGCTATTCGGCCGGCGCGGCATAGGCCGAACGGCCTGTCCGCGCCTTGCCGCCGGCATCGGCGACCGGATCGTTGCGCTCCATCTCCTCGCGCCAGGGTCGCCAGCGTTCCAGCGCCACGAGCCCCGCGACGATGAGCGCGGCAAAGATCAAGGCGAGCGTCGGGAAGCCGCCCGGCAACAGATCGACCAAGGTGACCTTGCCCCAGTTGCCGAGGCCGGCCGACGACCAGTCGAGCGCGGTATCGATGGGCTTCTGGAAATAGCCGTAGGTGAACGCCCCGGCGAGGCCGCCGGCGAGGATCGCCCAGGCATCGCGATAGCCGGCGCCGATCTGCGCAAGCGCGGTGCCCGGACAGGCGCCCGCCAGCACGATGCCGACGCCGAGCAAGAGGCCACCGACGACCATGTTGCCGACCATCGCCGCCTTCACGCTCAGGCTGACGATGCCGAGCGCGTTGAGCGCGGCGAGCACGACAAGGCCGGTGGCGATCGCGCTCAGCATGACCTTGATCATGGTGAAGTTGCGGAACTGGAACTGGCCGATGATGAAGCCGGGCTCCATGACGCGGGCCTTTTCGAGCGCGAGCCCGAACAGGACGCCCATCGCCAGACCGATGATGACAGCGGAAAACACAGACATGGCGACCTCCTCAGACGCGCTTGAAGACTGCGGACAAAGCGATGCCGCTTGCGAACATCGCTGCCATGGCGATCATCGACGACACCGCAAGCTGGGCGAGACCGGACAAGCCGTGACCCGAGGTGCAGCCATTGGCGATGCGGGCGCCGAGCAGCAGCACGAAGCCGCCGGCAAAGGCGACCAGCAGGCGGACCGGGAACGAGCGGATGCCCATCACGCGGCCCCACATTTCCGACATGGCCGGACGGGCGGTGCCCGCCATCTTCACCGACAGGAAGGCGCCGAGCGCAACGCCGGCGACGAGCGCGACCTGCCACCAGTCCTTGGCGGTGGCGACGTGGCTCTTGAAATAGGGAATGCCGAGGATCGCCGGATCGAAAACGGCGGTGAGCGAAGCGACCACCGTGACGAAGGACGACGAGGCGCCGAGCGCCGTGTTGATCAGAAGAAAAGCCGGGATTTGCAGAAGCCCGATCAGGATGCCGGCCGCATAAGGCGACCAGCTCCTTGCGGAGAGGATGGACATGAGACGCTCCCTTTTGCCGTTGCAGGACGTTCGGGAGATTTATATATTCATTTTTATGAATATTCAAGAGTTTGAATATAATGCCGAGCGGGCGGCTGATCTGCTCAAGGTTCTGGCCTCGCGGCCGCGTCTGATGGTGCTCTGCTACCTGACCGGCGGCGAGCGTTCAGTCGGCGAGATCGCCGCCCTCACCGGCCTGCGCATGGCCTCCGTCTCGCAGCATCTGGCGGTGCTGCGGTCCGAAGGCGTCGTCGAGCGACGCCGCGCCGGCACGACGGTCCATTACCGGCTGCGCGATCCGGTGGCGCACGAGGTGATGGCCGTGCTCGAGCGCGCCTATTGCCACGGCGACACCCGCACGTCCGCGGCCTTGCCGCCGGTCCGGGCCGCGGCCAGTCAGGGTTAACAAAACGTTAGTCTTTGTCGGGCATCGTAGGCCATTCGCCCAATCCAGCGAGTGACCCCGATGCGATCCCTGTGCGCCCTGCTCGTTTTCGCCCTCACGCTTCTCGGCACGACGGCCGCCGTCGCCGAAAAGCGGATATTCATCATCGCCAACAGCCCGGACGCCTACGGCGTCGACCGCTGCCTGGCGACGGGGTCGAATTGCGGCGCGGCGGCAGCCGCCGCCTATTGCGAATCCAGGCAATTCACCAGCGCCGCCTCGTTCCGCAAGATCGACCGCGACGAGATCACCGGCGCGGTACCGGCCGGCGGCAGCCATTGCCGCGGCGGCCAGTGCACGGAATTCGTGGCGATCGAGTGCGCGCGCTGACCGCGCGCCGGTCCGACCCGCGGCCGGCTCTGGAAGGCTGAAACAATTCCGTCTCCATTCGGCGGATTCTAATCCGTCACCCAGTCCGCGCAGCGCGGCGCGCCGTCACCGCCCCACGGCATGATCGGCACCGAGGAGGTCGAATTCTTCGGCGAGCCTTCGATCAGCCTGTCCGAATAGACGACATAGACCAGCACGTTGCGCTTGCGGTCGCAGCCGCGCACGATCTGCATCTTCTTGAAGAAGAGCGAGCGGCGCTTGCGGAACACCTCGTCGCCCTGCTCGAACTTTTCCCGGAAGCGGATCGGACCGACCTGCCGGCAGGCGAGCGAGATGTCCGACACTTCCTCGGCAATGCCGATCCAGCCTTTGAGGCCGCCGCGCTCCGGCACCGTGAAATGGCACGCCACGCCCTCGATTGCGGGATCGTCGAGCGCATAGGTCGCGATCTTGTCGTTCGGCGTCAGCCATTTGAATACGGTCGATTTGCGGAACAAGAGATCGGGCTCGTCGGCCGTCTGCGCGGGCGACAGACCGGCGGCGGCGGCAAACACGGCCAGAACAATTGCGAGGAAGCCGGCGCGCATCCGCCCCGACAGCATCCCAAACACCGTCCGCATCGCATCCTCCCCGCTCCGGCCGCCGTCCGGAGACAATCGCCATTCACATGGGACATATGGAAACACATTGAAACACATGGGAAGAAACAGATGGGAACCTTTGGCCGGATCGCAAGTTGTCGATTTCCGCCCTCCGGCAGCGTCTGCCCGCCGCTATTGCCAACCGTGTCAACCAGCCGATAGTTTTTGCAACGTGTCGACACTTCCGCCCCCTGCGACCGTATCGCCCCAACAGCGGGCCTATCTCGCCGCGCGGCCGCTGCGCTGGCTGGCGGCGCTTTCGCTCATCCTGCCGGCGATGGTGTTCGTCATCTCGGCCTGGCTGTCCTACGACCACCATCAGCTCGCGGTGCGCGACCAGCTTCAACGCGATCTGTCGCGCCTCTACGAGCACGCGCTCAAGGTGTTCGAAACCTTCGACCTCAGCGCACGCTACGTCACCCAAGTCATCTCCAACGCCAGCAACGCCGAGATGCGGGCGAATGAGGCCTCGTTCCACGATCGCCTGAAGTCGCTGACCGAGAGCCTGCCACAGCTTCGTGATATCTGGATCGTCGACGAGCAAGGTTACGGCATCGTGTCGGGAACCCTGTTCCCGATGCCGCGGGTCGATCTGTCCGACCGCGAATATTTCAGCGTGCACAAGAACGACCCGAGCCGCGGCCTTTTCATCAGCGACGTGATCGAGGCCCGCGTCGCAGACCTGCACTTCTTCGCGATCAGCCGCCGCCGCAATAATGCCGACGGCTCGTTCGCCGGCGTGAGCGTGATTTCGGTGCGGCCGGAATATTTCACCTCCTACTACCAGCAGCTCAAGCTTCCCGGCATCGCCGCGATCGTGCGCGAAGACGGAGCACTCATCGCGCGCTATCCCTATACCGGGATGACGAACATCCGTCTGTCGTCGGACGGCGCCTTCATGCGCGGCATCCATGAAAATCCCGAGAGCGGCCTCACCGAAGGCGTTTCTTCGCTCGACCGTCAGCCGCGCATTTACGCCTATCGCAGGCTGCCGACCTATCCGATCTATGTCACGGTCGGAATCGACAAGACCGAAGTCACCATCGCGTGGCTGAGCGATATCGGCAACCATCTACTCTTCGGCATACCGGCGACGCTGGCGTTGTTCGCACTCAGCCTCGTGGCGCTGCGGCGGACGGAGCGCGGTGCACTCGCCCACGGCCAGCTTCAGCAGGAGGTCGCGCGCCGGGAACTGACCGAGCGCGCCTTGCGGCAGTCGCAGAAGATGGAGGCGGTCGGCCGCCTTACCGGCGGAATCGCCCACGACTTCAACAACCTGCTCACCGCCATCCTCGGCAACGTCGACCTCGCGATGCGGCGGCTGCCGGAAAGCGAGGAACGCGTGCGCCGCCTGCTCGGCTCCGCGCGTCAGGCCTCCGAGCGCGCGGCCACCCTGGTGCAACGCCTGCTCGCCTATTCCCGCCAGCATCCGCTCGAAATGAAGGCGGTGGATGTCAACCGGCTTGTGCAGGGCATGTCGGAACTGCTCCGTCGCACCATCGGCGAGACAGTGACGGTGGAAACGGTGCTCGGCGGCGGCTTGTGGAAGACGGCCATCGATCCCAACCAGCTCGAGAACGCACTGCTCAATCTTGCGATCAATGCGCGCGACGCCATGCCCGAAGGCGGACGCCTCACCATCGAGACCGCGAACGCCTATCTCGACGAAGCCTATGTGATCGAGCATGCCGGCGAGATGGCGCACGGACAATATGTGCTTGTCGCGGTCACCGATTCAGGCACCGGCATGTCGCGCGAGGTGATCGAACGCGCGTTCGAACCGTTCTTCACGACCAAGCCGACGGGCGCGGGCACCGGGCTCGGCCTGAGCATGGTCTATGGTTTCGTGAAACAGTCCGGCGGCCACATCAAAATCTACAGCGAGCCGGGCGAAGGCACCTCGATCAAGCTGTACTTCCCGCGACTGGCCGACGGCAGCGACCTGCCGGCCTGGATGCCGGTGAGCGAGGACCTTGTGGCGAACGGCCCCGACACCGGCAGCCTCGCCAACACGATCCTGCTGGTGGAGGACGACGAGGAGGTCAACCGCTTTGCGACCGAGGTGTTGCGCGAGGAAGGCTTCAACGTGATCGCAACCCACGACGCCCAGAGTGCGCTGCGCCTGCTCGACGCCAATCCGGGCGTGAAGCTCCTGTTCACCGATGTCGTGCTGCCGGGCGGCATGAACGGGCGGCAGCTCGCGGACGAGGCCCTGCGGCGGCGGCCCGATCTCAAGGTGCTGTATGCAACCGGCTATACGCGCAACGCCATCATCCATCAGGGCCGCCTGGACGCGGATGTCGAACTTTTGACCAAGCCGTTCACGCCCGATCTGCTGGTCGCCAAGGTGCGCCAGATGTTCGAAACGCTCGAAAGCGTTGCGGAAGACGACGACGAAGCGCCGACCGGTCCCGAGCGGGCCGGACCGCCCTCTTGATTTGCCACTATGAATGATGATTGCGCGACCGGGTGCCGCGCTGCACCGCAGCGGCGGACCCTTGCCGGCGTCACTTGAGCGTCATTTGCCCTGCGCGCCGTTATTCTTTCCGGTCTTGCGCGCAAGCCCGATCGCCTGGCGCAACACTTCAAGATCGCCAATATGGTTAGCGAGAATGAGGACGAGACGCGCGTCCAGAGCGGCAGCGTCGGTCTCCGACAGGCCCCGCCGCGCATCGATCAGTGTCACATAGACGGCATCGGGATTGGGAAAATTCGACGTCGTCACAAGATCGGCCATGAGATGATCACCCGCGTTACTCTACGTTTTTAAAATTGCTACGCCCGGTCCGCGCGTAATGTTCTGACGTAGATCAACGTCCTAAAGCCCGCCGATGGGCAGCTGCAATTCTGTCCGGGTCGAACGTACGCCAACGTGCGCACAAATATTGATCAGGGCGCAGAAGGTAAGTGGCTCCGGGCGATGCGTCGAAACGTTTCGCGAGAAGCCCTGCAGAATCCTGTAAATCTTCCCCGATTACGGTCAATTTGACCCCCGGCGGCGCCTGCGGCCGCGCGCCTTGTTTTATATGCAATATTTCGAATGTACCCGTCAATTGCTCGACCAGAAAACCATCGCGCCCGGCCCGCGTGCGCACCGGCGCATCGGGCACCGGCGCGCCGAGACGCGCACTGCCCGCAAAATTTTCCTCGTCGGGTGTCGTTAATGGTGAATCGTAAACGGTTGCAACCGATAGACGCCCGGAATTTACCATGCGGCGCGCAAAATCGCAGTGGCGGGCCAGATCGAGCACGGCATTGCGCAAGGCGCGCTCGGCCGGAGAGTGCGGCGCGATGAAGTCGGTCGAACGCGTGGAGTGCCCGACATTCTCGTCGGCGCCCTGGATGCGCTCGAGATCGTAACTCTCAAGCAACGCTTCCCCGGCATCACCGGACAAGACCGCCGCAAGCTTCCACGCAAGATTTTCGGCGTCCTGCACGCCCGAATTGGCGCCGCGCGCACCGAACGGCGACACCTGATGCGCGCTGTCGCCGGCGAAAATCACCCGCCCGTGCACGAAGCGCGCAAGCCTGCGGCAATTGAAGCGATAGATCGACACCCATTCCAGCTCGAACGGACGCTCGCCGAGCATCTTCTTCAGGCGCGGGATGACGCGCTCCGGCTTCTGCTCCGCGTCCGCATCGGCGTCGGGGCCGAGCTGCAGGTCGATACGCCAGACATTGTCGGGCTGGCGGTGCATCAGCGCCGACTGGCCGGTATGAAACGGCGGATCGAACCAGAAGCGGCGCTCGGTCGGAAAATCCGCCGCCATCCTGACGTCGGCGATCAGGAATTTGTCCTCGAACGTCACGCCTTCGAAGCCGAGCCCCAGCAGGTCGCGGATGGTCGAGCGCGCGCCGTCGGCGGCCACGACCCAGTCCGTGGCGAGACGATAGGGTCCGTCCGGCGTCTCGACCGTGAGCGTCACGCCGTCGCTGCGCTTTTCGAGCGCCGATACGCGGTTGCTCCAGCGCAGATCGATCCGCTCGATCTCGAGCGCGCGGTCGACCAGCGCCTTCTCCAGATAATATTGCTGGAGATTGATGAAGGCCGGCATCTTGTGGCCGTCCTCCGGCAACAGGTCGAACGCATAGACGAGATCGTCGCCGAGATAGACCTTGCCGAGCTTCCAGGTCACGCCCTGGCGCACGAGATCGCTGCCGACACCGAGCCGGTCGAGAATTTCCAGCGTGCGCTTGGCATAGCAGATGCCGCGCGAGCCTTCGCCGATGCGGTTGGCGTCGTCGAGCAGGACCACCGGCACGCCGCGCAGCGCAAGGTCGATCGCGGCAGTGAGCCCGACCGGTCCCGCTCCCACGACAACCACCGGATGACGGACCGGCTGCCGCGCATCCTGATCGGGCGAGCGGCGGTATCCATAATGATAGATGGCTTTGCGCCCGCCCGTCATGACCGGTGCCGTTCAGCCCTGCAAGGCGGCCCACATCTCGCGGTCGCGCTCGGCGGTCCAGATCACCGGATGCTCGATGCCCTTCGCCTCGTCATAGGCGCGCGACACATTGAACGGCATGCAGTGCTGGTAGATCGCAAAGCCGGAGAATTTCGGATCCATGATCCGCCTGGTCTCGTCGAAGGTTTCCTTCAGCGACAGGCCGCGCCCGACGCAATCGGACACCGAAACGAAGAGCGTGGCCAGGAAGTCGCGCGTCATGGCGATACCCTCGCGCACCTGCTGCGGCTTCGCAAGCGCCGCCCCGCGCCCGGGAACCAGGGCGTTGGCGTCGAACTGCGCCAGCCGGTCGAGCGTGCGCGGCCAGTCGCGGAAATGCGCGTCTCCGCAATAGCAGGCGGAATGATATTCGACGAGGTCGCCGGAAAACACCACGTTGGAGTCCGGCACATAGGCGACGACGTCGCCCGCGGTATGCCCGCGACCCAGATGCATGATGTGCACCTCGCGCGAACCGAGCCATACCGAGGCCTGAAGCGGAAACGTGACGGTGGGCCATGTCAGGCCGGGGATCGATTCGACCGCGCGGAACAGCCGCGGGAAACGTCCGATCTCCGAATCCATGTCCTGCCGGCCGCGCTCCACGATCAGGTCACGGGTGGCGTTGGAGGCGAGAATTTCCGCGTCCTTGTAGGCCGAAGCGCCGAGCACCCGCACCGCGTGATAATGCGACAGCAGCACGTACTTGATCGGCTTGTCGGTGACCATGGCCACGCGCTCGATCACCTCGCGCGCCATCACGGGCGTGGCCTGCGCGTCGATCACCATCACCCCGTCGTCGCCGACGATGATGCCGGAATTGGGATCGCCCTCGGCGGTGAACGCATAAAGCCCGCGCCCGATCTCGTCGAACGCGATTTTCTTTTCCGCAGTATCGCCGGTCGAGGCGAAGCCCTTTGCCATGCAGTCTATCCCGGTTTGTGGCGGACGACGTCCTGTTCGATCGCGCCGAAGATGGAACGCCCCTGCCCGTCCTGCATCTCGATGCGGATACGATCGCCGAATTTCAGATACGGCGTCGAGGGCTTTCCGTCCCGGAGCGTCTCCACCGTACGCAATTCTGCAATGCAGGAATAGCCGAGGCCGCCCTCCGCGATCGGCTTGCCGGGGCCGCCGTCGGCGTCGCGGTTCGACACCGTGCCGGCGCCCAGGATGGTGCCGGCCGCGAGCGCGCGCGTGCGCGCCGCATGCACGATCAGGGCCGGAAAATCAAAGGTCATGTCGTCGCCGGCAACCGGCTTGCCGAACGGCGTGCCGTTGACGAAGCTCAAAAGCGGCAGGTTGACCTTGGCGCCGTTCCAGGCGGCGCCAAGCTCGTCGGGGGTGACCGCGACCGGCGAGAAGGCCGAGGCCGGCTTCGACTGGTAGAAGCCGAAGCCCTTGGCGAGTTCCCCAGGCGTGAGATTGCGCAGCGTCACGTCATTGACCAGCATCACGAGACGGATCGCCCGCTCGGCCTGCGCGCGCGTGGCGCCCATGGGCACGTCGCCGAGGATGACGACGACTTCGGCCTCCAGATCGATCCCCCATTCCTCGTCGATGACCGGAACGGGATCGCGCGGGCCGAGGAAAATGTCGGAGCCGCCCTGATAGATCAGCGGATCGGTCCAGAACGATTCCGGCATCTGCGCGCCGCGCGCCTTGCGCACGAGCGCGACATGATTGACGTAGGCCGAGCCGTCCGCCCATTGATAGGCGCGCGGCAAAGGCGAGGCGCATTGCGCCGGATCGAACGGCGTGCGGGCGCCGCGGCCGGCTTCGAGCGCATCTGCGATCTCGGCCAGGCGTGGCGCGGCCTCGTCCCATTTGTCGAGAGCGGCCTGCAGGGTTAAGGCAATTGCGGACGCGTCGGCACAATGCGCCAAATCGCGCGACACCACGACGAGACGCCCGTCGCGGCCGCCCTTCAGCGAGGCAAGTTTCATTTCGGTTCTTTGTTCTTGGGATCGAAGTGCTTCTTCAGTCCGGCCCAGCAATCGATATAGCCGTCCTGCAGCGTGTCCATCCCGGCCGCCCATTTCGTGACGCGCTGACGGAAGCGGGTCTCGAACATGAAAGCGAGCGTGTTGGACAGTTTCACCGGCTTGAGCTCGACATTGCTGTTGTGCTCGAAGGCTTCGGTGTCGGGGCCATGCGGCAGCATGGTGTTGTGCAGGCTCATGCCGCCCGGCACGAAACCTTCCGGCTTGGCGTCGTAGACGCCGTAAACGAGCCCCATGAATTCCGACATGATGTTGCGGTGATACCAGGGCGGACGGAAGGTGTTTTCCGCGACCCCCCAGCGCTCGGGGAAGATCACGAAATCGATATTGGCGGTGCCCGGCGTTTCCGACGGCGAGGTCATCACCGTGAAGATCGACGGGTCGGGATGGTCGAACAGCACGGCGCCGACCGGCGAGAAATGTCGCAGGTCGTATTTGTAGGGATAGTAGTTGCCGTGCCAGGCCACGACGTCGAGCGGCGAATGCGGCACTTCGGTCTTGAACAATTCGCCGCCCCATTTGACGTACAGCGTATGCGGCCGTTCATTGTCCTCGTAGGCGGCGACGGGGGCGAGGAAGTCGCGCGGATTGGCCAGGCAATTGGCGCCGATCGGCCCGCGGTCCGGCAGCCGGAAGCCGCCGCCGTAATTCTCGCAGACATAGGCGCGCGCCGGGCCGTCGATCAGTTCGACGCGGAAAATCACGCCGCGCGGGATGATGCAGATTTCGCCGGGCTCGATGTCGATCGTGCCGAACTCGGTGCGGAAGCGCAGCCTGTTCTCCTGCGCGACGATCAGATATTCGCCGTCGGCGTTGAACAGGTGCTCGTCCTTCATCGACTCGGTGACGAACAGCAGATGCGCGGCGAGCCCGGCCATGGACTCGGAGTCACCGGCAATCGTCACGGTGTGCATACCGGTGAGGAAATTCAGCTTCGCCTTCGGAATGGGCGCCGGACCCCAGCGCATCGGGCCGATCGGCAGGTCGCTGTCCTCGCGGTCGGGCGCGGTGCGGATGTTGCCGCGATCGATCCTGGTGAAACGCGCGGCGTGCCGCACGGTCGGACGGATGCGATAGAGCCAGGAGCGCTGGTTGGTCGATTGCGGCGCGGTGAAGGGCGAGCCGGACAGTTGCTCGGCATAGAGCCCGTAATTGCACTTTTGCGGCGAATTGCGCCCGATCGGAAGCGCGCCGGGCAAGGCCTCGGTCTCGAAGCTGTTGCCGAAGCCGGACATGTATTCGGGCTTGTCGGCGCTGCGCCCCGAGCGCGAAGTAGCACCCGAGGATTGAGCGTTATCGCCCTTGGCGTGAATGAGCGGGGTATCGCTGGTCATCGCGCTCTCCCTGAATTGGCGTGGGCCTTCCGGATGGGCTTCTGACCGGCCCGCGGCGGCAATCTAGTTACGTCCGCAACCACCGTCAATTCGGGCTGATTCCCGCTTTTTGCCATCGGCCTTGAAAGCGCCGCACAAAACCGCCATATACGCGCATCCGAGTCGGCGCCTTGCGCCGCGAGCGGGCCGCGTGAACGAAAACCAACCGGCTTTCGGCCCGCCTTATCTTCCGATCCCTTCATCGACAGCCCAGACCACGCGGGGTGTCTGTTTGGTATGCGATCGCGTCGCCGCGCTTTCAGGAGCCGCGGGCGCATCGTTGCATGGAAAGAACAGAACTTGAATTCCTTTTCCGACCTCGGCCTCGCAGCGCCGATCCTTCGCGCCCTCTCCGAGGAGCGCTATGAACAACCCACCCCGATCCAGAGCCAGACCGTTCCATACGCACTCGCGCACCGCGACGTGATCGGGATCGCGCAAACCGGCACCGGCAAGACCGCCGCCTTCGCGCTGCCGATCCTGCATCGCCTGGCCAACCAGCCCAGAACGCCCGAGCGCAAGTCGCCGCGCGTCCTCGTGCTCAGCCCGACCCGCGAATTGTCGAGCCAGATCCTCGACAGTTTCCGCACCTATGGCCGCCATCTGAAGACCAGCGTCACGCTCGCCATCGGCGGCGTGCCGATGGGCCGGCAGGTGCGCGCCCTCATCGGCGGCGTCGACATCCTGGTCGCAACGCCGGGCCGCCTTCTCGATCTCGTCCAGGGCAATGCCTTGCGCCTCGACCGGATCGAAATCCTCGTGCTCGACGAAGCCGACCGTATGCTCGACATGGGCTTCATCCGCGACATCCGCAAGATCGTCGCCAAACTGCCGAAGCAGCGCCAGACGCTGTTCTTCTCCGCCACCATGGCGCCCGAGGTGGAGGCGCTGGCGCGCGACATGCTGAACGATCCCGCCCGCGTGGCGGTGACGCCGGCCGCCACCACCGCCGAGCGCATCGCCCAGCGCGTGATGCATGTCGAGCGCGCCGGCAAGCCGACGCTGCTCGCCGAAATCCTACGCGGCGAGCCGATCGACCGCGCCCTCGTCTTCACCCGCACCAAGCACGGCGCCGACAAGGTCGTGCGCCAGCTCGGCAAGAGCGGCCTTGCCGCCGAGGCCATCCACGGCAACAAGTCGCAGAACCAGCGCGAACGCGCGCTTGCCGCCTTCCGCGACGGGCGGGTGCGCACGCTCGTTGCGACCGACATCGCCGCGCGCGGCATCGATGTCGAGGGCGTCACGCACGTCATCAATTACGACCTGCCCAATATCCCGGAGAGCTACGTGCACCGGATCGGACGCACGGCCCGCGCCGGAGCGGAAGGCGTCGCGATCTCGTTCTGCGATGCCGAGGAGCGGGCCTATCTGCGCGCGATCGAGCGGCTGATCGGCCTTGCCATTCCCGCGACCGGCGGTCCGGCCGGGGGCGAACGGCTCGCGCAGGCGACCGCCCAGCGTCCGAAGGGACAGCCCCGCGCAGGACGCCACAGCGCCGCGGCGCGAGGCCAGAACGGCGCCCGGTCCGGCGGCAAGCACAAGGCCCGGCAGGACCGCGCACCGCAAGATCGCGCTCCACAGGATCGCCCTTCAAGGGATCGCGCGCGGCAAGACCGCGGCCGCAAAAATTCCTATAATGGAACCATCGCGAGCGTCGGTTTCCTGC
This sequence comes from Pseudorhodoplanes sp., assembly GCA_019187085.1. Lineage (GTDB taxonomy): Bacteria > Pseudomonadota > Alphaproteobacteria > Rhizobiales > Xanthobacteraceae > Pseudorhodoplanes. The sequence continues at coordinate 35,075 of JABARS010000004.1, read as the reverse complement.
AATCCTGATCCCGACAGCCGCAACCGCGATCGAAAGGCTTTTATGTCAAAAGAAGAGATGATCGAATTCGACGGGACGGTCACCGAGGTCCTCCCTGATGGCCACTTCCGCGTCAAGCTCGACAACGAGCACGAAGTCCTTGCCTACACGTCGGGCAAGATGCGCAAGTTCCGCATCCGCACCGGTGCCGGCGACCGCGTGACGGTCGAAATGTCGCCTTACGACCTCACGCGCGGGCGCATCAGCTTCCGCCACAAGGGCGAAGCGCTGAGCGCGCCGCCCACGCGGCGGCAGACATTCGTCCGCAAGCGCTAGATTTTCCCTCAAGCCAAATTCCCGCTCAGCCAAGCCGGGTCGGCAACGCGAGAAGGCCGCGGAACCGCGCCCGCGGCGAGCGGACCGGCTCGCCGGCCAGCTCGTAATCGGGAAAGCGCGCCAGGAAGCGCTCGACCGCGATCCGCCCCTCCAGCCGCGCCAGGTTCATGCCGGCGCAGACATGGATACCGCTGGCAAAGGCGAGATGCCGGTTCGGATTGCGCGCGACGTCGAAGCGGTCCGGATCGGGAAACTGCGCCTGGTCGCGGTTGGCGGCCCCGATGCACAGCGTGATCAGCGTGCCGCGCGGCATCGCGACACCGCCGATTTCGGTATCCTGCGTCACGATGCGGTTGCCGAGCTGGTTTGGACTTTCGAACCGCAGCACCTCCTCGATCGCGGTCTTCATCAGCGACGGGTCGGCCGTGAGCCGCCTGCGCTCGTTGGGCCATTGGGTGAGCGCATGGAGCGCGTTGCCGATGAGATTGGTCGTGGTCTCGTGCCCGGCATTGAGGATGAAGATGCAGTTCTGCAGCAATTCGGTCTCGCTCAAGGTGCGGCCGTCATGCTCGCCGGCGATCAGCCGCGTCAACACGTCCTTCTCGGGATCGCCCGGCCGGCGGCGGCGGTCGTCCACGAGCCCTTTCAGATAGACGAGGAAGTCGCGCACCGCCTCGTTGCCGCGCTGAAGCTGCTCGGTGCTGAGGACCGGCTCGAGCGCGCCGAGGATCGCAAGCGACCAGGCGCGCAAGGGTCCCCGCTCCTGCCGCGGCACTCCCAGGAGGTTGCCGATGATCTCCACCGGGATGGCGGACGCGAAGTCCTCGATCAAATCGACGTCGCCCTTCTCGGCCATGCGCCCGATCAGGTGGTCGACCAGCGCGACCAGTCCCCCTTCCATCTCGGCGATCGCGCGCGGCGAGAGCGCGCCCTGAATCGCGCGACGGACATGGGTGTGCAGCGGGGGATCGCTGAAGACGAGGCTCGTCGTGTGGTGCTCGAACAGCGGGCCGTCGCCGAACTTGGGGCGGAATTCGATCTTCTTGTCCGAGGAGAAGGTGCGGGCATCCTTGTAGACCGCTTCGCAATCGGCGTAGCGCGTCAGGAAATACGCCCCGTCCGGCATCCGGTGCATCGGGTCGTGCTCGCGCAAAGCATGGTAATAAGGGAATGGATTGTCGATGAAATCGTGCGGCATCCGCTTGATATCGAATGCGCTGGCGGCGGCCTGGGCGACCATGGCCTCAAAGCGCGGACGCGGCGGCGATAAGGTCTGCATGAGGGTCATGCGGCTATCGAACGCCCTGGCAGGTGCGCCAGGCAAGCGATTTATGCGCAACCGACGCACAGGCCGCGGCAGGCGGCTGGCATTCGGCTGCCGGATAAGGGACAGTTCGCGCGGGCGACGCCCACTCCCGGAACACCCGGGGTGCGCGAGGAGACAAGGATGTTTTTCATTCCGCCGGCCTTTCGGGAGACCGACATCGCCGCGCTGAAGGAGCGGATCGCGAACGCGGGCCTCGTCACGCTGGTTACGGTCGGCGCGGACGGGCCGATCGTCAGCCATCTGCCCCTTGCCTATGACCCGGAGGCCGGATCGTTCGGCACACTGACCGGGCATCTGTCGCGGGCCAATGGGCAATGGCGCGACACCGATACCGCAAAGCCCGCGCTCGCCATGATCATGGGCGAGGACGCCTATGTCTCGCCCGGCTGGTATGCCTCGAAGACCGAGCACGGCAAGGTGGTGCCGACCTGGAATTATCGCACGATCTATCTGCGCGGCCGGGTGAGCTTCTTCGACGAACCGGAGCGGCTGCGGGCGAATGTGGAAGCCCTGACCGAGCGCTTCGAGCGCCCGTTTGCCGAGCCCTGGTCGGTCGCGGACGCGCCGGCCGACTATCTCAAAGGCCAGTTGCGCGGCATCGTCGGCGTCAGCTTCGCCGTCGAGGCGATCGAGGGCAAGAGCAAGCTCAACCAGAACCGGACGCCGGCCGACCAGCGCGGGGTCGCCGCGGCGCTCGAACGATCCGAACGCGAGGCCGACCGCCAGATCGCGGACCTGATGCAGACCAAACTGGAGCGCGGCTGACGAGCCGGCTTGCCGTTGCGCGTCTTGAAAAGTTCGGTCATGGTCCGCGACGCACCCCGCGCGGGGGCGGCAGCGCAATGACGGGCCACCGGGATGCAAGGCGGTGCGGCTGACAATGAGGGACGGCAGGTGGCGGAGGACACGGATCATTCCGCGCCGCTGAAGCTCGAGGAATTCCTGCCCTATCAGCTCAACGTGGCGGCAAACCTCGTCTCGCAGGCGCTGTCGCGCATCTATTCGGAGCGATACGGAATAGGCGTTCCGGAATGGCGCGTGCTAGTGACGCTCGGCCAGTACGGCGTGATGACCGGCAAGGACATCGGCCGGCACAGCCATATGCACAAGACCAAGGTCTCGCGCGCGGTGGCGCTTCTGGAAAAGCGCAAATACATCACGCGGCGGATCAACCGCGAGGACCTGCGCGAGGCGTTCCTGTCGCTGACGCCGGCCGGCCGTTCGATCTACGAGGAATTCGCCCCGACCGCGCTCGCCTTCGCCCAGCGGCTGATCGACGTGATCGAGCCCGCCGACCGGCCGGCCTTCGCGCGCGCCATCGAACGCCTGACCAAGGCCGCCGCCACGTTCTCCGACGAGGTCGCCGGCGGCCGGAAAGACAATACGGACCTATAAAATCGAGCCGGTACGGCCGCGCATGCACGGCCCGGACCGGGGATGGGAGGAGACGTGAAGCTCTACAGTTATTTCCGCTCGTCGGCCGCCTACCGCGTGCGCATCGCGCTCAATCTGAAGCAGGTCCCTTACGAGCCGGTGTTCGTCCATCTCGTCAAGGACGGCGGCCGTCACAAGCACTCCGAATATCGCGCGGTCAATCCGCAGATGCGCGTGCCCGCGCTTGCTTTGTCCAGCGGCGAGACGCTGATCCAGTCGATGGCGATCATCGAATATCTCGACGAGGCCTTTCCCGATCCCGCGCTGTTGCCGACGGATGCGGCGGAGCGCGCGCACGTGCGCGCCGTGGCGCAGATCGTCGCCTGCGACATCCATCCGCTCAACAATTCGGGCACCCTCGCCTATCTGCGCAAGCTCGGCCACGACGACGCGACCGTGAACGCCTGGTACGCGGACTGGGTGACCGCCGGCTTCGAGGCCATCGAGAAGCTGATCCGGCCGGGGCCCTATGCCTTCGGCCAGCATGTGTCGCTCGCCGACCTGTGCCTCGTCCCGCAGGTGTACAATGCCCGCCGCTTCAAGGTGCCGCTCGACGCCTTTGCGAAGATCGCGGCGGTCGAGGCCGCCTGCAACAAGCTTGCGGCTTTCGAGAAGGCAAGGCCGGAAAACCAGCCCGATGCCGAATAAGGGCCCCGTGCGAAACGCACAGCTCCCCGTGCCGATCCCTGCTACGGACCTGCCGTGAAACCCGCCGATATCGGCCGCATCGTCCTGTGGATGAGCGGCACCCTCCTGTCATTCTCCGCGATGGCGCTCTCGATCCGGGGGCTGGCCGGCGCGCTGAGCATCATCGAAATCCTGACCGTGCGCTCGGCCGGCGCCGTCATCATCCTGGTGACGCTCGCGCTCTTTCGTCCCGAGCTGCGGCACGGCTTCCGGCCGCAGCACATGCTCATCAATGTCGCCCGCAGCGCGGTGCATTTCGGCGCGCAATTCTGCTGGGCGCTGAGCCTGACATTACTGCCGCTGGCGATGGTGTTCGCGCTCGAATTCACGATGCCGGTCTGGATGGCGATGATGGCGGTGCTGATCCTCGGCGAGCGGATGACGCTCAGCCGTGCCGGCGTCGTCGTGCTCGGCTTCATCGGTACGCTGATCATCCTGCGGCCGGGCCTGCAGGCGTTTCAGCCGGCCGCGCTGCTCGTGCTGCTCGCCGCCTTCGGCTATGCGCTGTTCAACGTCCTCACCAAGAAGCTCACCGCGAGCGCGGGCACTTTCGCGATCGTCTTCTGGATGAACGCCATCCAGGCGCCGATGGGCCTCGCCGCGAGCGACCCGATGTTCCTCGGCAAGCTCGGAACGGAGCACATTCCCGCCCTTCTCGGCGTCGCGGTCGCCGGCCTCTCGGCGCATTATTGTCTGACCAACGCGCTGCGCGCCGGCGACGCCACGATCGTGATGCCGATCGACTTTCTGCGGGTGCCGCTGATCGCGCTTGTGGGCTGGTGGTTCTTCAACGAGAGCCTGGACGTGTTCGTCTTCATCGGCGGCGCGGTGATGCTGTCCGGCATCCTCTGGAACCTGCGGGACGAGGCAAAAAAGGCACACCGGCGGGCCGAAGAGGAAGCGGCGGGACGGTCGCATTGACCCATCCGGCACGATATGCTGGTTGAACGCACCGCGGGCCATTCACCTTTTGTTAACCAGTCCGGCGCCTGATGCCGGCGCGGCGACGAAACCGGGAAATATCGGCGGAAGCGATGATTTCCATGCCAGTCCGCACGCTCTGCACGTCCGCCCTGATGCTGGCCGCTGTCTGCCTGGGAGCGAACGCCCAGGGCTTTCCGCCGGCCGCACCCGGCGCGTCCGGCCCGAGCGCACAGGCCCAGATCTGCCAGCGCCTCGAACAGCAGCTCCACGCGCTCGACCGCGGCGACCCGGCACGCAACGAACAGATCCGCCGCTACGAGGACGCCGCCAACCGCCAGCAGGCCGAGCTCGACCGCACCATCGCGCAATCGCGCCGGCTCGGCTGCGAGAGCGTTGGCTTCTTCACCTTGTTCGGCGCCGGCAACGCGCAATGCGGACCGATCAATCGCCAGATTTCGCAGATGCGGGCCAATCTCGACAAGATCACGGGCGACCTCCAGCGCATCCAGGGCGCCGGCGTCGACTATGAGCGCGACGGGCAGCGCCGCGCCGTTCTTGCAGCGCTCGCGCGCAACGATTGCGGACCGCAATATCGCCAGGCCGCGGCGAGCCCGCAGGGCCGCTCGCTGTTCGAGTCACTGTTCGGCAGCAATCCGCTGTTCCAGCAGCACGCCTCCGGCAACACCTACCGCACCATCTGCGTGCGCACCTGCGACGGCTTCTATTATCCGATCTCGTTTGCGACCACCTCGGCGCGCTTCGACGAGGACGAGCGCGTCTGCCGCCGGATGTGCCCGGCCGCGGAGGTGCTCCTGTTCTCCTACCGCAACCCGGGGGAAGAGGTGTCGCAGGCGGTTTCGGCGGGCGGACGCCTCTACACGGAGCTGCCCAACGCCTTCAAGTATCGCCAGGAGTACAACCCCGCGTGCAGTTGCCGGCGGGCGGGCGAGTCATGGGCGGAAGCGCTGAAGGGGCTCGACGACCGCTCGACCCTCGACCAGGGCGACATCGTCGTCACCGAGGAACGCGCCAAGGCGCTCTCGGCGCCGCGCGACGCGCGCGGCCGCCCGATCAAGCCGGCAACCGCCGCAGGCCAGCCGGGTGCGCAACCCACGCCGACGCCGGCCGGAGGCGGCGCGCCCGACGCGCCGAAGCCTGCGATCCGCACGGTCGGTCCGCAACTCGGGCCGGTGCGCTGAAAGCGCAACCCGCGCCGGCGACGGCAATCGCGTCTTTCTAGAAATCGAGCGCGTCGCTTCGCGCCGCCCGGCCGCTGACCTGAACGTCGTCGAACGCCGGCAGCGGTTCGCCGCTGTCGAGAAAGCGGTTGGTGATCGGGTAGCGGCGGTCGCGGCCGAAATTGCGCAGCGTCACCTTAACGCCGGGCGCCGCCTGCCGGCGCTTGTATTCGGCGACATTGAGCATGCGCTGGATTTTCATGACCGTGTCGCGGTCGAACCCGGATTCGACGATGCGCGCGACCGGCTCCTCGCCTTCCACCAGCCGTTCGAGAATGGCGTCGAGCACCTCATAGGGCGGCAGCGAATCCTGATCAGTCTGGTTCTCGCGCAGCTCGGCCGTCGGCGGGCGCGTGAAGATGTTGTCCGGCGTAATGAGGCCGTCCGGCCCGAGCGAGAAATCCGGCTTCCAGCCGTTGCGCAGCCGCGCGAGCCGGTAGACCTGCGTCTTGTAGAGGTCCTTCACCGGATTGAAGCCGCCGTTCATGTCGCCGTAAAGCGTGGCGTAGCCGACCGACATTTCGGACTTGTTGCCGGTGGTCACGACCATCAGCCCGAACTTGTTGGAAATGGCCATGATCATCGTGCCGCGCGCGCGCGCCTGCAGGTTCTCCTCGGTGACGTCGCGCGGCAGGCCGGCAAAGAGCGGCGCAAGCGATCGCTCGAATCCGCCGATCGCATCGGCGATCGGCAGGACATCGTAATGCACGCCGAGCGCGCGCGCGACCGCGGCCGCATCGTCGAGCGACGCCTGCGCGGTGAACTTGTAGGGGAGCATGACGCAGCGGACACGATCGACCCCGAGCGCATCGACCGACATGGCCGCGCACAAGGCCGAGTCGACGCCGCCCGACAGGCCGAGCACGATGCCCGAGAACCCGTTCTTGGCGACATAGTCGCGCAGCCCGAAAACGCAGGCCGCGTACATGGCCTGGTCACCCTCATACAGACGCGCCACGGAGCCGGCGGCGCAGCGCCATCCCGCCGGCGTGCGCTGCCAGTGCGTGAGCGCAAGCTGCTCGGCGAAGGAGGGAAACTGCACCGCGAGCGAGGTATCGGCATTGAGCACAAACGACGCGCCGTCGAAAACCAGTTCGTCCTGGCCGCCGACCTGGTTGCTGTAAAGCAGCGGCAGGCCGCTCTCCTTCACGCGCGCGACCGCAACGCTGAGCCGCTCGTCCACCACGGTGCGCCGGAACGGCGAGCCGTTCGGCACCAGCAGGATCTCGCCGCCGGTCTCCACGATGCATTCGACCGGCTCCGGCCCCCAGATGTCCTCGCAGATCGGAACGCCGATACGCACGCCGCGGAAATTCATCGGGCCCGGCAGCGGCCCGGGGGAGAACACGCGCTTCTCGTCGAAGACGCCGTAATTGGGCAGATCGACCTTGTAGCGCAGCGCGACGATCCGGCCGCCGTCGAGCAGCGCCACCGCATTGTAGACTTTGCCGCGATCGGGCCAGGGCGTGCCGACGATGACGGCGGGGCCGCCGTCCGCCGTCTCGCGCGCCAGCGTCTCGACCGCCTGCCGGCACGCGGCCTGGAAAGCCGGCTTGAGCACGAGGTCCTCGGGCGGATAGCCGGCGATGAACAATTCCGGGAACAGGACGAGATCGGCGCCCTGCCGGCCGGCTTCCGCCCGCGCCCGGCGAACCTTTTCGGCATTGCCGGCGACGTCGCCGACGACAGGATTGAGCTGGGCGATCGCGATGACAAGGCGATCGGCGGGGGCTGCGGTCATGCGGGGTGATCTAGCGCGCGCGGACCCGGATCGCAATTGACTTGCGCTTGATCGACCTGTGCCCGATTGATTTGCGCTTGTCCGCAGTTCGCTCAGAAAACCCGCTCGGTGCGATAGGGTCCGAACCGGAACGTGCCCTGCACGAACACGCCATAGACCTCGCTCGTCCAGTCGACCGGCTGGGCGGCGGAATTCGTGTTCACCACATTGCCTTCGAAATGCGTCAGGCCGCCGGTTTCCATCCGCCAGTAGCGGCCGCCGACGGCGACCTTCACGTCCTGGCTGACCGCGTATTGCAGCGCGGCTTCGAGCTGGAAGCCATGCCCGCGCCCGTCCTCGGGGATGGCGCCGCGGAAGTCGCCGGTCGCGTTGCCGATGCGCAGCCAGTGGCTGTCGGCACCGTCGAGGCTGACGACCGGAAGGTACGCACCGTCCAGGCGCAGCAGCAGCCGGTCGGACAGTTTGATGTCGGCGTCGGCGCCGATACGCAGCGAGTGGAAGATATTGTCCTGCGTGATGACGCGCACCGTATCGGGAATGCCGCCGGCACAGATGCCGCCGTTCGCGGCGATCTGCGTGCAGCCATAGGCGCTCACCTGCTCCTCGAAATAATGATAGCCGGCGAACGCACCGAGGCGGAAGCCGGGATGGCGGATGACGTTGAAGCCGACATCGATGCTGCCATAGAGCATCTGGCCGCGGCGCTGGTCGCTCAGCGTGCTCGAATAGGGGGTGATCGTCGGCGGGAAATCCTCGTCGTTCAGCTCTCCGCGCGGAACGATGCCGCCGCCGAGATAGCCTTTCAGGTAGAGCCCGCTGGTATGGTCGAGACGTCCGAACCCTTCGAAGGTGTGGCCGTGCAGACCGTCATAGGTCAGCCGCGAGACGAGCGAATTGCCGGCGATGTTGTAGAGGTCCTTGGCGGTCTTGCCGACGCTGAACCAATAGCGGGCGCCGAACTCGCCTTCGACCGCCGATACCGGCGGGCGCGGCGCGAAATAGGCGAACGGCGCGGACGGCCGCGAGAAACCGGGCCAGCGCACATCGACCGCGCGCGCGTCCTGCGCACCGACGAGGACGGCGAGCACCGCCAGAAACCCGGCCGCGACATTTCCTGTCGGCCTCACCATTGCCTCCCGCGCTCGTCGTCGGCGCGCAGGCATTTTCCAGGTCAGCCGGAATGAAACCGCGCGCCCTCAGGCGCGTCCAATTTGATTCAAATTGCTTTCGAATCCTTGCCACGGACGCGCCCGGCGCACCGCCGGACGCACGCAGCGTTAACGTCCCGTCAGCGCACGGCGTTAACGGGACGCAAACGGCGGAAGACGCGCTCAGAGGCCCGCGGCAGCGGGAAGCGGCACCGCCTGCCCCGCCCGCTCCTTCTTGAGCAGTTCCGCGAGCAGGAAGGCCAGATCGATCGACTGTTCGGCGTTCAGGCGCGGATCGCAGAAGGTGTGATAGCGGTTGTTGAGATCGGCGTCGGTGATGGCGCGGGCGCCGCCGGTGCATTCGGTGACGTTCTGTCCGGTCATCTCCAGATGCACGCCACCGGCATAGGTGCCTTCGGCGGCATGGATCGCGAAGAAGTCCTTCACCTCCGACAGGATGCGGTCGAACGGCCGCGTCTTGTAGCCGCTCGCCGAGGTGATCGTGTTGCCGTGCATCGGATCGCACGACCAGACCACCGTGCGGCCCTCGCGCTTGACCGCGCGCACGAACGCCGGGAGATGCTCGCCGACCTTGTCGCTGCCGAAGCGCCCGATCAGGGTCAGCCGGCCGGGCTCGTTGTCGGGATTGAGGATGTCGATCAGCCGGAGCAATTCGTCGGCCTTGAGCGAGGGCCCGCATTTGAGGCCGATCGGGTTCCTGATGCCGCGGCAATACTCGATATGGGCGTGATCGGGCTGGCGGGTGCGGTCGCCGATCCAGACCATGTGGCCGGAGGTCGCATACCAGTCGCCCGAGGTGGAATCGATGCGCGTCATGGCTTCCTCGAAGCCGAGCAGCAGCGCTTCGTGGCTCGTATAGACGTCGGTCGAGCGCAGTTCGGGATGGCTTTCGAGATCGAGCCCGCACGCGCGCATGAAGACGAGCGTCTCGGAGATGCGGTCGGCCAGCTCCATGTAGCGGCGCGACTGCGGCGAATCCTTCACGAAGCCGAGCATCCATTGATGCACGCTCGCCAGATTGGCGTAGCCGCCGTGCGCGAAGGCACGCAGCAGATTGAGCGTCGCCGCCGCCTGCCGATAGGCCTCGACCATGCGGCGCGGATCGGGCGTGCGCGCCTCGGCCGTGAATTCGATGCCGTTGACGATGTCGCCGCGATAGCTCGGCAGCTCGATGCCGTCGCGCTTTTCGGTCGGCGAGGAGCGCGGCTTGGCGAACTGGCCGGCAATGCGGCCGACCTTCACCACCGGCGAGCCGCCGGCAAAGGTGAGTACCACCGCCATCTGCAGGAAGACGCGGAAGAAGTCGCGGATGTTGTTGGGGCCGTGCTCGGCGAAGCTCTCCGCGCAGTCGCCGCCCTGGAGCAGGAAAGCCTGCCCGGCGGCCACGCGCGCCAGCGCCTTTTTCAGGTTGCGCGCCTCGCCGGCAAAGACCAGCGGCGGAAACGTGGACAGCTGCTTCTCGACCGCGGCCAGCGCAGCCTTATCCGGATAATCCGGGACCTGGACGACCGGCTTTCCCCGCCAGCTATCGGGTGTCCAACGCTCGGGCACAACACTCTCCTTGCAGCAACTCGTTGTAGCGTCCGGCGGCCGCAGCCGCGCGGAATGGGCGGGGTTATAGCGGGCCTTGCCCGCGATGGCCACCGGCACGCGCGAGCGGCGTAAACAGCCCCGGGCCGGCTATCCCGCGGCCTCGCGGACGTAGCTTGCCGCCTTTTCGCGCATGGTCACGAGTTCCTCGGCGGCGGTCGGATGCACGGCCATGACCGCGTCGAAATCGGCCTTGGTCGCCTTGAGCTTCACGGCGATCCCGACGAGCTGGATCATCTCGCCGGCGTCCGGTCCCACGATATGGCAGCCGACCACGCGGTCGCTGTTGCCATCGACCACGAGCTTGAAGAAGGAGCGGGTATCGCGCGCAGCAACCGCCGCCTTCATCGGACGGAAGATGGTCTTGTAGATGTCCACCCGAGCGAGGCGCTCGCGCGCCTGGGCCTCGGTCAGGCCGATGACCCCGACCTCGGGCTCGGAAAACACCGCGGTCGGGATGTCGCCGTGATCGACGGCGATCTTCTTGCCGCCGAACACCGTGTCGGCAAACGCGTGGCCTTCGCGGATCGCGACCGGGGTCAGCGCCACGCGGTCGGTCACGTCGCCGACGGCGTAGATGTGAGGCACGGAGGTCTGCGAATAGGCGTTGACGGCGATCGCGCCGCGCTCGTCCAGTTTCACGCCGGCCTTGTCGAGCCCGAGCCCCGCCACATTGGGCCGCCGGCCGGTCGCGAACATGATCTGGTCGTAGGTCGCCGATTCATGATCGGAGAATTGCGCGCACAGGCCGTGATCGGTCTTCTCGATCGCCTCGACCGTGCGGCGCGTGAGGATCCGGATCCCGCGCTTCGTCATCTCGCCGCGCAGATGCTCGCGCACGTCGTCGTCGAAGCCGCGCAGAATATTGTCGCCGCGATAGACCAGCGTCACCTCGGAGCCGAGCCCGTTGAAGATGCCGGCGAACTCGACCGCGATATAGCCGCCGCCCTGAATCAGGATGCGGGCGGGCAACTCCTTCAGGTCGAGCGCCTCGTTCGAGGTGATGACATGCTCGCGTCCGGCGATGTCGGCGCCGAGCGAGGGCCAGGCGCCGGTCGCGATCAGGATGTGCCGTGCGCGCACGATCTCGCCGGTCGCCACGAGCCGCACCTCGTGCGGGCCTTCGATCACCGCGCGGCTGCGGACGATCTCGACCTTCGAGCGCTCGAGATTGGCGATATAGGCCGCCTCCAGCCGCGCCGTCTCGCGGTTCTTGTTGTCGATCAGCGTCGGCCAGTCGAAATGCGGCTCGGACAGCGTCCAGCCGTAGCCGGCGGCGTCCTCGAACTCGTCGGCGAAACGTGAGGCATAGACGAGCAGCTTCTTGGGCACACAGCCGCGGATGACGCAGGTTCCGCCGACCCGGTATTCCTCGGCGACCATGACGCGCGCGCCATGATTGCCGGCGATCCGCGCGGCGCGGACGCCGCCGGATCCGGCCCCAATGACGAACAGATCGACCTCGCGCGTGGTCATCTTACGCCCGGCGCCGAAGCGGCGCCGCCGGGATCACAGATTGTGACCCTTCTTCTTCATCTCGCTGCGGAACGACACCATCACCTCGTCGGCCAGACGGTTGCTCCAGTCCTGGGCGCGCGTGAGGGTCTGTTCCACGAAATTGGCTTCCTCGATCAGCAGCTTCTTGCCGAGCGGCGACTTGAAGAAGGCGAGCAGATCCTTCAGCTCCTGCTCGGCAAAGCGCGACGCATAGAGCCGCGCGATATCCTCACGCAGCTCCTCGAATTTTGGCGTGAACTGCGTGCGCAACGCGGTCGCGGTGTCGTTCAGTTCCTTCTGCAGGTTCGGGCTCTGCTGCAGCAGGACGTTCTTCACCTGCTCGACGACGCCCGGCACGATCGGCTCGAACATCGTGAGCGAGCCCTTGACGACGAGAATTTCCTTGGCCGTCGCGACCGCACTCGCCGAAGGCTGCTGCGCCGATGCAGGCGCCGCGAACGCCATAACCGCCATCGCCACGATAGCCAGGCCCGCGGACCGGAATTTACAACGCAATTTCATGACAGGCTCCCTGTAAACCGTACGCGTCAGCGCCGCTCGATCACCCGCACGCCCTGCGGGCTTGCGAGGATGACGGCATTTGCAAGTCCAATAAACAAGCCGTGCTCGACCACGCCCGGAACGGACGCGAGCCGGCCCGCAAGCTGTGGCGGATCGTCGATGCGCCGGAGTGCGGCATCGATGATGAAGTGACCGCCATCCGTGACGAAAGCATGACCATCCTTGCCCCTGCGCAGGACCAATTCCGGCGAATCGGCCGAAAGGCGGGCCGCTTTTGCCACGCCGAGGCGGGTCGCCGCCAGACCAAACGGCACAATTTCTATGGGCAGCGGAAAACGCCCCAGTTGCGGCACCCATTTCGAATCGTCGGCGATCACGATCATGCGTTCGGAGGCCGCGGCGACGATCTTTTCGCGCAGCAGCGCGCCGCCTCCGCCCTTGATCAGATTGAGCGCGGGATCGATCTCGTCGGCACCGTCCACGGTCAGATCGAGCGCCGGCGTTTCGTCCAGCGTGGTCAGCCGCAAGCCGCACTGTTCGGCCTGAATCCGGGTCGCCTCCGACGTCGGCACACACACGACATCGAGCCCGGCCCGCGCCTTTTCGCCGAGAAGATCGACAAAATGGCGGGCGGTCGAGCCGGTCCCCAGGCCGAGCCGCATGCCCGAACGCACCCAATCGAGCGCGCGCGCGGCCGCCTGACGTTTCAGGGTCTCAGAATCCATGGGCTGGAAGGCTGGCTTTCGAAACGACGCCGATCTTGCGTCCTTCTGCCCGGGAAGTGCCCGCCAATGCAAGCCCCGGCGATGAGGCCCGGCGGGACGCCCCCGCCGGCTCATGCGAGCGGCCGGGCCGCCTGGCCGGGCCGCAAAGCCCGCTCCGGCCGCTCCGGTATGTTCGCACTTGCGGGCGCTCGCCGGCTTGGCTAGCCAAAGTCATGTCCTCCCCGCTTGCGATATTCGACCTCGACGGCACGCTGATCGACACCGCGCCCGACCTCGTCGAGACGCTCAACATCGTGCTGGCCGCCGAAGACTTCGCGCCGGTCACCCTCGAAGACGCCCGCGTCATGATCGGCGGCGGCGCGCGCGCCATGATCGCGCGCGCCCTGGAACGGCAGCGCGCCGACGTCCCGCAGGCGCGGCGCGAGCGCATGTTCGATGCCTTCATGCATCGCTACGCGGCCCATATCGCGGATTATTCGCGCCCGTTCCCGGGACTGACGGATGCGCTCGACCGGCTGACGCAGGACGGATTCCGTCTTGCCATCTGCACCAACAAGCTCGAATGGCTGTCGCGACGCCTGCTGGACACGCTCGGCCTGAGCGAACGCTTCGCGGTGATCTGCGGACAGGACACGTTCGGCGTCAAGAAGCCCGATCCGGCGGTCCTGCATGCGACCATCGCGGCGGCGGGCGCGAGCTGCGAGCGCGCGCTCATGGTCGGCGATTCCGACACCGACATCCGCGCCGCGCGCGCCGCCGGCATTCCCGTCATCGCGGTCGATTTCGGCTACACCGAAACCCCGGTTTCCGAGCTCGGACCCGACCTCGTGATCAGTCATTTCGACGCGCTGCATGAGGCCGTGCAAAAAATCGAGCGCAAACGCGCGCGATGACGCAAAATTGGTCAGGGCGTTAACAGGGGTTTAACCATAACGCCCCCAAATAAAGGAGCTCCACATTATTACTATCTAGATTGTAGGTACGCCATGCGCCTCGGAATTTTCAACCGTGCCAGCGGCAACGCGAACGCCGCAGACGCATTAGCGGACAGCACGCCTGCCGCTCCATCCATTGTCCCGACCGTCGACGACGACTACAGCAGCCGCATCAAGGCCATCCGCGAGACGATCGACCTTCTGGAAGCCGACCTGTCGGCGATGATCCGCGACGTGCACCGCACCTCCGATGCGGTCCGCACCGGCATCCAGTCCTCGGCTTCCGCGCTCGTTTCGATCCGCGAGCACAGCGAAGCGCTCGCCACCAAGACCGTCAACGTCAAGGAAGACGCGGCGCAGCTCGCCACCGCGACAGAAGAGTTCGCAAGCTCCGCCAATGAAATCCTGCGCCAGGTGCGCGAAGCCGGCGACCTGACCAATGGCGCGACCGAGGCGGCGAAGGCCGCGAGCCTGTCCATCGACGGCCTCAAATCGTCGTCGGGCGAGATCGGCCAGGTCATCAACCTGATCGCCTCGATCGCCAAGCAGACCAACCTGCTCGCGCTCAACGCCACGATCGAGGCTGCCCGCGCCGGCGAGGCCGGCCGCGGCTTTGCCGTGGTCGCCAACGAGGTCAAGGCGCTGTCCGGCCAGACCCAGAAGGCGACCGACGAGATCACCCGCAAGATCGAGCTATTGCAGCACAATGCCGCCCAGTCGATCGACGCGCTCGCCAATGTCGCGACCGCCATCGACGCCATCCGCCCGGTTTTCACTGCGGTGGCGGCCTCCGTCGACCAGCAGCAGGCCACCACCAACGAGCTTGCGCGCACGGCGGGAGAGACCTCGCAATTCATCGCCAGCGTCGCCGACGGCGCCAAGGACATCGCCGCCACCGCCGTCGACGCCACGAGCCATAGCGAGGCGGTCGACCGTTCCGGCAAGGAAGCCGCCGACACCGCCGAAAAGCTGCGCACGCGCTTCGTCATGCTGCTGCGGCAGACCGAATTCGGCGATCGCCGCCTGCACGACCGCCTGCCGTGCGAGTTGAAGGTGACGCTGCGACACGGCGCGGCCACGACCGCCGGCCAGACGCTCGACCTGTCGGAAGGCGGCCTTCTGGTCCGCGCCGGCGGCGCCGAACAGATCCCGGTCGGCAGCGACATGACCGCCGACATCCAGTCGATCGGACAGGCGCGCGTGCGCCTCGTTGGCCGCTCGTCTCTCGGGCTGCATCTGAAGGCAAGCGAGATGAGCGCCGAGGTCCGCTCGGCGCTGCACGCCAAGCTGCAATCGATCCGCGAGGAGAACCGCGAATATATCGACCGTGCGGCCAGTGCGGCCTCACGCATCGCCGAAGCCATGGAGAAGGCGGTGTCGGACCGCGTCCTTGCGCGCAGCGACCTGTTCGACAATCAGTATGTGCCGATCGAGGGGACCAATCCGCAGCAGTTCCGCACGCGCTTCCTCGACGCGCTGGAGCGCATCCTGCCCCTGATCCAGGAACCGCTGCTTCAGTCCGACAAGCAGATGTTTTTCTGCGCGGCCGTCGACCGCAACGGCTACCTGCCGGTGCACAATAAGATCTACTCGCATCCGCAGCGACCGGACGACGTAACCTGGAACACCGCCAATTGCCGCAACCGCCGCATTTTCGACGACCGCGCCGGCCTGTGCTCGGCCCGCAACGTACGCCCGTACCTCATCCAGAACTATCCGCGCGACATGGGCGGCGGCGTCACGGTCATGATGCGCGAGATTGCCGTCCCGATCCGGGTTCTGGGGCAGCATTGGGGTGCATTCCGCTGTGCCTACCGCCTCTAGGCCGCAGCCTGCGGGCCTGAAAAAAGCCGCGTTAACCCTATTATTTCATTAAGTTGCATGCGTACGAGCAGCCTCGTATGTTTTCGACGGCGCTTGGGCGCGGCGGTCCCGCGACGCAAGCCGAAGGAAGCGACATGGGACGGGTTCTTGCGATCTTGGCTTGCGGTTTGGCGGTGGCGGGCTGCGCCTCCGGCTCCGATGCACTGAAGTCGGCGACCCCCACGCTCACCCTGCAATTCGAATCCGAGCCGGCCGGCGCCGAGGTCAAGACCTCCGGCGGCCAGACCTGCAAGACGCCGTGTGCGCTCGCCGTGCCGGCGGCCGATCTGGTCGCAACCTATACGCTCAAGGGGTACAAGCCGCAGACCGTACCGGTGAAGCTCGTTCCGCCGGACGATCTTCGCGCCGACGGCGAAGCGGGCACGACCACTCCGTCTCCGCGTTTCAATCCGAGCCCGGTTGTCGCCGAGCTTGAAGCGGCGCCTGCCCCGCGGCGCACCGCTCCGGCGCGCCCCGCACGTCCGGCCCGGGCGCCAGCGGCCGAAACCGCTCCCGCGCAGCCGGCAATGCCGCCTCCGGCCGCGGCCCCCCCGCCGTCCGGCTCGACCGCATGGCCGCCCCCGCCGGCCGCGCCGGGCCAGGTTCGCTGAACCAAGCCTGGCTGACCGGCCGGATTTCCGGCATGCGGCTTACTAAACGGCCTGTCCGCGACCACATCGCTTGACCCTCAAGCAGGGCTTCCGTAAACCTCGGTCGCGCAACGGGCGCTTAGCTCAGCGGGAGAGCGTTCCCTTCACACGGGAGAGGTCGTAGGTTCAA
The DNA here is from genome assembly GCA_019187085.1 of Pseudorhodoplanes sp. Lineage (GTDB taxonomy): Bacteria > Pseudomonadota > Alphaproteobacteria > Rhizobiales > Xanthobacteraceae > Pseudorhodoplanes. Next base: position 18,328 of record JABARS010000004.1, on the reverse strand, counting down.
TCCCTACAGCGCCCACCATTCCCCGCATTGAATCTGCTCGGCTTTTTCCAAACGATTCTGACGGCTGCGCACCACCATTGCCGGCGTGCGTGGATCGCTCAGTCGTTCGCTCCCTCGATGGCCGCAATCACGCCGGCAGTGACATCGCGCGTGCGCGCGCTGCCGCCGAGATCGGGCGTGTGCAGGCGCGGATCGGCGGTCACCCGCTCGACCGCCTTCATGAGGCGGGCCGCCGCACTCCGCTCGCCGAGATGCTCCAGCATCATGACAGACGACCAGAACGTACCGACCGGATTGGCGATCCCCTTCCCCACGATGTCGAAGGCCGAACCGTGGATCGGCTCGAACATCGAGGGAAACGTCCGCTCCGGATTGATGTTGGCGGTCGGCGCGATGCCGAGCGAGCCGGCCAGGGCTGCCGCCAGATCGGAGAGGATGTCGGCGTGCAGGTTGGTCGCCACGATGGTGTCGAGCGTCCGCGGCCGCATCACCATGCGCACGGTCATCGCATCGACGAGCATCCGGTCCCAGGTGACGTCGGGAAATTCGGCTCCGACCGCGGCCGCGATCTCGTCCCACATCACCATGGCGTGGCGCTGCGCATTCGACTTCGTGACCACGGTCAGAAGCTTGCGCGGCCGCGACCGCGCCAGACCGAACGCATAGCGCATGATGCGCTCGACGCCCGCACGCGTGAACATGGCGACGTCGGTCGCAACCTCGAGCGGCGAGCCCCGATGCGCCCGCCCGCCGACGCCGGCATATTCGCCTTCCGAATTCTCCCGGACGATGACCCAGTCGAGCTCCCTGTCGGTCACGCCGCGCAGCGGCGACACGATGCCGGGCAGGATGCGGGTCGGCCGCACGTTCGCGTACTGGTCGAACGGCTGGCAGATCGCGAGCCGCAAGCCCCAGAGCGTGACATGGTCCGGAATGTCGGGATGCCCCGCCGAGCCGAACAGGATCGCGTCATGGTTCCTGATCAGGTCGCGGCCGTTCTCCGGCATCATGCGGCCGTGCTGCTTGTAGTATTCCCCGCCCCAGTCGAAACGCTCGACCTCGAGCGCGAAGGCCGCCTCGCGCCTTGCCACCGCCTGCAGCACCTCGATCCCCGCGGCGACGACCTCGGTTCCGATTCCGTCGCCAGGGATGGCCGCGATCCTGTAGGTCTTCATGCCTTTTGCGCCTTTCCGGCCGGTATCGGCGAACCTGCGGGACCGGCCCCGTTCCCTCGAGGCGCCCAGGGCCGGCTGCGACATCGCCAAATGTTGATTCACCCCGGCAAGATGTTCTCTTCTCACGGGAAAGCCCGTAGGTACACTGCCTGCGATCCCGTCCGGCCTCCATCATCCACGGCACCTGAAGGATTGAATATGCAAGCGCTTGCTTTGTTCGCGTTTCTGTTGGCCGCAACGATTTGCGGCGCCGGCACCTCCGCGCTGGCGCAGACCTCCGCGCAGCAGCCCTTCCCCTATTTCCAGAACGACCCGGAAGAGCGCTATACCGGCGGCGCGCCGCGCAACAGGCTCTTCAGCCTGTTCGGCGGATCGCCGGTGCCACGCACCACCGTCAGCTATTCGAGCCCCGAAAAACCCGGCACGGTCATCATCAATACGCGCGAGCGGCGGCTCTATCTCCTGCTCGGCGAAGGGCGCGCGCTGCGCTACGGGATCGGGGTCGGGCGCGACGGCTTCACCTGGAGCGGCGTGAAGACGGTCACCGCAAAGCGCGAATGGCCGGACTGGACGCCCCCCGAACAGATGCTGCGCCGCCGCCCCGATTTGCCGCGCTACATGCCCGGCGGGCCGGACAATCCGCTGGGCGCGCGCGCCATGTATCTGGGATCGACGCTGTATCGCATCCACGGCTCGAACGAGCCGGAGACCATCGGACAGGCGGTGTCCTCGGGATGCTTCCGGCTGACCAACGAGGACGTGATCGACCTCTATAACCGCGTCAAGGTCGGCACCAGGGTCATCGTCCAGCAATAGTCCCGAGTCCCGCGGGGACCGCGGATCGCGGGGCGGCCATCTGGCGGCGCCTCGCGCATCGCTTTCGTGTCCGGCGCGCCCGTTCCGGTCAGCGACGGACCGGGTCGCGGCTCAGGCCCTTGGCGGCAAGCTCGTCGACATAATCCTGCCAGTAGCGCTCGAAATCGCGGCCGAGCTCGGCCAGATACTCCCAGCTATAGATGCCGGTCGAGTGCATGTCGTCGAACATCAGCCGCACGGCATAGTTGCCAACCGGGAGCACTTCCAGAATCATGACGTCCCGCTTGCCGGGAACGGTCTTGCGCTCGTCCGGCGAGTGTCCCTGGACCTCGGCACTCGGGCTTTTTACGCGCAGGTATTCTGCGGACAGCACATGGCGCTCGCCATTGTCGAAGGCGACGGTGAGGGATTTGCGGTCTTTGGCAAGCCGCAATTCGGTCGGCCATGGGCTGGTATCCGCCACATTCATAGCTATCTCCTGCCGGGACTGGATTGGCGGTAAGGCCTTGCTGCACCACGGGAACCCGGCCTGCCCCGTCGGTTCCGGACACGTCTTCCGGACCCCTGCGCTTGATTTGTCACAAGGCACCAAGAAGCGATATCCTGCTTTGGATAATTATAAAAACCATCGGAAAACGCAGCCTGGAAATGAATAACAAGATCGTCGAGACAGCCTCCGATGCCCCGCGCGCCTCGAAGCCGGGACGCATCATCCGCGACCCGTTCGGGCGCTCGATCACCTATTTGCGCGTCTCCGTGACCGACCGGTGCGATTTCCGCTGCGTCTATTGCATGTCGGAACACATGACGTTCCTGCCCAAGGCCGACCTGCTCACGCTGGAAGAAATCGACCGCGTATGCAGCGCCTTCGTAGAGCGCGGCGTGCGCAAGCTGCGGCTGACCGGCGGCGAGCCGCTGGTGCGGCGCGGGATCATGAACCTGTTCTCGTCGCTGTCGCGCCATCTGCAGTCGGGCGCGCTCGACGAGATCACGCTGACGACGAACGGCTCGCAGCTTACGAAATTCGCCGCCGACCTTTACGCCTGCGGCGTGCGGCGGGTGAACGTGTCGATCGACACGCTCGATGCCGAAAAGTTCCGCACCATCACCCGCTGGGGCGACCTGAAGAACGTGCTCAACGGCATCGACGCCGCCCAGGCGGCCGGGCTCGCCGTCAAGGTCAATGCGGTCGCGCTCAAGGGCGTCAACGAAGACGAGATTCCCGAACTGATCGACTGGGCGCACGGCCGCGGCATGGACATGACGCTTATCGAGGTGATGCCCATGGGCGATGTCGGCGAAGGCCGGCTCGACCAATATCTGCCGCTGTCGCTCGTGCGCTCGCGGCTGACAAGCCGCTATTCGATGCAGGACATTCCCGACCGCACCGGCGGACCGGCGCGCTATGTGCGCATTGCCGAGACCGGCGGCCGGCTCGGCTTCATCACGCCGCTGACGCATAATTTCTGCGAGTCGTGCAACCGCGTCCGCCTCACCTGCACCGGGACGCTCTTCATGTGCCTCGGCCAGGACGACGCCGCCGACCTGCGCGCGCCGATGCGCGCCTCCGAATCCGACGATCTGCTGCATGCGGCCATCGACGAGGCCATCCTGCGCAAACCGAAAGGCCATGACTTCGTGATCGACCGCCGCAACCAGCAGCCGGCGGTGGGCCGTCATATGAGCGTCACCGGCGGCTGATCCACATTCCTCCCCGCCTCCCCGGAGAATTGCGTGGCCGACGCCGGCGCCAATCGTCGCGGCATCGCCGCCTTGACCGCCGCAATGGCGGCGTTCGCGGTCAACGACGCCCTCATCAAGGCCGCCGGACAGCAATTGCCGGTCGGGCAAATCCTGTTCCTGCGCGGGGTGATCACGCTGTGCGTCTTCACGCTCGCACTCGCGGCGATGCGCCAGCTCGGCACCCTGCCGCTCGCCGCCTCCCCGCGCGTGGCGGCGCGCGCACTCGTCGAGGCGCTCGCCTCGGCCTGCTTCGTGACCGCGCTCGTTCACATGCACATGGCCGATCTCGTCGCCATCCTCCTGTCGGCGCCGCTGATGATGACCGCGATGGCGGTGGTCTTCCTGCGCGAGCAGGTCGGGTGGCGGCGCTGGTCGGCGGTCATCCTCGGGCTGATCGGGGCGCTGTTCGTGGTCAAGCCGACGCCCGGAACGCTCGATATCTGGGCGCTGCTCGGCGTGGCCGCGGCCCTGTTCTCGGCAATGCGCGACCTGATGACCGCGCGGATCAATCTCGCAGTGCCGGCAGTGACGGTCAGTTTCGCAGGCGCGCTCGCCGCCATCGGCTGCGGGCTTACCGTGGGCCTGAACGAGAGCTGGCAATTGCCGGAGATCGTGCCGGCGGGCCTCGTCCTCGTGGCGTCGCTGTTCGTGGCCGGCGGAACCTATCTGATGGTGCACGCATTCCGGGGCGTCGACATCTCCATCGTCTCACCGTTCCGCTACACGCTGTTGCTGTGGGGTGGCATCGCGGGATTCATCGCCTTCGGTGAAATCCCCGACGGCTGGTCGGCATTCGGCGCGGCCCTGATCGTGGCGAGCGGCCTCTACACCCTGCATCGGGAGGCGGTGCGGCGGCATTCATTCCAGATCCCGCCGGCGCCTCGCTGAGGCACGACCCGGCAACGACCGGGCACGGAACTCGACTGCTTTCCGACGCAGCAAATTTACGCCAATGCTACGCACACGCTACGAATCTTGCGTCCGCAGCCCAGGCCTCAATCCGTGCGCCGCATCGTCGTCGATGGCCAAACTTTCCATTGACGCCCGCGGCACTGTCTGGATTAAGGTGGCCTTCTGGAACCCATGAGCGGGACAAATGGGCCGGGCAGGCACCGACGGCGACTTCACGGTTCGCTGCCGGCGCGGGAGGGGATGAGCACCGTGCAACAATTCATTGCGCTGAGCCGCGCCATCGACGCGCTCAACATCCGGCTGGGAAAATGGCTTTCCTGGCTCGTCCTTGTGGTCGTGCTGATCTCGGCGACCAATGCCACCGTTCGCAAGATATTCGATACCTCGTCCAACGCGTGGCTTGAGCTTCAGTGGATCATTTTCAGCATCATTTTCCTTCTGTGCTCGCCCTGGACGCTGATTTCAAATGAACACATCCGCATCGATATCGTGAACAGCGCGTTTTCCCAGCGCGCCCGCAACATCATCGACGTGGTGGGGCACTCGATCTTCCTGCTGCCGCTCACGATCATCATGATCATCACCTCCTACCCGTTCTTCATCCGCTCGTTCGAGATCAACGAGCAATCGATGAATGCGGGCGGGCTGCCGCAATGGCCCGCAAAGGCGCTGGTGCTGATCGGATTTTTTCTTCTGTTCCTGCAAGCTATCTCCGAACTCATCAAGCGCGTCGCCGTGATGCGCGGGCTGATCCCCGATCCCTATCGGGGCCAGTCATCGCACCAGGCCATCGAGGCGGATGCCGAACGTCTGATCGCCGAAATCAAAAAAGACTAGCAGACGGCGCGCGGGGGGAGGGATGATCGAGTTTTTTATCCATAACATGGCGCCGATCATGTTCGCGGCGCTCGTCGTCTTGCTGCTGCTCGGCTATCCGGTGGCCTTTGCGCTCGCGGCAAACGGGCTGTTTTTCGGCCTGATCGGGATCGAGCTCGGACTGTTCGCACCGAACTTCCTGCAGGCGCTGCCGGAACGCGTCTACGGCGTAATGTCGAACGACACGCTGCTGGCCATTCCTTTCTTCACCTTCATGGGCCTTATCCTCGAACGATCGGGCATGGCCGAAGATCTACTCGACACGATCGGGCAATTGTTCGGCACCATCCGCGGCGGCCTCGCCTATGCCGTGATCTTCGTCGGCGCGCTGCTCGCGGCCACCACCGGCGTGGTCGCCGCCTCGGTGATCTCGATGGGCCTCATCTCGCTGCCGATCATGCTGCGCTACGGCTACGACCGGCGTGTCGCCAGCGGCGTGATCGCCGCCTCCGGCACCCTCGCCCAGATCATTCCGCCCTCGCTCGTGCTCATCGTGATGGCCGACCAGCTCGGCCGCTCGGTCGGCGACATGTACGAAGGCGCTTTCATTCCCGGTCTCGTGCTGTCGACGCTCTATGCCAGCTATGTCTTCCTTGTGACGATCTTCTATCCGAAGGCCGCACCCGGGCTACCCGCCGAGGCGCTGACCTACAAGGAACCCGACGGCCGCCGCGGCGTCATCTCGCTTTTTGTCGTCATCATCCTGTCGGCCGTCGCCGCCTATCTCTACATGCGCACGACCAACGTGCGCGCCGGCGCCGATTTCGTCGTGCTGACGATGTCGGTGGGTGTCGTGCTGTCGTTTGCGATCGCCCTGGCGAACCGGCTTCTACGGCTGCGCCTGCTCTCGGTCCTGGCCGAGCAGGTGATTTTCGTCATGGTGCCGCCGCTGGCGCTCATCTTCCTCGTGCTCGGCACCATCTTCATCGGCGTCGCCACGCCGACCGAAGGCGGCGCCATGGGCGCGGTCGGCGCGCTCGCGCTCGCCATGATGAAGCGCCGTCTGACATGGGACCTCGTCCGTCAGGCCGCCGAATCGACGGCGAAACTGTCGGCGTTCGTCGTCTTCATCCTGGTCGGCGCGCGCGTGTTCTCGCTCACCTTCTACGGCGTGGACGGCCACCGCTGGGTCGAGGAATTGCTGGTCAGCCTGCCCGGCGGGCAGGTCGGCTTCCTGGTCTTCGTGAACGTCTTCGTCTTCTTCCTGGCGTTCTTCCTCGATTTCTTCGAGATCGCCTTCATCGTCATTCCGCTGCTCGGCCCCGCCGCGGAACGGCTTGGCATCGATCTGATCTGGTTCGGCGTCATCCTCGGCGTCAACATGCAGACCTCGTTCATGCATCCGCCGTTCGGCTTTGCGCTTTTCTATCTGCGTTCGGTCGCGCCGAAAGAACCCTATATCGACCGCGTGACCGGCAAGCGCATGGATCCGATCACCACCGGGCAGATTTATTGGGGCGCCGTGCCGTTCGTCGTGATCCAGTGCATCATGGTCGGACTGGTCATCTTCTTTCCATCCATGGTGATGCATTACAAGCACGTGGGGCCGGTCATCGACCCCCAGAATATCCAGATCGACATCGCGCCGCCCGAATTGCCGCCGATCCCGCAATTCGACCAGCCGCCGAAAATCCAGTGACGGAAATCAGGCCCCGGAGCCACCGCTCCGGGGCTTCGCCCATGAGCGCTTGGTATGCGCTTGGGCGGACGGCTGCCCTGCCTGACCTATGACCGTTCGCCGATGAGCGGCCGAAAGCGGCCACGCACACGGCAAAAGAAAAGCCCCCGGGGCAAGATACCCCGGGGGCACACGATTGCGAACCGATCCGCTTTAGGTGCGCGAGCGGGCGCGGATCAGGTAGGTGTCGTAGGTGTATTCAGCCACCTGCCACCACAGATATTCGTCATTGCGGAAGGCCATGATATTGTCGTGGACCTTCTTGAAGTCCTGGCTGGCCGCCGAGGTTTCCTTGTAGACCTCAATCGCGGCGTTGTAGCAGGCGTCGAGAACCTGCTGCGAGAACGGACGCAGTTGCGCGCCGCCCGCGACCAGGCGCTTGAGGGCGGCCGGGTTGCCGGCATCGTACTTCGCCTGCATCCAGGTATTGGCCATCTCGGAGGCCGTGCGGACCAGCGACTGGTAGCTCTTCGGCAGCGAGTTCCACTTCTCGATGTTGATAAAGTTGTGCAGCATCGCGCCGCCTTCCCACCAACCCGGATAATAGTAGTACTGCGCGACCTTCTGGAAGCCGAGCTTCTCGTCGTCGTAGGGGCCGACCCACTCGGCCGCATCGAGCGTGCCTTTTTCAAGCGACGGATAGATGTCGCCGCCGGCGATCTGCTGCGGCACGACGCCGAGCTTAGACATGACGCGGCCGGCGAAGCCGCCGATACGCATCTTCAGGCCCTTGAGATCGTCGGGGGTCTTGATCTCCTTGCGGTACCAGCCGCCCATCTGGCAGCCGGTGTTGCCGGCCGGAATGGCGTGAATGTTGAACTTCTTGTAGAATTCATTCATCAGCTCCATGCCGCCGTGATGGAACTGCCAGGCATTCTGCTGACGGCTGTTGAGGCCGAAGGGCACAGCGGTGCCGAACGCGAAGGTCGGCTCCTTGCCGAAATAATAATAGGACGCGGTGTGGCACATCTCGACGGTGCCGTTGGTCACGGCATCGGCCGCCTGCAGGCCGGGGACAATTTCGCCGGCCGCGAAAGACTGGATCTGGAACTTGTTGTCGGTGGCTTCGGCGACCGCCTTGGTGAACACTTCCGCCGCGCCGTAAATCGTGTCGAGCGACTTCGGAAAGCTCGACGTCAGGCGCCACTTGAGCTCAGGCATGGACTGGGCAATCGCGGGCTTGGCAACTGCCGTGGCAGCAAGGCCGACGCCGGCGGCCTTCAGGAATTGACGACGCTTCATAAACGGTTCCCTCCCAGTGGGGGTTGCTTTCAGGGCGCGCAGATACACGCCATTCTCCGCCGGGCCATCAGCCATGCGGTTGGCGCAACCTTACTCGCCGCATAGGCGAAATCCAGTCGAAATTAAACGAAGCCTTCCCACGCTGCAGGGCTTTGTGGGCGCCATCCGGCGTCAGGGTCGCGCCGCATTTTGCTGCGTCCATCGATGGTTTGGTGCAATAAAATTCAATATCGGCGGCCCGAAATGAACGCTTGTTGCAGGGCTCGATTTACTGTCCCGTCTGCTCGGCCGTTTTGCGTCACTCGATCGGCCGTTCGCCACCTAACGCGCGGCAGAGACGGCGAGCTTGGCTGCGGACGCGGCCGCCAGGAATTTCGCCTCGTCGACCGGCGGCGTCTTCGGCCGCGTCACGCCCGGATAGGCCCGTGCCGCGATCTTGAGCGCGCTCGACAGTGATTCCGCGACTTTCATGTCCCGGCGGCGGATCCAGGCCATTGCCGTATCGGCTTCCGTGCGCGCGGCAATGGCAAAGCCGAGACCGTCCAGATAGGGCTCGAGCTCCGTCGACTTGCCGGCGACGCCGTACTGCGCGGCCGTGCGATCGATGAGCTCGGCAACGATGCGCGCCTTGACGATGGCCGCCGGCATCTTCGAAACCGGATGCATCCTGTCGGCAGCCGCGATCGCCGTGAACACGGCGCGGGCGCGCTTGCGCACCTCGGCGACCTTGGCCTTTGCAACCGCGGCGTCGACAGCGGCCTGCAGCGCCTCGCCGAGACCCTTGACGCCGCGCTGGCGGAAAACGTCTTCCATCTCAACATAGACCTCGGAAAGCCCGTGGGCGAACATCTGCGCGCCGGCTTCCTGTTCCTTGGCCTCATAGGCGGCAAGGCCGGCGTAGAAATGAGCGGCGATCACCTGCAGCGCGACACCGTATTCCACCGGGTCGCTCGCAGCCGCGGCGACATTGATCCCGGCCTCGCCGCCTTCACCCCCTTCGCCGCCCTCTCCGCCTTCGCCGCCGCCTCTTGCCTGCGCCAGCACAAAGGGATGCGAGCCGGTCTTGCGGCCGGAATCGATCAGCGGCCAGTCCTGCGCACGGACTTCCGGCGCAACGATGCGATCCGCCGTCCCGGCGGACGCGCCGGAAACGGTCGATCCCGCGACGACGAACGCGCCGATGCCGATCCAGATTTTGGTTCGCGTGCGCATTGTGGACCTCCCTTCGATGTTCGACGGATTGCTCGTCCAGCGCCTTCTTGAACGACATCACTATTGAACGACATCACTATTGATTGTGTTTGCCAAGCGCGGAGTCATTTCTTTGTATTAATTCTAATGAAGGCGGATGGCGGATTGCTCCTGCGCCGCAGTTACGGCAAATAGATCGTCATGCAGATCATTATCGGTGACGTTCTTTCTCCCGACGACATCGAGACGGTCGGCGACGCGCTGCAGCGCGCGCGCTTCGTCGACGGACGCGAGACCGCAGGCTTTGCCGCACGGCTCGTCAAGGACAACCGCCAGGCGGCCGCCGACGATCATTCGCTCGATGCCGCGCGCAAGCTCGTCGCCACGCGCATTCTCGGCAACGAGGTCTTCCGCCTTGCCGTACGGCCGAAGGCGCTCACCCCGATCATGTTCTCGCGCTACGAACCGGGCATGCAATACGGCAGCCACGTCGACGACGCGATCATGCACGGGCTTCGCACCGACGTCTCGTTCACGCTGTTTCTCGGAGATCCGCAGGATTACGACGGCGGCGAGCTTGTGGTGGAAACGGCGGCCGGCGACGACGCGGTCAAGCTCGCGGCCGGCTCGCTCGTCGCCTATCCCTCGACCAGCCTGCACCATGTCGCGCAGGTGCGCCGCGGCGTCCGCAATGTCGCGGTCGGATGGGCACGCAGCTTCGTGCGCGATGCGGCGCAGCGCGAACTCCTGTTCGAGCTGGACACCGCGCGCCGGCAATTGTTCGCGCGCGAAGGCAAGAGCGCCGAATTCGACCTGATCTCGAAATCGACCGCCAACCTCTTGCGGATGTGGTCGGACGACTGAGCGGTCGCCTCAGGCCTCGATCACGATATTCGGCGCGCCGCGCGCGCGGCTTCGCCCCTGCAACTGGTCGCGCACGCGGGTCGCGATCTCGCGATACACTTTCGCATGCGGGCCGTCCGGCCTGGTCGCCACCACCGGCAGGCCGGCATCCGACGTTTCGCGGATCGTCATGTCGAGCGGTACCTCGCCGAGGAACGGCACGTTCAGGCGATCCGCCTCGTGACGCGCGCCGCCATGCCCGAAGATGTCGGAGCGGGTGCCGCAGCTCGGGCACAGGAAGTAGCTCATGTTCTCGACGATGCCGAGCACGGGGACATTCACGCGCTTGAACATCGCGATGCCGCGGCGCGCGTCGATCAGCGCGAGGTCCTGCGGCGTCGAGACGATCACCGCTCCCGCAAGCGGCACCTGCTGCGCCATCGTGAGCTGCGCGTCGCCGGTGCCGGGCGGCATGTCGACCACCATCACGTCGAGCGTGCCCCATTCCACCTCGCGCAGCATCTGGGTGAGCGCGGACATCACCATCGGGCCGCGCCAGATCATCGGCGTCTCCTCCTCGATCAGGAAGCCGATCGACATGACGGAAAGGCCGTGGCTCGAAATCGGCAGGAGGCGCGTGCCGCCGAGCGTCTGCGGCCGCTCCTTGATGGCAAGCAGCTTCGGCAGCGAGGGGCCGTAAATGTCGGCATCGAGCACGCCCACTTTCAGGCCGAGGTCGCGCAGGCCGAGCGCGAGATTGATCGCGGTGGTCGACTTGCCCACCCCGCCCTTGCCGGAAGCGACCGCAATGATCGTGGCGACGCCGGGGACGCCGGAGGGGCCACCACCATGGGCTGCAGGCGGCGGCGTGCCGCCACCGCGCTGGGGAGCGCCCCCGGCCCCGCCACCGGCACGTTCGGCGGTCAGGGCGATCATGGCCGACTGCACGCCCGGAATCGAACGTACGGCGTCCTCAACGCTCTTGCGGACCGGTTCCCAGGCCTTCACCGCCGCCGCATCCACGGCAATCGAGAAAAACACCTTGCCGTCGCTGACGACGATTTCGGACAGGGCACCGCTGCTGGGCAGCGGCTTGCCGTCGGGGGATTTGATCGCCGCGAGGCGGTCGAGAATCTGTTCTTTCGTAAGCGCCATGATTTCCTCCAGCATCAACTAGATATGACACTGGACGGCCCGGTCAACGTGTCGCCCGCCCCCGATCGCGCGGGCGGGTTGACGCGGCAGGCGAAGCGGTCACATTGGCGCCCAGCGGGGCGTCTCATGACCCCGCCGGAGCGGGAGGACGACGAATGGCGAAGGTTGCGTTTCTCGGGCTGGGCGTCATGGGTTATCCGATGGCGGGCCATCTGAAGACCAAGGGCGGCCATGAGGTGACGGTCTATAACCGGACCGAGGCCAAAGCCGAGAAATGGGCGGCGCAGTTCGGCGGCAATACCGCAAAGACCCCGCGCGCGGCCGCGGCCGGGCAGGATTTCGTGATGGCCTGCGTCGGCAACGACGCCGATCTGCGCGAGGTGACGCTCGGCAAGGACGGTGCGTTCGCCGGCATGGCGAAGGGCGCGGTCTTCGTCGACCATACGACGGCGTCGGCGGAAATCGCGCGCGAGCTGCACGCGGCCGCGACGGCAGGCGGATTCGCTTTCATCGACGCCCCGGTGTCGGGCGGACAGGCGGGCGCCGAGAACGGCGCGCTCACGGTCATGTGCGGCGGCGACGCCGAGCCGTTCGGCCGCGCCGAAAAGGTGATCGCGGCCTATGCGCGCGCCTGCAATCTCCTCGGCGCGCCGGGCGCCGGCCAGCTCGCCAAGATGGTCAACCAGATCTGCATTGCCGGCGTCGTGCAGGGACTGTCGGAAGGCATCCATTTCGCCAAGCGCGTCGGACTCGACATCGAGAAGCTGATCGCAACCATCTCCAAGGGCGCGGCGCAATCCTGGCAGATGGAGAACCGCTACAAGACCATGACCGAGGGCAAGTTCGATTTCGGATTTGCCGTCGACTGGATGCGCAAGGACCTGAGCATCTGTCTGGCCGAAGCGCGGCGCAACGGCGCCCACCTGCCGGTGACCGCCCTCGTCGACCAGTTCTATTCGGAAGTGCAGAAGATGGGTGGCCGGCGCTGGGACACGTCGAGCCTGATCGCGCTCCTCGACCGCTGAGCGAACGTCATTGCGCCGCCGGACATCCGGCCGGCGGCGGCATGGTGAATGGTCCGTTAACGCGTCATGCGCTGGCGCTCGGGCGCGCCGACACCTCGGCGTGCCAGCGCACCACATTGGCAAGTCCGGGCGGCATAGCCAGTTTCGCCGGCTTCATGAAATCGACCGCGACGAGCGCGGTGATGTCGGCAACGCTGTAGCCGTCGCCGGCAATGAACCGTCGGTCCGCAAGCTCGCGGTCGAGCAGCGCCAGAAAGGCCTCCACGCGCGGCTTGTTGGCCTGCGCCCAATCGGGGACCTGCGGCTTCTCCAGTTCCTTCATCGAGGGATGCAGATGCCGGAAGACGGCCTGGATGGCCGCCATCAGGTTCAGCTCGACCCGCCGCTGCCACATTTCGACAAGCGCGATCTCCTTCGCGCCGCGTCCGAACAGCACAGGCTCGGGCTGCAGCGCCTCGAAATAGCGGCAGATCGCGATGGACTCGGTGAGGATCGTCCCGTCGTCGAGGACGAGCGCCGGCAGACGCTGGAGCGGGTTTATCGCGGTGAAGGCTTCGCTCTTGTGCTGCATGGTGCCGATGTCGACGGCCTCGAGCGGAACGCTGATGCCCTTCTCCGCCAGAAAAATCCGGACCCGACGCGGATTGGGCGCCCGTCCGCCGTCATAAAGCTTCATACCGTCCTCCAGTTACCGTCAGAGGCCCGTTTTCGAGGGCCCTTTAAGGTTGGCCTTAAGGATTTTGGGCGACTTTAGCCTGCATTTTTCGGAAATCCGCGTACCCGTGCGTTCTTCATGACCAGTACCGCCAGCGACCAACGAGAGGAAGTCGCCGCCCGCCGCCGCCGCGTGGCGGCCCAGCGCGTCCGCGACGCCCGCGACCGCCTGACCTCCACGACCGGCACCCGCCCGGTGTTCGACTACGAGCTGCTGCGACTCTATGCGCAGAATCGCCAGTCGGCCTCCCTCGTCGTGCTGCTGCTCGTGGGCACGGTCGGCTTCCTGTCGAGCCTGTGGACCGGCGCGGTCACCGCCGGCATCTGGACCGCCGGCGTGCTGATGATCCACGCGGTCATCATCACCAAGTGCCGGCAATTCTTGGCGATGCCCCAGAGCGAGGTCAAGATAAAGGCCTGGCGTCTGCGCTTCATCATGCTCGATCTGTTCTTCGGGCTGGCCTGGATGTTCAACCTGATCGAGCCGGTGGGGGTCGAGGAAGGCACCGGCACCTTCATGCTGTTCGTCATGCTGCTGGTCGTAGCCGTGTCGAGCATGCTGGCCTCGAGCCTTCCGATCGCGGTGTTTGCGGCCACGGTGCCGGTCACCGCGGTGGTCGCCATCAACTTCATCGCCAAGGGCAGCCTGCACTATTTCATCCTCGGCATCCTCGCGGTCACCGCGCAGGGCTATTTCCTCCTGCTCGCCCACCGCCTCTATTCGTCGACGCTCGCCACGCTGCAGGCGCGTGCCGAGAAGGACATGCTCATCGCCGAGCTGGAGCAGGCCAAGGCGATATCGGACGAAGCCCGCAACCGCGCCGAATCCGCCAACATCTCCAAGTCGCGCTTCCTCGCCCAGATGAGCCACGAGCTGCGCACGCCGCTCAACGCCATTCTCGGCTTCTCGGAAGTGATGAAGAGCGAGATTTTCGGCCCGCACGCGGTGCCCGCCTACAAGGATTATTCGGAGGACATCCACTCCTCCGGCCAGCACCTGCTCGGCCTGATCAACGAGATCCTCGATCTGTCGCGCATCGAGGCCGGCCGCTACGAGCTGAACGAGGAAGCCGTGCCGCTCGCCGACGTCGTGCAGGATTGCCACCACCTGCTCAAGCTGCGGGCCAAGAATCGCGGCATCACGATCCATGAGGCGTTCGAGCAGAACCTGCCGCGCGTATGGGCCGACGAGCGCGCGATCCGCCAGATCTGCCTCAACCTGCTGTCGAACGCGATCAAGTTCACGCCGCAGGGCGGGGAAATCTGGATCAAGGCGGGATGGACCGCTTCGGGCGGCCAGTATTTCAGCGTCAAGGACACCGGGCCGGGAATTCCCGAAGACGAAATCCCGGTCGTGCTCGCCTCCTTCGGCCAGGGCTCCAATGCCATCAAGTCGGCCGAACAGGGCGCGGGCCTCGGCCTGCCGATCGCCAAGAGCCTCGTGGACCTGCATGGCGGCACCTTCACGCTGAAGTCGAAATTGCGGGTCGGGACCGAGGTCGTGATCGCGCTGCCGCCCGAACGGGTCATGGCGGCGCTCGCCCCGCTCGCGGAGCCCTCGCCCCCGACGCAGCCGGCCGCGCCGAACGAATTGCCGATCGTGCCGTTCGAGGAGCGCCCCGGCACCCGCAGCAAGCGGGCGATCTTCTCCATCAATAACTAAGCGCGGGCGGGTGGCGAGCGCCCGTCCGGCCCTTCCGGCGGCGTGCAAGGGTGACATTGCACAAGTGCGGCGTTGCGTTTGACGGCCCGTCCCCTATCTTGCCGGAATGGATGCTGCCATGCCGTCGATCACCATGCCGCCGATCGTCACGCCCTGCATCAAGGTCTGCGTTCTCGAGCCGCAAACGGGCCTGTGCCGCGGCTGCGGCCGCAACGGCGACGAGATCGCGCGCTGGGGCGCGATGCCGGACGCCGAGCGCCGGCGGATCATGGCGCTCCTGCCCGAGCGCATGACGCGCCTGCAAACCACCGCGCCGGCGCGCTGAGGGCCCGACCGTGCAACGCAAGATCCTGTGGCTGCTGCTGATCGGACTTGGCCTCTCCGTCCTCATCCTCTACGCGCGCCATGACGCGGGCACGATCGGGAGACTGAGCACCGACGATTTCGCGAGCCTCGTCGCCAAGATCGCGTTTCTCGTCTTTCTCGGCGGCTCGGTGCTGATGATCTTCCGCGAGAGCTTCACGCAGGCGCTGCAGGCGGTGCTGTTCTGGATCGTCGTCGCCCTGCTGCTGGTCGTCGGCTATACCTACCGCTTCGAGCTGCGCGACGTCTCCAACCGCGTTCTGGCCCAACTCGTGCCCGGACGCGCGGCCTCGCTCGGGGCGCGCACGGTGGAGATCGCCCGCGGGCGCGGCGGCGAGTTCAGCATCACGACCCAGATCAACGGTGCGCGCGTGCCGATGGTGCTCGATACCGGCGCGAGCGCCGTGGTGCTGACGCAGGACGCCGCCAAAGCCGCCGGCCTGCCGCTCGAAATTCTGTCCTACGACGTCAGCGTTGACACCGCGAACGGCCGCACGCGTGCGGCGGCGGTGACGCTCGACCGGATCGGTATCGGCGATATCGTTGAGCGCGCGGTGCCCGCGCTGATCGCCCAGCCCGGGCAATTGCGCACGAGCCTTCTCGGCATGAGCTTCCTCAACCGCCTTCAGGGTTGGGAGGTGCGCGGCGAGAAGCTGATCATGCGCGGCTATCCTTGAGGCCGCGCGGAGGCCGCGCGCGGCTCATCCGACCAGGCTGATGATGAAGCGCAGCGCCACCAGCCAGAGAAATGCGCCGAAAGCGACTTCCAGCCGCCGCTTGGGCAGTGCGTGCGCAAGCCGCGCGCCATAGGGCGCCGCATAGGCGCTGATCGGCGCCATCAGCACGACCCCGATCAGCGACACGAAGCCGATCGAGAACGGCGGCAGGAGCGCCTGGTGGGACAGACCCGCGATCATGAAGGTCACGGCCCCCACGACCGAGATCAGGACCCCGATGCCCGCCGCGATGCCGACGGCGGTGTGGATCGCCTGTCCGTAGAGCATCAGGATCGCCGAAGACACCGAGCCGCCGCCGACGCCCATGAGCGCCGAATAAAGCCCGATCATGAGGCCATAGCCGCTCATCGCCGCCCGGCCGGGCAACTGGTCGCCGAATCGCCAGGACTCGCGTCCGAAAATCAACTTGGCGCCGATGCAGATCGCAATGACGACAAACGCCGCCTTGAAGACGGAAGCCGGCGCGAAAGCCGCGATCACCCCGCCGATCAGCACGCCGACCGTCACCGGCACCGCCCAGGTGCGCAGGATGTGCGTCGGCAATTCGCCGCGCGACAGATGCGCCCGGAACGAGCGGATCGAGGTCGGGATGATGATGGCGAGCGAGGTGCCCACGCAAAGCTGCATGCGCACGTCTTCGGAGACGTCCATGACGCGGAAGATTTCGTAGAGCACCGGCACGATCACGCCGCCGCCGCCGACGCCGAACAGACCGGCAAGCAGCCCGGTGATGAGACCGCCGAGAATGATCAGGGCCGCGAGCATGGCGAGTTCGCTCGCAGGAAGACCGAACATCTTGCGCTCCGGGGAATCCGCCCGCAGGGGCGAGGAGATCAGGCCGCTTCCGTGTGCGCCAATTCGCGCGGCGTGTCCACAATCAAGGCCAGCGCTTCGCGCAAGGCCTCGATGCCGGCCGCCGGCTTGACAGCCTCGGTCGAAAGATGCCGGCGGAAGGCGCGCGCGCCGGGCACCGCGCGGAACAGGCCGAGCATGTGACGCGTAATCGCATGGAGGCGGGTGCCGTTCGCAAGTTCGCGCTCGATATAGGGGACGATCGCTTCGGCGGCCGCCCTGGGCGAGACGAAAGGCGCCGGCGCACCGAACAGCAGCGGATCGACCGCGAGCAGGCGCCAGGGCTCCTGATAGGCGGCGCGGCCCATCATGACGCCGTCGACATGATCGAGATGGACACACGCGTCCTCGAGCGTCGCGATCCCGCCATTGATGACGATGGGCAGATCGGGATGGGCGCGCTTGAGCCGGTAGACGCGCCCGTAATCGAGCGGGGGGATGTCGCGGTTCTCACGCGGGGAGAGACCCTCAAGCCAGGCCTTGCGCGCGTGCACGATCAGCGCATCGACCCCGGCCGCGCGCACCCTCTGCGTGAGCGCATCGAGCGCTTCCTCCGGATTCTGGTGATCGACGCCGATGCGGCACTTGACGCTGACCGGCACGCGCACGGCCGCCTTCATCGCCGCCACGCAATCGCCGACGAGCGCGGGCTCCGCCATCAGGCAGGCGCCGAAACGGCCCTCCTGCACGCGGTCGGACGGGCAGCCGACATTGAGATTGATCTCGTCATAGCCGAACGCCTCGGCGATGCGCGCGCTTTCGGCAAGCGCGCGCGACTCGCTGCCGCCGAGCTGCAGCGCGACCGGATGCTCGAAGGCGTCGAAACCGAGCAGCCGCGCGCGGTCGCCGTGCAGCACCGCGCCGGTCGTGATCATCTCGGTATAGAGCAGCGCATGCCGCGTCAGCAGGCGATGGAAGAACCGGCAATGCCGGTCGGTCCAATCCATCATCGGGGCAATGCAGAATTTTCTGTTCAAAGCCAATGCTTTATCCACGCAATCCGCTCGGCGCACGGACCTTGCCGGGAATGCTCTCTAACGCACCTTCCGGCGTCATGTCGATACAGGGCAGAAACGCCGCCGCAAGCGCCGTCGGTTCGACGCCGCAGCGGCCATCCTGCCCCGGCACACGGACATATAGGAACGAATTTCCTCCTCGCCCTCAACCGGCGACGGCCGGCAAAAGGGTCGGCACTGACACCCTCGCCGCCGTTCGCTCACACCATCATTGTGACGGGGTTTTCGATCAGGCGTTTGAAGGTTGCGAGGAGCTCGGCGCCGAGGGTGCCGTCGACGGCGCGGTGGTCGCAGGAGAGGGTGACGGTCATCTCGCTTGCGAAGGCG
>JABARS010000006.1:10893-353951 GCA_019187085.1 Pseudorhodoplanes sp. | reverse complement strand
ATTCGCCCCCCGCGACGGCGCCAAGAATCCAAGGGCACAACTCTAGGCAATGGCCTACTCATGGGGAAGCCCCATGGGTTGCCCATACCCTACTGGTTGACGTTGTGGTGTCAACCGGATAATTGGGGGCGACATGGCCCGGACAGTTCTGTTCGCGGTCACGTTGCTCGGCGTCCATGACGGCCAGATCACCGAACATTTCGTTCATTCCTGGCCCTTCGTCTTGCAGCGGGAAATCTCTCGGCATGGCGGGCTATTCCTTTCAAAATTGGCACCGGCTAACCCTCAATAGCCTGCCTGGGGGTTTGATCTCTTACGACGCCCCGGTGCAGCGTCGCCGTATCCCATCTTCTCTACAGCCCGACTCTGGATGGGCACTGGTCAGGGCATTCATAAGATGGGCCTTCTCCTACAAAAATAAATCGGGTTCGCTGGCGACGACTTGCGCCGCATGGCGCGGGTCACGCGGATCATCCTTCGGAAGCATCCAGCGAGCTGGCGCTGGCACAATGGAATGATCGGCCGGCCGCCACTCGAAATAGCCGAGCGCCCCGCTCGCCGGGATGAAGGCGCATGACTCCGGGTTGCGCAGGACAAGCCCGCGCGGGCCGAAGAACCATTGGCTTTCGCTGTCCTTCACCACGTCAATGACCTCTACCGAGCCGACGATGCCCCCGCGCAACAGGTCGGCAGCAGGCGGGCAGGTAACGCCGATTGAAGCCATGAACTCGCTGGCGTCCTCGTATTCGCAGCGGGCCAACCCCTTGGCGGCATGGATAGCGATGCGGCCACGCACGCGGAGCCCGTGATTTACAGCCTGCCAGCTACGGTTCTCAATGTCCTTGCCGGCATGGATGATTGCCCAAGCCCAAGGCTGGCGCACAGACAAAGCAAGGCGCGGCAGGTCCATCGGGCGTTTTCCTACAAATTTGATGTGTCGAGAATAGCAACCGGATTCCCGGCCTCGTCGCGGAATACAAGGTTTCCGGCAGCAAGCTCCCGCTCAACCTGCTCCTTGACCATGCGGCGCGTCTTGCGGGGCGAGCATTTCCAGCCGTAATTCGTCGTCATTTCGCGCTTGGTGCGGCGATCGATCTCGGCTTTAATCTGAGCCTTGGTCATTGCGGCATTTTCCTCTAGGCGGCGCGGTCGATGGCCGGGAAGCCGGCGAGACAGGCGAGATTGTGTTCCAAAATCTTGACCGATACCGCCGCATAGCGATGTGTGCTGTGGGCGTAGGTCTTCCGCTTTTCAGCGATTTCAACATCCGTCGCTTGCGCTACCCAAAGCGCGCCCTTGGCGCAGTCGCGTGCGGAGTAGTTATAGAGAGTAGAATTGTCGCGGTTGCTGTGGCAATGGCCGCAGCACCACACTACGCGCTTGCCGTCTCGCACGACGCCCTGCCAGTTGCTCGGGCTTCCTTGTATTCCCGCTGTTAGTTGTGCGTTCATGGGGCTTTCCTTTCAATCCAACACTGCGCCACTTCCCACCAGCCCTTTTCTTCGTTCCATTCCCAAAGCGTCGGCATGGCGGGCTTTCCTTTCAATCCAACACTGCGCCAGTTTCAGAAACGATCAGGATGCAGTACCACTGCCACCCAAGAAATCCTTTTTTGTAGCGAAACACTTCCCACCAGCCCTTTTCTTCGTTCCATTCCCAAAGCGTCGGCATGGCGGCCTATCCTTTTCGATCTAGGAGCCTGCCGGCCAACTCGTTGAGACCTGTTTGCAGAGCCTTGATATATTCATCGCCTTTTGTCGTCGCGAGGCGATGCAAAATGCGCCTGGCGTCAACATCCGTATCAGCTAGTTTCGACAGATTTTCCACCGGCCTATTCCTTTTCCAAACTCGTCTTGATCGCGACAGCTATGGCGGTGAGTGAAATTTCGCCGCCGTTTCCCGGCCAGATGACATACTCGCCATCTTGCTCTTTCACATCCCAACCGAGTGCTTCGAAATAATCGATGATGGGGCGTTCGATCTTTACCAACGACACGGCGGGAATTTGTCCAATCCGGCGCTGTAGTCTCTTGTGTAGCGGCTCGTGCATGGAGCATCTCCTGACAACTATCCAAACTTGCGTTTTAGCTTTTCATAAGCAGCGCGTTCGGCGGCCTCTTGATCGGCCGCTCGCTTCTGCGCGAGCATCTTTTGTTCCTATTTCGCCTCGGCGGGCGGAATGTTATAATTGCCGCTAGGCTGACGGAACACACAAACGGCGATGAATTTCCAGCCGTGTTCCGAGCGCGCTTCAATCCTCGTGGCTTCTCTTTGACAGTCCTCCTGAGAGTAGAAGGCGCCGAGTTCGCGTGGTGGGCGATCAAACTCCGCACCAAGCGCCGTAAAAAGCGTCACCATCAGAATGTAGACCATTGGCGTTTCTCTCTAAGCTGCGAGGTCGGTTTCGATTTCCTCGACGCCATCGGCCTCCCAATAGCCGGTGGTGTCCCAGGAAAGCCACGGCTGAACGACGCGCCCCCGGTCGTCAGTGGTGTGCATAGTCAGCGTTTGCTCGCGAACTCGGGGCATGTTGAACACGTCCAACTTGGCGTTCTGCAAGGCCCATGCAACGGCGGCGGTCTTCGTGCCGAAGGGCCGACAAACCGTGATTTCGCCTTGATCTACGAACTCCCATAGCCCGTCTGTCTCGGCGTCGTGTCCCCGCTCGGCCGCGAGCTTCTTACCCTTGGCCCAATCGAGATATTCGACGTGGTAGCGGACCTTGGGTTCATCCGGCTTTTTCGCCATGGCATTCTCCCATTCACAACCACAAGCATAGCATACCTTGACGAGGTTGTCAAACAAGCGTATGCTTTTCTACAACGCTTGGGGTGTTCACAAATTGGCTAAAAAACGCAAAAACCGCCGCGAAGCGGAACCGATGGGATACTTGGTCGGCTATGCGCGGGTCTCGACGCAGGATCAAAACCTCAGCCTCCAAATCGACGCGCTCCGCAAAGCCGGCGTCAAGGAGGACAACCTTCACGTCGAAAAGGTCTCTGCCGGATCGAAAACGCGCCACGCGCTCGACCTCGCGATCAAGGACCTCCGGGAAGGCGATACCCTCGTCGTCTGGCGGCTTGACCGATTTGCTCGATCTATGCGGGACCTCTATGCCCGGCTCGATCGGGTCTACGCTAAGGGCGCTTACTTCCGCTCGCTCACAGAACAGTTCGATTTCGGCACTATCACAGGCAAGCTTGTGCTTGGCATCCTTGGCCTTGTTGCTGAGTTTGAACGGCAGCTTATCTCGCAGCGAACGAGCGCGGGCATACAAAGCTGGAAGGATCGCGGCGGCGGTAAGTGGGGCCGTGCCTCTGCCCTGACCGAGAAGCAGATCGTGGAAGCCGGGAAGATGCTGAACAGTAAGCGCGATCCCATGAGCGGGCCGCAGGTAGCCGAGCATTTCAAAGTCTCGACCCCCACGATCTATAAGCATTGGAAGCTCAATCGCTCGCGCCGGGGCGGGCCGCGTTTCATTCGCAAGTTCCCGGAAGAATGAGGAGCGGTCCGCGATGGATGGCATTGACTTGATACGAACCATGCCTATCCGGTTAGTTCCCATGACCGCTAACGCTAGGGTGTTTCCACTCGCCGCTGTAGAGCCCGTCATAGGTCGGGGACTCGCCGTTTGCTCCAATGCCCAACAGCGACCGGAAGGCATTGAACGGGTAGAACCGCCGGTTAAACCGGAACGAAAATTCGTTGAGGTAGGCTTGAAGGTGCTGCGGGCTGACGCCGTGGTGCGTGCCGCGAAGCCAGCTTTTCAGGTTGCTGAACGCCAAGTGGATGATCGGCAGGTATTCTTCGGCAACCTTGGGATCGCTGGCTTCGACCACCGGAAGGTGGGCATAGCCAAGCTTTTCAAGGCCCGCGTAGCTCGGGGCTGCGTCCGTAATCACGATAGCCCCCGGCTCCACGGCTCGCTCGACAAAGCCGCACAGCGACTTGGCGGTGCGGTCGGGCACCACGTCCAGCCGCAGCCGTCCGGCGTAGCGCCCGCCCTTCCGTTCGGGCTTGTCGCCCTTCTTGGGCGGGCGCTGGCGGACCTCGACCGCGCCGATAACAAGGGTTTGGTCGTGAACGCCACGGCCTTCGCCGCGTGTGGCCCCGCCGACCCATGTCTCGTCAACCTCAACATGGTCCTTGCGGGTGAGATTGCCGCCGATTTTGTCCCGATCCGGGCGGACCATCCCCGCCCGCAGCTTGTGCAGGATTTGAAAAGCCGTCTCGTATCGCGAGAGGCCAAGCTGGCGCTGAAACTGGACCGCCGACAGCCCCGGCGTCATGCTGGATACGAGATACGCCGCCCAAAACCATGTCGTGAGCGGTTGCTTGGTCCGCTCCAAAATCGTCCCGGCCGTCAACGATATGTCGCGGCGGCAGTCGCGGCAGCGCAGAACGCCGGGACGGGCTTCAAACCGGAACGGCTCGCCCTTGGTGCCGCAGTGTGGGCATTCAAAACCGCGCGGCCAGCGTGCGCCCTCAAGGTATCGGGCGCACCGATCATCGTCCGGGAACAGCTTTTGAAACTGCGGCAAGGACTTGGGGAACGGCAGGTGTTCCCACTTGAACACGTCGGCGTGAGCGGGGGCCATCATCGCTCAGACCTCATAGCCGTGCGACGTGAGCAGGCTGTGCATGTTCGCTGCCTCCCAACAGCCTGGGCGACGGATCACCAGCGCACAGTCGTTGAGCAGCATTTCAGCGAGCGATCCGATAGTCAGCTGCCCATCGGAGTTAAATTCCGACTGGTTGGCCAGGTCCACCAGCCGCCCAACGTACATCGCCGTATCGTCAGAAATTTCGATGGTGATCTTCATGGCTCACCCGTTCCCTTTGAGGGCGCGTTCGAGCTGGCCAATCGCCTTCACAAGCCGGATTTGGCATGTGTATTCGTGATTGTAGGGGCTGGCGTTCTTGGTGAGCAGTTGGACCGCCCAATTCGCTTGGGCAATCAGGTCGGCTGCGGCTTCCTCAACCTTGTCCATTTCGAGCCGCAGCCCTTGGGCGTGATCCCGGCGCACGTCGGGCGTCCATCCGGGGTTGTCGCTGATTGCGTTCAAGCCTTCGGAAACGAAATTCATCTGTCTCTCCTATCCGGGCGACCATCGCCCATGCCCGAAACTATGGCACTGGAGGTTGTGGGAGTAAACCGGATAGAATGCATAGGTACAACAGGAGGTATGCGTGGGACGCAACCGGATAGGCATGATACGAACTATTATCCGAGTGGATGCCGAGGAACTGCGCATCTGGCGGGAGCGTCACCCCCGCGAAGCTCTCGCAGTCGCGGAAGAGGCCCGCGCGCGAATCGAGGGCCGCGAGCCAAACTACGGACCCGCACAAGTCTTCGGCTAACAGGATAGGAGCGCCCGTGGTCGCATACAGCTTCCAAGGCCGATTTGCTGACGCGGTAGAGCGTGGTGAAAAGCGCCAAACGATCCGCGCGAACGGCAAGCGCCGTCACGCTCGCCCCGGCGACAAGCTGCAACTCTACACGGGGATGAGAACGACGGCGTGCCGGAAGCTCCGCGATGCTGTCTGCCACGATGCCTGCCCGATCCTGATTGAGCGCGATAGCGTGTACACGTTCCACCCGCCAGAGTTCCTAGACCCTGAGCAGGTTGCTCGTCTCGACGGCTTTTCGTCTTGGGCCGAAATGCGGGACTGGTTCGATAGCGTGCACGGATTGCCGTTCCGTGGCGTCATGATCCGGTGGCTTGTGCCGCCGGCTGAGAAGCAATAGGGGCGACTATGCCCGAGCATCGTTGGAGTGGTTGGCCTGGGGCGTGGTGTCTCGATTGCGGTTGCAGCGACCCACGAGAGGACGCATTGGCGGACGGCCTGTGCGATGATGTCGCCGTCGATCCGGCACGGATGGAATGTTCAGAGCCCGGCAGCAAACGACACGATCCGTATGCCGCCAGATCAAAATAGGAGGCTGGTCGCATGACGAAAAAAGAGATCGCCGGTTTTCAGCCCGGAGCCCGCCCAATCTGCGCGTTCTGTAACGCGCCTTGGACCGATGAAATGATCCGCGTCTATGACGTTGACGCGCGCCACGGCGAGGGTAGCTACGACTTCGGACCAGAGTGTCAGCGAGCGACAGTCGATATTGAATGCAAATCGTGCGGCAGGTTGATCTACAGGAAGGAATACAGGGCCGATCCATACCTGCCAGCACATGGCGCGATTGATTAACATAAAAGGAGACCGCCCCGGCCAACGCTTCGCCAACGATTGACGCGAACCGGATGAGAACATCCGTTGGCGTAACAGCGTAGAAATGCCGATAACAAGCGGGCTTCCCGAAAAGCGATCCCGCTCATAACGGTCTGGTTGCAGGTTCGAGTCCTGCCGGGCCCACCACGCAGTCCTGCACTACCGGAGATTTCCTGGAAGCACGCAAAAGGACGTGGATTGGCGGGGATTTGTGCGCCGGTCATGCTCGCTCGCCAGGCCGGAATTCCGCGCGTCGTGATTCCGCCGGCGCCCGGGAACGTCAATGCGTTCGGCGCTCTCATCGCGGATTCGCGTTACAACTTCCAGCGCCAATTCAGCGGCACGCTTGAGGATCTCAGTTGGGACGATCTGCAGCAGGCGCTCAAGGAATTGAGCGCCGAAGCGGAGGAAACCATTGCCGCGGAAGGCGGTTCTCATGCCTCAACGTTGACGCTGGAACCGTCCATGGACGTGCGTTACGTCGGTCAGGGTTTCGAACTCACCGTCTCGCTCAGGGACCGCACCATTTCCGATACGTCGAACTGGCGTGCCAAGGTCAAGCGTCTGTTCGACGAACTGCACCAGACACAGTAATGGCTCAGGCGCACCCCTAAACTAGGCCGATCGGGTAAAAAATCAAACTCGCCACCGGCACGTTTTTGGCGGCGTGCTGCGGACAGCCTACCGGCCGGAGCGTGACGGCCTACCAAACCCCTTCAAAACCCCTTCAACGCCGGGATTAAATCCCGCCGCTCGGCCCGCTCGGCCGGCCCCTGACACGATTGCGGAGACTTGCGCCCTGACACCCTGGCGGGCGATGTCGGGATTCGCATCGGTCGCCGCGCCACGCCGAGATGAGAATGTCGTGCTCAGCTTGCATCGTCGGCGGCGACGGCACGCAATCCTCTCAACGCCGGTTCGAGCAAGCTCTCATCCGTATTCACGCTGTAGACGGCATAGGCCGGATAGGAAAATTCCGGCACGCCGCGAACGAGATGAAGCTGTCCGCTGTCTATATATCGCCGCACGGCCCGCGTGCGAAAATAACCCGTACCGCCGGCTTCCAGAATGTATCGTAACGCAAGCGGACCGAGACCGACGAAAAGGCCGGGATTGGCCGCTTCCGGAAAACTGATATTATGATTGAGGGCGAAGTCCGTTCCCCAATCGACATAGACATAGTCCTCTGGAATGTTTCCAGCGCTGAGTGCGCCGTCTTCGTCGGGCTGTGCATGCGTGGTGACGAGGACGAGCCTTTCCTCGAACAGCAGATCGACTCTCAGCCCGGGACGGTGATGCGGAGCATACATCACCGCAATATCAAGCACCCCCTCGGCCACCTGGCTGACCAGGCTTTCGGGCACGTTCACTTGCGCGCGCAACGCGATATCGGGCGCTGACCGCCGCATCCACAACAGCCACTTCAACAGCCACGGATACCAGAGACTGAGCTCGCCTCCGGCTGCCAAGACTGCACGGCGGCCCGCAGGCACCGCAACCTTGTGTCGCGCCCGCTCCCATAGCTGCACGAGTGTCGGGGCATAGCGCAGAAAACGTTCGCCTTCGGGTGTGAGCGATGCGCCGCCCTTGTTGCGGACAAATAGCGGGCGTCCCAGGCGCTTCTCCAGCGAATGGATGCGGGCACTGATCGTCGTTTGGCTCATATGCAGCCGCTCGGCGGCGCGCATGAAGCTGCCGGTATTGACGATTTCGAGAAAGGTCCGAGCAAGATCGATATCCATTATGATGCGCTCCGGTTTTCCTCGTACGCCAAACGCAAAGTCCAGCAATTTTATTGGTATCAATTCGCAATAAATTTCGTTTGTGTCTTTTAATCCATCCGATCACATTGATAACAGTCAAGCGATCTTGCGGAGTGATTGAACTGTAGAGTGAGCGGCTAATACGCGCAGAAAACTTACGCGACGCTTTCCGGACCGGCAGCTGATGACGAATTCGGAGTCGTCGGCGCATGGCTGGTTTTGCCGATTTCAGTGCGCTCACTCCGTCGGCTTTTACGTGTGCCGATTGGTGATCCTCGAAAAATCAAAATCCGGGAAAGACAATGGCAGCCCACACGCAACGTCCGCGCAGCAGAGCACACCGGAGCGTCAAACCGGGGCCTGCATATATGGCCGCCGATCCACGAGCGCAGCGTGATCGCGTGTCTGCGGGTGCCCAGGCGGGTCGGCGCCTGTTCCTGTGGCTTGCAATTCTGGTTGTCTGCCTGCTGCTCTGGTTCGTCGGAGCCGACTGGCGCACGCTTGTGATGGTTGGCGCAACCGCCGCGATATTCGCGATGGCCATCGGCCAGATCGAGAACATGTTGGGCCGGTAGCGATGACGCAACCGCATCGACAGTGCCGTCATCACAGCGTGGCGACGGATGGAGCGCCCGGTATCGGACAATTCGGACACATGGCGGCTTTTATCCCGGAGACGGCGGCACGCGCGTCGGCGTGACGCCGCCGCCCGGACATGGGGGGTATCGATGCAGGAATTCTTGTGGCTCTTGACGCTTTCGCTGGTGGCGCTGCTGGCAGTGATATTCGTTGCGGTGATCCGGCAGGCGGCGATGCCGGCTGCAGCCGCGGTTCCGGCGCGGAGCGGGCGTTATCGGCAGCCTCTGTTCTGGGGGCTTATCATCGTTGGCGTCGCGGTGACGTACGGCACGCTCGTTCCCTGGCCGTACAGCCCCGATCCACGCACGACCGATACTCCGCTGCGCGTGAACGCAATTTCCGAACAATGGTCGTGGAGCGTTGACCATACGGAGCTGCCGCTCAACAAGCCGATTGTCTTCTTCGTCACCAGCCGTGACGTCAATCACGGCTTCGGCCTTTACGATTCCGATCGCAGGCTGCTGACCCAGGTTCAGGCAATGCCGGGCTATGTCAACAAGGTGCACTACACCTTCACAAAGCCGGGTCAGTACCGCGTCCTGTGTCTTGAGTATTGCGGATTGATTCACCACGACATGATTGCAGAACTGACCGTGAAGCCGTAGCGCGATCTGAAAAGCGAGAGCAGGGCGCCCGATACAGCCAGGAGCAGGACAATGGCCAGCAATCGAACGATATCGCAAACCGTGCGCCCGGTCGTCGGCTTCGCCGTGCGCTTGACCATGGCGCTGAGCATCGTTGTATTTCTGCTGATGATGTTGCTTGGCCTGATCATGCGGATGGTGCAGGGCAGTCTTCTCGATATCCCGCCCGACCTTTTTTATCAGATCATGACCGCGCATGGCACTGGCATGGTCGGTACCGCCGGCCTCGCGGGCGCCGCGATCATGTGGCATTTCCTGAATCGCTACGTACGTCCCAGCGTCTCAGTCTACTGGCTGTTTCTTGCGTTCTTCCTGACCGGGGTCGTGCTGATTCTCGCGGGGATATTTGCCGGTGGCTTTGCCGGCGCGTGGACCTTCCTCTATCCCCTGCCGGCGCGTTCGGGAGCGGTGTGGAGCGTGCATGCGGCATTCTCGTTTATTGCCGGACTGCTGCTTGTCGGGGTGGGTTTCCTGCTGTTCTATCTCGACGCAGCGCGTGCGATTGTCGGACGCTATCGCAACCTCTCCAATGCACTCGGCTGGCCGACGCTGTTCGGGAGCGAACAGGCGGATACGCCTCCGCCGGCCATCGTCGCAAGCAGCGCCGTCCTCATCATCAACACGATCGCCCTGGTCGTGGGCGCGGTTATATTGGCAATCACGGCCGTGAATCTTTATGTGCCGTCGCTCACCATCAACCCGCTGCTCGCGAAGAACTTCATATATTTCTTCGGCCATGTCTTCATCAACGCGACCATCTATATGGCGGTGATCGCCGTCTACGAGATCATCCCCGTCTATACCGGACGGCCCTGGAAGAGCAGCCGTCTCCTGATTGCCGGATGGAGCGCTACGCTCGTGATGGCCTTGGCGGTCTATCCGCATCACCTGTTCCAGGATGCCGTGATGCCCGGCTGGATGCTGGTGACAGGACAAATCCTGTCTTTTGCCAGCGGCATTCCGGTGATCGTTATCACTACCTACGCGCTCCTGTCCTATCTCCACCGCTCGGAAATAAGGTGGGACCTGACCTCTGCCCTGTTGACGCTCGGCGTCTTCGGATGGGCGGGCGGCGTCATACCGGCAATTATCGACGGCATGATCGTCGTGAACAAGGTGATGCACAATACCCTGTGGGTGCCCGGGCATTTCCATTTCTATCTGCTGCTCGGCATGGTGGCGATGGCGCTGGGATTTGCAACATGGCTGGCGCAGGGCGAGAAGCCGGGCACTGCCATGACGCTTTCACATAAGCTCGCTCTGGGCGGTTTCCTGCTTGGCGGTCTTGGCGTTGTTCTGACGTTTCTGTATTCGGGCAAGGAAAGTGTACCGCGCCGTTGGGCCGTGCATGTTCCTGAGTGGACCGCTCCCGATCAGCTCGGCTCTGTTTTCGCTGCGGTCGTGGTTGCGGCAACGATCGTGATCGCGATCCAGTACATGAGTCGCTGCGCGCGCTCCTCATGACCCGCCGTAGGAGCCGGACACACTTTCTGTCAAGTCTGGCTGCGACTTCGATCGTGCTGGTCGCCGGCGCGGGCGTATTCTGGATCAAAACCGATGGCGCGCGCGCCTTTACCAGCGAGAGTGCGCGGCGTCTGGCCATTACACGCACGCCCCGCAAGCCACCCCCGGCTTTGCTCGAAGCGTCCGACCGCCGGCTGTTCACTCTCGAAAATTTTCACGGGCGTATGGTGGTCGTCGATTTCATCTATACCCACTGCCCGACCGTCTGCTTCAGTCTGGGTTCGTCGTTCGCCCGCCTGCAGATCGCACTAGACGAATCGCGCCGGGACGATGTCCATCTCCTGTCGGTCGGCTTCGATATTGCGCGAGATACCCCCGACGCCTTGAGCACCTATGGTCAGCGTCACAAGGCCGACCCGAAACGCTGGACGCTGGTACGC
The DNA here is from genome assembly GCA_019187085.1 of Pseudorhodoplanes sp. Classification (GTDB taxonomy): domain Bacteria; phylum Pseudomonadota; class Alphaproteobacteria; order Rhizobiales; family Xanthobacteraceae; genus Pseudorhodoplanes. The sequence goes on along the minus strand of JABARS010000006.1, from coordinate 342,776 downwards.
GTGGCGAATGTCCGCGACCTGAAGCCGCTATTATCCGCATTCGGTATTGTCGTGATTCCCGACGAATACGGCGGCTTTACCCATAATGCAGCGCTGCACGTGGTTGATCGCCAGGGCCGGCTTATCCGTATCTTCGATGCCGACGACATCGACGGCGTCCGTGAATTCATCGGCACAAAGCGGGGCTCATGAAAACACGCGAGCTGCAATATATCGTCTTCTGCGTCATGACAATCCTGGTGCTTTTCGCGCCGCCGGTGCGCGACGCGCTGGAGCGATCGATGACCACGCATGTTCTCGTTCAGCTCGCAGGGCTTGCGGCCGGAGGCTGGCTGCTGGGGATGGCTGTTCGCGAACATCTGCGGCGCGCAATGCTGATCGTCAATTCAAACGGCGTGAACGGTCTCCTGACCGGACTTTTCGCGATGGCATTCTGGATGCTGCCCCGTACCCTCGACGAATCGCTCTCCGATCCCACGCTCGAAGCGGCCAAATTCGTCACAGTGCCTCTGCTTGTCGGTGCTCCGCTTGCCATAAGCTGGACGCGGCTTAATCCGGTTCTGCGCAGCCTGCTGAAGGTCAAGTTTATCTCGATGCTGTTATTCCTGGGATGGCTCTACGTCACGGCACCCGACCGGCTTTGTACCAATTACTACCAAAGCGACCAGATCCTGCTGGGCAATCTTATGATTGCGATTGCTGGCATTCTGGCTGTGGCGTGGGCGCTGCCGTGGTTCTTCGTCAATGGCACGCACAAAGGTGCGCGACGCACAAGGCCGCACCCGGCGTTGCACGGCAGTCCGGGTATGGGCTGACACGAGGCGGTGCGGGCTTCAGCCAGTCTTGTAACCAGTCGATCCGCGCCGCTTTCGTTCTTTCCGCTGTCTCGCACACCATCGCCCACGCGCACCTCGCCCGCACGCGCCTCGCCCAGATGATCAGGATGGCGATGGCCGCAGGCGTTGCGCAACGCGGCGTCGCGAAAGAGATCGCGTCGTGACGTCAGGCCGCACCGCGGCGGCGCTTGCCCCGCCTTGGCATGCAGAAGGCCGAATGCAGCGCAGTCACGACGGTCAAAACCTCAGGCCGCACGATGGAATAATAGACCGCCGTTCCTTCGCGGCGGGCTTCGACGAGTCCGTCGGACCTGAGCCGCATGAGCTGCTGCGACATCGGGACCTGCCCGATCCCGAGCTCCTGGCGCAGTTCGGCGACCGGCTTTTCCCCGTCCACCAGGGCGCACAGCACCAGCAGGCGCTGCGGGTGGGAGAGGCTGCGCATCAGTACGGCGGCCGCCTCGGCGGCCGGGATCATTTCTATTACATTCATATTCTTGAATTTATAATCCTTGAATGTTATATGCAAGCCCGTAACGCGAGGAGAGCCCAAATCGCCCGTGGCAACAGGCCATTCGGGAATGCCGGGCTTCAGGCCGCTGAAGCAAAAGGAGACGATAATGACAATCGATCGCGCCGTGCTGTTGTTTGCCGGCCTCATGGTCCTCGTATCCCTGGGGCTCGGATTCTATGTGTCGCCCTGGTGGTACCTGCTGACGGCGTTCGTCGGGCTTAATCTCATCCAGGCGTCGGTCACCGGTTTCTGCCCGGCGGCGATGGTCTTCAGGAAATTCGGCTGCCCGGCAGGTATCGCGTTCAAATAGCAACGAAGCCGTCTTCACTAAATTGCCGGGTGAAGCCTTGTGGCCACCCGCGAGAGTTGTCTCATGCATCGACTGCTCCTGCGCTTCCCGATAGCAATCCTTGCCGCGACGGCATTTCTCGTCCCGGGCGCCGGTGCCGCCGAATTCGTCGTCAAGGCGACGACGATTGCCGAGATGAAGGCCGTCTTCGGCCAGGTCGAAAGCCGCATCGTCGTGCCGGCGCGCGCGCGCATCGGCGGCTCGGTCCGGGGCCTGCATGTCAGTCAAGGCGACGAGGTTAGACAGGGGCAACCGGTCGCCGTCATCGTCGACGACAAGCTGGCGCTTCAGCTCAATGCCGCCGATGCGAAGATCGAAGCGCTCAACGCGCAGCTCGAGAACGCGCGCCTCGAGATGGAGCGGGCGCAGCAGCTCCGGGCCACGGGAACCGGCACGCAGGCCCGCCTCGATCAAGCTAGGACGCAGTTCGAGGTCGCGACCAACCAGGTGGCGGCCGCCAGAGCCGAGAAGACCGTCATCGAGCAGAGCGCGCGCGAAGGCACCGTCTTCGCGCCGGCGACGGGCCGGGTGCTCACCGTTCCCATCACGCTTAATTCCGTCATCCTGCCCGGCGAGGAGATCGCACGCATCGCACCGGGACCGTACTACCTGCGTCTGTCGTTGCCGGAACGCCACGCCGCCGAGATCGTGCAGGGCGCCGACGTTCTCGTCGGCGAGCGCGGGCTGACGCAGTCGCCGGGCCGGCTTCCGGCGGCGCACCGCGGACGCATCGTCAAGGTCTATCCGGAGATCGCCGACGGGCGGGTGATTGCCGACGTCGAGGTCGAAGGGATCGGCGATTATTTCGTCAACGAACGCACGCTGGTGTCGATCCCGGTCGGCAAGCGCACGGCTCTCGCCGTGCCGCCGCAGGCGCTCCGGACGCTGCACGGCATCGATTATGTGCGCCTCGTCACGGAGGCCGGCGAAATGGATGTCGCGGTCATTCTCGGCGAAGCCTTCGAGGACAACGGACACAAACGCGTCGAGATTCTCACCGGCCTGCGCGACGGCGACCGGGTCGTGCTGCCATGAAGCTCGGAATCGCAGGCCGCCTCACCCGCGCCTTCATCGCCTCGCCCTTGACGCCGCTCTTCCTGCTTGCATCGCTCGCGCTCGGGCTTGTCGCGCTGATTACGCTGCCCCGCGAGGAGGAGCCCCAGATCTCGGTGCCGATGGTCGATATCCGCGTCACCGCCAACGGACTGAAAGCGGAGGATGCCGTCAAGCTCGTCACCGAGCCGCTTGAAACCATCGTCAAGAGCATCGACGGCGTCGAGCATGTCTATTCCCAGACCGAGGATGACGGCACCGTGGTCACCGCGCGGTTCAAGGTCGGCACCAATGCCGATGCCGCCATTCTCAGGGTGCACGACAAGGTCCGCGCCAACATGGACCGCATCCCGGTCGGCATTCCCGAGCCGCTCATCGTCGGCCGGGGGATCGACGATGTGGCGATCGTGGTCGTCACCCTGCGTCCGACATCCGCGGCCGCCTCCCGATGGACGGCGAACGGCCTGACGCGGCTGGCCCGCGAGTTGCAGATCGAAGTGTCGAAACTGCCCGACATCGGCCTCACTTACATCGTCGGCGAGCAGCCGGAGCAGTTCCGCGTCGAACCCGCCCCGGAAAGGCTGTCCCTGTACGGCATCACCCTGCAACAGCTTGCCGCCAAGATCGAAGGCGCCAACCGTTCATTCCGTATTGGTACGGTGCGGGAGGAAGCTCAGCAGCGCGCGATCGTCGCCGGCCAGACCCTGCAGGCGCTGCCCGAGATCGGCAACATCCTGCTCACGGCGCGCGACGGTCGTCCCGTCTATGTCCGCGACGTGGCCGATGTCGTGCTGGCGACCTCGCCGTCGGAGAGCCGCGTCACCGATATCCGCAAGGCGTCGGGCGGCCTCGAACGGGCGCCCGCGGTCTCTCTCGCCATCGCCAAACGGCCCGGCACCAATGCGGTGGTCATCGCCGGGGAGGTCGTCAGGCGCCTGGAGCAGGCGCGCGGGCAGATCTTTCCCAAAGACGTGGAGATGACGGTCACGCGCAATTACGGCGAGACTGCCAACGAGAAGGCGAACGAGCTTCTGTTCCATCTCGCCCTGGCGACCATCTCGATCGTGGTGCTTGTCGCCGTCGCCATCGGCTGGCGGGAATCGCTCGTGGTGGCGGTGGTCATTCCGACCACGATCCTGCTCACGCTGTTCGCCTCCTGGGTGATGGGCTACACGCTCAACCGGGTCAGCCTGTTTGCGCTCATTTTCTCGATCGGCATCCTGGTGGACGACGCCATCGTGGTGATCGAGAACATCGCTCGCCACTGGTCCATGCGCGATGGCCGCTTGCGCGTGCAGGCGGCGATCGATGCCGTCGCGGAGGTCGGCAATCCCACCATCGTCGCCACGCTGACCGTGGTGGCGGCGCTCCTGCCCATGCTGTTCGTGTCGGGCATGATGGGCCCCTACATGAGCCCGATCCCGGCCAATGCTTCGGCCGCGATGCTGTTCTCCTTCTTCGTCGCGGTCATGTTGACGCCGTGGCTGATGATGAAGTTCGGCGGCAGTCATGAGCATGCCGGCAGCAGCCATGAGGATGCCGACGGCGGGCGGCTCGGCCGCATCTACGTTGCGCTCGCAAGACCCGTTCTCGCGGACCGCCGGCGGTCGTGGCGATTCCTTCTCGTGGTCGGCATCGCCACGCTGGCGTCGCTCGGGCTCCTTTACACCAGGCACGTGACGGTCAAGCTCCTGCCTTTCGACAACAAGGCCAATCTCCAGGTCGTGCTCGATCTGCCGAAAGGGTCGTCCGTCGAGGATACCGACAGGACGCTGCAGGCGATGGTCGATCGGCTGGCGGCCGTGCCCGAGATCGTGTCGTTCCAGACCTACGCCGGCACGGCCGCGCCGTTCGATTTCAACGGCCTGGTGCGGCATTATTATCTGCGCTCGAACCCCGAGCAGGGCGACATCGCCGTAAACCTCCTGGCGAAGAGCGAACGCGGGCGGGCGAGCCACGCGGTGGCGCTCGAGATCCGGCAGCGCCTGAGCGGCCTCGCACTGCCCGGGGGTTCGGTCGTGAAGGTGGTCGAGCCGCCACCCGGCCCGCCCGTGCTCGGCACCTTGCTCGCGGAGATTTACGGTCCGGACGCAGAGACCCGGCGCGCGGTCGCCGACAAGGTCCGTGCGGCGTTCAAGAGCGTTCCGTTTATCGTCGATGTCGACGACAGCTACCGCAACCGGCCGGAGCGCGTGCGCATCGCCATCAATCAGGACAATCTCGAATACTACAAGGTCGAGCAGGCGGATGTGTACGACACGCTGCGCTACCTCTATGGCGGCACGACGGTGGGCTATTCCCACCGCGGTGGCGGCCGCCAGCCCATCGCCATCCGCCTCGCGCTTCCGAAGGCGAACGCGGTGGTGGATGCGCGCGCGCTGACGACGCCGGTGCCGGCCAATGCGCTGCCCGGCGGACGCGGCGTGGTCGAGCTCGGCGATGTCGTCAGCGTCACCCGGGAGCCGGCCTCTTATCCGGTCTTCCGGCATAACGGCCGCCCCGCCGAAATGGTGCTGGCGGAACTTGCCGGCGCCTACGAAGCGCCGGTCTACGGCATGCTCGCCGTGCAGGAGGCGATCGGGCGGATCGACTGGGGCAGCCTGCCGAAGCCCGTGATCGCGCTGCATGGCCAGCCCGACGACGAAACCCGTCCGACCCTGCTCTGGGATGGCGAATGGGAGGTAACCTGGGTGACGTTCCGCGACATGGGCGCCGCCTTCATGGTGGCGATCCTTGGGATCTACATCCTCGTCGTCGCGCAGTTCGGCTCATTCAAATTGCCGCTCGTCATTCTCACGCCGATCCCGCTCACCTTCATCGGCATCATGCTGGGGCACTGGCTGTTCGGCGCGCCGTTCACGGCGACCTCCATGATCGGCTTCATCGCGCTTGCCGGCATCATCGTGCGCAACTCGATCCTGCTGGTGGACTTCATCCGCCATGCCCGCCGGCCCGAGCGGCCGCTGATCGACGTGCTGCTGGAAGCCGGCGCCATCCGCTTCAAGCCGATCCTGCTCACCGCGCTTGCCGCCATGATCGGCGCGGCCGTCATCCTCGCCGATCCCATCTTCCAGGGCCTTGCGATCTCGCTCCTGTTCGGCCTGGCGTCCTCGACGGCGCTCACCGTGCTCGTTATTCCCGCCATTTACGTCGTGCTGCGGGGAAGCCGGCAACCCGGGCAGGGAGCGCATGTCCCGACACCGCCGGAGCCGCACCGTTCCGGCTCTGCGTCAGCCTGAAACGCAGGGGAGCGCCATGAGCGGTTTTCGTAACCGGCGACACCTGCGGCTTCAAACGCCCATGATGCCGCTGCAATTCATGACGTCATCTGTTCTGCGCGCATGCCGGCCGTCGTGCCTGCGATCCTGCCGAAAACGGAGCCGGCCATCAGGCCGGTGCCGCCCGGATAGTTGAAGTAGAACAGCCCGCCGACGAGTTCGCCGGCTGCGTGCAGACCGGGAATGACGTTGGCATCGGTATCGAGCACGCGCCCGACAGTGTCGATCTTCAGGCCGCCGAAGGTGAAGGTGACGCCACACGTGACGGCATAGGCCTCGAACGGAGGCTCGTCGACGGTGTTGGCCCAGTTCGACTTGTTGATCGCGAGGCCTTCGGTGCAGCGGCCGTCCTTCACGTTCGGATCGAACTTGATGTCGGTGCGCACGGCCTTGTTGTACGTCTTGATGGTGGCAAGGGCCTTGTCGGGATTGACGTCATCGAGCTTCCTGACAAGCTCCTCCAGCGTGTCGGCGCGAACCTTGGTGACCCGCTTGATACGATACTCGTCGCGCAGCATCGGAATGATCTTTTTGTCGAATATCTGCCAGGCGAACTGGCCCGGCTGCATCAGGATCACCCGGCCGTATTTGGCGTAGGTGTAGTTGCGGAAGTCGGCGCCTTCATCGATGAAGCGCTCGCCGTTGGCATTGATCATGATGCCCCACGGGTAGGAGTGCTTCTGGAAGTTGTCGCCGACCGTCAGGTCGCCGAATTCCGGCGCGTTGCGGTCCCAGCCGACCGCATGGCAGCCGGACCAGTTGCCGGTCGGCATCGCCCCGATCTCGAGCGCCATCTTGATGCCGTCGCCGGTGTTGAACCGGCTGCCGCGGATCTTGGCAAGCTCCCAGCCCGGGCCGAGATAGCGCGTGCGCATCTCGGCGTTGGCCTGGAAACCGCCGGCGGCGAGAACGACGCATTTCGTCCTGATCTTGCGCGTCCGGCCGGCGTGCTTGACGACCACGCCCTGAATTCCGTCGTCGTCGGCGATGAGCGAGACGGCGCGGGTATCGTAGGCGACCGCGATGCCGGTCTTGCGCGCGATAGTGGTGTGCGCTTCGATGAGCCCGGGGCCGCCGCCCCAGGATTCGACCGTGAGCCCACCCCAGAACTTGAACTTGCCGTCGATCTTGTAGGCCTGGCGGCCGTAGATCGGGATGAAGCGGATGCCCTTCTTCTGCATCCACTGCATGGTCTCGCGGCTCTGCTTCACCAGGATCTCGCAGAGGTCGGGATCGGTCCGATATTCCGTGACGCGGCCCATGTCGTCGAAAAACTTTTCTTCGGTATAGGTGCCGAAATCGGTGTTCGCGATTTCCTCTGTCGCGAGATCGGGCATCAGCGCCTTGAGGTCCTCGACACCGTCATAGACGCAGCGGAATGCACCGGCGGTGAAGCGGCTGTTGCCGCCGGCTTCCGCCTCCGGCGCGCGCTCCAGCACCAGCACCGATACGCCGCGTTCGGCGGCAGCATGCGCCGCGCAGAAGGCCGCATTGCCCGCGCCGACGACGACCACACCGGCAGATTCAGGAAGTTCGTTTTGCATTGCTTGACGTCCGCGTTACGTAACTCGGTTTTGTTGCTGCAGCGCCCGATCGAGATCGGGCAGGACGGTGAAGAGGTCTCCGACCAGTCCGTAGTCCGCGATCTGGAAGATCGGCGCTTCCTCGTCCTTGTTGATGGCGACGATGACCTTCGAATCTTTCATGCCGGCGAGATGCTGGATCGCGCCGGAAATGCCGACCGCGATATAGAGTTCGGGCGCCACCGCCTTGCCGGTCTGCCCGACCTGAAGATCGTTGGGCGCAAATCCGGAATCGACGGCGGCGCGGGATGCGCCGATCGCGGCGCCGAGCCGGTCCGCGATCGGCTTGATCAGCGCGTCGAAATTGTCGGCGGAGCCCATGCCGCGCCCGCCGGAGACGACGACGCGCGCCGAAGTCAGTTCCGGGCGGCCGGTCTGCTGGACGCTCTCGCCGACGAACCGCGTCCGCGGAAAGGCGGGGCCCGCCGCTGCGGTCTCGATCGGCGCGCTGCCGCCGACCTTGACGGGCTCGAAGGAGGAGACGCGAACGGTCAGCACCGTCTTGCCCTGCGGCACCTCGACGAGCTGGATCGCGTTGCCGGCATAGATCAGCCGCTCGAAGCTCGTCGGCGACACCACACGGCTCACATCCGTCACCTGCATGACGTCGAAGAGGGCGGCGACGCGCGGCATCACGCTCTTGCCGAGTGCGGTGCCCGCCGCGACGAAGGTCTGATAATGCTGCGCGCCGAGCTGGACGATGAGGTCGGCCAGCACTTCGGCGAGGCCGTGTTTGTAGGCAGCGTCCTCGACCAGGATGACGCGGGCGACGCCGGACAAGGCGGCGGCGGCTTCGGCGGCCGGATGGCAGTTTTCGCCGGCCACGAGGATGTCGACCGGCTTTCCGGTCTGCAAGGCGGCCGAAAGCGCCCGCGCGGTCGCGTCGGTCGTCTTCGCGTTGTCGTGTTCGGCAAGCAGCAAAACGCTCATGGATGCTTCCCGCTCTCTTTTCAGACGCCGACGTGGTCGCGGACGAGCTGCGCCAGCTCCGCGACGCTCGCGACCTTGCGGCCGCCGCTGCGGGCGGGCGGTTCGAAAGTCCTGCTGATCTTCAGCCGCGGCGCGATGTCGACGCCGAGCGCCTCAGGCGTGGTCTCCGCGATCGGCTTCTTTTTCGCCTTCATGATGTTCGGCAAGCTTGCGTAGCGCGGTTCGTTCAGGCGCAGGTCGCAGGTGACGACAGCCGGCAGGTCGAGCGCGAGCGTCTGCAGGCCACCGTCGATCTCGCGCGTGACGGTCACCGTGCTCTCGCTCACGTCCGCCTTCGACGCGAACGTCGCCTGCGGCCAGCGCAGGAGGCCTGCGAGCATCTGGCCGGTCTGGTTGCAGTCGTCGTCGATCGCCTGCTTGCCGACGATCACGAGCTTCGGCGCTTCGTCCCCGACGATGCGCGCGAGGATCTTGGCCACCGCGAGCGGCTCGACCGGGCCGCTTGCGAGGACGTGGATGCCGCGGTCGGCGCCCATCGCGAGCGCCGTCCGCAGCGTTTCGTTTGTTTCCTTCGGGCCCACAGAGACCACGACGATCTCCGACGCCTTGCCCTGCTCCTTGAAGCGGATGGCCTGTTCGACGGCAATTTCGTCGAACGGGTTCATCGACATCTTCACATTGGCGAGATCGACGCCGGAACCGTCGGGCCGGACGCGGACCTTGACGTTGAAATCGACGACACGCTTGACAGGAACGAGAACTTTCATTGTGCGGCTGCGGCCTTCACTGCGGTACTCAGCGTTGGGTGTTGTTGATCAGCATCATGCGGTAGCGCAGCGCCTCGCGGATGTGCTGGCGTGCCACCTGCTCGGCGGCGGCCGGGTCGCGGTCCGCGATCGCGCGATAGATCAGGCGATGTTCACGGATCGCGCGCTTCGGCCGGCCGGGATAAGCGAACGTCGTGGCGTTCAGCCGCGTGATCGCATCCTGCAGCGCGTTGAGCGACTTGAGCAGATAGCGGTTGTTGGCGGCGCGGTAGATCGCGGCGTGGAAGCTCTTGTTGACGGCGGCATGCACGTCGGAGGCGTTGTCCGGCAGCGCCGATTCCTCGCTGAGGATCTGCGCCAGCACCTCGACCTCGACCTCGGTGGCGGAGCGCGCGGCAAGCGCCGCGGCGGCCCCCTCGAGCGCCTCGCGCATCGCGTAGAGTTCGAGGATCTGCTTCTCGTCGACCAGCGGGACGATCAGGCTGCGGTCGCGCTTGACCAGCACTTCTTCCGATTCGAGGCGTTGCAGCGCCTCGCGGATCGGTGTCCGGCTGACGCCCAGGCGGGAGGCGAGATCGACCTCCCGCAGCGCATCGCCGGGCCGCAATTCGCCCTTGTTGATCGCATCGAGCAGCCGCGTATAGACGCCCTCGGCGAGCGATCCGCCGGAATGGCCGACGCCAACGGGCTCGTTACCGATACGCCGACGCGGTTTGGTGGAAGCGCGCATGCCTCAGGTCTCCGATAAGGGCTTTGTATACATTCGTATACGTACTGGCAAGTCCGGCACGGGATATCTCATCGCCCGGCCTCCGCCAGCACGCCGGCGAGGCGGCGATTGAAGGCGTCGGCCGCCTCGTAGGGATGCCAGTGGCCCGCATCGGCGATGACGTGGGCGTGGCCGGCGCGGCCGAGCGCGGCAAACAGCGCGAGACGCTCCGGCATGTGCGGACCGATGGTGCGATCCTGCGCGCCCCAGATTCCGGAGAACGGGCAGGCGAGCCTGGTCAGATCGTCGCGCAGCGGATGCGGGCCGGTGACCTTCTCGCCGGCGAGGCGCGCCTTGGCGGTATTCTCGCTCTGGATCTCGATCGCAAGATCGTCGATCCGTTCGGGCCTGCTGATCATCATCACTTCGAGATTGCGGCGATGCGCCTGCCGCCGCGCGGCCGGATCGCTCAGCTTGCGCCAGGATGCGAACGGGGGGATCGCCGCCTTGCTCAGGCGCAGATGGCCCGCCGAGACGACGACGAGGATCGCTGCTTGCGGGCCGAGCTGCTTCGCCAACGCGCCGGCGACGCTGCTGCCGAAGGAGAACCCGACGATGCGAAGCGGCGCGTCGCCGATGGCGAGAGCGGGCAGGCCTTCCCGCAGCAGCGCGGCGATGCTGTCGGCCGAGTAGGGTTCCGGCGGCATCCCGGAATCGCCGAATCCCGGAATGTCGACGGCGATGACGCGATGGCCGCGCGCGAGAAACGGAATATTGCGTGCCCAGTGCGACCAGCTTCCGGCGTTGCCGTGCAGCAGCAGGAGTGGGCGGCCGCTGCCCCACAGCCGCCAGTGGATCGCGCAGCCGCGCACGGGCGTGACGATCGTTTCGGCCCGGCCGGCAAGCCCGCGCAGGATCGCGGCCGGAGGCTGCGGCGCAGTCGCTGTGCTTTGCGCGGTCATGGTCGCTGTCATAGCCGGATATAGACCGCCTTCTTTTCGAGAAACGCCTCGATGCCGTCTTCGCCGCCTTCGCGGCCCCAGCCGGACTCCTTGTAGCCGCCGAACGGCAGCGACTTGTCGGCGCCGCCGTAGAAGTTCACCCAGATGTTGCCGGCGCGGATCAGGTTGGCGAGCCGGTGCGCATTGCTGAGGTCGCGGGTGAAAATACCGGCGCCGAGGCCGTAGCGCGTCGCATTGGCTTTGGCCGCGAGTTCATTGAGATCATCGATCGGGGTTGCGACCAGCACCGGTCCGAAAATCTCTTCGTTGAGGAGACGCGAGTCGGGAGCGAGCCCGGTGAACACGGTCGGTTCGACGAAATAGCCCTCTCTTTCAAGGGCCTTTCCGCCGCTCACCAGTGCGCCGCCTTCGGCGCGGCCGGCCTCGATATAGCCCAGCACGCGCTTGTGCTGCTGGCTGGAGATCAGCGGGCCGAGTTCGGTGTCCTTGCTGAAGCCGTCGCCGATCTTCATCTTGCGTCCGGCGGCGGCGACGCCCTCGACGACCCTGTCGAACGACTTTTTCTGGACGTAGAGGCGCGAGCCCGCATAACAGATCTGGCCCGTATTGGCGAAGATCGCCGCCGCCGCGCGCGGAATGGCTATATCCATGTCGGCGTCGTCGAAGACGAACACCGGTGACTTGCCGCCGAGCTCGAGACTGAGCCGTTTGAGATTTCCGGCGGCGGCGCGAACAAGCTCCTTGCCGACTTCGGTAGAGCCCGTGAAGGAAATCTTGTCGACGTCGGGGTGCCGGGCGAGCGCGGCGCCGGCGGTGCGGCCATAACCCGTCACGACGTTCAGCACGCCGGGCGGCACGCCGGCCTCGAGTGCGAGTTCGCCGAGGCGCAGGGCCGTGAGCGGCGTCTGCTCCGCGGGCTTGAGAATGCAGCTGCATCCGGCCGCGAGCGCCGGCGCCACCTTGTTCAGCGCCGCCGAAAGCGGCGAATTCCACGGCACGATCAGGCCGGCGACGCCGACCGGCTCCAGTTGCGAGAAGGCGTGAAACTCCGCGCGCTTGCCGGAGATGTTGGTCGTGCGCCCGTAGATCTTCGTGCACATGCCGGCGTAATAGCGCAGCCCGTCGATGGCGCGTTCGATCGCCCGGGTCACGAGCGAGATCGGCATGCCGTTGTCGAGGATTTCGAGCGTCACCAGCTCGTCGATATTGTTCTCGATCAGGTCCGACAGCTTCCACAGGATCTGTTCACGCTGCACCGACGACATGCGTCGCCAGGAGCCGCTCTCGAACGATGCGCGCGCGGCCTTGACCGCCGCGTCGATATCGGCGGCGTCGGCCGCCGGGGTCGAGGTGAACACGGACCCGGTCGCGGGATTCTCGACATCGATGCGCTGGCCGGACACGGCCTCGCACCATTGTCCGTTGATCAGCAGTTGCAGCGGGCGCTTGATGAAATCCGGCGACGACGGTCCGCTTTGCATGGTCATGTGGCTTCTTGTCCTGCGACGCACGTACGGGCGCGCCCGCGTCCCGGCGGACCGCTCATTTTCGGGTGCGATCCTAGCTCAGGCTACGCTTGTATACAATTGAATTCCATCGTATGGTTTGAGAGAAATCTCATGAGGATCGCGCCGTTGCGCGAATGAAGGAACGCGATGGAATTCGAGCTCGACAGCGAACAGAGGATGATTCAGGAATCGACGCGCCGCATGGTCGAGCGCGACATCGAACCGCTCCTCGTCGCTCATGACCGCGACACGCCGCTGCCGAAAGAGGCGATGCAGAAGATCTTTGCCGTCTGCGCCGCACAGGGGCTGACCTGCGCGCGCATTCCGGAAGAGGCCGGCGGCGCCGGCCTTTCCGCGCTGACGCTCGGGCTGATGCACGAGCAATTGCCGCCCGCCATCGCGCTTGCCGTGATCGCGCATGAGGGCACCGGCGCCCGCATCTTCCTGTCGAGCAACCAGGAGCAGCGCGCGCGCTTCCTGCCGGACATCATTTCCGCCAAGCGCATCGCCTGCACCGGCAATACCGAGCCGGATGTCGGCTCCGATCCGCGCAGCGTCAAGACGCGTGCGGCGGAGGAGGGCGACGTCTATGTCGTGAACGGCCGCAAGATGTGGATTACCAACGCCAGCATCTGCGACATGATCAACGTCACCTGTTCGGTCGGCAAGGACGACCGGGGCCTGAGCAATCTTGTCCGCGTCATTATCGAGCGCGACCATTCGCCGTTCACGGCGCTTGAGATCGGCATGCTCGGCCTGAAGCAGGGACATCTCAGCGAGGTGCTGTTCGAGAATTGCCGCGTGCCGAAAGCCAACGCGCTCGGCGAACCCGGCGATGCGGCGCGGATCCTCACCCTGACCTGGCTCGCCAACCGCCCGATCTTCGGGCTTTTCGCCGTGCATCTGGCGCAGAAGGCGCTCGATGCGGCGATGACCTATGCCAGGGACCGCGTGCAGTTCGGCAAGTCGATCGCGAGCTTCCAGCTCGTCCAGGAATTGCTGGCCGACATCACCGCCGCCGTCACCTCGAGCCGGCTGATGTGCTATTATGCACTTTCCTGCATCGATAAGGGCGAGCGCGCCAACCAGGTTTCGGCGATGGCGAAACGCTTCGCCGTCAATTCCTGCCAGCGCGCGATATCGCTGGCGATGGAGGTGCACGGCGCGATGGGCCTGAGCCGCGAGATGGGGCTCGAACAGCTCTATCGCGACGCTCGCATGCTGACGGTGCCGGACGGCACCAACCAGATTCTCACCCTCATTGAAGGCCGCGAACTGACGGGAGTGGCTGCGTACCGCTCCTGAAGCGGCAGCGATTTGTGACGGCATGAGCGATTACGGCGATATCGTCTATAGCGAGCAGAACGGCGTTGCGACCGTGACGATCAACCGTCCGGATGCGCTCAATGCCTTGCGTGTCGCGACCTATGAGGAGATCGCCGATGCGCTGCTGCGGGCTGGCTGGAACAGGACGGTCGGCGTCGTCGTTTTGGCCGGGGCGGGGCCGCGCGCCTTCTGCGTCGGCGCCGACACCTCGCAGCCGAAATCGGAGCGGCAGGGCCGGGGGATCCTCGGCGTTGCGCTCGAGCGCATTCACGGCGCGATCCGCGATATTCCGAAACCGGTGATCGCCAAGGTGCGCGGTTACGCGCTGGGCGGCGGCAACACGCTCGCGGCCCTGTGCGATTTCACGATCGCCTCCGACACCGCGCAGTTCGGCGAACTTGGCGCCAGGGTCGGGTCGGTGGATGCCGGCTTCGGTACCGCCTATCTCGCGCGCATCGTCGGCGAGAAGCGCGCGCGGGAGATCGTCTATATGTGCCGCCGTTATTCGGCGGCCGAGGCGCTGGCGATGGGGCTCGTCAACGCCGTCGTGCCGGACGCGGAGCTTGACGCCGAAACCGCGCGCTGGTGCGACGAACTGCTGCAGCGCAGCCCGACAGCGCTTGCGATCGCCAAGGCGTCGTTCAATGCCGATACCGACGCGATCGGATCGATCCGTCAGCTCGGCTACAACGCCGTCGCGCTCTATTTCGGCAGCGACGAGGCGCGCGAGGCCGCCGCCGCGGCCCGGGAAAAGCGGCGGCCGAACTTCCGCGGGGACGCGCGATGATGCCGGCCGCACCCGCAAACCCGCAGGACGCCGCGTTGCCGCCCTATCTGGTGGCCGAGCTCGGCCAGCGCGTCGGCGCGGCGGTCTGCGGCGCATTGCTTGCACAGCTCGGGATGACCGTCATCGCGGTCGAGGACGCCGATGCGCACGGCAAGTCGCGCTTCTCGCGCCAGCTTGCCGCCGGCAAACTGCGGTGGCGCCGCTCCGGCGGCGACGATGCGCTGATGGCCGATCTTGCTGCGGCCGCGGATGTCGTTCTGCTGTCGAGCGATCTTGATGGCGCTGGTCGTCCGGCCCGCGAGGCGCAGATCGTCTGCGACATCACCGCCTGCGGCAGCGATGGCCCGCTTGCCGGCGCGCCGCTGAGCGATGTCGAAATCCAGGCGCTTGCCGGCATTCTCCATACCAACGGACTGCCGGACGGCATGCCGGTGGTGTGCCCGGTGCCGATCGTCGAATATCTCGCCGGCCTCAATGCCGCGGCTGCGGTGATCGCCGGCTTGCGCGTGCGCCGCAAATCCGGAACCGGACAGGAAGCGGAGGTCGCGCTCTACGATTGCGGATTTGCGGCGATGTCGTCGCTGATCGCACGCCTGTTCGGCGCAAACGCGGCGGCGGATGTCGGGCGGATCGGCAACCGGCACGGTCTGTCGTCGCCCTGGAATGTTTTTCGTGCACGCGACGGATGGGTGCAGATCTGCACCGGCAGCGACGACCAGTGGCAGCGTTTTTGCCAGGTGATCGGGCGCGCGGAGCTTGCCCAGCATCCCGACTTCGCAAGTTCGGTGGCGCGCGTCGCCAACAATGCCGCGGTCGATGCCGCGGTGCAGGCCTGGATCGTCACGCAGACCGTCGAGGGTTGCATTGCCGCGCTCACCGCGGCGAGCATTGCCGGCGGGGCGATCGTTCCGGTGGACCAGTATCCGCGCGAGCCGAACCTCGACTATCGTGGCATGATCGGCCGCGCGGACGACGGCGTCTATGTGCCGGCGTCGCCGCTGCGCATGAACCGCACGCCGGGTCGCGCGCCGGGCGTACCGACCGATGCCGACCGGGCCATGGTCGAGGGCGCGCTGCGCGCTCGCGGCGCGGTCCCCGCTCCCGGAAGCGAGCCGCTCGCGTCCCCGCTTGCCGGGATCCGCGTTCTCGAGATCGGGCATTACACGACCGCGCCCGCGGCGGCGCGGATGTTCGCCGCGCTCGGCGCCGACGTGATCAAGATCGAGCCGCCGGAAGGCGAGGCGGCGCGGGCCTGGCCGCCGATCGATCGCGGCCAGAGCACGTTCTACACCGTCACCAATTCCGGCAAGCGCAGCGTGGTGCTCGATCTCGGCAGCGCGGCGGGCCGGGACCGTCTCCGCGCGCTGATCGCGCAGTCGGACGTGCTGATCGAGAACATGAAGCCGGGGGCGCTCGCCCGGCGCGGCTTCGGTGCGGATGAGATCGCGGCGATCAACCCACGCATGATCTATTGCGGCATTTCGGGGTTCGGCGCGGATTCGCGCTATCCCGGCCGGCCAGCCTTCGACACCGTGGTGCAGGGCATGTCCGGCCTGATGCACCTGATCCGCGCCGCCGACGGCACGCCTCTTAAGACCGGCATTTCCGCCGCCGACGTGATGGGGGCCGCCGCGGCGGTCGTTGCCGTTCTTGCCGCGCTCGAGGAACGCGATCGCAGCACCTGCGGCCAGTCCATCGATCTGTCGATGCAGGACATCATGGCCTGGGCCACCCAGGTCGCGTGGAACGAGGCGGACTTTGCACCGGACACGCAGGTGCTCCGCGTGGCCGACGGCGCGATCCTCGTGACCGGCGCGGTCGATGCTGCGCTTGCCGAGAACATCGCGAGCCTGTCACGCGCCGAGGCTGTTTCGCGGTTGCGCGCGGGCGGCGGCCGCGCCGTCGCCGTCGTGAGTCCCGCCGAAATGATGGCGGCGGAACACACCAGAGCGCGGGGGCTGCATTTCACGCTTTCCGACGAGCGCGGCGCGTGGCCTTCGCTCGGCGTGCCGCTGCGTCTGTCGAAGACGCCGCCGCTTATCACCCGTCCAAGCCCCAAGCTCGGTCGCGACAACGCAGCCGTATTCGGAACGTTGAGCCGTCACGCGGCGGCGATGCCCGTGTCCGCGCGCCCAACCCTGCAAGCGATTTCCTGAGGAGCCTTCGATGAGTTATGAGAACATCCTCGTCGAGCGTGACGCCGCCGCCGCGATCATCCGGATCAACCGGATCGAGAAGCGCAACTCCCTGAGCAAGGCGACCATCGACGAGATCGACGCGGCGGTGCGTAAGGCGGATGCCGATCCCGCCGTGCGCGGCATCGTCATTACCGGCGATGCCAGGTTCTTCTCCTCCGGCGCCGATCTCAATGAGGCGCTCGAAGTCAGATCGGTCGCCGACGGCGATGCCTTTTTCGGACGCGCCAACAGGCTGTGCGAATTGCTGGAGTCGCTGTCGAAGCCGGTCATCGCGGCGATCGAAGGCTTCTGCATCACCGGCGGACTGGAGCTTGCGCTCGCCTGCGATATCCGCATCGGCGGGCAGGGATCGTCCTATGCGATCACAAGCGCGCGCATCGGCACGGTCGCCGGCTTCGGCGGCACGCAGCGCCTGCCACGCCTCGTCGGTCCGGGCAACGCCTGCGAGATGCTGTTCCTCGCCGAGCCGATCGACGCCGAGCAGGCGTTTCGCATCGGACTGATCAACCGGCTTGTCGCCAAGGGCGAGGCGCTCGCTGAGGCCAGGAAGCTCATCGCCATTTTCGAAAAGCGCGGGCCGATTAGCCTCGCGTTTGCGAAGCGTGCCGTGCACACGGGTCTGCAAATGGATCTGCGGGCAGGCATCGCCTTCGAATACTCGCTGGTCACGGCCATCTACGGCACCGACGACAAGCGGGAAGGGGTGTCAGCGTTCCTCGAAAAGCGTGAAGCCAGGTTCACCGGGCGCTGATCGTTCAAGGTCAACCAAAAGTACGGGAGGAGTAGCAATGCGAAATCTCAAGACACTGCTCGCTGGCGCAGCCGGCATCGTTCTGATGAGCGCCTGGGCGGCGCAAGCCGCCGAAAAATGGAACATGGCTACCGGGTTCAACGACACCAATTTCCAGACGCAGAACGTGAAGTTCTTCGCCGACGAAGTGAAGAAGCTTTCCGACGGCGCTCTGGAAATCGTCGTGCACAGCGGCATGTCGCTCTATCGCCAGCCCGAGATCAAGCGCGCGGTCAGCTCCGGCCAGATCCAGATCGGCGAAGTGCTGCTCTCCGCCTATGGCAACGAAGATCCGATGTTCGAGGCGGACTCCATTCCGTTTCTGGCGACCGGCTACGACGATTCGATGAAGCTCTGGAAGCTGCAGCGCCCGCTGCTCGAGCAGCGTTTCGCGAAGCAGGGGCTGATCCTGCTCTATTCTGTCGCGTGGCCGGGCACCGCCTTCTATACCAAGAATCCGGTGAAGGATGTCGCCGATTTCAAGGGCATGAAGATGCGCGCCTATAACGCGGCGACGTCGCGGCTCGCCGAGAAGCTCGGCGCGACGCCGACCACCGTCGAGCAGGTGGAGGCGCCGCAAGCCTTCGCGACCGGCGTCATTCAGGCGATGATCACGTCGCCGATCACGGGCAAGGACACCAAGGCGTGGGAATACACCAAGCATTACCTCGATGTCCGCGCCTGGCATAACAAGAACTTCGTGATCATGAACAAGCGCGCCTTCGATCGTCTCGACAAGAAGACGCAGGCGGCGGTCCTCGCCGCGGCGAAGGCGGCGGAAGAGCGCGGCTGGAAGGTGAGCAGGGAAGCCGGCGACCAGGCCATGGCCATTCTCAAGGAGCAAGGCATGGTGATTACCAAGCCGAGCGATTCCTTCATGAAGGAAATCAAGGCCGTCAGCAGCACGATGGTCGAGGAATGGGCAAAGAAAGCCGGTCCCGACGGTGCGGCCATCGTCAAGGCGATGCAGCACTAGACGCCTCCTTCACTCACTTGGAGCCTGGCCATGCGGCGAGTTTCGGAGCTCTTTTCTCTTGGATGTTTCGTTGTCGCCGCGGCGGCCATGGTTCTGATGTGCGTGGTCGTGCTCGCGCAGGTGATCGGGCGTCTGTTCGGCATTCTCGTGCCGTCGGCGCCCGAAATCGCCGGTTATTGCATGGCGGCGTCTTCGTTCATGGCGCTGGCCTACACGTTCCGGAACGGCGGGCACGTTCGTGTCTCGTTGCTTCTCTATCGACTCGGCCCCGGGCTGCGGCTCAGGGCCGAGATCCTCTGCCTCACGATTGCAACGCTGCTGTCCGGCTTTTTTCTCTTCTATCTCGTCGATATGACGATCGAGACCTATGAGGTGGGCGAGGTGTCCTCGGGCGTCGTCGCCATTCCGCTGGTTATCCCCCAGATTCTGCTCACGATCGGCGTCGCGGCGCTGCTGACTTCGGTGGCGGAGGCGCTGATCGGCGCAATCCGCGGCACGATGCCCGGCTATGCCAGCAAAGACGAGCTCGGACACTAGGAAACGGCGGACCGAACATGAGCCTCACCCTGTTCTCTCTTGCGCTGGTCGTCGCGCTGTTTCTCTTTCTGTTTGCCGGCGTCTGGGTGGCCTTTTCGTTGATGGCGATCGCCCTGATCACGCTGTGCTTCTTCTCGGACCTGTCGACGCTCGGGCCCATCCTCGCAACCTCCGCTTGGGGCGAAAGCGCGAAATGGACGGTGACGTCGCTGCCGCTTTTCATCTGGATGGGCGAGATCCTGTTCAGGACGCGGCTGTCCGAGGACATGTTCCAGGGGCTTGCGCCCTGGCTGCGGTCGATCCCCGGCCGGCTGATGCATGTGAACGTGATCGGCTGCGGCATCTTTGCCGCGGTGTCCGGCTCCTCGACCGCGACCTGCGCCACGATCGGCAAGATTTCGCTCAATGAGTTCGAAACGCGCGGCTATCCGCAGAATCTCGCCATCGGCTCCCTGGCGGCGTCGGGTACGCTCGGCCTGATGATCCCGCCCTCGATCATCATGATCGTCTATGGCGGCGCCGCCGACGTCTCGATTGCACAATTGTTCGTCGCGGGAATTCTGCCGGGCATCCTGCTGATGGGGCTGTTCTCGAGCTACATTGCCGGTTACGCGCTGGTGCGTCCGGACCTCTTCCCCAAGGAGGAAGCAACCCGTTTCAGTCTCCGCGAAGCGCTCTATGCCGGCCGGCGCATGCTGCCGATCATCGGCCTGATCGGCTGCGTGGTTGGCTCGATCTATGCCGGGATCGCAACGCCGACCGAGGCCGCAGCCGTGGGCGTTGCCGGCTCGCTCGCGCTGTCGCTCGCGTTCGGCTCGCTTAGCTGGGACTCGTTCCGCGGCAGCCTCGTCGGCGCCACGATGACCTCGTGCATGGTCGCTTTCATCATGACCGCCGCGGCGTTCCTGTCGGTGGCAATGGGCTTTGCCGGCATCCCGCGGGCGATGGCGGCGGCGCTCACCGACATGAACCTGCCGCCCTATCTGTTCCTGCTCGGACTGACGGTGGTCTTCCTGATCCTCGGCTGCTTCCTCGATGGCGTCTCGATCGTGTTGCTGACCGCGGCCGTGATCCTGCCGAGCGTTCGCGCCTTCGGCTTCGACCTTGTCTGGTTCGGCATTTATCTCGTCATTATCGTGGAGATCGCGATGATCACGCCGCCGGTCGGCTTCAACCTTTTCGTGATCCAGACCCTGACCAGGCGCGATCTGTTCTCGATCGCGCAGGCGTCGCTGCCATTCTTTGTGTTGCTGGCGCTTTCGATCCTTCTCATCGTGATCTTCCCGCAGATCGTGACCTATCTGCCCTCGCGTCTGTGAACGGTGGGGCGGCGGATTTCGGAAGGGTTGCTTGCATGGAAAGCCGGAATAAAAAGCGCTCCCCGCTTGAGGGCGTGCGTGTCGTGGACTTCAGCCGGATGCTTCCGGGGCCGTGGTGCACCCAGATGCTGGGGGATTTCGGCGCCGAGGTCATCAAAGTCGAGCAGCCGCCGGTCGGCGATCTCGGACGCCACAACGCGCCGAATTTCCGCAAGGAAAGCGTCTATTTCAATACCGTCAATCTCAACAAGGAGAGTATCGACCTCGATCTTTCGCGCGAAGATGACCGCGCGATGGTCCGGCGTCTGCTGGAAACCGCGGACGTGGTCGTCGAATCGTTTCGCACCGGCGTGACCCGGCGGCTTGGCATCGACTACGACGCCGTACGCAAGATCAGTCCCGCGGTGATCTATTGTTCGATCACGGGTTTCGGCCAGAGCGGCCCGTTCTCGCAGATTCCCGGCCATGACCTCGTGATCCAGTGCACGACCGGCAGCATGGGTGTGACGACGGGCGGCGCGGGTGTTCCTTCGAATCCGGGTTTTCAGGCGGCCGACTATGCGGCGGCGACCTATGCGGTCATCGGCATCCTGGCGGCGCTTCAGCGTCGCTCCGTGACCGGCGAGGGAGCGCATCTCGATATCTCGATGTTCGATGCCCTGTTCAGCATGTCGAATGTCCTGTCGAACGCAGCGCTCGCGCACCTGGCCGGCTTCAAGGACGCGCCGCAGATGGAATTGTGGGGGCGCAATCCGCGCTACGCGACCTATCCGACGAAGGACGGCAAAGCTGTCGCGGTCTCGCTTCTCGAAGCGCATATCTGGAAGCATTTCTGCGAGATGATCGGCCGTCCCGATCTCATCGCGGCGGACGAGACGGCAAGGGACCGGCATACGCATCATGGCGATCGTGCGGCGCGCTACCGGGAAGCGATTGCCGAAGTGTGCGCCTCGCGGCCGCGTGATGAGCTCGTCGCCTGGATGCTCGAGAACGACGTTCCCATCATGCCAGTTTACACGCCCGACGAGGCGATCAACAGCGAGCACGCGCAGGCGCGCGGGCTCGTCGAATGGATCGAACATCCGGTCGAAGGGCGCATTCCGGTGCTTGCCAATCCGCTGGCGCGTTCCGGTCTGACCACCGGCGTGCGTCAGCCGGCACCGCAGCTCGGCGCCGACCGCGAACGCATCATGTCGAAGCTCAAGTCCCACTCCGTCCGGTAACGAAGGCGACCATGCCCAGAAATGCCGATGCCGTCACGAGTTTCTCGCAGTCCCTTATGCGGCGGGAATTGCCGAACGATGTCGTCGATGCCGCGCGCTTTGCGATCGTCGACTGGTTCGGCGTCGCCATCGGCGCGGCCGACCAGCAGCCGGTGCAGGCGCTCAAGCGCGCCGTCGAGAAATGGCAGAGCAGAGGCAGGGCGCAAATTCTGCTCGCCGGTCAGGCGGCCGCGGCGCCGGCCGCGCTCGTGAATGGCATGATGGCCCATTGTCTCGACTTCGACGACACCCATGTGCGTTCGATCGCCCATCTCAGTGGGCCGATCTTCGCGGCAAGCTTCGCCGCCGGCGGCGATGCCGGAGCCAGTCCGACGGCGATTTTTCGCGCCTTCGTTGCGGGTTTCGAGGTAGGCGGCCGCGTCGGCGGCGGTGGTTTCGGTGTGGCGATCAATGAACGGCACATCCATTCGACCGGCGTGTGCGGCTGCATTGGCGCTGCGGTTGCTGCCGGTCTTCTCTACGGGCTTGATGCCGAGAAAATGAAGCGCGCTGTCGGTCTGGCGGCGACGCAGGTCGCCGGCCTGACCGGTTCCTTCGGCACGCCCGGTAAGCCGTTCCATGCCGGAAAGGCGGCGATCAACGGCGTGCTTGCGGCGCAGATGGCGGGCGAGGGCTTCGAGGCCGGCCTCGACCTGATCGAGCCCGGCAGCGGCCTCGACCGGGCGCTGGTCCAGGACAAGTCGGTCCGGATCCATGATTTCGATTTCAACGAGGGCTGGGAAATCACGCGCAACACCTTCAAGCCGTATGCGTCCTGTCTGTTGACCCATCCGGTCATCGACGCCGGCCGCAGGATTTCAGGCGATGTGGACTTGGCCGCGATCAGCCAGATCAAGGTTCGCGTTCATCCGCTCGCCATCCAGCTCGCCGGCAAGCCGGACCCGCAGACCCCGTTCGAGGGCAAATTCAGTCTCGCCTTTTGCATTGCGCTGGCGCTCGCCGGCCGCGGCCTGACGCAGCTCGATTTCACCCCGCAGACGGTCGGCGACGAGACGGTCCGAGCAACCGTCCGCAAGGTGGCACTTGAGCCGGTCGCGACCATGGACAAGACGGCGGGCGAGATCGAGGTGACCTTTGCGGATGGCCGGCGCCGGGTCGAGACCACGACGCTGGCGCTCGGCAATCCGGGAAATCCAATGAGCTGGCAGGACCTCGAGCGGAAATTCCTCTCGCTCACCGAGCCGATGATCGGAAGGGAGGCGAGGCCCCTGTTCGAGAAACTGGCGCGTTTCGACAGCCAGCCGGAGCTGCCCCGGATCGGATCGAATTGATTGCGGGCCGGCAGGCGGAACGCAACCGCGCTTCAGGGAAGGCAGATTCGAGACCGATGGCGGGCGCCGCCGTCCGGTCAGCGTCCCACGAATTTGGGCTTTCGTTTCTCGACAAAGGAGCGGAATCCCTCCTTGGTGTCCTCGGTGTCCTGGATGTCGGTCAGCACGGTCCAGGTATAGGGAATCCCCTCGGTCGGACCGCGATCCAGCGCTCCGAGGATCGCCTTCTTCGACCCCTGCACGGCCAGGGGGGCCGCTTCGTCAGCGATATGGCCGGCGATCTCCCATGCCTTGGCCATCAGCCTGTCCTGCGGCAGGACTTCCGACACCAGCCCCCATTGCAGCGCCTGCTGCGCGTTCACCCGGAAGTAGCGGCCTTCGACCACCATGCGCATGACGATGCCGAGCGGCATCTTGAATGCGAAGCCGGCCGATTCCACGCCGTTGATGAGGCCGATATTGACGTGCGTGTCGAGAAACACGGCATTGTCGGAGGCGATCACGATGTCGCTGTCGGCGACCAGGTGCCAGCCGCCGCCGACGCATGCGCCGTTCACCGCGCAGATGAAAGGCTTGTGGATCGACTGCATCATGTCGGTCCACGGCTTGAAGATCGTGTAGCCCTCGGTGCGCCCCTTGGCCGCGGTCTTTTCGGCGGCTTCGGTGACATACATGCCGCTGCAAAACGACTTCTCGCCGGCGCCGGCGATGATCATCACCCACTGTTCCGGATCATCGCGGTATTCGGTGAAGACCTTCAGCAGTTCAGCGGATGTCGCGACGCTGATGGCGTTCGCGCGCTCCGGCCGGTTGAGCGTGACGCAGACGATGCGTCCGCGGCGTTCGACGGCGATATCCTTGTACATCGTGACCTTCTCCAATTTGACCGGTGCGATGAGGCATTCATGCGCGCAGCAGCGCGCGGCCGATAATCATGCGCTGGATTTCCGACGTGCCTTCATAGATGCGGGTGACGCGGGCATCGCGATAGAAGCGGCCGACTGGATTGTCCGCGATGTAGCCGGTGCCGCCCTGGATCTGCAGCGCGGCGTCGGCGACGAAGGCGAGCGCCTCGGAGGCGAAGAGCTTGGCGATCGAAACCGTCTGCGGGCGCAACTGGCCGGAATCGGCCTCGACCGCGGCATGATAGGTCAGCCAGCGCGCCGCTTCGGTGCGCATCGCCATGTCGGCGAGCATGAACTGGATAGCCTGGAAGTCGCCGAGCGCGCGCTGGAATTGCCGGCGCGACCTGGCGTACTCGGTCGATATCTCGATAAGCCGTTCGCACGCGCCGACGCAGCGGGCCGCCACCAGCGGACGCCCTTCGTTGAGCGTCTTCATCGCCGCGAGCCAGCCGTCGCCTTCCGGCCCCAGACGGTTCTCTTCCGGAACCTCGCAATCCTCGAACACCAGCTCGACGATGGGATGCCCGCGGCTTCCCATGGTTTCGTAGACCTCGCCGACGCGGAATCCGGGAAACGACGGCTCGACCAGGAAGACGCTGAACTGTCTGGCGCTCTGGTCGGCATTGGTGCGCGCGACGACGGTGATCAGTCCCGCGCGCGCGCCGCCGCTGATGAAGCGCTTGACGCCGTTGATGACGTAGCGATCGCCCTTCTTGCGTGCGACGGTGCGGATGCCGCCGGCGTCGGACCCCGCCTCCGATTCGGTGAGCGCGAACGCTGCGCGCAACGCGCCGCTCGCCATCCGCGGCAGATAGCGTTGCTTCTGCTCGGGGCTGCCGATCGAGACGAGCGCGTCGGATCCAATGCCGGTGTGCGAGGCGAGTGCGCCGGCAAAGCCGAAGCCGCTGCGGCCGAGCATCTGGTGGACCAGCGTGCGCTCCAGGCGGCTCAGGCCGCTGCCGCCGTATTCCTCGGGTATGCTTATCCCATACAGGCCGAGCGCCGCCGCCTCGGCGAAAATCTCGTCGGGAATGCGGTTCTCGATCTCGATCTCGCGCATGCGCGGTTCGACACGGTGATCGACGAAGCTCTTCACCGTTTGCATCAGCGTGCGCTGTTCGCCCGTCAGTTCAAAATCCATCTCAGTCCGTTCTCTGCGCTTCCAGTTCCGCCAGTTCCGCAAGCACTTCGCCGCGGTGCTGATCGAGCGACGGAACGCCCAGCAAGGGCCCTTCGATCTGCTCGTCCATCTTGACCGGCACGCCCCAGGTCGGAACCGTCCTGCCGCTCGGCAGCGCCGTCGGTTTGACCATGTTGCGGGCGATGACTTGCGGGTCGGCCGCCACGTCGGCGATCGAGCGGACATGGCTCGCCGGCACGCCGGCCTGCATCAGGGCCTGCTCCCATTCGCTCGCCGGGCGTTCGCTCAACCGGGCTTGGAGGAGCGGTCGCAGCGCATCGCGATTGCGCACGCGCGACGGATTGTCCGAGAAGCGGGCGTCGTCGGCGAGTGCGGGCGCTCCCAGCAACTGGCACAGGCGTTTCCACTGGCGTTCGTTGCTGACCTGCACGAACAGGTAGTCGTCGCCTTTTGCCGTGAATGCGCCGACCGGATAGATCCCCATCGTTTCCGAGCCGAGCCGGCCGGGGATCGCGTGTCCGGCAAGCGCGCTCTGCAGATAGGCGTGCATGAAGCCGAGCGCCGATTCCATCAGCGACACTTCGAGCAGCGTTCCCTTTCCCGTCGTCCGCAGTACGTACAATCCGGTCATGATCGCGCCCCACGCCAGATAGGAGGTCGCGATGTCGATGGGGGAGCCGGCGCAGCGCACCGGCGGGCGGCCGCCTTCGCCCGTCAGGCCCATGATTCCGGAAAACGCCTGGATCATCGAATCGTAGGCCGGCGCCTCGGCGCGCGGTCCGCTGCGGCCGTAGCCGCTCACCGAAATCCAGATCAGCCGCGGATGCGCCGCGCGCTGCGCCTGCCAGCCGAGGCCGAGCTTTTCGAGCGTTCCCGGCCGGTAGTTCTCGATCAGGATGTCCGCCGTTGCGAGCAGGCGACCGAACAGAGCGCGGCCTTCGTCGGTCTTGAAGTCGAGCACGATGCTGCGCTTGCCGCGGTTGCAACTGATGAAGTAGGCGCTCTCGCCGTCGATGAAGGGCGGCCATTGACGCATCTCGTCGCCGCCCGGCGGTTCGATCTTGATCACCGTGGCGCCCATTTCCGCCGCCAGCATGGTCGATACCGGCCCGGCAATGTTGCGCGTGCAGTCCAGGATCCGCACGCCTTGAAGCAGCGAGGCAAAGACATTGCTGGTCATGCTGTGGAATCCCCTGCGGTGCGATGCCCGATCCGCGCGCGCCGTCCGGCGTCGCTCCGGCCTGCGGCGGCTAATCGGGCGACGCCAGCGTCACCTCGTATTCCAGCCGCGCGCTGGGCGCGTTCGACGGCCGGTGGATCGGGACGATCGTCGTCGGCGGCAGCGTCGCTCCGAAATAAAGCGACGCGATCCTCTCGAGCGCCGGAAAATCCTCGGGGTTGGTCAGATACAGCGACTGGTGCACGACATCCTGAAACGAGACGCCGTAATGGGCGAGCGTCGCCTTGAGTTTCTTGAGCACGAAATCCGCCTGCGGCATGATCAGGGCCTCCGCGTGATAACGGCCGAAATCGAGCGCGCGCATGTCGTCGGTCAGGTCGACGGCGGTACGGATGGGAAGCCCCGCCTCGGTCTGCACCGGCACTTCGCCCGACGTGAAGATCAGTCCGCCGCCCTGGACCGCGCCGACATAGGCGCCGGACATTCCGTGATCGGCGACCTTGATCGTCTTCGGCCGCTTGGCATCCGGATAGACGGCCACGATGCGGCCTTCGACCAGCGCATCGGGAAACCGCAGTCCCGCGGCCGGGAAGGTGGTCAGGCAATGCTTGCTCCCGGTCGCCTGCAGCAGCGGGCGGTTCGTGTAGCCGTCCGCCATTTCCCGCATGGAGCGGCGCACCCACATGAAGTTGAGCAGGAGGTCGGTTTGCGGGATTTTTTCGTGCCGCAGGATGGCGTGAAAGTGTTCCCAGATTTTCAGTTGCTGCGCGAGATAGCCCTCGACCCGCGGCGTGACCGGCCCGACGGCCTTGTCGGCAATGCCGCGCAGGGCGGCCGGGATCTGCGTCAGCCGCGTTGCCAGCCCGTCGTCCTGCGTATGGATGCCGGCGATACAGGACGAGAACAAGAGGTCGCCGCCGCGCGTGGCCAGCGCAAACGGCGCACTCAGATGATCGATGGCCGGGATTGAAACGTTGCGGCGCGCGGCCGTGCCGCAGAGCGCAATGGCGTCGATCTGGATGTCGAAGCTCTCCGGCGCTCCCGGATTCCAGGCCTGGACGATCTCGCCGGACGGCAGCTCGCCGACCACCTTGCGCAGGACGTCGAGCACGGCCGGCTCGTCGCGGATGTCGCGCAGGAAAACGCGCAGATGCACGAGCTGGTCGAAGGATGCGCTCATGCGGTCCAGCGCGTCCTTCAGGTTCCGCAGCGTCTGCCAGGTCTGGCTTTTGATGCGTGCGAGCTGCGAGTCGACGAAATAGATGCCGCTCTGCAGCCTGCCGGCTTCGTCCGCAGGCACGGCGCGCATGTCGCCGATCACCGCGCCGGTGAGCGGATCGTGCGGCGTCATGCCGCCGACGAACACGAACTCTCTTGCGCGCCCGACATGATGCATGAGGCGCGGACCGCTGCCTTCGGCACCGAGACTCTGAAACTGCGGAGATTGGCCGGCCATCGCTTCGTCACTCCTGCTCAAGCAACTGTACTGACAATTGCGCGTTCGACGCCGATGATTGTTTCATCGAAATCGCGACGACTGCAAATGCTTTCGTGCAATCGGCGCGAAGATGCATTGCTGCATCGACAAAAGAGAATTTGCCGGGAAAATTTCAAACAGCGAAAGAAAACGCGCGAAGCTGTTATGCGTGCTGAAAAATCATGCGCATGCGCGCGCGTATCGCGCGACATGCGTCGCCGCGCACGCGGTCGCAGGCCGCACGCGCACGCGAGCAGGAGCGCGACGGCGGTTCGGCCAGAAGGAGCTGGCGTCGACGTGATAAGACCTGTGCGGCGTCAGGCCGGATTGTGTGCGGCGACGACGCGGTTGCGAAGAATGCCGATGCCTTCCACCTCCAGTTCGACGATGTCGCCGGGTTTGATCCATCGGTCGAGCTCCAGTCCGCATCCGTTGCCCACGGTGCCGGATCCGATGAACTCGCCCGGATAAAGCGTTTCGTCGCGGGAGATGTGCGCGATCATGTCCTCGAAGCGATGGTGCATGTCGCGGGAGTTTCCGCGGCCCCATTCCTCGCCGTTGACGCGAACCGCCATCGCGAGATTGTAGGGTTCGACCAGCGCATCGGCCGTCACGATGCACGGACCCATCGCGTTGCCGGTGTCGAAGTCCTTGCCCTTGGCCGGCCCCAGCCGGCCTTCCGTCTCGCGGTACTGCGCATCGCGCGCACTGAAATCGTTGAAGACCGTGTAACCGAAAATGTAGTCGCGGGCCTCCGAGGCCGGAATGTTGCGGCCCTTGCGCCCGATGAAGATGCCCCATTCCAGCTCGAAATCGAGGTAGCGCGAATAGGACGGCCAATGGACGTCGGCGTCGGGGCCGACCACGCTGAAGCGGTTGCCCTTGTAGTAGAGCGGCTGCTGATACCAGACCTGCGGGATCGCCGCGCCGACGCCGGAGGCGCTGGCGGCGATGGCTTCCTGGCTGCTGTCGCCCAAGAGGCGCGCTTTCAGGACCGCGGCGTTGGCGCGCGCCTGCAAAAAGTGCTTCTCGAAAACCAGGCAGTCGCGCATCTGCTCGGGCACCGGCACGGGCGCAAGGAGCCGGCAATCGGCCTGCGGCACCAGCACGGACGGCTCGGCTGCGAATTTCCCGGCTAGGGCGCGCGCGCGCTGCAGGGCCTGCGGGCCGCCGCGGATGAGGTCGAGCATGCTCGAAAACGCGGGCACCGCATGGCCTTGATCGCGCAGCGCGGCCGTTTGCAGATCGAGGATGCGCCCGTCCGGCTGGAGAACGCCGATACGGGCGTCCTGCTGCGGTTTGTGGAAAGTGACCAGTTTCATGATGCTCCACTTACTTTTTGCGCAGACGCCGCAACCGCGGCGGCGCTTTCGCCGGGCCGTTCGGGGGAGGGTCGCCGATATCGTGCGATATCGGATAGCGCGCCCGGAGCAGGGCGGAGATCCGCTCCGCGGTGATCTGAACCGGGCCGCAATAGCGCTCGATCACCTGCGCCACCGTCAGCCGCTTGCCGGCGCACACGATCGCGACGGCGGCCACGCATTGTCCGTCCCAGTCGAATATCGGCGCCGCGATGCCGCGCGTTCCGACGACAAGCTCGTCGTCCGTGACCGCGAAGCCGGCAAGCCTGGCTTTCTCGAATTCCTTTCTGAGCTGTGCCGGGTCGACGATCGTCTTCGGCGTGAAGGACATCCATCGCGTGCCCGTTAGCAGGCGCTCCTGGTCGCGAGCCGGCAGGTGGGCGATTAGCATCTTGCCGTTCGGCGTCGCGTGCGCGGGGAACCGGTCGCCCAAGGCGCCGAAGCGCTCGGACCGCAACAGCCGCACCGTCGAGATGATGTCGGCGCCGGCCAGGATGCTCAAAAACACCGACTCGTGCGTTTCGTCATGCAGCTTCTGCAGGTCCGGAAACGCGATCTCCGTCAGTTCCAGGCTGACGGTCGCGCTATAGCCAAGGCTCAGGCAGTGATAGGTGAGTTCGTAGTCGCCCGAACGCTTGTCGTGCTCCAGATAGCCGAGATGACACAGGGTGCTTGCGACGCGGAATGCCGTCGTGATCGTCCAGCCGCTCTCCGCCGCGATCGCCGATACCGTCATTCCGCTGCGCCGCGCCGCCAGCATGGCCAGCAATTGAAGGCCGCGTGCGAGCGCGGTGATGTGATAGCGGGAGGTTCCGGCCGCCGTCTCGCCGCTCTGGATTTTTGCGATGACGGTCACGGCGCGCCTCCGGACGACGCGATCCGGCGGAGGTCGGCGCTGATGTACTCGGCCGCTTCCCGCACGCCGTCCGCGTAAGGGCCGCGCAGCATCTTGACCGGAATTGTCCGGCTCGATCCGACAAGCGTGACCGCGGCCACGACTTCGCCGTGACGATCGCACACGGGTGCGGACACCGCGCGCAAGTCCTCGGCCATCTCGCAATCGGCGATCGCGAAGCCCGCTTTCCTGACCGCGCGCAGTTCGCGCAGCATGGCCGTCCGGGAGGTTATCGTGCGGGCCGTCAGCGGAGCGAAACTCTGCGTCCGCAGCGTGCGCGCGCGCTCCTGCGACGACTGGAAGGCCATCAGCAGCTTGCCTGGTGCGGTGCAATAAGCGGGGAAAAGGCTGCCGATCCGCACGGCGGTCGGAAGGATGTCTTTTTCCTTGAAGCGCTCGACGTGACAGATAGAGCCGTCGAGCAGCACGTCGAGATTGATCGAATGGTGCGAGCTTTCGTGCAGCGCGCGCAGATGCGGCAAAGCGGCGCGGTGCAGCCGCGCGTTGACGATCGACGATTTGCCAAGCCCGATGGCCGCGATCCCCGGGCGATAGAGCGTTCGCCCCTGCATTTCCTGAAGAAAGCCGAGGTCGCACAGGGTGCGGACGAGCCGCAGCGCCGTGGACGGCACGCAATGCAACCCCTGCGCGATGTCGCGCAGCGAAAGCACGTGCCGGCTCGGCGTGAAGAGGCGCAGCACGCCCAGTCCGCGTTCGATGACATCGATTTGATAGGGCGTGCGCTTTCCGCTTTTCGACGTTCTCGGCATTCCGCACCCGTTCCTCCGTCCTTTCCTTGTTAGCGGAGATGCGCCGGAACGGTCAATCCATATTTTCATTCAGTGAAATGGCGTTTTATTCCTATTGACGCGGGTCGCTTCCACGATAAGCTCGGGGCGTGGTCGGGTATTGCGCGACAGCGCAGGTGCGTGTGCGCACCCCTTGAGCGGGAGCTGAATATGATTGCGTACATTGATGCTGCATTCAGAAAGACAGCGATTGCCGTCGTCGCATTGGCGGCGCTCACTGCAACGGCCTTTGCACAAGGTCCGATGAAGCTGAAGGTCGCCTATTGGGGACCGAAGACGACGCACTATTTCGCCGGCGTCGATCTGGCGCTCGAGGAGCTCGAGCGCAGGACGGGCGGGCGCCTGCAGTTCGAGCGCTATTATTCCGGGTCGCTGGTCGGCGCCCGCGAGATTCCGGATGCGCTGGAGAACGGTATCGCCGACATCGGCACCGTTCTGTCGGCCTATTATCCGGCCCGGTTTCCGCTGGCCAATCTCGGTTCTCTCGCCGGCCTGAACTATCACCTGTGGCCGGTGATCATGGCCTATTACCAGACCTACCGTGACATTCCCGAGTTCAGGCAGCAGCTCGAGAAACGCGGTATCCGCATGATGATGCCGATGGGCTACGGTCCCTATTATGTCTGGTCGAAGAAGCCGATCGAGACGCTCGACGATCTGAAGGGCCTCAAGTTCCGCGGCGTCGGCGACCAGGCGAAGATGCTGGCCGAGCTTGGCGTGACGCCGGTCGGCATGACGCCGCCGGAAATCTACGACGCGCTGCAGAAGGGGACGATCGACGGACTCCTCGGCGACTGGGATATCGCGCACGGCTACAAGCTCTACGACGTCGTGAAGTATCACAGCCTGCTGCCGGTCGGCACCAGCGCGGCCTTCCTTGCGATCAGCACGCGCACCTGGAACAAGCTGCCGGCCGACATCCAGAAGATCATCGAGGATTTCGTACCGGAGGCGGCGCGCATCTACGCCAAGGACTACGAGATCACCGGTTTCGGAGAAGCCAAGGAAGCCGCCTTCAAGGCCGGCGCCAAGGTCGTTCCGGTGAAAGCCGGCGTGGCCGACAAGGTGCTGGAGACCGCGCGGCGCGTGTCGTGGGAGCCGTGGGTCAAGGACATGGAGTCCAAGGGCATCCCCGGCCGCAAGGCGCTCGACACCTATCTCGCAAATATCAAGCGCTTCGTGGCCCAGGACACGTTGAAATACGATTGATCCGGGGCGAAGCCGCCTCGCGCGTTGCATGGTTCCGGTCCGGAAGATCGTGAAGAAATTCCGGACCGGTTTCCCCGCCATAGATGAAGGCCGGCGATTGCGGCGATCCCGCGCGCGACGGCGTGCCGGGCACGGTTGGATCTCATGACGGTCGCAAAGTCATCCCGCAATGCTCTCAACGGCCTCGACCGCGGTCTTGCCTGGGTCGAGATGGCGCTGAACGCGGTCGGCGGCGTGATCATGGTTCTGCTCGCCGCTGCCGTGCTTGTCGATGTGATCGCCCGGTATTTTCTCAACTATTCGATACCCGGTCTCTACGAGCTGATGCAGCTCGGGCTTGTGATCATCGTCTATTTCGGCATTGCCTATGCGCAGCAGAAGGGCGATCACGTCCGCATTGAGCTTCTCGACCGCGACACGTGGCCTGGTCTGCAGAAAGCGCTCCTCACCATCGGCGAGGCTGCCGGCGCCACGTTTTGCGCGCTCGTGTTCTGGCGGGCGGGGCAAAACGCGCTCGTCGCCTGGGAGACCGGCGATACCATGAGCGGCCTGATCCCGTGGCCGACATGGCCCGCGGTCGCCGCCGTGCCGCTCGGCTTCCTGCTGCTCGGGCTGCGTCTGTTGTTTGACATGGTCAAACGGCTGAGGGGAGAAAGCCGATGATCGAGCTTACCCCCTGGGCGATCGGCTGGATCTGCATCGCGGTCGTTTTCGTCCTGCTGATCATCGGGATCCCGGTCGCCATCGCGCTTGCGGTGGTCGGCTTTCTCGGCTTCTGGGCGATCAACGGGCTTGAGCCTGCGCTCGGCATCATTGCGCTCGTGCCCTACAGCAGCGTGTCGGTCTACGCGCTGTCGGTGATCCCGTTCTTCATCCTGATGGGCAATGTCGCCTATCACGGCGGCTTCGGCGCCGACATTTTCCGCATGGCCCAGAACTGGCTTGCGCGTATTCCCGGCGGGCTCGCGCATGCGACGGTCGTCGGCTGTGCCGTATTCGGCGCGATTTGCGGCTCCGGTCTTGCCGGTGCCGCGACCATGGGAAGGATCGCGATCCCCGAACTGTTCAAGCACGGCTATGACCGCGCGCTTTCGATCGGGACGGTCGCCGCCAGCGGAACGCTGGCGCAGATGATCCCGCCGAGCGTGCTCATGGTTGTTTACGCGCTCATCACCAACCAGTCGGTCGGCAAGATGCTGATCGCGGGCATCGTGCCGGGTATTCTCACGGCCACCAGCTATTCGCTGATGATCGCGCTGCGCATCAAGCGCAATCCCGAGCTCGGTCCTGCCATCGCGAGCGTCAGCATGGCCGACCGCATGCAGTCGACCCGCGACATCTGGCCGATCCTGATCCTGATCGTCATCGTGGTCGGAGGAATCTATACCGGCCTGTTCACGCCCACCGAGGCGGCCGGCGTCGCCGCGTCCGTCATCCTGTTGCTCGGGTTCGTGCTGCGCCGGATGAACTACCGCAAGCTCATCGACTCGGTCACCGAGACGATGCGCGTCAACGCCATGCTGTTCCTGATCATGGCGGCGGCGAACATCTTCGGCGTCGTGCTGGCCACCTCGCGGATTCCGAACACGCTCTCCGACGTCATCACCCAGCTCGATCTGCCGCCCTTCCTGGTCCTGTGCGGCATCATGGGGATGTATCTGGTCCTCGGAACGTTCTTCGACATGCTGGCGGCGATGTTCATCACGCTGCCCATCATCTTTCCGCTCGTCATCAAGCTCGGC
This sequence comes from Pseudorhodoplanes sp., assembly GCA_019187085.1. Classification (GTDB taxonomy): domain Bacteria; phylum Pseudomonadota; class Alphaproteobacteria; order Rhizobiales; family Xanthobacteraceae; genus Pseudorhodoplanes. The sequence continues at coordinate 309,081 of JABARS010000006.1, read as the reverse complement.
TACGACCCGATCTGGTTCGGCGTCCTGATCGTCCACCTCTGCCAGGTCGCGCTCATCACGCCGCCCTACGGTCTCAACCTCTTCATTCTCAAATCCGTCGCGCCGAACGCGACGATGCGGGAGGTCATTCGCGGCGCGACCTGGTTCATCCTCATGGATGTCATCGTGCTCATTATCTATATGGTGTTTCCGCAAGTCATATTGTTCCTCCCGCATTCGATGGATTGACGCCGCCATGACCGGATCGTTCGCGCGCCGCATCGAACAAGAGAAGCAGCAGCCATGAAGCCGCGTTTTCACATCCTGTGCTGGGGACCGGTCCAGGAAATCCTGCCGGGGTCGGCTGAGTTCTCGCGTTTCGCGGAGCAGTTCCCGAAAATGAAAAACGTGCGCCGCGTGGCGGCGGCCGGCGCCACCGTCGGCGTCGTCGAATACGACAGCGAGAGCGGGCCGCGTTACATGATGCTCGACACCGGCATGGCGGTGCAGTGGCCGACGATCGAGGCCAATCTGAAGAAAATCGGCTGCGACCACCTCGCCAAGGTCACGCATATTCTGCAGACCCACTGGGACGAGGATCACTTCGAGAACATCACGCGGTTCTCTCCCCATAATCCGGTGTGCGTCTGGGGCGGATCGGGGCCACTCCATGCGCCGCAGAACGGACGGATCCTCATTCTCGGCACGCCGTTCTATGTCGAGACCGAGCAGGTCTACGACAAGGGCTTCGTCGAGGATCCCAACATCCGCTTCCATTACGTGTTCCGGGCGCATTCGCGCGACGAGATGTATTTCATCATCGACTCGCAGAATGCCGGCAAGGTCGCCTTCCTGGGGGACCTCATACACAGTCCGGTTGCTGAGCAGCCGATCCGCTTCATCGTCGGCCGCGACCGTCTCTATACGCTCGACGTGTTCCGCAAATACGAGGTGCTGCGCGAGATCTACGAAACGCACACCGACATCGACCAGTACTTTGTCGGTCACGCCGCGCGTCCGCTGTCGCGCGCCGAACTCGGCGAGAACATTCGCGCCATGGAAGGCCCGGAATACCGCGTCCTTCTCGACGAGTTCCTGGCGGGCAGCCGCGCGACGCTGCAGCGCTACGAACGTCTTCTGCAATCGATGACGGCCGTGCCGGGCGCGAGCCCGGGCGGGCGGCCGTGAAATGTCCTGTGGGAGTTGTTTGTGATGAGCGTCAATCGCCGCATCCTGGGATCGCATCCCGCCGCAACCGACCGCCGGCCGTTCTCGCGCGGCGTGAGTGTCGAGCTCGGCGATGCACGGATGATTTTCGTGTCGGGCATCGCAGCGATCGACGACGACGGCAAGCCGATGCATGTCGGCGACGTGCGCGGACAGACCCGCCAGGTGTTCCGGCTGATGCAGACGCTGCTTGAGCAGGACGCGGCGTCGCTGCGCGACGTGGTCAAGCTCACGGTGTTTCTCAAGTCGGTCGCCGACTATGAGGCCATGAACGAGGTGCGCGCGGAGTGCTTTCCGGAGCTGCCGCCGGCCAGCTCGACGGTTCAGGCCGAAATGATCAGGCCCGAATTCCTGGTCGAGATCGAGGCGATCGCGGTCCGGCCGCGCGTCTAATCCGAAAGCTCGTATCGACCATGGCCCCCGTAGCGCCGCGACCAGTCATCTATCGGATGCCCGTGCATTTCGGGGCCATGGGCGGACCGCGCCAGGCGCCGGACGGCCGGCGTTTCGACTGGTCCGGGGCGGAGCGCGACGTCTCGAGCGTCACCTTCGTCAGCGATCCGGCCCGCATCGCGGCCCTGCTGCCGCCCGGGTTTCGCGTGCGCAATCCTGCCACCGTGACGGTGGACGTTCAGCGTCTGCGCAAGCTGCCGTGGCTTGCCGGGCGTGGTTACAACACGCTGGGCGTCAAGTTTGCCGCTGAATATCGGAGCGCGTCGGGGGCCGTCGCAGGTTCCTTCCTGGCTGTGCTCTGGGAGAATCTGGCTGATCCCATCATCAGCGGACGCGAAGAACTCGGCTTCAACAAGCTCTATGCGGAGATTCCCGGGCCGCGGTATGTCGGGCGCAGTCTCGTGCACGAAGCGGGCTGGCTCGGGCATCGCTTCTTCGAGATGCGCATCGATGATCTGGTCCCGGCTCCGGCATCAGCCGCGCCGGCGCCCGCGCTGCCGATGCTGCACTACAAATATATTCCGCGGACCCAGGATTGGGGCGAGGCCGACGCGGCCTACGCGACGATGACGCCGGTGAATCATGCGGCGTCGGTGCACGACCGCCGGACCGGAATCGGCAGCGTCCGCTTCCTGAAGTCGGACTGGGAACAGCTTCCGACATTATTCCATATCGTCAATCTGCTCGCCGACCTGCCGGTGCTCGACGTCATAGCGGCCGGGACGGTGCGAATGATCGGCGCCACCGATCTCGGCGAGCAGACGATTCTGCCCGCGGCCGCCGGTGAAGAGAACGCCGCCGCTCCCAATGCCGCCGGCGGCGACGCGCGCCGCATTGACCGGTCAACATCACGAGGGATCGTCTGATGCCTATCCAGTTCCAGAACCATCGCGCCGGTAACCACGACCTGCTCATTCCGCCCGCCGCGGTGAGCGGAGACTTCGTCTTTGTCGGCAGCCAGACCCCGCACGATCTCGAACGCGGCCGGCTCGTGACGCGGATCGAGGAGCTCGATGCCGATCTGGTCGCGATCATTCCCTCCGACATGGTTATTTCCGACGTTCCGGAAGCGCGGATCCGGGCGCAAACGCTGATGGCGCTCAAGAACCTGCGCCTCGCGCTCGAGAGCGCCGGGTCTTCATTCAAGCGCCTTGTCGCGTTGCGGATGTTCCTTCGCGACCGGCGCGACATTCCCTCGGCGGTCGACGTCGTGCATCGCGCGCTCGGCGCCGACCTGCCGTCGGCAACCGTGATCGAGACCAACGGGCCGAATGTCGATCCCGATATCGACGTCCAGATCGACGCGCTCGCGCTCAGCAGGGACAGCGGCTTCGAACTTCGTCATTTCGTCGTCCCCGAGCTTGTCCCGCTGCATCGGCCGTTCCCTACGGCCACGTTCGCCGGACCGTTCCTGTTCACCTCGACGATTGCCGGCTGCGATCCCGCCACCCGCCGGCCGGCGACGCTGCTGTCCGAGCTGACGGCGGAGGAACGCGGCCTCGCCGACGAATATTATGTCAGCGCCGCCGAGGAGGCGCTGGTCGCCGAGCAGCTCATGCTCTGGCGCAATCATAAGGCGATCCTCGCCGCCGCCGGCATCCCGTTCGAGAACGTGCTGCACCAGAACAACTGGCTGCGCATATCGATGCAGCAATACGTGCCGGTCACCCGCGTCAGGCGCAATGTGTTCGGCCTGGATCGGGGGCGCACGGCCGCCACCAGCCTGCCTGTTTCGAACCTGCGCACGCCTGCGGCGCATTACGAATGCTCGCTGATCGCGGTGCGCCCCGGCTTTGAAAAGCAGGGCTTCAAGAAGGAGATCGGCATCGGCAGCCACGGCGTCGGTCCGTATTATCTCGGCGCCACGCGCGCGGGCCGGTATGTGTTCGCGGCCGGCGAAGTCGCGATCGACACCAGCCAGAGCCGACCGAGGATGGTCGAGCGGGCGGCCGACCTTTCCGGAGGCCTCCGCCATCTGCATTTCGGACGCAACTACCGCGAAATCCCGCTCGTCGCACAGAGCCACTGCGTCTACGAGCTGATTGCCGAAGGTCTTGCAAACTACGGCTGCACGTTTGCCGACGTCGCGCACCAGACCGTCTATCTTGTCGATGTCGGCGATTTCGCAGCGCTGGAGCGGATCGCGGTATCGCATTTCGGCGGGCGGCTCCCGCCGACGACGATCGTGCCCATTCTGGGCGCCTCGCCATTTCGTGAAAATCTGCTCGAGATCGAGGTGACCGCCGTCGCCCCGCGCTGACGGCGACGCCGAGGTCTTAAGGCCATCATCTGCAGTACGGAGGACATCATGGCGGCACAGAACGCTTCCGAAAGCCCGCTCGCGCCGGTCGGACCGGCCCCCTTCAAACCCAGCGCCGCGATCTCGGCGCCGCTGCGCAACCGCAAGGCGCCGCTGACGCTGGCCGATGTCGAGGCGATGGCCGTCAAGTGCCGCAACTGGGGCAAGTGGGGTCCGGACGACGAGATCGGAACGCTGAATTACGCGACGCCGGAGCTCGTCGCGGCAGCGGCCAAGCTCGTGAAGAACGGCAAATCGTTTCCGCTGGCCATCCCGCTCGGCGCCGACGGCCCGCAGACCGGCGCGCGCGGCCGCGTCAATCCCATCCACCTGATGCGCCATGACGGCGCCGACGCCTATTCCGGCTTGCGCGACGAAACCGGAATCCGCAGCGCCGACGACTGGCTGATCATGCCGTTGCAGTCGGCGACGCATTGGGATGCGTTGTCGCACATCTTTTACAAGGACCGCATGTGGAACGGCTACGACGCGCGCGAGGTCTATTCCTGGGGTGCCCGCAAGTGCGGGATCGAGAAGACCGGCGCGCGCGCGGCCGGCCGCGGCGTGCTGCTCGACATTCCGCGCGTGAAAGGCGTCGATGCGCTCGCGGACGGCACCCCGGTCACACCCGAGGATCTCGATGAGGCCGCCGCGCGGCAGAAAGTGGAGGTCCGGCGCGGCGATTTTCTCATCGTGCGCACCGGCCAGCTTGAGGCGTGCCTGAAAAGCGGCTCGTGGGGCAATTACGCCGGCGGCGACGCGCCGGGGCTTTCGTTCGAGACGGCGGACTGGCTGAACCGCAAGGAGGTCGCCGCCGTCGCCACCGATACCTGGGGCTGCGAAGTGCGCCCCAACGACAGTCCCGGAATCTTTCAGCCGTGGCACTGGGTGGTGATCCCGAACATGGGCCTGACCATGGGCGAGATCTTTTACCTGAAGGACCTCGCCGAGGATTGCCATGCCGATAAACGCTACGAATTCTTCTTCGTGGCGCCGTCGCTGCCGGTGAAAGGCGCGGTCGGCGCGCCGGTCGTGCCCGTGGCGATCAAGTAAGGGAACTGCAACGATGACAGCTAAGCCGGCTCAGAACAGCACGATCAAGGGCGCGCGCTATATCGCCGAAACGCTTCGCGCCTATGGCGTCGATCACGTCTTCTTCATGGACGCCGTGCTGCGGCGCACGCTTGCCGAATGCGGCACCGTCGGCATCCGGCGCATTCTTGCCCATTCGGAAAAGGGCGCCGCCTACATGGCGGACGGCTACGCCCGGGCGAGCGGACGCGCCACCGTCGTCATGGCGCAGTCGGTCGGGGCCGCCAATCTCGCGGCCGGATTGCAGGATGCGCGCCTGTTCGGGGCCCCGCTCATCGCCATGACCGGGCGGCACATCGCGGCGTTTCAGTATCGCAACGCCTATCAGGAATTGCCGCACGAGCCGATGTTCTCGGCGTTCGTGAAGTCCTCGTACCGGGTCGATGTCCCCGACCAGTTGCCGAGAACGATGCGGCAGGCGTTCCGGGACGCGGTCTCCCCGCCGGTCCGTCCCGTACATATCGACGTCGCCGGCAATACCGGCAGCGTGACCGACTTTGCCGAGCTTGCCGTCGATCCGGCCGTCGAGCCTGAATACGCCCGTGTGCCCGCCCAGCGGACGCAGCCCGATCCCGGGCAACTGGCGCGCGCCGTGCGCGCGCTCTCCGCCGCGCAACGGCCCGTCCTTATCGCCGGTGCCGGCGCCGTCATGGCGCAGGCGGAGAAGGCGATCCGGGATTTCGCCGAGAAAACCTCCATTCCCGTGCTGGCCTCGCTCGACGCCAAGGCGGTGCTGACGGACGACCACCCGCTCTTCGGCGGCGTCGTCGGCACTTATTCCTGCAATTGCGCGAACAGGCTCGTCGCCGAGGCCGACCTCGTCCTGTTCGTCGGCTGCGACGCCGGCGACCAGGTCACCAACAATTTCACGTTGCCGCGCCCTGGCGTCGCGACGATCCAGATCGATACCGACCCGGCCGAGCTCGGACGGAATTTCGGCGGCACGATCGGCATCCAGTCCGATCTCGACGCTGCGCTGGGCGCGCTCGCGTCGATGATGCCGGCTGCCGAACGCAAGCAATGGTGCGCGCGCCTGCGCACGCTGGTGCAGGAATGGCGCGACGAAATCGCGTCCCGGCTGAATTCGGATGCGGTGCCGATCCGCCCGGAGCGGATCTGCCGCGATCTGGGCGACTGGCTGCCCGCCGACGCCATCGTCGTCGCCGACACCGGCTACGCGTCGCAATGGACCGGCACCATGCTGCCGCTGCGCCATTCCGGCCAGCGTTATTTCCGTGCCGCCGGCTCGCTCGGATGGGCGTTCCCGGCCGCGCTCGGCGTGAAGTGCGCCTGCCCGGACAGGCCCGTGATCTGCTTCACCGGCGACGGCGGCATGATGTACCATCTGACCGAGCTTGAAACGGCGCTGCGCTGGAACCTGCCGACGATCACCATCGTCAACAACAATTCCCGTCTCGGGCAGGGGCTCCGGAACCTGACGGCCGCGCACAAGGGCATCGAGGGGCGGCTGGAGGACCTCTGCGTCTATCTGCCGACGAATTATGCCGCGGTCGCGGAATCGTTCGGGGCGCTCGGTATCAGGGTCGAGAAGCCGTCCGACCTGCGGCCGGCGTTCGAACGCGCGCTCAAGGCCAATCGTCCCGCCGTCATCGACGTCGTCAGCGATCCCATGATCCTGGCCGATCTGCCCTGGACGCCGGAGCCATAAGCGAAAAGAGGCTTGCCGGCCTTGTCGCTTCGGCCTTTCTGCTTCAGCCTGCCGCTGTCGCGGCGATGGCCGCTGCCTGTTGTCCGGCCTCGAACGCTTCGCCGAGTAAATAGGCGAAGCCGAGCAAAGCGAGGAAGCCGAGAAAGAACAGCGCGAACAGGACGAACGATATGCGCTGCGCGATCTGCGACACCGCGGTTAGCCCGAACGCGCCGGCGGCCAGCGATATCGCAAAGAAGATCACGGCGTATTTGAGCATGGCGGAAGGCGTCTCTGTGCCTTCGTCAACGCGCATCCGCCGCGGCGGTTCCGCCGCCGCGTCCGGCGAGGGCGGCGCCCTCAGCCCTCGATCCCGCAATGGCGCGACAGCGCGCCGGCAAGACCGAGCAGCGCCTCGTCGCCGTTGCGCCAGCCGATGAACGACAGGCCGGCCGGACAGCCGTCCACCGTGCCGGCAGGGATCGTCACCTGCGGCAGGCCGCTCAGGCCGGAGATGCAGGTCAGCTCCATGATGCGCGTGCGGAACACGTTGGTGTCGGCGCCCGAAGCGTCGCGGCGCGGCGCGATGGCGGGCGAGGTCGGCAGCATGAGCACGGTGCCCGGCTGCGCCAGGCTTTCGATGCGGCGGCGTGCGCGCGTGCGCGCCTCGTCGGCCTGCGCCGCCTCGTCGGCGGTGATGCCCGCGGCGGCCTCGAAGCGCCGGCGGATCGGCTTGTCGAGCTGCGGCTTGTGCGTCGTGATGAAGTCGCCATAGAGCGACCAGACCTCGCGGCCCTGCAGGATGCGGAAGATTTCGCGCCAGGCGTCGAGCCCTTCGGGGGCGATGGTCTCGTGCCGCGGTGTCGGCAGCGCGTCGGCCATCGCGGCGAGCGCCGCGCGCATCAGCCCCGCCACGCCCGCGTCGGCGAGCGCGAAGGCGTCGTCGAGAATGACGAGATTGCGGATCGGCGCCGCTTCGCCGCGCCCGCGCAGCAGCACGGAGCCGGCTTTGGCGAACACGCCGGGTCCGCCCGCAAACCATCCGCACACGTCGAAGGAGGGCGCCATCGGCATGGCGCCGGCAAGGTCGACACGGCCGTGCGTCGGGCGGATGCCGTAAAGCCCGCAGAACGAGGCGGGCGCGCGCACCGAGCCGCCGGTGTCGCTGCCGAGCGCGAGATCGCATGCGCCGCAGGCGACCGCCGCCGCCGAGCCGCTCGAGGAGCCGCCGGGCACGCGCCCCGCCGCGCGCGGATTGACCGGCGTGCCGTAATGGGCGTTGACGCCGAGGATGCTGAAGAAGAACTCGTCGCATACCGTCTTGCCGATCACGGTCGCGCCGGCATCGAGCAGCGTCTGCACCGCCGGCGCGGTCTTTGTCGCGGGCTTGGCCTGCGCGAGCCAGTCGGGATTGCCGCCGCCAGTCCTCTCGCCGGCGATGTCGTACATGTCCTTGACCGCGGCGGTGAGGCCGGCGAGCGGGCCTGCCGGCGCGCCCGCGAGTGGGCGCTTGAGATCGTGGGCAACGAAGGCGCCGTTGCCGCGCGGAGAGGTGTTCATCAGTGCGTTCACGACAGCGGCCGCTCCTTCAGGTACCAGTCGAGAATCTGTTCGCCGGTCCAGGCCACGACGCCGGGTTTCGAGAGGATTTCGGTGAAGGTGCGCTCGACATGGCCGATCCGGTGCGGCTGGCCCGACAGATAGGGATGCACCGAGATCGACATGATCTTGGCGCGCGTCGCGGCCTCCGCGTACAGGCAGTTGAAGGCGTCCATCGCGCGCACATAGAGCATGTCGGAAGTCTGGTGCTGCAGGTTCATCAGCACGATGTCGTGCACCTCGAAATTATAGGGCAGCGCCACCATCGGCCGGTGTTTGGTGCGCACGGTGACCGGCTCGTCGTCGAGCACCCAGTCGCCGAAATATTCAAGCCCCGCCTCGGAGAGATAATCGAGCGTGTCGAAGGTCTGGGTCAGGCCGGGACCGAACCAGCCGCGCGGGCGCTTGCCGGTGAACGTCTCGATCACCTCCATGGTTTTGAGAATGCTGCCGCGCTGGTCCTCGACCTTGTGCATGGGGATCTGCTCGTAGCCGTGCGCGTTCAGCTCCCAGCCGGACTCCATGCAGGCCTTCACCACCTGCGGATAGCTCATGCACACGCGCGCGTTGATCGCCACCGTGGGCTTCGCCTTCACGCGCTCGAGCATCCTGCGCATGCGCCAGAAGGCGACCCGCATGCCGTATTCGTGCCAGCTCCAGTTCGGATGGTCGGGCAGCATCGGCGCGCCCTGCGGCGGCGAGATCACCATGCGCGCCATGGCGCGCGAAATATCCCAGTCCTCCAGCGAGAAGACCGGCCAGATCACCATGCGCACGCCGTCCGGCAGCTTCAGCGGCGGGCGGGTCTCGATCGGGGAAAACTCGATCCGTTCGCGCGGCTGCATGGTCCCTCCCGTCCGTCGTTTTTCGCCCTGCCGCCGACCTTACTCAAGGCGCGATCACGCGAACAGGCTTGCCGTCGAGAAAGCCGCGGATCGCCTCCACCGTCTGGCCGTAGAACTGCCGGTAATTGTCGGCGGTGACATAGCCCAGATGCGGGGTGACGATGGCGTTCGGCAGCGCGCGCAAGGGGTGATCGCGCGGCAGCGGCTCGGTATCGAACACGTCGAGCGCCGCTCCCGCGATGCGCTTCTCGCGCAGGGCCGCGATCAGCGCGCTTTCCTCGACGATCGGGCCGCGCGCGGTGTTGATCAGGTAGGCGCTGGGCTTCATCGACGCCAGTTCGTCCGCCCCGATCAGCCCGCGCGTGCGCGCGCTGAGCACGAGATGCACGGTGACGAAATCGGACTGCCGCAGCAACTCCTCCTTGCCGGCATAGGTGACGCCGGCCGCCGCGCATTTCTCCGGCGTCAGATTCTGGCTCCAGGCGATCACCTTCATGCCGAAGGCGAGCCCGACCTTGGCGACGCGGCTGCCGAGCTTGCCGAGCCCGATGATGCCGAGCGTCTTGCCGTAAAGGTCGTCCCCCACCGTGACCTGCCACGGTTCGCCGGCCTTCATGCGCGCGCTCTCGAAGCTGATCTTGCGGGCGAGGTCGAGCATCAGCCCGACCGTGAGTTCGGCGGTCGGGTGGCCGGCGGATTCGGTGCCGCAGACCGTGATGCCGCGCCCGGCGGCCGCCGCCACGTCGATCGACGCATTGCGCAGGCCGGTGGTGACGATCAGCTTGAGCGCCGGCAATTTCTCGATCAGCGTGCGCGGGAACGGCGTGCGCTCGCGCATCAGGCAGACGATCTCGAAGTCCTTGAGCGCGGCCGCCACCGCGCCCTCGTCGCCGAGCGGGGCCTGGAACACCCTGACCTCGACCTTGGGCGCCACCGCCGACCAGTCGGCGAGGGTATGGGCGACATCCTGATAGTCGTCGAGAACAGCGCAGCGAAGAGGCATTGGGGCACCATGGCCGGAAGGAGGCGACAGGAAGGTCGGGCGCTCGGCCCGGGCCGCCGACGATAGCCCTGCGCGGGGCGCTCGCCAATGCGTCCGCCGCGGCGGACTGGCCCGCAAGGCCTGGCGGAAAAGCTGGCGGGCGTGCCCGCAAGCCTTGCCCTTCCGCGTCGGCACCGCTACATGAGCGGCAGATTCCAAATCATTTTATCCGCTCGTCCCCGCGCCCGCGGGGGCCCAGGATGAAACGGGCTGGATTCCCGCGGGGCAGCGGGAATGAGCGGACTGCGCGATCCAGCCAGATCACGAAACGGACAACGCGCCCGGCGCGAGGGACCGAAGGACCATGAACGGCCGCCAATTCATCTATCACATGCAGGGTCTGACCAAGACCTATCCGGGCAACCGCAAGGTGCTCGAGAACATCAACCTGTCCTTCTATCCGGACGCCAAGATCGGCGTGCTCGGCGTCAACGGCGCGGGCAAGTCGACGCTGCTGCGCATCATGGTCGGCATCGACAGGGACTATACCGGCGAGGGCTGGGTGGCGGAGGGCGCGCGCGTCGGCTACCTGTCGCAGGAGCCGCAGCTCGATAACGCCAGGACCGTGCGCGAGAACGTCATGGAGGGCGTTGCCGCGCAGAAGGCGATCCTGGACCGCTACAACGAGCTTGCGGTCAATTATTCCGACGAGACCGCCGACGAGATGACGAAGCTGCAGGACGAGATCGAGGCCAAGGGCCTGTGGGATCTCGATTCCAAGATCGATCAGGCGATGGACGCGCTGCGCTGTCCCGACAACGACGCCGACGTCACCACGCTCTCCGGCGGCGAGCGCCGCCGCGTCGCGCTCTGCCGGCTGCTGCTGGAGGCGCCCGAGCTTCTCCTGCTCGACGAGCCGACCAACCATCTCGATGCCGAGAGTATCGCCTGGCTGGAAGGCCATCTGCGCAATTATCCGGGCGCGATCCTGATCGTCACCCACGACCGCTACTTCCTCGACAACGTGACGGGCTGGATTCTCGAGCTCGACCGCGGCCGCGGCATTCCCTATCAGGGCAATTACTCGTCCTGGCTCAAGCAGAAGCAGAAGCGCCTCGAGCAGGAGGGCCGCGAGGAAGAAGCGAGACAGCGCACGCTCGCGCGCGAGCAGGAATGGATCGCGGCCTCGCCCAAGGCGCGGCAGGCGAAATCCAAGGCGCGCTACCAGCGCTACGAGGACCTGCTCAAGCAGGCGAGCGAGAAGCAGACCCAGACCGCCCAGATCGTCATCCCGGTGGCAGAGCGGCTCGGCCAGAACGTCGTCGATTTCGAGGGCCTGACCAAGGCCTATGGCGACCGTCTGTTGATCGAGAACCTCACCTTCAAGCTGCCGCCCGGCGGCATCGTCGGCGTCATCGGCCCGAACGGCGCCGGCAAGACCACGCTGTTCCGCATGATCACCGGCCAGGAGAAGCCCGACGCCGGCACCATCACGATCGGGGAATCGGTGCGGCTCGGCTATGTCGACCAGTCGCGCGACACGCTCGACGGCGGCAAGACGGTGTGGGAGGAAATCTCGCAGGGCGCCGACATGCTCGCGCTCGGCAAGCGCGAGGTGAATTCGCGCGCCTATTGCTCGGCCTTCAACTTCAAGGGCGCCGACCAGCAGAAGAAGGTCGGCGCGCTCTCCGGCGGCGAGCGCAACCGCGTGCATCTGGCCAAGATGCTCAAATCCGGCGCGAACGTGCTTCTCCTCGACGAGCCGACCAACGATCTCGACGTCGACACGCTGCGCGCGCTGGAGGAGGCACTGGAGGATTTCGCCGGCTGCGCGGTGATCATCAGCCACGACCGCTGGTTCCTCGACCGCATCGCCACCCACATGCTCGCCTTCGAGGGCGACAGCCATGTCGAATGGTTCGAGGGCAATTTCCAGGACTACGAGGCCGACAAGATGCGCCGGCTGGGCACCGATTCCACCATCCCGCACCGGATCAAGTACAAGAAGTTCACGCGGTGATGCCGGGAGGCGCGCGCTGGAAGAGACGCTGGACGTGCGCGGTTATCTTCGTCCTGCGGCATATGCGGCTATCCTCATCCTGAAGAGCGCGAAGCGCGTCTCGAAGGATGAGGCCCGTGCGCTGCGAGGCTGCGGCCTCATGGTTCGAGACGCGCTGCTGCGCAGCGCTCCTCACCATGAGGCGCATACGGTGAGCGCTCATCCCGAGCGGTGCGCTGCTTCTCACCATGAGCAAAAAGGGCCGCTCCGAAGGATGGGGCCCGTGCGCCGCGCCGGCCGTCGTCCCGGCCGAGCGAAGCGAGAGCCAGGACCGCTTGCCGACCGCAGGCGGCAGGACCGGACCCGCTATCCCACCTTCTCGGCCAGCCACATCTTGATGAGCGATTGATAGGGCACGTCGCGCTTGTTGGCCGCGATCTTGATCTGGTCGAGCAACCCGGTCGGCAGACGCAGCGAGATCGATGTCGTCGACAGCTTGAGATTGGGAAAGTTCGCACGCCGCGCCTTGGTCAGGTCGAAATAATCCGCCGTGTCGTGCGATTCCCAGAACGCGCGCTCGTCGGCCTCGTTTCTGAACGACGGCACGGTCTTCCGCTTTGTTGTCGCCTTACGTTTCTTTGGCATAGCGTGCGCGCTCCCTGCGCTCATGGGGCGGGCGGAAATGATCCTTATCAGCGTACCCTCCCGTCTCAATGTAAAGCTGACCTGCAATAATCGTTCGCCGTGTGTCGTGCCGTAGGCATGAAAGCGCCGTTCGTCATCGCTGTGTTTTGCATCATCCAAAAGCAGGAGCGGTCGATTGACGAAGACCTGTTCGGCCTCAGCCTGACTCACGCCATGCTTGTCCGTGCTCTTGCGTTGATTGCCCTCGTCCCATTCAAAACCGACGATTTTGGTCGTGTCGAACAACATAAGTGTATATTATAGAAATATACACTGGCTGTCGAACCGGCGCCCCGCCCGCCCGGTATTCACCCCCTCTTGACACGTTCCCGTAATAGGAATATATTCCACATATTCCTCTCCGCCGAGGGCGCTTTCATGAGGCGTCGTGACAGCGGGAGGGGATGCGGCGCCCGCGCGCGTGCCTCGCAAGCACGCTCCCGGGCTGCGCCGGGGCTCCGCCCGGGACCATCAGGAGTCCCCGCGAGGAGCTCGCTGACGTCGCGCGCCGGACGGCGCGCACGAAAGCGCGGCCCGGCGCAGGAGTGAAGACGCCGTGACGGCGCGCCGTAAGGCGCGGCGGTCCCCAAGGACCGCACAACGATTGCGGTTGCGCCCTGCGGCGCGCCGTCGCCCTCGCATGCCGGGTTTACCTGGTATGCGAAGGAAAGAATTGCATGCCGGGTTTACCCGGTATGCGAAGGAAAGAATCACATGCCGGGTTTACCCGGTATGTGAGCCCGAACGGGCATGGAACAACGGCGTACCCGGCGCCGCAAACAATACGGGCGATGGCGTTTGCGCCGAATTCTCCCCACACATCTCACGAGGCTGACATGACCACGAATGATGCCGCGCCCGGCGCGGACGCACGCACCATCGAACGCACCATCCGCGGCTGGAACGACGTGCTGCTGATCTGGCGGCTGTGCCGCAACTCGGCTTGCATGCGCGCCAGCGCCTGCCGCGGTCGCGCGCAATCCTGCCTGCAGACCCATTTCCCGCTCCTGCCGGAAGGCGTGCGCGCCTGGTTCGCCGGCATCGGCGAGGCGCAGGAGGATGGGCTCAATTTCGACGACACGATCGCCTGGCTCGACGAGACGCCGGCCGGCGAAGCGTTCGCCGACTGGCAGCGCGCGGTGCGCGCCGCGCAAGCGCCGCTGACTGTGCGGGGGTCGCGCCGGCGGGCGGGTGACGGATCTGCCGGCCCGCAGCGCTGAGCATGCGCGCCGCCCGTCGGCCGCCATCCGAATCACATTATAATGCGCATCCGGGCCGCGGATTTCGCGGCCCGACGCCGTTACCGCCCGAAAGGAACCAGTCATGTCGATGGCGCCCGAAACGCCGGTCCCGCCGCGGGGCTTCAAAGGCCTGCGTCCGCTGCCGCAGCTCATCTTTGCCTCGCGCTGGCTGCAGCTTCCGCTCTATCTCGGGCTGATCGTGGCGCAGGGCGTCTATGTCTTCCTGTTCCTGAAAGAGCTCGTCCATCTCGTCCAGCACGCGACCGATTTCTCCGAACAGCAGATCATGCTGGTGGTGCTCGGTCTGATCGACGTGGTGATGATCTCGAACCTTCTGATCATGGTCATCGTCGGCGGCTACGAGACGTTCGTGTCGCGGCTGGAGCTGGAAGGCCATCCCGACCAGCCGGAATGGCTCTCCCACGTCAATGCCAGCGTGCTCAAGATCAAGCTCGCCATGGCGATCATCGGCATCTCGTCGATCCACCTGCTGCGCACCTTCATCGAGGCCGGCAATATGGGCAGCGGCAAGACGAATTACACCGAGACCGGCGTGATGTGGCAGACCATCATCCATTGCGTCTTCATCCTCTCGGCCATCGGCATCGCCTATGTCGATCGCCTGAGCTATGTGCCCGACGAGAAGGGCGGGCCTCATTGACGAGGGCGCCGGCCGGACCCCGTGGCGCAGTCCCGCGCACGCGGATTCTGGCCTGCGCACTTATCGCCCTTGGTCTGCTGTGCCCGCCGGCGCAGGCGCAGTCGGGCGCGTTCGGTGCGTTTCTGCAATCGCTGTGGCCGCAGGCGCAGACGCTCGGCATCTCGCGCAAGGTCTTCGACGAGACGACGCGCGGGCTCGAGCCCGATCTCTCGCTGCCGGACCTTGTCATACCCGGGCGCGTGGACGCACCGCCGCCGCAGCCGGAATTCGTGCAGACGCCGGCCGATTACCTGAAGGAATCCGCGCTCGCGCGCCTCGCCGAACACGGCCGCGGGCTGGCGCAGACGCATGCGGCGACGCTTGCGCGCATCGAGCGCGAATTCGGCGTGCCGGGGGCGGTGGTGCTGGCGATCTGGGGACGCGAGACCGATTACGGGCGCTTCCGCCTCACGCGCGACGCGCTGCGCGTGCTCGCGACGCAGGCCTATACCGGACGCCGCAAGGACATGTTTCGCAACGAGTTCCTGATGGCGCTCAAGCTGATCGAGGACGGCCTCGTGCGGCGCGCCGAGATGAAAAGCTCATGGGGCGGGGCGATGGGGCTCACGCAATTCCTGCCTTCGGAATTCTATAGACACGCGGTCGATTTCGACGGCGACGGGCGCGCCGACCTGTTCGGCTCGGTGCCCGATGCGCTGGCCTCGGCCGCGCGCCAGCTCGCGGCCAAGGGCTGGCAGCGCGGCGGCCGCTGGGGCTACGAGGTGCGCGTGCCGCCCGGTTTCGACTGCACGCTCGGCGTGCCGGAAAGCGTCCGTCCGGTGCGCGCGTGGCTCGCGCACGGGCTTGTGCCGGTGTATCCGCGCACGCTCGACGCTGAGGCGCTCGCGCAGGAGGCCTCGGTGCTGCAGCCGGAGGGGCGGCTCGGCCCGGCCTTTCTCACGCCGAAGAATTACTTCGTGCTCAAGGACTACAATTTCTCGGATCTGTACGTGCTCTTTGTCGGCAATCTCAGCGACCGCATCGCCGGCGGCGGGCCGTTCCGCCAGTCCTGGACCAAGAGCGGGCAATTGCGCACCGGCCAGGTCGAGGACATGCAGCGCCGCCTTGCCGCGCGCGGGCTCTATGCGGACAAGGTGGACGGCAAGGCCGGCATGAAGACCCGCGCCGCGATCGGGCAGTACCAGAAGGCGCACGGCCTGCCGCTCGATTGCTGGCCGAGCACCGTCGTGCTCGATCATCTGCGGAGCGGCCGGCGATGAGCGGCTGCCGCACCTTCAGGCACGAAAAAGCCCGGCCGCGCGGGCGCGCCGGCCGGGCCTTTGGTCTTGTCGGGAAATCAGCGCGGGCAGAAGAAGCGCGGCTTGCTCCAGCCGACCACGTTGCCCCAGCGGTCGCGGACCGGACGACGCGCCCAGTAGCCGCCCGGGCAGCCATAGGGAGCGGCGATGCCGTAGGCCGGATACGGTTCGTAGCCGGCGACCGGATAATAGGTCCGCGGATAGGCGTAGGCGGGCGAGTTCACGATCGCGCTGCCGATGATGGCGGCGCCGATACCGGCTGCAATTCCGGCACCGATCGCGCGGCCGCGGCGGCTGGCTTCGGCCGACTCGATCGAGGCGACGCTCGTAATGGCGATCGTCGCCGCGGCGGCGAGCGCGAGAATGGATTTCTTCATGGTCATCTCTCCCAGTGTCGGCCCGACTCGGCCTGCGGCGCACATTATCCGCCTTCGATGCGGCTTGATAGCGTGAGGGCACGTTTTTGTCGGAAGTGTGATGGCACGGCCGGTCGCGCGCAAATATCCAAGTACACCATGGCTTTGCACGCCATAGTTTTGCACGCCATGGCTTTGGCGCCGCAACATCCCGCGCCGCCGGTGCGCGCGATTGCCCGTGCGCGCTTGCCGCGGTCAGTAGCAGACGCGAACCCGCTGCCGCACCCAGCGATAGCCGTTCCACACGCGCTCGCGCCGGATGACGCAGCCAGGTCCATAGCCAGGTCCATAGGCGCCATAATAGGCGGGACCATAATAGGGACCGTAGGGCCGGTACGCACCGCCGAGCAGCGCGCCGACGGCCAGTCCGCCGATAATTCCGGCCGCGACCGCGCCGCCGCGCCGTGCTTCGGCCGGGGCAGGCGCCGTTATCGTTGCGAGAGCAACCAGGCCAGCGGCGGCGATGCTGAGGATCGTTTTCGACATGGCATCACCTCTCAGGATCAAGGTTTGGAGAAAACGGCCAGACCCGGCCGAGGTTCCATCCGTGAGTCTGAACGACGGATGAACCGTCGGCGAACGAATGGCTTACGCGCCCCGGCGCAGGACGGCGCGCCCCGCCCCGCCGCGTTCGAGCTTCTGCAGGATGCGGCGCAACAGGGTCGGGCGCGCGGCCGGCGCGGACGCATTCATCATTTTCAACGCGTGACGGCCGACCTGCGTCAGGAACAGTTGCTCGACCGGAAAGCTGAGCTTGGCCACCGCATCGTCGAGCGGCAGCCAGTCCACGGCACGGATGTCGCGCGCGAGCTTGCGGGTCGGACCGTCCGCCGCCTGCATGCGCCAGAACTGCACCACCTTGGGCGCCGTGCGCGATTGATAGGTGAGGACACCGAGGAATTCGTGGACCTGGACCTGATGGCCGGTCTCCTCGATCACTTCGCGCCGCGCGGCGGCCAGCGGGCGCTCGTTGACGTTCAGCTTGCCCTTGGGCAGCACCCAGCGCCGGTCCTTGCGGCGCTGGACGATCGCGACCAGCGGCCGGCCGCCATCGCGGAATACAATGCCTCCTGCTGCCAGAATGGGCGCCCGCGCCATCGACGTTCAAGCTCACAATGCTGGATGATTCGTCGCAATCGAACGGAAAATATAACACAGCTTGTCTCGTTCCCAATCGCGCGGGGGCGGTCGATGCCGGGTGCGTCGCGCGCCGCCGCCATCCGCCGGACGGTGTCGTGATGGACGCCTCGCCGTCGCGCCGCATCGATCTCGTGGACGTCCTGCGCGGCGCGGCGCTGGCCGCGATGGCGGTCTATCATTTCTTCTGGGATATCGAATTCTTCGCGCTCGCCGATCTCGGCGTCACGAGCCACCTGGCGTGGCGCGGCTTCGCGCATGCGATTGCGGCAGGCTTCCTGGCGCTGGTCGGCGTCAGCCTTCTGCTCGCGCACGGGCGGCATTTGCGGCGCGCGTCTTTTCTGCGCCGGCTGGCGATGGTGGCCGCGGCCGCGGCGGTCATCACCGTGTCATCTTTCTATATCGATCCGGACGGCGCGATCCTGTTCGGCATCCTGCACTGCATCGCGCTCGCGAGCGTGCTCGGCCTTGCCTTTCTGCGGCTGCCGCCGGCACTCGTGCTGCTCGCCGCGTTCGCCTGTCTTGCGGCGCCCGAATTTCTCACTTCGCCCGCCTTCAACGCGCCGGGCTGGCTCTGGCTCGGTCTTGCGAGCGAGGTCCGTCCCTCCAACGACTATGTCCCGCTGCTGCCGTGGTTCGGCGCCGTGCTGGCCGGCATCGCGGGCGCGAAGCTCGCGTTGCGCCTGCGGCCGCGCGAACGCTGGGCGCAATGGCGGGCGCAGGCCGTGCCGTCGCGGGCCCTGGCGTTTCTCGGGCGCCACAGCCTCGTGGTCTATCTTCTCCACCAGCCCGTGCTCATGGGGCTGGTCGGCGCCGCCGCGTTCCTGATCGGGGGAGGACGATGAGGACCGTGAAAAAAAACGGATCCCGCCGGGCGGCAGGATCCGTCAAGCAACGGACCAATAGAGGGAGAGTGCGCGGCTCACTGCCCGCAAACCGCAGACTTGAGCATCGCAGAGCGTGCCGGAGCTGCCAATAAACGCGATGTAAATTCCGCCGTCCGTCGGTACGCCGGCCTGTATTCAGAGCAGCGACTGGCCCCACCACGCGGTGAACGCCGACATCGCCGCGATGACGGCGCCCGAGAGCACGAGCGTCCGCCAGCTCGACCCGCAGGGATCGTAGCGGCCGCAATAATAGCAGCGGTGGAATTTGACCAGCACCGGCTCGGCGGGCGGGATGATGGTGCCGCAATTGCGGCAGGCGCCAGCCGGCACATGGCCGGTGATCGGAGCACATTCGAGCGACATGTCAGCCACCGTGCGAGAACGATTTTAACCGGCGGGCGAACTGCCGGCATCCGGAGACGATCCTACGCCGCGGACTTTGACGATCGGTTAACCACGTTCTCGTACCCGCCGTGCCGGCACGGCCGCGCCGTTGCGCCGGCCGGGGATCGCGCCTGCGTCGGCAATCCCCATAATCCAAAATTAACGCGCCGGGCAACAAGGATGGAAACGCCGCGCGGAGGCGACGATGGACCTGACGAGAGGCTTCACTTTCCTGTTCGAGAAGGTCGAAAAGATCTTCCTGTCGCCCGGCTCGGCTTTTTCGGTGACCTCGCTTGCCTGCGCGCTGATCGTCGCGATCGCCTTCGTCGTCGTGCGCCGCCGCCGTCGCAACCGGACGGTTCGCCTGCGGACGATCCTGCATGCGCTGTTTCCCAGCCGCATCACCGCGAGCGCCTCGCACAGCCTCGATGTCGGCTATTTCTTCTTCAATACGTTCGTCTTCAGCCTGATCTTCGGCGGCGCCATCCTGTCCTACCAGGCGGTGAGCAATGCAACGATCGCCGGCCTCGTGAACGTCGCCGGCCAGACGCAGCCGGCCGCGTTGCACGACATCGTGCCGCGCATCGCGATCACGCTCGTTCTCTTTCTTGCCTACGAGCTTGCCTACTGGATCGACCATTATCTCAGCCACCGCGTGCCGTTCCTGTGGGAGTTCCACAAGGTGCATCACGAGGCCGAGGTGCTCACGCCGGTGACGAACTTCCGCGTGCATCCGGTCGACGCGTTGCTGCACGCGAACATCACCGCGCTGATCATGGGGATCGCGAACGGCGCGATGAACTATGCGTTCGGCAAGACCGCCTATCAGTATGCGATTGCCGATTCGAACGCGATCTTCGTCCTGTTCGTCCATGCCTATGTGCATCTTCAGCACACGCATCTGTGGATTCCGTTCCGCGGCGTCTGGGGCCGGCTGTTCATCAGCCCGGCGCATCACCAGATTCATCATTCGACCAACCCGGCGCACTTCAACAAGAACATGGGAAGCTGCCTTGCGATCTGGGACTGGATGTTCGGCACGCTGCATGTGCCGGCGAAGGAACCGGAGAAACTGATCTTCGGCGTCGAGCAGGAGCGCCCCGTCCATCACGACGTGCATGCGATGTCGTGGAGCCTGGTGCTGCCGTTCATCGGATTGTGGGGTCTCCTGACGTCCGCGCTCGGCAGGGATCGCGCGGCGCAGGATGCATCCACTGCGGTTGCGCCTTCGCTCGATCTGCCGCGCCGCTGACATTCCGAGGCGGCCGCTTCGGCGAGCGCGCGAGAAATTTTTCGACAAAAGCGCAAATGCGCCGCGCGCGCCCGCGCCGGAAAGACTCTCTTAATATTCGGCAGTGGAATCGAATCGGGGACCCGATTCGTTCTTCCGGAACAGATGCGAACCTTGTGCCGGAACGGGACGGCGGCGCCCGGCGCGGGATCGCCGTCGCTGCCAGTTGCTCAGGTGGTGGGAGGGCGCATGGCCGCCGGCGGCAGCGGGCAGGACGCATAGGCCGCCTCGACCGCGGCCGGCGCGCCGTGCACGGCGAGTTTCAGCGTCGTGCGGCCGACGATGAGTGAGCCGATCTCTAGATGCATTTGCTGCGCGCGCACGAGCTCGTCGATGAAGGTTGCGACGTCGCTTTCCTTCTCGATCACGATAGTGCGGAAATCGGGGAGAAAGCGTGCGGCCGGCGCACGGCCCGGCCGATCGTCGAAGCGGTAGGTCAGCTCGGCGCTGCGGTTGGAGCCGACCTTGACATTGAAGGCGATGCGTACGACCGGCGCGCGGCGGAAGCACATGAGCTGCAGCACGGCAGAATTCACGCGACCGGTGATGAAGTCGAGACGGTCGATCTTGATATAGGCGGTGGCGATCGGCGCGCCGGTGAGCGGCTCGGTGCGCGGCTCCACGGCCCAGCGGCCGTAATCGGGTTTCTCCGCCGGCGCGGGCGGCGTCGCGACGACGGCGTCGCCCGTGGCGCAGGCGCCAAGCAGCAGGGCGGACAGGACCGCAGACAACGCGCGCACGACGGCAACCCCCGCGGGAATTGTGCCTCCGCGCGCGGGCGCAGGCAAGGGGAGGAAACCCCCGGCGCGAGGTTCGAATCCGGTGCCCGAACGCTACATCAGCGCGGCGTTGATCCACAGATGGGTGAGGACGCTCGCCGCGTAGCCGAGCGCGATCGCCCAGGCCCAGCGCAGGTGGTTGAAGAAGGTGTAGTGATTGCGCACGAGCCCCATCAGCACCACGCCCGCGGCCGAGCCGATGGACACGAGGCTGCCGCCGATGCCCGTGCTCAGCGTGACCAGCATCCACTGGCCGCTCGACATGTCGGGGTTCATGGTGAGCACGGCGAACATCAGCGGAATGTTGTCGAACGCCGCGCCGAGCACGCCGATGGCGATATTGGCGAAGGTCGGCCCAAGATCGACATAGAGATAGTTCGACAGTTGCGCGAGATAGCCGACGACGCCGAGGCCGGCGACGGCGAAGATGATACCGAAGAAGAACAGCAGCGTGTCCCACTCCACGCGCCGCATCTCCCGGAAGGAGTCGAGCGCCATGTCGGTATTGCCGCGGCGGTGCCCGACATGCTGGAGGAAATAGCTGAACATCTGCAGGTAGCCGAGGCCGAGCATCATCCCGAGCGCGGGCGGCAGGTTGAAGAAGCTCTTGAACGAGACGGCGGTCGCAAGCGTGGCGCCGAACAGCCAGATCACGATGGCGCCGCCGGGCTTGAGCTTCCTGATCTCGCCGCCCGATTCCGGTGTGCCTTTCGGAACGCGGAAATGCATGAAGAGCGCCGGCACCAGGAAGTTCACCAGCGAAGGGAAGAAGAGATAGAAGAATTCCAGGAACTGCAGCTTGCTTTTCTGCCACACCATCAGCGAGGTGATGTCGCCGAACGGCGAGAAGACGCCGCCGGCATTGGCCGCCACCACGATGATGATGCAGCCGAGCACGATGAACTGGTAATTGCCGACGCCGACCGCGACCACCACTGCGCCCATCACGAGCGCGGTCGTCAGGTTGTCGATGATGGGGCCGAAGATGAACGCAAGTCCGCCGACCAGCCAGAAAAGCTGCCGGTAGGAGAGCCCCCTATTGACGAGCCGGGTCCGCAGCGCGTCGAAGACGCGTCGCTCCTGCATCGTATTCACATAGGTGATCGCTACGACGAGAAAGAGCATCAGTTCGCCATAGTCGAGGATCACATGCTTGGCGGCGGCTTCGAGCGCGGCGCTCTCGCCGTGCATGGCGTAGGCAATGCCGAGCAGCGCCCAGATGAGGCCCGCCGCCAGCATCACCGGTTTGGACTTGTGGAGCTGGATGGCCTTCTCGATGACCACGAATCCGTAGGCGGCGAAGAAGATCAGCAGCGCCAGATAGCCGACCGCATGGGCAGTCAGGTCGATGCGCGCGGCGATCTCCGCCGCGTGGGCCGGGGCAGCGGGCAGGGCGAGCATGACCGGAGCGGCCAGAAACAAGAACCATCCGGCCGTGCGCTTCATTCCGTCACCATCCTCGATACGATTAAATCAAAATTCATCATTGGCGAAGGCCCTGCTCCGATGCAAGCGTTGCCGGCGGCAACGATGCCGCAGGAGCCGGCCCGGTGCGCGGCATCGGGCGACGGCTGCGCGCCTGACGCCCCGGCAACGCGACGGATGACCGGGGCCGGAAGACGCGCCCAGCCGAAGCCGGACCGGCGACGTGCCGTGTGCGCCGTAAAAGGAGAGGGGTCTGTCGCCGGCACCCGCACCGATGCGCTCGCCGCCCGGCGCAGAGCGGGAGCGGCCGGCAGACACGGATCAATGCGGACGAGCGTGTGTTGCAGGATCCCGGACGCTACTTCAGCGCGAGGACCACCGGTCCGGCCGCCGGATCGGTGACGCCAAGTCCGCCGCCGAGGTCTTCCAGCGTGTCGCGGAACGAATCGAGCGTCTTGACCATGTTCGGCCGGGCGCCGGCGAGCGACTCCATGTCGTCCCACTCACCGATGATGCAATAGCTGCGCTCGCCGGTCTTGATGATGTTGACGTGGCGCAGTCCCGGCCAGTCGGTGTGCACATTCTTGTGCGCGTCGAGGAATTCCTGCTCGCGCCCCGGTTTCACCTTGAAGCGCACTGCATTGAAGGCAGTCATGGCGTCCTCCCGCCGGCTCTGCGGCCCGGGGATGATGGTCCACATCGGACGCCGCGGCAAGCAACCGGGATTGCGGACGGAACAACTGCTTCGGCGGCCACGATAATCCCGACGCTCACAATATTTCGGCACCGCAACATTGCGTGCGCGGCGGAAAGGTTGCGGGCGGGAACGGTCGTCCCCGCCTTTTGGTTACCGACCGGGTTTGGGTTCAAAGGGCTTGGGTCCAAAAGCTCGGGTTTCAAAGGGCTCGGGTTTCAAGCGGGTACAAATTTCAGGAGGTCTGACCTATGCGGAAACTTCTCGCTCTCATGTCCGTTCTCGCTCTCGTCGTCACATTGATGCCGGCATCGTCCTATGCCGCCGGGCCAAATCGTGGCGAACGCTACAAGCACGTCCGCCATCATCCTGCGCCTTACGCGCACGCGGCCTACGTGCCGGCCAATGCCACGCGCGCCTATGCCGCGGCGCCCGGCTACTACGCAGCCGGCTACGGCGCGCCGCATCCGCTGGTCTATCCGCTGGTCGGCGCGGGTATCGGCGCCATCATCGGCGCGGCGGTGTGCCCGCCGTGCAGCATCGCCGGCTCGGCGCTGACGTCGGGCGGCGGTGCGCTGGTCGGCGCCGGCATCGGCGCGGTCGGCGGCACGGTGGTCGGGGCCGCAGTCCAGCCGCCGGTGTACGTGGGACACTAAGCGTTTTCGAGCGAAGCGGATACCGGTTCGTGTGAGGAAAGCGCGTCGAGCAAAAAGAGCGTTTTCGAGCGAAGTGGGTACCGGTTCGCGTGAAGAAAACGCGTTGAACAAAAGCAAGAGCCCCTGCTTTGATCCCATCAAAGCAGGGGCTCTGGACGTCGTGCGCTTGCCCCCATCCGGGCTGCTTGCTGTCTGCTCGCAACGCCTCAGCGTAGCTGCCAGCCACGGACGATTGTCTTGATCAGCCCGACAAAAGTAACAGCCCATGCGAGAAGCGCCACATAGATGAAAAGGTGAGGAACGATTTCCAGAAACGGAAGATCCATCGCGCGCGCCATCTGCCAGGTCGCCATCGTATACATGCCAAGCGGAAACACCGCTCCCCAGTAGAGCGGGTCGTAATGGAACGGAAACCGCATAAAGACATAGCGCCATATTCCGAGCAAAAGGAGCATGGGTATCCACCACGTCCCGGTCGCCCAATAGAACACCGTGAACCCTTTGAGGAACGGCAGCAGCGACTGGAGATACGGAGCGGCCTCGGATGCATTCTCGATCAGGAGGGCCCCCGCAAGAGTCGAAATCGCCATGGCGCCCATATTGATCCAGTAGGGCGGCGACAGGTCCCCCGGCGAGAAGTCGAAAAAGGTGTAGCGGTAGAAGATCAGCGCGATCATCCAGATGTACAGCATGCCGCCCCACAGCCACATGGACAGCGCGAGAAAATTGATCTCCAGGCGATAGGGTTGCGGCCATCGCGCGGCGATCAACGCACCGAGAACCGCGATCGATTGCGTCGACACGACCGCAAGCAGCCATCCGCCATTGATGCCCTCCGCAAGCGTCGGCTTGTGCTGCTTCACGGAGAAGGCGGTGAATATGGTATAGATCAGCACGATCCACATTGCGGTTGCCAGAGTCCACAGGATGAAAGCGATGTGAGGATCGTCCGCGATGATGATGAATTGACTGCCGAGGACGCAGGAGCCGGCGACGAAGGTAAGAAAGCCCGGAGCGCGCTGGTGGTCGATCAGGTCGGCGAGAAACGGCTTTGGATATCGCGCCATGCGCACGACGGTCAGCACCAAGAGACTGCAATAGGCGACCAGATTGATCGCAAAGAGCGCCTTCGCCAGAATCGGCATCGCCAGCTGATTGGCCGCGAGGGAGACAATCCCGGTGGCCATGACCATCGCAAAATAGGCGGGCGACAGATCCCTGGTCGCGTCCAGCGCCGACCGGAATTGGCGCGCCGCGCTCATATCGAACCGATCGCCGAAAATCTGCCGGCGCAATCGGGCCGGCGGGGGTCAAGCGGCAGGTCCTGCTTGTGTTTCATGCGAGGGGTCTCGCTCTGCTATGGTGCGCAACTTTCAATATTGCAGATAATAATGCGTGATCAGATTCATCTCGATAAATATGACGATCAAAATCGCATTGAACGCCCACGCAAAGGTCAAGAACCGGGCCAGCATACGCCAGTACTGCTCGCGGACATTGTCCGAGCAGCGCCAGATCGAAACGAGAATCCAGACCGTATAAGGAATAAAGCAAAGCACAAGAATCTGACGCAGCGCAACGGCGTCGGCAAGAAATGCAAACAGATATACTGCAATCAGCGCGCCGCTGACGGCGACCCCGTACAGCCAGAACACTCTCCAAAGCGGCTGCTGTCCTCGCCATGCGGAAAGCTCGGGAGCAAAGAACCGGGCGGCGAAATGAGTCATGCCGGTCCCCGTGATGATGTTGCGCGGGTGCCGCAGGACCATGGCGCTGCCATGTCCTGACCGGAACGCATCAGTGATCCGGACGCCGTTATCTCGTTTTCCGCGCCAGCGTACCGTCTGTCGCCTGGATGGACAACGGCGTTTGCAAAAGCGCGGGTCAAAGCCAGCCTCCGCTCAATGGTTGCTGTATTCTGAAATTAAAGCGCCTTGTTGCTCTCCTTCACCTTCTCGGCATCGAGATAGACTTCGCCGCCCATCTGCCTGAACTTCTCCGACATCTGTCGCATCCCGGCTTCGGCCTCATCCTTCGAGACGGCCCTGCGGGCCTCCTCAGGATGAGGGGGAAGGCCGGAGGTCGTCTGCGCGTCCAGCCCCAGCGCCGCCTTCTCGTTGTCGCCGAGGCTCGCCGCATAGTCACGCACGTCCTGCGTGATCTTCATCGAGCAGAATTTCGGCCCGCACATCGAGCAGAAATGCGCGACCTTGTGCGCGTCCTTCGGCAGCGTCTCGTCGTGATATTCGCGCGCGGTGTCGGGATCGAGTCCGAGATTGAACTGGTCCTCCCAGCGGAAGTCGAAACGCGCGCGCGAGAGCGCGTCGTCTCTGAGCTGCGCCGCCGGATGGCCCTTGGCGAGGTCAGCCGCGTGCGCCGCGATCTTGTAGGCGATCGCGCCTTCCTTCACGTCGTCGCGGTCAGGCAGGCCGAGATGCTCCTTCGGCGTCACGTAGCAGAGCATGGCGCAGCCGAACCAGCCGATCATGGCGGCCCCGATCGCGCTCGTAATGTGGTCGTAGCCCGGGGCGATGTCGGTCGTCAGCGGCCCGAGCGTGTAGAATGGCGCCTCGCCGCACTCCTTGAGCTGCTTGTCCATGTTGATCTTGATCTTGTGCATCGGCACGTGGCCGGGGCCCTCGATCATGACCTGGCAGCCCTTGTTCCAGGCGATCTGCGTCAGTTCGCCGAGCGTCTCCAGTTCGGCGAACTGCGCGCGGTCGTTGGCATCGGCGATCGAGCCCGGCCGCAGGCCGTCGCCGAGCGAGAAGCTCACATCATATTTGCGCATGATGTCGCAGATCTCGCCGAAGCGCTCGTAGAGGAAGCTCTCCTTGTGCCGCGACAGGCACCACTTGGCCATGATCGAGCCGCCGCGCGAGACGATGCCGGTGACGCGGTTCGCGGTCAGCGGCACATAGGCGAGCCGCACGCCGGCATGGATGGTGAAATAGTCCACGCCCTGCTCGCACTGCTCGATCAGCGTATCCTTGTAGACCTCCCAGTCGAGCTTGACCGGATCGCCGTTGACCTTCTCCAGCGCCTGGTAGATCGGCACGGTGCCGATCGGGATCGGCGCATTGCGGATGATCCATTCGCGCGTGTTGTGGATGTTGCGGCCGGTGGAGAGGTCCATCACCGTGTCGGCGCCCCAGCGGATCGCCCACACCATCTTCTCCACCTCCTCCTCCACCGAGGAGGTGACCGCGGAATTGCCGATATTGGCGTTGATCTTCACGAGGAAGTTGCGGCCGATGATCATCGGCTCAAGCTCGCCGTGATTGATGTTGGCGGGGATGATCGCACGTCCGCGCGCGACTTCCTCGCACACGAATTCCGGCGTGATGAAAGGCGGGATCGCGGCGCCGAAGCTCTCGCCGTCGGCGATCGCTGTCTGCGCGCGCTCCAGCATCTTCCTGCGGCCGAGGTTTTCGCGCTCGGCGACATAGATCATTTCCTTGGTGACGACGCCGGCGCGCGCCCATTCGAGCTGGGTGGCCGGCAAAGGAGCGTTCTTGCCGTCGTGCGCCCGCAGCGGGCGATATTTCACCGGGAACTCGCGCGCCAGATGCGTGCCCGACGCGTTGCCGTTGTCGACCGGCTTTATCTCACGCCCGTCGTACTCTTCGACGCCGCCACGCTCGCGCACCCATTGGATGCGCGAGCGCGGCAGGCCTTGCTCCACGTCGATCGACGCGGCCGGATCGGTGTAGGGGCCCGAGGCGTCATAGACGCGCACGGGCTCCTCGCCGGACGTTTCCGACAGCGCGATCTCGCGCAGCGGGACCCGAAGGTCGGGTGCCGCTTCGGGCACCGCGTGAACCTTGCGCGAGGCGGGCAGCGGCCCGGTCGTGATCTTGGGCAGCGTGACCTTCGGGTCGTGGATGTTCATTTTCTCTTTCTCCGTTTTTCCGCCTTGCGGCGCGCGGCGCCGCGGCTGCGTGCGGCGGCGCGCACGCGGGGCCGCGAGGCCGTACCGGCCACGGCGAGATACTGGTCGCCGCCATAGCCCTGCCAGGCGAGAATGATGCCGATCACGGTCACGATGATGCCGCAGATCGTGAGCGTGGCCGGCTCCGCGAACAGGGCGCCGCCGATCAGTTCGACTTGGCGCGGCAGCAGGATGCGCAGCGCGCCGCCGATCACCATGAGCCAACCCAGGATGGTGACCAGGATGCGCCAGCCGCCGCTCCACAGATTGTGGGCGATGACGATGGCGAGACCCGCCGCCAGCGTGAGCAGTCCCGACAGATAGATCAGCGCGGGACTGCGCAGGAATTCGTCGGCGAGCCCGCGAAACGCAACCGCGTTGAACAGCATTCCGAGCCCGACCACGATCATGATCGGCCCGGCAATCCTCGCGATATATTCCGATTTCTGCATTGCCGTCTCCCCCTGTGCAAATGCGGAAAACGCGTGGACGCTCGCAAAC
The DNA here is from genome assembly GCA_019187085.1 of Pseudorhodoplanes sp. Lineage (GTDB taxonomy): Bacteria > Pseudomonadota > Alphaproteobacteria > Rhizobiales > Xanthobacteraceae > Pseudorhodoplanes. The sequence goes on along the minus strand of JABARS010000006.1, from coordinate 280,973 downwards.
CAACAAACGCGTCCGAACGGCTGGGCGAGGGAGGGGTTTTTGAAGTCCCGTCCCTTCGCCGGCATGACCCGGATCAGGTTCGAAGGGTCTCCGCGCTGCCTCGACTCGACAAGGCGATCGGTATCTCAGCCCCTTGCGGGACTCCCCTGGGAACGGCGCTAATGTAGGCCGGTGCGGCGCGGTGTCAACGCACCGGCGGGCGTTATCGGGGACTTATTCGGGCTGGAAAATGGCCCGGATCAGGTCGCGATAGAGCAGGATCTGGCGCGGCAGGATGCTCGGATCCTTCAGCAGGCGGCCGAGAATGAGGCCGCCCTCGACATTGGAGGCGGCCATGTCGGCGAGCGCCTCGAGATCGATTTCGCGGCGCGGCGGATAACGCCGTGCGATCGCCTGCAGCCGCTCCAGGAAGCGTTCGCGCCAGCGCAGCACGCTCTGCGCGTTGAGCGTGCGGACATCCTGATTGAAAAGCTGGTCCTGATAGCAGAACGAGGCGGCAAGGCAGCCCGGATGGGCTTCGGGCAGATTGCCCAGGGTCTCGGCGAAGAGCTTGAGTGCGACCAGAAGGCCGTGCAGCGGATCGTCGTTGAGCTCGTCGGCGCGGCTGAAAATCTCGTCGAGCACTTTCTTGTCGTGCTCGATGTAGCGCAGCATCATCGCCTTCGCGAGCGCGCCCTTGTCGCGGAAATGATAGAAGAAGCCGCTCTTGGTGATGCCGGCAGCCGCGATCAGTTCCTCGATGGAGGTCGCCGCGAAGCCCTTGGCGAGGACGGCGGCCTCGGCCAGTTCGAGAATGCGTTCGCGCGTATCCGGGCCCCGGCGGGCGGCTTTTTCGAGCATGGCTGACTGTACCACGAGTCCAGTTGACGGCCGCATGGCGGCGGGACGGCGCGCGCAGCAGGGCAAAACGCGGCCGGATGGACTTGACCGCGAGTGTTCTAGCCGGCGGCGGGGCTTTTCGTAAAGTCCGCGCCGACACGGTGACCGCGGTCCGCCGGCCTTTTGCCTGCGGCCGACACCGACAATCCCTATCTGGCCGGCTTTCCCGCGTGCCCGCGCGGGTGCTGCGCGCTTTCGCGGAACGAACCACGACAGGAGACAATGATGTCCAAATACCGCAATGCCTTGCCGCAACTGGGCGAAGGCCTCTTTCTCACCGACGGCGGCCTCGAGACGACGCTGATCTTTCACGACGGGATCGATCTGCCGTACTTCGCGAGCTTCGATCTGCTTAAAAGTGCCGAAGGCGCCGCGCGCCTGCGCGCCTATTACGAGCGCTATATCGCGATGGCAAAGCGCGCGCGGACCGGCTTCGTGCTGGAAGGCGTCACCTGGCGGGCGAGCCCGGACTGGGGCAAGAAGCTCGGTTATGCGCCGGCTGCGCTCGCGCAGGCCAACCGCAAGGCGGTCGCGCTGATGGCCGACCTGCGTCGCCGGCACGAAAGCGCGCAGACGCCGATCGTGATCTCCGCCAATATCGGGCCGCGCGGCGACGGCTATCGCGTGGCGAGCGCGATGAGTGCGGCCGAGGCCCAGGATTATCACGGCTTTCAGGCCGGCGTGTTCCGTGACACCGAGGCCGACATGATATCGGCCTTCACGCTCAACTATGCCGAGGAAGCGATCGGCATTGCACGTGCGGCGAAGGCGGCGGACATGCCGGTGGTGATCTCGTTTACGGTGGAGACTGACGGCCGGCTGCCGAACGGGCAGACGCTGAAAGACGCCATCGTGCAGACCGACCGCGAGACCGGCAATACGCCGGCCTATTATATGCTCAATTGCGCGCATCCGGCGCATTTCGCCGATGCGCTGGCGCGCAACGAAAGCTGGATCGGGCGTCTGCGCGGCATCCGCGCCAATGCCTCGATGCGCAGCCATGCCGAACTCGATGCGGCGCCCGACCTCGATATCGGCGATCCCGCCGATCTTGGTCGCCGCTACCGCGACCTGCGTGCGCGGCTGCGCCACGTCAATGTGTTGGGCGGCTGCTGCGGCACGGACCATCGCCATGTCGAGGAAATCTGCATGGCCTGCACGGAGGTGGCGGCCTGAACCGCCGGCGCCGAAGGCGCGCCTCGACGGATGAAGGCGGTCCGGACCTCATGATGGGAGACGCGGGCCTCGCCTTTCCGGTGAGGCCCATTCCTCACCATCGGGAACGCTACGGCAGCTTGCTCACCGCCACCCGCACATTGCCGTCGGCCTCGGCGACGATGCGCAGCGTGCGCGAATCGAATTCGATCCCGACCAGACGCAGGCCGGTCACCGCGGCATCGACCTTCACGTTGTTCGATTGCTGGCGGAAGTCGGCGATCGCGCGTTCGATGCTGGTGCGGGCGCTGGCCGCGAATGGCTTGAGGTCGACGACGGCGTTCTTTTCCAGCGCGCTCTGCAGATAGGGCAAAGCGGCTTGCGCCGCCGCGCCGAGCAATCCGAATGCGGCTTCCGATTCCACCGCCAGCGACAGGTCCGTCATGCGCAGGATTTGCTGCTCGCGATCGAGCGTCGGTTTGCCCCAGATGTGGATCGTCGCCTCGGTGCCGAAGCCGAACCAGCTTTTCTTCTCCTTGGCGTTGACGAGAAGCGAGATCAGGAGCCGCTCGCCCGACGCCGACATGTTCGCGCGCCGGACAGTCACTTCCGCCGGGCCGCTGCCGTCCTCGGGGAATTTGCGGTCCTTCATCTGGGTTTCGAGCAGCTTGTTGATCTCGGTGAACGGTACGTCGACCGGCACGCCGATATTGACGCGGCCTTGATCGAGCGGCGGCACAAGTTCGAGCTGGGCGGGGAACGGGCAGTGCGGCGTGCTCGCGTTGGGCACGATGCGGGGGTCGGCCTGCACGCCAACGGTGAGGGGGACGGCGTTGGCGTCGATGCGCGGCTGCGCGGCGAAGGCGCGCGTCGGCCGCATTTCGAGCCAGAGGTCAGGCATGCCGGTCTTGCCGCCGCCGAGCGGGATCGCGCGGCACATCTTTGCCCATTCGCGCCGCGCCGCCTGTTCGATGAACGGATCGCCGCGCAGACGGTTCTGCAGCGCTGTGATCTGCTCGTTGACCGCGCGGTCGATGAGCGGCTTGACCTCGCGCGACACGCTCAGCCGCGCGCCCGCGATCGAGAGCGAGCCTTCGCCGAGCGTGACCTGGCCGGTGAGGTTGGGCTCGATCCGCCAGTTGGCGCCGATCGCCGGACGCGAACTGACCGCGACCTGGCCGCGTATGTCGGCGCGCTGGTCGAGCACCTTGCCGGTCACGTTCTGCACGTCGCGGCCGAGATTCTGGTTGAGAAGGCTCGTGATCGTGCCGCCGAGATTGGCGGCGCCGGTGGCGAGCTGGCCGGTGACGCGCAGGGCGCCGTTGATGCCGGTGGAGATCGTGAGCGCTTCCGGCCGCCCGCTCACCGCGATCGGCGTGCGCGCGACGGTGAATCCGATATCGGCCTTGGACAGCAATTTGCTCAGCGGATTGTCCTGCTTGCCGCTGAGATCGCGCGGGGCGTTGGCTTCCATCGCCTCGCGGATTGCCGGCAGCGTGATGGCCACCGGCGCGATGATGACGGACGCGCGTGTGGCCGGTGGCAGCGGCGGCAATTCGGCAAGCGACGGCAGTCGCGCCGGCGCGGCCGCCTGCCGCGGCCAGAAATAGTCCATCGTCCACAGGCTGACCGTGAACGATACCGCCACGATCAGCGTAGCGAGGAGGACCCTGCCCAGGATCGCGATCATGCCGATGCCCGCTCGCGGTGAGTCGCAAGTCTAGGACGGAACGGGGCGCGGCGGTACGCCCGATTTGCGCCGGTGCGGCGGGCGCGCCGCGCTAGCCGCTTCTGCCGGCGCGGTGCAGCTTCAGGAGCGCATAGACCGCTTCGTTGGCGGGCACCGCAACGCCACTCTCGCGGCCGAGCTGCACGACCTTGCCGGCCAGCCAGTCGAGTTCCAGCCGGTTGCCGCGCTCCAGGTCGTGGCACATCGAGGCCTTCATGGTCGGCGGCGCCTTGGCGGCGAAGTCCATGCGGTCGGCGACATAGCCGTCCTCGAGCGGTACGCCCTGTGCGCGGCCGACCAGCATCGTCTCCTGCATCAGCCGATGCAGGAAGGCGCGCGTGTCAGGGTCGGCCATGATCGGCCCCAGCGGCGAGCGCGTGGCGGACGTGATGCCGGACAGGCCGACGAGGAAGATGAATTTCAGCCAGCGGTCGCGATTGATCGCGTCCGAGAGCGTGATGTCGAGGCCGGCCGCCTTGGCGGCATCGGTGAAGGCTGCGAGCGCGGCATCCGGCCTGCCGTCGACGCGCCCGATGCGCATGGTCGCGAACGGGCTCGTGTGGCTGATGACGCCGGGCTTCTCGATCACGGAAGCGATCTGGGCGATGCCGCCGACCACGCAGTCGGCGCCGAGGATCGGGGCCATGCGCTCGACGCTGTCGACGCCGTTCTGCAGCGTGATCACGCGCGTCTGCGGCCCCACGAGCGAGCGCGCCTGCCCGGCGGCTGTCTCGGTGTCCCACAGCTTGACCGCGAACAGCACGATGTCGACGGGCCCGACATCCTCGGGACGCGGCGTTGCCTTGACGTCCTTCAGATGCAAGTCGCCGTGCGTGCTCGCGATCCGCAATCCGTCCTTGCGGATGGCATCGAGATGCGTGCCGCGCGCGATGAAATGCACCTCGTGTCCGGCCATCGCAAGACGCGCGCCGAAATAACCGCCAACCGCTCCTGCCGCCATCACCGCGATGCGCATCGTGTCCCTCGCACTGTGTTTGCGGCGATCATGCCGTCATGGCCGTGCGAGTCCAGTTCGTTCGCCGAATGGCTCTCATTCACGGTCGCGATGCCAGCCGACGACGGCGTCGGGAATGCTGTCGGTGGAGGCGAAATACGGCTTGATGTCGAGAAGCGGTGTGCCGTCGAGGCAGTCGAGGCCGCGCACGAAGACGTTCGTGCCTTCGACCTTCAGGAGCGGGACCACGCTGAGTGCGATCGGGTTCGGCCGGGCCGGCGAGCGCAGCGCGAACGTGCCGCGGCCGGTGCCGTGATAGCGCGGGACCTGGAATACGAGGTCGCGACGCGAGCGGTCCATCCAGTAAAGGACGATGAGGTGGGAGCAGGTCTCCACCCCCGCGAGCGCCTGCGCCCAGCGCGGATCGACCGCGAGCGTGCAGACCGCCTCCGCCTCGCGCCCGTTCTTGGGGCAGTCGGCACGCCGCTGCCAGGGCGTGCGGATGCGGCCGATATAATAAAGCGTGGCGTCGCCGCGGGGCGGCAGTTCGACCGCGATTTCGCCCTCGCGGGCGCCGAATTCGGCGGTCGGGCTGTTGGATTGCGTGGACATGAAATGACCCTAGGCGACCGGGCCGTCCTTGGGCAATGCGACCGAGGCGGGGTGGGGCAAGGATGCGCCGGTGGCCACCATGAGAGCCAAAGTGCGGTCCGGATGCGAAAAAACGCTCTGTGGGCTTGCGCCCATCGAATTGCCGTATAAAGATATCCTTATATAGTTTTTGACTTTCCCAGGTCCTGGCCCCGATGTTCGCCGACAAGCTGCCGTTCGACCTCGTCCATAATGCGCTCCGGGCCGCGGCCGAGGGCACGCGCCTGCGCATCCTGGCGCTGTTGACCGAGGCCGAACTGACTGTCTCCGACCTCACCGAAATCCTGCGCCAGTCGCAGCCGCGCATCTCGCGCCATCTGAAGCTGCTCTCCGAAGCCGGCCTGATCGAGCGCCACCGCGAAGGCGCCTGGGCTTTCTTCCGCGTGACCGACCGTGGCGGCGGTGCCGGGATGGTGCGGCTCCTCTCCGAATATCTCGATCCCGAAGACCCTACACTGGCGCGCGACCGCGAGCGGCTGGCGGCGGTGCGCCAGGCGCGCGCCAAGGCCGCGCAGGACTATTTCAGCGCCCATGCTGCGGAATGGGACCGCATCCGCAAGCTGCATGCGGCCGACGCGGCGGTGGAGGCCGCGATCGTCGATGCATTGAAGGAGTGGCCGTTCCGCTCGCTGCTCGATCTCGGCACCGGGACCGGACGCATGCTTGAGTTGTTCGGACCGTCCATCGAGCGCGGGCTCGGGGTCGATCTGTCGCCGGCGATGCTCAATCTCGCGCGCGCGCGGCTCGACCGGGCGGGGCTGCGCCATTGCAGCGTACGGCAAGGCGACATCTATCATCTTGCGCTGCCGCGCGAGTCCTTCGACGTCATCATCATCCATCAGGTGCTGCATTTTCTCGAAGATGGTGCGCGTGCAGTGCGCGAGGCGGCGCGTTTGCTCGAGCCGGGTGGCCGGCTGCTGGTGGTCGACTTCGCCCCGCACGATCTCGAATTCCTGCGCGAGGAGCACGCGCATCGCCGCCTCGGCTTTGCCCCCGAGATTGTCTCGCAATGGCTTGCTGCGGCCGGCCTCGACGTGACCATGCAGCGCAATATCGCGCCCGAGCCCGGCTCCGAGGGCAAGATCGCGGTCTCGCTGTGGCTTGCGCGCGATCCGCGTGCCGCCTCTGCCGGCCGCCGGGAGGTCGCGTGATGGCCCCGACCCGCGCCAGCCGCTGGAGCACGACCGGGCAACCGCGCCGCATCAATGTCTCCTTCGAGTTTTTCCCGCCGAAGACCGAGGAGATGGAGCGGCAGCTCTGGGAGGCGATCGAGCGGCTCGCGCCGCTCGCGCCCAAATTCGTCTCGGTCACCTACGGCGCCGGCGGCTCCACGCGCGAGCGCACGCACGCGACCGTCAAGCGCATCGTCAACGACACCGCGCTGACGCCGGCCGCGCACCTGACCTGCGTCGACGCCACGCGCGACGAGGTCGATGCGGTGATCCGCAACTATCACGCCGCGGGCGTACGCCATATCGTGGCGCTGCGCGGCGATCCGGTCGGCGGCATCGGCGTGCCCTATGCGCCGCATCCGGGCGGCTACGTCAACGCGGCCGACCTCGTCGCGGGCATCAGGCGCATCGCCGATTTCGAGGTGTCGGTCTCCGCCTATCCCGAGAAGCATCCCGACAGCCCGACGGTCGATGCCGACATCGACATGCTCGAGGCCAAGGTGGATGCCGGCGCAAGCCGCGCGATCACGCAGTTCTTCTTCGAGAACGATCTTTATTTCCGCTATCTCGACCGCGTGCGTGCGCGGGGCATCATGATCCCGGTCGTGCCGGGAATCTTGCCGGTGCAGAACTTCAGGCAGGCGAAGAATTTCGCCGAGCGCACCGGCGCCTCCGTGCCGCGCTGGCTGGCCGAGCGCTTCGAAGGGCTCGACGAGGATCTCGCCACCCGCAAGCTGATCGCTGCCGCGGTCGCCGCCGAACAGGTGATCGATCTCGTCGACAATGGCGTCACCGATTTTCATTTCTATACGATGAACCGCGCCGATCTCGTCTACGCGATCTGCCATCTGCTCGGCCTGCGGCCGGCGACTAAAGCTGCTGCGTAGGAAAATCAATGTCCGCGTTGCCGTTGTCGAAAATCGAACAGGAATTCCACCGTCTCGCGGCCGAGCGCATTCTCGTGCTCGACGGCGGCATGGGCACGATGATCCAGTCGCTGAAATTCAGCGAGGCGGATTTCCGCGGCGCGCGTTTTGCCGATCACGCCCACGACCTGCGCGGCAATAACGACCTTCTCATCCTTACGCAGCCGGACGCGATCCGCGACATCCATCTCGCCTATTACCGCGCGGGCGTCGACATTGCCTCGACCAACACCTTCTCCTCGACCGCGATCGCGCAGGCCGACTACAGGCTCGAAAGCGCCGTCGCCGAGCTCAACCGCGAAGGCGCGCGGCTGGTGTGCGAGGCCGCCGCCATCGTCCAGAAGGAGGACGGCCGCCGCCGCTTTGTCGCCGGCGCCATTGGGCCGACCAACCGCACGGCGTCGATCTCTCCCGACGTCAACAATCCGGGCTTCCGCGCCGTCACCTTCGACGAACTGAAAGCCGCTTACGGTGAGCAGGCGGCGGCCCTTCTGGAGGGCGGCGTCGACATCCTGCTGCTGGAGACGATCTTCGACACGCTCAACGCCAAGGCCGCGCTCGCCGCCATCGCCGAACTCGAGGACGCGCGCGGCGAGAAAATCCCGGTGATGATTTCCGGCACGATCACCGACCTGTCGGGGCGCATGCTGTCGGGCCAGACGCCGGAAGCGTTCTGGAATTCGGTGCGCCATGCGGCGCCGCTTACCATCGGGCTCAATTGCGCGCTTGGCGCCAAGGAAATGCGCGCGCACATGGCCGAGATCGCGCGCGTTGCCGATACGCTGACCTGCGCTTATCCGAATGCCGGGCTGCCCAACGAATTCGGCCTCTATGACGAGAGCCCCGAATACATGGCCGGGCTGCTCAGCGAATTCGCCGATGCCGGGCTCGTCAACGTCGTCGGCGGCTGCTGCGGCACGGCGCCCGATCATCTGCGCGCGATCGCACAGGCGGTCGCCGGCAAGCCGCCGCGCAAGCCGCCCGCGATCAAGCGCATGCTGCGCCTCTCCGGCCTCGAAGCTTTCACGCTGACGCCGGAAATCCCGTTCGTGAATGTCGGCGAGCGCACGAACGTCACCGGCTCGGCGAAATTCCGCAAGCTGGTCACGGCCGGCGATTATGCCGCCGCGCTTGCGGTCGCGCGCGACCAGGTGGAGAACGGCGCGCAGGTCATCGACGTCAACATGGACGAGGGCCTGCTCGACTCGCAGGCCGCGATGACGACTTTCCTCAACCTGATCGCGGCCGAGCCCGACATTGCGCGCGTGCCGGTGATGATCGATTCCTCGAAATTCGAGGTGATTGAAGCCGGGCTGAAATGCGTGCAGGGCAAGGCGGTGGTCAATTCGATCTCGCTGAAGGAAGGCGAGGCGGCGTTCGTCGCGCAGGCGCGCACCGTGCGCCGCTACGGCGCGGCGGTCGTCGTCATGGCGTTCGACGAGCAGGGTCAGGCCGATACGTTCGAGCGCAAGACGCGGATCTGCAAGCGCGCCTACGACATTCTGGTCGACAAGGTCGGTTTCCCGCCCGAGGACATCATCTTCGACCCGAACATTTTTGCGGTCGCGACCGGCATCGAGGAACACAACGGTTACGGCGTCGCCTTCATCGAGGCCGTGCGCTGGATCCGGCAGAGTCTGCCGCACGCGCATGTCTCAGGCGGCGTCTCCAACCTGTCCTTCTCGTTCCGCGGCAACGAACCGGTGCGCGAGGCGATGCATTCGGTATTCCTCTATCATGCCATCAAGGCGGGCATGGATATGGGCATCGTCAACGCCGGACAGATGGCGGTCTATGACGACCTCGATCCGGAATTGCGCGAGGCCTGCGAGAACGTGGTGCTCAACCGCCGCGCCGACGCCGCCGAGCGGCTGCTCGACATCGCCAAGCGTTTTCAGGGCAAGGGCAGGGAAAAGAACGAAGCCGATCTCGCCTGGCGCGAGTGGCCGGTCGGCAAGCGGCTTTCGTACGCGCTCGTGCACGGCATCACCGATTTCATCGTGGACGACACCGAGGAAGCGCGCAAGGCAACCACGCGCCCGCTCGACGTGATCGAAGGGCCGTTGATGGACGGCATGAACGTGGTCGGTGACCTGTTCGGCTCGGGCAAGATGTTCCTGCCGCAGGTCGTCAAATCCGCACGCGTGATGAAACAGGCGGTCGCTTATCTGATGCCGTTCATGGAGGCGGAGAAGGCGGCTAACGACAAGGGCCAGAGCCACTCCAACGGCAAGGTGCTGCTGGCCACCGTCAAGGGCGACGTGCACGACATCGGCAAGAACATCGTGGGCGTCGTGCTCCAGTGCAACAATTACGAGGTCATCGATCTCGGCGTCATGGTGCCGGCGGCGAAAATCATCGAGACCGCGAAAAGTGAGCAGGTCGATATCATCGGACTCTCCGGGCTGATCACGCCCTCGCTCGACGAGATGTGCCATGTGGCGGCGGAGATGGAGCGCGAGCAGCTCGATCTGCCGCTCCTGATCGGCGGTGCCACCACAAGCCGCGTGCATACGGCGGTGAAAATCCATCCCAATTACCGCAAGGGCCAGACGGTCTATGTCACCGACGCAAGCCGGGCCGTGGGCATCACCTCCGCACTGATGTCGCGGGACCAGCGGCCGGTTTATATCTCGGAAGTGCGCGAGGAATATGCGCGCATCGCCGAAGCGCATGCGCGTGCGCAGGACGACAAGAAGCGGCTCTCGCTTGCCGATGCGCGCGCCAATGCTCTCAAGCTCGACTGGGCGAGCTATGCGCCGCCGCGGCCGCAATTCCTCGGCACTAAGGTCCTTGCCGATTATCCGCTTGCCGAGCTCATCCCCTATATCGACTGGACGCCCTTCTTTTCGACCTGGGAATTGCTCGGCACGTTCCCAGCCATTCTCGACGACGGCAAGTTCGGTCCGGCCGCGCGCGCTCTCTACGACGACGCGCAGAAGATGCTCGAAACCATCGTGCGCGAAGGCTGGTTCACGGCGGCGGGACTCGTCGGGTTCTGGCCGGCGGCGTCGGAGGGCGACGACATCGTCGTGCTCGACGAGACGCGCACGCGTCCGGTCGCCACGCTGCATACGCTGCGCCAGCAGCTTGCGCGCCGCGAGGGCCGCGCCAATCTGGCGCTCGCCGATTTCGTCGCCCCGCGCGCGAGCGGGCGCGCTGATCATATCGGCGCCTTCGTCGTCACCGCCGGCATCGGGGAGGACGCGGTCGCCGACCGCTTCAAGCATGCCAACGACGATTATTCGGCGATCATGATCAAGGCGCTGGCCGACCGTCTCGCGGAAGCCTTCGCCGAGCGCCTGCACGAGCGCGTGCGCAAGGAATTCTGGGGCTACGCCGCCGACGAGGCGCTCACGCCTGTCGAGCTGATCGGCGAGAAATACCGTGGCATCCGGCCCGCGCCCGGCTATCCCGCCCAGCCCGACCATACCGAAAAGGCGACGCTGTTCGGCCTCATCGACGGCGAGGAAAAGATCGGCGTGAAACTGACCGAGAGCTTTGCGATGTGGCCGGGCGCTTCGGTGTGCGGGCTCTATTTCAGCCACCCGCAGAGCCAGTATTTCGGCGTCGGCAAGATCAACCGCGACCAGGTGGAGGATTATGCGCGGCGCAAGGGCTGGACCATGGCCGAGGCGCAGAAATGGCTCGCGCCGATCCTCAATTACGATCCGGTGACCGAAGCACGCAAGGACGCGGCGGCTTGAGGACGCGTGCGCGCGTTTCGTGCCGGTCCCGAAAACTAGTCCGGCACCTTGCTGCCGTCCGCCGCGATCACCGCAAACCGGTCGTTGAGCGCTGCGAGCGCGTTGCGTTGCACTTCGGCCGCCGGCACGGCGATGCCGCTGAGCGGATCGGGCAGGTCGCGCGTCGCCGTCGCCGCCGCCACGACCGTCGCCTTTAGTCCAAGATCGATCGCCGCGCGCGCGGTCGCTTCCACGCACATATGGGTCATGAAACCCGCAATCACGATCTCTTTCCTGTCGAGCGCATCGAGCGCGGCTTTCAGCTCGGTGCCGGCGAAGGCATTGGGCAGGCCCTTCTCGATCACGCGCTCGTCCGGCTGCGGCGCCGCCTGTGACACGATGGCAAAACCCGGCGTGTCGGGCCCGAACGCACCGCCCGGCCGGCCCTTATGCCGGACGTGAATGACCGGCGTGCCCGCCTTGCGCGCGCGCGCGAGCAGTGCGGCGATCTCGCCGAGCGCCGCCTGCACGCCGGACAGGGGCAGCCGCCCATCGAGATATTCGTGCTGGGCGTCGATCACGACGAGCGCCGCCTGCGAGAGCGACGAGGGTGCCGGCGTGACGCCGGCAAGTTCGAGCAGGGTCTTCGGACGGACGATCGATTGCATAGGGGTCTCCGGCACGGGCCTTCAAAAAACGGACACCGGAGACGGTGTCTCCGGTGTCCGCCGACACTTGGGCCGCTTTTTCCGTTAGCAACGGCGTCGGTCTGGCTCTTGGTTTTCCCTACGATCCTTCAACCTAGAACGCGCCCAGCACAACCGCGCCGACGAACACAAAGGCGGCGCAGAGAGCCAGGACATTCAGTCTCAAGGCAAGGTCCACATCGGCCTCCCTTCGCTGGCTAGTAACGAAAGTCTAACAGAGGCTCGGGGAGCCCCGAAGCAGGAAACGCGAAGGAAGCCAAAAAGTGCCGTCGCGCTGTCCACAATCTGGGGATTTCTGACTCAAGGCATTGTTTTTTATGAAAAATATACGGGAACCCGGCCCAGGACAGCTCCCCTTAAGTGATTGATTTTGAACGTATGCCGTGCCTGCCCACGATGTAATCGACGGTTGTGGATTGGATATGGAACCCGCATTCCACGTGGTCCTCCTCACTCCCGCTCGATCGCCGAGACGATCCGCTGGGTCAGGCGGCGGGCCACCGGAATCGCGAAAAATGCCGACACCGCTGCGATCGGCCAGGTGACGAAATAGGCCCTTACCCAATGTCGCAGGAAATCGGGCGGGAAGCCGAGATTGAGGGCGGTGACGAGCAGGGTGACCATGAATACGATCATGGCCGTCATGACGACGGGGAAAATGTATCTGGCCTTGCTCTCCATGCGACCCCGCTCAGCGGCGCCGGACGCGCCGGTTCCCGATAGCGCAACGGTAAGGTTAATCAATTCCTGCCTGCAAGCATTGAAAGCGCGTTAACGCAGTCGTTCGCATTCTCCGCGTCATGGCGGGGACCGTGCGTCTTGCATATGTGGGCATGGCCGGCGCGGCGGCGGCGCTTTTGGCGCTCGCCGGCTGCGGACGCAATTATTTTTTCGAGGCGCGCGACCCGTGGCGGCGCGAGGCCGAGGTCGCCTGCCTCAAATCGGGCGCGATCCGCGAGAGCCAGGTGCTGCTGCGCGCCGAGCCGATCAACGGGCCCGGCATGTGCGGAGCGGATTATCCGCTCAAGGTCACGGCACTCGGAGAGAGCGCGGCGCTCGCCTATACCGGCAGCATCCGTCCGCCCGCCACGATCCCTTCCGGATATCCCGCCCCGGCGCGGGTGCCTGCCGCACGGAATTATGCTGGCGCGCGTGCGGACAAGCCGGTCGCGACCGTCGATCCGTCCTATATGCGCACGGCCGCGCCCGCCGCATCCGCGCCGTCGTCCGAACCGCTGTCGATCGTGCCGCAAAATCTCGTGCCGCGTTCGCTCAACGAGCAGGCGCGTGATCTTGCAGTGCGCCCCGCAACGCCGGGCTATGCGTCGGCGCCCCCCGCCGTACCGGCGCGGCGTCGCTCGATCTTCGATCCGCCGTCGGCAAATGATATCGAGGGCGAGGACGATCCGTATGCGGTCGAGAAAACCGGTCCGCCGCGCACGCGCGCGGCGCCACCGTCGCCTCGGCCCGAGCGTCCGGCCAGTCCGTTGCGCGGCCCGCACACGCCCTTCACCGGGACGGTCAGGCCGGTGGAGATCAAGCCGACGGCGACGCTCGCCTGTCCGATCGTCTCCGCGCTCGACCGCTGGATCGTTGATTCCATCCAGCCGTCGGCGCTGCGCTGGTTCGGTCAGCCGGTCGCGGAGATCCGGCAGATTTCCGCCTATTCCTGCCGCGGCATGAACGGACAGCGCGGCGCGCGCATCTCCGAGCACGCCTTCGGCAACGCGCTCGACATCGCTTCGTTCGTGCTCGTCGACGGGCGCAAGATCACCGTAAAAAACGGCTGGCACGGTATGCCGGAAGAGCAGGGCTTCCTGCGCGACGTGCAGGGAGCCGCGTGCGAGCAGTTCACGACCGTACTGGCACCGGGCTCCAACCGCTTTCATTACGACCACATCCATGTCGATCTGATGCGGCGGGCGAGCGGACGCGCGATCTGCAATCCCGATGCGGTGCCGGGCGAGGTAGTGGCCGCGCGCGTGGCCAAGGAGCGCGGCTATGCGCGGCGTGGCGAGCCGGCTTTCACCGGATCGATCGCCTCCGCCAAAACCGCAAAAGACAAGACCAGGGCGAAAGCCAAACCGAAGCTGAAGAACCTGTTCCGTCCCGATGAGGACGAGGAAGACTGGGTTGAGCACGACGGCCCGCGCGAGCGCGACGACTGAAACGCGCGAGTGGCGCCGCTCTGGTCCTTCGAGACGGCGGCATCTGGTTTCATCTCTCGCATAGGGAGAGGTCGCGCGCGCAGCGCGCGGGTGAGGGGTTTCGTCGTTGCATTGGCGCGCAACCCCCTCACCCTGACCCTCTCCCCAACGGGAGAGGAGACTTGCCGGGTTTGCGGCATCTTCAGTGGACAATACGTCGTGCCGTCCCGCTCTCAGCCGCAGCGGCGCAGCAGGATTTTCTTTCCCTGCGGCAGGTCAAGCTCGATATGATGCTCGTCGACGACGCGCAGGCCGTAGGTGAGGCGGGCGCGGATCTGCCCGGTATTGAATTCGTCGACCAAGCGGTAGGCGTCGCCCGCGCGCGTCACCGAAAGATTGCGATAGGCGGGCACGCCGCCGCCGGTATCGGTGCGCCGCTCGCCGGAAAATTCCATATAGTGGCGGCCGCAATCCCTGGCCGGACCTTTTTCGGCGCTGCTCTCGTAGGTCCATTTGCCCGAGACCGGATAGCTCGCCGCGACCGCATAGCCGGCGACGATTGGTAGCGTGACGATCGCTCCGGTTAGGCAGGCCGCGCAGACATCGCGGCTTTTCGAAGGCTTGCGGCGGTCCATGGCGGAAATCTGGTACGTACTCACGGTGTAATGATGACGGGCGCGCGAAAAGTCGATTCGCCTTCTGACTATCTCGAACCATACCATTAACCGCGTGCATGCAGGCGTGCGCGAGATTGCATCGAATGCGATTTAAAATCGGATTGAAGGCCGCGGTTTCCCGCGCTTACGTCGCTGTGCGTTCCTTCGGATCGCCGTAGCCTCCGGCGGTCGGCGTGCGGATCATCACCGCCTCGCCGGAATCGATCACGGTGGCATCGCAGCCCTTGAGCTTTTCGACCCGGCCGTCGTTGCGGCGCACGGCATTCTCGCCGACCTGACCGCTCCTCCCGCCGTCGAGGCCGAACGGCGGCACGCGGCGATGGCCGGACAGGATCGTACATTCCATTTTCTCAAGGAAACGGATCACGCGCAGAATGCCGTCGCCGGCATTCCATTTGCCGCGGCCGCCCGAGCCTTTGCGGATGTGGAAGTCTTCCAGCAGCACTGGGTAGCGGAATTCGAGGATTTCCGGATCGGTCAGCCGCGTGTTGGTCATGTGCGTGTGCACGGCGTCGGTGCCGTCAAAACCGGGGCCGGCCGGTGAGCCCGAGCAGATCGTCTCGTAATACTGATACCTGTCGTTGCCGAAATTGAGGTTGTTCATAGTGCCTTGCGCGCAGGAAAGCGCCCCGAGCGCGCCGAACAGGCAATTGGTCACCGCCTGCGAGGTTTCCACGTTGCCGGCGACGACGGCGGCCGGATATTCGGGCGAGAGCATCGACTTTTTCGGGATCACGATATTGATCGGCCGCAGGCAGCCGGCATTCATCGGGATGTCGTCGTCCACCATGACGCGGAAGACATAGAGCACGGCGGCGCGCGTCACAGGCTCCGGCGCGTTGAAATTGGTCGGCTGCTGCGGCGAGGTGCCGGTAAAATCGATGGTGGCCTCGCGCTTCTTCTTGTCGACCGTGATCTTCACCTTGATGAAGGTGCCCTGGTCCATCTCTAGGGCAAAGGCAGAATCGTGCAGGCGGTCGATCACGCGCCGCACGCTTTCGGCGGCATTGTCCTGCACGTGCTTCATGTAGGCCTTCACGACCGGAAGCGAGAAATGCGCCACCATCTTGCGCAGCTCCTGCACGCCCTTCTCGTTGGCGGCGATCTGCGCCTTGAGGTCGTTGACGTTCTGCACCGGGTTGCGCGCGGGATACTTCGCGCCGGTCAGCGCGGCATGAAGCTCCTTCTCGCGGAAGCGGCCGCGGTCGACCAGCTTGAAATTGTCGAGATAGACGCCCTCCTGCTCGATATTGGTGGCGTTGGGCGACATCGAGCCCGGCGAGATGCCGCCGACATCGGCATGGTGGCCGCGCGAGGCGACCCAGAACAGGATGTTTTTCTTTCTGTCGTCGAAGACCGGGGTGCAGACGGTGATGTCGGGCAGATGCGTGCCGCCGTTATAGGGCGCGTTGATGGCGTAGACGTCGCCCGGTTTGATCCGGCCCTTGTTGTCACGGATGATGGTCTCCACCGAGCGGTCCATCGAGCCCAGATGCACCGGCATGTGCGGCGCGTTGGCGACGAGCGAACCGTTGCCGTCGAACACCGCGCAGGAGAAATCGAGCCGTTCCTTGATGTTCACCGAGTAGGCGGTGTTCTGCAGCGCCACGCCCATCTGCTCGGCGATGGACATGAATAGGTTGTTGAACACTTCCAGCATCACCGGGTCGGCCTTGGTGCCGATCGCGCTCTGGCGTTTGAGCTTCCTGATGCGCGCGAGGACGAGGTGGTTCTTTTTCGTCAGCTCCGCCTGCCAGCCCGGCTCGACCACGATGGTCTGGTGCGGCTCGATGACGATGGCGGGCCCCGTCACCTTCTGGCTGGGCCTGATCTGGTCGCGGGTATAGACGGCGGCCCTGTGCCAGGCGCCGTCCGAGAAGAATTTCGTGCGGCGGGCCGGCGCGGGGAGTTTGCCGCGCGTCGTCTTGAGCGTCTTCTCGCGGAAGCGTGCGCCGCCGCCGACCGCCTCGACCGACACCGCTTCGATGACGAGGTCCTTCTTGCGGTCGATGAAGCCGAACTGCGCCTTGTGGGCGCGTTCGAAGGCGCCCTTCATTGCCGCAAGCGTTCCCGCCTTCACCACGAGGGCGGTGTCGGTGCCGGCATAGCGAATATGGGTGCGGACGATCACCTCGATCGACTTTGCCGGCACGCCCTGGCCGGCGACCTCGTCCTTTGCGTTCTTGCCGAGTTTCGCGCCGATCGTCTTCAGCGTCGCCAGCGCCTTGCTGCCGAACGGTTCCTCGATCGCCTGCTGGCGCGTTGAGCGGATATCGGCGAGGCCCATGCCGTAGGCGGAAAGCAGCGACGAGAACGGATGGATCAGCACTTTGGTCATGCCGAGCGCGTCGGCGACGAGGCAGGCGTGCTGGCCGCCGGCGCCGCCGAAACAGTTGAGCGCATAGCGGGTCACGTCGTAGCCGCGCTGCACCGAAATCTTCTTGATCGCGTTCGCCATGTTCTCGACCGCGATCCGGATGAAGCCGTCGGCGACATCCTCCGGCGATTTGCCGCCGACCTCCTTTGCGAGATCGGCGAAGGCGGCTCGCACGGCGGCGGCATCGAGCGGCTGGTCCTGGTTGGGGCCGAAGATTTTCGGGAAGAAGTCCGGCATCAGCTTGCCGGCCATGACATTGGCGTCGGTGACGGCGAGGGGACCGCCGCGGCGATAGCATTTCGGTCCCGGATTTGCCCCGGCGCTGTCGGGGCCGACGCGGAAGCGCGCGCCGTCAAAATGCAGGATCGAGCCGCCGCCGGCCGCCACCGTGTGGATGAGCATCATCGGCGCGCGCATGCGAACGCCCGCGACCTCGGTCTCGAAAGCGCGTTCGTATTCGCCGTCATAATGCGACACGTCAGTCGAGGTGCCGCCCATGTCGAAGCCGATCACGCGTTCGAAGCCGGCCTCGCGCGCGGTCTGCGCCATCGACACGACGCCGCCGGCCGGGCCGGACAGGATCGCGTCCTTGCCCTGGAACAGATCGGCGGCGGTGAGGCCGCCCGACGACATCATGAACATGAGGCGCGGTGCATTGCCGCTTGCTGCAGTCCGCTCCCTCCCCCGCAAGGGGGGAGGTGACACAAAGTGTGCTGAACCGCTCTCGATCTCACCCGCCACCTGCGCCACATATCTGCGCAGGATCGGCGACAGATAAGCGTCGACGACGGTAGTGTCGCCGCGGCCGACGAGCTTGATCAGCGGCGAGACCTCATGGCTGACCGAGACCTGCGCGAAATTCATCTCCCGCGCGAGGCGCGCGACCATCTTCTCGTGCTCGGGATAGCGGTAGGCGTGCATGAAAACGATCGCGACCGCTTTGATACCGTCGCGCCGGGCGGCTTCGAGATCGTGCCCTAGTGCGGCCAGATCCGGCGCGCGCTCGACCGTGCCATCCGCGCGTACGCGCTCGTCGACCTCCACGACGCGCTCGAACAGCATGTCGGGCTTGACGATCTGCTTGGCAAAGATTTTCGGCCGTGCCTGATAGCCGATGCGCAGTGCGTCGCGGAATCCTTTCGTGGTGACGAGCAGCGTGCGCTCGCCCTTGCGCTCCAGGAGCGCATTGGTGGCGACGGTGGTGCCCATCTTCACCGCGCCGACGCGGCCGGCAGGAATGGGTTCGCCGGCTTTCAGGCTGAGCAGGTCGCGGATGCCTTGCACTGCAGCATCGCGATAGGCTTCCGGATTCTCCGACAAGAGCTTGTGCGCGATCAGCGAGCCGTCCGGCCGGCGTCCCACAATGTCGGTGAAAGTGCCGCCGCGGTCGATCCAGAAATCCCATTGCGCCGACGCCGCCATGGTCCGTCCCCGTGTGCGCGCTTTACGTTCCGACCTTTATAAATCGTCGATAGATTGTTGACAAATCATCCGACCGCGTTAGCCTTCGCTATCCGCAAGACTGCGGACGCGACGGCAAGGCCGGAACGTCGCGACCGGCGACCTCCGGGCATCGCGAGGATGGATGGCGAAACAGCAGGCCGCAAGACACACGGACCATCCGCTCGGTCCGATCGTCTCGTCCGCGCACTTGGCGGCCGGCGCCATGCCGGCGCTGTCGGAACTGGAATTCGGCCTGATCCTTCTCGGCCACGCCTTCGAGCGCTGGATGGTGCGCTGCATGGCGGCGGCCGGGGTGCCCGATCTTTCGCCGCTCGACGTGCTTGTCCTTCACACGATTGCCCACCGCGACCGCGCCAAGCGCCTCGCCGACATCTGCCTCGTGCTCAATATCGAGGACACGCACCTCGTCACCTATTCGGTGAAGAAGCTCGAAGGGCTCGGGCTCGTGACGTCCGGCCGCAGCGGCAACGAAAAGAATGTCGTCATCGCCCGCAAGGGCGAGGCGGTGGTCGCCAATTACACCAAGATTCGCGAAGCGCTGCTCGTCGCGCCGGTGAAGGGCGCAGGCAGCGACGAGCGCCGTCTGTCGGAGGTCGCCGCGATGATGCGCGCCCTGTCGGGCCATTACGACCAGGCCGCGCGCGCGGCGGCGAGCCTATGAAAGGGGCGAACGGACCTATTCGAGCGGCAGGCGATCCCTGCTAGAGTGTTTGGTAGAGGAGCAACAGGGACCGCGCGAATGCGGCCTGAGGGAGAACGATAATGACGATAGTGACGCGCGGACTTCTCGGGCTTGTCGTTGCCGGCAGCATGGCGACGGCGGCTGCGGCACAGACCAAATGGGACATGCCGACGCCCTATCCGGAGGGCAATTTCCACACCAAGAACATCGTGCAGTTCGCCGCCGACGTCGACAAGGCGACGAACGGTTCGCTGAAAATCCAGGTGCATGCTGCCGGATCGCTGATCAAGCATCCTGACATCAAGCGTTCGGTACGTCAGGGCACCGCGCCGATCGGCGAAGTGCTGGTGTCGCTCGCCGCCAACGAAGCCCCGGTCTATGGCGTCGACTCGGTTCCGTTCCTCGCCACCGGTTATGACGGCGCCAAGAAGCTTTATGGCGCGCAGAAGCCCTATCTCGAGAAGCAGCTCGTCAGCGAAGGCCTCGTGCTGCTGTTCTCGGTGCCGTGGCCGCCACAGGGCATCTATGCCAAAAAAGAAATCAAATCGATGGACGACCTGAAAGGTCTGAAGTTCCGCACCTACAATACCTTTACCGGCCGCATCGCCGCACTCTCCGGCGCGATCCCCACGCAGGTGGAGGTGCCGGACGTCCCGACCGCCTTCTCCACCGGCCGCGTCGAGGCGATGATCACCTCGCCGTCCACCGGCGTCGACTCGAAGGCCTGGGACTTCCTAACCCACTATCACGACACGCAGGCTTGGCTGCCGCGCAACATGGTGTTCGTGAACAAGGCCGCCTACGACAAACTCTCTGCCGCCGAGAAGAAGGCGCTCGCCGATGCGGCCAAGGCGGCCGAAGAGCGCGGCTGGGCGGCCTCTGCCGAGGAGACCAAGTCGAAGACGCAACTCCTCAGGGACAACAAGATCACGGTCGTGACGCCGAGCGAAGCGCTCAAGAAGGGCTTTGCCGAGATCGGTGCCAAGATCGCCGCCGAATGGGAAGCTTCGGCGGGCGCGGACGGCAAGGCGTTGCTCTCGGCCTATCGCAAGTGACCGATCGCAAATGAGCTGAGCTTCATCGCAATGGGAGCCTATCCCCCGGGCAGGGGGATAGGCCGAGGGGAACGATGATGCGCCGATTTCTCGACGGGCTGTACCGTCTCGCCTTGTGGCTGTCGGCGCTTTGCCTCGTCGCCATCGCGATGCTTGTCGGCTTACAGCTTACCGGCCGCATCCTCGACGGTCTGCTCAAGCTTGCAGGCCTGCCGCCCTACGGTTTTGTCATTCTCTCGCTGTCGGAAATCGCCGGCTATCTGCTGGCGGCTGCGAGTTTCTTCGCGCTCGCCGCGACGCTGAAGGCCGGCGCCCACATCCGCGTGACCATGCTGCTGTCGGCGGTCGGAGAGGCGCGCCGCCACGTCCTTGAAATCTGGGCATTCGGCGTCTCGGTGGTGTTCTGTGCCTACATGACCTGGAATCTGGCGAGCTTTGCCTTCGTGTCCTGGCAATTCAACGAGGTCTCGCCCGGTCTTATACCAGTCCCGCTCGTCTATCCGCAGGCCGCCATGGCCGTCGGCGCATTCATTCTGACGGTCTCGCTGATCGACGAATGCATGATCGTGTTCCGTCGCGGGCGTCCGACATTCCGCGCCGCCGAGGACGCGATCACGCTCGGGAAGGAAGGCTGATGGGCGTCGTCGAGCTCGCTCTCCTTCTCATCCTGCTGCTGTTCGTCGTTCTTGGCTCCGGCGTATGGATCGCATTCGCGCTGGCGGCGACCGGCCTCGTCGCGGTGATGACCAAAATCTCCACGCCGCCCGGACAGGTGCTGGCGACCGCGATCTGGCAGGCGTCGAATTCCTGGGACCTGACCGCCCTGCCGATGTTCATCTGGATGGGCGAGATTCTCTATCGCACCAAATTGTCCGAGGACATGTTCGAGGGGCTCGCCCCCTGGCTGCAGCGGCTGCCCGGCCGCCTGCTGCATGTGAACGTGGTCGGCTGCGCAATCTTTGCGGCGGTCTCCGGCTCCTCGGCTGCCACCTGCGCCACCATCGGGCGCATCTCGCTGCCGGAGCTGCTCAAGCGCGGCTACGACGAAAAGATGGCGATCGGCACCTTGGCTGGTTCGGGCACGCTCGGTCTCCTGATCCCGCCCTCAATCATCATGATCGTGTACGCGACAGCGACCGATCAGTCGATCGCGCGGCTGTTCATTGCCGGCGTGCTGCCGGGCGCCATGCTGGCATTTCTGTTTATGGGCTTCATCGTCGTATGGGCGCTGCTCAACCGCGACCACATGCCGCCGCCGGAACCGGCGACGAGCTTCGCCAACCGTATCGTCGCCACCCGCCGTCTCATTCCGATCGTGCTCCTGATCGCCGGTGTCATCGGCTCGATCTATGGCGGGCTCGCTTCGGCGACCGAGGCGGCGGTGGTCGGCGTCTTCCTCTCGCTCGCGCTGTCGTGGCACTCGGGTACGCTCACGCAGCAGAATTTCACCGAGGCCCTTCTCGGCGCGACCAAGACGAGTTGCATGATCGCGTTCATCCTCGCGGGCGCCGCCTATCTTACCGCGGCGATGGGCTTTACCGGCATCCCGCGCGCGCTGGCGGAATGGATTTCGACGCTCAATCTGTCCAACTGGCAGCTCCTCACCGCGCTGACCGTCTTCTTCATCATTCTGGGCTGCTTCCTGGACGGCATCTCGATGGTGGTGCTGACGACGGCGATCATCATCCCGCTGGTCGAGCGCGCAGGCTACGACCTGATCTGGTTCGGCATCTACCTCGTGCTGGTGGTCGAGATGGCGCAGATCACGCCGCCCGTCGGATTCAACCTTTACGTCCTGCAGGGCATGACCGGGCGCAACCTGTTTGTCGTCGCCGGCTATGCCTGGCCGCTGTTCGCGCTGATGTGCGTGGCGGTCGCGCTGATCACGACATTCCCGCAGATCGCGCTCTGGCTGCCTTCGACCATGCTGGACGTGCGCTGAACGCGCGTATCCGCAGACGACAATGCTTCAGGCGCGCGTCACCCGCATGCGCGTGGCGACCGCAACCGTCGTCACCACGGCGAGCGCGAACAGGATCGTGTCGAGGCCGACGCTCTCGCGGTTGACGAGGGCGGCGAGGGCGACTGTCACGAAAGGTTGCACGAGCTGTACCTGCGAGACGCGGCTGATGCCACCGAGCGCAAGTCCGGCATTCCAGAAGAAGAAGCCCATCCATTGCGCCATGAGCGCCGAATAGAGCAGGCCCGACCAGGCGCTTGCCGGGATCGCGGATAGGTCGGATGGCAGCAGCAGCCAGCAGGCGAGCAGCGAGAAGGGCAGCGACAGCACGAGCGTCCAACTGATCACCTCCCAGCCGGGCATCGTGCGCGTCAGCGCGCCGGAGGCGGTGTAGGCGATGGCGGCCGACATGATCGCAAGCACAAGCTGGGCGTCGCCTTCGCTCAGGCCCGCGAAATTCTGCAAGCCTCCATTCTGGTGGATCGCAAACAGCATGACGAGCGCAGCGCCGATGATGCCCGCGATCCAGAATCCCCAGCCCGGCCGCTCGTGGGCCATGACGACAGCGGCCGCCGCCGTCGCAAGCGGCAGCACGCCGAGCACCACCGCGCCGTGCGAGGCCGGCACGTTCTGCATCGCGAGCGCGGAAAAGAACGGAAAGCCGAACACCACGCCAAGCGCGATGATGACGAACCCCGGCCAGACGCGCTTTGGCGGCAGCGGGCGGCGCAACATGAGGAGCAGCGCGAGCGCGCAGACCCCGGCAATGCCCGCGCGAGCGGCGGTGACGAACCACGGATCGATGAACTCGACCGCAAGCCGCGTCGCCGGCAGCGAGCCGGCAAAAATGCAAACGCCGAGAAATCCGAGAATGAAGCCGAAATTCGTACGGGAAGAATGCATGCGGAATATGGATTTCCGGAATTCGTCTGGCAGGGAAGCGTCCATGCCGGTGCCCTACGGCAGCAAACCGAGAATCGGATCGCGGTCAGTGTACTCGATTTTGCGCAGCAGGGCGTGCGGCGCACGGGGCGCGTTATCGCCCGTTTCCTTTGCGCGTGCGGCGGCGCCCGGCCTTCGCGCAACCCTAAAAATGGGCGAAGGCCCGGCGGCGTTCAGCCACCGGGCCTTCATGATTGCGTTGCGCGTCGCTCGACGCGCATCGTCGAAGTATCAGCCGGCCTGTAAGCCGGGTTCTGTATGGCCCGGTCCGCGAACGTACCGGACGTGACGGCCATTCCTCTGCGACGCCGGTTGCCCGGCGCCTGAAGCAACCTACCCGAACGGCTGATCCGGACAGATCTGGCGCTTGCGCGCCGCGCCGCTCCTATTCGGTTTTGCTCCCGGTGGGGTTTGCCGTGCCGCCGACGTTGCCGCCGGCGCGGTGCGCTCTTACCGCACCCTTTCACCCTTGCCGCGGCGCGCGGCCGTGGCGGTCTGCTCTCTGTTGCACTGTCCCTGGAAACCGGCCCGCTTGCGCGCACCGTCTTCCGCCGGACGTTATCCGGCACCGTTTGTCCGTGGAGCCCGGACTTTCCTCCCCGGCGCCCTTTCGGACCTTGCCGGAGCGGCCGTCCGGCCGACTGACGCCATAGCAATGGGAATGCAGGCGCGCCGCGTCAAGACCAAATCGCGTCGGAATCCTCCTCCGTGGACGCGATGAGCGAGGGCCTGCGGGCATGGAGGGGTAGGGAATCGGTAAGTGCCTGCAAGGTCATCAACGTGGAGGAATCGACGACGCCGTCGATCTGTGCCGGCCGGAAATGACGCTGGAAGGCCATGACCGCGTCGCGCGTGACCTCGTCGAATTCGCCGCCGGTCGAGACGTGATAGCCATAGGCCGCCAGCACCTGCTGCAGGCTGGCGATGACGTCGCCGCGGTCGCCGAGCGCGAATGTCGGGCCCGGCACGATCGGCACCGGCTCGATCCAGTGCCCGACGCCGGACCAGTAGAGCGTCCGCCAGGGAAACTTCTCGCCCGGGTCCTTCTTGCGCGAGGGGGCGACGTCGGAATGGCCGAGCACGCGCTCGGGTGCGATTTGCCAGCGCGCGATGATACCGCGACAGAGCGCGGTTACCGCGGCGATCTGGCGTTGCGGAAAGTCGGGATACCTGTCGTCGTGGCCGGGATTGGCGATCTCGATTCCGATCGAGCAGGAATTGATGTCGGTCTCTTCCG
Organism: Pseudorhodoplanes sp.; assembly: GCA_019187085.1. Lineage (GTDB taxonomy): Bacteria > Pseudomonadota > Alphaproteobacteria > Rhizobiales > Xanthobacteraceae > Pseudorhodoplanes. The sequence goes on along the minus strand of JABARS010000006.1, from coordinate 256,572 downwards.
CCCAATAGCTCTTGCCGGCATGCCAGGCGCGGCGGCTTTCCGGCACCATCTGCACGATGCGTCCGTCCTCGTGGACGAAATAATGCGCCGACACCTCGCTGCCGGACGAGCAAAGCCGCTCCAGCGCGCGCTCGGCATCCGGCATGCCGGTATAATGAAGAAGGATCATGTCGGGCTTGCGTTCGCCGGCCCGCTCGCCGTGATTGGGCGAGGGGCGTAGCGCGCAAACCAGCGAGGAATCGGGAGCGAATGTTGCGTCGTCGGTCGGCATGATCTGCTTCATGCCCGAATTTGCCGCGCAAGTTAAGACGCGAAGCGGCCCGGACCGCGGGGGCCCGGGCCGCGCTATTGCGCTGTCGTGACTACCGTCAGCGGTTGGTCGAGGCCGGCGGCGTGGTCGGCCGCGGCGCCATGCCGCTGTTGCCGGAGCCGGTCGTTGCCCGGCGCGCATTGGCCTCCTTCTCCTTCTGCGTTTCGAACGCCTGCGCCTGCTGCAGCTGGTCCTTCGTCATGTTGAGCCGCAGCTTGCGGTCGTCGACGTTCGCGCCCTGGATCACCTGGAACGAGGACGGGGCGAGTGCGACGTTCTTCGCGCCGATGCCGAGGAAGCCGCCGACGCCGACCACATAGGCGACAATCTGGCCATCCTTGCTGAACAGCACGTCGTTCACGTCGCCGATCTTCTCGTCGTTGGGACCGATCACGTCGGTGCCCTCAAAGTTCGAGCTCAGCCACTGGTCGGCGGACTGCGACGAAATGAACTGGGCGGAGTCGCTGACGTTCGCACCGGTCGTCGACTGCGCCTGCGAGCCAGGCTTCGGCATGGCCGGGCTATCGCTCTGCGCTACGGCGCCGCTGGCCACGAGTGCGGTCAGGGCCGCCGAGAGCATGATGTGTTTGAGCATGTGTGCCTCCTTGCATTGTCATGAAGTCATGAAAGTCAGGCGCGTCGGCCGCGTCGCGACACGCTGCCCGGTCAACGGCCGGCCGAAGCGATCGTTCCCGACGGGAGAAGGCAAGGGAGAAGGCAAGGACGTGGAACCGCATCGTATCGTTGGTTGTTGATCGACGATGGGTTCCCGCAGGTACGGGGTGTATTCCCGTGCGTCCCGGCGGGATTGGTCAACGTTTTCTTAAAATTAAGCGCGCTGAATGGCGCCGGCGGGCGCCGCAACGGGGAATCCGGGCGGTGTCCATGGTTCCATTGACGCCCATAGTATCCCATGATAGCCCATTTTATCCCAAACCGGCTCGGCGGGCTGTCACCGAGGACACATGGACCGGTTCGTCTCGCAATTCATCCTGCGCCTCGATGCCAAGGGCCGCGTGTCGGTCCCCGCACCCTTTCGCGCGGTCCTGGTGCAGGACAAGAGCGAAGGCATTTTCTGCTGCCCGGCGGTCGGCCGGCCGGCGATCGAGGCGGGCGGTTCGGCGCTGCTCACGGAGATCGAGCAACTGATCGCGAGCTATCCGCCTTTCTCCGAGGAGCGCGAGACGATCGCGACCGCGCTCTACGGCACGAGCGAGACGCTCAAGATGGACGGCGAGGGCCGTGTCACGCTCTCCGATCCGATGAAGGACCATGCCGGCATCATGGATGCCGTCGCCTTTATCGGGCTGGGACACAAGTTTCAGATCTGGGCGCCGGACCGTCTGGGCGCGCAACTCTCCGAGGCCACCGGAGCAGTGCGCAGGCTCAGGAAGCGGCTCGGCGCGCAGGGCGCAGCGGGTCAACCGCACGGAGCACGGGAAAAATGACGGGCCGCGACGGCGGGGCTCCTGCTGTCGCTGGCGGACCGGCCCGACATATTCCCGTGCTCGGCCCTGCCGCGCTCGACTATCTCAATATCCGCGCCGGCGGCGTCTATATCGACGGCACCTTCGGGGCTGGCGGCTACAGCCGCGCGATCCTCACCGCCGCCGACTGCCGCGTCATCGCCATCGACCGCGATCCGGGCGCGATCGCCGCGGGCGCGGACCTGGTGCAGGCGGCGCATGGGCGGCTCGCGCTGGTGCAGGCGCGCTTCTCGGAACTCGACGCGGTGGCGCGCGCGCAAGGCCTCCCATCGGTCAACGGCGTCGTGCTCGATATCGGCGTCTCGTCCATGCAGCTCGACGAAGCCGCGCGCGGATTCTCCTTCCGCAACGATGGTCCGCTCGACATGCGCATGGGCGGCGAGGGACCGGGCGCCGCCGACGTGATCGCGGTAATCGGCGAGCGCGATCTGGCGAACGTGATCTTCCAGCTCGGCGAGGAGCGCCATTCGCGTGTCATTGCGCGCGCCATCGTGCAGGCGCGCCGCAGCGCGCCGATCCGCACGACCGCGCAGCTTGCGCAGCTCGTCTCGCAAGCGGTGCGCACGCGGCCCGGGGCCCTGCATCCGGCGACGCGGACGTTTCAGGCGCTGCGCATCTTCGTCAACGACGAACTGCACGAACTGGCGCAGGCGCTCGTGGCCGCCGAGCGTATCCTGGGCGAGGGCGGCCGGCTGGTCGTGGTGTCCTTCCACTCGCTCGAAGACCGCATCGTGAAGATTTTCCTCGCCGGCCCGGGCCGCGAAGGCGTTTCGCGCCATCTGCCCGACAGCGCGCGGCCGGCGGCCGCCTTCCGCGTGCTCACCAGAAAGCCGGTCACCCCGGACGAGGACGAACTGAACGCCAATCCGCGCGCGCGCTCGGCCAAGCTGCGCGCGGGCGAACGCACGACCGCCGCCGCCGGGCAGATCGATTTGTCGGCTCTGCTGCCGCGCCTGCCCACGCCGGCCGAGGTCATGAAGGGGCGGACGGCATGAGGCTCATCCACCTTTTCGTGATCGGCGTGTTGCTCGCGGCGGCGGCCTATGTCTATCAGATCAAGTTCGACGCCACGCTGCAGGCCGAGCGCCTCGCCAAGCTGCGCAACGACATTCGCCGCGAACGCGACGCGATCGCGACCCTGCGCGCGGAATGGGCCAAGCTGAGCAATCCCGGCCGCATCCAGGGTCTCGCGCAGCGCCACCTTGCGCTTCAGCCGCTCGACGTCACCCAGATCGATACGCTGGAAAATCTGCCCGCGCGCGCGCCGCAGACCATCCTGCCCGACATCGAGGATCCGATCGCCGCCATTATCGAGAACGAACCTGACCTGCCGACCGGAAGCGCTTCGCCCGCCGCGGGGGGGATGCGATGACGCGATCTTCCGCCGCCCCGGCCGCACTCCATGGTGCTGCGGGCCTGATCGGGCGCCTCCTCTATGGCGCGAATGTCGATCGTGCCGCCAAGGCGCGCGCGCGCATCGGGCTTGCGATCGTGGTGTTCTCGCTCGTCTATGGCGTGATCGCGGCGCGGCTCCTACTTTACGGCCTGGCGGCCGATCCCGCGGCCACGCGGCGCTCCACCGCCAGCGACGCGGTCGCCACCGCGCGCCCGGATATCCTCGACCGCAATGGCGAAGTCCTCGCAACCGATGTGCGCACGCCCTCGCTGTTCGCCGAGCCGCGTAAGATCATTGATGTCGACGAGGCGGTGGAGCTGCTCACCGCCACCTTACCCGACCTCGATGCGCGCGAACTGCGCGAACGGCTTTCCTCCAGGCGCGGCTTCATCTGGCTCAGGCGCGAGATCACGTCGCGCCAGCAGGCCGACATCCACCGGCTCGGCATTCCCGGCATCGGCTTCCTGAACGAGAACAAGCGCGTCTATCCGAACGGCGCGGTGGTCTCGCACGTCATCGGGCACGTCAATATCGACAACCAGGGCATTGCCGGCATCGAGAAATGGCTCGACGGGCGCGGGCTCGCCGACCTGCATCTGGCCGGCCTGGCGACCGACCGCCTGCAGAAGCCGGTCGAATTGTCGATCGACCTGCGCGTGCAGCACGCGCTGCGCGAGGAGCTTCTGGCCGCGCGCGAACGCTACAAGGTCAAGGTCGCCGCCGCCGGTCTCGTAACCGACGTGCGCAGCGGCGAAGTGGTGGCGATGGTCTCGGTGCCCGATTACGATCCCAACGATCCGCGCCAGGCACTCGACGAGACGCGCCTGAACCGCCTGACCACCGGCGTGTTCGAGCTGGGTTCGACCTTCAAGGCGCTGACGGTGGCGATGGCGCTTGATTCCGGCAAGGCGACGCTGTCCTCGACGTTCGACGCGCGCGCGCCGCTGCGCTATGGCCGCTTCGAGATCAACGACTATCACGCGCAGCGCCGCATCCTGTCGCTGCCGGAGGTCTTTACTTATTCGTCCAATATCGGCACCGCGCGCATGGCGCTCGGCCAGGGCATCGAGGCGCACAAGGCATTCCTGCGCAAGATGGGCCAGCTCGAGCGCCTGCGCACCGAATTGCCGGAGAGCGCCGAGCCGCTCGTTCCCAAGAACTGGGCCGAACTGAATACCGTGACGATCGCGTTTGGCCACGGTATCGCGGTGGCGCCCTTGCAGGCGGTGATGGCGGTCGGCGCGCTGATGAACGGCGGCAGGCTCATCCCTCCGACCTTCCTCAAGCGCAGCGAGGCCGAAGCCGCCACGCTCGCAAAGGCCGTCATCAAGCCGGAGACGAGCATGCGCATGCGCTATCTCATGCGGCTGAACGCGGAGAAGGGGTCGGCGAGGCGGGTCGACGTGCCGGGCTATTATGTCGGCGGCAAGACCGGCACCGCTGAGAAGGTGGTCAACGGCCACTATTCCAAGACCAGGCTTCTGACCACGTTCATGGCCGTGCTGCCGTCGGACGAGCCGCGTTATCTCATCACCATCATTCTCGACGAGCCGCAGCCGACCCCGGAAACCAAGGGCTTTGCGACCTCGGGCTGGAACGCGGCCCCTACCGCCGGGCGAGTGGTGGAGCGCATCGCCCCGCTGCTCGGCCTTGCGCCGCGCTTCGATCTGCCGCCCGCCGACCGCCAGATTCTTGCAGTAACATCGGCCATCAGGTAACGCGGCGGGCGGACGGCGCCCGACCGCCGCCGCCAGAGCCCGCTTATGATCCTGTCCGAACTTCTGCCTGAGGAAGCCTCACGCGATCCGCGCCTTGCGGCCGTTGCGGTCACGGGGCTCACCGCCAACAGCCGCAAGGTCGGACACGGCTTTGCGTTTTTTGCGGTGCCCGGCAGCAAGGCCGACGGGCTGCAATTCGTGCCGCAGGCGATCGCAAACGGCGCGGCCGTCATCGTCGCCGAGCGTACATCGTCCGCGCCGGCAGACGGCGTCGCCTTCGTCCGTGTTGCCAATGTGCGGCGCGCGCTCGCGCTTGCGGCGGCGCGGTTTTTCGTCCGTCAGCCGGCGACCATCGCCGCCATCACCGGCACCAGCGGCAAGACCTCGGTCGCCGCCTTCACCCGGCAAATCTGGCAGGCGCTCGGGCACGCTTCGGCGAGTGTCGGCACGATCGGCGTCGTCTCCCCGCGCGGGGAAACCTACGGCTCGCTCACCACGCCTGATCCGGTCGATCTGCATCGCACGCTTGCGGCGCTTGCCGACGAAGGCGTCACGCATCTGGCGATGGAAGCGTCCTCGCACGGCCTCGACCAGTACCGGCTCGACGGCGTGCGTGTGAGCGCAGGCGCCTTCACAAATCTGAGCCGTGACCATCTCGATTATCACCCGACGCTCGATGCCTATCTGCAGGCGAAGCTGCGGCTGTTTTCCGATCTGGTGCCGCCGGGCGGCGGTGCCGTCATCGTCGCCGACCATGAGCCGGCCGCCCGTGTCGTCGCGGCGGCGAAGACGCGTGGGCTTGCGGTATTCACCGTCGGGCGGCAGGGTGAAGGTATCCGGCTTGCCGAAGCAAGCATCGAGGGCTTCGCGCAGCGCCTGACGCTTGAACATGCCGGACGGCGTTACGCCGTGAAGCTGCCGCTTGTCGGCACGTTCCAGGTGGAGAATGCGCTCGTGGCAGCGGGGCTTGCCATCGTGACCGGAGGCGATGCGCCGTCCGTGTTCGCAGCGCTTGAAGGCCTGCGCGGCGCCAGGGGCCGGCTCGATCTCGTCGGCGAAAAGAACGGGGCGCCGATCTTCGTCGATTACGCGCACAAGCCCGATGCGCTCGCCAAGACGCTGGAAGCATTGCGTCCGTTCGCAAGCGCGCGGCTTGTCGTCGTGTTCGGCGCTGGCGGCGACCGCGATCCGGGCAAGCGCGTGCTCATGGGCGAAGCGGCCGCCGCCGGGGCGGATCGCGTCATCGTCACCGACGACAATCCGCGCAGCGAGGACCCCGCCGCCATCCGCGCCGCGATTCTTGCCGCAGCGCCCGGTGCCATCGAGATCGGCGATCGGGCGCAGGCCATCCGCCAGGCGATCGCCGACTTGCGGCGCGGCGACGTGCTTGTGATCGCGGGCAAGGGCCACGAAAGTGGCCAAATTGTCGGCGAGCAGGTATTGCCGTTCAGCGACCACGAAGAGGTGGCGGCGGCGCTGGGGGAAGGGGCCCGATGAGGGACGCGGATCTGTGGACCGTCGCGGCCATGGCCGAGGCCATGAAGGCGCGCGCGCACGGCCCGCTGCCGGAAAGCGTCGGCGGCATATCGATCGACAGCCGCACGCTTGCATCGGGCGACGCTTTTTTCGCGATCAAGGGCGACAGCCGCGACGGCCATGACTTCGTGGCTGCGGCGCTTGCCGCCAAGGCCGGCCTTGCGGTCGTCGCCGAGAAGCGCCGCAAGGAATTCGGCAAGTACGCGCCGCTTCTGGTGGTGAAGAACGTGCTCACCGGCCTGCGCCAGCTTGCGCGCGCCGCGCGTTCGCGCTCGCAGGCCGCGGTGATCGGCGTCACCGGCTCGGTCGGCAAGACCGGGACCAAGGAAGCGCTCGGGCTTGCGCTTTCGCGCAGCGGCAAGACGCACGTCTCCACCGCCTCCTACAACAATCACTGGGGCGTGCCGCTCTCGCTTGCGCGCTGTCCGGCCGACGCGCGTTTTGCGGTCTTCGAAATGGGCATGAACCATGTCGGCGAGATTGCGCCGCTGTCGCGTCTCGTGCGTCCGCACATCGCCATCATCACCGCAATCGCGCCGGTGCATCTGGCACAATTCAAGTCAGTCGCCGGCATCGCCGACGCCAAATCGGAGATTTTCGCCGGCCTGCAGGCAGACGGCGTGGCCATCGTCAATCGCGACACCCCGCATTTCGAGCGCATCCGTCGCAACGCGAAAAGGGCGGATGTCGCTCGCATCGTAGGTTTCGGCGAGCATGCGGATGCACAGGCGCGCGTCCTCCAGTATGCACTGCAGCCGTCGAGTTCGACCGTGCATGCCGACATTCTCGGCCAGGCGGTAACCTACAAGCTCGGCGCGCCCGGCAAGCATCTCGTGCTCAACTCGCTCGCCGTGCTTGCGGCGGCGTCGCTTGCGGGTGCCGATCTCGCGCTCGCGGCGCTGGCGCTCGCCGACCTCAGGCCGGCCGGCGGCCGCGGCACGCGGATCGCGCTGGCGCTGCCCGGCGGCGAGGCGCTGCTGATCGACGAAAGCTATAATGCCAACCCGGTGTCCATGCGCGCGGCGCTGGCGCTGCTCGGGCAGGCGGAGACCGGCGGACAGGGGCGGCGCATCGCGGTGCTTGGCGACATGCTGGAGCTCGGGAGGAAATCCAAGGCGCTGCATGCCGAACTGGCCGAGCCGGTTGTGGAAAACGGAGTCGATCTCGTGTTTTGTGCCGGCCCCGACATGCGGGCGCTGTGGGATGCTCTTCCCACGGAGCGGCGCGGCGGCTATGCGGAAAGCGCCAAGGCGCTGGAGCCGCAGCTTCTCGATGCGGTGCGGCGCGGCGATGCCATTATGGTGAAAGGCTCGAACGGGTCGAGAATGGCGCTGATCGTCAAGGCGCTCGAGCGGCTCTCGGCCCGCCATATCGACGACACGCGGGGCAACGGAAACGTGCAAGGTTGACGCAATGCTTTATTGGCTGGTCGAGTTTGCCGACAAAATCTCTTTTCTCAACGTCTTTCGCTACATCACGTTCCGCACCGGAGGGGCGATGATCACGGCACTAGTCTTTGTTTTCGTGCTCGGGTCGCCGATCATCGACCTTCTGCGCATGAAGCAGGGACGCGGTCAGCCGATCCGCGAGGACGGCCCGCAATCGCACAAGAAGACCAAGATCGGCACGCCCACCATGGGCGGGCTGATGATCCTCTCAGCAGTGGCGCTTGCGACCATGCTTTGGGCCAATCCCGCCAACCCTTATGTCTGGCTCGTGCTCGGCGTGACGCTCTCGTTCGGGGCGATCGGCTTCTACGACGACTATCTGAAGGTGACCAAGCAGACCCATGCCGGTTTCTCCGGCAAGCTGCGCCTGCTTGCCGAAACGCTGATCGCGATCGCCGCCTGTATCGCCATCGCCAAGCTCGGGCGGCCGGTTTTCGCCACCTCGCTGACCTTTCCGTTCTTCAAGGATCTGGTCGTCAATCTCGGCTGGTTCTTCGTGATATTCGGCGCACTCGTCATTGTCGGTGCCGGCAATGCGGTGAACCTGACCGACGGCCTCGACGGGCTCGCCATCGTCCCGGTGATGATCGCCTCGATGAGCTTCGGCCTGATCGCCTATCTCGCCGGCAACGTCGTGTTCTCCGACTATCTCAACATCCATTACGTCGCCGGCACCGGCGAACTGGCGGTGCTATGCGGGGCGGTGGTCGGAGCCGGCCTCGGCTTTCTCTGGTTCAATGCGCCGCCGGCCTCCATCTTCATGGGCGACACCGGCTCGCTCGCGCTCGGCGGAATGATCGGCACGATCGCGGTCGCCACCAAGCACGAGATCGCGCTTGCGATCATCGGCGGACTGTTCGTGCTGGAAGCGGTATCGGTGATCGTGCAGGTCGCCTCCTTCAAGCTCACCGGCAAGCGTGTGTTCGCGATGGCGCCGATCCATCATCATTTCGAGCAGAAGGGATGGACCGAGCCGCAGATCGTCATCCGCTTCTGGATCATCTCGATCGTGCTCGCGCTCGTGGGCCTGTCGACGCTGAAGTTGCGCTGATCCGGTTGCCGGCTGTTCGCGCGCCGCGGAACGCATTACGGTTGCTGTCATGACCCCGGTCACCGTCTTCAAGGACAAGCGCGCCGCCGTGTTCGGTCTCGGCAGCTCGGGCCTAGCCACCGCGAAGGCGTTGCTCGCGGGTGGTGCCGAGGTCGCAGCCTGGGACGACGGCGACGGCGCGCGCAGCAAAGCCGCGGCGGTCGGCCTGCCGCTCTCCGATCTACACGATATCAATTGGCGCGGTATCGACGCGCTCGTGCTTGCTCCCGGCGTTCCGCTCACCCATCCGCAGCCGCACTGGACGGTGCAGGCCGCGCAGGCGCACGGCGTTGAGGTGATCGGCGACGTCGAGCTGTTCGCGCGCCAGCGCGCGACGGAGGCGCCCGCTGCGCCCTTCGTCGCCATCACCGGAACGAACGGCAAATCCACGACCACTGCGCTGACCGGACATATCCTCTCTGCATCCGGCCGCGAGGTGCAGGTCGGCGGCAATCTCGGTACGCCGATCCTCGCGCTGCAGCCGCCGAAGTCGGGGCGCTATCATGTGATCGAGCTGTCGTCCTACCAGATCGACCTGATGCCGACGCTTTCGCCGTCGGTCGGGATCATGCTCAACGTCACGCCCGACCACCTCGACCGTCATGGCACTATGGAGCGCTATGCCGCGATCAAGGCGCGCGTGCCGGCCGGGGCGAAAGCGGCGGTCGTCGGCGTCGACGACGCATTCGGCCAGGCGATAGCGCGCGATCTTGCGCAGGCGGGCAAGCGCGTCATTGCGATTTCCACGCGCGGTCTCGTGCCGTTCGGCTATGTCGCCGGCCAGAGTCACATCTATCGCGTCGACGGCAAGGACGCCGAGGAGGTCGCCGATCTCGCCGGCGTCAATTCGCTGCGTGGAACGCACAATGCCCAGAACGCGATGGCAGCGTTCGCGGCCTGTACCGCGCTCGGCCTCGACGACCGCACGATCCGCGAGGGCCTGCGCTCGTTTCCCGGGCTCGCGCATCGTATGGAGCAGGTGGGGCGTCGCGGCAGGGTGCTGTTCGTCAACGATTCCAAGGCGACCAATGCGGATTCGACCGCCAACGCCCTCGCCGCGTTCGGCGACATCTACTGGATTGCCGGCGGCAAGCCGAAGTCAGGCGGCATCGCGAGCCTCGATGAATATTTCCCGCACATCCGCAAGGCCTATCTGATCGGCGAGGCGGCCGACGAGTTTGCGCGGACGCTTGCCGGCAAGGCCGCCTGCGAGATTGCCGGCACGCTCGAGCGCGCGGTCGAGGCCGCCGCGCGCGAGGCCGCCCAATCGTCGGCCGCCGAGCCGGTGGTGCTTCTGTCGCCGGCCTGCGCCTCGTTCGACCAGTTCGCGAATTTCGAGGCGCGCGGGGAGCGCTTTCGCGCCCTGGTCGCCGCTCTGCCCGAATAGGCCGCCCGTTTCGGCGTGCAAGACTGGTGTTCGTTAATCAAACCTAAACACAATCGAGCGACCACTAGAGCCGGAGTCATCCACACTGGATTTATCCGCCCTCATCCTGCGGAGCGCTTCACAGAAGCGCGTCTCGAAGTATGAGGGCGGCTCCATCCTTCGAGATGCATTGCTTCGCAATGCTCCTCAGGATGAAGCCGAATCGAGGACGGGGATCATGGTCTCGCGCACGGAACGCACGCCGTTCGCCAACTGGTGGTGGACCGTCGACCGCCTGATGCTGGCGTCGATCGGTGCGCTCATGCTTGCCGGCATCATCCTGCTGCTCGCCGCGAGCCCTCCGGTCGCCGTCAAGCTCGGCCTCGATCCGTTCCATTTCGTCAACCGGCAGGGCCTCTATCTCGTGCCGGCGATCGTGATCCTGCTCGGCACCTCGTTTCTCTCGCCGCAGCAGATTCGCCGGCTGGCGCTCGCGGTCTTCCTCGTCTCGATCGTCCTGCTGCTGGCGGTGCTGCAATTCGGCGCGGAGGTGAAGGGCGCGCGGCGCTGGATCATGGTGCTTGGCGTCAATATCCAGCCCTCCGAATTCATCAAGCCGGCTTTCGTGATCCTGATCGCCTGGCTGTTCGCCGAATCGACACGCCGCCCGGAAATGCCGGCCAACAGCGTAGCGCTCGCCTTGCTGTTGCTCGTGCTCTCGCTCGTGGTGCTGCAGCCCGATTTCGGCCAGACGCTGCTGATCGCGCTCGTCTGGGGTTCGCTGTTCTTCATCGCCGGCATGCGGATGATCTGGGTGGTCGGGCTGAGCGGGGCGGCGCTGGCCGGGCTCACGGCCGCCTATTTCACCGTTCCGCACGTCGCGCGGCGCTTCAAGCGCTTCTTCGATCCGTCCTCGGGCGATACATTCCAGATCGATAATGCGGTGGAATCGTTCCTGCGCGGCGGATGGTTCGGCCGCGGCCCGGGCGAGGGGACGGTGAAGCGCATTCTCCCGGACAGCCATGCCGACTTCATCTTCGCGGTCGCCGCGGAGGAGTTCGGCATCGTTCTGTGTCTGGCGCTGGTCGCGCTGTTCGCCTTCATCATCGTGCGCGCGCTCACGCGTGCGATGCATAACGACGATCCGTTCGCGCGCTTTGCCGCCTGCGGGCTTGCGATCATGTTCGGGACGCAGTCGGCGATCAACATGGCGGTGAACCTGCATCTCATCCCGGCCAAGGGCATGACGCTGCCGTTCATCTCCTATGGCGGCTCCTCGCTACTCTCGCTCGCCTACGGTCTCGGGATGCTGCTGGCGCTCACGCGCGAGCGCCCACGCGCCGAAATCCTCGGCAGCCGCCATGCGCTGGGGATGCCCGCATGAGCACGGGCGCCGACGGACGGCTGCTCGTGCTGGTCGCAGCCGGCGGTACCGGAGGGCACCTGTTCCCGGCCGAAGCGCTGGCCGCGGCTTTGGCCGAACGTGGCGTGCGCGTCGCGCTCGCAACCGATAGCCGCGCCGCGCGCTATGGCGGACATTTCCCCGCCGACGCCGTCCATGTCGTTCCGAGCGCGACCGTGCGCGGGCGCGATCCGCTCTCGCTGGCGCGGACGGCGGGTACGCTCGCGCTCGGGCTTGCCAGGGCCTATGCGCTGCTCGGCCGCCTTAAGCCGGCAATGGTCGTCGGTTTCGGCGGCTATCCGACCGTGCCACCGGTTCTGGCCGCGACGCTGCGCAGGATTCCGGCGCTCATCCATGAGCAGAACGGCGTGATGGGGCGCGCCAACCGCCTGCTGGCGTCGCGCGTGCAGGTGATCGCGACCGGCTTCGCCGGCGTCACCGACCATGACGCAGCGCTGAAAGCGAAAACGGTATGCACCGGCAATCCGGTGCGGCCTGCGGTGGTTGCGGCCGCCGCGGTCCCCTACGATCCGCCGTCGAGTGACGGCGCGTTCCGTCTCCTCGTTTTCGGCGGCAGCCAGGGCGCGCGCGTGATGTCGGAAATCGTGCCGCCGGCGGTCGCGCGCCTCGAACCGCACCTGCAGATGCGGCTTCGGATTGTCCAGCAGGCGCGCGCCGAAGATGCCGCGCATGTCAGGGAGCTTTATGCCGCCGCCGGGGTCGCAGCCGATGTCGCCCCGTTCTTCGCCGATCTTCCCGCGCGTATGGCCCAGAGCCATCTGATCGTGTCGCGCTCGGGCGCCTCCACCGTCGCAGAGCTTGCCGCGATCGGCCGTCCGGCGATCCTCGTGCCGCTGCCTCATGCCCTCGATCAGGACCAGAATGCCAACGCCATGGTGATCGAGAAAGCCGGCGGCGCGATCCGCCTGCCGCAGGCGGAATTCTCGCCCGACCGGCTGGCGGCCGAAATCGCGGCGCTGGCGGGCGATCCGGCGCGGCTTTCGGCCATGGCCGTGGCCGCAAAATCGGTCGGCGTGCTTGACGCGGCGGGCCGATTGGCGGATTTGGTTCTGCGCACGGCCGGCGCCCGGCCGCACTGATCTTTATCCGTTCGGCGTTGGCCGTGGCCCGGTGCGTGGCATCGGGGCCGGCCGCCGCATCCAGGGCATCCGCTTATGAGACTCCCGCACGATATCGGCACGATCCATTTTGTCGGCATCGGCGGCATCGGCATGAGCGGCATCGCCGAAGTGCTGCTCAATCTCGGCTACAAGGTGGCCGGCTCCGACGTCGCCGAGAATGCCAACGTCAAGCGCCTGCGCGACAAGGGCATTGCGGTCGCTATCGGTCACGATGCCGGCAATATCGAGGGCGCGGACGTGGTCGTCATTTCTTCGGCCATCAAGCGCGACAATCCCGAACTGGTCGCCGCGCGCGCGAGGCGCCTGCCGGTGGTGCGGCGGGCGGAAATGCTCGCCGAATTGATGCGCCTGAAATCCTGCGTCGCCATTGCCGGCACCCATGGCAAGACCACGACGACATCGCTTGTCGCGGCGCTGCTCGATGCCGGCGGGCTCGATCCGACCGTCATCAATGGCGGCATCATCAACGCCTACGGCACCAATGCGCGGCTCGGTGCCGGCGACTGGATGGTGGTGGAGGCCGATGAATCCGACGGTACCTTCCTCAGGCTGCCGGCCGATATCGCGATCGTGACCAATATCGATCCCGAGCATCTCGACCACTTCAAGACCTTCGATGCGGTCAAGCAGGCGTTCGAGAAATTCATCGAGAACATCCCTTTTTACGGCTTTGCGGTGATGTGCACCGACCATCCCGACGTGCAGGCTTTGGTCGGGCGCATGGAGGATCGTCGTATCCTGACCTACGGCCAGAACCCGCAGGCCGACGTGCGGCTGCTCGATCTCGATCACGCCAACGGTGCCTCGACCTTTGCGGTGCTCGTGCGCGGGCGCGACGGCAAGGCCGACCGCCTCATCGCCGATCTGCAACTGCCGATGCCCGGCCGGCACAATGCGCTCAACGCCACCGCGGCGGTGGCGGTCGCCTGCGAGCTCGGCATCGCCGACCAGAAGATCCGCGAAGCGCTGGCGGGCTTCGGCGGTGTCAAGCGCCGCTTTACGCGTACCGGCGAATGGAACGGCGTGACCGTGATCGACGATTACGGCCACCATCCGGTCGAGATCGCTGCCGTGCTCAAGGCCGCGCGCGAGTCGAACAAGGGCCGCGTGATCGCGGTGGTGCAGCCGCACCGCTACACGCGGCTGAAGGAATTGTTCGAGCAGTTCTGCACCTGCTTCAACGACGCCGATACGGTGATCGTCGCCGACGTCTATACCGCCGGCGAAGCCCCAATCGAGGGCGCCGACCGCGATCATCTCGTGCAGGGCATGCGCGCGCGCGGCCACCGGCAGGTGATCGCGCTGGAAAGCCCGGAGACGCTCGCTACCCTCGTCAAGGGCATCGCGCAGCCGGGCGATCTTGTCGTGTGCCTCGGCGCGGGCTCGATCACGCAATGGGCCTATGCGCTGCCGGGTGAACTCAAGGCGTTGGGCTAGGCCGGAGACGGTGTCATGAACGTATGGTTCACCTTCAAGCACGATGTGCGCACCGAGGACGGCGAACGCTATATCTGCGCCCGGGTTTCGGCACGACAGCCGCACATGCCGGACACCGGATTGTGGGGATTAACCGAAATAGACGTGTGGATCGCGTTCCCCGCCGGCGCCACCATGGACGATCTGCGCGAGGCGGCGCTTGCAAAAGCGCAGGAGCATGCCGGGCACTTCGCAGCCTTGCCGCGCACCGACATCACTTTTGAATCGGGTGGCGAGATTTGACCGTTACGGTGAGGGAAGGCGGGATCGTATTGCCATGAGCGAATGCATCGCCCTCCGTCATGTTGCGTTCGAGGATGCCGGGTTGTTGTCCGGCCTCTTGGCTGAGCGCAGCTTTTCACTGCGATATCTCGAAGCCGGCGTCGACCGGCTCGATCCGTCAGCAATCCTGTCCGCCGACCTTCTGCTGGTCCTCGGCGGCCCGATTGGCGTCTATGAAGAAGACCGGTATCCATTTCTGCACGACGAACTTGCCGCGTTGCGGGCGCGGCTTGAGACCCGCCGCCCCACTCTCGGCATCTGCCTCGGCGCACAACTGATCGCCAAGGCGCTGGGCGCGGATGTCGGGCCCGGGCCGCAGAAGGAAATCGGCTGGGCGCCGGTGACGCTAAGCGAAGCGGGACGGAAGTCCGTATTGAGCGCGTTGGCGGACGTGCCGGTCCTGCACTGGCACGGCGACAATGCGGCGCTGCCCGCGGGTGCGGTCGCGCTCGCTTCGACGGCCGCCTGTCCGCATCAGGCTTTTGCGATTGGTGAAACCATTCTCGCGCTGCAATTCCATATCGAGGCCGATCCCGCGCGGCTCGAGCAATGGCTAGTCGGGCATACGGTGGAGCTTGGCAAGGCGGGCATCGATCCGTGCACGATCCGCGATCAGGCCGCAACGTTCGGCGGCCGCACCGCCTCTGCGGGACGCGAGGTGCTTTCCGCGTGGCTTACACAGGCATGTCCCGCGCGATGAGCTTTCCCGACATCACCGCAACGCTCAAAGCTGCGATGCCGGCGTTGCGCGGCCGCCTGCTCGCCAACCAGCCGCTCGCCGACCTCACCTGGTTTCGCGTCGGCGGCCCGGCGCAGGTTCTGTTCATGCCCGAGGACGAGAACGATCTGGCGTATTTTCTCAGGAATCTGCCGGATGACGTTCCGGTCGTCGTGATCGGTCTTGGCTCGAACCTGATCGTGCGCGACGGCGGCGTCGAAGGCGTCGTGATCCGGCTCGGCCGCGGCTTCAACGCGGTGACCGTCGAAGCGGGCCACCGCATCCGCGCCGGCGCGGCCGTTCCGGACGTGAAGGTCGCGCGTGCGGCGCAGGAGGCGGGCATTGCCGGCCTGTCGTTTCTGCGCGGCATTCCCGGCGCGGTCGGAGGGGCGCTGCGCATGAATGGCGGCGCTTATGGCCGCGAGACCAAGGATGCGCTGATCGAGGCGCGTGGCGTCGACCGCAAGGGCGAGATCCGCGTGTTCTCGAACGCCGACATGCATTACAGCTACCGCCATTGCGGCGCGCCGGAGGACGTCATCTTCACGCAGGCCCTGTTCCAGGGCGCACCGGGCGATCCGGCCGTCATCGCCGCCGAGATGGACAAGATCACCGAGGCGCGCGAGGCGACGCAGCCGATCAAGAGCCGCACCGGCGGCTCGACCTTCAAGAACCCGCCCGGGCACAAGGCCTGGCAATTGATCGACGCCGCCGGCTGCCGCGGTCTCGTGGTCGGCGACGCGCAGGTGTCGGAGCTGCATTGCAACTTCCTGATCAATCGCGGCCGCGCCACCGCCCACGACATCGAGACCCTGGGCGAGACCGTGCGCGCGCGCGTGAAGGAAAATTCCGGCGTCGGCCTGGAATGGGAAATCAAGAGGATCGGGGTGGCCCTATGACCAAACACGTTGCCGTTCTCATGGGGGGCTGGTCGTCGGAGCGCGAAGTTTCGCTTCGCTCCGGCGAAGCCTGCGCCGCCGCCGCCGAGCGCCGCGGCTACCGTGTCAGCCGCATCGACGTGCAGCGCGACATCGCGACCGTGCTGCAGACGCTCAAGCCGCACGTTGCCCTCAATGTGCTGCACGGCCGGCCGGGCGAGGACGGCACGCTGCAGGGCGTGTTGGAAATCATCGGCGTGCCCTACACGCATTCGGGGGTGCTCGCTTCCTCGCTCGCCATGCAGAAAGACCTCGCCAAGGTCATGCTGAAAGCGGCCGGCGTTCCGGTACCCGAGGGCATGGCGGTCTCGCGCTTCGAGGCGGCCAAGGCGCACCTGCTCGAGCGGCCCTATGTGATCAAGCCGATTTCGGAAGGCTCCAGCGTCGGTGTCTTCATCGTCACCGAACAGCATGATCACCCGCCGCAGGAATTGTTCAGCGACGGCTGGGCGTTCGGCGACATGGTGCTGTGTGAGCGCTACATCCCGGGCAAGGAACTCACCTGCGCGGTCGTGAAGGACGCACCCACCGACGTGATCGAGATCATCCCGAAGGTACGGTTCTACGATTATGAGGCCAAATACGCGCCCGGCGGCTCGGAACACGTCCTGCCCGCTAAAATTTTACCAAAAGTTTACCAAGAGGTCCGAAGACTGGCTCTCCGTGCGCATCAGGCCCTGTCCTGTCGGGGCGTGACGCGCGCGGATTTCCGCTACGACGACCGTAGCGCGGGGACAGAGGGATTGGCGTGCCTGGAGGTGAATACACAGCCGGGCATGACCGAGACATCGCTGGTTCCCGAGCTTGCGGCCCATGCGGGCGTAACGTTTGACGAGCTGGTGCAATGGATGATCGAGGACGCCTCGCTGAACCGCTGACGCGGTCGCGCATCGCGCGTGCCCGATCCTCGACGCTCATCCGCCAATCCTCCGAACCCGGCGCCGCCGCAGGCGCCTTCGATGATCTGTCCCGTCTCGTCGCGCGCATCCCGCGCGGCTGGGGCGCGGCGGCGACGTTTGTCTTCCTTTTGTGTGCGCTCGGCTACGGCGCGGTGCGCGGCGGGCATGCGGATGCGGCGCTCGCCCGGATCGGGGCTGCGCGCGACGCGTTTTCGGTCGCAGCCGGTTTCCGAACCGCCCACATCACGATCACCGGCAACCGCAAATTGTCGCGCGAGGATCTTCTGGCCGCCGCGGGCGTGAGCGAGCAGGGCTCGCTCCTGTTTCTCGACGCGGATGCCGCCCGCACGCGCCTGAAAGCCGATCCCTGGATCGCCGACGCCACCGTCCTTAAGCTTTATCCGGACCGGCTCACCATCGCCGTCATCGAGCGCCAGGCCTTCGCGCTCTGGCAGAAGGACGGCCGCGCCCGCGTCATCGCCGAAGACGGAACGGTGGTACAGGACGTCGTCGACACGCGCTTTGCCGATCTCCCGCTCGTGGTCGGGCAGGGCGCGGAGAAGCGCGCGCGCGATATCCTCGCGGTCGCGGAGCGCTTCCCGGCTATCCGCGATCAGGTGCGCGCCTATGTCTTCGTCGCCGAGCGGCGCTGGAACCTGCGTCTGAAGAACGGCATCGACGTGCGCCTGCCGGAAGACGATCCGGCTCAGGCTTTTGCGACGCTCGTGACGCTCGATCGCGACCGCAAGCTGCTCTCGCGCGATGTTGTCGCGATCGATCTGCGGCTTGCCGACCGCGTTACCGTGCGCCTTCCGCACGAGGCGGCAGCCGCGCGCGCGCAAGCGCTCAAGGACCGCAAGACCAGACGCAAGGGGGACGACGCATGACCCTCCTGCATTACGGTCTCGCGCCCAAGATGAAGCCGGTCTCGCCGCGGCGTTCCGCGCTGGTCGCCGCGCTCGATGTTGGCACCAGCAAGATCGTCTGCATGATTGCGCGGCTCGAACCGCATCCGCCGAAGGAGGTCCTGCGCCGGCGCAGCCATGGCATTGAAATCCTCGGCCTTGGCCATGTCGAGGCACGAGGCGTGAAAGGCGGCAGCATCGTCGACATCCACGAAGCGGAAATCGCGATCCGGCGCGCGGTCGATATCGCCGAGCGCACGGCATCGGTTCAACTGGAATCGGTTGTGGTTTCTGTCAGCGCCGGGCGTCTGGCGAGTGAGACCTTTCATGCCAGCGTCGATATCGCCAGCCCGAAAGTCTCCAATCACGACATCGCCCGCGTCCTGTCTGCCGGCAGCCGGCATTCGGCCCGCGACGGACGCGTGGTGCTGCATTCGCTGCCGATCGGCTTCTCGCTCGACGGGGCGCGCGGCGTGCGCGAGCCGCGCGGGATGCTCGCGCGTCATTTCGGCGTCGACATGCACATGGTTACCGCCGACAGCGCGTCTCCGCGCAATCTTATGTTGGCGGTAGAGAAATGCCATCTGGCGGTCGAAACCATGGTTGCTGCGCCCTATGTCGCAGGGCTTGCCGCGCTTGCCGACGACGAGGACGATCTCGGCGCTGCGGTCGTGGACATGGGTGCGGGAACCACGACGGTCGCCGTGTTCTCGGCCGGCCGTTTCGTCCATGCCGACGGTTTCGCGCTCGGCGGCCATCACATTACCATGGATCTGGCGCGCGGACTCAATGCGCGCATCGCGGATGCCGAGCGAATCAAGACGTTCTATGGCAGTGTGCTGAGCAGTGGAACAGACGAACGGGACATGATCACCGTGCCTGCGGTCAGCGACGATCCTCGCGAACCGCCGCAAGTGATCTCCCGCGCAACGCTGGTGCAGATCATCCGGCCGCGCGTCGAGGAGATTCTGGAAATGGTCCGCGACCGCCTGGCCGCGTCGCCGTTTTCGGCAGAGCCGCGGGGGACGATTGTCTTGACCGGCGGAGCCGCCCAGCTCGCCGGACTGACCGAGCTTGCCGCGCGCGTTCTCGGCCGCGCGGTGCGGGTCGGCCGTCCGCTGGGGATTGCCGGACTTCCCGAAAGTGCCAAGGGGCCCGCTTTCGCCGTGCCCACCGGGCTCCTGGTCTATCCCCAGGCGGCCCATCTCGAACATTTCGAACCGCGGCCAACGCGGCAGATGATGACAGGAACAGGCGGTTATCTTGCGAGGGTCGGACGATGGCTGAAGGACGGCTTCTGATGACCCGACCCATCCCCGAATCGGCCGGTTGGCGGACCGGCCGTGCCGGTGGCGTTCACACCGCCTGCGTTTGCATGAGGCAGCCATGACCATCAATCTCAAAGTCCCCGATATTCGGGAACTCAAGCCCAAGATCACCGTCTTCGGTGTGGGCGGCGGCGGCGGCAACGCCGTCAACAACATGATCGCCGCCGGCCTGCAGGGCGTCGATTTCGTCGTCGCCAATACCGACGCCCAGGCCCTGACCATGTCGAAGGCCGAGCGCATCGTCCAGATGGGCGTCAAGGTCACGGAAGGCCTCGGCGCGGGCTCGCAGCCCGAAGTCGGGCGCGCGGCGGCCGAAGAGGTGCTCGACGAAATCCGCGACCATCTCAACGGTGCGCACATGGTGTTCGTCACCGCCGGCATGGGTGGCGGCACCGGCACGGGCGCGGCGCCTGTGGTGGCCAAGGCCGCCAAGGACATGGGCATCCTCACCGTCGGCGTGGTCACCAAGCCCTTCCATTTCGAGGGCGAGCGCCGCATGCGCTATGCCGAGGCCGGCATCACTGAGCTTCAGAAATACGTCGACACCCTGCTCGTCATCCCGAACCAGAACCTGTTCCGGGTGGCCAACGAGAAGACCACCTTTGCCGACGCCTTCGCGATGGCCGACCAGGTGCTCTATTCGGGCGTCGCCTGCATCACCGACCTGATGGTCAAGGAAGGCCTGATCAATCTCGACTTTGCCGACGTCCGCGTGGTCATGCGCGAGATGGGCAAGGCGATGATGGGGACCGGCGAGTCCTCGGGCGAGAAGCGTGCGCTGGCCGCTGCCGAGGCCGCGATCTCCAATCCGCTGATCGACGATTCCTCGATGAAGGGCGCCAAGGGCGTGCTCATCTCGATTACCGGCGGCAAGGATCTGACCCTGTACGAGGTCGACGAAGCCGCCTCGCGCGTGCGCGAGGAAGTGGACAAGGACGCCAACATCATCGTTGGCGCGACCTTCGACCAGAGCCTCGACGGCATCATCCGCGTGTCGGTGGTGGCCACCGGCATCGACAAGGTGGCGGTCGTACGCCCGGCCGCCCCCGCCATGCCGGCCACCGTCGATGTCCGCGCCGCGCGTCCTGCCGAACGTGTCAATCCGGCCGCGCCGAGCCGTATTCCGGCCCATGCTGCGGCCGCCATCGAGCAGGCCGCGACCGCGGCCGTTGCCGCTGCGATCCTGCCGCCGACCGCGATCGAGGACGTCACCATCCGCCCGGTGGCGCCCAAGCCGTCGCTCTTCATCGAACCCAGGCTCGACACCCCGGCTGCTCCGCCGTCGGCTGACGCCGCTAAGCCGTTCATTCCGCCGGAAGCCGAACGGCCGGTGCAGCGTCCGCAGCGTATGCCGCGCATCGAAGATTTGCCGATGCCGGCGCAGCGCGAGATCCGCGCCAAGCGCGGCGAACTCGACGACAATCACCATCCCGAAAAGCAGCGCGTCGGCCTGCTGCAACGGCTTGCCGCTGTCGGCCTTGGCCGGCGCGAGGAAGAGCCGGAAGTCGAATCGGGGCCTGCGATTCGGTCGGCGCCGCCCGCGCTGGACCGCCTGCCGCCGCGTCCGGTGGTCCGTCCGGCGGAAAAACCAGTCTCGGACTATGCCCCGCGCCGCGCGCCGCAGGGACTGGACCAGCACGGCCGTCAGGCGCCTGTGCAAAACTCGCAAGAGGACGATCAGCTCGAGATTCCGGCGTTCCTGCGCCGGCAGGCGAACTAACACCTCTGTACCCGGTTTCGAAAATGCGAGCCCCGGCCCGAAAAGCCGGGGCTTTTTCGTTTCTCGCTCCAATATATTGATATTACAATATAAATTCTCTCAATCGGTTGTCGACGCGAAGCGTCCGCTCCGTGATAGCGTGGCCGGCGTTCCCAATTCGGGCGTAACGGCGACCCGAATGCGGCCGCTTCAAGGTAACAGTCGGTAATAAAGCGTTAGTTGGAGGCGACGGGGTGGCGTGGTTAAGGTTTCGCCACATAAAGGCTTTTCGCTCCGGCCGCTGTTTCGGCCGGGATTTCTTGAGAAACAAGATTTCTTGGCAAACAGGATTTCTTGGCGAAAAAGCGGCCAATGGGGCAAACGGGGGACTGCATGCGGCTCGGCCTTGTGCCGGAGGCATGCAGGAAAAGTGGGATGAAGGCCGTCAGGCAGACCACGCTTCGCGACCAGATCGCCGTCACCGGGGTTGGCGTTCATTCCGGTGTTCCGGTTACCCTCACGCTCCATCCGGGCGACGCCGATACCGGCATCGTCTTCACCCGTACTGACGAGAGCGGTCGCGAGCGCGAAGTGCGCGCCGATTATCGCTCGGTCACGGCCACCGAACTTGCCACGGTTCTTGGCGACGCGTCGGGCGTCCTGTGCTCCACCGCAGAGCATGTCCTTGCCGCCCTGCGCGGTTTGGGCGTCGACAACGCGGTCGTCGAGCTGGATGGTCCGGAAGTGCCGATCATGGACGGCAGCGCGGCGCCGTTCGTCGCCGCCATTGATCAGGCCGGCATTGCGCTGACCAATGCTCCGCGCCGTTTCATCGAAGTGCTTAAGCCGGTGCGCGTCGCCAGGGGCGAATCCTGGGGCGAACTGCGCCCCTATGCCGACGGATTCCGCGTCGAAATCGAAATTGCCTTCAACAATCCGCTGATCGGTCGCCAGTCGATCGCGACCGATGTCGAACCCGACCTGTTCCGCCGTGAACTCGCGCGCGCCCGCACCTTCGGCTTCATGAAGGACGTCTCGGCGCTGTGGAGCGCGGGCAAGGCGCTGGGCGCCGGCTTCGAAAATACCGTCGTGATGAGCGAGAACCGGGTGCTCAACCCGGAAGGTCTGCGCTATCCGGACGAGTTCGTGCGTCACAAGGCGCTCGATGCGGTCGGCGATCTGGCGCTGGCCGGGGTGCCGCTGCTCGGCGTCTACCGTTCGATGCGCGGTGGTCACAAGCTCAACCATGCCGTGCTGACCGCACTGATGTCCGATCCTTCGGCTTGGGCGTTGGTGGAAGCCGAGCCCGCGCGGCGCGTCCGCGGCCACGCTGATCTGGCGACCGGCCTCGTGGCGCCGGCCTATGGTCCCGACGTTTCCTGACACGTAATTCTCCAGCATTGGCCGTCCGGCCGGCGCGGGAGCGTGCGGGCTGGGGAGCTTTAACCGTTCGCCTTAATCCCGGCTGATTGTCGGCCCTAATGCTTGGGGCGGCTGCCTTTTTTCGGGTAAGAAAGGCTGGCATCGGCCGGTGCCGGCAGGGCCTTTGCGGGCGCTTGCGCGGCCGGGAAGGGGAAGGCCGGTACTGCCGCGTCCGGTTTCGGGCAAGGTGCGCGGGTCGGTGCCGTGAGGGGATAGCGACGTCATCCATGTCGAACGAGGCAGCAGCGCGTGTGAGCACGAAACGGCGTCCCGCCGGCATGCGTGCGCGTCTCGTCCACGTTCTGCTTGCGTTTGCGCTCGTGGCCGTCGTCGTGCCGCTTGCCGCCTGCACGAGCGACAAGGACATCCAGATCCCGGACGATCCGGCCGACAAGCTCTACAACGAAGGCCTCTATCTCCTTCAGAACAAGAAGGACCCCAAGGCCGCGGCCAAGAAGTTCGAAGAGGTCGACCGCCAGCATCCCTATTCGGAATGGGCGCGCAAGGCGCTGCTGATGACCGCCTACGCCTATTACGAGGCGCGCGAATACGACGAATCGATTTCCGCTGCCAAGCGCTATGTCACGCTGCATCCCGGCAGCCCGGACGCGGCCTATGCGCAGTTCCTGATCGCCTCCTCGTATTTCGAGGAAATCCCCGACGTCACGCGCGACCAGCAGCGCACCGAGAAGGCGCTGCAGGCGCTCGACGAGGTGGCGCGCAAGTATCCGACCAGCGAATACGCCGTCAGCGCCCGCAAGAAGATGGAGGTCGCGCGCGACCAGCTTGCCGGCAAGGAGATGATGATCGGCCGCTGGTATCTCGATCGCAAGGATTACACGGGCGCGATCAACCGCTTCAAGCTTGTCGTCACGCAATACCAGACCACGCGCCATGTCGAGGAGGCGCTAATGCGCCTGACCGAGTCCTACATGGCGCTCGGCATCGTGCCGGAGGCGCAGACCGCGGCCGCAGTCCTCGGACACAATTTCCCGGACAGCCCCTGGTACAAGGACGCCTACCGGCTGGTGAAGGGCGGCGGCTTCGAGCCCGACGAGAACAAGGATTCCTGGATCAGCCGGCTGTTCAGGAAGAAGGCGGCCTGACCCCCCGGAAATTAACTCTTTTCCGGTTTTCGTTTCTGTTTTGTTCTGGTAGGCTTTTCCCGACTCGGAAGCCCGTTTTCGAGAGGGATGTTCATGCTTGCCCGGCTCTCCATCCGCGACATCGTTCTGATCGACAAGCTCGATCTCGATTTTACCAGCGGCCTCGCCGTGCTGACCGGCGAAACCGGCGCCGGCAAATCGATCCTGCTGGATGCGTTTGCGCTCGCGCTCGGCGCGCGCGGCGACGCCACGCTCGTGCGCCAGGGCGCCGAGCAGGGCCAGGTGACCGCGATGTTCGAACTGCCCGAGGGTCATCCGGTCTGGTCGCTGCTGAAATCGAACGGCATCGACGAGGACGACACGCTGATCCTGCGCCGCATGCAGTCCGCCGATGGCCGCACGCGCGCTTTCGTCAACGATCAGCCGGTGAGCGTGCAGACGCTGCGCAGCCTCGGCGCGGAACTGGTCGAAATCCATGGCCAGCACGATGACCGCGCGCTTGTCGATGCGGCGAGCCACCGCCGCCTGCTCGACGCCTTTGGCGGGCTTGAGGATCAGGCTGCCGAGGTGACGAAACTGTGGGAAGCCCGCCGTACCGCCTTCGAGGCGCTGGAGGCGCACCGCGCCGAGGCCGAGCGCGCCCGGCGCGAGGCCGATTATCTGCGCCATTCGGTCGAGGAACTGACCCTGCTCGGCGCGCAAGAGGGTGAGGAGGCCGCGCTCGCCGAGCGCCGCGCCTCGATGATGCAGGCGGAGAAGATCGCCGAGGACCTCAACGAAGCTTTCGACGCGGTCGCAGGTTCCGCCTCGCCCGTCCCGATGCTCGGTTCCGCCATACGCCGGCTGGAGCGGCGCTCGGCGCAGGCGCCGGGGCTTGTCGAGCCCGCGGTGAAATCGCTCGACGTCGCGCTGAGCGCGATCGATGAAGCGCGCTCGCACCTCGAAGCTGCCTTGCAGAAAGCCAATTACGATCCGCAGGAGCTGGAGCGGATCGAGGAGCGGCTGTTTGCGCTGCGCGCCGCCGGCCGCAAGTTCAGCGTGCCGGTCGACGGGCTGCCCGCGCTCGCGCAGAACTATGCCGCTGATCTCGCGCTGATCGATGCCGGGGCCGAGCGCCTCGTCGAGCTTGAGAAGGCTGCGCACGAGACCGAGCGGCGCTTCCGCACCGCTGCCGAACGTCTTTCGTTCGCGCGCAACAAGGCGGCCGGCATCCTCGACAAGGCGGTCAATGCCGAGCTTGCGCCGCTCAAGCTCGAGCGCGCGCAATTCACCACCCAGGTGGTGACGGATTCCTCTACTCCCGGGCCGAACGGTATCGATCGGGTCGAATTCTGGGTGCAGACCAATCCGGGTACGCGGCCGGGCCCGCTGATGCGTGTGGCCTCGGGCGGCGAGCTTTCGCGTTTCCTGCTGGCGCTGAAGGTGGTGCTGGCCGACCGAGGCTCCGCGCCGACGTTGATCTTTGACGAGATCGACACCGGCGTCGGCGGCGCGGTGGCCGATGCGATCGGCATGCGCCTTGCGAGCCTTGCCGGCCGGGTGCAGGCGATTGCGGTGACGCATGCCCCGCAGGTCGCCGCGCGCGCCGATCGCCATTATCTCATCGCCAAGGATGCGCTTGACCGCGGCAAGCGGGTGGCGACGCGGGTGGGCGAGCTTTCGGCCGAGAAGCGGCGCGAGGAGATCGCGCGCATGCTGGCGGGCGCGGAAATCACCGAGGAAGCCCGCGCGGCGGCTGGCCGGCTGATGCAGGCCGCCGTGGCGTGAAGGGACCGGGCGTCATTCACCGCCGTCACGTCCGACATGCGGGCCCGGTCTTTGGCCGGCTCGAGGATAAGCCTTGTGCGGGGCATCCACGTCTTTAAATTTGAGTGTAAGAAGACGTGGAGGGCCGGGACAGGCCCGGCCATGACGATCGCCGCGCAGGGTCGTGAATGTCCGCCAAGCTTGCCAATCTGATCGATGCCGACAAGCTCACCGAGGCGCAGGCCGCCGCGGAACTCAAGCGGCTTGCCAAGGTCATCGCCGAGCACGACCGGCGCTATTACCAGGAAGACAAGCCGAGTATTTCGGATGCCGAATACGATGCGCTGCGGCAGCGCAACGACGCCATCGAGGCGCGCTTCCCCGCACTGATCCGCAAGGATTCGCCGTCGCGGCGCGTCGGCGCCGCGCCTGTTGGCCGCTTCAGGAAAGTGCGGCACGCGGTGCCCATGCTCTCGCTCGACAATGCGTTCGGCGAAAGCGACGTGCTTGATTTCGAGGCACGCATCCGCCGCTTCCTCAGGCTCGGCGAGGACGAGACGATCGACTTCAGCGCCGAACCGAAGATCGACGGCCTGTCCATGTCGCTGCGCTACGAGCGCGGCGAGCTTGTCACCGCCGCGACACGCGGCGACGGCATGGAGGGCGAGGATGTCACCGCCAATATCCGTACGCTGCATGACG
Source organism: Pseudorhodoplanes sp. (assembly GCA_019187085.1). GTDB lineage: Bacteria > Pseudomonadota > Alphaproteobacteria > Rhizobiales > Xanthobacteraceae > Pseudorhodoplanes. The sequence continues at coordinate 230,456 of JABARS010000006.1, read as the reverse complement.
TGCCGCACAAGCTCAAAGGCCGCCATGTGCCGGTGGCCTGCGAGGTCCGCGGCGAGGTCTACATGACCAAGCAGGCGTTCCTCGCGCTCAACGAACGCCAGAAAGCCGCGGGCGAGCCCGTGTTCGCCAATCCACGCAACTCGGCCGCCGGCTCGCTGCGCCAGAAGGACCCGGCCATCACCGCCACGCGCCCGCTCGGCTTCTTCGCCTATGCCTGGGGTGAGATGAGCGACATGCCGACCGACACCCAGAGCGGCATGATCCGCTGGTTCGAGACCTGCGGCTTCCGCACCAATCCGCTGACGAAACTGTGTCACTCCCTCGAGCAGCTCATCGCCTTCCACCGCAAGATCGAGGAGGAGCGGGCCGAGCTCGACTACGACATCGACGGCGTCGTCTACAAGGTGAATCGCCTCGACTGGCAGGAGCGTCTCGGGTTCGTTTCGCGCAGCCCGCGTTGGGCGGTGGCGCACAAATTCCCCGCCGAGCGCGCGATGACCGTGCTGCGCGATATCGAGATCCAGGTCGGGCGCACTGGCGCGCTCACGCCCGTGGGCAAGCTCGAGCCGGTCGGCGTCGGCGGCGTCATCGTGCAGAACGTTACGCTGCACAACGAGGATTATATCAGGGGCCTCGGCGGCAACGGCGAGGCGCTGCGCGAGGGCCGCGACATTCGCATCGGCGACACGGTGATCATCCAGCGCGCCGGCGACGTCATCCCGCAAGTGGTCGATGTCGTCATCGACAAGCGGCCGAAAAGTGCCAGGCCCTATCGCTTCCCGAAGAAGTGCCCATGCCCGCTGCATACCGACGTCGTGCGCGAGGAGACCGCGACCGGCGAGGAGGGGGCGCGCGCCCGCTGCAGTGGCGAGTTCGCCTGTCCGTTCCAGAAAGTCGAGCATCTCAAGCTGTTCGCCTCGCGCCGCGCTTTCGATATCGAGGGCCTGGGCGAGAAGCAGATTGCGTTCTTCTTCGAAGAGGGCTGGGTGAAGGAGCCGGCCGACATCTTTACGCTGCCCGCGCGCAACCGGACGATCAAGCTGGAAGGGCAGGAAGGCTATGGCGAGACCTCGGTCCGCAATTTGTTCGCAGCGATCGAGGAGCGGCGTCGGATTCCGCTCGACCGCTTCATCTATGCGCTCGGCATCCGCCATGTCGGCGATACCACGGCGCTGGCGCTGGCGCGCGGTTACGGCTCGTGGAAAGCGTTTCACGATGCCTGCCTTGCCGTCGCCAAAGGCGATCCGGAGGCGATCGCGGAGATGGATGCGCTCGACCAGATCGGCAACACCGTGATCGCTGCGGTCGCCGCCTATTTCTCGGAGAGCCACAATCGCGGCATCGTCGAGCGGCTGACGAAAGAGGTGACCATTCTCGACGCCGAGAAGCCCAAGAAGGACACGGCTATCGCCGGCAAGACGGTGGTGTTCACCGGTACGCTCGAACAGATGACGCGCGACGAGGCCAAGGCCATGGCCGAGCGGCTGGGTGCGAAGGTCTCCGGCTCGGTATCGAAAAAGACCGATCTCGTCGTGGCGGGGCCGGGCGCGGGCTCCAAGCTTGCCGATGCCAGGAAATACGGCATCGAAGTCCTGACGGAAGACGAGTGGTTCAGGCTCGTCGGCCGCTGAGCCGGCCGGCCGCAGGCGCGGTCAGGATTGCGGCGGGTCGGGCGGCCGCTGCGGGCGCACCAGCAGCACGAAGGCCAGCATGGCGCCGACGGCCAGTACGAGCATGGTCCAGGCGAGCGGCTGCGCGGTGCTCGAATGCTCGATCACGATGCCCATCGCCTGAGCGGCGGCGGCGCCGGTGCCCATCTGCGTGAAGCCGATGAGGCCCGACGCCGTGCCGGCCGCCTGCGGGCGCACGCTGATCGCGCCGGCAATGGCATTGGGCAAGAACACGCCGTTGCCGAACGACAGGAAGAATTGCGGCGGGAAAACCGTTTCGGGCCCGCCGTGCGGGAACAGCACCGCGAGCAGGATCGAAAGCACGCCGCCGAAAATCTGAAAGCCGACGCCGGCGCGGATCATGGCGTCGACGCCGAAGCGCGGCGAAAGCTGGGCGGCGACGAAATTGCCGACCATGTAGCCGAATGCCGACATGATGAACCAGGCGCCGTATTCGGCGGAGCTGCGGCCCATGATGCTGATGACAAGATGCGGGCCGCCGCCGAGGAAGGCAAAGAAGGTCGCCGTCCCGATGGCGGCGACCAGCACGTAGCCGACGAACGGACCGCTGCCGAGCAGCGCACGTGTCTCGTGCGCGAGATGGCGCACGCCGCCGCCGCCGACATGCGCGGGGCGCGTTTCCGGCAGTGCGAAGAACGTCCAGATCAGCACCGCCGCGCTCATCAGCGCGACGAAGGCGAAGGTCGCTTCCCAGCCGAACGCGGTATCGAGAATGCCGCCGATCAGCGGCGCGATCATGGGAGCGACGACCATCGCGGTCGCGACCCAGCCGATCATCGAGGCCGCGCGGTCGCGGTCGTAGAGGTCGCGGATCACGGCGCGGCCGATCACGAGCCCGGTCGAGGCGCCGAGCGCCTGCACGACGCGCGCCGTGATCAGGCCGCCGATGGTGGAGGCGGCGAGCGCAGCCACGCTTGCGAGCGCGGTGATCGCCAATCCCACGAGCGCGACCGGCCGCCGGCCGAAGCGGTCCGACAGCGGGCCGAGCGCGAGCTGGGAGACCGCGAGCCCGAGCAGATAGAGCGAGAGCGTGAGCTGCACGGTGGCCGGGTCGGTCGCCATGGTGACGACGATATTGGGCACCGCGGGAATGAGGATGTTGAGCGTCAGCGGCCCGATCGACGTCATCACCATCAGCAGGGCGAGAAGTCGCAGCGGAAAATCCGGCTCCGGCGCCTGGGACGGTTTCGGGGTCTGGGTGTCCACGGGGTTCGATCAGGGTTGGAGCGGGCGGGTGGCATTCTCGAGCCAGCCGCGGCCCTCCTTATCAACGAGCGGCGCGAGCGTCTCTGCGACGCGTGCATGGTAGCCATCGAGCCATGCAATTTCGCCGTCCGTCAGCAAAGCCGGTTCCACGAGCCGCCGGTCGATGGGAACGAGCGTGAGCGTCTCGAACGCGTTCAGCGTTTTTTCGGCGCCCGCCACCGGCTCCGCCGCCGTGACCAGAACGAGATTCTCGATGCGGATGCCGTAGGCGCCGGTGCGGTAATAGCCCGGCTCGTTCGACAGGATCATGCCGCGCCGCAGCGTGGCGCTGCCGAGCTTGGAGATGCGCGCCGGTCCTTCGTGCACGGATAGATAGCTGCCGACGCCGTGGCCGGTGCCGTGGTCGTAGTCGAGCCCGCGCGCCCACAGATATTGCCGCGCCAGCGTGTCGAGCTGCGCGCCGGAGGTGCCGTCGGGAAATACCGCGCGCGCGATGGCGATATGACCCTTGAGCACAAGCGTGAAATGCGTGCGCATGTCGGCCTGCGGCGCGCCGACTGCGAGCGTGCGCGTGATGTCGGTCGTGCCGTCCTCGTATTGTGCGCCGGAATCGATCAGGAAGAGTTCGCCCGGCGCGATCCGCCTGTTGGTTGCGCGCGTGACGCGGTAATGCACGATCGCGCCGTCCGGCCCCGCGCCTGCGATGGTCGGAAACGAAATGTCCTTGAGCGCGCCGGTCTCCCGCCGGAACGTCTCCAGCGCCGCGACCGCGTCGATCTCAGTCAACCGGCCCGCTGGCGCCTCGCGGTCGAACCAGGCCAGGAAGCGCACCACGGCCGCGCCGTCGCGGCGGTGGGCGGCACGCGCGCCCGCAATCTCGGTATCGTTCTTGACCGCCTTCATGAGCGCGACCGGATCGACCCCGCGCGCGGCCACGCCGCCGGCCTGTGCGAGGATGCGTCCCAACGCGTCGGCAGCCGTCGTCTGGTCGAGCCGCACTGTCTTGCCGGCTGCGCCGAGTACTGCGAGATCGGTGGTGAAATCGTCCGGACTTCGGATGTCGGCGAGTGCTTCCAGCGTAGCGCATACCGTGTTGTCGAGCTTGCGGGCGTCGAGATAGAGCGACGGCCGTCCTTCCTTCGGCACGATTGCATAGCCGAGCGGCAGCGGCGTATGGGCGACGTCCGCGCCGCGGATATTGAAGGTCCAGGCCAGTGCGTGCGGATCGGATAGGACGAGCGCATCGGCGCGCGCCTTGGCGATTTCGGTGCGGATGCGCGCGATCTTGGCAGGGGCGTTCTCGCCGGCAAAGCGCAAATCGTGCAGCACGATGCGACCAAGCGGGGCGGTGGGCCGGTCGGTCCACACTGCATCCACCGGATTGCGCTCGATCGGCACGAGCGTAGCGCCCGCTTTGCCGCAGGCCTTGGCAAGCCGCTCGGCGCCGGCGGCGGTGTGCAGCCACGGATCGTAGCCGAGCCGCGCACCGGCCGGCAGATTCTGCTCGATCCAGGCATCGGGCGGGGTGTCCACGAGATGGGCGATCGAGAACAATGCGGGGTCGACCTGCTCGCGCGCCTGCAGCGTGTAGCGGCCGTCGACGAACAGCACCGCGCGGTCGGCGAGCACGATCGCGCAGCCGGCGGAGCCGGTGAAGCCGGTGAGAAAAGCGAGCCGCTCCTCGCTGGGCGGCACATATTCATTCTGATGGGCGTCCGCGCGGGGAAGAATCAGTCCGTCGATTCCGCAGGCGGCGAATACGCGGCGCAGGTCTGCCATGCGCTGGGCGGATTTCGCAGCGTCCTGCGGGTCGTCGAACGACTGGAATTTGGTCTCGAACATGCGGCTGCACTCTATTGAGCGGTGCGCGGAGCGGCAAATATGCTCCCCACGCGTCGGCGGAAGCCTTGAAATGTCTCTCGAACAGGCAGCTTGAGGTTGATTTTGCACCGCAAAAAGCAAGTTTGGCCATCTACCCATCAGCGCCGCTGAAATGACCTATTCATTGCCGAAATATAAAGCTCCTATGCGGGCTTAGCAGGGATGCCCTGCATTGCAGCCCCTCCCTCAGAGGATCGGATACGTTTATGTTGCACTGCAGAAGTCAGGAGGAAGTCGAGGAGTGTTTCACGACTTCTGAGAAGGAGACACACCATGACTGCGATTACCTACGGCACACACGCCCCGGCGCATACGGCGACGGCGGCAAAGGTCCCGGCCAAGGGCGGTTCCGCGACCGGTTTCTGGACGCGCGTCTGGAACGCGTTCCTCGAGGCCCAGATGCGGCGCGCGCTGCGCGAAGTCCGGATGCACCAGCATCTCATGCCGGCCGAACTCGAAATCGCCGGCAACCGGATCAGCTACAAGAACGAAGAGTCGCTGCCCTTCGTTCGCGCGCGCGATTGATCGGCCCGTCCCGTCCTTTCATCGTGATTACTGCCTCGCGCCCTGGATCCCCGGTCCGGGGCGCTGGCTTTTAACGGCGGGCCTGCGCATCACGAGCGTGACCCAGCCCTCGCGCACGATCCGGCGCTCGAACACGAGGCCGCGCGCGCGATAGGCCGCGACCGCTGCCGCCGCGTGCGTCGTGAGCAGGCCGGACAACACGATCTGCCCGCCGGGTGCCATCAGTCGCACCGCCGGCCCCGCCAGTAGCTTGAGCGTCGGCAAAAGGATGTTGGCGAGCACCAGATCGTAAGGCGCGCGGCCGCGGAACAAGTGTGGCGCCAGATCTTTCGCCGCAACGGTGGTGACGAGGTCTCCGGCGCGATTGAGCCGCGCATTGTCTCTTGCCGCCGCCACCGCCTGCACGTCAATGTCGCTTGCCAGGACTGACCGGCGGAAGCGGCGTGCCGCCGCGATCGCGAGCACACCCGAGCCTGTGCCGACATCGAGAATGCGACGCGGCCGGCCGGGGCGGCTTTCCTTCGCCAGCCTGTCCAGCGCCTCAAGGCAGCCGCGCGTCGTGCCGTGATGGCCGGTGCCGAAGGCGAGCGCGGCCTCGATCTCGATGCTGATCCGGTTTGGCGCAACGCGCTCCCGATCGTGCGCGCCGTGAACGAGGAAACGCCCGGCGGGCACCGGCGCAAGCCCGGCGAGGCTGGCGCGGACCCAGTCGACCACGGTGACCGCCTCGAACCGCATCGCGGCCGCGGTCTGTGCATCCGTGGTCTGCGCTACGAGCTCGCGAACCTGCGCCTCGTCGGGCGCATCCTGAAAATGGACTTCCACCGCCCATCCGTCCGGCGTTTCGAAAGCGGCCAGTGCGGTCCGCTTAGGATCGATCTGCTCGCTCAAGGATTCGACGACGCGCAGCGCGGTCCGCTCCACGGTCAGGAGCCGGGCCACGATCGTCGGCTGCGGGAGAGATGTCTTGTCCATCGGGCCGTCGGCGATTGCCCGCTGTTAACAGGCGTCCCGCGGAGGAGGCGGCGCTGCGCGGGGGCGGGCGTTTTCCCCCGGGTTATTCACAGGATATCCATAGCCGGTCCCGCCGCGCGCTGCGAGCGTCGGCGCCGGTTTTCGTGCCTGTGCCGCAATTCGTCCCCGGTCTTATCGGCAATGCCATGATGGTTGTCTCATAGCAGCCGGGATCGCGCTTTCCCGGACGCAATCCGGCCAGGGCAAGAGCAGGTTGTGGATTTTCCAAAGAGGCACGCCGCCGCCCATCAGCGTCAGGCGACCTTGCTGCGGCCGGGCGTGGCGTCGCCGAAAACGAGTTCCGGCGCCGGGCGCGGACGGCTGAACAGATAGCCCTGGGCGTGCGTGCAGCCGGCGGCCTGCAGGAGCGCAAGCTGTTCGGGTTTCTCGACGCCCTCGGCGGTCGTGGCAATGCCGAGGCTGCTGCCGAGGCTCGTAATGGCCGAGACGATGGCGGCGCAGTCGGCGCGGTTGTTGATTTCGTCGACGAACGACTGATCGATCTTGATCTTGTCGAAGGGGAACATGCGCAGATAGCTGAGCGACGAATAGCCGGTGCCGAAATCGTCGAGCACGATGTCCACGCCGAGCTTCTTGAGCCGGTGCAGCGTATCGAGCGTTCCGGTGTTCTTCTGCAGAAGCACGGATTCGGTGATCTCCAGTTCCAGCCGGTTCACCGGCAGGCCCGAGGCGTCGAGCGCGTGCTTGACCATCTGCACCAGATTGCCGCTGCGGAACTGCGCGGCCGACAGGTTGACGGCAAGCTTGATGTCGGCGGGCCAGCATACGGCGTCGAGGCAGGCCTTGCGCAGGATCCACTCGCCGAGCGGCACGATCAGGCCGATTTCCTCGGCCAGCGGAATGAAACGGTCGGGCGGCACGAGCCCGCGCTCCGGATGCCGCCAGCGCACCAATGCCTCGACCCCGACCGTGCGCAGCGTGCGCACGTCGATGAAGGTCTGGTAGTGCAGCTCGAATTCCTCGCGCGCGATGGCGTTGCGCAGGTCGATTTCGAGCGAGCGGCGCATGCGCGCCTCCGAATCCATCTTGTCCTCGAAGAAGCGGAAGTCGTTGCGGCCTTCAAGCTTGGCGCGATAGAGCGCGAGGTCGGCATTCTTCAGCAATTGCACGGCGTCGGCGCCGTCCTCGGGCGCGACCGCAATGCCGATCGAGATGCCGATGATGATTTCGTGGCCTTCGATCTGGTAGGGGGCGCTGATATTCTTGAGCAGGCGTTCGGCCAGACGCACCGCCTCCTGGCGCTGGTTGCCGCCGGCGGTCTGCAGGATGGCGAATTCGTCGCCGCCAAGCCGTGCCACGGTGTCGGTTTCGCGCACGTTCTCTTTCAGCCGCAGCGCGACCGCCTTGAGCAGGGCGTCGCCCACCGGATGGCCGAGCGAGTCGTTGACGCCCTTGAACATGTCGAGATCGAAGATGAAGATCGAGAAGCTCTCGCCGTTGCGCGAGAGGCGGGCCAGCGCCTCGTCCATGCGCTCGCGGAACAATACGCGGTTGGCGAGGTCGGTCAGCGCATCGTGGCGCGCCATGTGGGCAATGCGCGCCTCGGCGCGCTGGCGCTCGGTGATGTCCTCGTGCGTCGCCACCCAGCCGCCGCCCGGGGCCGACTGGTTCTGCATGGCGACCACGCGCCCGTCGTCGAGATGCGCGACCAGATAGAAATAATTGCCGAGCGCGAACTGGCGGCGCAGGTTGACGAGATAGCGGTCGATGTCGTCGGAGAAATTGCCGGCCTCCTTGCGCAGGCGCAGGATGTCGATCAGCGAGCAGCCCGGCTTCACGATGTCGCGGGGCAGGTGGTACATTTGAAGATAGCGTTCGTTGCACACGACGAGCTTCTCGTCGGCGTCGAACATGCACAGGCCCTGCTTCATGTTGTTGAGGGCGGCGTCGAGGCGCACATTGGCCTCGGCAAGGCGTGCCTCGCGCTCGGCGAGCGACCCCTCGGAACGGCTCATGCGCTGGAACTGGGTATAAAGCGAGCGCAGCAGCAGCGCAGAGCACAGGATGGTCAGCAGCGTGCCGATCCCGATCAGCATGGCGCGTCGGCGCCATACGGCGAGGGCGGCATTTTCCGAAACACCGACATTGATGACGAGCGGATAGTCGCGCAGCGGCCGCACGGCGATCAGCCGCGGCTCGCCATCGATGTCGTTGGTGCGGTAATGGCCGCCGCCGACGGAGACCAGTTCGCCCCAGCGGCTGCTGCGATAGCTCGTGGCCGCGTCCGCAAGCTCGGGCTGTCGCAGCAGCAGCGAGCCGTCATAGCGCAGCAACGCGAAGCTCTGGTTGTGCAGCGATTGCAGCGAGGAGAAGATTTCCTGGAAATAGGAGAGCTTGACGCCGATGAGGGCGATGCCGATGAACGAACCGTTGTTGCCGGTCAGCCGCCGGCTGAAGAAGACCGTGCGGTGGCCGGAAACGCGGTTGAGCAGCAGGTCGCTGATGTAGACGCCGTGATGATCGGTGTTGCGGAAATGGACGAGATAGTCGCGGTCGCCGACGTTCGTCTTGGGCGCCGGCCAGCTGCGCGTGGTGTTGAGGATCGTGCCATCGGTGCCTACGAAGGCGACGACGTCGGCCTGCGGCAGGCGCGCCAGGCGTTCGCGCAGCAGATGATGCGTCACCGCGGTGATGGCGAAGTTCCCGAATTCCCCGGCATTCGGGAAGTTCTGGCTCTGGACACGTTCCTGCAGGTCGATCAGGACGAGGTCGATCGCCTGCACCGAGCGGCTGCTCTGTTCGGCAAGGACGGTAGCGATATTGTCGGTGCTCGTGGCGGCGTCGTTGAGCGCATCGCTGCGCAGGGTCCAGATCGTCAGGCCAATGGCGAAAACCGCGAGTCCGATCAGACCCGCGGCCATACAGATCAGGCTGTCGAACTTGACGTTGCGCGCCCGCGGCGCCATCGCGGATGATCCGGTTAATGTGCGTTAGCAAACTAGCCGTCGCGACTTTCAGAAGGTCTAAAGGGGATACGTTTCCGTGCGGTTGCGTTAATCGGCCGTAAATGCGGTACCGGCGGAACCGGTAATAATTGCCGGAGCGCGAGGGGAACCGCGTGGCCTCTGTTGCGATTGCCGGCGCGCGCATATTTATGAGGGCAATGCGCGACCTCCACGAATTCGATCTGGCGATGGATCGCCTGCAGGCGCGGCTGCCCGGCCGGCTGGCCGGTATGGTGCGTTATCTGCGCCGGCCGCAATCGCGGCTTGTACGCATTCCGGCCGCGGCCTTCCTGGTACTGGGGGGAGTGTTCAGCTTCCTGCCGGTGCTCGGTTTGTGGATGCTGCCGCTCGGGCTGTTTCTGGTCGCGATCGATCTGCCGGCCCTGCGGCCGCCGATGACGCGCATGCTGCACTGGATCGAACGTAAATGGTTCGCGCGGGGCGAGCCGACGCGGCCGGATCAGTCCCAGCCGTAGCCGTAGCCGCGCCGGTAGTAGGCCGGCGGCGGATCGTAATCGTCATAATAATAGGGACGTGTCTCGCGCGGATAGCCGTAGCGCGGCGTCTCGTACGGATAGCCGTAAACCTGCGGCCGCCGATCGGGGTAGCGCGGAGCGTCTTCGGTAATGTTGCGCTCGGGTTCGTATCGCGGCGCGCGGCGTGCCAGCGGAGCCGCCGCCGGCGCGGGCTCGGTGCCGGTCACGACGACCTTGGTGTTGAGCACGCCTTCCTCCTTCACCAGTGCGAACAGCGTCGCGGCATTGCGCGGTTCGAGCCGCACGCAGCCGTGACTCGCCGGGCGGCCGATCTGGTGGGTATCGAGATAACCGTGGATGGCGTGGCCGCGTTTGGTGAAGAAGATCGAATGGGGCATCGGCGCGTCGTCCCATTCGCGCGAGAAATGGTCGCGCTCCATACGGAAGGCGGTGAAAGTGCCGTTCGGCGTGGCAAAGCCGCGCTTGCCGGTGGAGACCGCCCAGATATGCAGCGGCAGGCCGTCGCGCGTGACCGTGAGACGCTGCGTGGACTTGTCGATCACGATCGTGAGACCGGCATGCGCCGGCTCTGCGAGCAGGAGAAAAGCGGCCGCGATCGCCGGCCACAGACGCGCACACACAGACAGGCGCATACCGCTACCCGTTCACTGGCCCCGCGCCGCATTCTCATGCTGGCGCGCAATTACGGCGAAGTCGCGGACGGGAACGGGCGTCTACGCCAGCGTCACCGCCGGCGTGCAAGCTCCTCATAGGTAGGCAGGTGGCCTTCGGGTGTGAGCTCGTCGATCACGCGCGGCATCGCCTCGCTCAGGCCCTGCAGCAATTCGTTCTTCGGCATGCCGACTTTCTCGGCGATCATGTCGATGACGCCGGAGCCGAACGTCTCCTCGATGTCGCGTGCCGAAAGCGTCTTGTTGGCGCCGGTCATGACCCAGGCCTGCGCGGTATCGCCGCGACCCGCTGCCGCGAACTGTTCGAGCAGCGCGCCGAGCCCGCCGGCCGCGCCGCCGCCGAGAAGTCCGCCAAGCGGATCGCCGGCTTGCGCGGGGGATGCGGCGCGCGGGGCGGGGCGTCCGCCGCCCAGAAGGTCGCCGAGGATGTCGCCGAGCGGACCCATGCCGCCACCACCGCCCATGCCGCCGCCACCGGGGCCGCCGGGCACGGGACGACCGCCGCCGGAGCGTCCACCGCCGAGGATATCGCCCAGAATGTCGCCGAGCGGGCCGAGCCCGCCGCCCGAACCGCCGCCTTCGCGGCCGCCGCCGTGCGGACGCGTGGTGTTGCCACGCGTCATGGCGTCGAGCAGTTCGCCGAAGCCGCCGTCCGGCTTGTCTGAGGGGGTCTGCGGAACAGGCGCGCTCTCCGGCGCGGGAAGGCGCGCCTCGCGCGGGGCCGGCGCGGGCATCGGGGCCGGTGCGGGGACCGGCTGCGCGCCGCCGCCTTTGGCGCTCTGGTACATGCGCCAGAGCATGAGCGCGATCAGCGCGAGATTGATCTTGGAGACATTGCCGTTTTCGTCGCGGCCGAGAACGATGTCGAGAATACCCACGAAAGCCCCCTTGTAGAGATGGCGCCTGCCCTGCTGGTGCGGTTGCCCGCTCGCCTAATGAGGCGACGAACAAGGCGCCCGTGTGGCGATGATTTGCGTTGCGCACGCAGGCGGCCGACTTTGGTCGCTCACACCCTCTCCACAAAGCTGTCCACCACCCGCTTCTCGCCGGCCTTGTCGAACTGGATGGTGAGCTTGTTGCCGTCCACGGCGGTGACGTTGCCGTTGCCGAACTTGATGTGAAAGACGCGGTCGCCGACCGTGAAGGCGGAATTCACGCCGGTTGATTTGGCGATCAGCTCGCCCTCGATGGTGAGCGGTTCGCGGCGCGCGGCGAAGCGGCCCTTTGTCGTGCCGGTGCCTCGGCCGTGATGCGCGCCGAAGCGTGCCCCCTCTCCCCGTTGGGGAGAGGGGTAGGGTGAGGGGGAGAGTGACTCGCGAGAGGATTGTGCCCCCTCACCTGACCGCGCGTTGCGCAGTCGACCTCTCCCCGTAGAGGAGAGGTGATCGGAGCCAGCCTCGTCGTTGTCGATGAATCCCGCTTGCGCGTCGTATTCCGAACCTTCGTCGCCGAAGCCATCCTCATCGCCGCGCCAGCGGCTATGAGCAACTGAAGAATTGTCGTCGCGCGTGCGCCGCTTCTGTGCGCGCTGCCAGCCGGGCGTCGCGTATGAGGAGCCGCCGGCGCCGAACGTGTCGAAGCGCGACTGGGCATAGCCGCCACCGCCGCCGAAGCCCCCGCCCGCGGCTTCCGTCACCTCCACATGCGCCTCCGGCAGTTCGTCGAGGAAGCGCGAGGGAATGGTGGACGACCAGGTGCCGTGGATGCGGCGGTTGGTGGCAAAGAAGATTTTGGCGCGCCGGCGCGCGCGCGTGAGCCCCACATGCGCCAGCCGCCGCTCTTCCTCGAGGCCGGCGCGGCCCTGCTCGTCGAGCGAGCGTTGATGCGGAAACAGGCCTTCCTCCCAGCCGGGCAGGAACACGGTGTCGAATTCCAGCCCCTTGGCGGAATGCAGCGTCATGATGTTGACGGCGTCATCATAGCCTTCGCCGTCGCGGTCCATCACCAGCGAAATGTGTTCGAGGAAGCCCGCGAGATTCTCAAAATCCTGCATCGAGCGCACAAGCTCTTTCAGGTTTTCCAGCCGCCCGGCGGCGTCGGCGGAGCGGTCCTTCTGCCACATCTCGGTATAGCCGGATTCATCGAGCACGATTTCAGCAAGCTCGTTGTGCGGCAGCGCATCCTTTTGCGCACGCCAGCGCGCGAAGCTGTCGAGCAAGGTGCGCAGCGAGCCGCGCGGCTTGGGTTTGAGCTCGTCGGTCTCCACGATCGCGCGCGCGGCTTCGGTCAGCGGCACGCGGCGCGCGCGGGCGTGGTCGTGCAGCACTTTCAGCGTCGCGTCGCCGAGACCCCGGCGCGGCACATTGACGATGCGCTCGAAGGCAAGATCGTCGGCCGGCGAATGGATCACGCGCAGGTATGCGAGCGCGTCGCGGATCTCCGCGCGCTCGTAGAATCTGGGGCCGCCGATCACGCGATAGGGCAGGCCGAGCGTGACGAAACGGTCTTCGAATTCACGCATCTGGAACGAGGCACGCACCAGGATCGCGATCTCGTCGAGCTTGTGGCTCTTGCGCTGCAGCGCCTCGATCTCGTCGCCGATCGCGCGCGCTTCCTCTTCGGAATCCCAGGCGCCGGTGACGGTCACCTTCTCGCCCGGCTCGTCCTCGGTGCGCAGCGTCTTGCCGAGCCGGCCTTCGTTGTGCGCGATAAGGTGGGCGGCAGCGGCGAGGATGTGGCCGGTGGAGCGGTAATTGCGCTCGAGCCGGATCACCGTCGCGCCGGGAAAGTCGTGCTCGAAGCGCAGGATGTTGTCCACCTCCGCGCCGCGCCAGCCATAGATCGACTGGTCGTCGTCGCCGACGCAGCAGATGTTTTTGGGTTGGCGCTGCTGCGGATTGTCCCTCTCCCCGCTCGCGGGGAGAGGGTGGCTTCCGAGCGCTTGGCGCGAGGAAGCCGGGTGAGGGGGCGCGGCTTGTGGCAAGAGCCCCTCACCCGACGCCTCGCTTCGCTCGGCGTCGACCTCTCCCCGCAAGCGGGGAGAGGTGACAGAAGGCGCGCTCTGCGCCAGCAGCCGCAGCCACAGATATTGCGCGACGTTCGTGTCTTGATACTCGTCGACCAGGATGTAGCGGAAGCGGCGCTGGTAATCGGCGAGCACGTCGGGGTGTTCGCGGAACAGCCGGATATTCTCCATCAACAGGTCGCCGAAATCGACCGCGTTGAGGATTTTCAGCCGCTCCTGATACGCCGCGTAAAGCTGCTTGCCGCGCCCGCCCGCGAAGGCGGCCGCTTCGCCGGCCGGCACCTGCGCGGGCGCAAGGCCGCGGTTCTTCCAGCCGTCGATCATGGTCGCCAGCACGCGCGCGGGCCAGCGCTTGTCGTCGATGTTCTCCGCCTCCAGCAACTGCTTGAGCAGGCGGATCTGGTCGTCGACGTCGAGAATGGTGAAGTCGCTTTTCAGGCCGACCAGCTCGGCATGCCGGCGCAGGATTTTCACGCCGATGGCATGGAAAGTGCCGAGCCAGGGCATTCCTTCCACCACCTGCCCCATCATGGCGGCGACGCGCTCCTTCATCTCGCGCGCGGCCTTGTTGGTGAAGGTGACGGCGAGAATTTGCGAGGGGTAGGCGCGGCCCAGATGCAGGATGTGGGCGATGCGGGTCGTGAGCACGCGCGTCTTGCCGGTACCGGCGCCGGCGAGCACCAGGACCGGGCCGTCGAGCGTCTCCACCGCGAGCCGCTGCTCGGGGTTCAGCCCCTCCAGATAGGTCGGGCCGCCGCGTGCGCCGGCGAGCGCGCGCGCCGCGATCCCGCCGGCGGCGGGAGCAGACGCCGATGCGGTCGGAGAAAGGCGGCGATTGGTCGGCTCGGCCATGAGAAGGATTGCGCCTGTACGGTCCGGGGATCGGGTGAAAGGGGATGTTCGCCGCCGTGCCCGGTCCGGCGAATCTGTCTTCTAAGATGGCATCCGCGCCCGGCGAAGGGGAGGGGTGCGGCCAGAGCGCGGCGTCATCGCGGCGGCGGCCCGCGCGGAACCGGCAGGAAATTCAGGCCCGGCCGGGCATGGCGATGCGGCGGCCGGCGGCTTCCGGCCGCGGCAGGCGCGCATGCGATTCCTTCATGCGGCTCAGTGATTTACGCACGTCGTCGGGAAACGGCGCGGTTCTCTTCTGCGCCATGTCGACATGCAGCGACATGTTCTCGGAGGTTGCCGACACCCAGCCCTCGGTGGCGTGGAACAGGGTCTCGAAAAAGTGCATCCGCTTGGCATCGAAATCGAGCAGTTGGAACGTCACCCGCACCGGATCGCCGGCATGCAGTTCGCGCAGATAGCGGATATGCACCTCCGCGGTGAAGAAGGAATGCCGGCGCTTCTTCAGATAGGCCGCGCCGATGCCGGCAAGATCGTAAAGCTCGTCGACCGCCCGGTCGAAGAGCACGTTGTAATAGGCCATGTTGAGGTGGCCGTTATAGTCGATCCATTGCGGTTCGACCCGCATCACCGAAGAGACGAACGGCGCAAAAAAGACAGGTTCGAAGTCGACGCGATCCAGCATGAGCACACTATTTTGATATCAAACTATCATGCCAGATTCCGACGGTTTTGAAGCGAAAATTCCGTCTCCGGCGCGAGATTTCCGCCTTTCCGATGCCGGATCGGGACGGCCGCTATGGTCGGCCAAGCAAGATCGAAGCGCTGCGCAGACGCAGGCCGCCGCTGGTCGCCGCCTCACGATGAGCGCCGGTGCCCGGAATTGACCGTTGCTTTGCCTGCCGCGCCTGGCTTCTGGTAGGGTTGAAAACGTTCTGTTGAGCCGGGATTTTGTGAATGGAATCGTCCCAGCGTGATGCGGTGCCCGCCGGGCGCATGGACACCCCTACGACCGACGCCGCGATCCGGGACCTGACCGCTGCCTTCGGCAACCGGCTCGTGACCTCGCAGGCGGTGCGCGAGCAACACGGCAACACGCTGACCTGGATCCCGAACCAGCCCCCCGATGCGGTGGTGTTCCCGCAATCCGCCGAGGATGTGCAGCAGATCGTGCGGATCTGCGCCCGCTACCGCGTGCCCGTCATTCCCTACGGCACCGGAACGTCGCTCGAAGGCCATATCAACGCGCCGTTCGGCGGCGTATCGGTCGATTTCCGCGACATGAACCGCATCCTGGCCGTGCATGCCGAGGACCTCGATTGCGTGATCGAGCCCGGCGTCACCCGCAAGATGCTCAACGATCATTTGCGCGATCAGGGGCTGTTTTTCCCGATCGATCCGGGCGCGGATGCCTCGCTCGGCGGCATGGCCGCCACCCGCGCCTCCGGCACCAACGCGGTGCGTTACGGCACGATGAAGGACAACGTGCTGGCGATGAAGGTCGTGCTCGCCAATGGCGAGATCATGACGACATCGCGTCGCGCGCGAAAGTCCTCCTCAGGTTATGACCTGACGCGGCTCATGGTCGGCTCGGAAGGGACGCTCGGGGTCATCGTCGAGCTGACCCTCAAGCTGCACGGGATTCCGGAGGCGATTTCGGCCGGCATCTGTCCGTTCCCCTCGGTGGAGGCGGCCTGCAACGCGACCATCCTCACCATCCAGTCCGGGATTCCGGTCGCGCGCATCGAATTGCTCGACGCATTGCAGGTCAGGGCGTCCAACGCCTATTCGAAGCTCAGCCTGCCCGAGACGCCGATGCTCCTGTGCGAGTTTCACGGCAGCGAGGCGGGCGTCGCCGAGCAGGCGCAGCGGTTCGGGGAGATCGCCAAGGATCTGGGCGGCGGACCGTTCGAATGGGCGACCCGCGCGGAGGACCGCACCCGCCTCTGGCAGGCCCGCCATGACGGCTACTGGGCCGCGCGCGGGTTGCGCCCGGGAGCGAGTGCGCTTGCCACCGACGTTTGCGTGCCGATTTCGCGACTCGCCGAATGCGTCACCGAGACCCAGCGCGACGTTAAGGAAAACGGGCTGGTGGCGCCGATCGTCGGTCATGTCGGCGACGGCAATTTCCATCTGTCGCTCCTGCTCGACATGAACGACGAGAACGAAGTGAAGCTCGCCAAGAAGTTCCTTGAGCGGCTCGCCGAGCGCGCCCTGCGCATGGAGGGGACGTGCACGGGCGAGCACGGCGTCGGCCAGGGCAAGATGAAATACCTGCCGGCCGAGCACGGCGCGCCGGCCATGACGGCCATGCGTGCGATCAAGCAGGCACTCGATCCGTTCAACCTCCTCAATCCGGGCAAGATACTGCCGACCAAATGAGGCCTGCGGCGTTTGCAGGCACCATAGATTTGCCCGGAAGGCGGAGCAGACTATTGGTGTTGACGGGATTTCGGGCGCCTTGACGGCCCGCGGCGGGCCGCAAGTCCGCGATTGGCCCGAGCCATGCATCCATGCAAAACTAAAGCTGGAACCGGCTCGTTCCGTAGCCGAATTGCCCCTGTTTTTTGCGGTTTGTCGCCGTCGTAACGGACTTCAGCGTGCAGACGACCCTGCTTGGCCTTGCGATTTCGGTAATCCTGGCGTTGCTCGCGGCGCTGGTCGGGCCGTTGTTCATCGACTGGAACGATTACCGTGCCGAGTTCGAGACCGAGGCGAGCCGGCTCGTCGGGCTGCCTGTCCGCGTGTCGGGGGGGATTGACCTGCGCCTGCTGCCGACGCCGTCGCTGCAACTGAGCGGGGTGCGGATCGGCAAACCCGGCGACGATGCGCTGCAGGCCCGGAGGCTCGGACTTGAGATTGCACTGGGGCCGCTGGTGCGTGGCGAATTGCGCGCCTCGCAGGTTGCACTCACCGGACCGCAACTGACGCTGGTGATGGCCAAAGACGGGCAGGTCGAACTGCCGGCCGGCACGTTCGGCTTTGACGGCACGACGCTCGCCGCCGACCATCTCAATGTCGAGGACGCGCGTCTGATCCTCATCCATGCGGCGAGCGGTGCCCGTTATGTGCTCGACAAGCTGTGGTTCCGCGGCGACGTGCGCTCGCTCGCCGGGTCGTTCCGCGGCGAAGGGGCGTTTGTCGCAGGCGCGGAGCTTTTCGGCTACCGTGTGTCGGCCGCGCGCCAGAGCGGCGGCGGCATCAAGACGCGCTTCAACCTCGACCGCACCGCCCACGCTCTCTCCATCGAAGGCGACGGTGTTGTCGCCTGGGAAGCAGGAACGCCGAAATTCGAAGGCGCGGTGACGTTCTCGCGTGCGGTCGGCACGGTTCTCGCGGGCGGGAGGGCAGTCGCGCTCGAACCTTGGCGGCTGACGTCGCGCGTCGTCGCGCAGCCGGCCGCCATTGCGTTCGAGCAGATGGAATTTCAGTACGGCCCCGAAGACCGCGCCCTGAAGCTTGGCGGCCGTGCCGAACTCTCGGTGAAGGACCGTGTGCGCCTCGACGGCGCCTTGTCGGCGCCCCAGCTCGATCTTGACCGCCTCATCGTCATGCAAGGGTCCGCGCGCCGCACGCCCTATCAGGCGGTGGTCATGATGGCCGAAAGCTTCGGCGAAGCGCTGCGCCCCCCGTTCCCGGTCCGGCTCAGCGTCGGCATCGACAGCATGACGCTGAGCGGTTCGCCCTTGCAGGCGTTCCGCGGCGACCTGAGCACCGACGGCGCGGCCTGGCGGCTCGACCGCATGACCTTTCGTGCGCCCGGGCTGACGGAGGTCGCCTTGACCGGCCGCGCCGGCACCGCCGCGACGGCGCTGCGCTTCGACGGCACGGCCGCGATCGGTTCGGCTAATCCGCGCCAGCTCCTGGCCTGGCTCGAAGGCCGCGATTTTTCCGGCGACGGCGGGTTCGCAAAGCCGTTGCAGTTCAATGGCGACGTGACGCTCAGCGACACCTCGATCGCGATCGAGCGCCTGAAAGCGGAAATCGATCGCAAGGCGCTGGCCGGGCGCTTCGCCTATGTGTGGCCGGCGGCCGATCGCAGAGCGCGGCTCGACGCGGAGCTGACGGCCGCCGAGCTTGATATCGATGCCTTGCTCGAATTCGGTAATGCGGCGTTCGACGGCGGACGCGTGGAGCGGCCCGGCGAGATCGCGCTTGCGCTCGAGATCGGGCGCGCCCGCTTCGCCGGCGTGGAAGCGCAGAACGCGCAGGTGCGGTTGACCTATGACCAGGCCGGGCTCTCCGTGCAGCGCCTGAGCCTCGCCGATCTGGGTGGCGCTTCGATCGAAGCCAGCGGCCGTATCGACACGGCATCGCAATCGCCGCGCGGCAACATCACGCTCGATCTAGACGGGCGTGATCTGTCCGGTCTTTCGGCGCTGATCGCGCGCTATGCGCCTGCGCCGCTCCGGCCGGTCGGCCGCGTGCTCGAGCGGCTCGGCTCGGCGCGGATGAAAGCCCAACTCGATGTCGGCGATCTGGTGGGTGCGGACGGTTCGCGCATGCGCCTTGCGCTCGAAGGCCGTTCGGCAGACATCCGCTTCTCGTTGACCGGCGGATCGGCGGGACAATGGGGCGATCTGTGGCGCAATCGTGTCTCGCTCGACCTGCAGGCGGATGCCGATGACGGTGCGCAATTGTTCGCGCTGGCGGGTCTGCCCGTTTCCCGCGACCTGGCCGTCAGCCCCGGCCACATGAGCGTGACGCTGGACGGTCCGCTCGACGGCGATATGCGCCTGCGCGGCAGCGCGACTTCGTCGCTGTTCTCGCTCAGGACGGAAGGTACGGGTCGCCCGTTCGCCGAAAGCGGGCCGGCCGCGACATTCGACGTGTCGGTTGAGAAGGCTGCGGTGGCAGCCCTGTTGGGCATTCCCGGTGAGGGATCGGTGTCGGCCCGACTGACGGTGTCCGGCAGCACACTGTCGTTCGAGAAAGTGGCCGGAAAAATTGCGGATGCTGCGTTCGAAGGCCGCGGCGGCCTGGAATTCGGCGACGTCAACATGATCCACGGCGAACTGACGGTAGACAGGTTCGACGCCGCAGCCCTGCTTGCCGCCGTTCTCGGGGCGACCCCGCAGCGCGACGGCGCCATGTGGTCCGAGAATTTGTTCGGCCGCGGATCGTTTGCCGACATTAACGGCGGCGTCGGTATCCGCGTCGCGCGCCTGACGCTGGTTCCCGACCTTGTCGCCGCCGATGCGACGGCGACCGTGCGGTTTGCGCCGAACGAGGTCGCGTTCGAGCAGTTCAAGAGCGGCCTCAATGGTGGGGCCCTGACCGGCGAACTCAAGGCCCGCAGGGTGGCCGACGGGGTTGCGCTCAAGGGACAGTTCGAGCTGAAAGACGCCGATGCCGCCAGGCTGCCGTATGAGGCACGTCCGGTTTCGGGGCGGCTCGGATTGAAGGTCGAGTTTGAAGGGAATGGCCGCAGTCCGCGCGCCCTGGTCGGATCGTTGAGCGGAAACGGCACCGTCTCGATCGAAGGGGCGAAGTTTGCCGCGCTCGATCCGGGCGTTTTCGCGCAGGCGATGCGCGCTGCCGATCAGGCCGCGGTACTCGATGCTGGCAAGCTCGCGGCCGTTGCGCGTCAGGCGCTCGATGCCGGCAGTCTCGGCGTACCGCATGGCGACGGTGTCCTGACGGTGACGAACGGTCAGGTCCGCATGGCCACTATGGTCGCGCGTGCGGAGGGCGCCGAACTCATCGCTACCGGGGTGATCGACATCGGCTCCGGCCAGATCGATTCACGTATCGTGCTTACCGGCGACCAGCCGGGCAATGCCGCCGGGCGCCCCGAGATCGCCGTGACGCTGCGCGGGCCGCTGTCCGCGCCCGCGCGCGCGGTCGATGTCTCGCGATTGACCGGATGGCTCGCCTTCCGCGCCGTCGAGCAGCAGGCGAAGAAGCTCGAGGCAATCGAACGCGGCCGCGTGCCGTCTCCGCAGGCGTCGCCCGATCATGGCACGCCGGCAGAGTCGGGCACGCGGACGCCGCGCCCGCGCACGATCGGCACCGACGCGGCCGCTGCACCGCGTGCGGCGCCGCTGCCGGCCCCGATCGAGCTTGCACCGCCCCCCGGGTTGCGCGCGCCGCAAAACGGACGGCGTCCGCAGGCGACCAATCCGCCGACGGAAGGGCGAGCGTTCTGACGACTTGAACGGTAGGGGAAAACTACGAGACAGCCCGCGCCGGAGACGTTTCGCGGCGGCCATCCTTCTGCTGCGTCAATTGCGAGCGGAAATGATCGAGTACGAAAAGCCTGATCGCCGATGACAGGTTGCCGTGCCGGCGTTCGGAATCGATCGATGCGACTAGTTCGGATAACGTCAAATCACGTGCGTCCGCGATTTCCTTCAGGCCCTTCCAGAATGCATCTTCAAGGCTGACGCTCGTCTTGTGTCCTGCGATCACGATCGATCGCTTGACGACTGGAGACTTCATTGGCCTCTCCACTTCCAAGCCGGTGTCCTTCGAGCGTTTGATCGACTTTGTCACGCCGTGCCTTCTCGCGAAGCCGTTCGGCTTTCGTCAGGCCATGCAAAACCCGGTTCTCGGCAGCCGCTTCAGCGTCGCGCTGCCGTGCCAGCAGTTTTCGAGCCCAGCGAAGATTTGTGACGTCGCCCATCAAATTCCCGGCGGTAACCGGATATGCGCAGGCCCCCTCATGGGCCATCAATAATCCAGATACCGTCTGTCGATTGCGCCAATACCGTGGCAGAAAGCCAAACACTTGCGGGCAAAATGAAAGTTTACTGTTGCCGCTTCATTAAGTCTGGCGGAGATGGAACCGAATTTCGATTGCGGTACAAACGTTTCAGTCTGGTCGTACCATTTTTCCCGGGCGCACGAGCCGGTCGAATTCGTACTCGGTTACATAGCCGGCTTTGACCGCTTCCTGGCGCAGGGTGGTGCCGTTCGCATGGGCGGTCTTGGCGATCCGGGCCGCGTTGTCGTAACCGATTCTCGGCGCCAGCGCGGTGACCAGCATGAGCGAGCGCTGCATCAGCTCTGCGATGCGCTTCTCGTCGGCGCGAATGCCGCGGACGCAATTGTCGGCGAACGAACGCGCGGCGTCCGCGAGCAGCCCGATCGATTGCAGCATGCAATCCGCGATAACCGGCTTGTAGACGTTCAGTTCGAAATGGCCCTGGCTTGCGGCGACCGAAATCGAGGTCTGATTGCCGAAAACGCGGCAGCAAACCATGGTCAGCGCCTCGGCCTGGGTCGGATTGACCTTGCCGGGCATGATCGAGGAGCCGGGTTCGTTCTCGGGCAGGATCAGTTCGCCGAGCCCCGAGCGCGGCCCCGACCCCAACAGACGGATATCGTTGGCGATCTTGAACAACGCTGTCGCAACGGAATCGAGTGCACCGTGCGCGAACACGAACACGTCGTGGGCGGCCAGCACCTCGAACTTGTTGGGCGCGGTGATGAACGGCAGCCTGGTCAGTGCGGCGACGCGCTGCGCGAAGAGTCTGGCGAACTGGCGCTTCGCATTCAGTCCGGTGCCGACGGCGGTGCCACCCTGCGCGAGCCGGTAAAGCTCCGGGAGGACCGCTTTCACGCGCGCGATCCCGGAGCCGACCTGCGCCGCATAGCCGGAGAATTCCTGTCCGAGCGTGAGCGGGGTGGCGTCTTGGGTATGGGTGCGGCCGATTTTGACGATCTTCCCGAACTGCTTTTCCTTGCGCCGCAATTCGCGCTGCAGATGGGTGAGGGCGGGAATGAGCCGGTGCACGAGCGCGAGCACGGTCGCGATATGCATCGCGGTCGGGAATGAGTCGTTCGATGACTGGCTCATATTGACGTGGTCGTTCGGGTGAACCGGCGATTTCGAGCCCAACTGGCCGCCCAACAGCGCGATGGCGCGGTTCGAGACGACTTCGTTGACGTTCATGTTGGTCTGGGTACCCGACCCGGTCTGCCAGACCACCAGCGGGAAATGGTCGTCGAGCTTGCCGTCGACGACTTCCTGCGCCGCGCGCACGATCGCCTTGCCGCGCCGGGCGTCGAGCGATCCAAGCCGCATGTTCGTCTCGGCGGCGGCGCGCTTGACGATGCCGAGCGCGCGGATCAGCTCGATCGGCATCGTGTCGCTGCCGATGCGGAAATTGCCGAGCGAGCGCTGCGTCTGCGCGCCCCAATAGCGGTCGGCGGCAACCGCGATCGGGCCGAAGCTGTCGGTTTCGGTGCGGGCCTTCGCCATCGACCGCCGATCCTTATTTCTTGCGGAACCGGTCGAGCCGCACGACGTCGGCGCCGGTCTTCTCGCCGGTTTCGCTTTGCTCCTCACGGGCCGCGGGGGCGCCGGTTCTTGCCGTGTTCGGCCGTGCCATGTCGGCTGCGACCGGTTCGCCGGTTTCGGCGTCGAGTTCGATCGTTTCGAACTGTAGACCGAACTGCACCGACGGATCGAGGAAGCGCGTGATGGCCGTGAACGGCACCGACAGCCGCTCCGACGCGCCGGCGAAGGAGAGGCCGACCTCGAAATAGTCTTCGCTCACCTTCAGGTCCCAGAACTGGTGCTGCAGCACGATCGTGATCTCTTCCGGATACTGCTCTTTCAGACGCGGAGAAATCGTCACGCCGTCGGCACGCGTATCGAGCGTGATGTAGAAATGATGGTCGCCGGGAAGTCCGTTCCTGGCCGCATCGGTAAGGACCGTGCGCACGACGCCGCGCAGCGCATCCTGGGCCAGAAGATCGTAACGGATGTGGTCGGTCGCCATGCTCAAGACCTGAAAGGTAGCGGTCGGCGCGAACAGCGTCCCGGCGGGAGATTCGCGATTTGGCTGATGCTACCGCGCCGGCCGTCGAATGCCAGCCTTCCCGCAGCCGCGGTCGTGCGGATGAAGTGGAGGCTTCTGTTGCCAGGTGCCTCCGAACCCCGCCTGACGGTGCTAACCCGCCAGGGCTTTAAGTCGGTCTTTCAAGCTGCGTTACGCAGCCTGAGCAACCGGAGCATAGTTGTCGTTGGCAACTATGAAAGTGGCCCGATAACGGCGGAACCATGCCGAGCAAAAGAACGCCCTTTACGCCCTCGTCGATCCTGGTTCGCCCCCGCCCAAGCCCGTCCGCGCCGGGCTTGGGTGGAGGCGCCGGGTACTGCCCCCGGGTCCGAAAGGTTTATTACGACGCCTGTTTATCGCCATAGCCGGCTTGCGCCGGCGGTTTGAATATAGGGACTTCGGGCCGGCGAAAAAAGCCCGCCGTTTGCGGCGAATCTGCCACCTGCGCTAAGGCTGCGGCCATGTCCCCGCCAACGCTTCCGCCAACCTCTGTGCCCGGCGAGCCGCCATCGGTGTCCCCGGCCGGCGTCCCCGGTCTGCTTGCTCTGTTCCTCGCCTTCTCAAAAGTCTCGCTCGCGGGGTTCGGCGGCGTGCTGCCTTGGGCGCGCCAGGTCATCGTCGAGGAGCGGCGGTGGATGACGCCGGAAGAATTCAACGATGCCTTCGCGCTCGCGCATTTCCTCCCCGGGCCGAACGTCGTCAATTTAGCGGTGGTGTTCGGTTCGCGCATGCGCGGCGTGCCGGGCGCCATCGTAGCGTTCTCGGGCCTGATCGGGCCGCCGGTCGTGGTCGTGACGGCGCTCGGGATTTTGTACGCGCGGTTCGGCGAACTCCTCTGGCTGCAGCGCGCGCTCGCCGGCATCGCCGCGGGTGCCGCCGGTCTGATCGTCGCAACCGTCGCCAAGATGGCCAAGCCGATGCTGCAGAAGGGATTCGGTCCCGACCCCTGGATGGCGGTTGCCGTCTTTGTCGCGATCGGCGTACTGCGCTGGCCGCTGCCCTGGGTCATCGCCGTCGTGGCGCCGGTCAGCGTGGCGCTGGCCTGGTTTTCGACACGGGGGTCCGCGCGTGAAGGATGACGGCGGCCTGCTCTGGTCTCTCGCGGCCCAGTTCGCGGTCCTGTCGCTGTTCGCGATCGGCGGCGCGAACGCCGCGGTGCCCGAAATGCACCGGCTCGCGGTCGAAATCCAGCAATGGATGACGGACCGGCAGTTCGCGGACCTGTTCGCCATCGCGCAACTGGCGCCCGGGCCCAACGTCATCCTTGTGACCCTGATCGGCTATCAGGCGGCCGGCCTTGCGGGTGCGGCCGTCGCGACGGCCGCGATGTGCGGACCGACCTGCGTGCTGGCTTATGGCGTCGGGCGCATCTGGGATCGTTTTCGCGAGGCGCGCTGGCGCCGGGCGATCCAGGCCGGTCTCGTGCCGGTGTCGATCGGTCTCGTCGCGGCGAGCGCGCTCATCCTCGCGCAGGCGACGGGGCACAGTGCTGCGGCTTTCGCGCTCACCGCGGCCACGGCGGCCGTGGCCTATTTCACGCGCGTCAATCCGCTGTGGCTGCTCGCCTCGGCGGGGCTTGTCGGCCTGAGCGGCTATGTCTGAACGGCGGTCGCAGGTGGCTCTCAACCCAGAGGCGGACGGAACCGGGCGGCTGTCCTCGACAAATAATCCACCTAATCCACTGCTAATTCACCGCTTCGCCACGGCCGTTTTCCGGCGGCCACGCGGGGGATAGTCTTCCGGCGCCGGTCCTGTGAGTCGCCGGCGGCACAGGTCCGGTCACCGATGCGCCAGTATCTCGAACTGATGGAGCACGTTCTCGCCGACGGCGCGGAGAAGCGCGACCGTACCGGCACGGGGACCCTGTCCGTTTTCGGCTATCAGATGCGCTTTGATTTGGCCGACGGCTTTCCGCTCCTGACGACGAAAAAGCTGCATCTGAAGTCGATCGTCTACGAACTGCTCTGGTTCCTGCGCGGCGACACCAATGTGAAATACCTGCAGGACCACGGCGTGCGCATCTGGGACGAATGGGCCGACGAGAAGGGTAATCTCGGGCCGGTCTACGGACACCAGTGGCGATCCTGGCCGACGCCGGACGGGCGGACCATCGACCAGATCGCCAATGTCGTCGAGATGATCCGCCGCAATCCGGATTCGCGTCGGCTCATCGTCAGTGCCTGGAATCCCGCCGACGTCGACCGCATGGCGCTGCCGCCTTGCCATTGCCTGTTCCAGTTCTATGCGGCGCGCGGCCGCCTGTCCTGCCAGCTCTACCAGCGCTCCGCCGATATCTTTCTCGGCGTGCC
Organism: Pseudorhodoplanes sp.; assembly: GCA_019187085.1. Classification (GTDB taxonomy): domain Bacteria; phylum Pseudomonadota; class Alphaproteobacteria; order Rhizobiales; family Xanthobacteraceae; genus Pseudorhodoplanes. Next base: position 205,093 of record JABARS010000006.1, on the reverse strand, counting down.
GTTCAACATCGCCTCCTATGCGCTGCTCACCATGATGGTGGCGCAGGTCACCGGGCTGAAGCCCGGCGAATTCGTCCACACGTTCGGTGACGCGCACCTTTACCTCAACCACATCGAGCAGGCGCGTCTGCAATTGTCGCGCGCGCCGCGGGCGCTGCCGACGATGACCGTCAATCCGCAGGTGCACGACCTGTTCGCCTTCACCTATCCGGATTTCACCATCGAAGGTTACGATCCGCATCCGCACATCAAGGCCGAGGTTGCGGTGTGAGCGCGATCGAAGCCGGTGCGCCCCGAAAGATCGACATCATCCTGGTTGCCGCGGTCGCCGAGAACGGCGTGATCGGCCGTGACGGCGGGCTGCCGTGGCGGCTGAAGTCCGACCTGCAATATTTCAAGTCCGTCACCATGAACAAGCCGATGATCATGGGACGGCGGACGTTCCAGTCGATCGGCAGGGCGCTGAAGGGACGGACCAGTATCGTCGTCACCCGCGATGCGGATTTTGCCGCGCCCGACATCGTGGTGGCGCCGAGCCTGGAGGCGGCGCTCATCGCGGCCCGCGGCGATGCGCTGCGGCGAGGCGCGGATGCCATCGCGGTGATCGGCGGCACCGATATCTTCGCGCAGACGATGGCCACCGCCGACCGGCTGGTCCTGACTATCGTCCATGCCCATCCGCAGGGCGATGCCCTTTTCCCGGACATCGATCAGGCGCAATGGCGGGAGATCGATCGGCGGGCGCACCCGAAGGGGCCGGAAGACGATTGTGCCTTTACTTTCGCGACATATATCCGCCGGGGCGCGGCATGAACGCGCGTTGTAAGCGGGGGAAAGCTTCCCTATAACCCCGGCAGAACCGGCCGGTCCGCAGGGGCCGGCGTCCAAGGAGAATTGCATGCCGTGGAGCAATCAGGGCGGAGGCCCGTGGGGCTCGGGACCCAAGGGTCCGTGGGGATCTGGCCCGCAATCGTCGGGGCCGACGCCGCCCGACCTTGAGGACCTGCTGCGCCGGAGCCAGGACAAGATCAAGAACATCCTGCCGGGCGGCAGCATGGGCGGCAAGGGCTTCGTCCTGCTCGCCCTCGCCGCGATCGGCCTGTGGTTCTTCTCCGGATTTTTCCGCGTTGAATCCCAGGAACTCGGTGCCGTGCTGCGCTTCGGCAAGTTCGTGCGTACCGCCGAGCCGGGCCTCAACTATCACCTGCCTTATCCGATCGAGACGGTGCGGACCGCGCAGGCGCTGCGCGTGATCAAGACCGACATCGGCATGCGCACCGTTGACGACGGCCGCCGCGGTCCCACCGTGCGCGACGTCCCCGAAGAAAGCCTGATGCTCACCGGCGACGAAAACATCGTCGACGTCGATTTCTCGGTCCTCTGGAAGGTCAAGCCGAACGGGCTCGGCGATTTCCTGTTCAACATCCAGGCGCCGGAAGGCACCGTGAAGGCGGTTGCCGAGAGCGCGATGCGCGAAGTCATCGGCCGCTCCCAGATCCAGCCGATCCTCACCGGCGCGCGTCAGGTGATCGAAACCGCCGTGCACGATCTGATGCAGAAGACGCTGGACGATTACGGCGCCGGCGTCCTGATCGAGCAGGTCCAGATGCAGAAGGTCGATCCCCCGCAACAGGTCATCGACGCCTTCCGCGACGTGCAGGCGGCGCGCGCCGACCTCGAGCGTGCGCAGAATGAGGCGCAGACCTATGCCAACCGCGTGCTGCCGGAGGCGCGCGGCCGCGCCGCGCAGATCACGCAGGCCGCGGAAGCCTATCGCGAGCAGACGGTGGCCGAAGCCAAGGGTCAGACCGCCCGCTTTCTGAAAATCTATGACGAGTATCGCAAGGCGCCCGAAGTCACGCGCCAGCGCATCTATCTGGAAACGATGGAGCGACTGTTCGGCGGCACCGACAAGATCATCCTCGATCCCGGCGCCGGCGGCGCGTCAGGCGTAGTGCCCTATCTGCCGCTCAACGAACTGAGCCGTCCGTCGGCTCAGCAGCCGCAAACGCGCGCGGGAGGCAACCAATGAGACTCGGATTTGTCGGCGGCGTCCTGCTAGTGCTGCTCGTCGGGGCGGCCATCACCGCCTATAGCGCGCTGTTCAGCGTCAACCAGATCAACCAGGCCCTGGTGCTGCGGTTCGGTCAGCCGGTACGGGTGATTGCGGAGCCGGGCCTTGCCTACAAGGTGCCGTTCATCGACAACGTCGTCTATATCGACAAGCGCATCCTCGATCTGGAAAATCCGGCGCAGGAAGTGATTGCCTCGGACCAGAAGCGTCTCGTTGTCGATGCTTTCGCGCGCTACCGGATCACCAATTCGCTGCTCTATTATCAGCGTCTCGGTTCGATTGCCGGCGCCAATTCGCAATTGGGCACACTCCTGAATGCCGGCTTGCGTCGTGTTCTGGGTGAGGCGACGTTCCAGGCGGTGGTGCGCGACGAACGCGCGACGCTGATGAGCCGTATCCGCGAGCAACTCGACCGCGACGCCAATGCCTATGGCATCCAGGTGGTCGACGTCCGTATCCGCCGCGCCGACCTGCCCGAACAGAACAGCCAGGCGGTCTATCAGCGCATGCAGACCGAACGCCAGCGCGAGGCGGCCGAATTCCGTGCGCTCGGCGCTCAGCGGGCGCAGGAAATTCGCTCGCGTGCCGACCGCGAGGTGACCGTGCTGGTCGCCGAGACCACCTCGCGCGCCGAGCAGATCCGCGGCGAAGGCGATGCCGAACGCAACCGTATTTTCGCCGAGGCGTTCAGCCGCGACGCGGACTTCTTCTCGTTCTATCGCTCGATGCAGGCCTATGAGGCCGGCCTGCGGCATAGCGACACGCGCATGGTGCTCAAGCCGGACTCGGACTTCTTCCGCTTTTTTGCGGACCCGTCCGGCAAGCTTAGGGGCACGCCGCCGCGCGAGGGGACGCCTGCAACGCGCTGACCGCATCCCCGCAGAACCAGACAGGACCGGCCGGGCATGACCGATTTCATCGTCGCGCTTGGGCTGGTCTTTGTCTTGGAAGGACTGGTTCTGGCGGCCTTTCCGGATCTGGCCAAGAAGGCCTTCGAAAGCGTCATGCAGGCGCCCGATCAGATGCTGCGCATCGTGGGAGTGGTATCGGCTGTCCTCGGAACGCTGTTGATCTGGTTGATTCGCGGTTGACCACGGCTTCGGTCCCGCCTCAAGCGAAAGTGCGCTGACGGGCCGCTATTCCGCCGCAATCGGACGGCCCATTCCGCTTGAACGCAACCCTTGCGCCATATTCGCGCCGGGCGCAGTCTGACAACAACCCGCCCCCAGGAGACCGACAAGCCATGACCGGCTTACTGCCTCGTTCCCGAGTGAATTTGCGCAATCCGTTCGCGTACGCGATTGCAGCCGCCATGGTCGCGGCTCCGCTGCTGGTTCAGCCGGCGGCCGCGCGCGGGCCTGAAAAGATCGCCGACGTGGCGGAGAATGTCATTGACGCGGTGGTCAATATCTCGACCTCGCAGACCGTCGATGCGCGCTCCTCGGGGCCGGCCCCGCAGGTGCCGCCCGGTTCGCCGTTCGAGGAGTTTTTCGAGGAGTTTTTCAAGAACCGTCGCGGGCCCGGCGGCGAGCAGAACCGCGAGCGCGGTCCGCGCCGGGTCAATTCGCTCGGTTCGGGTTTCGTGATCGATCCCTCCGGGATCGTGGTCACCAACAATCACGTCATTTCGGAAGCGGACGAAGTCACCGTCGTGTTCAACGATGGTTCGCGACTGAAGGCCGAAATTATCGGCCGCGATCAAAAAACAGACCTTGCGCTGCTGCGCGTGACGCCGACCAAGCCGCTCAAGGCAGTGAAGTTCGGCGACTCCGACAAGATCCGGCTCGGCGAGTGGGTGATCGCCATCGGCAACCCGTTCAGCCTCGGCGGCTCGGTGACCGCGGGCATCGTGTCCGCGCGCAACCGCGACATCAATTCCGGCCCCTACGACAACTATATCCAGACCGACGCCGCCATTAACCGCGGCAATTCCGGCGGGCCGCTGTTCAACCTCGACGGCGAAGTCGTCGGCGTGAACACTGCGATCATCTCGCCGTCCGGCGGCTCGATCGGCATCGGATTTGCGGTGCCCTCGAAGACCGCGATCGCCGTGATCGACCAGTTGCGCGAATACAAGGAAGTGCGGCGCGGCTGGCTCGGTGTGCGCATCCAGCAGGTGACCGACGAGCTTGCCGACAGTCTCGGCCTCAAGCAGACGCGCGGCGCGCTGATCGCCGGTGTCGATGACAAGGGACCGGCCAAGCCCGCCGGCATCGAGGCCGGCGACGTCGTCGTCAAGTTCGACGGCAAGGACATCAAGGAGATGCGCGATCTGCCGCGCATCGTCGCCGATACCCCGGTCGGCAAGGACGTGGAAGTCATCGTCATCCGCAAGGGCAAGGAAGAGAGGAAGACCGTCAAGCTCGGCCGTCTGCTCGACGAGGAGAAGCCGCAGCCGGCCTCCGCACGCACGACGACCCCGCAGGACAAGGACACGGTGGTCAAGAAGTCGCTCGGCCTCGAACTGTCCACCTTCAACGAGGATCTGCGCCGCCGCTACAAGATCAGCGATGCGGTGAAGGGCGGCGTCGTGATCACGGGCATCGACCAGCGTTCGCCGGCGGCCGAGAAGCGGTTGTCGGCCGGCGACGTAATCGTGGAGATCGCGCAGGAGGCGGTCGCCACCGCCGACGATTTCCAGAAGAAGGTCGAGAAGCTCAAGAAGGAAGGCCGCAAGACCGCGCTGCTGCTGGTCACGAACGCGGCCGGCGAAAAGCGCTTCGTCGCTCTCTCGCTGCAATAGCGCGGGGGACGCAAACCGGACTATGCGGCGGCGGCTTCGGCCGCCGCTTGCATGTCAGGCCTCGACGAACTCGTCGCGGCGATAGCCCTGGGCGTAGAGCAGGGCCGTCAGGTCGGCATGATCGATGCGCGCATGGGCGGCGGCCGCCAGTGCCGGCTTGGCGTGATAGGCGACGCCGAGACCTGAGGCCGCGATCATTGCAAGGTCGTTGGCGCCGTCGCCGGCCGACATGGTGCGCTCGAGGCTAATGCCGAGACGGCCTGCCAGATCCAGCAATGTCGCAAGCTTGCCCTCGCGGCCGAGGATCGGTTCGGTCACGGTGCCGGTGAGCGTGCTGTCGGGCGCGACCGCGAGCGTATTGCCCCGGTTCTCGTCGAACCCGACCATGCGCGCGACGGCCTGGGTGAACAGCGTGAAGCCGCCCGAAACCAGGCAGGTCCGCGTGCCGTGCGCCCGCATGGTCGCGACCAGCGTACGCGCGCCCGGGGTCGCCGTGATCCGGTCCGCGATCACGGTGTCGATCACCGTGGTTGGCAGCCCCTTGAGCAGGGCGACACGCTCGCGCAGCGCCGGCTCGAAGGCGATCTCCCCGCGCATGGCGCGCTCGGTGATGGCGGCGACATGCTCCCGCAGCCCGACGAAGTCCGCCAGTTCGTCGATGCATTCCTGACCGATAATGGTGGAATCCATGTCGGCCACGAAAAGCGCCTTGCGCCGGTGCGCCGGCCGTTGCACCACGACATCGACCGGCTCGCCCGCTATTACGGTGCGCAGCAGGTCGCTCAGGCCACGCTGATCGCTGTCTTCGCCGGGAGCGAATATGATGTCGGCGGCGACCGCGGGGGCGAGCCATTGCACGTCCTGCGCGGCGTAAAGCGAGCGGCGGACGCGGCGGATGAGTGCGTCGGTCAGCGCCGGAGTATCGGGATTGCAGATGAGCGTGGCGACGTAGGTCATATGGCAGACAGGGACGGGCTTTCAGGGGCCGGCGCGCGCGCGGTGCTTATTGCAGGGCCGACTGCTAGCGGCAAGTCCGCGCTTGCGCTTGCCCTCGCGCGCCGGGTCGGCGGCACGATCGTCAATGCCGATTCAATGCAGGTCTATCGCGATCTGCGCGTCATCACGGCGCGTCCGACGCCGGAGGAGGAGGCCGCGGTCCCGCACCGGCTTTACGGTCATGTCGACGCCGCCTGCAATTACTCGGTCGGCGCTTGGCTGCGCGACGTCACCGCCGTGCTGGGTGAACTGTCCGGGACAGGGACATTGCCGGTCTTCGTCGGCGGGACGGGCCTTTATTTCAAGGCGCTGCTGTCGGGACTGGCCGCTATTCCGCCGGTCGATCCCTCGATCCGAGCGCAATGGCGCGCCCGGCTGGAGCGGGAAGGGGTGGAGGCGCTTTACGCCGCGCTGACGCAGCGCGACCCGGCCGCTGCCGCCCGCCTGATGCCGCGCGACCGCTCGCGCATCCTGCGGGCGCTGGAAGTGGTGGAGGGAACCGGGCGCACCATCGGGGAATGGCAGCGCGAGGGAATGCCGCCGCTGGTGGAAGCTGCGCACGCCGTGCGGATTTTCCTGCAGCCGGAGCGCGAGGAGCTGAAGCGGCGGATCGCCTGCCGTTTCGGGGACATGCTCGCGGCGGGCGCCATCGAGGAGGTGCGCGCGCTCGATGCGCGCGGATTGCCCGAGACCCTGCCGGCGATTAAAGCGCATGGCGTGCCGTGGCTGCGGCGTCATCTGCGCGGGGAGATTTCGCTCGAACAGGCGGCGGAAGGGGGCATCATGGACACCCGCCGCTACGCCAAGCGGCAGGTAACGTGGTTCCGCAACCAGATGCCGGGCTGGACCTGGGTGGCGCCGGCAGAGGCCTCGGGCCTGCTCGAGGCGGCCATCAGGCGCTGAGCGTCGTGCCTGCGGGCGTGCGCGGGCGCATCCCCCAGCGCCAGCCGGCTAGCGTCACGAGCAGTCCGGCGCCGAGGATCCACCAGCCAGCCATGACCTGTCCGTCGAACGTGAGATAGCCCATTGCGATACGGCGTGGATCGATATCGGTGCGCAGCGCGTACCATGACACTTCAGCGAGTGTGGTAAGGGCGGCGATCGCGACCGACAGACCCAGAAGCTGCCAGGGTCCGGCCTCGCCGGTAATGACACGCAAGGCGCGATAGCCGAGCAGCCATGCGAGGTAGCCGCCCATCAGCATCGGCTGGGACACATTGAGCGGGGAGCGGAGCAGATAGTGCAGCACGGCAAGGACGCCCGCCGCGTAGATCAGCGAATGCAGGCGGTTCCAGCGCACGCTGCCGAGTGCCGCGATCGCGCGGTCGGAGGAGGTCAGCGCCAGAACGGTGAGGATCGCAAGCGCCAGTGCGCCGACGGTCAGATAAAGCTGGTTGACGATGTCGCGTACGATGAAAGCGGCGTCATAGCCAAAGGCGGCCACATAGAGCCAGGCGTGCCAGAGCGCATAGGCGAAGGCGGCGAGGCCGAAGGTCCGGCGCATGATGATCAGCCGGCCGGTGGCGAAAATCCGGCGGGCCGGTGTGACCGCGAGCGTCGCCAGCAGAATATAGATCGCCCATTTGCCGGTGTGACGGATGGCCTCGACGAAGGCGCGGCCTCCGACGTCGTCCGTCGCCGCGCGCCAGGTCAGCCAGAGTGCGGGCGCCGAGACGAGGATGGCGGCGGCAATCCTCTCCGCCGGCCACTGGCCCGAGCGTACGGTGAGTGCTGGCATGGCATGCGATCCGTGGGTGTTGCTCGACACGATAGCGGCTTGATCATGGTCACTTGATAATGATCACTTGGCGCCAGTCCAATCTGCGCTATGCAGAATATCTGCGGGCCGGTGGGAAGACCGGGATGGGTCGGAGGCCCTGTCAGGCCTTCTGGCCGCTTGACCCCGGCCAGGGCAGCCATTATGGTCCGCGCAACCTTCGTTCTGGGTAGACGCATGTCGCGCAATATTATTATCCTTATCGTAAGGCGGCGCGCCGCCTGGGGTGGATGAATCCACCCGCAGTCGCGGTGCGCTGTCCCGGGGCCTTCGAGGCCCTTTTTGATTCCCATCACCCCGTCCGGACCCGAACGAAAACGACCAACGCGTTCAGCAGGAGCAAGACCATGACCAGAGAGATGACCGGCGCCGAAATGGTCATCGAAGCACTCGCCGACCAGGGCGTGCAGCACATATTCGGTTATCCGGGCGGCGCGGTGCTGCCGATCTACGACGCCCTGTTCCAGCAGGAGAAAGTCCGCCACATCCTCGTGCGCCATGAACAGGGCGCGGTGCATGCGGCCGAAGGCTATGCGCGCTCGACCGGCAAGGTCGGCGCGGTGCTCGTCACTTCCGGTCCCGGAGCAACCAACGCGGTCACCGGCCTGACCGACGCGCTGATGGATTCGATCCCGCTCGTGTGCATCACCGGCCAGGTGCCGACCCACCTGATCGGCAACGACGCCTTCCAGGAATGCGACACGGTCGGCATCACGCGCCCGTGCACCAAGCACAATTATCTGGTGAAGCGCATCGAGGATTTGCCGCGCGTGCTGCACGAGGCGTTCTTCGTCGCCGCCAACGGCCGGCCCGGTCCGGTCGTAGTCGACATCCCCAAGGACATCCAGTTCGCGAAGGGAACCTATGTCGGTCCCCAGAACATCAAGCACAAGACCTACACGCCCAGGCTGAAGGCCGACATCGAAAAGGTGAAGGCCGCGCTTGAGCTGATGAGCCGCGCCAAACGCCCGATCTTTTATACCGGCGGCGGCGTCATCAATTCAGGCACCGAGGCGAGCCACCTGCTGCGCGAGCTCGTCAAGCTGACCGGCTTTCCGATCACCTCCACGCTGATGGGGCTCGGCGCCTTCCCGGCTGCCAATCCGCAATGGCTCGGCATGCTGGGCATGCACGGCACCTACGAAGCCAACATGGCCATGCACGATTGCGACGTGATGATCTGCATCGGCGCGCGCTTCGACGACCGCATTACCGGTCGCCTCGACGCCTTCTCGCCGGGTTCGCGCAAGATCCATATCGACATCGACCCCTCGTCGATCAACAAGAACGTCAAGGTCGATGTCGGCATCGTCGGCGATTGCGGCCACGTGATCGAGGACCTGACGCGGCTGTGGCGCGCGGCCGGCGTCAAGACCGACCAGAAAGCGCTGAAAGACTGGTGGGCGCAGATCGACAAGTGGCGCGCGCGCAAGTCGCTCAATTACCGCAATTCGAGCGAGATCATCAAACCGCAATACGCGATCCAGCGACTCTACGAGGCGACCAGGGACAAGGACGTCTACATCACGACCGAGGTTGGCCAGCACCAGATGTGGGCGGCGCAGTTCTTTCATTTCCAGGAGCCCAACCGCTGGATGACCTCCGGCGGCCTCGGCACCATGGGCTACGGTTTGCCGGCGGCGGTCGGCGTGCAGATGGCGCACCCGAAATCGCTCGTGATCGATATCGCAGGCGAGGCTTCGGTGCAGATGACCATGCAGGAGCTTTCGACCGCCGTGCAATACCGGCTGCCGATCAAGATTTTCATCCTCAACAACCAGTATATGGGGATGGTGCGCCAGTGGCAGGAATTGCTGCACGGCAACCGCTATTCGGAAAGCTATTCGGAAGCGCTGCCGGATTTCGTCAAGCTCGCCGACGCCATGCATGCGCACGGCATCCGCTGCCGGAAGCCCGGCGATCTCGACGAGGCGATCAAGGAGATGATCTCGATCGACAAGCCGGTGCTGTTCGATTGCGTGGTCGATCAGAAGGAAAACTGCTTCCCGATGATCCCCTCGGGGCGCGCGCACAATGAGATGATCCTCGGCGATGCCGCGGAGAATCTCGACGAGGCGATCACGGAAGAAGGCAAGATGATGGTGTGATCCCGTTGTCCCGGACGCGGCGCGGCGCGAAGCGGCGTGCCGTCGATCCGGGACCGCATCGGGATGACGCAAACATTCGGTACGGTGCAGGAAGGTATTTGCCGTGAACACGACCGCGACCACCACCCACTATCCCGCCGCCACCACGCATGAGCGCGCCGAGTCGCACACGCTCACCGTGCTGGTCGACAACGAACCCGGCGTGCTCGCGCGCGTGATCGGCCTGTTTTCCGGCCGCGGCTACAATATCGACTCGCTGACGGTCTCGGAGACCGAACATCAGAAGCATTTGTCGTTGATCACGATCGTCACCACCGGCACGCCGATGGTGATCGAGCAGATCAAGCATCAGCTCGAACGCCTCGTGCCGGTGCATCGCGTGGTCGATCTGACGGTGACCGGCAAGGCGATCGAGCGCGAGCTGGCGCTGGTCAAGGTGCGCGGCAAGGGCGAGCACCGCGTCGAGGCGTTGCGCCTGGCGGACGCCTTCCGTGCGCGGGTGATCGACGCCACGACCGAGAGCTTCGTGTTCGAGATCACCGGCAAGAGCGACAAGATCGACCAGTTCGTCGAGTTGATGCTTCCCATCGGGCTCGTCGACGTCTCGCGGACCGGCGTCGTGGCGATCGGGCGAGGCGCGGAGGCGATGTGACCGGCGCTTGCGCGCGCCGGAATGCGCCGCGCGTCCGCATGGCGTGGCGCGATGCCGTCGTTTGATGTGCCATCCCAGCGGGCTATGTTTGCCGGCATGACCGCCGTTCCGCTCCGTGCCGTCCTGATCGTCGTGCCGCTTGCCGGTCTTGCGGCGGGATTTGCGGCGCGCATGCTCGGGGCCGCCGAATGGTCCGGTCCGCTCTGGGCCGCGTCCGCCGTGCCGGTGCTGATCGTACTGATCGCGGAAATCTGGACCAGCCTGCGCGAGGGCAAGTTCGGGCTCGATATCGTCGCCGCGCTCTCGATGAGCGCGGCCCTGATCTTCGGCGAGCATCTGGCCGCCGCCATCGTGGCCCTGATGTACGCCGGCGGCCAGTACCTGGAGAGTTTCGCCGAACGCCGGGCGCGGCGGGAAATGTCGGCTTTGCTCTCGCGGGTGCCGCGCACCGCGATGTGCTATCGCGACGGCGGACTCGAAGAGGTTGCCATCGACGCTATCGTGCCCGGCGATCGGCTGCTTATTCGTCGTGGCGACGTCGTGCCGGTCGACGGACAGGTCGCGAACGGCCTCGCGGTGCTCGACCAGTCGGCGCTGACCGGCGAAGCGCTGCCGGTGCAGATGCAGGCGGGCGACGCCGTCCTCAGCGGCGTGACCAATGTCGGGGAAGTCTTCGACCTGTCGGTGTCCCGGCGCGCGGCGGAAAGCACCTATGCGGCCATCGTGCGGCTGGTCGAGGCGGCGCAGGGCTCGCGCGCGCCGATGGTGCGGATCGCGGACCGTTTCGCTCTGGTTTTCCTGGCCGTGACCATCGTTATGGCCGGCGGCGCCTGGTTCCTGACCGGTGATCCGATCCGCGCCGTCGCCGTGCTGGTCGTCGCCACGCCCTGTCCGCTGATTCTGGCGGTACCCGTCGCCATCGTCGCCGGCCTGTCGCGTGCGGCGCGTCACGGCATCCTGGTCAAGAGCGGCGGAGCGCTCGAAATGATGGCGCGCGTGCGTGCGCTCGTGATCGACAAGACCGGCACGCTCACCTCCGGCGAGGCGCGCGTCACGGCCGTCCGCGTTGCCGGCCGGCTTTCCGCCGACGAGATCCTGCGCCTTGCCGGCTCGCTCGATCAGGCATCCAAACACGTCGTCGCGCAGACGCTTGTGGCCTATGCGCGCGGGCGCGGCTTTCCGCTTGCCCTGCCGACCAATGTCACCGAGACGCCGGGCGAGGGCATCGAAGGGGAGATCGAGGGCCGGCGCGTCGTGGTCGGCGGACGGCGCTTCGTGGCTGCGAAAGTGCAGGCCATACCGCGCACCGCACAGCCGCGACGGCACAGCACGCCCGGCGTCGTGACGGTTTCGGTCGCCTGCGATGGCGTGACGGTCGGCGAAATCGTGCTGGCCGATGAATTGCGAACGGAGGCGGCGATGCTGCTCGCCAGCCTGCGCCGCTTTGGCGTCGACCGCATCGTGCTGGCGACCGGCGACCGTCAGGACGTGGCGGCGAAAGTCGCCAGCGGCCTCGATATCGACGCGGTCCGCGCCGAGCTGTCGCCCGACCAGAAGGTCCTTGTCGTTCTGTCGGAGCGCAAGAACGGTCCGGTCATGATGGTCGGTGACGGCGTCAACGACGCACCCGCGCTGGCCGCGGCCGATGTCGGTCTGGCGATGGGCGCGCGCGGCGCCGCCGCCTCTGCCGAGGCTGCCGATGTCGTGCTCCTGGTCGATCAGATCGACCGGATCGCGCCCGCCATTTCGATCGCGCGCCGCTCGCGCCGGATCGCCCTTGAGAGCGTCGTGGCCGGGATCGGGCTGTCGGTCGGGGGCATGATGGCGGCCGCCTTCGGCTATCTGACGCCGGTTCAGGGCGCGCTGTTCCAGGAGGTCATCGATGTAGCCGTCATTCTCAATGCCCTGCGGGCGCTGCGCGGCCACGCGTTCGTCCATGCCGAAACGCCGGAATTGGAGGGGTTGCCGAAAGCGGGCTTGTCGGCAGCGCCCAACAATCCTAGAAGCAGCGCCGGACCCGTTCCGGCCCATCCATCAGCAAACGGGCGATCCGCCCATCGGGGGTAACGTACCATGCGTGTTTACTACGACCGTGACGCCGACCTGAACCTGATCAAGGGGAAGAAGGTGGCCGTCATCGGCTATGGCAGCCAGGGCCATGCCCATGCGCTCAACCTGCGCGATTCCGGCGTCAAGGATGTCGCCGTTGCGCTGCGCAAGACGTCCGCGGGCGTGAAAAAGGCCGAGGGCGAGAATCTCAAGGTCATGGACGTCGCCGAAGCCGCCAAGTGGGCGGACGTGATGATGATGCTCACGCCCGACGAGCTTCAGGCCGACATCTATCGCGACCACCTTCAGGCCAACATGAAGAACGGCAGTGCACTCCTGTTCGCGCACGGCCTGAACGTGCATTTCAACCTGATCGAGCCGCGTTCCGACATCGACGTGCTGATGGTCGCGCCGAAGGGTCCCGGCCACACCGTGCGCTCCGAATATCTGCGCGGTGGCGGCGTGCCGTGCCTGCTCGCCATCCACAAGGACGCCTCGGGCAATGCGCACGATCTCGGCCTGTCCTATGCGTCCGCGATCGGCGGCGGCCGCGCCGGCATCATCGAGACCACGTTCCGCGAGGAATGCGAGACCGACCTGTTCGGCGAGCAGGTCGTGCTCTGCGGCGGCCTCGTCGAGCTGATCAAGGGCGGCTACGAGACGCTGGTCGAGGCCGGCTACGCGCCGGAAATGGCCTATTTCGAGTGCCTGCACGAGGTGAAGCTGATCGTGGACCTGATCTACGAGGGCGGCATCGCCAACATGAACTATTCCATTTCCAATACCGCCGAGTACGGCGAGTATGTCACCGGTCCGCGCATCATCACCGAAGAGACCAAGAAGGAGATGCGCCGCGTGCTGGCCGACATCCAGGGCGGCAAGTTCACGCGCGATTGGATGCTGGAGAACAAGGTCAACCAGACCTCGTTCAAGGCTACGCGCGCCAAGCTCGCCCAGCACCCGATCGAGCAGGTCGGCGAGAAGCTGCGCGCTATGATGCCCTGGATCAGGAAGGGCGCTCTGGTCGACAAGAACCGGAACTGAGTGCGGGCTGCCGCTTGTTGCGGCGCACCCGTAAGCGTCAACGGCAGCGGCGCGCTTCGGCGCGCCGCTTGTTTTTTGCCTGCCTGCCGCGTTTCGTCCGGCAAATTGCCGCGTGCGGCCGCGCGCCGCTTGCCATGACACTATTATTACAGTTTGATGACAGAAGCCCGCGGTCCCCGACACGATCGAGCAACCCGGACGCGGGGTCGTGCCGGTCATGTCGATTTCCAGCGTTCCTCCGTCCGCAACCCGCACCGGCGCGCTTCTCACCCGCATCCATTCGCCATGGGTCCAGTGGCCGCTGGTCGCGGCGTTGCATCTTGCGGGTCTTGGCTGGCTCTTTCTTACTGAAGTCGGTCCGTTCCATATCGTCCTCGGCGCGTCGGCCTGGGCACTTCTGAATCTGTTCTGGCTCGCGCTGCTGCGCCGGCCGGTGGTTTCGGCGCTCCTGTCGCTGCTGGTCATGGCAGGCGTCATTCTGGTGTCGCAGTTCAAGTTCGGCGTCACCTGGATGACCGCGACCTTCCTCGATGTCCTGATCATCGACTGGGACACGGTTGGATTCCTGTTCAAGACCTTTCCCGGCCTGCGCATGACGGCGCTGACGGCCGCCGTTCTGGCGATCCCGCTTCTGGTCATGCTGTGGCGTCTCGATCCGTTCCGCGTGCGCCGCCGCGTGGCCTCAGCCGGGGCGGCGGGCTGCTTTGCGGTGCTCGGCGGGCTGTCGCTGTCGGTGCCCGAGCAGCCATGGGAGCCGTTCCAGGGAAACAATCACGTTTCGAGCTTCGTGCGTTCGGGCGTGTTGTCTGCCTCGCAGCTCACCACGCTCGGCTGGATCGAGGCCGATGCCGGCACGGGCGAGAGCCTGCGCAAGACCGCCGATACGGCCTGCCGTGCGGTTGGCCAGCGGCCCAACATCATTTTCATCCTCGACGAGTCGAGCTTCGACGTCAGCCGCGTTCCCGACATGAAGGTGCCGGCCGGCTATGACCGTCATTTCCGGTCGGTTGACGGCAAGCTCCGCCTGCTTTCGGTCGAGGGTACCGGCGGGCCGACCTGGTACACCGAATACAACGTGCTGACCGGCCTGTCGGCGCGCTCGTTCGGCAAGCTCAGCTTCTATGTCACCCGCATCGCGGCCGGTCGCGTCGAGCGCGGCCTGCCGCAGACGCTGCGCCGCTGCGGTTACAAGACCTTCAGTCTTTATCCGGCGCCGGGTTCGTTTCTCAGCGCGCGCGCGTTCCAGCATTCGGCCGGCGTGCAGCGCATGATCGATTCCGGCGAGATGCGCGCCGGCGACGTCGAGCCCGATCATTTCTATTACGACCAGGCGCTCAAGGTTCTCGAGCGCGGCGACCGCAAGACCCCCCACTTCCTGTTCGTCTATACGGTCGCCAACCATTTCCCGTGGGACCAGCCCTATCGCGCCGACCTGACACCGGACTGGCGCGCGCCGGGCAACGGCGTGGAATTCGACGAATATATCCGCCGCCAGATGATGAGCGCGCAGGACTATCGCGACTTCGTCGCAAAGCTCAAAAGCCGTTTCCCGGGTGAGCCGTTCTTGATCGTGCGCTTCGGCGACCACCAGCCCTACATCTCCTCGAAGGTCATCGAGCCGGACCGCAGCTTCGAGGAGGTGTCGCAAAACATCATGCAGCGCGATCCGCGCTATTTCACGACCTATTACGCGATAGACGGCGTCAATTATCGTCCGGCGGATCTCTCGTCGGCGATGGAAATGCTGGACGCGGCCTATCTTCCGCTAGTGGCGCTGGAGGCCGCGGGCCTGCCGCTCGATGGCTCGTTCCTGGAACAGAAGAAAATCCTGCAGCGCTGCGAGGGTATGTTCTACGACTGCCGGGACGGCGCGGAGGCACGGCGCTTCAACCGCCTCTTGATCGACGCCGGCCTGCTCAAGGGGTTCTGAGCGCCGGCGGGCTGCCGCCACGCCGCGCGATATCGCTGCGGCGTTGCGGTCTCCGCGGCGCAAACGAATTGGCGGTTGTCTGGAACGGCGGCCAACCTTAACCTGCCGCGCAACCTCAATCTTTGCCAAAAAATCGATCGACGGAACGGGGATGGACGCAAACGGGGCGGCGCAGCCGGCAGGGTCTGCCGCAGTCGAGTTGTCGGGCGCGACCATTGCGTTCCGCCTCGCGGCGGGAACGACCTATACCGCCGTCGAGGATGCGTCCCTGACCGTGGCGGACGGCGAGTTCGTGTCCATCGTCGGGCCGACCGGCTGTGGCAAGTCCACCTTGCTAAATGTAGCCGCCGGTCTGCTGACGCCGTCGTCGGGACGGGCTGCGATCTTCGGGCGTGAATTGTTCGGCCTCAACCGACAGGCGGGCTACCTGTTCCAGGCCGACGCGCTGTTCCCCTGGAAGACAGCGATCGACAATATCTCGATCGGGCTTGAGACCGCGGGCATTCCGGCAGGCGAGGCGCATGCGCGCGCGCAGGACTGGCTCGCGCGCGTCGGGCTTGCGGCCTTTGCCGGCCGCTATCCGCACATGCTGTCCGGCGGACAGCGCAAGCGCGTGGGCCTCGCCCAGGTGCTGATCCGCGACCCGAAAATCCTGCTCATGGACGAGCCGTTCGGCCCGCTCGACGCCCAGACCCGCCAGATCATGGGCAACCTGCTGCTCGATTTATGGAGCGCCGACCGCAAGGCAGTCCTGTTCGTGACCCACGATCTCGAAGAGGCGATCGCGCTTTCCGATCGCGTGGTGATCATGTCGGCGGGGCCGGCGGCGCGCATCATCGGCGACTGGCGGGTTCCGCTGCCGCGGCCGCGCGACATTGCCGAGGTCAAGCTCGAGCGCGCTTTTCACGACCTGCACCGCGAAATCTGGCAGACGCTCAAGGACGAGGTCGTCAAGGGTTACGCGCAAACGGGAGGCGGGTGATGGGCCGCGTCACGCTCGTTCTGATCCAGCTTCTGGTCGCGGTCGTCGCCATCGCCCTGTGGCACGTCCTGACCACGGTACCGGTGAGCGACGGCAAGCCGCTGTTCCCGCCGTTCTTCTTCTCGACGCCCATCGACGTCATCGAGCGCATCGTCAAGTGGTTCGCCGAGGGCACCATCTGGCGCCATCTGTGGATCACGC
This sequence comes from Pseudorhodoplanes sp., assembly GCA_019187085.1. Classification (GTDB taxonomy): domain Bacteria; phylum Pseudomonadota; class Alphaproteobacteria; order Rhizobiales; family Xanthobacteraceae; genus Pseudorhodoplanes. The sequence continues at coordinate 188,537 of JABARS010000006.1, read as the reverse complement.
TGCTCGAGGCGATGCTCGCCTTCGTGATCGGCTCGGTCGGCGGCGTGCTTGTCGGCTTCTGGTTCGCGCGCCAGCCGCGCGTCGCCGCCGTGTTCGACCCTTACGTGAAGATGATCAACGCGCTGCCGCGCATCGTACTGGCGCCGATCTTCACGCTCTGGTTCGGGCTCGGCATCTGGTCGAAAGTGGCGCTCGGCGTGACCCTCGTCTTCTTCATCGTGTTCTTCAACGTCTACCAGGGCGTCAAGGAGGTCAGCCCGACGGTACTCGCCAATGCGCGCATGCTGGGCATGAACGAGCGTCAGTTGATGCGGCACGTCTATTGGCCGTCCGCGCTGTCCTGGATGTTCTCGTCCCTGCATACCTCCGTCGGCTTTGCGGTGGTGGGCGCGGTGGTGGGCGAATATCTGGGTTCCGCCGCCGGCCTCGGCTACATCATCCTGCAGGCCGAGATGACCTTCGATATCGCAGGTGTTTTTGCCGGCATGTTTGTGCTCGCGGCCTTTGTGATCGTGATCGATGGCCTCGTCACGCTCGTGGAGCGACGCCTTCTGGTCTGGCGGCCGGCGGCGGCGGACACACGTACGTGATGGCCCTTGCGGCTTGCTCCGCTTGAATTATCGTTGGCGACCAAAGCCGGCGGATGCCGGACCAAAAACAGGGAGGAAACGATGATTGGAAGGCTCGTACGACGGCTCACCTCGGCGTGCGCGGCGCTGCTGCTGATGACGGGTCTTGCCGTCGCCCAGAGCAAGGTCACAATCGCGATCGGCGGCGCGGCGTGCCTGTGCTATCTGCCGACCGTCCTCGCCAAGGAGCTCGGCGAGTTCGAGAAGGCCGGCGTCAATGTCGAGATGGTCGACTTCAAGGGCGGCTCGCAGGCGCTGACCGCCGTGCTCGGCGGCTCGGCCGACGTGGTGTCGGGCTATTTCGACCATTGCGTCAATCTCGCCGCCAAGGGCCAGAACCTGCAGGCGTTCGTGGTCTATGACCGCTATCCCGGGCTGACGCTCGTCGTCTCGCCCAAGCACACCGACAAGATCAAATCGGTCAAGGACCTCGCCAACATGAAGGTCGGCGTCAGCGCGCCGGGCTCCTCCACCGACTACTTCCTCAAATACATCCTGAAGAAGAACGGCGTCGATCCGGCCTCCGTCGGCGTGATCGGCATCGGCCTCGGTGCGACCGCGGTCGCCGCGATGGAGCAGGGCACGATCGAGGCGGCCGTCATGCTCGACCCCGCCGTCACGCTGCTGCAGGGCAAGAACAAGGACCTGCGTATCCTCTCCGACACCCGCACCCAGAAGGACACGCTCGAGGTGTTCGGCGGCGAGTATCCGGGCGGCGCGCTCTACACCAGGGCCGAGTGGATCGAGAAGAACCCGAAGGTCGCGCAGGGGATGGCGACGGCCATCGTCAACACGCTGAAATGGATCCACTCGCACACGCCCGAGGAGATCATGGCGAAAATGCCGGAGGCGATCGTCGGCGCGGACAAGGCGCTTTATCTCGCCGCGCTCAAGAATACGATCCCGATGTATTCGCAGACCGGCAAGATGGACCCCAAGGGCGCGCAGGCCGTGCTTGCGGTCTTCAGCCAGTCCTCGGAGGCGGTGGCCAAGGCCAATATCGACCTTTCCAAGACCTACACCAACAAGTTCGTCGATCAGGCCAACGCCAAGACGAACTGACCGATCAATAAAAATCGTGCCGGTGCCCTCTCCCGCAAGGGAGGGGGCATTGTGTATTTTGGGCCCATGAATCTCCTCTCCATCCAGTCGCACGTCGCCTATGGCCATGTCGGCAATGCCGCGGCGACCTTTCCGCTCCAGCGGCTTGGGATCGAGGTCTGGCCGGTCCATACCGTGCAATACTCCAACCACACCGGTTATGGCTCCTGGAAGGGGATCGTGTTCGATGCAGCCGTCATCCGCGATCTGGTCGCCGGCATCGCCGAGCGTGGCGCGCTGCGCATGTGCGACGGCGTCCTGTCCGGCTATATGGGCTCGGCCGAGATCGGGGAGGCTATTCTCGACGCGGTGCTGCGCGTGCGCCGCGCCAATCCGGCGATGCGCTATTGCTGCGATCCGGTCATCGGCGACGTTGAGCAGGGTATATTCGTGCGTCCGGGCATTCCCGAATTCCTGCGCGACCGCGCCGTCGCCGCAGCCGACGTGATCACGCCGAACCACTTCGAGCTGGATTTCCTGAGCGGACGGTCCTCGCGCACTTTGGCGGACGCAGTCGCGGCGGTCGAGGCGCTGCGCGGGCGCGGGCCGTCGGTCGTGCTCGTCACTTCGTTGCATCTCGACGATACGCCCGCAGACAGCATCGATCTTCTCGCCGTCGGCCCCGAGGGCCGCTATCGCATGCGCACGCCGAAACTGCCGATCGTCGCCAACGGCGCGGGCGACGTCATCGCGGCCCTGTTCTTTGCGCACATTGTCAAAGGCGCGCCGCTGGCGCGGGCGCTTTCGATGTCGGCCTCTTCCGTGTTCGGGATTCTCAGGCGCACGGTGGAGCAGGGATCGCGCGAGATCGCGCTGATTGCGGCGCAGGACGAGATCGTCAATCCCGGCTGGATTTTTGCGCCCCAGGAGGTGTGAACGCCGTGCGCCGCCGCTTCTTCACGCTGGACGTCTTCACCGAGACGCGGTTCGCCGGCAATCCGCTGGCGGTGGTGGTCGACGCCGAGGGTCTCGCAACCCCGCTGATGCAGGCGGTCGCGCGCGAGTTCAATCATCCCGAGACGGTGTTCGTGCTGCCGCCGCAGGAGCCGGCGCACCGCGCGCGCCTGAGAATCTTCACGCCGGCGGCCGAGCTGCCGTTCGCCGGCCATCCGACGGTCGGGGCCGCGGTGCTGCTGGCGCAGTTGGACGGCGCCCGCGCTGCGCGTGAATTCACGCTCGAGGAGGGCGTCGGCGCGGTGGCTTGCCGTTTCGAGCCGCTCGATGCCGGACGCGGGCGGGCCTGTTTCGCCGTCCCCGGTCTGCCGCAACGCCTCGGCGACCTGCCGGCCGCGACCGAGCTTGCAGGGGCGCTCAGCGTGAGCGCGGCCGATATCGGTATCGAGGGCCTTGCGGCCGCGCGCTGGTCGGCCGGGTTGCCTTTCTGCTTCGTGCCGATGCGCACGCGCGATGCCGTGGCCCGCTGTCGGCCCGATCCCGCGCACTTTGAATCCGTTTTCGGCATCGGCGGCCCGGGCAAGGTCTTCGTGTTCTGCCGCGGGGTGTCCGCCGACAGTGCCGATTTTTGCGCTCGCATGTTCGCGCCGGCGATGGGAATCCCCGAGGACCCGGCGACCGGCTCGGCGGCTGCCGCGTTCGCCGGGCTGCTGCACGGGTCGGGCGCCTATTCGGACGGCGAGCACCGGATCGCCATCGCGCAGGGCATCGACATGGGACGGCCGAGCCGGATCGAGGTCGGCTTCACGGTCGGCGGCGGCCGGCTCGCCTCGGTTGCGATCGGTGGCGTGGCCGTCACGGTGACGGAAGGTATGATCGACGCGTGACCGACACTTTACCGGTAGTTCCGATCGACCGTCTGTCGCTTCGTCTGGCGCCGCGGCCATGGCCGTTCGCGGAACGCAACCGCAGGGAGATCGCGGCATATTTCGCGTCGCTTAGGCGCGAGAAGCCCGGTCTGTGGAACGGCCCTGTTCTGCTGCTCTACCAATACCGGATCGCGGAGCGCACCCTGCATGGCGCCTATCTGCAGACGGACTTTGCGAGCTTTATCGCTTGGCGCGACTGGGGCTTCCCGGACCGCGCGGTGAAGAACTGCTTTGCGCTCGGCGCGCTGCAGGGGGCCGACGATGCCTTTCTGCTCGGCGTCATGGGGGCGGGGACGGCCAATGCCGGCAATGTCTATTTTCCGGGCGGTACGCCCGACCCCGATGACGTGCGCGGCGACACCGTCGACCTCGAAGGCAGCGTGCGCCGGGAGGTCGCCGAGGAGACCGGCGTTTCGCCCGACGAGCTTGCGATCGCGCCCGGCTGGAGCATGATCGAGGCCGAAGGTCGCGTCGCCCTGCTCAAGCGCATGCGGGCGGCAGAGTCGGCCGATGTCCTGCGCGCGCGCATCTGCGCGACGCTGGCGCAGCAGGCGCATCCGGAGCTTTCCGACATCTATATTGCGCGCGGGCTGGCCGATCTCGTTCCAGACATGCCAGACTTCGTGCAGGCCTTTTTGCAGCACGAATGGCGGGCACGATAAGCGCCTTGCCGCGGAGGATCGCCATGAGTCTGGACAAGAAGCTTGGCAAGCTCGTCGGGCGTTACCGGATCGCACGTCCGGCAAATTTCCGGCTCGCGGATTTCGATCCGGCCGATACCGGCGGGCTCGGCATCGGCAAGGACGAGGCGAGGAAGGTCGTCGCCGACCATGGCCGCCGCCTCGCGACGCTGCAGGAAAAGCTTTACGCACAGGACAAGTGGTCGGTGCTGATGATCCTGCAGGGGATGGACGCGGCCGGCAAGGACGGCATCGTCGAGCACGTGCTCTACGGCGTCAATCCGCTCGGGTGCGACGTCCATTCCTTCAAGGCGCCGAATGCCGAGGAGCTCGACCACAATTATCTCTGGCGCGTGGCGCGCCGGCTGCCGGAGCGCGGCCGCATCGGCATTTTCAACCGTTCCCACTACGAGGAATGCCTGGTCGTGCGCGTGCACCCGGAAATCCTGGCGAAGCAGAAGCTGCCGCCGCCGCTGGTCACCCGCAACATCTGGAAGGAACGGTTCGAGGACATCTGCGCCTTCGAGCGCCACCTCGTGCGCAACGGCACGGTGGTGCTCAAGTTTCATCTGCGCATCTCCAAGGAGGAGCAGCGTCGGCGCTTCCTCGACCGCCTCGACGATCCCGATAAGCGCTGGAAATTCGCCATGGGCGACGTCGCCGAGCGCGGGCTCTGGAATAAATACATGGCCGCCTACCAGGACATGATCCGCCAGACCTCGATCCCGGAAGCGCCCTGGATCGTGGTGCCGGCGGACCACAAATGGTTCGCGCGGCTCCTCGTTTCGCTCGCTTTGGTCGAAGCCATGGAACGGCTCGATCTGAAATTCCCCCTCGCGGGCGAGCATTCCCCGGCCGAACTGAAGAAGGTGGCGTCCGCCCTGGAAGCGGAGGGCAGGGCGGAGGCCGGAGCCCGCCGCGCCAAGTCGCGGGATTGAGCCGCGGCCGGGGCCTCGACAGGCCGCCCGGCGCCTACTTGCCCGCGGGCAGGATGATCCGCTAAAAGAGAGCCATCCCGGCCCGGGTTAACGCCCGATTTACCAAGATTGGCGACCCTGAGGGCCGGTACTGAGGATCTGGCAATGTCACAGCGCTTCGCTCTGCGCCCGATGACCCGGACGGCTCCCGCCGCTTCCGGTGCCTGCCTCATTATTGGCGGTCTGCTTCTTCTTACCTGCCCCTGAGGGCCGGCCGGGCATTGGCGCCTGGGCACTCAGGGGGCGGTTACAAGCAAACCCCGATGAGCGCCCACCGAGGCGCATGCGAGAAGAAGGAATTTTCCAATGACCGCGCAGAACCAGTCCGAGAAGGATCGCGTCGTCATCTTTGACACCACCTTGCGCGACGGCGAGCAATGCCCCGGCGCCACCATGACCCATGACGAGAAGCTCGAAGTGGCCGAGCTGCTCGACCAGATGGGCGTCGACGTGATCGAGGCCGGTTTTCCGATCGCCTCGGAAGGCGACTTTGCCGCTGTGCACGAGATCGCCAAACGCGCCAGGAACTCCGTTATCTGTGGCCTGTCGCGTGCCGCACCCAAGGACATCGACCGCTGCGCCGAGGCGATCAAGCCGGCCGCCCGCAAGCGCATCCATACGTTCCTGTCCACCTCGCCGGTGCATATGAAATACAAGCTCCAGAAGGAGCCGCACGAAGTCTATGAAATGGTGATCGCGCAGGTGACGCGCGCGCGCAGCTATACCGACGACGTGGAATGGTCGGCGGAGGACGGCACGCGCACCGAGCACGATTTCCTCTGCCGCTGTGTCGAGGCCGCGATCAAGGCGGGCGCCACCACCATCAATATTCCCGACACCGTCGGCTATACGGTGCCGGAGGAATATTACGCGCTGTTCAAAATGCTGCGCGAAAAGGTCCCGAATGCCGACAAGGCGGTCTTCTCCGCGCATTGCCACGACGATCTCGGCATGGCGGTGGCCAATTCGCTGGCGGCGGCGAAGGCCGGCGTGCGCCAGATCGAATGCACGATCAACGGCATCGGCGAGCGCGCCGGCAATGCGGCGCTGGAAGAGATCGTGATGGCGATCAAGACCCGCAACGACGTGCTGCCGTTCTGGACCGGCGTCGAGGCGACCATGCTGACGCGCGCCTCCAAGCTCGTGTCGGCGGCGACCTCGTTCCCGGTGCAGTACAACAAGGCGATCGTCGGGCGTAACGCGTTCGCACACGAATCCGGCATCCACCAGGACGGCATGCTCAAGAACGCGCAGACCTACGAGATCATGACCCCGGAATCGGTGGGCGTGAAGCAGACCTCGCTGGTCATGGGCAAGCATTCGGGCCGTCATGCCTTCGTGCACAAGCTGGAAGATCTGGGCTACAAGCTCTCCGGCAACCAGCTCGAGGACGCGTTCGTGCGCTTCAAGGCGCTGGCCGACCGCAAGAAGCACATCTACGACGAGGACATCGAGGCGCTGGTCGACGAGGAAATCGCCACCGCACAGGACCGCATCAAGCTCGTCTCGCTGACCGTGATCGCGGGCACGATGGGGCCGCAATCTGCGACCCTCACGCTCGACATGGACGGCACGCACAAGACCGTGCAGGCCACCGGCAACGGGCCCGTGGACGCGACCTTCAATTGTATCAAGGCGCTGATCCCGCACGAGGCCGTGCTGGAGCTTTATCAGGTGCACGCGGTCACCGAAGGCACCGATGCGCAGGCCGAGGTTTCGGTGCGGCTCGCGCAGGGCGATCACGCCGTCACCTCGCGCGGCGCCGATCCCGATACGCTCGTGGCTTCGGCCAAGGCCTATCTCGGCGCCCTGAACAAGCTGATGGCGCGCGGCGCCCGCATGCACGCCCAGCACGCCGCGCAGTAAGGCGTGGCAACGGCAAAGGCGCTCCGCGTAAAGTCGCGCGGAGCGCAACCCCAGACCCGCCGCATGATCCATCCCCGCCGGGACGGATCATGTTATGGTACTCTCCGCGTTGCGGTGCCAAATGTTCCCCGGCTTCGGGAGCATCGTTCACGTCCCTTCGATTTCGTTCCATGCCCGCACACGGTGCGTCCCGCCTGGTTCCCCGACGGCGTGATGAAAGCTTCCGCGCGACGCGGCCGCGCGGGAGCATGGGCAGGGCCTCGCGAAGGCCTGAAATACAGGCGTTTTTCGCCGTCGCACAATCGCCTACTTTTTGTCCGGGCGATGCCCCTTTTTTCCCGCAACCCTTTGTAAAATTAAGTGATTATCCTTTATGCGATTCTCACCACGGTAGGGTTGTTTGTCACCGTGCCGTCATGTATTCCGCAATGCAACACAACACAAAACATCCGGAGCTCTGCATGTGGAAGGCAGCGTTCGTGGGTGCGATGGCACTCACGATCATGGGATCGTCTTTCGTTTTCGCCCAGGACATCACCGATACTTCGGCCGCGCGTCATCCGACGCGCTACGGCGTGCAGACGCATTCCTCCGACGAGGTCGATTCCAAGATCGCGCGCGCAAAGGCGACGCTGCGCCTGACTCCGGAGCAGGAGCGTCATTGGCCGCGTGTCGAGGCGGCGTTGCGCGAGATCGCGCGGCGCAAGGCGAATGCCGAAGAGGCCGGCGCGGGCTTCATGAGCCGCATCGGCGCGCGCGCCTCCGAGCTTGCGCTCAGCGCGTCCTCGATCAAGCGGTTGGTCTCGGCGGCGCAGCCGCTGATCAAGACGCTCGACGATGGCCAGCGCCGTGACGCGATCCATCTCGCGCGCGCCATGGGCCTCGGCAGCGTCGCCCAGCATTTCGAATAACCATTCCGCAAGTGGACGTTTGCACAAGGGGGCCGCACGCATGGTGCGGCCCCCTTGGCTTTGGCTTTTCAGACTTCGCGCTTGGCTTCGCTGACGAGCGTCGCCAGTTCGTCCGGATTGGCTGCTTCGTCGTGCACGGCAATGGCTTTTGCGCCGCGCGGTGCGATGATGCTGTGGCGCCACAGGCCGAACACGATTGCGACCAGGAGCGGTAGGCTGACGGCGAGCGCGGCCATATCCTGCGGATAGAACAGCACGAACGCGGACATCGCCGCAATGCCGATGCGTGCCACGATATCGATGGCAGTTTGTGGGTGGATACGCCCGAACATCGCATAAGCGATGCCACAGGTACCTATCGTCATCGCGATCGTGTTCGTGATCTGGAGCCAGCCCGGTGTGATGATCATCTCCGAACGGGTGAAGATGGCGAACGTCATCAGCGTGATCGGCAGGCATATCTTGAGCGCTTCCCACATGGTCATCATGAAGGAGGCGTCCGCGATGCGCGCGGAGACCGCGGCGGTGAGCGAGGTCGGCGGCGACAACTCGCCCCAGACCGACAGCAGGAACACGAAGAAATGCGCCACCCAGGGATTGACGCCGAGTGACACGAGCGGTTGCACGATCACCACGGCGCCGATGATGTAGGTCGCGGTCGGCGGCAGGCCGGCGCCGACCAGCCAGCCGAAAATATAAGCCATGAAGACCATCGCCATGATGTTCCATGCGCCGAGATCGAGCAGCATCGCCCCCATCCGGTTGATGAAGCCGGTGACGGTGAACAGCCCGATCATGATGCCAAGCGTCGCCAGCAGCAGCGTCAGATAGGAGGTCATGTCGGCATGGGTTTCGAGGCTCAGCGCAATGTTGCCGAGCAGCGTCTCGTCCTTGACCAGCGGATCGTGCAGAACGTGCTTGAAGTAGAGGAAAGCCGCGGCCAGAAGCGCGAACATGAATCCGGCGGTGTAGATGGCGGCCAGCAATTCGCCGATCCCCCACACGCCCATGAGCACGATCAGGAAGGCGACGGCGATGAAGAAGATCGACGTCTTGATCTGGTCGTAAAGCGGGACTTTCGGTGCCGCGATGGTGTCGTGCGGAAGCAGGCGCGCGCAGATCAGATAGACCGCGAAGGCAAGCGACATGTAATAGACGAACGCCAGCGAGAATCCGCGGATGACGACGTCCCAATAGGGAACGCCGAGAAACTCCGACATCAGGAACGCGCCGACGCCCATCATCGGCGGCATGATCAGGCCGCCCATCGAGGCGGCCGTCTCGACCGCACCGGCGACGGTGCCCGGCAGGCCGTAGCGCTTCATCAGGGGGATCGTGATGCTGCCGACGACGACCGCATTGGCCGATCCGCTGCCGCTGATCATGCCGACCGACAGCGAGCCCATCACCGCGGTCTGCGGGACCATCTGGCGGGAGCGTCCGGCGAGCCGGCGCATCACGTTGATCATCGCCGCCTGGGCACCGAAGCCGCGGGCGGTGGCGGCGAGCAGCAGGAAGGCGGCGATCAGGGTCAGCGCAAGCTGACCGTAGATACCGTAGATGCCGGTCGACAGCTCGACGGTGCTTGAGGTCACGATCCGGTAGAACGACGTACCGGGGTGCCAGAAGAAGTCGAGCGGGCTCAGGTAGCCCCACAGCGTATAGAAGACCAGAATGATGTTGATCCAGAACAGGACCGGGTGTGCCAGCCGCGACAGCTCCATGACCAGAAGGAACATCAGCAGGCCGACGATGAAATCCTGCTGGGTATAGGAGCCCTGCCGGTAGATCGCGATCTCTTCGAATTCCCACCAGAAATGCCAGAAGGCGTATGCGCAGATCGCGACATAGACAATGATGATGGCGTCGTTCACGCGCGGGGGCAGCCACTTATAGAGATAGCCCTCCCGATACATGAAGAATATCTGCAGCGTCAGCGCGATCGGCAGCACGTGGGCGACCAGTTCCTGCGGTCCGCCGCGTCCCGTGTAGAAATACCAGGCGAGCCAGACGAACTGAATCAGCGCAAACACAAGGATCAGGTTGTTCAGGCTGAATGGATTCTTGAGTCGGCCGGCCGTCATGACTTTCCCCCTGTCAGTGCCAGTGTTCTTTTCGTTGTGCCGTTTTGCGGCCGTGCCCCTCGGCCATGCAAGAATGTATTCTCTTCGGCGTATCGTCGAAGACCCCTGCGTCCGGCGGCGTGCCGCCGGCCCGATAGCCGGCGGATTGCGAGACAGGGCGGAAGCAGGCTTTGTCGGCCTGCTCCCGCCCCGCTCAGGTCTTCAGATGGTCAGCTTCCCGCCTTCGCGATCTTCCACTTGTCGTCCCAGGCCTTGTGCTCTTTGAGGAACTTGGCAAGGCCCGGATGCACCGGAATGTCCGGATTGGCGCGGATGCCGGCGGTCTGCATGCCGACGAAGTCCTTCGCCATCGGCGTGAAGCCCGGCTCGACCTTCGCCAGCGCGTCGCGGTTCTTGTAGAAGGCGCTGATCAGCTTGTAGACCACGTCTTCGGGCATATCAGCGCGCATGTTATAGGCGAACAGGATCGGCACGCCCTGGATCTGCTTCACGCCGACGTCCTTGGCAAACACTTTCGAATCGACGGTCGCGATCGACAGGCCCTTGGCCTTCAGCTTTTCGACTTCGTCCGGGCACGGATTGACCACGCGCACGTCCATGCGTACTTCGGTCTCCTTCCAGTACGGCGCGAGCGAACGGCCCGCGGTCGTATAGGCGACCGAGCCCGCAATCGTGCCGCCCTTGAGCGCGTCGGCCTGGGTCTTCGGGTCGATCTGCACATGCTTGAAGTCGTAGCCGAGCGCCTTGTACATGCGCTGGAAGTTCAGCCAGTTCATGAAGCCGGCGGGCGTGAAGAAGGTCGGCTTGCCGCTCAGATCCTTCAGGCACTTGAAATCGGAAGCCTTTTCGGCGGGTACCGCCATGAAGGATTCCATCGGATAAGCGTACCAGGTGTGGACCAGCTTGCCCTTGGCCGGCGTGTAGTTCTTGAAGCCGCCGTCGCTTTCGTAAAGCTGGGTCATGCCGACGTCGGCCGTGTAGCCGATTTCGCCGGTACCATCCATGGCCGCTTTCATGGCGCCGGTCGTCGACGGATACGGGTTGACGGTGATGGTGTATTCGCCGCCAAGCGCTTCCTCGGCGATTTTGACCATCTGCGCGGCCACTTTGTAGCCGTAGGAATCGACGCTCGAAGTCGACCAGCGGATTGACTTGCGCTCCTGCGCATCGGCGGGCGTCAAGGCTGTGCCGGCGATGGCGGCCGCGAGAGTGGCCGCAGATACCGTCAACAGATGGCCTCGCGTGATCAATGCCATTTTGTATCACTCCCTAAAGTTTTGTTTTTTCCCAGAACCCGGCCGACGTACACGGAGAAGCCCGGGCATAGCTAAAATACTAACCGATATTACCGGGGGCGTACCGGACAAACAGCAATTGCGGCGCGTCAAAAAACCACCTGGCGGCTTGAAATTAAACTATTGAAAATAAACAATAATTATTATGATTCCGAGATGCGCCGACGTCTTCCGCGCCGGTTTCCGCCGCCTGCGATGCCCGCCATGCCGGAAGGGCCGCGCCCCGGCACGAGCGCGGGTCGGGACCGGGGAATTTTGCCGTCAGGCCCTTGGAATCCCGGGCCTTCTGCCTTAGATGTGCGCCCTCGGATCGTTCCCCTCACGCGCATATCCTGTGTCCCGGGACGGGGCGATCCGGCATCGTCTGGTGGCGTGGGCGCATAGCTCAGTTGGTAGAGCAGCTGACTCTTAATCAGCGGGTCCAAGGTTCGAGTCCTTGTGCGCCCACCACGGACCAGGAAATTCTCACGCCATCACTGTCGAGGTTCGCGGCCGCAGCAGCAATATTGCGGGGGCGGCCGTCGCGCGCTGCGCCATGATAATTGCGCTCGCGGGGCTTTCCTTTCGCTTCGACCCGCCGCGGGATCAGGCCGGCGGGATGGCTTTGAGGATGTCGGTTTCCTCGCGCGTCGGCAGTGGGATGGTTTCGATGTGGTCGGCGCGGCCGAACTCGGGCGGAAAGCCGTCCAGGGCTTCGTCCGGCGTGACGTCCTCGAAAACCGCGGCGAGCACGGCCGTGCCGGACACGAAGTCGAAGCGCGCCTTTTCCGTCACGATTGCCGTCGGCCCGCGGCCGAGCTTGAGCGCCGCACGGTCCACGCCACCGTGCCCCGGGCTCGTGATGAAATCGACGCGGCTGACGAAGCGGCGCGGCTCGTGCGGCATCAGGATCAGGATTTCGTTGGCGAGCAGGGCGATATCGAGCGCTCCGCCGCTGCCCGGGAGCCGTAGCCGCGGATGCGCATAATCGCCGATCACGGTGCTGTTCAGGTTGCCGTGGCAATCGACCTGCGCGCCGGCGAGAAGGCCGACCTCGATGCGGCCGGCCTGCAGCTCGCCGAACACGTCGAGCATCGAGCCGATAACGCTCGCCCCGTCCGCGACGCAGGGGCTTCCCGTGGACAGCGGCATCCTGTCCGGGCGTGCGCCGATGGCGCCGGATTCATAGATGAGCGCGATCGAGGGCGATAGCAGCCGCTGCGCGAGCGCGGCCGCGAGCGAGGGTGCGCCGATCCCGACGAAGCAGGTCTTGAAGCGCGTGAGCATGCGGCCGGCATTGACCGCCATCCGCTGATCGGCCGACAGGGTCATGACCGCATCACCTGATGTGCGCGTGCATCGGGGCCGGCGGCGTCGATCATGTCCTCAAGCCGCGCGGGGCCGACATGAGCCAGATATTTTGTCCAGTCGGGCAGGGCATGGACATTCTCGGCGAGCCAGGCGGTGAGGCTTTCTTCCTTTCGCGCGATCGCGTCGTAACGGCGATAGAAGTCGTCGTCGCGGCCATAATAATCCTGGCAGTAGGAGGGATAGGCGCCAAACGGAACGAGCGCGACGGCATCGACACGGTGGCCGGGCACGATGGTGCGGTCGGGCTGCCTGGCGATTTCCTTGGACGAAACGATTTCCTCGACGGTTGCGATCACGCACTTCGATGCCAGCACGCCTTCAACCGTATCGCCGAGGATGCCCCAGGCCTGGATGTTGCCGTGCTCGTCCGAGCGCTGGGCGTGAAGGATCGCGACATCGGGCGTGAGCGCTGACACCGCCGCCAGCGTTTCGCCGGTGAACGGGCACTTCACCTGCTTGAGCGTCGGCAGATGCTGCGGCATGTCGCCGCCAAGCAGGCTGCGCGTGGGCAAATAAGGGACGCCGAGGCGCGCGGCCAGCAGCCGCAGCAGCAATCCGAAATTGCTCGTCTCCTCGAATTCGAGCCTGCCCGCGGCGACGGCGCGATTGAAGGCGTGCGCAAGGCCAAGTCCCGGATTGCCGATCCAGCCGATGACGACGCGCCGCGCGCAGCCGGCGGCAATGAGCATGTCGACCAGGATGTCCGCGCCGGTCCGGCACAGGACGAGATCGCCGATCCGCTGCCGGATGATTTCGAAGCCGATCGCGAATGGAACCGCCTGTCCGAAACCGCCGACGAAAACGGTGTCGCCGCTGCGAACCGCGCCGCGGACGATTTCGGAAAGCGGACCGATCTTGGACATCGGCGCGGTCAGGCCTTGCGGCCGGCGCCTGGCGCCTGGTTCTCGTCGTTGGCAAGACCGGTCAGATAGCGGTCGAGCTCATTTTTGTTGCGGTCGCGGAATTTCGTGAAGTCGGGTTTGCGCCCGTTGAGGAATGCCTGCATTCCCTCGAGCGATTCGTCGGAACCCCAGACCACCGACAGCAGCTCCATGCCATGCTGCCAGGAAGCGTAAAGCTCGTCGGACTCGTGGTTGAGCGACTTTTTCGTGTAGCGCAGCGTCTGTGGGCTATGCCCCTTGATCGTCTCGACCCATTCCTTCGTCGCCGCGAGCAGGGTCGCCTTCGGCACGACGCGGTTGATCAGGCCGTATTGAAGCGCTTCCTGTGCGTTAAATCGCCGCGCCAGGAAAATCATTTCGCGCGCCAGGCGCTCGCCGAGGATGCGAGGCAGGTACTGCGTGGCGCCGACGGTCGGGCAGGCACCGACCTTCGCGCCGGTCTGCCCGAAGACGGCGTCCTCGCTCGCAATGACGAGGTCGCACCACAGCGCGAGCTCGTTGCCACCGCCCATGCACCAGCCGTTTACCATGGCGATGACCGGGATCGGCAGGCCGCGGATTGCCATCGCAAGGCCGAGCATGCGATCGTTCCACATATGGCCGTTGGTGCGGTTGAGCCGCATCATGGCGTGGAAGTCGCCGCCTGCGGAAAACGCCTCGTTGCCGGCGCCGGTCACGATCGCGCACGCAATCGAAGGGTCTTCGCGCGTCGAGCGGAACGCGTCGATCATTTCGTCGAGTGTCTGCTCGCGGAAGGCGTTGCGGTAGCGCGGCCGGTTGATCGTAACCCACATCGCGCCGTCTTCGACTTTCACGAGAATATCGCGGTAATTGCGAGAAGCGGGCTGCGATTGTGCTGTGCTCGTCATGAGGTCCAATCCTGTTTTTCTAGGTCGGACCTAAACTAGAATTCGCGCTTGCGCACCGCAAAAACCGAATGGTCATCGACGTCATACTCCAGGAGCATGACAATCGTGCGTTTGCGCGCTTTTCAGATCATCAAGTTATTGATCATATCTCAATTCGATCTTTGATGCGGCTAAATCGGTGCCGCTATTGTCCGGGCCGCTGGCACCGCTTGCCGAGTGTGATCACGCCCCAACGGGCCCGTCAGGAGAGAATAAATGTCCGTCGAGACGATACAGACCCAGAATTTGCCCAAGAGCGATTGGCCGATGAGCCACGCGGTGCAGGCGGGCAACTGGCTTTTCACGTCGGCCATGCCGCCGCTCGACAACGCGAGCGCGATCGCCGGCAAGACGGTCGGCCGCATCGATGTCGAGGCGCAGGCGGCGCAATGTCTGGTAAATCTCGACACGGCGCTCTCCGCGTTCAAGGTCGATCGCAGCCACGTGACGAAGACCAAGAGCTATCTCGCCGACCTGCGCAACAAGCCGCGTCTCGAGGCCGTCCTGCAGAAGAGCTGGGGACCGGCGCAGCCCGCGCGCTCGTGCATCGGCAGCATCATGCCGCTCACCGATATCGGCATGCAGATCGAGGCGACCGCCTCGCTCACCGAGAAGGCGGTCTCCGTCGTGCCGGCGCGCCCGGTCGCGCCGGTCGGTCCGGCGGCTCCCGGCGGAGCGAGCGCCGGCGGCTTCTTCTTCTCGAACGGACATCCTTCGATTGATGCTCACGGCAAGCTGGTTGCGCGCGGCGACATCCGCGGCCAGGTCGAACAGGCGCTCGACAATCTCGGCGAATGCCTGAAGGCCGCCGGCATGGACTACAGCGACGTCATCAAGGTGAACTGTACCGTGCCGTCCTGGTACGGGTTCATGCGCTACAACGAAATCTACATCAAATATTTCCGCGAGCCTTTCCCAGCGCGCGCCACCATCCAGGGGCGATTGTCGAATGAAGCGACGCTGCTCGAATTCGAGGTGGTCGCCGCGAAAGGCAAGGAGAAGGTCACGATCGAGTCGGTCGTTACCGGCATCGGACATCTGTCGGTGAAGAAGCGCTCCGACACGATCTATGTTCCGGGCCTGCCGGGCGCGATGGCGCCGCACTCGCACGCGGTCCGTGTCGACGACGTTGTCTATATCTGCGGCCAGATCCCTTACGAAGAAAACGGTCTGATGATCGGCTGGGGCGACATCAGGGCGCAGACCATCAAGACGATGGAGAACCACGTGCTCACCATGGAGGCGCTCGGCGCCTCGATGGACGACATCGTCAAGACCAATGTCAGCATCACCGAAGACAGCATGATCCCGATCTTCTGCGAGGAGTATGCGAAGTTCTTCAAGGGCCCCTATCCGGCGATGACGATCGCGGTGGCGGGCCTCGCGCAGGATTCCATGGTGCTGGAAGTCGAGGCCGTCGCGGTTATCGGCGCATCCAAGAAGCGGAAATGCCTTGTGCGCTGAGCCGTGAGAGCAGGGCTCTATCGTGTCGGTATTCGCTGTTGCGCGGTCACGTTCTTCGTCCGGTTTCACGCAGGAAACGTGCATGAAGCGCACACGCGCACAGCGAGGCCACACTGGCATGGATGGCATAAGCAATCGGTGTGAGTAATTCCGGACCTCACTGCTAACCTGTGCTCGAAATATTCCCAATGCAAATGGCAAGAGGGGAGTCCCATGTCGAAAACAACTCTGCAGTCGAAACCGGAAAGTACCGTGTGGCGCGTCATCGTGCCATGCAAGGCGCTGGTCGTGGCCCTGATGCTGTCCGCATCGCCGGCCTATGCCCAGAAAGTGATCAAGATCGGCGTGCTCGGTCCGCTGACCGGTGACCTCGCCTATGCGGGTCAGTTCCAGCTCCGCGGCGCGCAGCTTCGCGCCGAGCAGATCAATGCTCAGCAAAAAGACATCAAGATTGAGATCATAGCAGAGGACGATGAATCCAAGTGCGACCGCTCGGTCGCGGCCGCGCGCAAGCTCATTTCGCGCGACCAGATTCACGCACTGCTCGGCGCTTGGCAGTCGACCTGCACGCTGGCGATCGTGCCGATCACCAAGCAGGCCGAAATCCCGCAATACACGACGAGCGTGGCCACGCCGATCACCCAGCAGGGCTCGGAGTGGATCTTCCGCGTCGGTCTGCAGACCGGCAAGCTGAACCGCGAGACGATCGGCTATGCGGTCAAGACGCTCGGCCGCAAGCGGATCGCGATCCTGTCCTCGAGCGAGGAAGTCGGAAAGTCGTTTGCCGCCACGAGCGAGACCGCGCTGAAGGAGCTTGGTCTGCAGCCGGTGGCGAAGGAAGAATATTCGCGCGGCGACAAGGATTTCTCGGGTCAGCTCGGCCGCATCAAGGCGGCCAATCCTGACGCGCTGATTTTCGCGACCGGCTTCCAGGAGCAGGCGATCATCGCGCGCCAGGTCCGCGAGCTCGGCATGAACGTCCAGCTTCTCGGCGGCGACACGATCCTCGGCAATCCGAAATTCGTCGAGCTGGCCGGCAAGGACATCGAAGGCGCCATCCTGGCGACCGTCTTCCTGCCGACGGACGACGACTCCTCGATCGGCGGTTTCGTGAAGGCGTATCGCGAGCGCTTCAAGGAGACGCCCGATCCGTGGGCCGGGCAGTTCTATGACGCCGTCAGCATCATCTACGAGGCCACCAAGGCCAATGGCGGCAACCCCGACGCCAAGAAGATCGGCGCCTATACGCGCGGCCTGTCGTCGCCGGAGAAGAGCTATCCGGGCATTCTCGGAAAGATCTACTTCGACAAGACGGGCGACGGCTCGTGGCCTCCGGTGATCGGCCAGGTCGCCGGGTCGAATCCGCCCAAATACAAATTGCTGAACCGCTGACCGGATCAGCAACGTCGAAATTGACCGGCTTGGAGCGATGAATGACGCTTGAAATTGTTGCGCAGCAGATTGTCGGTGGCCTGGCGCTCGGGTTCATCTACGCCCTGATCGCACTCGGCTTCACAATGATGTTGCGTGCCACCGAGCTGGTCAATTTCGCGCAAGGCGAACTGGTGATGGCGGGCGCGTATATCGGCTTTACGCTGCTCACTGTCACCCCGCTGCCCTATGTCGCGGTGTTTGTCGTCACTGCGGCCTTGACCGGATTGCTCGGCGTGGTGATCGAGATCGCCACGCTGCGCATCATCCGCCATAACCGCTCTCCGCTCCTGAACCTGATCATCGCGACGGTCGGAATCGGAATCTGCCTGCGCATCCTCGCGCAGATGATCTGGGGCGCGGCCCCGCTGCGCTATCCGGACGGCTCGGCCGGCGACGGGCACATTCTCGTTGCCGGCCTGCCGTTCTCCAGCCAGCACTTGATGATTATTGCGCTGGCGGCCGTCGCCATGTTCGCGCTGCACATGTTCTTCCAGCGCACCTTGATTGGCACCGCATGGCGCGCGGCGGCCTACGACAGCGCGACCGCCGAGCTGATGGGGATCGGCTTCGACAAGATCGTGACGCTGACGTTCGGGATCAGTTCCGCGCTTGCGGGCGCGGCCGGCGTGCTGATCGCGCCGCTATTCCTTGTCGGCCAGGAATTGTGGCTGCAGGGGCCGAAGGCCTTCGCCGCCGCGGCGCTCGGCCAGTTCCAGATTCTGGGGACGATGGTCGGCGGCCCGGTGCTCGGCGTGCTCGAAGCCGTCGCCGCCGGGCACATCTCCTCCTCGTACAAGAACGCCATTGCGTACGGCGCGACCATCATCGTGCTCATGCTCGTGGCCATCCCGCGCATGCCTGCCGGCGGCGGCATGCCGCCCCAACATGTGCGCATCACCTTCCGGCAAGCGCTCGGCATCAGCCCGGAGCGTGCCGGTGCCTTCAATCTCGCCGGCATCGCGCTCGTGCTTGTCGCGGCGATGGCGATTCCGTTCTTCATCGACGACTACACGGCGAACGTCTTCTCGCTCATGCTCATCTACGGCGTCGCCGCGGTCGGCCTGCAACTCGTCATCGGCTTCGCCGGCGCGATCATTGTCGGCTTCGCGGCGTTCCTCGGGATCGGGGCCTATGCGTCGGCGATCGCCTCGACCTCGTTCGGGCTGCCGTTCCCGGTCCCGCTTGTCATCGCGGCGGTGGTCGCCGGCGTCACCGGCCTGATCTTCGGGCCGATGCTGCGCCTGCCGACGCATTATTGCGCGATCGCCACACTCGGCTTCGGCGAGATATGCCACCTCATCTTCGTGAACTGGAAAGAGGTGACCAACGGCATGTCGGGCATTTCCGGCATCCCGAAGCCGCGCATCTTCGGCTATGAGTTCGCCAGCGACCAGCAATTCTATTATCTCGCACTCGGCATTCTGGTCATCGTCTATGTCAGTCTGATGCGGCTCGTGAAGTCGCGTTACGGACGCGGGCTGATCGCCGCGCGCGAGAACGAGCTGGCGGCGCTCGCGATGGGCGTCAATGTCAGGCGCTATCGCACGCTGGCGTTCGCCGTCGGCGCGGCCTGCGCCGGCATCAGCGGCTCGCTGTTCGCCTACTTCTTCTCCTATGTGAGCCCGGATTCATTCGTCCTCGTTCAGTCGATCGCATTCCTGACCATGGTCGTGATCGGCGGCCTGGGCAGCCTGGGCGGGGCGCTTGCGGGTGCCGCGACCGTCGTCTGCATTCCGGAATTCCTGCGCGTCGTCGCCGAGTTCCGCATCCTGCTCTACGGGCTTCTGATCGTCCTGTTCATGATGTTCCTGCCGGGCGGGCTTGCCGACCTCGCGCCGCGCACATTCGGTGTCCTGCTCGGCAATCTGAGAAAGAATGTCCCCTTTTCCAAGCGCGAGGTGCCCGATGCCAGCGCTAACGGTTGAGAATGTCCACGTGCGCTTCGGTGCAGTCGTGGCACTGGCCGGTGTTTCGGTATCGCTCGAGTCCGGGCGAGTCTATGGCCTGATCGGTCCCAACGGGTCGGGAAAGACGACGCTGTGCAACGCCATTTCCGGCTTTGTGCGGCTCGCCGGCGGGCGGGTGATGAAGGATGGTGAGGAATTGCCGTCCACCAAATCCTACAAGATCGTCGAACACGGCATCTCGCGGACCTTCCAGGATTTGCAGGTGTTCGGCGAGATGACGGCGCTCGAGAACGTGATGCTCGGCCTGCATTCCAAGGCGAAGGCCGGCCTGCTCGACGGCATCGTGCGCTGGCCCTGGGTCGGTCGCGAGGAGCGGATGATCCGCGAGCGCGCGATGGCGGCGCTTGAATATACCGGGATGGCGCATCTCGCCGACCGGCCCGCCAATCGCATGTCGTTCGGGCAGCAGCGCATGGTGGAGCTGGCGCGCGCGCTCGTGTCCGAGCCCGACATCGTGCTGCTCGACGAACCGGCCGCGGGCCTGAGTCCGCCGATGGTGGACCGTCTCACGGCGATCATCCACGAGCTGCGCAACCGCAAGACCATCAGCGTGCTGCTCATCGAGCACGTCATCCGCCTCGTCATGGGGCTTTCCGACCAGATCATCGTGCTCGATCACGGCGAGAAGATTTCGGAAGGCGCGCCGGAAGTCGTGCGCAACGATCCCCGCGTCATCGAGGCTTATCTGGGAAAAGCGATGGACCATGCTCCGAATTCGTGACCTGCATACATCCTATGGCGCCGTGCAGGTGCTGCGTGGCGTCAGTTTCGACGTTCCGGAAGGCCAGGTGGTGACGCTGCTTGGCGGCAACGGGTCCGGGAAATCGACCACACTGAAATCGATCATGGGCGTTGCGCCGGCGCACGCCGGGCAGATCGAGTTCATGGGCAAGGAGATCCGCGGGCTGAAGCCGCAGGCCATCGTGCCGATGGGCATCGTCACGGTGCCGCAGGGACGGCGTCTGTTTGCGCCCCTGACCGTGCAGGAGAATCTGCGGCTCGGCGCCTTCTGCCGGCGCGACCGGTCAGAGATCCGCAAGGATTTCGAGAACGTCTTCTCGCGCTTTCCGGACGTGCGCACCTGGCTGAGCCGCAAGGGCAACCAGCTCAGCGTCGGCCAGCAGCAGCTCGTCGCTTTCGGCCGCGGCCTGATGGGCCGACCCAGGCTGATGCTGCTGGACGAACCGTCCGCGGGGCTGGCGCCGATCCTGGTCGCCAAGCTCGGGGAAATCATCCGCGAGATCGCACGCTCGGGAACGACCATTCTGCTGGTCGAGCAGAACGTGCATCTCGCGCTGTCGATCGCCAGTTACGGCTACGTATTGCGCGACGGAAAAATCGCGCTCGCGGAGCCGGCCGAGAAACTGCGCGGCAACGAGGCGGTCACCAAACAATATCTCGGCGGATAAGCGCCTAAGGGGGTCATGCAATGGTTGAACTTGTCGAAGATCCGAGCCTCGCGCCACCGATGGGGCCATATTGCTACGCGTATCGCGCGGGCAATCTGGTGTTCCTGGGCGGAACGCCGGGGACGACGGCCGAAGCGCTGATGGTCGACGGCATTCCGAAAGGAAAGATGGCGGGTGAAACGCCCGGCCGCGCCGATATGGCGGCGCAGACCGTCCAGTCGGTCGAAGCCATCCATCACGCCACGCAGCTTGCCGGCGGAAACTGGAAGAACGCGCTGCGCTTCAATCTCTTCCTGGAGGACTGGAAGGAGATCGACGGTTTCCTGCGCTCCTATCGCAGCGCGATCGGCGTCGCCAATCCGGCCGAGACGCTGATCGGCTACGGCCTCTATCAGCCGTCGATGATCATGGAAATCGACGGCGTCATCTCGCTCTCGGAGATCAAGCCGCTCGGCGGGCCGGGTTACGGCGCGCATCCCTATCTGCCGCCGCATGCGGGCCGGCAGGCGGGCGACTTGATCTGCCTGAGCGCTGTCCTGCCGATCGACAATGACGGCAAGCTAATCGGCCGCGGCAGCGCGCAGGCGCAGACGCGCCAGATCATGACCAATCTCGGCACCATCCTGCACGGCATCGGCGCCAACGTGAAAGATGTCGTGCGCTATCGCGTCTTCATCTCCGACCTGCGGCATTACGATGATGTGGTCAAGGAAATGACCGCGGCCGCCGGCGAGGAGGCGTTGCGCGCCATCGTTGTCGCCGGCATCCCGATCGAGGGTGCGCTCGTCATGATTGAGCCGACCGCCTGGCTCGGCAAGAAGGAGTATTTCTCCGGCCCAGGCAATGCGCGTGCGGTCCGGATCGGCGACGTCGTGTTCACGAACGGCATTCTGCCGGTCGAGAACAACGAGGTGCTGTTCCCCGACGAGGCGGCCAAGCAGACCAAGAACGTGCTCGGCAACCTGAGCAAGGTTCTGGGAGCGGCAGGCTGCGGGATCGAGGACGTCTGCCAGTCGCAGGTGACCATCTCCGACTTCCGCGACTATGACGACTATAACGGCGTCTATACCGGGTTCTTCAAGTTCCCCTATGCCGCCCGTCACACGGTGCGCGCCGGCCTCGGCGGTCCCTCGCACACCGGGTTGCGCTACCAGATCGAGGCGACGGCCATTCTCAACGCCAGCAAGACCGGCAAGGTCGTCACCGCGAAGGACAATTTCTACCATCGTCGCGTCGCCCTCGGGCGCAGGGCTTGAGGCAGGATACGTAAATGGCAAAGGCAGTCCGTTTTGAGAAGACCGGCGACGAGTCGGTTCTCGGCTTTGTCGACGTCGACCTGCCCCCGCCGGGGGCAGGTGAGGTGCGCGTCAAGCACACCGCCATCGGCGTCAACTTCATCGACATCTACCAGCGCAGCGGCGTCAATCCGGTGCCGCTTCCCTCCGGTCTCGGGCTCGAGGCGGCGGGCGTGGTGGTCGCAGTGGGCTCCGGCGTCTCCGGTTTCAAGACCGGCGACCGGGTCGCCTATACGGGTGCGATCGGCGCCTACGCCACCGAGCGCAACATCGACGCCTCCAAGCTCGTGCATGTGCCGGCGGCGATCAGCGACGAGATCGCGGCCTCGATCATGCTCAAGGGCATGACCGCCTGCTTCCTCGTCACCAAGACCTATCCGGTCCAGCGCGGCGATGTCGTCGTCGTGCATGCGGCGGCCGGCGGCGTCGGCAGTCTGTTGTGTCAATGGGCCAAGCAGCTCGGCGCCGTGGTCGTCGGCACGGTCGGCTCGCAGGCGAAGGTCGCTATCGCCAAGGAGAACGGCTGCGATCACGTGCTGCTCTATCCGGAGGTCGATGTCGCCAAGGCGGTGCGCGAACTGAGCGGCGGCAAGGGCGCGGCCGTGGTCTACGACTCGATCGGCAAGGACACCTATCTCGGCTCGCTCGACAGCCTGCGTCGCCGCGGCATGCTGGTGAATTTCGGCAACGCGTCGGGGCCCATTCCGCCGTTCGATCCGCGCATTCTGGCCGGCAAGGGTTCGCTCTATCTCACGCGACCGACCTTGCCGGATTACGTGGCGACACGGGAGGAGCTCGATGCGCTTGCGGGCGATGTCTTCGCTGCGGTCGCGCAGAAGCGCGTCGCCGTGCGCATCGGCCGCTCCTATCCGCTCGATCAGGTCGCGACCGCGCATCGCGATCTGGAAGGGCGCCGCACCACCGGCTCGAACATCCTTATCCCGTAGCGCGATTGAACCGGAACTTGCCGGCGCCGCGCCCGGTCACGCGGCGTCCGGCGGAGCGGGCCATGACCCGGCTCGTGCAGAACGGGTCATGGCCCATTCCGTTTATGGCCCATTCCGTTTATTGAGGCGCTGCGCTCCGCTCAGGCGGCGACGAGATCGCGGTAAAGCAGACCCTGCCCGGCGTATTCGGGCGTCTCGTCGGAGGGACTGAAGGCGTCGCGCGACGCCGGCCGCGCCAGCGTGCGCTGGAACCAATCCGCGGTCTCCGGTGCGTTTGCCGGCGCCATGAAATCGGGCGCGAATTCCTTCAGCCGCACCAGCCAGGGCACCATGTTGATGTCGGCAAGCGAGAACGTCTCTCCGGCCAGCCACGGCTGGCGTTGGAGATCGCGCTCCATCCGCTCGACGATGAATTTCATCTTCTCGCGGCAGGCCGCGAGTTCCGCGTCCGTGAAGGTGCCGCCCGACAAGGTCCGCCAGGCGTCGCGACGCTCCTGCAGCGGCACCCGCGCCAGCACCTTTTCGAGATCCTCCTTGGCGACCGCCTGAACGACCGGCGCGAACCGCGACGACCAGATCGGCTTGAGAAAGGCCGAGAGCGCGATCTCGTCGGCGAATTTCGACCAGATGCGCATGCGCGCGCGGCCCAGCGCGTCGGCCGGCCGCAGCGCGGGCCCCTCGAACGCCTCGTCGACATATTCGTTGATGACGTTCGATTCGTAGATCGGTTTCCCGTCATGGACCAGCGTCGGAATGAGGCCGTTCGGATTGAGCGCGAGATATTCCGGCGTGTGATGCTCGAATTTTCGCAGGCTGACATAGCGGGAGACGTAGGGAACGCCCTTTTCCCGCAGGCAGAGCCTGACCTTGACCGAGCAGGAGGTGAGGCCGGTGTGATAAAGCTCGAGCATGCGATTCTCCGGGTAACGGCTGCCGCTACGGTAACAAGCCGCCGGCGCCGCCCGACAATACCGACGACGAATTGCACGCATCCGAAGAAAGTATTAGGCCGCCGATGCGGCCCGACGTTAGGGTCGGCGATCCCTTGGAGAGCGCGCCGTGAACGCATCCGATACGCCCGTTGCGGCCTGGCTGCACGACACCGAGTTCGGCTGGAAGGCGCGGCTCGGCGTCATCAATCCCTCGGCCGGCATCACGTTCGATCACGAATGGGCGCGCATGCTGCCGAAGGGCGTCTCCTTCCACGTCACGCGCCTGCTGCTGGAGCGCGGCACGACCGAGGCGCTCGACGCGATGGCGAAGCAGGCGCCGGATGCCGCCGCGCTCCTGAAGACCTCGCGCGTGCACGCGATCTGTTATGGCTGCACCATCGGAAGCCTTTATCGCGGCCGCGCCGGCGAGGACGAGCTGGCGCGGAAGCTTTCGGATGTCGCGTCCGCACCCGCCGTCATGATGGCCAACAGCGCGGTCGAGGCGCTTCGCGCGCTCGGCGCTTCGCGCATCGCGGTCGCCAATCCTTATACCGCGGAGACCAATGCGCGCGTGCGTGCCTATCTGGAGGAATGCGGTTTCGAGATTGCCGCGATCGAGACCGCCTCGATCGCGAAATCCTGGAACATCACCAAGCTGCGTCCGGACGAGGTCTACGCACTTGCGGTCCGGGCCATCGAGCGCGCCGGGCGCCTGGATGCACTTTTCCTGAGCTGCGGCAACATGCGCTCGATCGACGTCATTGCGCGTATCGAGGCCGATACCGGCGTGCCGACGATCAGCAGCAATCAGGCTATGCTGTGGAAGGCGCTGCGTACGGTCGGGGTCAATGAACCTTTGCCGGGCTTCGGGCGCCTGCTTGAGCGCTCTCCCGTATCTTGAGCGGCTTCTGCTTCCTGCGGATGCGCGGCTTCTCCGGCGCGGGTGACGCCTCTTCCTCCACCGAAGCGGACAGGCGCGTGGACATGCCGGCCATCTGCTCGACCACGAGCTGCTGCACCGCCTTCATCGCATTCGACACCGGCCGGCGGGCGGCATTCACCAGTACCAGCCGGCGCATGATCGCCGGCTCCTGCAGCGTCAGCGCGACGAGCTTCTTCTGGGCGCACTCGTTGTGCACCATGCTGTAGGGGACGATCGAGCAGAATTTCCCGCGCTGCACGATCTCCTTCATGATCGGGATCGAATCCAGCAGCATGTCGAAGCGCAACTGGATGTCATGCGCCTTCAGCCAGGGTTCGAGTACCGAGCGGAACCCGTTCGAGATCATCAGCGGATATTGCTGCACGTTGCGCAGCTTGATGAAGCGCTCCTTGTCGCCCAGAAGTTTGGGCGAGCCGATCAGCACCATGTCCTCGCGCAGCAATTCCAGGCGGTTGAGCGTGAGCAGATGGCCGGGGTCGGTCAGGACGGCAAGCTCGATACGGCCCTGCTCGACCCATTCGCGCAGCACCACGCTCAGGCTTTCGACGATGCGCAGCGAGATCAGCGGATAGCGCTGCTGCGTCGCCTCGATCAGGTTCGGGGCGATCAGATAGGCGAGCGACGGCGGTAGGCCGATGGAGACGGCGCCCGAGGGCTGCTCGGAGCTGTCGGAGAGCTGGTTGGGGATTTCCGACACGTATTCGAGCACGAACCGCGCCATCTCCTCGAGATTCTTGCCGGCTTCGGTGAGTTCGACGCCGCGCGAGGTACGCAGGAAAAGCTCGGTACCGAGCTCGGCTTCGAGCGCCTTGATCTGGCGGGAGAGGGCGGGCTGCGCCACATAGAGACGACGCGAGGCTTCGGTGAAGCTCCGCAGCTTGGCAACGTGGACGAAGTAGCGAAGTTGTCTAAATTCCATGGCTTCACCCCATGGTTTCAAATGATAATCGGATACAAGCGTCCGAACAATGCACTGCGATGCATGCCTGAATTGTGGCGGCGGAAGCCGCCTTCTGCGCACGCCGCAAACCGCGCCGCCTCAGGCGAGGGAACGTCCATGCGACAAAACGCGCTCATGGCTGCGACCGCGCCGGCGAAATCCGCCGTGCCGAGCGGATAGAGTCCAGGGATTCCGGATTGATCAGGGAACCGGTGTCGCCGAATTCGGAATCCGTCAGCGCGGCCCGCACCAGCCGACGCATGATCTTCTGGTTGCGCGTCTTGGGCAGCGCATCGACGAAGACGAAGACGCGCGGCCGGAACGGCGGTCCGGCGCGCTGGGCCAGAAGCTCGCTCAGCCGTGCCGCGATCTGGTCCTCGTCGCCGTGCTCGGTCGCCGGTACGGCGGCGCAGGCGAGGGCGGAGCCCGTCACCGCGTCGGGAAGCCCGACAATGGCGGATTCGGTGACGAGACCGCTTTCGGCCAGGATCGATTCAAGTTCGGCCGGGCCGGTGCGCTTGCCCGCGATCTTGATCGTATCGTCGGAGCGCCCGAGCAGATACCACAGGCCGTCCGCGTCGCGCCGCGCATAATCGCCCTGTACCCAGAGGCCCGGAATCCGCTTCCAGTAGCTTTCGATATAGCGCTCGGGCTCGTTCCATAGTCCGCGCGTCAGGCCGATCGAAGGCTTGCGCAGGACCAGCTCGCCGGGCACGCCGGGCGGAAGCGGGTTGCCGTCGGTATCCACGATATCGGCCGCGATGCCGGGGACGGGACCGCCGAACGCGCACGGCTTGAGCGGATCGTGGAAGGTGCCGCACAGGATCGCGCCGCCGATCTCGGTGCCGCCGGCATAGTTGAGGATGGGGATCTGCCGGCGGCAGACATGCTCGAAGAACCAGAGCCAGGAATCCTCGTTCCATGGTTCTCCGCTCGACACCGTCGCCCGCAGGCTCGACAGGTCGAAGCGCGTGATCGCGTCCGGGGCGGTGCGCATCAATTGCCGCACGACCGTCGGCACGATGCCGAAGAACGTCACGCGATGCTGCTCGATCAGTTGTGCGAAGCGTCCGGGGATCGGCCAGTCAGGGCTACCCTCCGCCATGATCAGGGTCGCGCCCGCGAGCAGCGAACTCACCAGCGATTTCGGTCCGATCACCCAGCCCATGTCGCTCATCCAGAGCAGGCGGTCGGAGGCCGAGAGGTCGAGACACAGCAGGACGTCGAGTGCATTCTTGGCCAGCATCCCGCAATGGGTATGGATGGTGCCTTTCGGCGCGCCCGTGGTGCCGGACGTGTAGACCAGCATGGCGGGGGCTTCCGCATCGACGATTTCGGACCGCGGTGCCGTCCTGACTGCATCCACCTCGCGCAGCCAGTCCACGTCGCTCGGCCGGGTCAGCGGGCTTTGCGGACGGCGGACGAGGATGACCTGGAAGATTGGTGCCCCGATCGCGGCGGTCGCCTCGTCGAGCGTGCGCTTCATGGAGATCGCGTTGCCGCGCCGCATCGCGATGTCCACGCTGATGACGGCCTTGGCGCCGGCGTTGCGGAGCCGTTCGGCGACGGCCGCCGGTCCGTAGCCGGAGAACAGCGGCAGCACGATCGCGCCGGTCTTGATGATGGCGAAGAAGGCCGCCGCCGTCTCGAGGATCATGGGCATGTACAGGCCGACGACGTCGCCCGGGCCGATGCCCTTGGCCTGCAGCACTGCGGCGAGCCGCGCCGCATGCTCGTTCAACTCGGCATAGGTCCATTGCCGTACGTCGCCGTCGTCCGCCACCGATATGACGGCCGGCTTGTCCGCGGTCGGCGTCGAGAGATGGCGCTCCAGGCAAGCGAGCGACAGGTTGGTACGCCCGCCGACGCACCAGGCCGGCCATTCGGGTCCGCGATCCGTGCGCAGTACCTCGCGATAGGGAACCGGGAACGGGAAGGCGAAATACCGCAGCAGCGCGGGCCAGTACCAGTCCGGTTCGGAATCGGCGCGCGCGCGCAGCGCGCCGATGTCGGGCACACCCTCCGCACGCATGAAATCCGCCAACCGGGTTGATCGGATAAGGTCTTCGGAGGGGCGCCAGATAAAGCTGTTTCGATTCATTCGCTATTTTCAGGGCGGTGAGGCAACGCCTCGATGCCGCCAGGGGATCAACATGAGGGACCCCATGACGTTATTACGGCCCGACGATCAATTTAAAAGCCAAACTGCTATATTAGATATGCCTCGCCAACATGAGCGAGCACGTCAGGCCGAATGCAACTTGCATGTTCACCATAATCGCCGCGAATGGACCGTATGCCGAATTGTTTCTTCGGCCGCTTTGCGTCATTGGCTACGGTGAGGCTCTGCCGATGTGTCGTCGTTGTGCCGCCGTTCGGGACATATGGAAACCCTGACCAAGCCTGCACCGCCGCAAGAGACTGTTCGCGCCGGTCGTCCGCTCGTGATCGCGGCGGTCCGCGCGATACCGGTTGCGTTGCCCCTTTCGAAGCCGGTCAGGATGTCCGGCGTCACGATCGGCCACGCCTATAATCTGGTCGTGCGGGTCGAGACGAAGGGCGGCGATGTCGGCTGGGGCGAGGCGGCGTCGGCGCCGACCATGACCGGCGAAACGCTGAGCGGCATGGTCGCCGCCGTCGAGGGCGTTCTCGCGCCTGCGCTCGTGGGCGAGGATGCGCGCTTCCTTCCGACATTGATCAGCAGGATGCAGCACGCGATCTACGCCAATACCGGCCCGCGCGCGGCGATCGAAATGGCGCTGCTCGATCTTGCCGGCCGCGCCAACTGCGTCTCGTTTGCCGATCTGCTTGGCGGCGCGCGGCGCAAGTCGGTCTCGCCCATGTGGCTGATCGGGAACGCGACAGCGGCCGACGATCTGGCGGAAGCGCAGGCGAAATACCGCGAGGGCTTCCGGTTCTTCAAGCTGAAGATCGGCGTCAAGACGCCGGACGACGACATCCAGGCAACGCTCATGCTCGACAAGGCGCTGCCCTCCGACAGCATCCTGTGCGCCGACGCCAATATGGGGCTGACGCGGGAGAGTGCGCGGCGCTATCTTGGCGGCATTGCCGGTTCGCGTATGCTCTATGTCGAGCAGCCGCTGCCGCATGCGGACCTTGAAGGGCTGGCGATGCTCGCCGGCGCGACGCGCATCCCGATCTGCTCGGACGAGGGCATCCATTCCATCGCCGATATCGAAGCTAATGGCCGGCACGGCGCGCGCGGCGTGTCGCTCAAGTTCATCAAGCTCGGCGGCGTGACCGAGATGATGCGCGCGGCGCAGCTATGCGATCGCCTCGGCATGGCGGTCAATGTCGCCGGCAAGATCGCCGAATCCGGCATCGGATCGGCGGCGAACATCCAGTTCAGCAGCGCCATCCGCGAAGCAAGCTGGGGGGTCAGCCTGACGCACGTTTATCTCGACGCCGATATCGTCCGCGACCGGCTTGAGATCGTCGATGGCCGGATGGCGGTGCCGGCGGGGGCGGGGCTCGGCCTCGAGGTCATGGAAGACCGGCTGCGCGCCGTCACCATGAAAAACTGGTCGACCGTGTAGAACCTCGCGGCGGTCTTTCGCCGCCGCCCGGCCATCAGCTTATCCATTTCGGCTCGGTGATCGGCGGCAGCGTCGCCAGCGCGTCGATCAGCGTCGCCGGATCCGCGTCGATCGCAAAGCTGAAGCGATGCGCCGGCGGCAGGAAGCCGCGCGTGACCATGGAATCGATGAAGGCAAGGAAGGGGTCGAAAAATCCGTCGATGTTGAAGAGTCCCGCCGGCTTGTCGACGTAGCCGAGCTGATTGAGCGTCCACACTTCCATGATCTCCTCGACCGTGCCGATGCCGCCCGGCAGGGCGATGCAGGCGTCGGCCATCGCGAGCATGCGCGCCTTGCGCGTTGCGATATCGGCGGCGATTTCATGCGTGGTCAGCCGCGTATGAAGGTGGCCGCGCTCGAACAGTGCGCGTGGGATGACGCCATGAACGGTGCCGCCTCCCTCGAGCACGGCGTCGGCCAGCGCGCCCATCAGACCCATATGCGTTCCGCCGTAGACAACGGCGAGGCCGCGCGCGACAAGTTCGCGCCCGAAAGCTTGCGTGGCATGGCGAAAGGCGTCGCCGGTTCCGAAATTCGAGCCGCAATAGACCGCGACCGTCTTCACTGTCCGCATCGTTTCATTCCGGTAAGAGAGGAGGGCGTTTCGGGCGCGCGCTCGCGCACGGTTAAGCGGGGCGGCGCGGCAGATCAATGGGCATTGAGGAATTCGGCGTCGCGTTTGAACAGTTCGGTGAGAAAGCGCGTCAGCGCGCGGATGCGCCCCATGAACTGGATATCCTCGTGCACGGAAATGAAAAGGTCGCGCTCCACCGACACCTTGTTGGGGAGCACCGGCACAAGGCGCGCGTCGGTTCTGGCCGAGAACAACGGCAACAGCGCAATGCCGCGGCCGGCGGCGATCGCGTTCTGCTGGACCGCCATGCTGGTGGAGCGGAACACGACATGCTCGGGCTCGATCACGTCGAGCAGCCAGTGCACCTTGGCGATGGCGACGAGGTCGACGACGTAGTCCACGAAGTCGTGCGCGGCGAGGTCGGCGAGAGAACCCGGCACGCCACGCCGCTTAAGATAGGCCGGCGAGGCGAACAGGCCGAGCCGGAAGGCGCCGGCTTTCTTGACTGACAGTCGCGGGCCGATCGGCGGCACGAAGCTGATCGACACGTCCGCCTCGCGCCGCGTCAGGTTGATCAGATGGCGCTCGGTCACAAGCTCCACCAGGATGTCGGGATACTGGGTATTGAACTCGACCAGCTTGTCGGTGAGATAATAGGAGGCGATGCCCTCCATGGTGGCGAGGCGCACCTTGCCGGCGACCTCGCTCGGCGCCGACCGGATCGTCTCGATCACGGAGAGACCGAGCACCTCCATCTTTTCCGCGATCGCCTGCAGCCGGTGACCGTCTTCGGTCAGCACGAAGCCGTCGGGTTTGCGCTCGAACAGCTTGACCGCGAGGTCCTTCTCCAGTTCCGAGATGCGCCGGCTGACCGTGGTGTGATCGACCTTGAGCCGCCGGGCTGCCGGCATCAGGCGCCCCTGGCGCGCCAGTTCGAGAAAAAAGACGAGGTCGTTCCAGTTGAACATCGGCCTGCAACTTCCGCTGGCAGGGCCGCGGAATCCCGGCCGCCATGACCTACGATACGCCATATGCCCGCGAAGCGGGCAAGCTCCGGCGGTGTGTCTAGGTATTCCTGCAACCGGACCTGCGAGTTTCTCCGCTAGGCCGTCGGGAAGCCCCGGCATTACCCTTTGCGTGCGCCCGTAAAGCGCTTCCGGCCATCGTCCGTCAGGGGGGATCAGCATGAACAAGATGTCGCACCGCCATTTTTTCGAGAACGGTCAGTGCCGCTGCGGATACCGGCACGGCGACCCGGCTGCGGGTGCCGAGCAGGCGGTCGGGCAGGCGGTCGAAGAGGCGCTGCTCCACGGCCTGTTCCCTGACCCTGTCCAGCGGCGCACGCTGCTCAAGGCGGTCGGGGCGGCGACCGTGCTCGGCGCACTGTCCAGCCTGTTGCCGCTCGATACGCTCAAGGCGATCGCCCAGGAGCGCAAGCCGCTCGAGAAACTGAAGCTCAATGTCGGCTTCCTGCCGATCACCTGCGCGGCGCCGCTCATCTATGGCGAGCATCTCGGCCAGTACGCCAAGGAAGGCCTCGAGGTGACGCTGCAGAAGATCGCCGGCATCAACCTGATCCGCGACAAGATGATCAATGGCGAGCTCGACGTCTCCCAGCAGGTCATGCCGGTGGCCCTGACCATGACGGCCGGGCTCGGCGGCACCACGCAGTCGATCAAGGTGCTGACCATCTGCAACCAGAACGGCAACTCGCTGGTGCTCGCCAACAAGCACAAGGACAATCGCGACCCGAGCAAGTGGAAGGGCTTTGCGTTCGCGGTGCCGTTCGAGCAGAGCCACCAGGCTATGCAGCTTCGCAACTATCTCGCCGCCCACGGCCTCGATCCGGACAAGGACGCCACCTACCGCGTCATTCCGCCGACCGAATATGTGTCGAGCCTGCGGGTCGGCAGCATCGATGGCTTCTTCGGCGGCGAGCCGGGCGGCCAGCGCGCGGTCTATGAGGGTGCCGGGTTCATCCACGCCATCTCGCGCGATCTGTGGGACGGCCATCCCTGCTGCTCGGTGACGGCCGCCGAAAGCTGGATCAAGCAGCATCCCAACACGTTCATGGCGTTCTACCGCGCCAT
This sequence comes from Pseudorhodoplanes sp., assembly GCA_019187085.1. GTDB lineage: Bacteria > Pseudomonadota > Alphaproteobacteria > Rhizobiales > Xanthobacteraceae > Pseudorhodoplanes. Next base: position 156,420 of record JABARS010000006.1, on the reverse strand, counting down.
CATCGCGGCAAGCCTGCACGTGTCGGACAAGAAGAACCGCGCCGGCATGGCGAAGGCGCTCTCGCAGCCGCAATACCTCAACGCGCCGGAAATCGTGGTCGAGCAGGTCATCACGGGCCGCTACGCCGACGGCCTCGGCGCCATCAAGGTGGCGGAGAATCGGGTCGATTACCAGCCGTTCCCGCATTATTCCGCCGCCGTCTGGCTGATGACGCAGTTGCGACGCTGGAACATCCTCAAGGAAGACGTCGACTACAAGAAGCTTGCGCAGCAGGTCATGCTCGCCACCGACGCCGAAAAGATCATGCGCGGCATGGGCGCCAATCCGCCGGCCGCGCAGTTCGGCAAGGAAATCATCCTTGGCAAGGAGTTCGATTCGAGCAAACCTGAGGAATATCTGAAAACGGTGCGCAAGCCGGCCTGATGAACGTGCGACGGATTCTCGGGCGACCCTGGGTCGCCTCACTTGCGATTTTCATTGTCTTCATCGCCGTCTGGCAGGCCTTGACCGGCGGCGGGGCCGGCGGGCCGGGCGCGGTCGATCCGGAATATGCGCGGCTTGCCGGCCAGAGCGCGGCGGTGCAGCCGACGGGGGCGATCCCCCCGCCGACCGCCGTCGCCGCGCGCGGGTGGGAGTTGCTGATCGACGCCTTCGACCGCTCGAACCCGAACAATCTCGGCATCGCCTGGCATCTGCTGCAATCGCTTGGCCGCGTGCTGCTCGGCTTCGTGCTGGCGCTGATCGTCGCGGTCCCGCTCGGCTTCGCGCTCGGGCTGTTCCCGGCCGTCTATCAGGCGCTCAATCCTTTCATCCAGGTGCTGCGGCCGATCTCGCCGCTCGCCTGGATGCCGCTCGCCCTCTATATCTTCCGCGACAGCGGCATCTCGGCGATTTTCATCATCTTCATCTGCGCGCTCTGGCCGATGCTAATCAACACCGCGGTGGGCGCCGCCAATGTCCGTCAGGAATGGGTCAACGTCTCGCGCGTGTTCGGGCTCGATCCCCTGCAGCACATCACGCGGATCATCTTTCCGGCCAGCGTGCCGATGATCATGACCGGCGTGCGCATTTCCGTTGGCATCGCCTGGTTCGTCATCGTGGCGGCGGAGATGGTCGGCGCGCAGAGCGGTATCGGTTACTTCATCTGGAACGAATGGAACAACCTGCAGCTCTCCAGCATGATCGTCGCCATCGTGCTGATCGGCCTGATCGGGCTCGGGCTCGATGTCGGTCTGGCCTGGATCGGCACGCGCCTGAGTTTCCGCGAGTAGGTCCATGAGTTTTCTCTCCGTCAGCGACGTGTCGATGGCCTTCCGGATCAAGGGCAACGGTTCTTTTGTTGCGCTCGACTCGGTCTCGATGGACGTCGCCAACAACGAGTTCGTCTGTCTGATCGGGCATTCGGGCTGCGGCAAGAGCACGCTGCTCAATCTGATCGCGGGCCTGCTGCTGCCGACCGCAGGCGCCATAAGCTGCGACGGCAAGGAGGTGCGCGGTCCCGGTCCCGACCGCGCCATGGTGTTCCAGAGCCACGCGCTCCTGCCCTGGATGACCTGTTTCGAGAACGTGCATCTGGCGGTGAAGCAGGTCTTCTCCGCGCTCAGCGCGGCGCAGATGAAAGACAAGGTCGAGGAGGCGCTGCGGCTCGTGCATCTCGATCACGCGATGCACAAATACCCTTACGAGATCTCCGGCGGCATGAAGCAGCGCGTGGGCATCGCGCGCGCACTGGCGGCGGCGCCGCAGGTGCTGCTGCTCGACGAGCCGTTCGGCGCGCTCGACGCGCTGACGCGGGCGAGCCTGCAGGACGAGCTGGTACGCATCGTGGAATCGATCCGCTCGACCGTCGTGATGGTGACCCACGACATCGACGAGGCGATCCTGCTCAGCGACCGCATCGTGATGATGACGAACGGGCCGGCGGCGAAGATCGGCGACGTGCTCAGGATCGACCTGCCGCGCCCGCGCGACCGGGTGGCGCTGGCGACCAATCCGCAATACGCCGCTCATCGCGAATATCTGCTCAAGTTCCTCTACCAGAAGCAGCGCGCCTAAATCCCGGTCTTCTGGATCTGCCGCAGGCCCTCGCGATAGGTCGGGTAGGCGAGCGTCACGCCGAGCACGTCCTTGATGCGGGTGTTGCGCGCGCGCTTGCTCTCGCCGTAGAAGCTGCGCGCCATCTCGGTCATGGTCGCCTGTGCGACGTCATAGGGGATTTCCGGCGGCGGCAGCACGCCGAGAAGCCCGGCGGCATAGGCCACGACCTCGGAGGCCGGCCCCGGCGCGTCGTCGGCGACATTGAACAGACCGTCGGCGCGATGGCGGAACGCGGCGTCGATCGTCCGCGCGATGTCGTCGACATGAATGCGGTTGAACACTTGGCCGGGTTTACCGATCCGCCGCGCGGTGCCCTCGCGCAGGTCGGCGAGCGCGTTGCGGCCGGGGCCGTATATGCCGGCGAGACGCAGGATCGCGACCGCCTTGCCGCTTTGCCGCGAGAAATCCCGCCACTCCTGCTCGACCAGCACGCGCGTGCGGCTGCGGGCCGAGGTCGGGTTGACCGGCGTGTCCTCGTCGATCCAGGCGCCGCCGTGATCGCCATAGACGCCGACGGTGGAGAGATAGACGATCGTCCGCAGGGAGTGCGCGCGCCGCAGCGCCTCGCCATAGGTTGCGAGCACAGGGTCGCGTCCGGCCTGCGGCTGGATCGACACGAGCGTGCAGGTCGCCTCCGACAGCGTCTGCGCAAGCGCTTGCTCGGCCGCGACATCCCCGAATATGAATGTCGTGACGTTGAGACCGCTCCGATCGGGTGCCGGATGCCCGCGCGGCGCGGCCTCGCGCACCGTGCCGGCGACCGAGGAGAAGCTTGAACCGAAAAGGCGGAGATAGGCGGCGGCCGTGTAGCCGAGACCGAAGCAGAAGAGCTTGTCCATCGCCGCAGCTATAACAGACGCGCTGCCTGCGCACGAGATCGCAACGTCGCAGCGGGCGGCCCGCGGCTAGCGGGAGGGGTCAGGTCCGGTGCGCCGCGCCGGGGCGTTCGCCCGGTGGCTTGCGAGATTGAGCGTCACCTCGCGGATGCCGATGGCGATCAGCGCGAGCACGAAGGGGATGATGTAATAGATCAGGCGGAACAGGAGCAGGCTCGCCAGCATCTCCTCCTTCGGGAATTGCTGAAGCGCCACGATCATGGCGGCGTCGAAAATACCGAGCCCGCTCGGCGCATAGCTCGCAAACCCGAGCAGCGTGGCGAAGATGAAGATCACGATCACGGCGATGAGGCCGACCGCCGGCTGGTCCGGTAGCAGGACGTACATGGCGAGCGCGCAGAAGGTCAGGTCGAACACCCCGATCGCAATCTGCACCAGCGTGATCGGGCCGCCCGGCAGCGTCACCTGCCAGTTGTTCATGCCGATGCGGCGCGGCCGCCGCCACACCCAGGCGACATAGCAGCCGATCGCGCCCAGCAGGATAAAGGCGATCGCGCGATTGGCGGACGCCGGCAGATGGTCGACGGCGCTGGCCGCCGCGGGCTCGAGCGCGAGCGCAATACCGAGCACGAAGGCGTTGCCGAGCCAGAAGGTGAGGCCGGTCACGAAACAGATTTTGGCGACGTCGATCAGCGATAGGTTCCACGCCGAATAGATGCGGTAGCGGATGGCTCCGGCGGTGACGACGGCGCCGCCGAGATTGTGGCCGATCGAGAAACTCGTGAAGCTCGCAAGCGCAGCGATCCGGTAGGGCACGTCGGGCCGACGGATCGTGCGCAGCGCGAACAGGTCGTAGCAGGTCAGCGTCAGATAGGCGCCGGCGACGCACAGCGCGGCAAACGCGATGTCCCCGGCGTCGGTCTGGCACAGGGCGGCGGTCACCTTGCCGAATTCGACGCCCTGCAGGATGCGGTAGAGGATCGTCGCCGCGACCACCACGATGACGATGCTGAGCGCGATGCCGGCGCGGTGCCAGCCGATGGTGCGGTCGAAAGCCCCGATGGCGCCCTGCAATGCGCCCAGCAGCCGGCCCCGGATATGCTCCATGTCAGGATCGTTCGCCCGTTGTCCACGACGGCGGCAAGCATAACAGGCGCTTGCCGCGCCGCCCGTGCCGTCGCGGCCCGATGCCGCGACGAATCGCTCCGCAAGATCGCAGTCGCTTGCGACAGATTTGCTACGGCCGCCGTCATCGCGCTGGGGCGGGCGCGGCGCGGCCTGTCATGAAAGTGAGACAGAATCTTGCCATCCGGTGCGCGACTGGGAGGAAGATACCATCGTGACCGGGTTGCCCGCTCCGCGCCGCTATCGTGCAATGTTCCTTTCGGACGTGCATCTCGGCACCCGCGGCTGCCGCGCCGAGCTGCTGATCGATTTCCTGCGCCATCACGAGGCCGGCACGATCTACCTCGTCGGCGACATCATCGACGGCTGGCAACTCAAGTCCGGCTGGTGCTGGCTGCAGTCGCACAACGACGTTGCGCAGAAGCTGTTGCGCCAGGCGCGCAAGGGCGCGCGCGTCCTCTACATCCCCGGCAACCACGACGAGGTGCTGCGCGATTATTGTGGCATCCATCTCGGCGGCGTCGAGGTGGTACAGACGACGACGCACCTCGCCGCCGATGGCCGGCGCTATCTCGTCACGCATGGCGACGATTTCGACGTCATGATCCGGCACGGCCGCTGGCTGTCGTTCCTCGGCGGTGCCGCGCACGGCTCGGCACTGATGCTCAACGGCGCCTCGAACCGCGTGCGCCGCCTGCTCGGTCTTCCGCATGCCTCGCTCTCGCGCTGGGCGAAGACCAAGGTCAAGACCACCGTCAATTACATATCCGAGTTCGAGGCCGCTCTGTCCGGGGAGGCGCGGCGGCACGGCATGGACGGTGTGATCTGCGGGCACATCCATCACGCCGCGAACCATGCGCGTTATGGCGTTCACTATCTCAATTGCGGCGACTGGCTCGAAAGCTGCACCGCGCTCGTCGAGCATGACGACGGCCGCTTCGAAATCATCCCATGGACGCATATCCGCCCGACGGCAACAGCCGCGCCGGCGCAGCCGCAGGCCGCCTGAAGAAGGTCCTCGTCGCGACCGACGCCTGGTATCCGCAGGTGAACGGCGTCGTGCGCACGCTCACCTCGGTCGCCCGCGTGGCGCAGTCGCTCGGCACGCAGATCGTCTTCGTCACGCCGCAGGAATTCCACACCGTCCCGCTGCCGACCTATCCCGACATCAGGCTGGCCTTGCCGCCGCCGCGCGCGATCGCCGGGCGCATCCATGCCGAGCGGCCCGATTTCATTCATGTCGCGACCGAAGGGCCGATCGGGCACATGGTCAGCCGCTATTGCCGGCGGCACGGCCTCGCCTTCACGACGAGCTTCCATACCCGCTTTCCGGATTACGTGTCGGCGCGCGCGCCGATCCCGCGCACCTGGGTCTGGGCCTGGCTGCGCCGCTTCCATCGCCGCGGGGCGGGGGTGATGGCGGCGACGCCGCGTCTGGCTTCCGAGCTGCTGGAGCGCGGCTTCCATAACGTGATGCTGTGGCCGCGCGGCGTGGATGCCGATCTGTTCCGGCCGACGCGCTCCGGCGATCTCGCGCTGCGGCGACCGATCTTCCTCACCGTCGGGCGCGTTGCGCTGGAGAAGAATATCGAGGCGTTCCTGTCGCTCGATCTGCCGGGGACCAAGGTCGTGGTCGGCGACGGGCCGGCACGCGCCGACCTCGAACGGCGTTTTCCCAACGCGGTCTTTCTCGGCGCCAAACAGGGCGAGGAGCTTGCGCGGATTTATGCCGCGGCCGACGTCTTCGTGTTTCCGAGCAAGACCGACACGTTCGGTCTCGTGCTGCTCGAAGCGCTGGCGAGCGGGGTGCCGGTCGCCGCCTTTCCGGTGGCGGCGCCGCGCGACGTGATCGGGGACGCCGCCGTCGGCGCGCTCGACTGGGATCTCGGGCGGGCCTGTCTCAGGGCGCTGACATTGTCGCGGCAGGCCTGCCGCAGCTTTGCGCTCGGCATGACGTGGGAGGCGAGCGCGCGCTGCTTCCTGTCGCATATCGCCCGCTTTCTGCAGGCCGGCGACAAGGCTGTCATCAAACCAACATCGAACGGCCGCTAGACCCTCGTCGCTGTCGGATTCGGCCGCAAAGGAGCGCGTCTTCACGATGACTATGACGGAAACCCGGAGCAATCTGCTGACGCAGGCGGTGGCATCGAACCCCGCGCTGTCGCGCAAGGGTGCGCTCGAACATTTGTTCGCCTGGATGTTCAAGGGCCTCGTCTATCCGCAGATCTGGGAAGACCCCGAGATCGATATCGAGGCGCTTGAGATCGCCCCCGACAGCCACGTGGTCGCGATCGCCTCCGGCGGCTGCAACATCCTGTCCTATCTGATCGCCGATCCCGCGCGCATCACCGCGATCGATCTCAACGCCGCCCATGTCGCGCTCAACCGGCTGAAGATTGCCGCCGCCATGCATCTGCCGTCGTGGGACGCGTTCTATCGTTTCTTCGGCGCGGCCAACGACATGGCCAACGTGGTGGCCTATTGGCGCCATATCGTGCCCCATCTCGATCCGCAGACCCGTGCCTACTGGGAAGCACGCCCGGCCTTCGGCTTCGGCCGGCGACGCATCATGATTTTCTCGCGCAACCTGTACCGTTACGGGCTGCTCGGCCATTTCATCGGAGTCGGGCATTGGCTCGCGCGCGCCTACGGCATCGACCCGCGCGATGTCCTGCGTGCGCGCACGCTCGACGAGCAGTGCAGCTATTTTGAGACCGCGCTCGCCCCTCTCTTCGACAAGCGTTTCGTGCGCTGGGCGAGCGCGCGGCGCTTTTCGCTCTACGGGCTCGGCATACCGCCGGCGCAATACGAGGCGCTGGCCGGCAGTCGGGACATGGCCACGGTCCTGCGCGGACGCGTGGAGCGGCTGGCCTGCGCGTTCTCGCTCGACGACAATTATTTCGCCTGGCAGGCGTTCGGCCGCTCTTATGCCGGCACGGAGGACGGTCCGCTGCCGCCCTATCTCAGGCGTGGCCATTTCGACATGGTGCGCAGCCGCGCCGGACGCGTCGCGGTGCTCAACCGCTCCTTCACCGATTATCTGCAGACCTGTCCCGATCGCTCGGTCGACCGCTATGTCCTGCTCGACGCGCAGGACTGGATGACCGACGCGCAGCTCAACGCGCTGTGGGCGCAGATCACCCGCACCGCGCGTCCCGGCGCGCGCGTGATTTTCCGTACCGCCGCCGAACCGAGCCTGTTGCCCGGCCGCGTGGCGGAGCCGGTGCTGGCGCGCTGGCGCTACGAGGCGCGGAAGTCGCGCGACTATTCCGCGCGCGACCGTTCGGCGATCTATGGCGGCTTCCATCTCTACGTGTTCGAGGGCTGAGCCATGGACGCCGTACGCGACGCCGCCGGCCATATGGACCGCATCTACCGCTATCAGCGCCACATCTACGATGCGACGCGGCGTTTCTTCCTGCTCGGTCGCGATGCGCTTGTCCGGGGCCTGCGTCCGCCGCCCTCGGCCGCGGTGCTCGAAATCGGCTGCGGCACCGGACGCAACCTGATCGCGGCGGCGCGGCGTTATCCGCAGGCACGCTTCTTCGGTATCGACATTTCCGACGAAATGCTCAAGTCCTGCCACCGGTCGCTTGCGCGGGCGAACCTCTCTGCGCGCATCGCGGTGGCGCAGGGCGACGCGACCGATTTCGACGCCGGACGCCTGTTCGGGCAGGCGCGCTTCGAGCGCATCGTCATCTCCTACAGCCTGTCGATGATTCCGCACTGGCGGGCGGTGCTCGATCGGGCAATGGCGGCGCTTGCGCCGGGCGGAGAGCTGCACATCGTCGATTTCGGCGGACAAAGCGGACTGCCGGGCATCTTCCGCGCCTTGCTGCGGCGCTGGCTTGCCGTGTTCCACGTCACCCCGCGCGACGGGCTGGAGGAGGCGCTGAAAGCGCTCGCGGCCGCGCACGGCGCCGAACTCAGTCTGCGGCGGCCGTTGCGCGACTACGCCCAGCTCGCGGTGGTGAAGGCGCGTGCCTGACGCCGCTATTGCGCGGCGGTGCGGTTGCCCTGCAGCGCGGCATTGACTTTCGGCAGGACCTTCTCGGCGAGCAGGACCATCGAGCGGCGGCCGAGCTCCCTGTCGGCCCAGTCCTTGCCGGCATAGAGCAGCGTTCCGAAATCGCCCACCTTCTCGCGATAGGCGAGGATGTCGTCGGCGACCTTGTCGGGCGAGCCGTGGATCACGAGTTCGTCGCACACCGTATCGAGCGTGACTTCGTGGTCGGGCTGGTCGCGCCGGGTCTTGAACAGTTCGATGCGGCCGTTGTGCTTCAGCTTGGTTAAAAGCTGGCTGTAATAATAGCGGTAGGGTCCGTTCGGCGCGGTGGCATAGGCCTTCGCGGTCTTATCGTCGTCGGCGACGAAGATGCTCTTGGCGACGCGCCAGTTGGCGGGATCGGCCGGCCGTCCGGCGCGCGCGCAGCCTTCGACATAGCGCGGCCAGTGGCTCCTCACCCAGGCCGGCATCAGGAAGTTGGCCGAGATCGGGTCCCAGCCGCGGGCGGCGGCTTCGGTCACGCCCCTGGAGAACGGGGCGACTGCGGTCACCACGATCGGCGGATGCGGGCGCTGCAGCGGCCTGGGCAGAAAGCCCTGTCCAAGCTCGGGCATGAACTGGCGTTCGACGCTGATGGTCCAGAATCGGCCCTTGATGTTGTAGGGCGGGTCGTTCGTCCAGATCTGCAGCACCTGGTTGATGGCTTCCAGGAACATGGCGTTGCGGTCGGCATCGAGATTGCCGAACACCTCGGCGTCGGACAGAAGCCCGCCCGGGCTGATGCCGAAAATGAAGCGGCCGTCGAGCATGTGGTCGAGCATGGCGATCTGCGCGGCCACCGTCGCCGGATGGGTGTTGGGCATGTTGACGGTGCCGGTGCCGAGCCTGATGCGTTTCGTGCAGTCGATCAGGCTGGCGATGAACATCGCGCACGAGGTGATGTTCTCGGCGCGGTCGGTGACGTGCTCGCCGACATAGCCCTCGGTGAAGCCCAGCTCGTCGGCAAGGATGAAAGCTTCGCGATCCTCCTGCAGCGATTGCCGCCAGTCCTTGTCGAGCGGATGGATCGGCATCGTGAAAAAGCCGAGCTTCATGACAGGCTCCCGCAATCCCCCCAGGACCCGACACGTTATCCGCAAGCCGCCCCGGGCGGAAGCGCGCGGTGCGTTCCGGCGCGGAATTTGGTTTGAGATGCGACAGTCGGCCTTTCACCCATCGCGCCGCGCCGCCGCTCGCGGGCCGCAACGGCCCGCGGTCCGCTCCTCGCGGGGATCGGTGCAGCCATGCAAGTGCGGCGGAAATTCACGGAGCGCTTGACGCGGTTCCGGCGGGCGGGATAAGAAAAGCCACGTTCGTGGTCATTTGAGCCGGCCGGCTTGCAGCCACGTTAAACAAGTTGCTAAAAGGCCGGGGACGCATATGACCCGGCCCGAGGCTCGTCCCCCGGCCGGGATTTTTATTGGCCAAAGGAGGCCGTCATGTCTGCGCCCGCCGACCGCAAGTGGAGACCGGAAACCAGGCTCGTCCATGCCGGTACGCTGCGTTCGTCTTTCAATGAGACGTCGGAAGCCCTGTTCCTCACCCAGGGCTATGTCTACGAAAATGCCGCCACCGCCGAGGCGCGCTTCAAGGGCGAATCCCCCGGCTTCCAGTATTCGCGCTTCTCCAACCCGACTGTGACCATGTTCGAGCAGCGCATGGCCGCGCTCGAAGGCGCGCAGGCCGCGCGCGCAACCGCGACCGGCATGGCCGCGGTCACTGTCGCGCTGATGGGCCAGCTCAAGGCGGGCGATCACATCGTCGCGGCCAAGGCGCTGTTCGGATCGTGCCGCTATATCGTCGAGGACTTCCTGCCGCGCTACGGCATTCCCTGCACGCTGGTCGACGGCGCCGATCTCGACCAGTGGCGCAAGGCGGTGCGGCCCAACACGAAGACCTTCTTCATCGAGAGCCCAACCAATCCCACGCTCGACGTGATCGACATCGCCGCGGTCGCGAAAATCGCCCATGACGGCGGCGCAACGCTGGTCGTGGACAATGTGTTCGCGACGCCGCTGTTCCAGAGTCCGCTCGCGCTCGGCGCTGATTGCGTGGTCTATTCAGCCACCAAGCATATCGACGGGCAGGGCCGCTGCCTCGGCGGCGTCGTTCTGGGGAGCGAGGAATTCATCCAGAACAACGTGCAGACGCTGATCCGTCAGACCGGGCCGTCGCTGTCGCCGTTCAATGCCTGGGTGCTGCTCAAGGGGCTTGAGACGCTCACCGTGCGGGTGCGCGAGCAGACGCGTTCGGCCGCGATCGTCGCTGACACGCTCGCCGGCCATCCGAAGGTTACGCGTGTCATCTATCCGGGACGGGCGGACCATCCGCAGGCCGAGCTGGTCAAGCGGCAGATGAGCGGGGCGTCGAACCTGATCGCGTTCGACGTCGCGGGCGGCAAGGCGGGGGCGTTCCGCTTTCAGGACGCGCTGCGGCTCGTGCGCATCAGCAACAATCTCGGCGACGCCAAGAGCCTGATCACCCATCCGGCCACCACGACGCATCAGCGCCTGACGCCGGACCAGCGCGCCGAGCTCGGCATCGGCGAGGGGCTCGTGCGCCTGTCGGTCGGGCTCGAACACGTCGATGATATCGTCGAGGATCTCGTCGCCGCGCTGGCGGCGGTCTGACGCGCGGCCGGCGTCATCCGCCGTGGCTTGCGCGTGTCTTGGTGGGCGGGATCGCGGCGGCGCCGTCGGCGTTCGCGCATACGCTCCCGATCATGACAAGAACCGGCCCCGCAGTCGGCGAGGCCGCAAGCCGCTCGGCGAGCGTCGCGGCCGACGCCGCCACGACCGTCTCGTCCGGCCGCGTCGCATTCGCAATCGCAAGCACGGGTGTGCGCGAGTCGAGGCCCGCATCCATCGCACGTGCGAGAAGCGCGGGGAGCGTCCGGCGTGGCATATACACGACGGTGGTCGCTGTCGGATCGGCGAGACTGCGCCAGTCGATATCCTGCGGCAGCGCGCCGTCGGCGCCGTGTCCGGTGACGTATTGCAGACGCCGCGCCTGTGCGCGATGGGTGAGCGAAAGCCCAAGCCGGGCGGCCGCGCCTTGCGCGGCGCTGATGCCGGGCACGACATCGACCGTGATCCCGGCGGCGCGGCAGGCCGCGATCTCCTCACCAGCGCGGCCGAAAATCATCGGATCGCCGCCTTTGAGCCGCGCGACGCGCTTGCCGCCGCGCGCGAGCGCGACCATCAGCGCGTTGATCTCGGGTTGTTTGCAGGCAGGCCCGTGTCCGGTCTTGCCGACCAGAAGCTTGCGCGCTTCGCGGCGCGCGAAATCCAGCACCTCGGCCGAGACGAGATCGTCGTAAAGGATCACGTCGGCGGCCTGCATCGCGCGTACCGCGCGCAGTGTCAGGAGTTCGGGATCGCCGGGCCCCGCGCCGATGAGCGTGACGCTGCCGCGCCCGGCATCCCCGCCTTCGGTGCGGGCGGCGGCGACGAGGTCGGCGAAATCCTCCTCCAGCGGCGCGCGCTCGGGATTGCGCAAGGCGCGGCACGCGAAGATTTGCCAGAAGCGCCGGCGGGCGGTCGCCGGCAAGTCTGCGGGCCCAAGGCGCGCGCGCCAACCCTGCGCGACCTCCGCCCAGGCGGCAAAGCCTTTCGGGATCATCGCCTCGATGCGCGCGCGGATCGCCTGCGCGAAGACGGGGACGGCGCCGTCCGTCGAAATGCCGACCACCAGCGGCGAGCGGTTGACGATCGCGCCGAAGGCGAAATCGCAGAAGGCCGGCCTGTCGATCGCGTTCACCGGCACGCCGCGTGCGCGCGCGGCCTGCGCAAAATCCCTGGCGTGCGCGTCGTCCTCGGATGCGCCGACGGCAAGCACGGCGCCCTCAAGGTCGGCCGCGCGCCATGCGCGCCGATGCAGGATCACCGCACCGTTCGGCGGGGAGGCGGCGAGCGCGCTCAGTTCCTCGCAGGGCGCCTCGGCGAATACGGCGACGGTGGCGCCCGCCGCCGCGAGCAGTTCCGCCTTCCAGCATGCGGCCGCCGATCCACCCGCGACGACGACGCGCTTTCCCTTCAGCGCGAAGAAAAGCGGCAGCCGCGCGAGGGGGGTCATGCGGTGCGGGGTAGTCTCAAGCAGCGGACGCGGTGCGTTCATGGGAGTGCGCAGTCTGTGAGAGTTGCGGCGACAGGAGCTTCTTCAGTTCCGGAATGCAGGAGCCGCAATTCGTGCCGGCGCGCAGCGCCTGGCCGATGTCCGCCGTGCTTTTCGCGCCGGCGGCGATGGCATCGCGGATTGCAGTGAGGCCGACGCCGAAACAGGCGCAGACTGTGGGCCCGTGGTCGGCCGCAGAATCGGCGGCCTTGCCCGACAGTAACGTGCGACGCGCGGCGTCGGAGAGAGACGGTGCGGCGAATGCGGCCTTGACCGTGTCCCAATATGGCGCGTGGCCAGCAGGCGCCGCGAACAGGCACAGATCGAGCGCGCCGTCCGCGAACAGGGCCGCGCGATAGATTGCGCCGGCGGCGTCGGAGAATTCCGAGAGCTGTGCCTTAGCCGCGGCGCGTTCCCGCACGACAGCGCGCCAGAAATCGGTCCCTTCGTCGTTTGCGAACAGGTAGCCGACGCCGCCTTCGATCATAACGCGCGCCCACCATGTATCGCGCGGCAGCGATAAGGGACGCCGCGTCACGACAAAGCCTTCGCAGCCAAAGGCGCGCGGGGCGATGGCGACCGCGGTCGCCTTCGCTTCCGGTTGGCCGGAGAGGGGATCGGTGAAGGGCGCCACGAGATCGCCGGTGCGCGCCGCGGACGCGGTCTCGCCGCTCCAGTGGATCGGCGCGAACAGCGATCCGCGCTGCTGGCTCTCGCTGACGCGGACGCGGAACGTCGCGCGGCCGTAATGCGAAGTCACGCAGGCAAAGCCACCATCGGCCAGTCCGTAGCGCGCGGCATCGTCGGGATGGACGTTGACGCACGGCTCCTGCGCATGCGCGCCGAGGCGCGGACTTTTCCCGGTGCGCGTCATGGTGTGCCACTGGTCGCGCGTCCGCCCGGTATTGAGCCGCAGCGGAAAACGCTCTGTCGTTGCTTCGCTCAGCGTCGACGGCTGCGGGGCGATGAAGGTGGCCTTGCGGTCGGAGATGAAGAACTCGCCATCGGCAAAAAATCGCTGCGCGGGCGCGCGGCTGTCCGTGGGCTGCGGCCAGTGCAGCGGATCGAGCGCATCGTAGGCTTCATCGTCGAGCGTGCGCAGCGCGCCGATGTCGAAGGCGCGCGCGCCATCATTCTCGAATGCCGAGAGCGCGGCATGCTCGCGGAAAATGTCGGCGGCCGTGCGATAGGCGAAGGCCGCGCCATGGCCCATGCGGCGCGCGACCTCGGTCAGGATCCACCAGTCGGGGCGCGTCTGCTCGGGGGGCGGCAGGAACGCGCGCTGGCGCGAGATGCAGCGCTCGGAATTGGTCACCGTGCCGTCCTTCTCGCCCCAGGCGGCCGCCGGCAGCAGCACATGCGCGCCGGCATTGACGGTGTCGTTGGAGAGAACGTTCTCGGAGACCACGAACAGGTCGAGCTTGCCCAGCGCCTCGCGTACCGCGCCCGCGCGCGGCAGCGACACCGCCGGATTCGTCGCCATGACCCAGAGGGCCTTGATGCGCCCCTGCGCGATCGCCTCGAACATGTCGACCGCCTTGAGACCCTCGCGCGTCGCCATTGTCGCTGCGTTCCAGAAGCGGCGCACGCGCTCGGTCTCCGCCGGCGAAAAGCCCATATGGGCGGCAAGCTGGTTGGCCAGTCCGCCGACCTCGCGTCCGCCCATGGCGTTGGGCTGGCCGGTGAGCGAGAACGGTCCCATCCCCGGTTTGCCGATCCGCCCGGTCGCGAGATGGCAATTGATGATGGCGTTCACCTTGTCGGTCCCCTGCGCCGACTGGTTGACGCCCTGCGAGAAGGCGGTGACGACGCGTTCAGTCGCGACAAACAATTCGAAGAATTGCGCGACGTCGTCCGGCGCAAGGCCGGTCGCTGTCGCGGTCGCTGCGACATCGGGCGCGATCGCCTGCGCGCGTGCGAGCGCATTCTCGAAACCGCGCGTGTGTGCGTCGATATAGGCCCGATCGAGCGCGGACGTGCGCGCGAGATGGACGAGCAGCCCACAGAACAATGCGGTGTCGGTTCCCGGCGCGAGCGGCAGGAACAGGTCGGCTTCTTCGGCAGTCGCGGTGCGGCGCGGGTCGATGACGACGATTTTCGCGCCGCGCTCGCGCTGGTTGGCCGTCATACGCTGGAAGAGGACCGGGTGGCACCAGGCGGCATTCGATCCGGCGAGCACGATCAGGCCGGCCTCGTCGAGGTCGGCATAGAGAGCGGGCACCGTGTCGGCGCCGAACGCGCGGCGATGGCCGGCGACCGCCGACGCCATGCACAGGCGCGAATTGGTGTCGACGTTGGCCGAACCGATGAAGCCTTTCATCAGCTTGTTGGCGACGTAATAGTCCTCGGTCAGCAACTGCCCGGAGAGATAGAAGGCGACCGCGTCGGGGCCGTGCCGGTCGATGACGCGCCGCAGGCCGCCTGCCACGGCGTCGAGCGCGGTCGGCCAGTCGATGTCGGTAAGCGCGCCCGTGGCATCGCGCACCTTCGGATTGAGCAGCCGGCCGTCGAGCGAAAGCGTCTCGCCGAGCGCGGTGCCCTTCGAGCACAGGCGGCCGCGATTGGCGGGATGCGACGGGTCGCCCGCGATTGCAGCGCCGCTGCGGCCGTCGGGCGAGGCGAGGATACCGCAGCCGACCCCGCAATAGGGACAGGTGGTGCGCACGGCCGGCGGACCGCTGGAGAGCGCGTTCATGGATGCATGCCCCGAACGGGTGGGTGCACGACGAATCCGTTCGTTTCCGCGCAGGCAGGAATCCAGCCGTTTTGATTCTGACCTCCCGTATTCGCGAGGACGAACGGAAGGATGATGTGAAGGTGGTTCATGCCGGCCGCCCTCAATAGGCGTCCTGCTGGTAACGGCCGCGCTTCTTCAGCTCGGCGACGAACGCGATCGCCTCGTCGGTGGAGCGGGCACCGAACTGCGCGACGATATCGACCAGTGCGCGCTCCACGTCCTTGGCCATGCGCCTGGCGTCGCCGCAGACATAGACATGCGCGCCCTCGGCGAGCCACGCCCACAAATCGCGCCCGACCTCGCGCATGCGGTCCTGCACGTAGAATTTCCGGTCGCCATCGCGCGACCAGGCGAGCGAGAGGCGGGTCAGCAGGCCCGATGTCTTCATGGCGTTCAGTTCGTCCGCATAGAAGAAATCGTGTGCGCTGCGCTGATGGCCGAAGAACAGCCAGTTGCGGCCCGGTGCCTTTGTCGCCATGCGCTCGTGCAGGAAGGCGCGGAACGGCGCAATGCCGGTGCCGGGCCCAATCATGATGATCGGCACCGCCGGATCGGCGGGCAGGGCGAAGCCATGCGCCTTCTGCACATAGGCACGGACCGTGTCGCCCGGCTGCGCGCGCTCGGCGAGATAGGTCGAGGCCACGCCTTTGCGCAGGCGGCGGCCGATGTCGTAGCGCACGACGTCGACGGTGAGCGACAGGCGCTCCGCATGCGTTCTCGGCGACGACGAGATCGAGTAAAGCCGCGGCTGCAGCGGTTCGAGCGCCTCGACGAACGCTTCCGGATCGGGATGCGCGCCCTCGAACTTCTCGATCGCGGCGAGCACGTCGAGCGTCGCCGCATCGCCGTCGGGATCCTCGCCGGAGGCGAGCGCCTTGGCCTTCTGGCGTCGCTCGCCGCCGGTGATGTAGGAGAGGAGCTGGAACAGCGAGTCCGGGGCGGGCGAGAGCGAGACATCCTCGATCAGGAGGTCGCGCAGGGTGCGCGCGCCGACCATGAGCGTCCCGTCGAAGCCGAGCCGTGCCAGGATGGTGTCGGCGAGTGCGGGATCGTTCCTCGGATAGAGGCCGAAGGAATCGCCTGCGGCATAAGTGCAGCCGGAGCCCGCGAGATCGAATTCCAGATGCCAGGTCTCCTTCTCGGAGCCGCCTTTGTTGAGGCGCGTGCGCGAGACGAAGTGCACGGTCGCGGGATTGTCGCGCGTGGGGCCGGCGGAAGGCGCGGCCGGCATGGCGGCGAGCATTTTCGACACGGCCGCGCTGCCAAGCTCCTCGTACAGGCTCTTGAGCATGCGGGCGGTTTCCTTGCCGCCGGGCACGCACAGATTGAGCCGCCCTTCTTCTTTCAAGAAAATCTTGTCGGCATAGTCGGCGCAATTGTAGCCGCACTGGCCGCAATCCTGCTGCGCCATCGCCGCCATCATGCGCCGGCGCAGCGGCCGGCCTTTGGCGAGCGCCATGCGCTCGGCGAGCGGCAGCGTCTGGTCGTGCCAGGGCGTCTCGCCGTCGTCGCCGTCGGCCAGGGGTCCGGCGTCAGCGCCGGGCATGAGTGCGGCATTCTGCTGCGGCGTCAGCGCGACGACCCCGCCCGGCAGATCGAGCGCGACGAAGCCCGCGAAGAATCCGTTCAGCCAGGCCCGCTGCTCGTCGGAGAAGGGCGCGCTCTCCGGTATGAGATGTGCGGTTGGAGAAGGAGGCGAATTCATTGGCGCGTCTCCCCTGCACCGCGACTGCCGAAATCCAGCCCTTCTGACGCTGGGCGCGCGCATTCGCGGGGACAAGTGGGAGGCTGAACAGACCGTGCGATCATTCCGCTGCCTCCCCGAACATTTCTTGCAGCGTCTCGATATCGTGACGCCGGCTGAAGGCGAGGAAGGTCTCGCCACCTTCGCGATGCGCCAGATAGCCCTTGAGCATGCGCGCGACCGTCGCCGGCGCGTCGGTGGCCTTCACGTCGCGATAGAGTTCGCGCCCGATCGCGGCATCCGGCCCGAAGCCGCCGCCGACAAAGACGTGATAGCCCGCGACCGTGTCGTCTTCGGAGACCGCGACGCGTGCGCCGATCAGGCCGATGTCGCCGATATAATGCTGTGCGCAGGAATGATGGCAGCCGGTGAGGTGGACATTGACCGGGCTGTCGAGCGTCACGCGCGCCTCGCAATGGCGTGCGATCGCCTCGGCGTCGCCTTTGGTGTCGGCGGCGGCGAAGCGGCAGCCCGTGCTACCGGTGCAGGCGACGAGGCCGGTGCGGATCGCGCTCGCCTTGGTGGCAAGGCCGAGTGCTGCGATGGCGGCTTCGGCCGCTGCGACATCCTCGGTGCGTACGCCGGAGAGCAGCAGATTCTGCCAGACGGTGAGGCGGATGTCGCCGTCGCCTATCTCGCGCGCGATGCGGGTAAGCTCGCGCATCTGGTCGGTGGAGAGCCTGCCGGCCGGCAGCGCGATGCCGACCCAGTTGAGCCCGGCCTGTTTCTGCGCATGCACGCCGATATGGGCGGAGCGGTCGAAAGGCGGACGCGGCGCAACCGCTTCCGCCGGCACGCGCATGAGCGGTGCGCCGAGCGTCGCCTCCACCTCTTTCAGGAATTTCTCGAAGCCCCAGGCATCGAGAACGTATTTCAGCCGCGCCTTGTTGCGGTTGGTGCGGTCGCCGTGGGCGATGAACACGCGCACGATGGCGTCGGCGACCCTGGTCGCATCGTCCGGCCGCACGACAATGCCGGTGTCGCGCGCGAAATCGCGATGTCCGGTGATGCCTCCGAGCGCGAGACGGAACCAGACGCCGGGCTGCACACCGAAGCCCTCGCGCACCTCGATCGCTTGGAAGCCGATGTCGTTGGTATCCTCGAGCGCTGCGATCGTGCCGGCGCCGTCGAAGGCGACATTGAACTTGCGCGGCAGCCCGTAGAGCGCGCGCTCGTTGAGGATGTGGAAATGCCACTCGCGCGCATAGGGGCGCGTGTCGATGAGTTCCCGCGGATCGATGCCGGCGGTCGGTGTGCCGGTGACGTTGCGGATATTGTCGGCGCCGGTCCCGCGCGAGCACAGGCCGAGATCCCGGATGCCCTCGATCACGGCGACGGCGTTCTTCGGCTCGATTTCGCGCAATTGCAGGTTGGCGCGCGTGGTCACGTGGGCGCAGGGGCCGGCATATCTGTCGGCAAGACCGGCGAAACCCTCGAACTGCCAGTGGCTGAGGATGCCGTTGGGGATGCGCAGCCGGCACATGTAGGAGGTCTGCGCGGGCGCGACATAGAACAGGCCGTAATAGCGCCAGCGGAAATTGTCGGCGGGCTTGGGCGCTTCGTTGTTGCGGGCCTGCTCCTTCAGGCGCGCATAGGCGTCGAATGGGTGCTGCTCGCGCTTGAACCTTTCCTGTTCGGTGAGCTTGCCGCCGGCTGCGGTCGCGCGGTCCTGCGCGGCGAAATGCGGCGCGTCCGGCCCGCCGTCGCCGCGACCGTGCGTGCGCGCACCCTCGCGCGCAGCGCGCGCCGTGTTCAGGCCGGAGGCGAAGCCTTCGAGAAAGCGCTTCTGATCGGGGGTGAAATCGTTCGACATCGGCGCGCTCATGCGGCAAGCGGTCCGGCGAGCGCGCGGCCGAACGCAAGCTCGCCGCGGAAGCGGGTGATCGCGCGGCCGCTGCGGATAAGCTCGAGATACCAGTGGCTGTCGGCGGTATCGCCGAACAGCACCGCGCCGGCGAGCCGCTCGTCGCGGATCACGAATTTCCTGTAAGTGCCAGGCCCCGGATCGCTGAACACGATGGCCTCGGTGCCGGCCGCCCCGATAAAGTCGCCGGCCGAGAACACGTTCACGCCCGACACTTTCAGGTTGGTCGACGGCACGCTGCCGGCATAGGCCGCCTTCTGTCCGGCGAGCGTCATCGCCAGCACCCTTGCCTGCTCGTAGGCCGGCTCCACGAGCCCGTAGCATTGTCCGCGATGCTCGGCGCACTCGCCGATGGCATGGATGCCGGGCACGGAGGTTTCGAGACGGTCGTCGACCACGATGCCGCGATTGGTGTCGGCACCCGCCGATTGCGCGAGCGCGGTATTGGGCCGGATGCCGACCGCCACCACCACCATGTCGGCGGCGATGCGCCGCCCGTCGCTCAGCACGACCGCCTCGACGCGGCTTTTGCCTTCGATGCGCGCGGTCTGCGCCTGCAGCAGCACCGTAACCCCGCGCATCTCGACCGCCTGCCGGAGCATCGCGGCCGCGTGCGCGTCGAGCTGGCGCTCCATCAGACGGTCCATGAGATGGATCAGCGTGACTTTCGCTCCCGCCTTGGCGAGTCCGTAGGCGGCCTCGAGCCCGAGCAGGCCGCCGCCGATCACGACTGCGCGCCCTTGCGCGCGCGTGGCCTTGCGGATCGCGGCGACGTCGCCGAGATCGCGGAAGGTGACGACGCCGGGCAGGTCCATGCCCGGTATGCCGAGCCGAATGGGCTGTGAGCCGGTGGCGAGCACGAGCCTGGCGAACGGCAGCGTGGTGCCGCTTGCCAGCCGCACGCGCCGGATGGCGGTATCGATCGCCACCGCCGGATGGTCGTAAAGCAGCGTGACGCCGCGGTCCTGCCACCAGCGCGCCGGCTTGAGCGCGAGATCGGACGCCTTCGCCTCGTCGGCCAGCACGGAGGACAACAGCACGCGGTTGTAGGCCGGCGTGCCTTCGTTGCCGAGGACGGCGATGGAGTAGCGGCCGAGTGCGCGCGCGGTCAGCTCCTCCACGAAGCGCGCGGAGGCCATGCCGTTGCCGATGACGACGAGAGGTTCGCTCACGTCACGCTCCCGTTTGCCCCGCTCAGGCCGCTTCCACGAGGCGGTGACGCTCGTAGAGGAATTCCAGCACGCGCTGGCGGCACTTGAGGTAGACGGGGTTCGCCGCCATTTCGAGCCGCCTGCGCGGACGCGGCAGCGCAATGTCGAGCACCTCGCCGATGCGCGCCGACGGGCCGTTGGTCATCATCACGATGCGGTCGGACAGGAGCACCGCCTCGTCGACGTCGTGGGTGATCATCAGCACGGTGTTGCCGAGCTTCTGGTGCAGCGCCATCACCGAATCCTGCAGATGCGCGCGGGTGAGCGCGTCGAGCGCGCCGAACGGCTCGTCGAGCAGCAGCACCTTCGGTTCCATGGCCAGCGCGCGGGCGATGCCGACGCGCTGCTTCATGCCGCCGGAGATTTCGGAAGGACGCTTGTCCTTTGCATGCGTCATCTGCACGAGATCGAGATTGTGCAGGGTCCAGGCGTCGCGCTCGGCGCGGCTCTTGCTGCCGGAGAACACCTTGTCCACCGCGAGCCGCACATTGTCGTAGACGGTGAGCCAGGGCAGCAGGCTGTGGTTCTGGAACACCACGGCGCGGTCCGGGCCCGGCTCGTTCACCTCGCGGTTCTCGAGCAGCACGCCGCCGTTCGTCGCCGGCAGCAGCCCGGCCACGATGTTGAGCAGCGTCGATTTCCCGCAGCCGGAATGGCCGATGATCGAGACATACTCGCCGCGCGCGATGCCGAGCGTGATGTCCTTGAGCACCTCGGCGATCGCGCCCGCGCGCACGAAGGTCTTGTCGATGTGATCGATCTTCAGATAGTCGGTCATTACCGCTCTCCCTAGTTGGCCGCGGTGCCGCGCGTGACGAGCGTGGCGAGGGTTGCAACGATGCGGTCGAGGATGAAGCCGGTGATCCCGACATAGACGAGCGCGAGGATGATCTCGCTGATGCGCGAGGAGTTCCAGGCATCCCAGATGAAGAAGCCGATGCCGACGCCGCCGATCAGCATCTCGGCGGCGACGATGGCGAGCCAGGACAGGCCGATGCCGATGCGCAGGCCCGTGAAGATGTAGGGGGCAGCCGACGGCACCATGATCTTGTAGAAGAATTCGAGATGGTTCAGCCGCAGCACTGCCGCGACGTTGCGGAAATCCTGCGGGATGTTGCGGATGCCGACCGCGGTGTTGATGATGATCGGCCAGATGGCGGTGATGAAGATCACGAAGATCGCCGCCGGCTGGCCCTGCCGGAACGCGGCGAGCGACAGCGGCAGCCAGGCGAGCGGGGGTACGGTGCGCAGCACTTGGAAGATCGGATCGAGCCCGCGCATCGCCCAGATCGACTGGCCGACCAGCGTGCCGAGCGCGACGCCGGCGACGGCCGCGAGTGCATAGCCGAAAGCGACGCGCTGCAGGCTCGCCGACATGTGCCAGAACAGGCCCTTGTCGATGCCGCCGCGGTCATAGAAGGGATCGACGATCAGTTCGAGCGTCTCGCCGAGCACCCGCGAGGGCGGCGGCAGCGTGGCGCCCGGCTTGCTGCACAGGATTTCCCAGACCAGCACCGACAGCGCGAGCACGATCAGCGGCGGGACGAGGTTTTCGGCGGCGCGCTTGAGACTGGTGAGGATGCGTTCGCCGGGCGGCGAACGCCTGATCTGGAGCGCGAGCACCGTAGCCGCGGGGTTGGCCGGCACGGCGAGGGCGCTTTCGGTCTTGATGACGGGCATGTTCATGGCGTTGTCTCCGGGAAGCGATGCGGCGAGGCAAGGGCCGCCACGGACGGCGGCCCTGCGGCGTGTCATCCGATCTCCGCGCGCTTGATCGTGAGGCTCTTGAGGTAGGCTTTTGGGTTGGCCGGATCGAACACCTTGCCGTCGAAGAAGGTCTCCTTGCCGCGCGAGGTCGAGGTCGGAATCTGCGCGGGGGACACCGAAAGCGCCCTGGCGGCATCGCGCCAGAGCTCTTCGCGGTTGACCTTCCTGATCAGGGCCGCAGTGTCGAGCGTGGGCTCGAACTTGCCCCAGCGGATGTCCTCGGTGAGGAACCACAGATCGTGGCTCTGGAAGGGATAGGATGCGAAGTCGTTCCAGTAGCGCATCATCTGCGGATGCTCATCGACCACCTTGCCGGGAATGCCGTAATCGAACCTACCCTTGACGCGGTCGGTGATGTCCTTGACTGGGCAGTTGATCCAGTTGCGCTTGGCGCAGATTCGCGCGACCTCCTCATAATTTTCGGGCTTGTCGCACCACATCTGCGCTTCCATCGTCGCCATCAGGATCGCCTGCGTGGCTTTCGGATTCCTGTCGACGAAGGAGGCGCGCATGCCGAGCGACTTTTCCGGATGCAGGTTCCAGAGCTCGCCGGTGGTGATCGCGGTGTAGCCGATGCCCTGGTGGATAAGCTGCAGGTTCCAGGGCTCGCACACGCAGAAGCAGTCCATCGTGCCGACCTTCATGTTCGCCACCATTTGTGGGGGCGGCACGGTGATGGTCTCGATGTCCTTGTCGGGATCGATGCCGCCGGTGGCGAGCCAGTAGCGGATCCACAGGTCGTGCGTGCCGCCGGGGAAGGTGTTGGCCGCCTTGATCGGCTTGCCGGAGGCTTTCTTGGCTTCGAGCGCGGCCTTGAAGCCCCTGGTGTCGGCGCCGACCTTCAGGTCCGCATATTCCTTGCCGACCGAGATGCACTGGCCGTTCAGGTTGAGACGGGCGAGGATGTACATCGGCGTCGGCACGTTGTTCTGCGTCACCTTGCCGGCCGAGATCAGATAGGGCATCGGCGTGAGGATGTGGGCGCCGTCGATGCCGTTGGCTTCGCCGCCGAGCACGAGATTGTCGCGCGTGGCGCCCCACGATGCCTGCTTGAGCACTTCGACCTCGGGCATGCCGTATTTGGCGAACAGCCCTTTCTCCCTGGCGACGAAGAGCGGAGCCGCGTCGGTCAGCGCGATGAAGCCGAGCGTCGCCTTGGTCACTTCCGGACCCGACGCCTCGGCGACATGGGCGCCGAATGGAAATGCCGATTGCGCGGCGGCGAGCAGGGCGGCGGTGCCCGCGCTCGATTTGAGGAATTCGCGGCGATTGATCCCGTGCCGCTTGCTGTGTCCCTTCCGGATATTGGTCATGGCACTCGTTCTTCCTTCTTTGGTGTTGGGGCTCTCGTGACCTGCCCTGTCGCGTTTCCCGCTTTCCGACCGCCAAACAAAAATGCCGCAGCCACAGGCCTGCTCGCGTGAGCATTCCCTCGGACAGCGGCATTGCTTTTTGGTCCATCGTTGGACCTGACGCCCGTTCGCTGGACGCCGTTCGCCATCTCCTGTTTCAAGCTCCGTGCCAGTTCGGGGCGAATTGGAAAGATGAAGCTTTCCAGCGGTTTGGAATTTTTCGACGCCAGCGCGCGCGTCCGCGCATGGCGAATGAATCCGCAATTTCCGACGATGTCTGCCGAAACGTTGTGCAACGCACAAAACCGCGCCAATGGCCCAGGCACGCTGCCTGCGCTTGGGCGCAATTATTTGGAGCACAATCCGGCGAAGCGGAAACCGGTTCGCCGGAAGATGGCGCGACAAAATCAGGAAACCGGAGCCCGGTCCGGTTCGATCTGACCGGATCGGATTCTAGCGGCGGCGGATCTTCCAGCCGTCGAGATGGGCGCCGATATCGTTCGGATCGAACATGGGGCCGGTGAAAGCGCCGATGCGGTCGGCGGGTTCGTCGGGCGGCAGCGGCGCCGGACCGAGAATTGAATCGTAGAGGTCCGGCCGAAACGTCGCCTTGGCTTCGGCGAGTGCTTCCGCCGACATCAGGACCTGTCCCCAGCGCACCATCTGCGCATAGAGCCAGGCGGCATGCACCGGATCGGGGCGTGCCGCGCCGGCGCGTCCGATGAGGAGGTAGCGCTCGCTCGTGCGGTAGGTGCCGTCGGGCGAGATTTTCATGCGGCCGTCGAGCGTGCGGCGGACGACCTCGGCCGCGCACCCGATGCGGTCCGGCGCGGCGAGGATGGCGGAAACCTCCTCGCGATTGGCGACGTCCTCGATATAGGCGGCGGCCTTGCCGTGTGCGCGGATCAGCCGCGCGAACAGGTCGGGATTGTCGTTCACCCAGCGCGCGCGCACCGCCAGTACCTTCTCGGCCGCGCGCTGCAGGATTTCCGACACGAAATGCAGGATATGGCCGACGCCGAGATCGACGGCGACCGAATTCCACGGCGCGCCGACGCAGAAGCCGTCCACGTGCTGCTTGACGAGGCTTTCCACCATATAGGGCGGTGGCAGCACGACGAGGCGGATGTCCTGGTCGGGATCGACGCCGCCGGCCGCCATCCAGAAGCGAAGCTGATAATTGTGCGTCGAATAGGGGAAGGTCACGCCGAAGGTGAGCGGCTCCTCGCCGCGCATTTTGCGCTCGGCCACCACGCGCGCGAGCGCGCGGGCGGTCACCATCGGATCGCCGATGTCGCCATCGGCATGCGCGGCGATGGCCGCATGCAGGGCGGGCGAGACCGTGATCGCGTTGCCATTCAGCCCGAGGCCGAAGGCGGCGACAATCGGCACCTTGACGTGGCCGAGCCCGAGCGTGGAGGCGATGGCGACCGGCGCCAGCAGATGGGCCGCGTCGAACAGGCCGATATTGAGCTTGTCGCGCACGTTCGACCAGGAGACTTCGCGCACCAGATCGACGTTGAGCCCTTCGGCGGCGGTGAAGCCCTTGTCGACGGCGACGATGAGCGCGCTCGCATCGACCAGTGGGATGAAGCCGATGGACAGCCTGGCGCCGCTCATTTGAGCATCTCCGCGGCGGTGATGATCGATTGTGCGATATCGACGATCTTCTTCTTTTCGCGCATCGCGGTGCTGCGCATCAGCGAATAGGCTTCCTCCTCGCTGAGGTTCTTCACCTTCATGAGCATGCCTTTCGCGCGGTCGATGATCTTGCGGTCGCTGAGCGCGCTCTTGACCTGCTCCAGTTCGTCCTGCAACCGCGAAAACGCGTTGAAACGCGAGATGCACAGGTCGAGAATGCTTTTGACCCGCTCCTTGGCGAGCCCGCCGACGATGTAGGCCGACACGCCGGCATCGACCGAGGCCTGGATCGAGGCGGCGTCGCTCTGGTCCACGAACATCGCGATCGGCCGCTTCACCACGCGGCTGACCTGGAACATCTGCTCAAGCACGTCGCGGCTGGGGTTTTCCAGGTCGATGATGATGACGTCGGGATCGACGGCATAGACGCGCGCCAGCAGGTTCGCAGTCTCTGCGACGCGAGCCACATGCGAGTAGCCGGCTTCGCGCAATCCTTCCTCGATAATCGCGGAACGCACCGGGCTCTCGTCGACGATGACGATCTTCAGCGTCAGGTCCATCGTTTCGGATCGTGCATCTGCATGACGAAGTGCCGGCGGCCGGGTGATTGTCCAGTTGAGCAGCAATTCGCGTGCCGCGATTGAGCAAAGACAATTGCGACAAAATCGCCTATAAATCGGGCAAAAGAGCAAGGTAGCAAAAACTGACTAATATTTATGCATATGGTGTCGTGTTGAGCCGGGGGATTTTCACCCGGCCTGGTCTCCTGATCGGACTGCCGGTGGTCGCGGCTCGCGTGCCGGCGGCAAGACGCGGCGGTGGCGATCGCTTGTCACTGCGGGGGCGATGGGGGCGACGCATGCGCTGCGGCCGCCGCGAGCATGAGGAGCCTTTCATGGAAATCGACCTGCCCGAAATCGTCGCGGAGGTGACGGCAGCGTTCGAGCGCTACGAGCAGGCGCTGGTGTCCAACAACGTCGGGACGCTCGATGCCATGTTCCATGACGATGCGCGCACCGTTCGCTACGGCGTTTCGGAAAACCTCTACGGCCATGCCGAGATCAAGTCGTTTCGCAAGGCGCGTTCGCCGGTCGCGTCCGGGCGCAAACTGTCGCGCACCGTGATCACGACCTATGGCCGCGATGTCGCGGCGACCGCAACGCTCTATGAGCGCCCCTCCGCGCCCGGCCGCGTCGGCAGCCAGATGCAGACCTGGGTCCGCTTTCCGCAAGGCTGGCGCGTGGTTGCCGCCCATGTCAGCCTGATGGACGCATAGGGCGCTACGTAGCCGTGACAGTCCGGCAGATGTTTCAGGCTATCGGCAGGTCCAGAAAGCCGTGCAGGCGCGCCAGCAGCAGGGTGCCGAGATGCTGCTGGGAATCGAAGCGGCCGGCCTTGATCATCGCGGCGAGTTCGCCGGGCGTTACGAGGCGCAGCGTAATGCCGGCTTCCGGCGTACGTCCGGCGACCGCCTCGTCCGTCTCGATGAAGAAGGAGTGCACCTTGTTGGCGAGCCGGCCGGAGCAGGGCGCGAACGTGCCGAGCTCGTGCACCGTGCGCGAGGGATAGCCGGTCTCCTCCAGCAGTTCGCGTGCGGCGGCGTCCGCCGCCGTCTCGCCGGGATCGACGGTGCCCGCCGGCAATTCCCAGGTGAAGATCTCCAGCGCCGGGCGATATTGCCGCACGAGCGGGATGCGTCCGTCCGGCGTGCGCGCGAGCATGGCGATGTAATCGGGCTGCGCGACCGCGTGATAGGTCTGCGTTTCCTCGCCGGGCGCGAACGCGACCTCGCGCTCGATGATGCCCGCCCAGGGCGACAGCCGCGTGGTGCGGCGGGCGAGGATCCGGGGCCAGCTTTCGTCCATGGCGTTCGCCGCCTCCGTGTCAGGCCGTCTTCAGGCGCACGCTCGACGCCGGCCGCCGCAGATAGGTGGTGGCGAAGGCGTAGACATACCAGCGCAGATAGGCCGGCAGCCAGCGTAGCACGCGGAAGCGGCTTTGCCCGTGCGCGCGCTCGAACCAGCGCGCCGGCACCTCGCCGATCGGCCAGCCGAGCCGGTGGCATTTCACCAGGAGTTCGATGCTGTAGCAGAAGCCGCTGTCGGATTCGATGGCGATGCATTCGATGGCGCGGCGCGAGAACAGGCGAAAGCCGTTGCTGGCGTCGTGGGTCGGCAGCCGCGCGATGTGACGCAGCGTGAAATTGGCCGCGCGCACGAGCACGGCCTTCAGCCACGGACAGCCGGTCATGCTGCCGCCCGGCATGAAGCGGCTCGCGCAGACGATGTCATGCCCCTGCTCGGCCTTCGCCGCCATCGCGTCCAGCATGCCGGCATTGTAGTCGTCGTCGGCGGGATAGACGAGGACGAACGGCGCCGTGCTCGCCGCGAAGCCCGCCATCACCGCGCTGTGGGCGCCGCGCCCGCGGTTGCGCACGAATGCGACCGGCAGCGCGCCCGCCGCCTCCGGATTGCCGCGGATGGCGGGCAGGGTGTCGTCGTCTTCGCGGTCGTAGCAGATCAGCACGCGCGCGGGCGTGCGCAATTCGCGCGCGAGCGCCGCGAGCGTGCGCAGGATGTTGCCGCCCTCGTTATAGACCGGGATGACGATATCGATGTGCGCGGTCATCGCTCAGCGCACGATGTTCGGGCCCTGCAGGAATCCCCAGACATCGACCACCGGCTTGCCGGCGAAATCCGCGTCTTTGTAGCGAAGATGCGGCGTGCACAGGATCATCAGATCGCTCTGCGCGATGACGTCCTCGAGCGACCGCAGGTCGGGATCGGTGGTGACGAACGGATCGGTGGTCAGAACCCTGCGGGCCTGGCTGCGCAGCGCATTCTTGAACTTGTAGCTGAGCGAGGCGCGGGTGTCATCGACCTCGGCCTTGAACGCCATGCCGAGCAGGCCGACCGTCATGGCGCTCAGATCGTAGCGCTTCTGCAGGTCGTCGAGCACGTGCAGCACGAGGCCCTCATTGATCAGCATCGCGGCGTGTCCGAGGCCGAACTGGTTGCGCGCATAGGCGGCAAGCTGCATCGTGTCCTTCACGAGGCACGGCCCCGCGGCATAGCCGGGGCGCGGGATGTTGCGCGCGCGCGGATAATTGTGCTTCATCGCGTTGAGGATGCGCTGATAGTCGAGCCCGGCCGAACGCGCGATCAGATAGAATTCGTTGGTTGCGGCGAATTCGATATAGCGGTAGGCGTTGTTGAACAGCTTGGCGAACTCCGCCTCCATCGGGCTGACGACGACGGCCTCCGGCGAGATCGACTCGAACAGGGCTCTGGCCTCGCGCTCGGCTTCCGGCGTCGTGCCGGAGACGATCTGCGGCATCTCGCGCAATTCCTTGATACCGTAGCCCTGCACCACGCGTTCCGGACAGAAGGCGACCCTGATGTCGCGTCCCTGCTCCTTGAGATAATGGTGTACCCAGTCGGTGGTGCCGGGGAACACGGTCGAGCGCAGGATGAGCAATTGCCCGTCCGCCATATGCGGCAGGAGCGAGTCGATGCAGCCCTGCACCACGCGGCGCACCGGATTGAGGAACTCGTCGACCGGCGTGCCGATGGTGACGATCACCGGCCCGCGCCGGGAAATCTGCGAGGGATGGTCGGTGAACACGAGACGCTTTCCGGCGAGCGCCTGGGTCAGGAGGTCGGCGGCGTCGTACTCGATATAGGGCAGGCGGCCGGATTTGAGGACCGCGAGCGTCTCCTTGTTGAGGTCGTTGACGTTGACGCGCGACCCCGCGGCCGCCAGCGCCAGCACCAGCGGGATGCCGACATGGCCGGCGCCGCCGACAACGGTGATGTCGGCGTTGTCGACGGTGGTCGGCTCGGTCGCACTCAGGTCGGGTCGGACGTTCACGGTTTCACTCCGCTGGTCAGCACGAAGGGGCGGAACGGCTTCATGAAGCCGAGATTGAACACGGTTCCGTCGATGAAATTATAGATCGGAAGCAATAGCCGTGTCTTGCCGGAGGCGACGTAACGATAGGCGAGGCCGGCCAGGTAATCGGTCGACACGCTGAAGCCGGCATCGCGGAACACGCGCGCGATCTCGGCGGGCAGCACCGGCCGCTCGTTCTCGGTCACCCCGACCGGGCTGTAGAAGGGCGAGGTGCGGTCGCGATAGAGGTACATGAACGGGTTGAGCCGGTTGGGGTCGAACGCCATGAAGCGCCCACCGGCGCGCAGGATGCGGAAGGTCTCGGCCGCGCAGCGGCGCGGATCGGGGAAGTGATGCACGAGCCCGCTCAGGAGCACGCCGTCGAAGCGGCCGCTCTCGAAGGGAAGCTGCTCGACGTCGCCTTCGATCAGATCGAGGCCGGGATATTTCGACCGCCCGACCGCGATCAATTTCGAACTGATGTCGACGCCGGTCGCCTCGTAGCCCTCGCGGCGCAGGAGCTCGGTGAAGGCGCCCGAGCCGCAGCCGAGATCGGCCACGCGCGCCCCGCGCGGCAGTCCGGTCAGCCGCTTGAACGCCGCGATCAGGCGCGCGTTCGCCTCCGGCGTGAACACGTCATAATCGTCGGCCGCCGCGTGCGCGTCGAAGAAATCGATTTCCTTCTGCTTGTCTTGTTGCTGCATGTCCCGGGTACGCGAGGCGGTCACGGCACAGTCCTCACAGCACGCGTGGTACGGGCAGCGGCGTGATCAGGTCGCCGCGGAAGCCGTTGGCGCGCAGCTTGGGCGCGAGCTCCTCGGCGATGTGCCAGGAAAAGATGACGGCGGCGTCGGGCTGATCCTCGTAGAGGCGGCTTTCCTCGACCACGGGGATCAGCGTGCCCGGCATGTACATGCCGATCTTCAGCGATCCCTTGATCTCGCAGACATAGTCGATGATGGCGTCGTCGAGCCCGACATAATTGACCAGCGTGGAAGCGCGCGAAGGCGCGCTGATGCCGGCGATGCGCGCGCCTTTTTCCTTGTAGTCGCGCAGGATCGCGTGCAGCCGCAGCTTGGTGAGCATCACCTCGCGCCGGAAGGTATCGAGGCGCTTGCGCATGGCGTCGCCGACAGGCTCGGCGCCGAGCATCTGCGCGACGCTCGGCTCCGCCTTGCGCGCGCCCTTGCGCGCCGCATAGACGCGGATCGAGCCGCCGTGCGAGGGAATCGGCCGAGCATGGAACACTTCGAGCCCGTTCATCTCAAGCAGGTATTTCAGGCTGTGCAGCGAGTAGTAGCGCAGGTGCTCGTGATAGATGGTGTCGTATTGCAGCTTGTCGAGCAGCGGGATCAGATAGTGCGATTCCGAGATGAACACGCCGTCCGGCGCGAGCAGTTCGAGAATGCCGTCGACGATGCCGTGCACGTCTTCCATGTGCGCAAAGCAGTTGGCGGCGGTGATGACGCGCGCCGCCCCGTGCTCGCGCTTCACCGTGCGCGCGGTCTCGGGGTTGAAATAATGCTGCACGGTCGGGATGCCGCGGCTGTTGGCGATATGCCCGACATCGGTCGGCTCGATGCCGAGCACGCGATAGCCGGCACTCTTGAAATTCGACAGGAGCGTGCCGTCATTGGAGCCGATATCGACGATGAGATCGTCGGGCTTCAGGCCGAGCAGCTTTGAGGATTCCGCGCACAGGTCCGCGAAATTGTCGCGCAGCACTTTGGTGGTGCCGCTGGTGTAGGGATATTCCGGCGGGAAGATGATCACCGGATCGACCGCGAGCCCGAGCTGCACCAGCTCGCATTGGCCGCAATAGAACAGGTTGGTCGGAAACCAGGGCTGCTGGCGCGGCACGCTGCCGATCTTCACCATCTGGTTGACCGGCGGCATGTAGCTCAGCGTGAGCATGTTCTCGAGCGGTTCGTGGCCGCAGATCTGGCAACACTCGACCGGCACGCTGGCCCCGGTCCCCGCGCCGCGGGCGACTTTGGATGGACGCAAGACAACCCCCTTCAGTACGCGACAGGCGAGACCCGGTCAGGATTTCGGCGCGAAATGGTCATGCTCCCAGTACCAGTCGACGGTCCGGGGCAGGCCCTGCGCCAGCAGGACGCGAGGCTTATAGCCGAGGGCGGCCAATTTAGAAATATCGGGGCAGCGGCGGCCGGTGCTGCCTTCAAGCCTGGGGCTGGTCAGCAGATCGAGCGGACGGCCGGCATGGCGGGCGATCAGGCGCGCCACATCGGCGATGGAAATCTCCTCGGTCGTTCCAACATGGTAAATATTGAGGTGCTCGCCCCTGGCGCGCATCGTCATCACGCCCTCGACCAGGTCGTCGATGAAGCAGAAACTGCGGGTCTCCAGTCCGCTGCCCTGGATCGTGAACGGCACCGGCCCCGTCGGGCTGCCGGCTGCGGCTTTCCTGAAGCGCAGGGCGAATTGCGGGACCACGTGCTCGAAGCCCATGTCCGGCCCGTAGACATTGTGCGGCCGGAAGATCAGCACGCGCTCGAAATACTTGCGGCCGAAATTGATCGCCATCAGCTCGCTGATGATCTTGCCCCCGC
This sequence comes from Pseudorhodoplanes sp., assembly GCA_019187085.1. Taxonomy (GTDB): domain Bacteria; phylum Pseudomonadota; class Alphaproteobacteria; order Rhizobiales; family Xanthobacteraceae; genus Pseudorhodoplanes. The sequence goes on along the minus strand of JABARS010000006.1, from coordinate 125,423 downwards.
CATAGGAGTAGCGCGGGTTCATCGGGTCGGGCACCACCAGCGGGGCATCTTCGGCGGTCGGGATGTGCGGCGGGGTCTGGTAGACCTCCGAGCTCGAGGCGAGGATCAGCGTGCCGATGCCGTGCCGGCGGCAGGCGTCGATGACATGGACCATGCCCTTGACCCCGACATCGAGCACGAGTTCGGGCTGGCTGTAGAAGAATTCGGTGCCGTTGACGAAGGCGAGGTGGTGCACCTCGTCCATGCCGCGCGCGGCCGCCACCACGGTCTCGAAATTGCGGATATCGCCGCCGACGAATTCGATGTCGTTCTCGATGCCGTCGAGCCGGCGCGGCCGCCCGCGCGAATTGTCGTCGAGCACGCGCACCTGGTGGCCGTCGCGCACCAGCCGCCTGACGAGCGCGGAGCCGATGAAACCGCTGCCGCCGGTGACCAGGATCTTGCGCGCACTCATTCGTCGTCCACCGTTACGGTTTCGCCGAGATCGTGCGACAGGCGCGCGGTCTCGATCAGGTGCTGCACGCGAAAGCCCTCGCGGATGCCGGGGCTCGGCGTCGTACCTTGTTCGATGGCATCGAGAAAGCGCGCCGCAAGGCGCGCGATCGGGGCGATGCGGCTGTCGGGATAGCGGTCCTGTTCCGGATAGGCAATGTCGATGCGTTCCAGCGCGGTCGCCGGCCGGCGTGCGAAGCGCAGCTCGAAGCCGCGCATATAGTCGGCGGACGGGTTGACGAGCGTGAGCGTGCCGTCCTCGCCGTAGATTTCGAGGCGATGGCCGGAGCCAAGATAGGAGGCCGCGCTCATGGAGAGGCTGAGCCCCGTGCCGCTTGCGAACGCGCCGGAGAGCGCCACGATGCTCTCGCTCGGTCGCTCTTCCCCCGGCAGCCCGAACAGCCGCGCCGACAGGCTTTCGATCGGCCCGCAGAAATATTCCAGATAGTGGAAGCAGTGGCTGACCAGGTTGCCGAGCGCGCCGCCGCCGTCTTCGCTGCTGGTCTTCCAGGAGCGCAGGCGGTGGAGCGTGGCGTAATTCTCGACCTGCCAGGTGACCACGACATGGCGCAGCGCCCCGAGCGCGCCCTCGTCGAGCAGCGCCTTGGCGCGCTGCCAGGTTGGCAGTTCGGGGAATTCGAAATCGACCATGACCGGCCGCCGGCTTGCCTTGGCGGCGTCGACCATGTGGGTGGCTTCCGCGACGCCCGGCGCCAGCGGCTTTTCCGCGAACACCGCCTTGCCCTTGCCGAGCGCGCGCACCGCGATCTCGGGCTGCAGGGCCGGCGGGGCAGCGATCGCCACCGCGTCGATGGAGGGATCGTCGACCAGCTCGCGCCAGGTCTTGCAGGCGCGCGCCACCCCGCTTTCCTGCGCGAGCCTCGCCGCCTTGGCCGCATCGCTGCCGGCAAGCGCGGTCACCGCGCATCGCGGGTCGGTGCGGAAGGCCGGCAACAGGACGTTGCGGCCGAAATTGCTTCCCACGATTCCCAGCCGGATCACGGTCACTCCTGCGGCCGGGTGCGGCCTCGCCCGGTATGGGCTGGCAATAGAGGGAATCCGGCGGCCGGTGCAAGTCTGGTTGATACAAGTCCCGCCGGGGCGGGCCGCCGGCCGCGCATGCGGTTGCCCTCCTCCGGCCCGCAGAATAAAGAGTCGCCATGGTCCCTTCCGCCGACGAACAGGCTTTTCCCCGACGGTTCGGGCTCTGGCGCAGGGTGATCGCGCTCGCCCTTCTGGTCGCGGTTGTCGGCCTGCCGGTCAATCACCTGTTCGGCTACGGGATGCTGGTGGTCGCCGCCGTGATCGTCTTTGTCGGCGAGGTCACCGCGCGCGGCCGGCCCTGGCTGCTGGCGGTGCTGATCGGCCTCGCGGCCGTCGTCGGGCAGGCGGTCCTGAGCCCGCCCCGGATCGACGAGGGGCACAACATCTTTCTGGTTGACGGCCGCGACAATGCGCTCGTGACCGGGCTGCCGCCCGACGTCTACCGGCTGATGGCGGCCGAGTTCGACATGGTCTATCCGCCCGAGCGGCGCTGCGCGCCGGAGCGCTCGGGCTGCTGGCGCAGCAGCGGGGTGCCCGACCGGCCCTATGCCTTTTCGGCCGACGGCATCTTCTCCGGCACCGATCTGTCGCGTCAGGTCGACCATATCGGCTTCAGCGATCCGGTGTGGTTGCGCCTCGGGGTGACGAACGAGCTGCGTTACAACTGGACCCCGCCGCACAGCGACCTGCTGCGGCTCAAGCGCGATGGCCGGTTCTGGATGGGCTGGAAGCGCTGGCAGCTCACCATGCCGTTCTTCGTCATGTACCGTTTTCCGGCCGCCTATGCCGGCAGCGACGTCTGCTGGCAGGGCACGGTACTCTGGGAGGAGCGCGCTGAGCAGTTCACGCGCCTGACCAACGCGGTGTGGGCGTGCCGTACGCTGGAGGCGGCGGACATCGGGCGGCGCATCTATGGCGTGGCGATCAAGCCGGATTCGCTCGCCATGAGTCTGGAGCCGACCGTCACGATCCATGTCCGCCACACGATGGTGATCGCGCTCCTTGTGTTTGCAGTCGTGTCGATCGTCGGCCTCCTGGTGCGCTGGCGGCCGCGGCGCAGCGCGTTGCCGTTCGCATTGATCGGCCTGTCGCTGGTCATGATCGCGATCGACGACATGAGTTTCATCGGCGGCCTGCGGCCGCTCGACGGCGGGGACGACGGGCTGTTCTACGAGTCGCACGCGCGCGACATTGTGCAGGCGGTGCTTGCGGGCGACTATAGGCGCGCGCTGATGGGCGGGGAGGTCGTCTTCTATTACGGCGCGCCGGGCCTGCGCTACATGCGTGCGCTCGAACGCGTCCTCTTCGGCGACAGCAATCTCGGCTATCTCGCGCTCGTGCTGCTGCTGCCGCTGATCGTGTTCGCGCTCTATCGCCGCTTCCTGCCCGGCCGCTGGGCGCTGGCGCTCGGGCTGATCTTCGTCGCGGTGCCGCTCGGCGCGGCGTTCGGCACGACCTTCATCCTCTACGCCAAATGGGCCGCGCGCGGCTTTGCCGATGCCGCCGCCTGCATCTTCGCTTTCGCGGGCACGCTCTATCTCGTCGGCCGCAGGCCGCAGGGGCCGGGCAGCGGTTTTGCGGTCGCGCTCGGCGCGGGTCTGCTGATGGCGCTTGCGGTGTTCTCGCGTCCCAATATCGCGCCGTTCGTCGGCGTCATGCTCGGCGGCGCGGGCCTTGCCTGCCTTGCGCGGCGCGAATGGGTGCGGCTCGCCGGGCTGTGTGCGGGCTTCCTGCCGGTCGCGCTGATGCCGCTGCACAACTGGTATTTCGGAAACGTCTTCGTCCTGTTCAGCGCCAATTCCACCCATCCGCTCGTCTTCGTCATGCCGCCGCGCGACTATCTCGCCGCCCTGATCGATCTTGTGCGTTTCGATTTCGGCAGTGAAGAACTGGCGCGGGCGGCGCGGCAGATCGTACGCTGGCTGAGCGGGCCCTCCGAACAACCGGTCTTCGTCCCGCTGCATGTGCTGGCGGTGGCGGTGGTCGTGCGCGTTTTGCTCGGGCGCGCGTTCGATCCCTGGCTGCGGCTGATCGCGGCGGCGACGCTCGCCCAGCATGTCGTGTCGCTCTTCTATATCGCGACCCCGCGCTATCATTTCCTGTCGTGGTTCTTCACCGGCCTGATCGGCGCGGTGTGGCTGCGTCAGGAGGGGATCGCCTGGCTGCGCGACCGCTTTCCGCAATCGTGGGAGCGCGCGCGGCTCAATCCGCTCAGCCGGGAGATCGAGCGCAACCTGCGCCGGCTCGAATTCCTGATCGGGCTTGCCGAGTTTCCTCCCCGGGCGCGGCCGGCGGCCTGAACCGCAACGCGCCGTCAGCCGGCGTTGCCGCCGCCGGCATATTTTCGCAATTCAAGTTTGGCCACGGCCTCGCGATGCACCTCGTCCGGCCCGTCGGCGAGGCGGATGGCGCGGGCGCGCGCATAGGCATAGGCGAGATGGAAGTCCTGCGACACGCCGGCCGCCCCGCACACCTGGATGGCGCGGTCGATCACCTTCTGCGCGACATTGGGCGCCACGACCTTGATCATGGCGATCTGGCTGCGCGCGGCCTTGCTGCCGACGCTGTCCATCATGTGGGCGGCCTGCAGCGTGAGCAGCCGCGCCTGCTCGATCTCGATGCGCGATTCCGCGATCCAGTGCCGCGTCACGCCGTGCTCGGCGAGCGTCCTGCCGAAGGCGGTGCGGCCAAGGGCGCGCTGGCACAGCGTCTCAAGTGCGCGTTCGGCCATGCCGATCATGCGCATGCAGTGATGGATGCGGCCGGGGCCGAGGCGGCCCTGCGCGATCTCGAAGCCGCGGCCTTCGCCGAGCAGGATGTTGGCGGCCGGCACCCGCACGTTCTCGAACGTCATTTCAGCGTGGCCGTGCGGGGCGTCGTCGTAACCGAAGACGTGCAGCGCGCGCTCCACCGTAACGCCCGGCGTGTCGAGCGGCACGAGGATCATCGATTGCCGCAGGTGGCGCGTTGCGTCGGGATCGGTCTGGCCCATCACGATGGCGATGCGGCAGCGCTTGTCCATCGCGCCCGACGCCCACCATTTGCGGCCGTTGATGACGTAGTGGTCGCCCTCGCGCGCGATCGCCGCGCGGATGTTGGTGGCGTCGGAGGAGGCGACCGCGGGCTCGGTCATGGCGAAGCAGGAGCGGATTTCGCCTGCGAGCAGCGGCGTCAGCCAGCGCTCCTTCTGCGCCGGCGTGCCGTAGAGGATGAGCGTCTCCATGTTGCCGGTGTCGGGCGCCGAGCAGTTGAACGGCTCCGCCCCGATCGGCGAACGGCCCATGATCTCGCACAGCGGCGCATAGTCGAGCACCGACAGAGCCTGCGGATCGTGACGGCGCGGCAGGAACAGGTTCCACAATCCGGCGGCGCGCGCCTTCGCCTTCAGTTCCTCCATCACCGGCGGCTGCGCCCAGCGGTCGCCCGCGTCGAGTTGGCGCTCATAGAGCGGTTCGGCCGGATAGACATGCGCGTCCATGAAGGCGGTGAGCTTTTCGGCGAGCGCCTGCGAGCGAGTGCTCTGCGGAAAGGGCGTCATGTCGATGCCTCCGGAAAATCCGGCAACGTCTTTGCCGCGATCGGCACATCCCGCGAAATCCCCGGCGGGCAGGACTTTTCCCAGACATGGGGCCGGGGGGAGGACATCGGTCAGCCTTTCGGCAACGATCCGAAGCCGCGCCCCTCCGATGCCAGTCGAGTCAGGAGGGCGGCGGGCTCATGCCTGGGATCGCCGGTCTGGCGCGCGAATGCGGCGAGGCGGTCGCGCACATAGGGCAGCCCGAGCGTGTCGGCATGGAACATCGGGCCGCCGCGCCAGACCGGGAAGCCGTAGCCGTGGATCCAGATTACGTCGATGTCGCCCGCGCGCAGTGCGATGCCCTCCTCGAGGATGCGCGCCCCCTCGTTGATCATCGGAAAGACCAGCCGCTCGACGATCTCCTGGCGCTCGAACGGGCGGCGCGCGATGCCGAGGCGCTTTGAGGTCGCGACGATCAGCGCCTCGACCTCGGGGTCGGGCCGCGGCGTGCGCGAGCCCTGTTCGTAGAGATAGAAGCCCTTCTGCGTCTTCTGGCCGAAGCGGCCGGCTTCGCAGAGCTGGTCGGCGATCTCCGCGCGCGCGCCCTGCGCCTTGCGCATGCGCCAGGAAATGTCGAGGCCGGCCAGATCGCTCATCGCGAACGGCCCCATCGGGAAGCCGAAATCGGTGAGCGCGCTGTCGACGTCCTGCGGCAGCGCGCCTTCCAGCAAAAGCCGCTCGGCTTCGACCGAGCGCGCGCGCAGCATGCGGTTGCCGACGAAACCGTGGCAGACGCCGACCACGACCGGAACTTTGCCGATCTTGCGGCCGACCGCGAGCGCGGTCGCGAGCGTCTCGGGCGCGGTCTGCGCGCCGCGCACGACTTCGAGCAGGCGCATGACGTTGGCCGGCGAGAAGAAGTGCATGCCGACGACTGCGGCCGGGCGCTTCGTCGTCTGCGCGATGGCATCGACGTCGAGATAGGAGGTGTTGGTGGCGAGCACGGCATGGGCCGGCGCGAAGCGGTCGAGCGCCTCGAACACCTGGCGCTTGATGTCCATGTCCTCGAATACGGCTTCCACGATCATGTCGGCGCCGGCGACCTGGTCGAGGCCGGTCACGCCATTGAACAGCGCCAGGCGCTCGCCGACCTGCGCTTCGGTGAGGCCGCCACGCGCGGCGGTGGCGCGATAATTCTTCTCGATGATGCCGAGCCCGCGCTTGAGCGCGTCTTCCGACGTCTCGATCAGCGCCACCGGGATACCGGCATTGGCGAAGCACATGGCGATACCGCCGCCCATGGTGCCGGCGCCGATCACCGCTGCGCGCCTGATTTCGCGCGCTTTGACGTCGGGGCCGAGACCGGGCACTTTCGCCGCCTCGCGCTCGGCAAAGAAGATGTGGCGCTGGGATTTCGCCTGGTCGCCGCCGCGCAGCTCGAGGAACGTCTCGCGTTCGCGCCTGAGCGCTTCGTCGAATGGCACGTCGAGCGCCCAGCGCAGCGCCTTGATCGCGGCGGCCGGCGCGTGCAGGCCGCGGCCGCGCTTGAGATGGGCGGCAACAATCTCCTCGAACGCCTTCGGGTCGGCGCGCAGCGCGGCGAGCTTGTCGTCGCGGTCGCGCACGCGCCGCAGCGGGCGCTTCTCGGCCAGCACCTTGCGCGCGAACGCTATGCCGCCGGCCACGATGTCACCCTCGACGATCTCGTCGACGAGGCCGGCCGCCAGCGCATCCTTCGCCGGGATCGGGTTGCCGGTCAGGATCATCTGCGCGGCCTTCTCCATGCCGACGAGGCGCGGCAGGCGCTGGGTGCCGCCGGCGCCGGGAATGAGGCCGAGCTTGATCTCGGGCAGACCGAGCTTCGTGCCGGGCGCGGCGACGCGGAAATGGCAGCCGAGCGCGACTTCGAGCCCGCCGCCGAGCGGGGTGCCGTGCACGGCGGCGACGACCGGCTTGCCGATGCCGTCAATCAGCGCGATCACGTCCATCGAGGTCGGCACCGTCGGCGGCTTGTCGAATTCGGTGATGTCGGCGCCGGCGATGAAGGTGCGGCCGGCGGCGGCGAGCACGATCGCTTCCACCGTGGCGTCGTCGCGTGCGCGCGTGAAGGCATCGATCAGGCCGGTGCGCAGGTCGTGGCTGAGCGCATTGACCGGCGGATTGTCGACGACGATCACGGCGATATTGCCGTCGCGGCGCAACTCAACTTGTCCCGGCATTGCCGTCATTCCCCGCGGTCCGGCGCGCGTTCCGGCGAGGATCGCGCGCAATTCGAAAAAACGGACGCCGTCCCGTTCGAGCCGAGGGAACGAGGTCCGGGACGATTAAGCGGGCGTGCTTTTGGCCGTCAATGGGAAAAGCGTAATTTTGCCAAGCGGAAGGCGGTTTTGCAGGGTTGAGCGCGCGCCCTGCGGCACGATGCCGTTCGTGCCGGAAGCGGCCCGTCCGCGCGGGATGGATATTCGATGCGGTCCGGGTTCAGGCCGAGCGCGCGGTCGGCAGGCGGAACAGGAAGCCCGAACGCGCGAAGCAGTAGCGGTTGCGGCCTTCCTTCTTGGCAGTATAGAGCGCCTGGTCAGCCATCATCAGGAGCTGGCTGTAGCTGCTCTCCTTGCCGGCGATCACCGCGCCGATCGTGATGCCGATTTCGTGATGCTGCTCGTCGATCGTGATCGGGACGGCAATCGCCCGGAGGATGCCGTCGGCAAGCGCGGCGATCGCGCCCTCGTCGCTTGCATCGGCGATGAGGATGGCGAACTCGTCGCCGCCGAGCCGCGCCACGGTGTCCTTCTCCCCGGCGCAGGATTGCAGGCGCGCGGCAACCTCCTTGAGCACGCCGTCGCCGGCAAGATGGCCGAACATGTCGTTGATCGGCTTGAAGCGATCGAGGTCGAGCAGCAGCAGGGCGAAGCGCTCGCCGGTGCGCTGGGCGCGCAGGAACAATTCGTCAACGCGGTCGCGGAACAGCGAGCGGTTGGCGAGCCCGGTGAGGTCGTCGTGCGTCGCCATCTCGGCGATGCGCGCCTCCGCGTGCTTGCGCTCGGTAATGTCGGAGAAGGTGCGTACCATGCCGCCGTCGGGCAGTTCGCGCGCATTGACGGCCAGCACGATTCCGTTCGGACGGGTGCGCTCGTAGCGCGACACCGGCACCGCGACCCCGCCCATAAGCAGGTTCTGCCAGCTCACCGCGTCCATCAGCGAGCCATTGACGCCGTATTCTCCACGATCGATCAGATAGCGGACCATGCTCCGTATCGTCGGCGGCGATTTCAGCCAGCCCGGCGGCAGTTCGAGCAGTTCGATCAGGCGGCGGTTGATGACGACGATGCTGCCGTCGGCGTCCGCCATCAGGATGCCCTGGCTGATATTGTCGAGCGCGGTGCGCATGGTCTTGCGGTGCTGGCGGGATTCGGTTTCGCTCGCGCGCAGCGCGCGGTAGGTCTGTTCGAGCTTGCGCCGGTGCAGGATGCTCAGGACCATGACCATGATCACGAGCGCCGTGATCGCGCCGCCGGCCGTGCCGTAGATCATCACCGAGCGGTAATAGGGCGCGAGCACCTCGCTCTCGGCAAGCCCGACCAGCACGGTGAGCGGCAGGCCCGCGACCTCGCGGTAGGAGATGATGCGCACGACGCCGTCGAGGCGGCCGTCGTTGATGTAATTGCCGGCCGGGTTCGTTTTCATGTGCTGCAGAACGCCGCGATTGGGCGGCAACTGCGTGATATCGGTCTGCAAGCCGTGGCAGGCGCGGATATAACCGTCGGCGCCGATCAGCGAGATCGCGCCTTTTTCGCCGATATTGATCGTCTGGTAGAACTTGAGCAGTTCCGTGGGATCGATCGATGCGGTGATGGTGCCGGCGAACGCGCCGTCGGGATCTTCGAGGCGGCGGGTCAGGTGAAATGCGACGTTTGCGGTCATGCGTTCGCGCACGGGCCGCCCGACGAAAAGCTGATCCTTGTCGCTGGTGACGTGAAAGCGGAAATGATCGCGGTCGGCGACGTTGAGCGGCTTGCCGGTGCCGAACGAGGAGGCGATCAGTTGGCCGTTGCTGTCGAAGATGCCGAAGCGGAAATTGGCGAGCGTCGAGGGAGTTGATTTCAGTTCGCCGCGCGCGCCGAACAGGCTGGAGTCGCGGTAGAACAGTTCGCGCAGAACGAGGAGGCGGTCGTCATAGCTCTGTAGGAAGCGCTTGATGTGCTCTTCGAAGCTGCGCGCGAGATTGCCGGTGTCGTGAAAGGCGCCGCGGATGGCGGTTTCGCGCTGGACGCCGAGATGAACCCAGACGCCCGTCCACACCACGGCGATCATGGCGAGGCCGAGCACGATGGTGCCCTGCAGCGACGCCCGCAGCCATGCGCGTACGGTCTTGGTCATTCCGTGTCAGCCCGTCCCAGCAACCTCACTCTGGTAGCGGTTCCGAATTAGGATTCTCTTACAAATTAAGATGCGATTTAGTCAGGGTTTTATTAAGGATGCCGCTGTTCATCGCGATTTGCGCAAGGATGGCGGTGCGACCGGCGTTCCGGCATGCGCGCCGGGGTTGGGTGGGTTAACCAATATGACCGGGAGGATCGGATCCATGTCCGCAGAACTCGCCAAGGAGCGCCGCGACGTGGCGCTCGCCAACCGGATGCTGGCCCATGAAGGGGTGCTCGATGCCTTCGGGCACGTCTCGGTGCGCCGTCCCGGCCGTGCCGACCGCTATCTCCTGCCGCGGTCGCGTTCGCCCGAGTTGATCGAGCCCAGCGATGTCTTGGAATTCGATCTCGATTCGCGCCCGGTCGCGGCGACCGATGTGCATCTTTATTCCGAGCGCGTCATCCACGGCGAGATCTACAAGGCGCGGCCGGACGTGATGGCGGTGGTCCATCATCATGCTCCTGCGGTGATGCCGTTCTGCGTGAGCGGGACGGCGCTGGTGCCGGTCTTCCATCTCGGCGCGCCGATGGGCGCGAGCGTTCCGTTCTGGGATCAGCGCGCGGAATTCGGCGACACCAACATGCTGGTGGTGAAGCCGGAGGAGGGGGCCTCGCTCGCCCGCGCGCTCGGCCCGCACGCCATGGTGCTCATGCGCGGCCATGGCGCGACGGTGGTGGGCGCGAGCCTGCCCGACCTCGTGCTGCGCGCGGTCTATGCGGCGCGCAACGCCGAGTACCAGTGGCAGGCGCACCAGCTCGGCAAAGTGACGCCGTTGTCGGCCGGCGAGATTGAGAAAGCCGCGCTCGTGCACAAGCAGCCCAATGTCGTGACCCGCACTTGGGAATACTGGTCGATGCGGCTGGAAAAATCCGGCAACGGAATTCCGGAGGAAACGCGCGCCCGCGCGGGCGCCAAGAGCAAATCGGTTTCGCGCAAGAAGTCCGCGCCGCGCAAGTCTGCAAAACGCAGGCGCGGCTAGAACGGATGCCGTACTAAGCGACGCATCCTTCAATCGTCATTGCCGGGCAACCGGGTCCGACCTCCGGTCGGCCCGGTTTGACCTGGTAATCCATCGATTTTTGTATTTCATGGATGCCCGGAGGATCAAGTCCGGGCATGACCGGGATTGATGCGGGGGCATTGAGAAATGCCCCCGGCGCAGGCGGTCAGGATTTTTCGCCCGTTGCGGTGTCCTCGATCGCCGCGAGCATGGCGGCGGCGCCCCGGTCGAGGCTGGCGCGCACGTCCGGCGCGCGGCCGATCTCGCCCAGCGCGCGCTGGCGCTTCACCGTCGCCTCGGTCATCAGCGGCGCGACGCCCAGCTCGCGCAAGGTCGCGGCGACCTCTTCCATCTCCGCCGCGCGCCGGACGCCGTGGCTCGCCATGCGCTCAATATTGTAGTGGACGACGCGCGGCCAATCGAGCGTCGGATAATTGTTCTTCAGCGACTGGGCGACCTCGTCGACGATGCCTGCGCGCGCGGCGGCGAGGAAACACTCCGCCGTCAGCGCCTCGATGCCCTTGATCATGACGCTGCGCACCATCTTCAGCGCGGCGGCCTCGCCGGTCTTCGGCCCGAGAATGCGAAACGACATGCTGAGTGCGCGAAGCATCGGCGCGGCGTCCCCGGCGTGCGGCGAGGCGATCAGGAGCGGCGACTTGTGCTGCAGCGGCAGGATCGGGGACAGGATGGCGACGTCGAGATAGCGCGCCTTGCCGGCGAGCAGCGCTTCGCTTTGCCGTTTGCGGCCGGGCGAGACCGAATTGACGTCGAGATAGAACGGCTGCGTGCGCAGGTGCGGCGCGACCGATTGCGCGGCCTCCACGCTCGAGGCCGCCGTCACCGCCGCGATCACGAGACCGGCGTCGGCGACCGCGTCCGCCGCATTTTCGGCGATGCGCACGCCGATGCGCTTTGCCGCCTCCTTCAGCCGCGCGCCGGCGCTGTCGGGAAACAGGATGTCCCAGGCCGCGACGGCCGTGACCCCTTCGCCGCGCAAGCCCTCCGCCATCGCCTGGCCGGCCTCGCCGAAGCCGATGAAGGCGATGCGGGGAAATCCGTTGCCCGTCACGTTCATCCCTTCAGCTTTCTCTGGATGCGCATATCGAAGCGCGCGACATTGACCACCACGCGCCTGTGGGTGCCGTCGCCGATCCGTTCGCGGTCGTCGAACGCCTCGACGCGGAACTCGACATTGCGTCCGTCCACGCTCGTCACTTCGGCGGTGGCGCGCAGCCGCATGCCGACCGGCGTCGCCGCATAATGGCCGACGTCGAGATGGGTGCCGAGGCTCTGGTGGCCTTCCGGCAGGAGCCACTCGATGGCGTCGAGGGCGGCTGCCTCCATCATGTTGATCATGACCGGCGTCGCCAGCACGCGCACCCGGCCGGAGCCGACGCGCGGCGCGGTCTGCTCCTCGCCGACGGTGATTTCGGCGCTGCCCCGAAGGCCGGGGGTGAGGCGGGACAAGTCGGTCACGTTCGGATCCTGGCTCATGATGCGTTGGGCGAATTATACGCAATCCGCAGGCTGCGCATAACGACGCCGCGCCGGCCGGCTTCTCACAGTATCTCCAGCGGCCGCTTGCGCGCCGGCGGCGGGAATGCCTTGTCGAGGACGGACAGGTCTTCGGGCGTGAGTGCGACCGACAAAGCTGCGCGGTTCTCGCGCACATGCCGCGGGTCGGCGGCTTTCGGGATTACGATCAGCCCGTCCTGCCGCAGCAGCCAGGCAAGTGCGACCTGGGTGGGCGTGGCGTCGTGGCGAGCGCCGACAGCCTTGAGCGCGGGATGGCCGAGCATGCGCCCCTGCTCGATCGGCGAATAGGCCATGACCGGCATGCGCCGCTTGCGGCACCAGGGCAGGAGATCGAACTCGATGCCGCGGCGCGTCAGGTTGTAGAGCACCTGGTCGGTGGCGCATGCGCCGCCCTCTGGCAGCGCGACGATCTCCTCCATCTCGTCGATGTCGAGATTGCTCACGCCCCAGTGGCGGATCTTGCCGTCCTTCTGCAACTGGCGGAAGGCGGCGACCGTGTCGGCGAAGGGATGGCTGCCGCTCCAGTGCAGGAGATAGAGGTCGATGTGGTCGGTGCCGAGCCGGCGCAGGCTGCGCTCGCAGGCGGCGATGGTGCCGCGCCGCGAGGCGTTCTCCGGCAGCACCTTGCCAACCAGGAACACGTCGTCGCGTCGCCCGGCAATGGCATCGGCCACCACCTCCTCGGCGCCGCCGTCGGCGTACATTTCCGCCGTGTCGATCAGTGTCATGCCGAGATCGAGGCCGAGCCGCAGCGCCGCCGCCTCGTCGGCCGCGTGCGCCGAACGCTCGCCCATGAACCACGTGCCCTGTCCGAGCACGGGCACGTTTTCGCCGGACGGCAGAGCGACGATGGGGATCGAAGACATGCTGCCGGACGTGTCGATCATCGCCCGCAGGAGCCCGCGACGCGGGCGTCCCGCAGGATCGGTCCCTTGTCCTTCGGGACGCGGACCGCCGGCCCGCGCCCAGGACAAAGACAGCCTATCACTTGTGTTCGACCGGCGGCGTGCCGTGAGTGTGGAAGGATTCGATCGTCTTGAGCCCCCAGGCCTGGCCCTTCTTGCGCTCGGCCTCGGTCCAGCGGATCGGCTTCCAGTCCGGCGCGAGGATGAGGCGGGCGCCGGCATTGGCGACCTCGACGCGGTTGCCGCCGGGCTCGTAGACATAAAGGAAGAAGGTCTGCTGCACGGCGTGCTTGTGCGGGCCGGTCTCGATATAGACGCCGTTCTCCAGGAAGATGTCGGCGGCGCGCAGGATGTCCTCGCGGCAATCGAGCGCGTAGGTGATGTGGTGGAAGCGGCCCTTGCTGCCGGTAAAGTCGCGCGTATAGGCGAAGTCGTAGGACTTGTTGGTCGCGGTCAGCCACATGCCGGCTTCGGTGCCGTTGTCGAGCACGATCTGCTCGGTCAGCCGGAAACCGAGATAGTTCTGGAAGAATTCGCGGCAGGCTTTGACGTCCGAGGCGAGCCCGTTGAAGTGGTCGAGCCGGCGCACGCTGACCCCGCGCGCCGGATAGCGCTGCGCCTGGTTCTTCAGCGCGGGCTTCAGCTCCGGCGGCGCCTCGTACCATTCGGTCTCGTAATAGAGCTCGACGACGTGGCCGTCGGGATCCTTGCACACGAAGGTCTTGCCGTGGCCGAGGTCGCCGTCGGTCCAGCCGACGTCGAAGCCCGAGCCTTTCAGCGCGGCGGCGCGTCGCTCCAGCGCCTGCGGCGAGCGGGTGCGGAAGGCGACATGCGCCATCCCTGAGGTCTTCGATGCGGTCAGCTTGAGCGAATAGCGCTCGTAATCGTCCCAGCCGCGCAGATAGACGCTGTCACCCTTCTCGCCGCTCTGGGTCATGCCCATCACGTCGATGAAGAACTTTCGGCTTTCCTCGAATTTGGGCGTGAGCAGTTCGAGATGGGCGAGGTGGGCGATGTCGAGGACGGGCTCGGGAGGCGGGGTCTGGGTCATTATGGGGGTCACTGGTCCGGCTGCGATTGAGGACTGAGCCTTCTATCACCTTTGGCGGCGCAATAAAGTGAGGCGGATCATGGTGCGCGCAGGACGCCTGCGCGTTGCGCGCGGGCGAGGCTTTCGCGCCGGTGCGGGGTCAGGCGCGGGCCGTCACCGCTTGCGCATCCAGACGGCGGTGTCGGTCTTGCGCAGCTCGCCCCCGACATAAGTCCACAGCGTGCCCGACAGGCGGCTGCGCGCCTCGTCCTGCGTGAAATGGCCGACCATCCGTACCCCGAATTCGCCGCGGGCATGGATGGCGAGCGTGTCGCCGAGTTGTGTGGCGAGCCCGCCGGCCGCTCAGGCTTGCGAACGCGACCTGGTACATCCAGCTCCGGTCGTTGAAGTCGACCTTGGCGCGCTTGCTCAGGTCGAGGGCATGACGTTCGGCGCCGACCACCCGCCGCTCAAACGCCCTATGCACGGGGAAGCCGGGCAGCACGCACAGCGCAGCGAGGAGGACGGTGCAACGGGACAGACGCCGCCTCGATGTCGGGGAAATCGATGCCATCTGCGACGCCCTGGCCGGACCGACAGCTCCTAGCCGTCCATGGAATAATTCGAAATCCGCACTCGCGGGCCAAGGCATTCCGGCAGGCATGTTCGGTGCGGACACGCGGGGGCGGGCTGCCCCCATACGCCGGGCCAACGTGGGGCAGCCCGCGTTGCTGAAGGAGGCGATATCAAATCCTTCAGCAAACCGCACACGCGACAAAAGGACGGCATCGAATCGAACGCCATCGACGCCCCGGGAGCCTGCACGCTTTCCATGACGGGGACATGATGGTTCGTTGACGGTCCCCGCCGCATTGCCCCCAAATTGCCTTTGTCCGGTCATCGTACCGGCATGTCGGACGTCTACACCGCGCGCATTCCACGTTTCTTCATCGAACGATCGACGACCATCCACAAGGGACGGAGCTGACGATGTCGTATGTCAAAGCTGCCGCCGGCGCGCTCGCCATCATGGTGGCCTCCGGCATGATCGCCGATTTCGAGTTGCTGCAAGGGGACGACACCATCCTCGTGCGGGTCTGGTCGGCGGACGATCAGCCCGATGCGCACCTGCGCAGGCAGGTCGCCGCCCACCTGCCGCGGCATGTCGATGAGGCACGCGTTATCGTGGTGCGGTAACGCGCCGACCGGCCTCGCCGTGTCGCACAAAAACCAGCGTCAGATTGTTCGCCGGCATCGGCTCGGTCTTTTCCAGCGCAAGGCCGCTGGCCTTTGCGAGAGCGGCGACATCGGCAAGGTCGCGTATGCCCCATTGCGGGTCCTGCGCGCGCAGGCTTGCGTCGAACGCGGTGTTGCTCGGCGCGGTGTGTTCGCCGTCGCGCTTGAACGGGCCATAGAGAAATAGCCGCCCGTCGGGCCGCAGGCGGCCGTATGCCTGCGCGAACAGCCCTTCGGCCACCGGCCAGGGCGAGATGTGGATGACGTTAGCGCAGAAGATCGCCGTCAGGTCGTGCAGTTCGTCCGTATCGGCGTCGCCGAGCCCCCAGCCCGGCGCCGCCAGATCGATGAAGCGCGCCGGCCGCACATTGTCGCAGCCGGCCTGCGCGCGCCATGCCTCGATGCTGCGCAGGTGGCGCGCCTCGTAATCGCTCGGCCACCAGACGAGCTGCGGCGACTTCTTCGCGAACGTCACCACATGCTGGCCGGTGCCGCTGCCCGCCTCCAGCACATGCCCGCGCGCGTCCGCGAGATAAGGCGCAAGCACTGCCCAGATCGGCTCGTGGTTGCGGTGGAAGGCCGGCGCATCGAGTCGGCCTTCGGCCTCAATCCTGGGATCGAAAATGGGCGGCATGGCCTGATCCGGAGCGGAAACGCGGGCGGCGTCAAGGGCGCGGCTTTAAGACGACGCGGCTTTATGGACCGCGACTTTATAGACATTGTGTGGCGATCCCGGCAATGATCGCACAGACGCGTGGCCGCGACGGCGCGGCCGCCATGTGCGGGAGATTGAGGATGTCGGGCTTGCTGATCGCGCTACACGTGCTCGCCGCGGTGTTCTGGGTCGGCGGCATGGCTTTCGCCTACATGATCCTGCGGCCGGCGGCAGGCCCGCTCGAAGGCCCGGTGCGGCTGACGCTGTGGCGCAACGTGTTCAGCCGATTCCTGCCGGCGGTCGGCGCCGGCATCGTCGTGCTCCTGGTCAGCGGCTACGTCATGCTGTTCCGCGACTTCGGCGGATTCGCGCGCGCGCCGGTCTATATCCATGTCATGCAGGGTACCGGCATTCTCATGATGCTTCTGTTCCTGCATCTTTACTTCGTGCCATGGCAGCGTTTCCAGAAGACGGTGCGCGCATCCGAATGGCCGGTGGCGGGCAAGCACCTCGCGCAGATCCGCCGGATCGTCGCGGTCAATCTCGTGCTCGGCGTCGTGACGATCGTGGCCGCCTCGGCCGGACGCTACTGGTGAGAGCGGGCGGAGCCGGGCAACGCGGCTCAACGTCATCCGCCCTCGTGAAAGGATACGGTGCCGCCCGACATCCGCCTCAGGCGATCAGCCGCGCTGCGGCCTGGGGGAAATAAAGCGCCGTGATCTCCTCGGCGGCACGCGGCGGGCTGAACAGATAGCCCTGCATCTCGGTATAGCCGGCGTTGCGCACGCGCTCGAGCTGCGCCTGCGTTTCCACGCCTTCCGCCGTGGTGGCGATACCGAGTGTGCGGCTCAGTCCCGCGACCGCGTCGACGATCGCGCCGGTGCCCTGCTGCTCGGCGAGGTCGGAGACGAACGAGCGGTCGATCTTGATCTTGTCGAACGGGAGGGAGCGCAGATAGCTGAGCGAGGAATAGCCGGTGCCGAAATCGTCCATCGCGATGCGTACGCCGAGTTCGCGCAACTGGTTGAGGATTTCGAGCGTGGCCTTGGTGTGGTTGAGCAGCACGGCCTCGGTGATTTCGAGTTCGAGGCGGCCGGGCGCGAGCCCGGCGCCCGCGAGCGCCGAGAATACGGTCGGCACGAGGTTCTCGCTGCGGAACTGGACTGGCGAGAGGTTGACCGCGATCTTGGTGTGCGCCGGCCAGTGCGCCGCCTGCGCACAGGCGGTGCGGATCACCCATTCGCCGAGCGGCACGATCAGGCCCGTCTCTTCCGCGATCGGAATGAACTCGGCAGGTGACACCGTTCCGCGCTCGGGATGTTTCCAGCGCAGGAGCGCCTCGAAACCGGAAATCTCGTTGGTCGCGATGCTGACGAGCGGCTGATAGCGCAATTCGAATTCGTTTCGTTCGAGCCCCGCGCGCAGGCTCAGTTCGATCCGGCGTCGCTCGTGCATGCGTGCGTCCATTTCCGCCTCGAAGAAGCGGAATACGCCGCGTCCGTCGCCCTTGGCGCGATAGAGCGCCATGTCGGCGTTTTTCAGGAGCTGGGTGGCGTCGATGCCGTCCTGCGGGGCGATCGCGATGCCGACGCTGGTATCGATCACCACCTGGTGCTCGGCAAGCGAGAACGGCTGGCGCAGGACCTCGCAGATGCGGCGCGCCAGCGCGGTAACGTCGCGCGGCTGCTCGTCGGAGACCTGGATGACCGCGAATTCGTCGCCGCCGAGCCGCGCCACGATGTCGGTCTCGCGCAGGCAGGCGCGCAGGCGGATGGCGACCGCTTTCAGCAATTCGTCGCCGACGCTATGGCCGAGCGTGTCGTTGATGTTCTTGAAGCGGTCGAGGTCGAGGCACAGCACCGCGAATCCTTTGCCGCGCCTGGCCTGCGGCACCAGTTGCTTGATGCGCTCGTTGAGCAGCAGGCGGTTGGGCAGGTCGGTGAGCGCGTCGTGATGCGCCATATGGGCGATCTGCTCCTGCACGCGCTGCAGCTCGGTGATGTCCTCGTGCGTGGCAACCCAGCCGCCGTTCGACATCGGCCGGTGCGCGATCGCGATCACGCGGCCGTTCGTCAGGTTATGAATCTTGGTCGAGGCCACGCCCTCGGCGATGGCGTCAAGACGCTCCTTCAGGTAGGCTTGCGGATCGTCGCCGGCAAAGATGCCGGTCCTCAGGCGAAATTCGATGATGTCGCGGAACGGCGTGCCGGGCTTTGCTAGGTCGCGCGGCAAACCGTAGATTTCGACGTAGCGGTCGTTGCAGACGACGAGCCGCCGGTCGCCGCCGAACATGCATAATCCCTGCGACATGTTTTCGAGCGCAACGTTAAACCGCTCGTTCTGCTCGCTCAGCTCGGCATCGCGCTCGGCGAGCCGTGCCAGCGCGAATTCCGCGCGCTCCTTGGCGTCGGTCGCCTCGTCGAGATTCTGGCGGGCCGCTTCCAGCGCTTCGGCATAATCGCGCGCATGGGCGGCGCGCGAGAGGATGTGGCGCGCCTGGGAGGCGGCGCCGGCCAGAACGAGCGTCAGCGCGATCAGTCCGGCCGTCTTCTCGACTTCGGCACCGAACAGGATTTTGTAGGAGACGAGATATTCCGCATAGCTGCGCGTGATGCCGGCCGCGCCTTCGGTGGAGGCGGCGATGGCGAGGATGGCAAGCCAGCCGAAGGCGGCGGTGCCGCCGGCGACCAGCACCGGACGCGGATGATAGCGCAGCGCACGCAATCCCACGAGCGTCATCAGCAGGACGAAGGAAGGCGCTTTCAGCACGCCGCCCGCCGGATGCTGATAGGCGAACTGATAGGTCCAGATCAGGCCGAGGAAGATCAGGATGTCGGCGACCGTGAGCAGGTCGAACAGCGTGTCGGGCAGCGGCCGGCGCTTGGACAATTGCCAGCGGACGGCCGAACTGGCGACCAGCGCGCTGAGCGCGCCGACCACCCACGGATTGAGCGACTGCCCGTGACTGCCGATCTGAGCGAGCAAATGCAGTGCCAGCACGAAGCAGGACATGGCGGCCTGTGCGGCGGCCATGGTCCGTTCGCTGCGCGCATCGTGCATGCGCAACGCCCGATGCAGACGGCCCTCGGCGGGCGCATCGCCGGCGGGCGGTCCGCTTCCGCGGGATCGCCCGGGCGTCGTCGCATCCGCGCTGGGAGCGGGCCACGCCTGCATGACATTGTCTCCGAACACGCCGTCTTCGCGCGCATGTGCAATGGGTGCGAAGTGCCAAATCCTAGGGCAGCGGCCGTTAATGAAGGCGGCAACCGGTGGTGGCGGACAGGAAATCGCGGCGCGTTAGCTTAACGAAACGTAACCGCGCCGCCGCATCCGGCGTGGCGAGGGGCCGTGCCTTCTTGCCGCCAAAGCCCTATCGCTTGCGGCGCGCGGGCCCCGGAGCGCCGTCGGCGCGCGTTCAGGCGTCCTCGGGGTTGTCGACGTAGGTCAGGCCGGCTTTGGCGAGCGGCTCGCGCATGTTATATATGTCGAGGCCGAGCACGCCCGCGGCGAGCTTCTCGCGCTTGCCGGCCTCGTCGGCGACCCGTTTCCGGCCTTTCTGTGCGACGTCGGCGGCGTCCTTCGCCGGGATGACGACCACGCCGTCGTCGTCGGCGACGATGACGTCGCCCGGATTGACCAGCGCACCCGCGCACACGACCGGCACGTTGACCGAGCCCAGCGTCGCCTTGACCGTGCCCTTGGCCGAGATCGCGCGCGACCAGACCGGGAAGCCCATCTCCTTCAGCGATTTGACGTCGCGGCAGCCGGCATCGATCACGAGCCCCCTGACGCCGCGCGCCATCAGCGAGGTGGCGAGCAGGTCGCCGAACATGCCGTCGGTATTGTCGGTGGTGCAGGCGACCACCAGCACGTCGCCCTTTTGGCATTGCTCGACCGCGACATGGATCATCCAGTTGTCGCCGGGCTGCGCCAGCACCGTCACCGCCGGGCCCGCGATCCCGGCGCCCGGCCAGATCGGCCGCATATAGGGCTTCATCAGTCCGATGCGGCCGGCGGCCTCGTGCACGCTCGAGACTCCGAGACCGCCGAGAATGCCGACGGCGTTGGCATCGGCGCGTTTGATGTTGCGGACGACGACGGGTTTCATCACTTTCTCCCAATCTCAACACTCGTGTCCCGGATGCAGTGCAGCGCGTAGCGGTGCACTGCTGATCCGGGACCGTTCCGGATCGTGGCGGTCCCGGGTCTGCAGCGCATCACTTCGCCTTGCTCGTGCTGCGCAGCGCCCGGGACACGAAATCGCGCTTAAGCCAGTTCCTCCACCGCCATCGGGAACAGCCGCTGATAGGCTTCGCCGTAGGTCATCGGCTTGCCGGTGTTGCGGCCGCCCTGCACGCCGCGATTGAGCGCGACGCGCTCGTAATAGGCCCACAGATGCTTCTGGGCGGCGAGCACCTGGAACGCCTTGTACTTCATCTCCCATACCGCATCGATGTTGAGGATGACCTGCGGCCTGAAATTGCACTGCTCGGGCTGGTGCGGCTCGAACAGGAAGACCGGCGGTGCGGCGTAGGTATATTGCGTGCCCGGCTTGTGGCCCATGGCCTGCGCCACCACGCGCGTCTCCTGCGCGAAATGCGCCGCGTTCGGGTGATCGAAATTGTAGGGATCCTCGAGCGCGTGCGTGAGCACGAAGGACGGGTTCAGTTCGCGATAGATGTCAACCATGCGGTCGAAATGCTGCTCCGTCAGCCGCAGCGGATAGTCGCCGGCATCGAAAAACTCGATCTCGGCGCCGAGCAGGGCGGCGGCGCGCTCGGCCTCGTCGCGGCGTCCCGACTTCACCTTGTCCAGCGTCGCGCCGGCCTCCTTCCAGGCGAACTGGCTCTCGCCGCGCTCGCCGAAGCTCATGCACACGATCTTCATGCGGTAACCCTTCTTCGCGTGCAGCGCGATCGCGCCGCCCGCGCGCCAGACGAAATCGCCGGGATGGGCGGTGACGACGAGGCCGGCTTTCTGCGTGCTCATGGGAACTCCGTCTGACAGGGTCTGTTGTATGCCGCTCAGAAGCCGCCGAGCCTTGCGGCTTCGATGCTCCGTCGCAGCAGGTTCCTGAAATTGAGAAGGTGCTGGCGCATCGCCGCTTCCGCGCCATCGGCATCGCCCGCGCAGATCGCCTCGACGATGGCGCCGTGCTCCTTGAGCGAGGATTTCGACCGGTCGGGCAGCATGATGACGCGGTATTGCAGGCGCACGAGATGCGTCTTCAGCGTCTTGAGGATGCGGTTGGCGGTCTCGTTGCCGGCGATGCGCTGGATTTCCCCGTGCAGGGCAGCGTTCGTGCGCGAGAAGGCGGCGTAATCGCTTTGCTCGATCGCGCGCCGCATGTCTTTTTCGATCGCGCGCAGCGTCCGGCGGTCGGCGGGTGTGGCGCGTTCGGCCGCGCGCCGCGCCAGCAGACCCTCGATCGCCAGCCGCGTCTCGGCGATCTCCACCGCCTCAGCTTCCGATACCGCGCGTACGCGCGCGCCGCGATTGGGCTCGCGCACGACGAGCCCCTCCTGGTCGAGCATCGCCAGCGCCATGCGGATATTGGCGCGGTTGACGCCGTAGGATTGCGCCAGCTCGGCCTCGATCAGCCGCTCGTTGGGCATCAGTTGCCCGCGCGTGATCGCCTCGCGCAGGCGCGCGGCGATGTCGAGTGGTTCGGGCGGGGAGGCGGGCCGGACAACAGGCATGGGCGTCAGTTAGGGTTCGTTTTAGTCGACTGAATTGTTGACAATATTGATAACTCTGTCAAGCTTTTTCCTCGTCTCAGTCGAGGATCCAGACCATGCCGCCCGTCACCCTGCGCGTCGCCCTCGGCGACTATCCGCACACCCTGCCGCTCAAGCGCGGGGAGATCGCCTCGCCGCGGCTTAAACTCGACTTCGTCGAGATGAAGCCGATGCACACCGCGTTCAAACCGATGGTGCGCGAGCATGCCTTCGACGCGAGCGAGCTTGCGCTCGTCACCATCCTGCAGGCGAAGGCCTACGACAAGGGCCTGCGGCTTTTGCCGGCGGCGATGCTCTCGCGTTTCCAGCACCACACCTGCCTCTACAACAGCGCGCGCGGTGAATTGCGTCCCGCCGATCTTGCGGGAAAGCGCATCGGCGTGCGCTCCTACAGCCAGACCACGGGCGCGTACATTCGCGGCATCCTTGAGAATGACTACGGCGTCGATCTGTCCGGCGTGCAATGGGTGACGTTCGAGGACGGCCATGTCGCGGAAGCCGCCGATCCCGCGGGCGTCGTCCGCGCGCGGCCGGATCAGGACATCACGCAGATGCTGATCGACGGCGAGCTTGATGCCGCGATCTACGGCGCGGCGATGCCGGACGACCCGCGCCTCGTCAGCGTGATCCCCGATCCGGAAAGCGCCGCGCGCGCCTGGTACGAGAAGCACCGCGTCGTCCCGGTCAATCACATGGTGGTGGTGACCGAGGCGCTGGCGCGCAGCCAGCCGGAGGCGGTGGCGGAGTTCTACCGGCTGCTGGAGGAGGGCAGGCGGGCGGCCGGATTGCCCAAGGCCGGGGCGATCGATACCGCGCCGTTCGGGCGCGAGGCGAACCGGCCGTGCCTGGAGCTGCTCATCTCCTATGCGCGCCAGCAGAACCTCATTCCGCGCCCGCTGACGGTGGACGAATTGTGGTGAAGCCGCCGACTGCCCGCCGAGTGCACTCTGCCTGCATTCCTGACTAAAAGCAGGTCATGTTGCCTATAAATTAATCTCATACTTGATCCTGCTTAAGCACTAAGCAGAAAGCAGCGAGGATTCCTGCGCACGAGTCAGATGCTTAGGGTGGAAAACGGGCTTGGCACGCCCCTTGCGATTGTTTTTGCAGCGCGAAAACCGCCGGGTTCCCTCGGAGGGCATGCGCGCGTCAAACGCAAGAGGAACCACTGATGCTTCACTCTATTCGCGCGGTCGCCGAGCGACCCCTGGCCCGCCGCTGGCTCGCGGCCACGGCCGGCACGGCTCTGAGCCTGACCCTGAGCCTGGCAACCGTCCTTCCGGCGAAAGCCCAGGACACGATCAAGGTCGGCATCCTGCACTCCCTGTCCGGCACCATGGCTATCAGCGAGACCACGCTGAAGGACACCATGCTGTTCCTCATCGAGGAGCAGAACAAGAAGGGCGGCCTGCTCGGCAAGAAGCTCGAGGCGGTCGTCGTCGATCCGGCTTCGAACTGGCCGCTGTTCGCCGAAAAGGCGCGTGAGCTGATCACCAAGGAAAAGGTGGCCGCGGTGTTTGGCTGCTGGACTTCGGTGTCGCGCAAGTCCGTGCTGCCGGTGTTCAAGGAACTGAACTCGATCCTGTTCTATCCCGTCCAGTACGAGGGCGAGGAGTCGGAGCGCAACGTCTTCTATACCGGCGCCGCGCCCAACCAGCAGGCGATCCCGGCGGTCGACTATCTGATGAAGGAAGAGAAGGTGCAGCGCTGGGTTCTGGCCGGCACCGACTATGTCTATCCGCGCACGACCAACAAGATCCTCGAGGCCTATCTGAAGTCCAAGGGCGTGAAGCCCGAAGACATCATGATCAACTACACGCCGTTCGGTCACTCCGACTGGCAGACCATCGTCGCCGACATCAAGAAGTTCGGCTCGGCGGGCAAGAAGACGGCGGTGGTGTCCACCATCAACGGCGACGCCAACGTTCCCTTCTACAAGGAACTCGGCAACCAGGGCATCAAGGCCAAGGACATCCCGGTGGTGGCGTTCTCGGTCGGCGAAGAAGAGCTCGCCGGCATCGACACCAAGCCACTCGTCGGTCATCTCGCCGCCTGGAACTATTTCCAGTCGGTGGACGCTGCGGCCAACAAGGACTTCATCGCCAAGTGGAAGGCCTTCACCAAGAATCCGAAGCGCGTGACCAACGACCCGATGGAGGCGCATGTGATCGGCTTCGCCATGTGGGTGAAGGCGGTCGAGAAGGCCAAGTCCGTCGATCCCGACAAGGTGATCGACGCGCTGCCCGGCATCGAGGCGCCGAACCTGACCGGCGGCACGTCCAAGATGCTCGCCAACCATCACATCACCAAGCCGGTGCTGATTGGCGAGGTGCGCGACGACGGCCAGTTCGACGTGGTGTGGAAGACCGATGGCCTCGTGCCGGGCGACGCCTGGTCCGATCATCTCGACGGCTCCAAGGACCTCGAAGCCGACTGGGTGACGCTCAAGTGCGGCAACTACAACACCAAGACCAAGAAGTGCGGCGGCCAGAGCTCCTGATCGCGCACGCCTGACATCGCGGGAGGCGGCGGTGAGCCGCCGTCTCCTTCTCTTCAGACGGCCGGGACAAGACCAATGCGAACGACGCGCGATCTTCTGATCGCTCTCCTTTTTATCGGCGCTTGCGCAATGGCGGCGCTGACGGCGGGCAGCGTACCGGCGCGCGCACAGGGCTTCGACGCCGCGCTCGACAAATTCGCCGCCGATTCCTTCAGCGATACCGAGGTCGGCATCGCCGCGGTGGCCGCGAGCGGGCACGCCATGGCGGCGCGGGTGATCGAGGCGCTGCAGAATGCACGCCTGCAAGTCGATCCGGCGACCCGCAAAATCTATATCCGCACCGGCGAGACGGCCGTGCTCGATGCCGCGACCGGCAGCGCCGCGCCGGCGCCGGCGGAACTGAAGACCGTGCGCATCAACAACCGGCTGCGCCGCGCCATCGAGGCGGCGCTCGGCGGCCTGACGCTTCTGTCGCCGGATCCGGCAAAGCGTTTCGAGGCCGCGCAGGCGGTGTTCAAGTCGCGCGACGCTGCCGCGCTTGCGACGCTCGACGCCGCCATCGCGAAGGAGACCGACGGCCGCATCAGGCGTGCGCTCACTGAGGCGCGCGCAGCGGTTCTGCTCTACAAGCCCGACGCCGCCGAGGCCGATAAGCTCGCGGCGGTGGCCGCCGTCAAGGCACGCGGCGACCAGGAGGCGCTGGCGCTCCTGTCCGGGCTGCCGGTGGATGCGCCCGCGCGCGTCGCGCAGGCGGCAAAAGACGCCGTCGGCTCGATCCAGAGCGAGCTTGCCATGTGGGCGACGGTGCAGAATGCCTGGTACGGGCTGTCGCTCGGCTCGGTGCTGCTGTTGGCCGCCATCGGCCTTGCTATCACCTTCGGCGTCATGGGCGTGATCAACATGGCGCACGGTGAGATGGTGATGATCGGCGCCTACGTTACCTTCGTCGTGCAGGACGCGATCCGCGCGCACCATCCCGGCCTGTTCGACTATTCGCTGCTGATCGCGATCCCGCTCGCCTTCCTCGTGTCCGGCTTCATCGGTATCCTGATCGAGCGCGGCATCATCCGATTCCTCTACGGCCGGCCGCTGGAGACGCTGCTCGCCACCTGGGGCCTCTCACTCATCCTGCAGCAGGCGGTGCGCACGATCTTCGGTCCCACCAACCGCGAGGTCGGCAATCCGTCCTGGATGAGCGGGGCGTTCGAGCTCGGCCAGATCACCGTCACCTATAATCGGCTCTGGATCGTCGTCTTCACGCTGGCGGTGTTCGTCGCGCTGCTGGCGCTGCTGCGCTTCACGCGCATGGGGCTCGAAATGCGCGCGGTGACGCAGAACCGCGCCATGGCGGCTTCGATGGGCATCCGTACGAGCCGCGTCGACGCGCTCACCTTCGGGCTCGGCTCCGGCATCGCCGGGATTGCGGGTGTGGCGCTGTCGCAGATCGACAATGTGTCGCCCAATCTCGGCCAGAGCTACATCATCGATTCCTTCCTCGTGGTCGTGTTCGGCGGGGTCGGCAATCTGTGGGGCACGCTGGTCGGGGCGTTCACGCTCGGCATCGCCAACAAGTTCCTCGAGCCGTTCGCGGGTGCCGTTCTCGGCAAGATCGCGATCCTCGTGCTGATCATCCTCTTCATCCAGAAGCGCCCGCGCGGCCTGTTCGCGCTCAAGGGCCGGGCGGTGGAGGCATGAGCATGGGAGCAAACGGGGCGGCGACCTCATGGTTCGAGATGCGCTGCTTCGCGGCGCTCCTCACCATGAGGTCTCTGGGATTGCGCCCTCATCCTGAGGAGGCGGCGCAGCCGCCGTCTCGAAGGATGAGGGCGGACACAGGAGGCCGCCCATGAACGGCCTTCTGATCCGCTCGCTCGATCGCGGAGCGACCGCGTTCCTCGCCATCGTCGTCGCCGCCGCCATGATCGTGCCGGCGCTCAATCTGCTGCTGCCGGAAACCTCGCCGCTCCACGTCCCGACCTATATCGTCTCGCTGTTCGGCAAATACGTCTGCTACGCGCTGCTCGCGCTCTCCATCGACCTGATCTGGGGCTATTGCGGCATCCTCTCGCTCGGCCACGGCGCGTTCTTCGCGCTCGGCGGCTATGCCATGGGCATGTATCTGATGCGCCAGATCGGCACCCGCGGCGTCTATGCGCATCCGGTGCTGCCCGACTTCATGGTGTTCCTGAACTGGAAGGAGCTGCCCTTCTTCTGGTACGGCTTCGATCATTTCGCCTATGCCGCGCTGATGATCGTGCTGGTGCCGGGCGTGCTCGCGTTCGTGTTCGGCTGGTTCGCCTTCCGCTCGCGCGTCACCGGTGTCTATCTGTCGATCATCACGCAGGCCATGACCTTTGCGCTGATGCTCGGATTCTTCCGCAACAATTTCGGCTTCGGCGGCAATAACGGGCTCACCGATTTCAAGGACATCCTTGGTTTCAACGTGCAGGCCGACACCACGCGTGCCGCGCTGTTCGCCGCCTCCTGCCTCTTCCTCGCGCTCGGCTTTCTCGTCTGCCGCGCGCTCGTGAGCTCGAAATTCGGCAAGGTGCTGGTCGCCATCCGCGACGCGGAGGCGCGCACGCGTTTCCTCGGCTATCGTGCCGAGTCCTACAAGCTGTTCGTGTTCACGCTGTCGGCCTGCATGGCCGGCGTCGCCGGCGCGCTCTATGTGCCGCAGGTCGGCATCATCAATCCGAGCGAGTTTGCCCCCGCCAACTCGATCGAGGCGGTGATCTGGGTCGCGGTCGGCGGCCGCGGCACGCTGACCGGCGCCGTGCTCGGCGCCATCCTCGTCAACTACGCCAAGACCACGTTCACCACCGGCGCACTCGCGCCCTACTGGCTGTTCGTGCTCGGCGGCCTGTTCATCGCGGTCACGTTGTTCCTGCCGCGCGGCATCGTCGGCACGCTCTCGCACTGGTGGCGCGAGCGGCGCGCGCGCGGCGAGACTGCAGGCGAGATCGGCGGCGAGCCGGCGCCGCGGCCGGCGGAGTGAGGCATCATGGATATCCGCACCACCACCGCGCAGCTCTATCTCGACAACGTGACCGTCTCCTTCGACGGATTCCGCGCGCTCAATGCGCTGTCGCTTACGGTAGAGAGCGGCGAGATGCGCGCGATCATCGGGCCGAACGGCGCCGGCAAGACGACCATGATGGACGTCATCACCGGCAAGACCCGCCCCGACGAGGGCGACGTCGTGTTCGAGGGTCAGTATGACCTGACCGCCCGCGACGAGACCGAGATCGCGACGCTCGGCATCGGCCGCAAGTTCCAGAAGCCGACCGTGTTCGACATGCACAGCGTCGAGGACAACCTGCTGCTGGCGCTCAAGGCCGACCGGCGCGCCTTCGCCGGCCTGCAATGGCGCGAGTCGGAGGCGCAGATGCGGCGCATCGACGAACTGCTCGGCATCGTGCGCCTGCGGGGCGCGCGTGAGCGGCTTGCCGGCTCGCTCTCGCACGGGCAGAAGCAGTGGCTGGAAATTGGCATGTTGCTCGCGCAGGAGCCGAAGCTGCTCCTGGTCGACGAGCCGGTCGCCGGCATGACCGACGCCGAGACCCACCAGACCGCCGAGCTGCTCAAGGAAATCAACCGCTACAAGACCGTGATCGTGGTCGAGCACGACATGACCTTCGTGCGCGAGCTTGGCGTCAAGGTCACCTGCCTGCACGAGGGCGCGGTCATCGCCGAGGGGACCATCGACCAGGTGTCGGAGAACGAGCGCGTGATCGAGGTGTATCTGGGGCGGTGAACGGGCCTCATCCTTCGAGACAGCCCTGCGGGCTTCCTCAGGATGAGGATTGATTTTGGAGTTGATGCCTCGTCCTGAGGAGCCCGCGCAGCGGGTGTCTCGAAGGACGAGACCAGAGCGAGCCCGAAGAAGGCGAGTGTGGCACGATGCTCGAAGTGAAATCGATCGACCTTCATTACGGCGCGGCGCAGGTGCTGCGCGCGGTGTCGCTCGTGGCCGAGCCCGGGCAGGTGACCTGCGTCATGGGCCGCAATGGCGTCGGCAAGACGAGCCTGTTGCGCGCGCTCGTCGGCCAGCATCCGGTGTCGCGCGGCACGATCCTGTGGAACGGCGCGAAGATCAACGCGCTCAGGCCCTACGAGCGCGCCCGCGCCGGCATCGCCTACGTGCCGCAGGGCCGCGAGATCTTTCCGCTGCTGACGGTGGAGGAAAACCTCAAGACCGGCTTTGCGCCCCTGTCGCGCGCCGACAGTTACATCCCCGACGACGTGTTCTCGCTCTTTCCGGTGCTCAAGGACATGCTGCGTCGGCGCGGCGGCGACCTGTCCGGTGGCCAGCAGCAGCAGCTCGCGATCGGGCGGGCGCTGGTGATGCGCCCGAAGCTCCTTCTGCTCGACGAGCCGACCGAGGGCATCCAGCCCTCGATCATCAAGGATATCGGCCGCGCGATTGTCTATTTGCGCTCGCTCGGGGAAATTGCCATCCTTCTGGTCGAACAGTATTTCGACTTCGCGCGCGAGTTGGGCGACCGCTTTGCCGTGATGGACCGCGGCCAGGTGGTCTATTCGTGCACGAAGTCGGATATCGACGAAGGCGAATTGCGACGGGCGATTTCGTTGTGACATTTCCTATTTCGTCCCGATCCGACACGCCCGCGCGCAAGGCGCAGTTCGACGCCAACCGCGCGCGCGGACGCATTGCGCTCGAGGTCGCTTCCGACGGCCGGCGCACGGCGCGCACCTCCGTGCACGAGGAAGGCTCGCTGCGCGTGCGCTTTCCCAATGCCGGTTCGGCCGAGTGCGAGGCGGTGCTCGTCAACACCGCGGGCGGGATTGCGGGCGGCGACCGCTTCGCGCTCGACGTCGCGGTCGGGGCGGGCGCGCGGCTTTGCGTCTGCACCGCGGCGGCCGAGAAAATCTACCGCACGCACGGTCCCGATTCCGAGATCGCCGTGACGCTGCGGGTCGCACCGGGCGGGACGCTGCGCTGGCTGCCGCAGGAAACGATCCTGTTCGACGGCGCGCAGGTCGCGCGCACGATCGATATCGATCTCGCCTCCGGCGCCGCGCTCGTGATGGTCGAAAGCCTCGTCTTCGGGCGCGCCGCCATGGGCGAGACGATGACGCGGGGCCGGCTGTTCGATCGCTGGCGCGTGCGCTGCGACGGCCGGCTCGTGTTCGCCGACGCCGTGCGCCTCGACGGCGCGGTGGCCGAGACGCTGGCGCGTCCGGCGGTCGCGGGCGGGGCGGGCGCGCTCGCCACCATTCTGCTTGCGTCCGGCGACGAAACCGTGGCCGCGGCGGTGCGCGCGCTGGAAGGCGGGTTTGCCGGCGAATGCGGCGTGTCGGCCTGGAACGGGATCGCGCTCGTGCGGCTGTGCGCGCGCGACGGCGCTGCGCTGCGCCGCGATCTCCTCGCCGTGCTGAGCGCGCTCGGCAACAGCGCGCTGCCGCGATTGTGGATGAACTGAAGGGCCGCTCATGCATTTGACACCGCGCGAAAAGGACAAGCTGCTGATCGCGACCGCCGCCATGGTCGCCCGCCGCCGCCTGGAGCGCGGCGTCAGGCTCAACCATCCGGAGGCGGTGGCGCTGATCTCCGACTTCATTCTCGAAGGCGCGCGCGACGGCAGGAGCGTCGCCGAACTCATGCGCGAAGGCGCGAAAGTGTTGACGCGGGCGCAGGTGATGGAGGGCGTGCCGGAAATGATCCACGACATCCAGGTCGAAGCGACGTTTCCGGATGGATCGAAGCTTGTCACCGTGCACGATCCGATCCGATGACGGACGATTCCGCGAGGAACGAGGGCATGGTCCTGGTGGCGAGGGCGGCCGATTTCGCCGCCCGCCGTCACGTCGAGCAGCGGCGCAAGGGCGCCGCGCGGGAGCCGTATGTGAATCATCTCATCGAAGTCGCCTCCCTGCTGGCGGAGGCGACGAGGGGCGCCGATCCTCTGCTCGTTGCTGGCTACCTGCACGACACGCTCGAAGATACGTCCGCGACCTACGAAGATCTGGAAATCCATTTCGGTCCCGCGGTCGCGACGCTGGTCGCGGAGGTCACCGACGACAAGAGCCTGCCGAAAGCCGAACGCAAGGCGCGGCAGATCGCGACGGCTTCGTCGAAAAGCGAGCGCGCGCGACTGATCAAGATCGCCGACAAAACCAGCAACGTGTGGGCGCTGGCGTCCAGTCCTCCGGACGACTGGGAGATGCGGCGGATCGTCGAATATGTGGAATGGGCGGAAAAGGTCGTCGACAAATGCCGCGGCCTCAACGCCGCTCTGGAACAGGCATTCGACGCCGCGGTTACGCAGGCGCGCGCGACCCTCAATTCTTGAATGCAGGAAGGACGAACTGATGAGATCGATTGCGTTCGCACTCACCGCGGCTCTGGCATCGATGCAGGCGCATGCGCACCCGTCATCCGCGCCGCATGCGCATCCGCATGATGTGAGCCCGCTGCCCGATGCAGGCGTGCTTGTGGTCGCCTTCGCGCTGGTCGCGGGCGCCGCTTTGCTCTGGCGGCTGTTCAAACGGGAGAAGTGAGCATGATCCCCGGCGAATATTTCATCAAGGACGGCGAGATCGAGCTGAATGCCGGGCGCAGGACGGAGACGCTGACGGTGTCGAATACCGGCGACCGGCCGATCCAGGTCGGCTCGCATTATCATTTCTTCGAGACCAACCCGGCGCTGAAATTCGACCGCAAGAAGGCGCGCGGCATGCGCCTCGACATTGCGGCGGGCACCGCTGTGCGCTTCGAGCCCGGCCAGACGCGCGAGGTCACACTGGTTGCGCTCGCGGGAAAACGGACGATCTACGGCTTTCGCGGCGAGGTGATGGGGAGGCTCTGATCATGGCAGCTCAGAAATATACCGGCGGGTGCCAGTGCGGCGCCGTGCGCTACGAAGTTACGATGGAGCTTGGCGAGGTGCTGGCTTGCAATTGCTCGCGTTGCGGCAAGCTGGGGTCGCTGCTTGCCTTTGCGCCGGCTGCGAATTTCAGGCTGTTGTCTGGCGAAGGCAAGATGACGACCTACAAATTCAACAAACACGTCATCGACCATCTGTTCTGTGCGACATGCGGCATCCAGTCATTCGCGCGCGGCAAGACGCCGAATGGCGAGATGGTCGCGATCAACGCCCGTTGCCTTGATGATGTCGATCCGCTGGCGCTGGTAGTGAAGCAGGTTGACGGCAGAAGTCTCTGAAGGATCGGCCATGTCCGCGAAGATCAAACGCTCCGTCTATGCCGACATGTTCGGCCCCACGACCGGCGACCGGGTGCGGCTCGCCGACACCGACATCATTATCGAGGTCGAGAAGGATTTCACGATCTACGGCGAGGAGGTGAAGTTCGGCGGCGGCAAGGTCATCCGCGACGGCATGGGCCAGTCGCAGGCGGCCAGCAGGCAGGGCGCGGTCGACACCGTCGTCACCAATGCGGTGATCCTCGACCATTGGGGCATCGTCAAGGCCGACATCGGCATCAGGGACGGCAGGATTCACGCGATCGGCAAGGCCGGCAACCCGGACATCCAGCCCGGTGTCACCATCGTGGTCGGCCCGGGCACCGAGGTGATCGCGGGCGAGGGCAAGATCGTCACCGCCGGCGGCTTCGACACCCATATCCATTTCATCTGTCCGCAACAGGTGGACGACGCGCTGATGTCGGGCGTCACCTCGTTACTCGGCGGCGGCACCGGCCCCGCGCACGGCACCTTCGCCACCACCTGCACGCCGGGGCCGTTCCACATCGCGCGCATGATCCAGGCGGCCGATGCCTTTCCGGTCAATCTCGGTTTCGCCGGCAAGGGCAATGCCTCGCGCCCAGCCGCGCTTGAGGAAATGGTCAAGGGCGGCGCCTGCGCGCTCAAGCTGCACGAGGACTGGGGCACGACGCCCGCGGCCATCGACAATTGCCTTTCGGTCGCCGACGATTACGACGTGCAGGTGATGATCCACACCGACACGCTCAACGAGTCGGGCTTCGTCGAGGACACGATCAAGGCGTTCAAGGGCCGCACCATCCACGCCTTCCACACCGAGGGCGCGGGCGGCGGCCATGCCCCCGACATCATGAAGGTGGCAGGGCTCAAGAACGTGCTGCCGTCCTCGACCAACCCGACCCGGCCGTTTACGCGCAACACCATCGACGAGCATCTCGACATGCTGATGGTGTGCCACCATCTCGATCCCGCAATCGCCGAGGACCTCGCCTTCGCCGAAAGCCGCATCCGCAAGGAAACGATCGCGGCCGAGGACATCCTGCACGACATCGGCGCACTCTCCATGATGTCGTCGGACAGTCAGGCCATGGGCCGCATCGGCGAGGTCGTCATCCGCACCTGGCAGACGGCGGACAAGATGAAGAAGCAGCGCGGTCGCTTGAAGGAGGAAAAAGGCGACAACGACAACATGCGCGCCCGGCGCTACGTCGCCAAATATACGATCAATCCGGCGATCGCACACGGCATCTCCCACGTCATCGGCTCGGTGGAGAAGGGCAAGCTCGCCGATCTCGTCGTGTGGTCGCCGGCTTTTTTCGGCGTGAAGCCCGATTGCGTCATCAAGGGCGGCTCGATCGTCGCCGCCGCCATGGGCGATCCGAACGCCTCGATCCCCACACCGCAGCCGGTACATTATCGGCCGATGTTCGCGGCCTTCGGGCGCTCGCTCACCGCCTCCTCGGTGGTGTTCGTGTCGCAGGCGGCGGTACGCGGCCATCTCGGCAGGAAGCTCGGCGTGCAGAAAGAGCTTGTGGCGGTGAAGAATACGCGCAGGATCGGCAAGGCGAGCATGATCCACAACGGCGCGACGCCGAAGCTCGACATCGATCCGGAAACCTACGAGGTGCGCGCCGACGGCGAACTGCTCACCTGCGCGCCGGCCGAAGTGCTGCCGATGGCGCAGCGGTATTTCTTGTTTTGAGTTGTCGAAACCTGAGGGCGTCACTGCCGGGTTTGACCCGGCAATCCATTAAGCGAAAGGATGGATGCGCGGGTCAAGCCCGCGCATAACGAGAATAAAATGCACCGCGTCACCTCGATCGTTCCCGCCGGCCAGTGGCCCAATGCCGCGGCCATCGACCGCGTCGTGCTCGATGCCGCAGAGCGCACGCGCCGGCGCATCGTGCTCACCGGCGAAGAGGGCACGCAGATCCTGCTCGACTTCGAGAAGCCCGTGACCTTGCGCGATGGCGATGGGCTCGTGCTCGACGACGGCAGCATGGTGCGCGTGTGCGGCAAGCCCGAGCCGCTGGTGGAGATCGCGGCGTCCTCGCCGAACGCACTGGCGCGGCTCGCCTGGCATCTCGGCAACCGTCATACCGACGTGCAGATCGTCGGCGAGCGGCTGCGCATCCGGCGCGACCATGTGCTGGAGGACATGCTGCGCGGGCTTGGCGCCGCGCTGTCCTTCCTCGATGCGCCGTTCGACCCGGAAAGCGGTGCCTATGCGGGCGGCCCGATACACGGTCATGCGCATGGCCATGCACACGGGCACGGCGATCATGGCCACGCCTACAATCACAGTCACGATGACGGCGATCATCACGGTCATTCACATCGGCGCGGCCATTCTCATGGGCGATAAGCAAAAGAGCCTGCCGCTGGTGAGATCGGTCGGCGACAGCAAGCGTTCTACCCTCCCCACGCGCAGCGGCGGGGAGGGTCGGCGCGCGGCGCGAAAGCGACGCGTATCGGGATGGGGGGAGGAGGACGGATTATCCGGAGAACTCATGTCGCCCCCCACCCCCGACCCCTCCCCACCACTCGCACGCAGCCAAGTTCACGCAGGCTGCGTAAACTTGCCTGCGATGCTCGCGGGGGGAGGGGAGCCAGGAAGCGACACCAGACGCGACACCATCAGTGCGACCAGCTCCGCCGCGCTCTACCGGCTGATGGCCTGGCTGTCGCCGGCCTATCCGGTCGGCGCGTTCTCTTATTCGAGCGGCATCGAATGGGCGGTGGAGGCGGGCGACATAAGCGATGCCGCGACGCTGTCCGACTGGCTCGCGGTGATGATGCGCGCGGGCGCGGGCTTTTGCGATGCCGTGCTGTTCGTCCATGCGCACAGGGCGGCATCAAGCGCCGACGACAACTCGCTTCGCGACATCGCCGAGCTTGCCGCCGCCTTTGCGTCCTCCAAGGAGCGCCATCTGGAGACGACCGCGCAGGGCCGCGCCTTCGCGGAAGCGACGCGCGCGGCCTGGCCGTGCGAAGCGCTCGACAGGCTCAAGGACATCTGGGACGGCCCGCTCGCTTATCCGGTTGCCGTCGGCGTCGCCGCGGCGGGCCATGGTATCGGCGGCGCGACCGCGCTGCACGCTTTCCTGCATGCTGTCGTCGCGAACTGGATTTCGGCCGGCGTGCGGCTCGTTCCGCTCGGCCAGACCGACGGGCAGCGCGTGCTCGCTGCGATGGAGCCGGTCGTGATCGCAACGGTGCAGCGCGCGCTCGCGGCCTCGCTCGACGATCTCGGCAGCGCGGCGTTTCGCGCCGACCTCGCCAGCATGCGACATGAGACGCAATATACCAGATTATTCAGATCGTGAGTTTCACAGGTTCAAAGGGGGGGACGGTGACGGCTTATCTCATTGTTGAACACTCAATCACCGATGCAGAGAAATTCGAGGAATATCGTGTCAAAGTTGGGCCGATGATTGCGCAATACGGCGGTCGTTATCTGACCAGGGGCGGCAGCCACAGATTTCCGGAAGGCGGCCACTGGAAGCCGGAGCGGGTCGTGATCATCGAATTTCCCAGTATGGAGGCGCTGAATGCCTGGTATGGCGCGCCCGAATATCAGCCGCTAATTGCGCTTAGAAAGTCCTGTACGAGCGACATGGACATGATGATCGTGTTGGAAGGGGCGTAAAGGAGAATATTGTGTTACATCAACATGGACCCCTGCGCGTGGGTGTTGGCGGCCCGGTCGGCTCCGGCAAGACCGCGCTGATGGATGCGCTATGCAAGGCGCTGCGCGACAGGCACCAGATCGCGGCCATCACCAACGACATCTACACCAAGTGGGACGCCGAATATCTCGTGCGCTCGGGCGCGCTTGCACCCGAACGCATCGCGGGCGTGGAGACCGGCGGCTGCCCGCACACCGCGATCCGCGAGGACGCCTCGATCAATCTTGCCGCGGTCGAGGATATGCGACGCAGGTTTCCCGATCTCGATCTCGTGCTGATCGAATCCGGTGGCGACAATCTGGCCGCGACCTTCTCGCCCGAGCTTGCCGACCTGACCATCTATGTGATCGACGTCGCCGCTGGCGACAAGATTCCCTCCAAGGGCGGTCCCGGCATCACGCGTTCCGACCTCCTGGTCATCAACAAGATCGATCTGGCGCCTTATGTCGGCGCTTCGCTGGAAGTGATGGAGCGCGATGCGAAGCGCATGCGTGGCGCGCGGCCGTTCGTGTTCGCCAACATGCGCGAGGGCAAAGGCGTCGCCGAGGTCGTGCGCTTTATCGAGGAGAAGGGCGGGCTCGGGCGCTGACGCGCCCCGATCCTCATGGTGAGGAGCATCGCACAGCGATGCGTCTCGAACCATGAGGCCGACCGGCGTGTCGGTCGCCGCTTGACAAAGTCCGTAATATGATTATATTCCTAGTTGCCGTATCCGCCGGGGGCGCTTCATGAGGCGTCATGCGGCGGGAGACGGTGCGGCGCCCGCGTCCGTGCCTCGCACGCACGGCCCCGGGCGGCGTCGGGGCTCCGCCCGGAGGCACTACGGCCTCCTGCCGGGAGCCGGCTGACGATCCGCCCCAGGGCGGACGAAAGCGCGGCCCGACGTTGCGCAAGACGCCGCGATGGAGCGCCGGACGGCGCGGTGTCCTTGCCCGGGACACCCCGCGCCGCATGCGCGGACTGAAGATGGTGCGCCGCCCGGCGCTCCGTCCCCCCCTCGCATTTGCGCGAGGGACAGGAAAGACGACAGGCGTACCCGGCGCCTTCAAACAATACGGGCGATGGCGCTTGTCCGGCGCGTATCGGACCCGCCGGCTCGCCAAAGACAAATCCGCAATCGCAAACGGACATGACAGGGATGTCGCTACGCACGCCCGTTGCCGCACAGGTCGCGCGATGCCGCCGCGGGACGAAAGGCCGCCGTCTACGCCCGCTTGCGCGCCTTGGCTGCCGCGGGCGCGTTCAAGGCCTGAGCGCCCTCGATCACGAGCGTGGTGACGAGATCGGCATAATCCTCGCGGCTGATGGCGCCGCGCTCGCGAAACCACATGTAATGCCAGTTGAGCATGCCGAACAGCGACATGGTCACCGGCTTGAGCAGGATCTTGTCGCGGTCAATGTCGGGCATCACGGCGCCGATGGCGTCGGCGAAGACGGCGACCAGCCGGCGCTGCATCTCGATCAGTTCCCGGCGCCGCGGCGCCGTCAGCTTTCCGATTTCGTTGAGCTTGATTTTGTGCTCGTCGTCGGCGTCGCGATAGCTTTCCAGCACTGCCCCGATCAGTGCGCGCAGGCGCGCACGCGGCGTCAGCGTCCTGTCGATCGCGACGACGCTGTCGATCAGGTCCTGCAGATGCGTGCGCAGGATGTCGAACAGCAGCGTCTCCTTGCTGACATAGTAATGGTAGAGCAGCGCCTTGGAGACGCCGCAGGCGGCGGCGACTTCCGCCATCGACGTGCGGTCATAGCCGTTCTGCGCGAACATCGCCGCCGAATGGCGCAGGATGGCGCCGCGCTTGTCGTCGTAGTCGGCGGACCGCGGGCGCGCCATCGCTCAGTCCCGGGGGCGCTTGTCGACGATGCGGCGGGCCTTGCCGGCGGAGCGCTCGACCGAGCCGGGATCGCCGACGATCACCTCGGCGCCGATTCCGATGAGGTTGCGGATATGGGTTGTAAGCGAGGCGGCCTCCGCGGCGCGCGAGCTTTCGTCGGCGCGGTCGGGGCGGGCCTCGACGATCAGCCGCATGACGTCGAGGCGCTGCTCGCGCAGCAGCTCGATCTGGTAGTGCGGACTCAGGCCCTCGCAGCGCAGCAGCAATTCCTCGATCTGGGTCGGGAAGACGTTGACGCCGCGCACGATCATCATGTCGTCGGAGCGGCCGGTGACTTTCTCCATCCGGCGATGGCTGCGCGCGGTGCCGGGCAGCAGCCGCGTCAGGTCGCGCGTGCGATAGCGGATGACCGGCATCGCTTCCTTGGACAGCGAGGTGAAGACGAGCTCGCCGCGTTCGCCGTCCGGCAGCACCTTGCCGCTCTCCGGGTCGATGATCTCGGGATAGAAATGATCCTCCCAGATATGCAGCCCGTCCTTGCTCTCCACGCATTCGTTGGCGACGCCGGGGCCCATGACCTCGGAGAGGCCGTAGATGTCCACGGCGTCCATGCCGAACGCGGCCTCGATCTCCGCGCGCATCGAATTGGTCCAGGGCTCGGCCCCGAAAATTCCAATGCGCAGCGGCGAGGATTTCGGATCGATCCCCTTGCCGCGGAACTCGTCGAGGATGGCGAGCATGTAGGAGGGCGTCACCATGATGATTTCGGGCTTGAAATCCATGATGAGCTGCACCTGGCGCTCGGTCATGCCGCCGGATACGGGAATGACGGTGCAGCCGAGCGTCTCGGCGCCGTAATGGGCGCCGAGGCCGCCGGTGAACAGGCCGTAGCCGTAGGAGACGTGCACCTTCATGCCCGGCCGGCCGCCGGAGGCGCGGATCGAGCGCGCCATGAGATGGGACCAGGTGTCAATGTCCTTCTTCGTATAGCCGACGACGGTCGGCTTGCCGGTCGTGCCCGAGGAGGCGTGTACGCGCACGACCTGGTCCATCGCAACCGCGAACATGCCGAACGGATAATTGTCGCGGAGATCGTGCTTGGTCGTGAACGGAAAGCGGGCGAGATCTTCGAGCGATCTGAAGTCGGACGGCTTCACGCCGGCGGCGTCGAATTTCTTCCGGTAGGCCGCGACATTGTCATAGGCGTGCTGCAGCGACCATTTCAGGCGCTGCGTCTGCAGCGCCGCGATCTCGTCGCGGGATGCGGTTTCGATCGGTTCGAGCCCGTAGGGCTTGTAGGATGCGTCGACCATGATCGTTGATCTCTCAGTCGGCTTTCAGGCCGGGAATGAGTTCGCCTTTGATGGTGCGCGAGTGGCCGCGGAATTCGGCGACCGGCAAGCCGTCGGCCCGGTTCACCGTGATGTCGAAAAGACCCGTTCGTCCGACCCATTGCCGCTCCACGGCGCGGGCGGTCAGCCGGTCCCCGATCCGCGCCGGATTGAGGTAGGTGATCCCGCAATGCTGCGCCACAGTGCGCCGATTGTAGGTGTTGGAGGCGTAGGCGAAAGCGGAATCCGCGAGCAGGAAGATGAATCCGCCGTGGCAGATATTGTGGCCGTTCACCATGCGCTCGTCGACCGTCATGGCCAGGACGGCATGTCCGGGCTCGATCGAGATGAGCTGGATGCCGAATTGCTTGCTGGCGGAATCGTCCGCCCAGATCGCTTCAGCGCAGACGCGCGCCAGCGCGGCTCCGTCCATCGGTCATTGTCCCTTCTTGCCGGTGAAATTCGGGGCGCGCTTCTCCATGAACGCGCGCACGCCCTCGCCGTAGTCGGGGCTGAAGCCGGCTTCGCGCTGCAGGTCACGTTCGAGATCGAGCTGGGTCGGCAGATCGTTGGTTTCCGAAGCATCCAGAGCGCGCTTGATCAGCGAATAGCCGAAAGTCGGCCCGGTCGCGAAGCGGGCACAGAGCGTCTCGGCCTCCGCCATCAGGTCGGTGTCGGCGATGCATTTCCAGATCAGGCCCCAGTTCTCGGCCTTTTCGGCATTGACCGACTCGCCAAGCAGCGCCAGCGCGCGCGCGCGGGCGGTGCCGACCAGCCGTGGCAGAAACCAGGTGCCTCCCGAATCCGGCACCAGCCCTATCCTGGCGAAGGCCTGCACGAACGTCGCGGATTTCGCTGCCAGCACGATGTCGCAGGCGAACGCGATACTGGCGCCGGCGCCGGCGGCAACGCCGTTGACGGCCGCGATCACCGGAAAGGGCAGGCTGCGCAATTTGCGGATCAGCGGGTTGTAATATTGATCAAGTGTCCCGCCGAGCACGATCCTCTCGCCCGGCTTGGTCACGCGGTCGTTGAGATCCTGACCGGCAGAGAAAGCGCGGCCGGCTCCGGTCAACAGGAGCGCGCGGCAATCGGGATCGCCCTCCGCCTCGTCGAGCACCGCTTTCAGCGCGCGATGCATGTCCTCGTTGAAAGCATTCAGCCGTTGCGGCCGGTTGAACGTCACCACGCGATAATGCGCGCGCTTGTCGACGAGGACTGGCGTCTCGTCCATGCCGTTTTCTCCCCGTTCGGCGCTTCTTGGTCTCTTTTGCGGAGACGGGCGCCCGTTGCGACCGGCAGGCACTTGACTGACCGGCCGGTCGGCTAATTAGTATGGGGCCGGAAAATGGGTGTCAACGCAACCCGCCCGATATGCTCGGTGCAGACGGTTGCGGGGCCGGCGGGAGGATCGGGACATGAGCGCCTTCTTCGAAGCGCATCGCACGTTGCTGGACCAGGCGGTCGTCGCCACGCGCACGCGCGGTTACTGGAGCGCCTATCCGGAAACGGCCAGCGGAAAAATCTACGGCGAGACCGCGAAGGCCGACGGCGAGGCGGCGTTTCAGGCCATGCTCGGAAAGCCGTTCGATATCGACCAGCTCGGCGACAAGCGCGTCGGCCGCGAGGTCTCGCCCTACGGCATCACGCTCGGCATCACTTATCCGGCGCTATCGGTGGACCGGCTGCTTGCGCTGTCGGGTGCGGC
Source organism: Pseudorhodoplanes sp. (assembly GCA_019187085.1). GTDB lineage: Bacteria > Pseudomonadota > Alphaproteobacteria > Rhizobiales > Xanthobacteraceae > Pseudorhodoplanes. The sequence goes on along the minus strand of JABARS010000006.1, from coordinate 85,578 downwards.
GGGCGAGGCGTGGGGCCGCGCGAGCGTCGAGGATCGCGTCGGCGTCTGCCTCGAAATCATCCATTGCATCAACCGGCAGAGCTTCCTGATGGCGAACGCCGTCATGCATACGACCGGGCAGGGTTTCATGATGGCGTTCCAGGCCGCCGGCCCGAATGCGCAGGACCGGGCGCTGGAAGCGGTCGCCTACGCCTATGACGAGATGAAGCGCGTTCCGGGCTCCGCTAACTGGTCGAAACCGCAGGGCAAGAGCGATCCGCTCGTGCTCGACAAGGTCTGGCGCATCGTCCCGCGCGGCGTCTCGCTCGTCATCGGTTGTGCCACGTTCCCGACCTGGAACGCCTATCCTGCCATCTTTGCGAGCCTTGCGACCGGCAATACGGTTCTCGTGAAGCCGCATCCGGGCGTCATCCTGCCGCTGGCGCTGACGGTGCGGATCGCGCGCGAGGCGATCAAGGAGGCAGGCTTCGATCCCAACGTGATCATGCTCGCCCCCGACGACGCGGAGGCGCCGATCACGAAGGAACTCGTGACCGATCCGCGCGTCGCGATCGTCGATTTCACCGGCAGCCCGGTGTTCGGCCGATGGGTGCGCGAGCATGCGGCGACCGAACTCGTCTTCACCGAAGAAGCCGGCATCAATCCGATCGTTATCGATTCCACGTCGGATTTCCGCGGCCTGTGCGGCAATATCGCGTTCTCGCTGACGCTTTATTCGGGGCAGATGTGCACGGCGCCGCAGAACATCTTCGTGCCCGCCGGTGGCATTGCGACCGATCAGGGCCACAAGACCTTCGACGAGGTCGCGGTCGGTATCGGTGCCGCGGTCGACAAATTGCTGAGCGATCCCGATCGCGCGATGGCGCTGCTCGGCGCCGTGCAAAGCGAGGCCACGCTCAAGCGCATCGAGGCAGCGCGCAAGCTCGGCTCCGTGGTGCGCGATTCCGCGCCGGTCCCGGTCGTCGGCTTTGCGCAGGCGCGCACGGCCTCGCCGCTCATTGTCGCCGTCGACGCGGGCGATGAGACGGCCTGGGGCGAGGAACGGTTCGGACCGATCGCATTCGTGATCAGGATGCCCTCGACCACGGATGCGATCGCGCTTGCCGCAGAATCCGCCAGTCGCAAAGGCGCGATCACGGCGGCGCTCTATTCGACCGGGGAGGTCGTGATCGATGCGGCGGCCGACGCCTTCGCCAAGGCCGGCGTTGCGCTTTCGGTCAATCTGACCGGCGGTGTGTATGTCAACCAGTCCGCCGCCTTCAGCGATTTTCATGTCACCGGCGCCAATCCGGCCGGCAATGCGTGCCTGACCGATACGGCCTATGTCGCCAACCGCTTCCGCGTCGCCACGGTGCGGCGTCAGCGGCCGCCGCAGGCCTGACGGTGGCGTGGACCGTTCCTGGCGCGGTCCGGAGCCCGCTCGCGCGCTAGCGCGAGGATTGCCCGGCGGCCAGCCGCGTCTCGAACTCCCGCAGGACTTCGATCATCATCTGGCGATTGGCGGGGCCGAACAGTTCGGCGAGCCTGGCCTCGTGCTGTGCGGCCAGCATCTTGGCCTGCTTGAGGAGCTTCTGGCCCTCGCGTGTAAGATGCAGCGCATGCGACCGACGGTCGCGGTCGGACGGCAGCCGCAGCGTCAGCCCGCGCCGGTCCAGCCTGTCGAGCATGCGCACGAGACGCGCGCGCTCGATACCAAGGATGTCCGAAATGTCCGACTGCGAGAGGCCGGGATTGGCGCCGATAACCACCAGCACCGAATACTGGGCCGGCCGGATGTCGATCGGCGCCAGCGTCCGTATGAAATCCTGAAACACCCAGACCTGGGCGCGGCGCATGAAATAGCCGAGATGCCCGTTCAGCACCCCGCGATCGGGCCGCGCATCACGTGCTTTCGGACTTGCCAGCCGCGGGCGCACCGTCGAGGGAGCGGAGGCCTTCGCTGAAAATTTGCGGTCGGACACGGACATTCCCTGGTCGAGCCGGCATCGCACGATGGCCGCGGCGGCCAGCGTACGTCGCAGAGCGCGCGTTTTGCTGATCAGCTTAACGCCGTAGATAGTTGTTGACTACATCAATTGTCGTGGACAACAATATTTTGAAAGACCGGACCGGGGGCGGCCGGTCGGATCGCGCGATCGGCCTGTCGGTCGCGTCAGCTCCGATCAGGCATTGCAACTTGTTCCGAAGAATAAGAAAAATAGCATTCAAGCGGCGTTCGGCCGCGACCGGGATTCAGGGAGGATTCCAGAATGACCAAGACCACACGGACGGACTTGGCCCGCAAGGGCCCGCGCGTCACACGGCGCGCCTTTACGGCTGGCGCCGGCGCAACCGCGCTTCTTGCGGGCACAGCGCCTTTCAACATCATCCAGGCGCAGGGTGCCGCGCTGAAGGTCGGCGTGCTCCTGCCGCGTTCGGGTGCGCAGGCCGGGATCGGGCAGGATTGCCAGCGCGGCGTGCAGGTGGCGGCCGGCATCCTCAAGGATCTTGGTCTGCCCAATCTGCAGATCATGAACGCCGATACCGAAACCAACGTCGAAGTGGCGCGCGCACAGGCCGAGAAGCTGATCAATGAAGGTGCGCAGCTTCTGATCGGCGCTTTCGATTCGGGCCAGTCGACCGCGATCGCCCAGGTCGCCGAGCAGAAGGGCATTCCCTACGTCATCAACATCGCCGCTGCTCCCCCGATCACCGAGCAGGGCTACAAGTTCGTTTTCCGCAACTTCCCGGTTGCCGGCACGATCCTGGCCGACGCATTCGCCAACCAGAAAGAGATTTTTGCCGCCACCGGTTCGGCGCCGAAGTCGGTTGCCTTCCTGCACTGCAATGACACGTTCGGCACGGCGATGAAGAACGGCATCGGCGCAGTCATGCCGAAGTTCGACATGCCGTACAAGATTGCGGAAACGATCTCCTACGATCCGACGGCGCGCGACCTTTCGGTCGAGATTGCCAAGGCCAAGGCGACCGGCGCGGATGCGCTGCTGGTGGTCAGCCGTCTGAATGACGCGATCCTTCTGACCCGCGAACTCGTCAAGCAGCGCTGGTCGCCGATGGCGATCCTGAGCATGGGCCCGGGCTGGTACGAAGACCAGTACCTGAAGACGCTCGGCAAGCTCGGCGACGGCCCGCTCAGCTTCGTCCCCTGGTACGATCCCAACAAGAAGCTCAGCAAGCAGCTCGAGGCGGCGGTCGCCAAGGCGTTCCCCGGCATCAACGTCAACACCAACCACGTCTACACGTTCGAGGCGCTGCTGGTGGCGGCCGATGCCTACAAGCGCGCCGGTTCGACCAATCCGACGGCGCTGGCGGACGCGATCCGCAAGACCGATATCAAGGACAACGTCTCGACCGGCCCCGGCATCCAGTTCAACGCGAAGGGCCAGAACGACAAGCTGAGGAATTCGGCGATCCAGAACCGCGGCGGCAAGCTCGTCACCGTGGCGCCGAAGGAAGCGTCGAATGCCAAGGTCGAATGGCCGATGAAGCCGTACGACAAGCGCGGCTGATAACGATAAAAATAAAAGCGCAAGCTCCGGCCGCGAACAGCGGCCGGAGCTTGCGATGACAGGACCATTTCGTGCCCGCAGAAATCTACCTGAACGTTGCCATCAGCGGCATCCTGACCGGCCTCGTCTACGGACTGATGGCGCTCGGCTTGTCGGTCATTTTTGGCGTTATCCGGATCGTTAATTTCGCGCATGGCGAAATGATGACGATCGGCATGTATATCGCCATCGTGATATTCTCCGCCTTCAAGCTGGATCCGCTCGTCATGATGGTGCCGATCGCGGCGGTGCTGTTCGTGTTCGGATATGCGCTGCAGGCGAGCCTGATCAATCCCTTCATCAATCGCCCCGAGCACAGCCAGTTCATGCTGCTGGTCGCGATCGCGCTGATCATGGTCAACGTGCTGCTGATCATTTTCGGGCCCGACGCCAAGAACGTCCAGACCAGCTACGCGTTCGACAGCTTCCTGGTCGGCCCGTTGATCGTCGACGCGACCAAGGTCTATGCCGGCGGCGCGGCGGTGCTGGTCTCGGCGATCCTCTTTGCCTTCTTCCGCTTCACCTATATCGGGCAGGCGATCCGTGCCTGCGCCGACAATTATGTCGGCGCGCTTGTGGTCGGCCTCGACGTGAAGCGTCTTTACGCGTTGACGTTCGGGATCGGCGCGGCCTGCGTCGGTGCGGCCGGGGCGATGCTGGTGCTGATCATCGACGTGACGCCGGCGCTCGGACCGGCCTATACGCTGCTCGCGTTCATCATCGTGATTACCGGCGGCCTCGGATCGATGCCGGGCGCGCTTCTCGGCGGGATCCTGATCGGCTTTACCGAGGCGATGGCTGGTCTTCTGTTCACGCCTTCCGCCAAGAGCATGTTCGCCTTCGCCCTGCTTGTACTCGTACTTCTGTTCCGCCCGCAAGGCATCATGGGCAAGAGGACGACATGATCGGGCAATTGTTCGAAGGCGTCCCTGCGCGTGCGCTCGTCCTCGGCGGTCTGCTGCTGGGGGTGCTGGTGGCCGCGCCGTTTCTGGTCAACGATTATCTGCTGACCGTTCTGATCATCATCCTCTATTACGCCTATACCGGCCAGGCGTGGAACATCATGATGGGCTTCGCGGGCCAGCTTTCGCTCGGCCACGCGCTTTATGTCGGGCTCGGCGCCTATACGACCGCCGCCTTGTATGTGCATTTCGGCGTCTCGCCCTGGATCGGCATTCTCGCCGCGATCCCGATCGCTATCATCGGTGGAGCGATCATTGGCTTTCTCGCCTTCCGCTTTCGCGTCGGCGGAGTCTATTTCGCCATCCTGACGATTGCGTTCGCGGAGTTCGCTCGGGTCGGCTTCGACCATTTCAGCTGGGTTGGCGGTTCGAGTGGTTTCTTTCTCCCGGTGGCGAACTATTCGGTCAGCGATCTGTGGAACCTGCGCGGCAAGCCGATGATGTTCTATTATCTGATCCTGACGATGACGGTCGGTGCGTTCGTCATCTGCCGTCTGCTGCTGACGGGCCGGATCGGCTATTTCTGGCTCGCCATCCGCGAAGACGAAGAGGCGGCGCGCGCCATCGGCATCGATACCTTCCGCTACAAGATGTTTGCGGTGATCCTGTCGGCCGGCATGACGTCGCTTGCCGGGGTGTTCTTCGCCTTCTTCTACAACAACCTGTTTCCGGAACAGGTTTTCCATATTTCGCGTTCGATCGAACTGATCCTGGCGCCGATCATCGGCGGCATCGGTACGCTGTTCGGTCCGGTCCTCGGCGCATTTCTGCTCACGGGATTGTCGGAGTCCATGCACGCCATCTTGTACAAGTTCGGGGTGGACATTCCGGGCGTCAAGCAGGTCTTTTACGGATTGTGCCTGCTGTTCGTCGTGATCGTGTTGCCGCACGGTGTCTGGCCGTGGGTTGCGCGCGTCCTCGGGATCAGGGAGCGTCGGTCATGAGCGCGCTTCTTTCCGTACAGGGCGTCACCAAGCGCTTCCGCGGTCTCCTCGCCGTCGACAATGTCAGTCTCGAGGTTGCCGAAGGCGAGATTTTCGCCGTGATCGGCCCGAACGGCGCGGGGAAGACGACGCTGTTCAACATGGTTGCCGGCGTCTATCAGCCCGATCAGGGCCAGATCGAATTTGCCGGCCAGCGGCTCGACGGCAAGACGCCGGATCAGGTCTGCCGCGCCGGCGTCGGCCGGACCTTCCAGATCGTGCGACCGTTCCCGGCGCTCTCGGTCGAGGACAACGTGATCGTCGGCGCGTTGCTGCGCCATCACGGGCTGCGTGACGCGCGCGAATCGTCATATGGAATTCTGAATCGCTTCGATCTCTATGATAGGCGCCATCGGCTGGCGTCGGAATTGACGCTTCCGGACCGCAAGCGGCTGGAGGTCGCGCGCGCGATCGCCACCGAGCCGAAACTTTTGCTGCTCGACGAGGTGATGGCCGGGCTGCGCCCGACCGAGACCGACCGCATGGTCGCGGCGCTCCAGCGCCTGAACCAGGAGCACCGCGTCACCGTTCTTTTGATCGAGCACGTCATGCGCGCGGTGATGGCGCTCGCTTCGCGCGTCATGGTGCTGCATCACGGGGCGGCCATCGCGGAAGGGCGGCCGGACGAGGTGGTCCGTGACCCTGCCGTCGTGCAGTCCTATCTCGGTGCGGAGGCCGTCGGCTGATGCTGAAAGTCTCCGGTCTCGATGTTTTCTACGGCGATGCGCAGGCGCTCGACGGCGTATCGCTGGAAGTGGCGGAAGGCTCGATCGTCGCCATCGTCGGCGCCAACGGTGCCGGCAAGACGTCCCTCATCCGCACCATTGCCGGCATCAATCGCCCGGCGCGCGGGCAGATCCATTTTCGCGGCCTCGATATCGCGGGTGCGCCGAGCTACAAGGTTTGCGATCTGGGGATCGGGCAGGTGGCGGAAGGCCGCCAAGTCTTCCCCACGCTGTCGGTGTCGGAAAATCTCGACATGGGCGCCATGTTGCCGCGCGCGCGCGCAACGCGCGAACGCAACCGCGAGCGCGTGCTCGACCTGTTCCCGCGCCTGCGCGAGCGTCTGTCCCAGGCCGCAGGAACATTATCGGGCGGGGAGCAGCAGATGCTGGCGATCGGCCGCTGCCTGATGGGCGCGCCGGAACTTGTGATGTTCGATGAACCCTCGCTCGGCCTTGCGCCCACCGTTGTGCAGCAGGTGCTGGCCACCATTCGCGACCTCAACCGCGAAGGCCTCACCTGTGTGCTGGTCGAGCAGAACGTTGCGGTGTCGCTGCGGCTCGCCGCCCGTGCCTATGTGCTGGAAAACGGCCGTGTCACGCTATCGGGAACCGGCAAAGAGCTGCTCGCCGACGACCGTGTCCGGCAGGCCTATCTCGGCATGTAGTCTTATCGGCGCATCATCGCGTCGAGGGCGGCCACGCGAACCGCGAGCGGGGAATCGGGAAAGGCACGGCGCAATATCCGCAACGCCTCCGAGCCCGATGAGGGGCCGGTGTCCGTTATCGCGGTCGCCATGGCGCGCGCCAGTTCCGCTTCCGCTCGTCCCGTTGCCCCGCAGGGCATAAGCGTCACGTCGCCGTAGGGCTGCGGCTCGACGACGACCGCGATCGCGTTGCGGGAAGGGGTGGCGGCCATGGATCTGGCTCCAGGAAATGGCATCGTGCGCGGAGAACGCACGAGACGGGCCGGGGTTCCGTTTACCCGGCTGCGGTGTTAGTTCCGGCGGGATGTCATGGCAGGCCCGTGTTGGATGGCTGGCTGCGCTGGATTTAACCTCAAGGCCGTCGTGCGAAGGCTGGGCCGATTGCACCCCATGTTCCGCCACGTCTTGACGGGCGTTTTCCCGCGCGCCTTCATGGCACAGCGTTTGGTCATCCATGCCATCGCATTGAAGACGGCAATTCACCTCATCTTCTGCATAAAATCGGGGACGTTCATGAAGCTTTATTATTCGCCCGGCGCCTGCTCGCTGTCGCCGCACATCGTTCTGCGCGAGGCCGGGCTGCCGTTCGATCTGGAACGGGTCGACAACAAGGCCAAGAAGACCGCAAGCGGGACCGATTTCTGGAGCGTCAATCCGAAGGGCATGGTGCCTACGCTGCAGCTCGACGACGGACAGATTCTCACCGAAGGACCGGCCATCGTCCAGTACATCGCCGATTGCAGGCCGGAAACTGGCCTGATGCCCGCCCCCGGAACGATGGAGCGCTACCGGGTGCTCGAATGGCTGAATTTCGTGGTCGCCGAGATCCACAAGCAATTCACGCCGCTGTTCAAGCCGGATACGCCCGAAGACTACAAGACGATCGCCAAGAACAATATCCTCAAGGCGTTCGCCCTGCTCGACCGGCACCTGGCCGGCAAACAGTATCTGCTCGGCGACCGCTTCAGCGTGGCGGACGCCTATCTGTTCGTCGTGCTCAACTGGGCGCGCCTGCACAAGATCGACCTCGCCGAATGGCCGAACGTGAAGGCGTTCCGTGAGCGCGTTGCTGCGCGTCCGATGGTGCACGAGGCGATGAAAGCCGAAGGCCTGATCAAGCCCGCGGCGTGAGCGCGCCTGAAAAGCGAAACGGGGCGGTGAGGAGCCGCCCCAGTCGCAATCGGATTATTGCCGTGCGCGCATATTGCGGCCGCTGACGTCAGGCTTTCGGTTTTCCGATCGTGACCGTCAGCGTGCCGACGCCCTCGATCTCGCATTCGACCTTGTCGCCGGGTACAAGCGCACCGACGCCGGCCGGCGTGCCGGTCATGATGATGTCGCCAGCCGCAAGCTCGACCATCTCCGACAGTTTCCAGATCGTCTCCGGAACGTTCCAGATCATCTGGTTGAGATCGCCTTCCTGCTTCACGGCGCCATTCACTTTCAGGGCAATGCGTCCCTTGGCGGGGTGGCCGATTTCGGAGGTAGGAACGAGTGCGCCACAGGGGGCCGAAGCGTCGAAGGCCTTGCCGATTTCCCACGGCCGCTTGATCTCGCGCGAGGCGATCTGCAGGTCGCGGCGCGTCAGGTCGATGCCGACGCCGTAGCCCCAGACGCAGTCGTTGGCCTTTTCCGGCTTGATATCGCTGCCGCCGGACTTCAGCGCCACGACCATCTCGACTTCGTGGTGCATATCCTTGGTCAGCGGCGGATAGGGGACGACGCCGCCATCGTGGACAATCGCGTCGGCCGGCTTGGCGAAAAAGAACGGCGGAGCGCGTTCGTCCTGCCCCATCTCGCGGATATGCTCGATATAGTTACGGCCCACGCACCAGATGCGGCGCACGGGAAAGAGCTTGTCGCTGCCCTTGACCCTGATGGCGGCCTGCGGCGGGGGTGCAATCACGTACTTGCTGGCATCGGCACTCATGGGCGATCCGATTTTGGGCGATCCGATTCTGGGACGGTTCAGTGTTCAGGCAGGAGGACGTCGCAGATTGCAACGTCCGCATAGCATACCGCGCCCGCGGATCAAATCACCGGTCGCGTGTCCGCTCACGCAGAGGCAATGGCGGCGACCTTCTGCTCCGGCTGCTCGTCCTTGAGCTGGAGCCGGTAGAGCGCCGCATAGCGGCCGCCCTTGCGGACCAGCTCCTCGTGACGGCCGGATTCCGAGACGCGGCCGTCCTCGATGACGAGAATATTGTCGGCATGCGCGACAGTATGCAGGCGGTGGGCGATCACGATTGTCGTGCGCCCCTGTGTCAGGCGGGCGATGGCATCCTGAACCTGGCGCTCGGATTCCGAATCAAGCGCGGCGGTCGCCTCGTCAAGCAGGATCAGATGGGCGTCCTTGATCAGCGCGCGGGCGATCGCGATGCGCTGGCGCTGCCCGCCGGAAAGCTGCAGGCCGTGCTCGCCGACCGAGGTGTCGTAACCGCCGGGGAACGACATGATGAAATCGTGCGCATTGGCCGCCCGCGCGGCATCGACGATTTCCTTCTCGCTCGCACCCGGTTTTCCGAACGCGATGTTGTCGCGGATCGAGCCGCGAAACAGGAAGACGTCCTGTCCGACATAGCCGATCTGCTGCCGCAGGGAATACCGCGAGACCTCGGCGACGTTCTGCCCGTCGATGGAGATCGTACCTGCCTGCACCTCGTAAAGGCGCAGGATGAGGTTGAAGATCGTCGACTTTCCGCCGCCTGAGGTCCCGACCAAAGCCGTGGTCTTGCCGGGCTCGGCAACGAACGAGGTCTGGCGCAGCACCGGTTCGCCCGGCCGGTAGCCGAACTCGACCCTGGAAAACTCCACGCGCCCTTGCTGCATGCGCAGCGCTGGGCGGTTACCGTCCTCCGGCTCGCTCGGCGGGGCATCGATGATGTCGAACAGGATGCGCACGCCGACGAGGCCGGCATTGAGATCGATGTTTAGCCGTGCCAGCCGCTTGGCGGGTTCGTAAGCAAGCAGGAACGCGGTGATGAAGGAGAAAAATTCACCCGGCGTCGCGCCGGTTTCGATCGTGCGATAGCCGCCATAGGTGACGCCGAGCGCGATCGCGATGCCGCCGAGTGTCTCCATCAGCGGGCTGGAGCGGTTGGAAACGCGCGCCAGCTTGTTGGCCTCGTGCTCGACGTCGGCGATGTTCTTGCGCATGCGCTCGCGCATCTCGTCTTCGAGCGTGAATGTCTTGACGATGCGGATGCCCTGGATCGTCTCCTGCATCGTCTCGAACAGGCGGGTGCCGCCGGTGAACTGGTTCTTTGCGATCGTGCGCACGCGCCGCACGAGCTTGCGCACGATCCACAATGCCGGCGGCGCGATGACGAACGCGAACAGCGACATGACCGGGTCCTGGATCACCATCACGGCGGCAAGACCGATGAGCGAAAGCAGGTCGCGGCCGACCGCGGTGACCAGCAGGTTGAGAACCTGCGTCGCGGAATTGGCGCCGGTCGACAGGCGCGCGAGGAATTCGGAGGAATGGCGCTGCGAGAAGAAGCCGAGATTCTGCCGCATCAGGCGGTCGAACATGCGCTGCTGGTTCTCGGCGATGATGCGGTTGCCGATGCGCGAGAGGATGACGGCATGGCCGTAGCCGGAGGCACCCTTGACCGCGAACACGATCACGGTGATGACGCCGAGGAACACGATGCCGGGGAAGCTGCGGTTCACATAGGCTTCGTTGACCACGGTGCCCATCAGATAGGCAGTCAGCGCGGTGGTTCCGGCGCCGATCGCCATCAGCAAGAAGGCGAGGGCATAGCGGCGCCAATGCGACAGGCCGTATTCGGTCACCAGACGCCGGATCAGGGCGGAGGCACTCTGCTCAGCGGCAGGATTGTGGTCGGCTGTGCCGGGCATTGACGGTCCTTCGATGCTGGTTGTTTTTGGGCCTTTTGGGCCGTTGTCCGGATGCCCGAATCCAGGCATGGCGGCCGCGCCGGGCAGCCGGGCCTTCCATGCCCGTCCGTGCCAGATTATTCAAGTATGAAAAGGAGCTAGCTTGGTCAGGCCTGCGCGGCGAGCGGCAGCGCGCGCTCGGCGGCGAGCTTGGCTTCCCAGGCGAGCGCATGGCCCACGATCGTCGGCAGGTCGTCGAACTGGGGCGCCCAGCCGAACGCGGCTCGGATCTTGGCGCTGTCGGCGACGATCGCGGCGGGATCGCCCGGGCGGCGCTCGGCGTACGCGACCGCAAAGTTCCGCCCGCTGACCTGCTTGACCGCCTCGATCACCTCGAGCACCGAATAGCCGTGTCCGTAGCCGCAATTGACCGTCATGCTGCGGCCGCCACGCCGCAGATGCGCAAGCGCCATCGAATGTGCCCGGGCCAGATCGCTGACATGGATATAGTCGCGGATGCAGGTGCCGTCTGGCGTCGGATAATTGGTGCCGTACACGTCGAGCTTGGCGCGCAATCCGAGCGCGGCTTCGACGCCGACCTTGATGAGATGGGTGGCGCCCACGGTCATCTGCCCGGTGCGGCCGGCGGGGTCGGCGCCTGCGACATTGAAATAGCGCAGCACCGCGTATTTTAGCCCGTGCGCGGCGGCGACATCATGCAGCATGATCTCGCTCATCAGCTTGGAGGCGCCGTAGGGCGACATCGGGTGCGTCTGCGCATCCTCGGCCACCGGGATGCGATCCGGGTTTCCGTAGACGGCCGCGGTCGAGGAGAAGATGAAATGCTTCACGCCGCCCTTGATCGCGCTTTCCAGCAGCGAGCGGGTGTTCATCGTGTTGTTGTGGTAATAATAAAGCGGATCGCGCACCGATTCCGGCACCACGATCGATGCCGCAAAATGGATGATGGCGTTGACACGATGCGCGCCGATCAGGGCGCCGGTGAGGCCGACATCGCCGGTATTGCCGACATAGAGCGGCACGCTCTGCGGGATGGCCGAGCGAAATCCGGTCGACAGATCGTCGAGCACGATCACCTGCTCGCCGGCATCGACGAGTTCGTGCACCATATGGCTGCCGATATAGCCGCAGCCTCCGGTCACCATAATGCACATGCGAGACGGTCCCGATCCAGTCGGGACCTTGGTTAGCCCGGCAATATGAAGGTTATGTTTCGGCGGCGGGAGGGTTACCGCTATCGTTAACGCATCGTATAGATGACCCGGCAAATCGCGGTTTTCGACGGTTCGAGGCGGCTCGCGTGCAAGACATAGAAGTCATCATTCCCAACCTGCATTGGCGTTATTCGGGCGTCACCGCGACGAATCGGACGGTGGCGCCGCGCATCGCAGGCCGTATCGCGGCCGGCTGGTTCGGCAGCGATGCACCGCCCGGCATCCGCAGGCTGTCGGGGCGGGACCTGCTTGCCTTGCGGTTTCGCCGGCCGCGCCGGCCCCTGATCTGGCACGCCCGCCGCAACACCGAGATGATGGCCGGCCTGGCGTTCAAATGGCTCGGCTGGCCGCTGCGGCTCGTCTTCACATCGGCCGCGCAACGTCATCATACATGGATCACGCGATTTCTGATGGCGCGCATGAACGCGATCATCGCGACGAGCGAGGCGGCGGCATCCTATCTGCGTTTTCCGGCGACGGTGATCCTGCACGGCGTCGACACCGGACGCTATCGCCCGCCCGGCGACCGCGAAGCGGAGCTGAAGGCCACCGGTCTGCCCGGCCGCTATGCGATCGGCTGCTTCGGTCGCGTGCGCGCCCAGAAGGGCACCGACGTTTTCGTCGAGGCGATGTGCCGGCTGCTGCCGCGCCATCCAGATTTCGTCGCCGTGATTATTGGGGCGGTGACTCCCGATCAGCGCGGTTTCGAGGAAGCGCTCAAGGAACGCGTGAGTGCTGCCGGCCTGTCCGACAGGGTCCGCTTTTTCGGCGAACTGCCGATCGACGACGTGCCGCAATGGTACCGGCGCGTCCTCATCTATGCGTTCACGTCGCGCAACGAGGGGTTCGGATTGACCTTGCTGGAGGCGATGGCGGCGGGGGCAGCCGTGGTTGCGGCGCGGGCAGGCGCCGCGGAGACTGCGGTGCTCGATGGCATCACGGGGACGCTTGTGCCGCCCGGAGACGCCAACGCGCTGGAGCGCGCACTCGAACCGCTGATGCGCGAGCCCGCTCGCGCTGTCGTCATGGGGGAACGCGGACGCGAGCGTGTGGTGACGGAGTTCAGCGCCGATGCCGAAGCCGACCTGATTGTCGGCGTCTATCACGACGTTCTCGGGCGACCGTAGCGCGCGATCCGTCGAAGTGGGAACCGGTTCGGCGCAAGATCGTACGAAAAATCAAAGAAACTTGATCATGATCCGATTCAATCAGAATGGATCATGATCTAGGCAGAAGTGGACCGGCGCAAATAATCGGCGATCGCGTCCGCCAGGTTTCCGCCGTCGAAAAGATAGCCGGCGATGCCGACTGCCCCGGCGGCGCGCAGGTCGGTTTCCTTGTCGCCGACCAGGAAACTCCGCGATTTATCGACCGGCCAGACCCGCATGATGTCGAGCAGCATGCCGGGCTTCGGTTTGCGCCAGTCGGAATCCTGCCGGTAGGCCGCGAGCGGCGCATCCGGGTGGAAGGGGCAAAAACGAATATCATCGATCCGCGCACCTTGCCTGGCAAGTTCGTCGCGCATCCAGGCGTGCAGGTCCTCAACGTCCTGTTCGGTGAAGAATCCGCGCGCAACGCCCGACTGATTTGAAATGACGAAGACGAGGTACCCCGCTGTGTTCAGGCGCCGGATGGCGGCGGCAGCGCCGGGCGTCCACTCGAACCGTTCGCGCGTTCCGATGTAGCCGGTATCCCTGTTGAGGACCCCGTCGCGATCGAGAAAAGCGGCAGGGCGCGCGCGCGTCGGGTCGGCCGCTCCGCGGATCACGTGGCGGGCGCCCGAAACAGGTCGCGCTCGACGAGCCCGCAAATGGCGTGCGCGGCCGTGATGTGAACCTGCTGGATCAGCGCGGTTTCAGTCGAGGGTGCGGCGAGGACGAGATCGCAAAGCACGTTCATCGGCCGTTCGCCGCTTCCGGTCATGCCGATTGTGATGACTCCAATATCGCGCGCGGTTTTCAGGGCGGCGATCACGTTCGGCGAACGTCCCGATGTCGAGATTCCGATAAACACGTCGCCTTTGACTCCCAACCCGCGCACCTGCCGCTCGAATACCTGGTCGTAGCCGTAATCATTGCCGATCGCCGTCAGTACCGAGGTGTCGGTTGTCAGCGCAATCGCCGGCAGAGGATTGCGGTCGAAGGCAAAGCGAGAGAGAAATTCTGCGGCGATATGCTGTGCGTCGGCCGCGCTGCCGCCATTGCCGGCGAGCAGGACCTTGCGCCCGTTCCGGAAGGCTTTGCCGATCGCACCGGCAATCGACATAATGGCAAAGGCCAGCGCACGGTCGGCGGCCGCAAGCTGCAGCGCATCGACGGACTTGCGGAAATGCGCGCTGATCGCGTCCTCGCGCGGATCGGCCATGTCGGTTTTCTCCGCGGCCAATGCCGCTGCCGTGGTTCCTCGTATCGGTCCTGATCCGCTCATGCAAGACGCCCGCGCCGATCGGGAGCGGCCAGCACGCGCTGCACGGCGTCCAGAACCCGTTGTGGCGCGATGTCGGCAGTCCGCCGGCCCTTGATCCCGCCGCCGGTGTTTCCGGGCGGCTCAAGAATGGCAGCGAGCGGATTGAGCGGGGCCCATAGCCGCGGGCTGGTCGGCCCGAAAATCGCAATCGTCGGCGTCCCGAGCGCGGCGGCGATGTGCATCAGCCCGGAATCATTGGTGACGGCGGCGTCGGCAATCTTCAGCGCGACGATGGCATCGCGCAGATCGCTGCCGGTCAGATCCTTCACGCGCGGCCCGCCGGCCGCACAGATGTCGGCGGCAATCTGGCGCTCGTTCGGACCACCGAGAATCCACACCTCGGTCTCATTGGCGGCCAGCTCGCGCGCGAGTGTTGCATAATGCCCGGGCGGCCAGGCTTTGCCGGGACCGACCGCGCCGGGCGCCAGCGCGACCACCGGATGTCCGCTTTTCTTCAGCCCCTGCTTCGCCAGCCACGCGGTGATTTCTGCGGCCGGGACGGCTACCTGCGGTAGCGGCCATTCCGCGGGCAGGGGGGCACCCTTCGGCAAAGCGAGCGCGCCGCAGCGGTCGATCATGCGTTCGAGATTGCGTTCGCCCCAGCGGATGTCGGTAAGGAGGAGGAGGCGGCCTTCGCCGAAAAAGCCGACCCGGTCGGGGATGCCGGCAAGAAACGGCGCCAGCACCGATTTCCAGGTCCGCAGCATGATCAGGGCACTGCCATAATGCTCCGCGCGCAGGCGTTCGGCCAAGGCGCGGTATTGGGACAGCGGCAGCCGCCGGCGGGGCAGGTCCCAGACGATACCCTTGCGGACGCCGGGCATGTAATCGAGCAGCGGCGCGCAGAGCGTCGTGGTCAGGAAGTCGACCGGGCGGTTCGGCCAGCGGGATTTCAGCACTTGCACCACGGAATGGCAGCGCACGAAATCGCCGATCCACATGTAAGGCACGACCAGAATGGGGTCGGGCCGGGTTGCGGAGTCGACCTCTGGAGACGGGTTATGTATCATTTCAACAATTGATATGAATATGAGTTCATATCTTCACGGTATCGGCCAACGCGGCAGCGGTTAGCCCGCCGGACCGGCAATGTCGAGTCGCTTGGACGGATCGCGTGCCTAAGGCCACCCCGCGATCGGGGCAGGTGCATCAGGCGGCCGGGTGGCACGGGGTCGGTCGGCGATCCCAAGCAGCTCACGCGTGCTATGCCCCGCGGGCCGCCGGCGGGCCGAATTTACCTTTCACGGCCCCGCGGCGTTGCGCCCTCGGAGCTTGTCAGGCAAAGGAAGGCCCTGTGGACAGCCGGTGCGGCGGGGAACGGCGCGATGATCTTGGTGACCGGCGGAGCCGGGTTCATCGGTTCAAATGTGGTGGCGGCCCTCAACGAGGCCGGGCGGGCCGATGTCGTGGTCAACGACATGCTCGGGACCGAGGGCAAATGGCGGAACTTGAGCAAGCGCCAGCTTGCCGACATCGTGCCGCCGGGGGACCTGCCTGCGTGGCTCGAAGGCCGCAAGCTCGAGGCCGTGATCCATCTCGGCGCGATTTCGGAAACGACCGCGGCCGACGGCGATCTGGTGATCGAAAGCAATTTCCGGCTCTCGCTGCGGCTTCTCGACTGGTGCACGCAGACGCGCACGCCCTTCATCTACGCCTCGTCCGCGGCGACCTATGGCGACGGCACCGGCGGCTTCCGCGACGAATGGACGACCGATGCGCTGCGCACGCTGCGGCCGATGAATCTGTACGGCTGGAGCAAGCACCTGTTCGATCAAGTCGTCGCCGATCGCGCCGCGCGCAAAATGCCGTTGCCGCCGCACTGGGCGGGGCTCAAATTCTTCAATGTTTTCGGGCCTAACGAGTATCACAAGGGCAGCATGGCGAGCGTGCTCTGCCGCGTCTTCGACGAGGCCAAAGCCGGCAAGCCGGTGCGCCTTTTCAAATCGCACCGCGAAGGCATTGCCGATGGCGACCAGCGGCGCGATTTCATCTATGTCGATGACGTCGCGGCGGTGATCGGCTGGCTGCTGGCGACACCGTCAGCCAACGGCATTTTCAATGTCGGCACCGGCAAGGCACGCAGCTTCCGCGACATGATCGTGGCGATGTTCGCGGCCATGGGGCGGGAGCCGAATATCGCCTTTATCGACATGCCCCCCGCTATTCGCGGCCAGTACCAGTATTTTACCGAGAGCGACGTCAGCAACCTGCGCCGCGCCGGCTACAATGCCGGCTTCACGCCGCTGGAAGAGGCAGTCGGCCGCTATGTCGGCGGCTATCTCGACCGGGCGGACCGCTACCGGTGAACCGCGATTCACATCCGATGTTCGATCTCGAAAAAAAGCTCGTAGAAGCCCGCAAGCTCGGCGTTCTGTGCGTCGGTGATCTGATGCTCGACAACTTCGTCTATGGCGAGGTTTCCCGCATTTCACCCGAGGCGCCGGCGCCGGTGATCGCGGTGCAGCGGGAGGACGTCGTGATCGGCGGGGCGGGCAATGTCGCGCGCAACATTGCCGGCCTGGGCGCGCGCTGCATCTTTGTCGGCGCCATCGGCCGTGACGAGGCCGGCCGGCATTGCCGCAAATTGTTCGCGCAATCGAGCCGGCTGCTAAAGCCGCGCCTGATCACCGACGCCGCGCGGCCGACCACGCGCAAGCTGCGCTTCGTGTCGGAACACTTCTCGACCCATCTCTTGCGCGCCGACTGGGAAGAGGCGCGGCCGGTCGCCGCCGGCGTGGAAGCGGCCATCATCGCGCAAGCGTCGAAAGCGCTCGGGCAGGTGCAGGCGGTCATTCTGTCGGATTATGCCAAGGGCGTGCTCACCCCGAAGGTTATCCGCACGGTGATCGAACGCGCGCGCAAGCGCAACATTCCCGTCATCGTCGATCCCAAGGGGCACGACTACTCGATCTATCGCGGCGCGACCTTGGTCACGCCCAACCGCAAGGAACTGGGCGAGGCGGCGCATCACCCAGTACGTACGCAGGAGGAGGTCGCCGCCGCCGCCGCCAAGCTTGCGCGCCTGGTCGGCAGCGAGGCCGTGCTGGTGACGCTGAGCGAGAACGGCATGCTGTTGCAGATCAAAGGCCGCAAACCCGTTCATGTCCCCGCTTATCCGGCGAAGGTGCGCGACGTGTCGGGCGCCGGCGACACGGTGGTCGCCGTGCTCGCCGTCCTGCTCGCGCTCGGCGCCGATTTTGAGACGGCGATGCGCACCGCCAACGCGGCGGCCTCGGTCGCCGTCGAAAAGAAAGGCACAGCCGTTGTCACCGCCGCGGAACTGCGCCAGCGCATCCTGCCGCCGGCCGCACTCGCCTCGGAGGAGAAAATCGCGCGCGACCGCAAGGCGCTTGCCGCCCGTGTCGCCGAATGGCGCCGCCGGGACTTGCGCATCGGCTTCACCAACGGCGTCTTCGACCTGCTGCATCCGGGCCATATCGCGGTGCTGGCGCAGGCGCGCGCGGCCTGCGACCGCCTGATCGTCGGCCTCAACAGCGATGCCTCGGTGCGGCGGCTCAACAAGGGCGACGAGCGTCCGCTTCAGAACGAGAAGGCGCGCGCGGAGGTGCTGGCCGCGCTCGAAGCGGTCGATCTGGTGGCGATCTTTTCCGAAGATACCCCGCTTCAGCTCATCCGCAGCATCCGGCCGCAGGTGCTGGTCAAGGGCGCCGATTACCGCGGCAAGGATGTGGTCGGCCGCGATATCGTCGAAGCCGATGGCGGGCAGGTCATTCTGGTCGATCTCGTCGCCGGCCATTCCACGACCGACATCGTGCGGCGTTCGCGCGCCAAAGCCAGGCGCTAACGATGCCTGCGATCTTCCCGCCCGAACAGGAAGAGGGTTTGGTCCGGCAATTCTTCGCCGGCGGGGCTCCGGGTTTCTTCGTCGAGGTCGGCGCCAACGAGCCGAAGACGGAATCGCAATCCTTCCATCTCGAACAGGCGGGCTGGACCGGCGTGCTGATCGAGCCGCAACCCGATCTTGCCGCCAAGCTGCGCGCACAACGCAAGGCTGTAGTCTGCGAAGTGGCCTGCTCGTCGCCCGAACGTGCGGGCACGACGATGCGCCTCTATGTGGCCGGCGCGTTTTCCTCGTTCGATCCGCGTCTCGCCGTCACCGGCGTGCGGCCGGAGAAGGCCATCGACGTGCCGGTCCGCACCCTCGACGCGGTTCTGCGCGAGGCCGGCGCGCCGCATCCCCTCGATCTGCTCTCGGTCGATGTCGAAGGGCATGAACTTGAGGTGCTGGCCGGATTTGATTTTGCGTACTGGCGTCCGCGCCTGATCCTGCTCGAAGATCATGTCACCAGCCTCGACAAGCACGCCTATCTGACGCGGACCGGCTATCGCCTGATCCGCCGTACTGGGCTCAATGGCTGGTATGTACCGCGCGCGGAGGCGCCTGCGCTCGACTGGACCGGCCGCTGGCAGATCCTGCGCAAATATTATCTGGCGCTGCCGTTTCGCGTGCTGCGCGATGCCAAGCGGCGCCTGCGTGACCGTATCCGCTTTGCCGGCGCCGCCGGGTGATGGAGGACGAAATGCTGACGCTGTCCGCCATCGTCATTGCCAAGAACGAGGCGCGCAATATCGCCGACTGTCTCAAGAGCCTTGCTTTCTGCGACGAGCGCATTGTCGTCGACAGCGGCAGCAGCGACGGCACGGTCTCGATCGCGCAGGACAACGGCGCGAAAGTGGTCTCGCATCCGTTTGAAGGTTTCGGCGCGCAGAAGAACTTTGCGCTCTCGCTCGCCCAGGGCGAGTGGGTCATTTCGCTCGATGCCGACGAGCGTGTGAGCGAGAACCTCGGCAAAGAGATCATGCAGGCAATCGGCCGCGCCGGCGCCGATGGCTATGAAATGCCGCGGCTGTCGACCTTCTGCGGGCGGCCGATGCGCCACTCCGGCTGGTATCCCGATTATGTGCTGCGGGTGTTCCGGCGCGGCAAGGCGCGCTTTTCCGACGACCTCGTGCATGAGCGCGTCGTTTGCGAGGGCAGGGTTGCCCGCCTGAAATCACCGCTCATCCATCATCCGGTCTTGCGGCTGGAGGACGCGCTCTCGCGCATGGACCGCTACTCGACCGCGGGCGCCGACATGCTGGAGGCGTCCGGCCGTCGGGTCTCGTTTTCGACCGGGATTGTGCGCGGGCTATGGTCGTTCGTGCGCACCTATATCCTGCGGGCGGGTTTTCTCGACGGCCGCGAAGGCTTCCTGCTGGCTGTCGCCAACGCCGAAGGCACCTATTATCGTTATATGAAAGCTTGGCTGAAGGGGCGCCGGCGTGGCTGAGCTGATCTCGCTGATCGTGACCACGCATGAGCGCGAGGATGCGCTCGATGCGGTGCTGCGCTCGCTGTCCACGCAGACCGACCGCGACTTCGAGGTCATTGTTGCCGACGACGGGTCCGGGCCCGCCACTGCCGACCTGATCGAGAGCTGGAAGCCGCGTCTCGGCCGCCCGCTGGCGCATGCCTGGCAGCCGCACGAGGGTTTTCGCGCCAGCGAAATCCGCAATCGTGCGATCATTGCGAGCAATGGGAGCTATTGCATTTTCCTGGATGGCGATTGCATCGCGCGCCCGGATTTCGTCGCGCGCCATCGCGTGCTCGCCGAGCGCGGCTGGTTTGTGACCGGCAACCGCATCCTGATGTCGCAGGCGATGACGGAGCGGGTGCTGCGCGAAAGACTGCAACCAGAACACTGGGGTTTCGGGACCTGGCTCGTGCGGCGCGCGCATGGCGACATCAACCGGCTGGCGCCGATGATCGCGCTGGCGCTCGGACCGTTGCGCAGATTGCGCGCGCAGGAATGGCGCGGCGCGCGCTCGTGCAATCTCGCGGTCTGGCGTTCCGATCTCGATGCGGTCGACGGTTTCGACGCCGACTATAATGGCTGGGGGCGGGAGGATTCCGACCTGCTGGTGCGCCTCATCCATGCCGGCGTGCGGCGCAAGGACGGCACCTTTGCGACCGGCGTGCTGCATTTGTGGCATCCCGCGGCCGGCCGCAGCGCGCTTGCGGCAAACGACGAAAAGCTTGAAAGGGCCCAGGCTGAAAAAAGAATCCGCGCACTGTCCGGCCTGTCGGTGGTCACGCACGACGAGACGGGACAGCGGGACCGCGCACGGTCCTCGCCCGGTGTCGGATTGCGGTCGAGCGGGGGCATGGCATGACCGGGGCGCCTAGAGCGGATGCGCGCGCAAAGCTCGAGAGACTGGCCGACGCGATGGCGGTCGCCACTGCGGTCGTGTTGCCGTGGTCGATCTCGGCGACCGGCATCTGCGCCGTGCTCTGGTTGCTCGCAATCATACCGATGATTGACGCCTCAGCGCTCAGGCGCACGTTTGCACAGCCGGCGGCGTGGTTGCCGGTCGCGCTGTTCGGCTTTGCCGTGGTCGCCATGCTGTGGTCGCCGGTGCCGTTCAAGGAGCAATGGCGCGCAACCGGCGATTTTCTGAAACTGGCGCTGATCCCGCTGCTGTTCATCCATTTTCAGCGGTCCGAGCGCGGGCATTGGGTGTTCGCCGGATTTCTGTTTTCGGGGGTTGTTCTGCTGCTCGGTTCTGCGCTGGTCGTGATGATACCGGAGCTGTCGTTCATGGGCATGCCCAAGACCCACGGCGTGCTGGTGAAGGATTATATTTCGCAGAGCGCCGTCTTCACCCTTTGCGCGTTCGGCCTCCTGTATCTTGGCATCGACGCCTTTCGGCTGCGGCGTTTTCATTATGGCGCGCTGTTCCTCGCGCTCGCGATCCTGTTCCTCGCCAACCTGTTCTTCGTGGTGGCGAGCCGCACCGCCTTGCTGTCGATTCCCCTTCTGCTCCTGTTGCTCGCCTTCAAGAACGCCGGTTGGCGAAGTGCGGCCGTGGTCTGCGCGGCGGGGCTGGTACTGGCTGCGGCAATCTGGACCTCGTCGCACAATGTCCGATACCGGCTGGGCGGCCTCTTCGAGGAGGTGCGCACGCATTTTTCCGAGCCCAGCCGCACTTCGGCCGGCGAGCGGATCGAATTCTGGAAGCGCTCGATCCGCATCATGTCGGGTGCCGCGCTGGTCGGGCATGGCACCGGCTCGACGCGCGAAATGTTCCTGCGCACGGCGCAGGGTCACAGCGGACTCGACGCGCTGGTGACCGGCAATCCGCACAACCAGACATTCGCCGTCGGCATCCAGCTCGGGCTCATCGGCGTCGCGCTGCTCTATGCGATGTGGTTGTCGCACGCGCTGCTGTTTCGCGGCGCGGGCTTTGCCGCCTGGGTCGGGCTTCTGGTGGTGGCGCAGAATTTTCTCGGCTCGCTTGCGAATTCCCACCTGTTCGATGCGACCCATGCCTGGATCTATATCCTTGGCGTGGGCGTGGCGGGCGGCATGGCCATGAAGCGTTCAGCCGTGCCGGCGCCGCTGCCGTCGGCGCGCGCAGCCTAGCGTGATGCACGGCCTCGATCTGCCGCCGCGTCCGCGCATTCTGATCGTCGCGCTGCGCCGCCTCGGCGACGTGCTGCTGACCACGCCGTTGATCCGCAGCGTGCGGCGCGCCTTTGCCGACGCAACCATCGACGTGCTGGTGTTTGCCGATACCGCCGGCATTCTGGAGGGCAATCCGGATATTGATAACTGCCTGACCTTGCCGCCGCGCGCGCGTCTTGCCGAAAGTCTGGCGATGGCGGCACGGCTGTGGCGCCGCTACGATCTCGCGATTGCGACCCAGGCCGGCGACCGCCCGACGCTTTATGCCGCGCTGGCGGGGCGCCGGCGGGCAGGGATGGTCGAGCCGCGTTTCATCGGCACGCTCAAGCGTCTGCTGCTCGATCGCGCGCTGCCGCTGGTGGCCGGCGCGCATCGTGTCGAGGAGATGCTGGCGCTGGCGCGTCTGATCGGGATCGAGCCGGTGCCGCAGATTGTGCCGCCGCAGCCGGGTGCGCTGCCCGACGCGCTTCCGGCGGCTTACGCCGTCCTGCACGCGGCGCCGATGTATGTCTACAAAAGCTGGACGGGCGACGGCTGGCGCGCGCTCGCACGCCATCTCGGTGAATGCGGGCTCGGCGTGATCGCGACCGGCGGCCCGGCCGCGGCCGAGCGCGCCTATCTCGACGCGGTGTTTGCCGGCCTGCCCGCGGTGCGGCGCCTCGACGCGGCGCTGTCCTGGTCGGCGCTGACGGCGCTGCTTGCGCGCGCGCGCGTCTTTGTCGGACCCGACACCTCCGTCACCCATCTGGCCGCCGCCGCCGGCTGTCCCGTGGTCGCATTGTTCGGGCCGACCGATCCGCGCCTGTGGGCGCCCTGGCCTGCGGGCGGGCTCACCATGCCATGGGCGCCTTCGGCCGCCGTGCAAATGCGGGGCAATGTCCGCCTGCTGCAGCATCCGATGCCCTGCCAGCCGTGCCAGGAGGAAGGCTGCCTGCGTCGGCTCGACAGCTACAGCCTGTGTCTCGACCGGCTGTCGCCGCAAGCCGTGATCGCCGCCGTGGATGCGGCCCTAGCGCAGCCGCCGGCCGGGTCGAATTAGCTCGCCCGCCGTTTTGGGGATGTGCTATGCGGAGCGCGTTTTCCGGCCGGGGGAATGCGCTCGTCCGGGCGCCATGAGGGGTTCCACCGCATATGAAAGTGTCGCGCAAGACCCTGATTGTCGTGCACGATCTGTGCGCCACGGCGGCGGCCATTCTGGCGAGCTTCTATCTGCGGTTCGAGGCGCCGGGCATCGCCGAGCGCGCCGACCTGCTCGTGATCATCGTGCCCGCCATCGTGCTCTATGCCGGCATCGTCTATTCGTATTTTCACCTCGACGACGCCAAATGGCGCTTCGCTTCGCTGCCGGACCTGTCGAACATTTTCCGTTCGGCGACCGTGCTCGCGCTCTCGCTATTGGTGCTCGATTACATCCTGGTTGCGCCCAACCTCTACGGCACCTTCTTCTTCGGCAAGACCACGATCGCCATCTACTGGGTCCTGCAGATGTTCTTCCTCGGCGGACCGCGCGTGGCCTACCGCTATTTCCGCTATTCGCGCACCCGCCAGCAGGCGAGGGCCTCCGAATCCGCCCCGACCCTGATCCTGGGCCGCGCCGCCGATGCCGAGGTGCTGCTGCGCGCGATCGAAAGCGGGGCGGTAAAGAAAATCTGGCCGGTCGGCATCCTTTCGCCGTCGCCCGCCGATCAGGGCCAGTCGATCCGCGGCATCGCCGTGCTCGGGCAATTCGAGGACCTCGAACGCGCGGTCGCCGACCTTGGCAATCGCGGGCGGCGCGTGACGCGTGTCGTGCTGACGCCGTCGGCCTTCGAGCCGGACGCCAAGCCGGAGGCGCTGCTGATGCAGGCGCGCCGGCTCGGGCTTGCCACCAGCCGCCTGCCGGCGCTCGACGAGGGCGGCGAAGCGCTGCGGCTCGCCCCCGTCAATGTCGAGGACCTTTTGCTGCGGCAAACGGTCAATATCGATTACCGGCGGCTGGAGGATTTCATCCGCGGCAAGGCCGTCATCGTCACCGGCGGCGGCGGCTCGATCGGCGCGGAAATCTGCGACCGCGCGGTCACATTCGGTGCCGCGCGCCTGCTGGTGGTCGAAAATGCCGAGCCGGCCTTGCATGCCGCGCTCGAAGCGCTGGCGACCAAGCAGTCGGCGGCGTCCATCGAAGGCCGCATCGCCGACGTGCGCGACCGCGACCGCATCGTGCGGTTGTTCGCGGATTTCAAGCCCGACCTCGTCTTCCACGCCGCAGCCCTCAAGCATGTTCCGCTGCTCGAACGCGACTGGGACGAGGGCGTCAAGACCAATGTGTTCGGCTCGGTCAATGTTGCCGATGCCGCCATCGCGGCGGGCGCCACCGGCATGGTGATGATTTCCACTGACAAGGCGATCGAGCCGGTCTCCGTGCTCGGCGCCACCAAGCGCTTCGCGGAAATGTACTGTCAGGCGCTCGATGCCAGATCGGCGCGCGGGCCGAATGCGGGGAATGCGATGCGGCTTATTTCCGTGCGCTTCGGCAACGTGCTCGCCTCCAACGGTTCAGTGGTCCCGAAATTCAAGGCGCAGATCGAGGCCGGCGGACCGGTCACCGTCACGCATCCGGACATGGTGCGTTATTTTATGACGATCCGCGAAGCCTGCGATCTCGTCATCACCGCCGGCAGCCACGCGCTGGGGCCCGACCGTTCCGACGTCGCCGTCTATGTGCTCAATATGGGACAGCCGGTGAAAATCCTCGATCTCGCCGAGCGGATCATCCGGCTCTCCGGCCTTGAGCCCGGCCGCGACATCGATATTTCCTTCACCGGGATGCGCCCCGGCGAACGGTTGCACGAAATTCTGTTCGCGCGCGAGGAGCCGACCGTGGAAATCGGTATTGCCGGCGTGGTCGCGGCGCGGCCCGTCAGTCCGCCGCTCGATACGATGCAGGAATGGCTCACCCGCTTGCAGCAGGGCCTCGTTCGCGGCGACCGGGCGGTGATCGACCGCGTGCTGCGCGATGCAGTCCCGGATTTCCGCGGCGAGGCGGCGTGACGCGATGATTGCGGAAGCCTGCCCGTCGTGCCGATCCGCCGGTGGAAAAATATCCGCCGGTTGCCGACATGCGGCCCTATCGTTACGCGCGGTTTGAGTTCGCGATGCATAACCTCGACCAAACCCGCGGCCGGTCCCGTTCGCTCGATGATCGCGGTTCTTCCGGAATCGTCCGCACGGTCATCGCCTGGCTGTATGACAATCCGCGGGCGGGTTTCGCGATCTTCCTCGTCGTGCATGCGATCGTGTGGACGGCCATGCCGTCCGCGCTCTACCCGAACCTGCCGCTCGATATCATCGAGGCCCTGACCTATGGGCGTGAGTGGCAGCTCGGCTACGACAAGCTGCCGCCGATGCCCTGGTGGATCATCGAGGCGACGCGCCTGGTGTTCAATTCGGATATCGCCTATTACGCCGTCTCGCAGATCACGGTCGTCGGCTCGTTCACATTGGTGTGGTTGACGGCACTGCCGCTGGTCGGTCCCATCGGCGCGCTCGTCGCGGTTCTCATCATCGATGGGATTCATTACGTCAATTTCAGTGCCGCCAAGTTCAACCACGACGTCATCCAGTTGCCGTTCTGGGCTTTTGCCGGATGGGCGTTCCATCGCGCGCTGACGCGCGGCCGGCTGGTCTACTGGATCGCGCTTGGCATTGCGTTCGGCGTCGCGCTATGGGCGAAGTATTTTGTCGTCATGCTCGCGATCCCGATGGCGATCTTCGTGCTCGCCGACCATCGCGCGCGTGGATATCTGAAGACGCCGGGTCCTTATCTCGCCGTCCTATGCGCGCTGGTATTCATGTCGCCGCATCTGGTCTGGCTCGTCGACAACGATTTCCTCCCCTACACTTACGCCAGCCAGCGGGCGATCAAGGCGACGCGGTGGTTCCATTATTTCTACCATCCGGCGTTGTTCATGCTCAGCCAGGCGTTTTTCATGATTCCAGGACTGGCTATTGCCGCTGCGCTGGTGTGGCCAAGAACCGGACCGAGGACCGCGCACAATGCGCGGGCGTTCGACCGGCGGATTGTCGATCTTCTGACGTTCGGTCCGCTTCTTACCCTGATCCTCGCCTCGGCGATTACCGGACGCGGCCTGATTGCGATGTGGGGCTACCCGCTCTGGATGTTTTTCGGCCTCTGGGCCGTCCTGCGCAGCCGCAAGGCAATCGATATCGACAGGTTCGGTCTGGCGATGGTGCTCTGGACAATTTCGTCGATCTGCATCGCCGGCGCGTTCGTGATCAATTACACGCTCATGCCGGCTTTCGACCAGCGCTATCGCGCGGTATTCTTTCCCGGCGAAACCTTCGCGCGCGAGGTTGCCGACCGTTTCCGGGCGGAGACCGGCACGCCGCTCGCCTATGTCATCTCGACCATGTGGCTCGGCGGCAATGTCGCTCACTATGCGACAGAGCGACCGCGGGTCCTGATCGACGGCAATCCGCGGCGCGCGCCGTGGATCGATCTCGATGATCTGCACCGCAAGGGTGCCGTCGTGCTGTGGACCGATCTCGACACGAAGATGGTGCCGCCCGCGTTCGGGCCGATCGCGGCAGAGGCCGAGGTGCAGGCGCCGCTGACGATGCGCTTTCAGCGCGGCGACAGTCACCGCTCGTTTGTCGTGGGTTGGGCCATCCTGCGATCGCGGCCCTGATCGGTTCGCAGACGCCTGTTACGGCGGCGCCGAAACACCGTGACCGGCCTGCGAAATCCAGCTCGCAAGCGCCGCGCGCGTTTCGACGGCGGGCTCCCATCCGGCGTCAAGCAATTTGCGCGGATCGGCGACGAGCTGGCCGCCAAGCCGCTCCCACAAATCGCGCCGACCGATAGCTGTCAATCCCAGCGAAAACAACGCTTCCGGCACCGGCACGAGGCGGGTCGGGCGCCCCATCGCGGAGCGCATCATGGTTACAATTTCACGCATGCTCAGGGGCGAGCGGTCCGCGACGATGTAGGTTTCGCCCGCGGTCTGCGGATGGCTCAGGACGAACACGATTGCGGAAATCATGTTGTCGACCGCCAGGAGCGAGCGGCGCCGGCGCAGGGCACCGAGCGGCAACGGCCAGGACGAGGCCGCAAGCCGCTGCAGGCTCGCGAAATTCCCTTTAGCGCCCGGGCCATACATGACCACCGGCCGCAGAATCGTGAACGTTGCGCCCGATGCCGCGACGGCCTGCTCGGCGGCAAGCTTAGAGCGGCCGTAAGCGTTCGTCGGCTGTGGTTCATCGTCCGCGCGCAGTACGCGTTCGCTGGCCGGACCGCTTTGCGCGCGGATCGAGGAGACGAAAATCAGGCGACCGATCTTCTGCCGGGCCGCTTCCTCGGCGAGCGAGCGCGTGGCCGCGCGATTGACGTTATCGTAACGCGCTTCCGGGATGCCGCCACCGGCGTGCGCGATCCCGGCGAGATGGGCGACGGCATCCATGCCTGCGAGGAGCGGCTGCCAGTCCACCGCGCCGTCCAGGTCGGGTAGCGCAACGGTCTCGATACGCTCATCCTGCGGCGGGCGCCACGCGCCGCGGGCCGCGGCGCGGACATTGAACCCGGCCTTGGCCAGAGCGCGCACGAGCGGCTGTCCGACAAAGCCGCTCGCGCCGGTGACGAGGACACGCATCAAGATCGCCCGCGCGCGAAATGAAACAGTACTGCCGCGACCGCCACGACGCCGGCCAGCGACACGAGCAATTTGACCATGTTGCTTTCCACCAGCATCGTAAGGACAGCCAGAATAGCGAGAACGACGTTGAGCGCGAAAACGCGGGAAACGATGGTGCGCACCGGCATGCCGCGATCCATTGCGCGCTGATAGAAATGGTTGCGGTGAGCGTGCCACACGCGCTCCTTGCGGAGAAGCCGGCGAAAAAGCGTAATGGTGGCGTCGGCGAGATAATAAAGCGGCAGCAACAGCGCGGCGGCGAGGTGGCCGCCGGCGGCGAGGGCGAGCAGCAGCCAGCCGAGCATGAGGCCGATCGGCAGGCTGCCGACATCGCCAAGGAAGAGCCGCGCCACCGGACGGTTGGCCGGCGCAAAGCCGAGCATCGCGCCAAACAGCGCCAGCGCTGCCACGACGGCATGGCCCGGCAGCGCGCCGGCGAAGCCGAGGATGGACAGCGTTGCCGTCAGCGGAACGACTTCGACGACCGTCATCCAGTCTACGCCGTCCATGAAGTTGACCAGATTGACGAACCACACCCCGCCCACCACCAGCAGCAGCCGCTCGAGCCAGAACGGCAGAAACGACAGGAACGCGACGTCGTCGGGCAACACCGCGATGATCGCGCCGACCGCGAGCGCCTGGGCCAGGAGCCGTGGAACCACCGCCACCGCGCGAATGTCGTCGGCGGCGCCGACGAGCGCGATCAAGACGACGGCGGCGGCGACCGTAAAAAGTTCATGCAGCGGTACGCTCGTCACCGGTGCGGCGAGCATTCCGGTGCCGGCCACCATCAGCGTTGCCGCAACGACGGCGATGCCGCCGCCTTGCGGGGTCGGCTCACGATGGGCGGAGCGTGCATTGGGACGTGCCAGCGCATAGCGCACGAGCAGCGGGTGCAGGACGCGGATCAAGGCTGCGCACACCAGAAAAGCAGTCACGATCAAGAGCGGCGCCGGCAGGAGCCACAGGCGCCAGATATCGGACAGGGTGATCATCGGCCGGAACTCACAAGGCCCATCGCGGCTGGATCATCGGCAAGGCAGCGCCGACGTGTCAGGTGACGCCGACGCGCAACAGATCGTGCAGGTGCACGACGCCGATCGGCCGGGCGCCCTCGACCACGAACATCGCGGTGATTTTCGCGGAATTGAGCGTCTCGATCACCTCGCTAACGAGCTGGTCCGGCCGGCATTGCCTGGGGGAGCGGGTCATCACGTCGTCGACCGAGGATTCGGTCAGGCCGGGCTTCATGTGGCGGCGGACGTCGCCGTCGGTAATGATGCCGATGAGCTGCTGGCGCTGATCGACGATGCCGACGCAACCAACGCCCTTGGCGGACATCTCGACGATCGCCTCCGCCATGAGCCGGCCGCTGCGGCACAGCGGTACGGCTTCGCCGGTGCGCATGACGTCGCGGACGAATTTCAGCATGGCGCCAAGCCGTCCGCCCGGATGCAGGATGTGGAAGTCTCGTTCACTGAAGCCGCGGCTCTCCAGGAGCGCAATGGCGAGCGCGTCGCCGATGGCAAGCTGCATCAGCGCGGAGGTGGTCGGCGCCAGATTGTGCGGGCAGGCCTCGCGCGCCTGCGGCAGCACGAGCGCGACATCGGCGGCCTTACCGAGCGTGCTGTCAGCCTGCGCCGTGACCGCGATCAGCGCAATGCCAAAGCGCTTGGAATAGTCGATGAGGTTTTTCAGTTCGGCGGTCTCGCCGGACCAGGACAGAGCGAGCACCACGTCATCGGGCGTGATCATGCCGAGATCGCCGTGGCTCGCCTCGCTCGGATGCACGAAAAAGGCCGGCGTGCCGGTGGAGGCAAAGGTGGCGGCGATCTTGCGCGCGACGTGGCCCGATTTACCCATGCCGGAGACGATCAGACGCCCCTGCGCATTACGGATGGTCAGCACCGCCCGCGTCAGCGACTGGCCCAAGCCGTCACGCAGGGCGGCCGAGAGCGCGGCAATGCCGCTTGCCTCGAATTCGAGCGTGCGCAGGGCGGAGGCGATCAGGCCGTCCGGTGCCTGCGGCTCATCCTCGTTGCGCTGCACTTCTTTCGCTCTCATGGAATGGTGGATACCGGTAAGGGTCTGGCGGCGACGCCGGCAACCTATCGCAGGGCGGCTGGCGAAGCCAATCTTCTGTCGATGCGCCGATAAAACAATCCTACCACACGGCGGGCGTCACTGGACCTGGCCTTCCGCTGGCGCAAAAACCGCCCGGAAAGGCGTGGACGCACGCATGGCATCGGCCAGAATTTCGTGGCCGCGGCCGTTCCAGTGGCTGTCGGTCGGAAATTCGAATCGCTGCCGATCGAGCGCAAAGCGTTCGCGCTGGAGCGGATCGAGATCGATGACCGTCATGCCGAGGGCCGTGGCCTTGTTCATCATTTCACTGCGCATGGTGGCCCAGGTGCTGCGCATCGCAAAGTGCAATTCCTCCGGCCCACCATAGATTTGCGGCCTGAAGCCGTCGAACGACAGCATGATGCGCTCCGCGGGCACACCGGAATAGGCAGGCAGATGCTCCAGGAAACGGTCGACGGCCCAGCGAAAATCCGCCAAGCGGTCCTCCGGCGTCGTGGCCTCGATATTGCCGACCCAGCGCCGGTCGTCGGCGCCAAGATTCTGGAAATTGAGGCGCAGCGCCGTGTGCGCGCGGACATTCTGGGTCAGGTACATGACGAGCGCCGAATTGCGCATCACGCGACGCAACAGGCTCGGGCGGTATTCGGTCAGCCGCCAGTCGGCGCCGCCATCGGACCTGGCCTCAAAGCGCCAGAACCCGGGGCTGTGCTCAAGCTTATGCAAGGACTCGGCGAAATCGTTCGGGATAATGTTGAACAGGAACAGGGAGGGACGATAGGTGTCTCGGGCATGGCGGGCCCAGATCAGATATTGCGACAGCCCGGCGCCCGAGGCGGCAAAACTGTAAACGCGCCCGCGACCTTCCAACGCCGACGCCAGCCGACCCTGGACGGTCTCGCGGTAGGGCACCATGACCGCCTCGATATAGCTATCGCCGACGATGGCCAGCAGCGGGCTCTTTGCCGCCGCGTCATAGTCGCGGTCATTGACAAAGCCGTCATTGTTGACGCGGACGCGGTTGACCAGATTGAAGTTCCATCCGTCCGAGTAGGTGGACGTGCGGTTGGACGCGAACCGGAAGACCGGTTGCCGGGCGGCAACTTCCTGCGCGCGCAACCCTTCACTATAGGGCAGGAAGCGCAGCAGCAGTTCCGCCGTCACAAGCGTCCCGACAATCGCGATGGCGACCGAAATGATCCCGAAAATCGCTGTTTTCAGAGCAGACGCCATTCACCAACTCGGCCGGCGCGGGGTATTGACGATCGCGGGAGCCGTGTAGCCTGCGCCCGCCGGCCAGTCAAATCAGCGGCCCGGCTGCGGGCGGGCTTGAAATGACAATCCTATCAATGGCAAGTGTCGTCCAAGCATGCGGCACAGGTTCATGATCCAAATGACCCACGAAAGCTTTACGCGCGAAAATTCGGTTCAGCCGGGCTCCGACCGGTCGTTTGGCATGGTCATGGCGGCGGCGTTAGCGACCCTGGCCGGGTTGAACGTCTGGCAGAACGGCGCTTGGTGGCCGTGGCTTGCCGCGGCTGCCGCGCTCTTTCTGGCATGTGCGCTGGTCCGTCCCGCGGTGTTGCGGCCGCTGAATATCGCGTGGACCCGTTTCGGCCTCCTGCTCCATGCGGTCGTCAACCCGGTGGTGATGGCACTCTTGTTTTACGGCACGGTGCTGCCGACCGGCCTCGTCATGCGCGCGCTCGGCTGCGATCTCCTACGCCTACGCCGCGATCCGGCCGCCGAAAGCTACTGGATCGCGCGCCAGCCGCCGGGCCCGGCGCCGGACACGTTCAAGGATCAATTCTAAAGGAGCGAAGCGTGGAGTTTCTGTCGGAACTGTGGCGGTTCATGCGTACGCGCAAGACCTTCTGGATGCTGCCGATCCTGTTGATGATGGTTATTTTCGGTGGGCTTATCGTGCTGACCAAGGGCTCGGCCGTGGCGCCTTTCATCTATACCCTCTTCTGATCGTCGCGAATGCGCGTTCTCGGTATTTCCGCTTTTTATCATGACAGCGCGGCGGCGCTGGTCGTCGACGACGAGATCGTCGCCGCCGCGCAGGAAGAACGTTTCACGCGCAAGAAGCACGACCCGTCATTTCCGTCCCATGCCATCGCCTATTGCCTGCAGGCCGGCAGCGTTACGCTCGACGCGGTCGATTTCATCGTCTTCTACGACAAGCCGTTTCTGAAGTTCGAGCGACTGCTGCAAACCTATGTCGCGCTTGCGCCGCGCGGTTTCCGCTCGTTCCGCATGGCGATCCCACTCTGGCTGCGCGAGAAGCTCTTTCAGAAGCGCCTGCTGGCGGACGAACTAGCCAAGATCGGTGGCGATGGCGACTGGGGGGACCGCTTGCGCTTCTGCGAGCATCATCTCAGCCATGCCGCATCGGCCTTCTATCCTTCTCCGTTCGAGGACGCGGTCGTATTGACCATGGACGGCGTCGGTGAATGGGCAACGACGTCGGCAGCCATCGGGCGCGGCAGCGCGCTCGAGATATTCGAAGAAATCCATTTCCCGCATTCGCTCGGCCTCCTGTATTCCGCCTTCACCTATTACACGGGCTTCAAGGTAAATTCCGGCGAATACAAGCTGATGGGGCTTGCGCCCTATGGCGAACCGAAATACGCGCAGACCATCCTGGACAATCTGATCGACCTGAAACCCGACGGCTCATTCCGGCTCGATATCTCGTTTTTTGATTATTGCACCGGTCTGACGATGACGAACGAGCGTTTCTCCCGTTTGTTCGGCGAACCGGTCCGTCGGCCCGACCAGTTGCTGACGTCGTTCCATATGGATATCGCTGCCTCGATCCAGGCGGTGCTCGACGAGGCGGTCTTGCGCCTGACGCGCTCGCTGGCGGCCCGGACCGGCCTGCGCAATTTGTGTCTGGCCGGCGGCGTGGCGCTCAATTGCGTGGCGAATGGCAAAGTCCTTCGCGACGGCTGTTTCGACGAAATCTGGATACAACCCGCAGCCGGCGATGCCGGCGGCGCGCTTGGGGCCGCGCTTGCCACGCGCTATCTGCACGCCGGCAAGCCGCGGAAAGTTGCACCTGGTGGTCGCGATCTGATGCAGGGCGCTTACCTCGGCAATTCCTATTCGCAGGACGAATGCGAACAAGAATTGCGGCGAGCAGGCGCCCGCTTCACGACCGTCACCGACGATGCGTTGCCGAACCTGGTCGCGCGGGCCTTGGCCGAGGGCAAGGCCGTGGGCTGGATGCAGGGCCGGATGGAATTCGGGCCGCGCGCGCTCGGCAATCGTTCGATACTCGGCGATCCGCGTTCGCCGACCATGCAGAAAATGCTCAATCTGAAAGTGAAGTACCGCGAGAGCTTCCGCCCGTTCGCCCCGTCAGTTCTGCGCGAGGAGGTCGCGCAATGGTTCGAGCTTGATTCGGATTCGCCCTACATGCTGTTGGTAGCCGGCGTGAAGGAAGAACGTTGTCGCACCATGAGCGAAGCGGAACAGGGCTTGTTCGGCATCGACAAACTGAATGTGCCTCGTTCCGAGATTCCCGCCGTCACCCATGTCGATTACTCGGCGCGCATCCAGACGGTCCATCGCGAGACCAATCCGCGCTATCACGCATTGATCTC
Organism: Pseudorhodoplanes sp.; assembly: GCA_019187085.1. GTDB lineage: Bacteria > Pseudomonadota > Alphaproteobacteria > Rhizobiales > Xanthobacteraceae > Pseudorhodoplanes. The sequence continues at coordinate 52,266 of JABARS010000006.1, read as the reverse complement.
GCGGTTCAAGGAACTGACCGGCTGTCCCGTGCTGGTGAACACCAGTTTCAACGTGCGCGGCGAGCCGATCGTGTGCACCGTAAGCGACGCGTTTCGCTGCTTCATGGGCAGCGAGATCGATTTGCTGGTCGTAGGCAATTGCGTTGCGCGCAAGGAGCACCAGGATCCGGCGCTCAAGCTCGATTACCGATCCGCATTTGAGCCGGACTGAAAGACGCCCTCGAGCGCGGTCAGGCCGGCGTCCTGGCCTTGTAGGCTACCGCGCACCAGTACGGCTCGCTGTCGGAAAAGGCGACGTCCCGGAAGCCGCTGCGGATCAGCATGTCCTCGATTTCCTGCCGCGTGAACCGCTTCTCCAGCCTGGTGCAGAAGCGGTCATAGGCGTCGGTGCGCATGACGTAGAAGGATTTGTCGCGATAATAGGACAGCGGGAAATTCCGCACTGGAATGGAGATGCGTTCCAGAAACGCGCTCAGGCGCGCGAGCGGCCAATAGACCAGGGCCGCGATCATCTGGCTGATGGCATAGCGCAACGCGTGCGGCAGGCGTGAAATGGCGGCACGCAGCACATTGCTGGGCGCCCAGAGGACCCGGTACCAGGACGGGCGGTTGTCGAAGGCATAATAGAGATAGACAAGGAAGGGCCCGCCCGCCTTCAGCTTGTCGGCAATGGATTTGAGTGCGGCCGGCGTATCCGGAACATGGTGCAGTACACCCAGCGAAAAAGCAAAGTCGAGCGAACGGGAGGGGAGCGGAATCTCGTCGATGCTGGCCAGATGAAAGGTGACATTCCGGAATTCCGCCAGATTGCGGCGAGCCACGCCAAGCGCCTCCGCGCTGGCGTCGAGCACGTGCAAATGTTTGACACGCCGGGCAACCTCCGCCGACCAGCGGCCGCTGCCACAGCCGGCATCAAGGCCCACGGCATCTGCCGGCAAACGCTCCCAGGGAAAAATCCGGAAATAGGTTTCAAACAGCGTCTTGCGTTCGGCCGGCGTCAGCCGGTCTTCGCTCTGGGGGAAAGCCGACCATTCGTCGCCGAATCCACTCGCGACCTTGCTGTCGATGTTCCGCGTCATCGATTCTGCCACCGCATCGACCAGGCGCGCATCATCAGGACGTTCCATATCGCGGTGGAATTGCGTTGCGCACCGGACACGTGCTGGCTCCAGAGAGCCTGAACCGCATGGGGATCAAGTATACCTTCTTTGGAAATGGCGTCGACCGACAACAGGTCCTCCGCCCAGCCGCGCAGGGGCCCCGCGAGCCATCGATCGAGCGGAATCGAAAACCCGCGCTTGGGCCGGTCGAGCATGTCGAGCGGCAGATAGCGCTCCAGGACGGCGCGCAGCAAGCCCTTCGGACGGCCATTCCCGCGCCGGACTGGGGCGGGCAGCGACCAGACAAATTCGACCAGCCGGTGGTCGAGCAACGGCTCGCGGGCCTCCAGCGCGACCGCCATCGAACAGCGGTCGACCTTGGTGAGAATGTCGTCGGGCAGATAGGTCGCCATGTCCTGGGCCTGCATCCTTGAAACGAGGTCGGGCAGGGTTTCGAGGCCGCCGAATTGCTGTGGGTGGAGCGTTCCCCGGGCGCCCGGCACGAGGGCGAGATCGTCGACGCCGACGACATCGAGGGCGCGCGCCGCCGCGGCGGCATCGGCCGCGGCAAGCGCGGCGCCCAGCCGGCGCGCCTTCTCCCCGATGCGTTCGGCGCGCCCGGGCTCCAGAACAAGTGACGCCGCCCGGTGCAGCGAGGCTTCCGGTGCGGCCCGCAGTGCGCGCCCTAGCATGGCGCGCAGGGCAAGCGGCAGATGGCCGGCGGTCTTCCACACCCGCTCCAGCCACCAATATTTCGGATAGCCGCCGAACGTCTCGTCGCCGCCGTCGCCCGACAGCGCCACAGTGACATGCTGGCGCGTCATGCGCGACACGAGATAGGTCGGCAATTGCGAGGAGTCCGCGAACGGCTCGTCGAACCAGTCGGCAACATCGCCGACCAGCGCAAGCGCGGCGTCGGGCTCGAGCATGATTTCGGTGTGGTCGGACTGAAGATGCCGAGCAACGGCGCGCGCGGCCTCCGATTCATCGTAAGCCGCGTCGCGGAAACCGATGGTGAAGGTACGGGCGGGGCGCTCGGATACCGCCTGCATCATCGCGACAATGGCCGCCGAATCGGTTCCGCCGGACAGGAAGGCGCCGACCGGAACGTCGGCGACCAGGCGGCGCTCGACACAATCGCGCAGCAGCGCTTCGAGTGCGGTGGTCGCCTCCTCGAATGACAGCTTGTTTTGTCCGTGGCGCGCAACGACCTCGGCGAGGCGCCAGTAAGGCGCGATCAGCGGCGCGCCGCCGGGCCGCACGGTCAGGATCGAGCCCGCGGGCAGCTTGAAGACGCCGCGATAGATGGTCGCCGGGGCGGGGATGTAGCTGTAGCGCAGAAGTGCGGCGACCGCTTCGCGGTCGATGTCGCGCGCAAACGCCGGATAGGCCATCAGCGCACGCAGCTCGCTGCCGAACAGCAAGGCGCCGTTGACGATGGTCCAGTAAAGCGGCTTGACGCCGAGCCGGTCGCGCACGAGATGCAGGGTTCGTTCTTTCCGGTCGAACAGCGCAAAGGCGAACATGCCGACGAAGCGGCGCAGGGCCTGTTCGAGGCCCCATTCGACGATGGCTGCCAGCATGACTTCGGTATCGGACGTGCTCTGAAAACGATGTCCGCGGGCGGACAACTCAGTGCGCAGCTCGCGGAAATTATAGACCTCGCCGTTATAGGTGATGACGTAGCGCCCGTCGGCCGAATGCATCGGCTGCGCGCCGCCCGGCGACAGGTCGACAATGGCAAGCCGGCGATGGCCGAACCCGACTCCGGCTGCCGGGTCGCCCCAAGCGTCGACCCCGTCCGGGCCTCGGTGCGCGAGGGTGTTGACCATCGCAAGCGCGGACGCAGATGGATCAGCATCGAAGGGATTTTGGCGGTGAAACAACCCCGCGATTCCACACATGTAAAATTCACCCCCCGCAGGCGTGCCAACCACGCCCGTGCGTCATCGCTGGTGACCATCGAACCGCTTAGCAATCCATATCAGGGTTCATCGTTCGCGACATGAACATTAAAGCTTGCTAATGCGTTCATTTTGTGAACAATGCGCCGCTTAGTGGCCGAAAACAGGGCTGCGCGCTGGTCCTCGGGGGCAATCCTTGTCACCCGGATTGCGGTAGCGTGCCAATTCAAGTAACTGAAATCACATGAAAATCGAGCGTGTGCCGCTAGCGGAGCCGGATTTGCGTGGGCAAGAAGGCAAGTATCTCGCAGCTTGTGTCGAGACCAATTGGGTTTCGAGCGCTGGCCGATACGTTACGGAATTCGAGCAACGCCTTGCGGCCGCTGTGGACCGCAGACACGCGGTGGCAATGGTCAACGGAACCGCGGCTCTCCAGATGGCACTCACCGTGGCGGGCGTCGGACCGGGGGCTTACGTTATTGTTCCAGACTTCACGTTCGCGGCCTCAGCGAATGCAGTTTACCATAGTGGTGCGATTCCATTCTTCGTCGATGTCAGCGCCGAACATTGGTCGCTGGATTCAGAACTCGTGGAAGAAGTTCTTGCGAGGGGGGATGCGCCTGTGAAGGCGGTTATTGCTGTCCATGCACTTGGCACGCCCGCCAACATGGATCCGCTTCGCAAACTATGTGAAATCTACAATGTTGTGCTGATCGAAGACGCCGCTGGCGCACTGGGTGCGACGTATCGGCGCCGGCCGGCGGGAGCGCTCGGCGACGCAGCCATTTTCAGCTTTAACGGGAACAAGACGGTGACGGCCGGAGGCGGTGGCATGTACGTCACCGACCGCGACGACTGGGCTGATCGTGCGCGTGCTCTCTCGACCCAGGCGCGTTCAGGCGCACGCTACCAATATTTTGCGGTTGGTCATAATTACCGGATGACGAACGTCAATGCCGCGATCGGGGTCGCGCAAATGGAGCGCCTCGATGAAATGTTGGCGGCAAAACGGAGAATTGCCGCGGTCTATGATCGCGCGCTAGGTAACAGGGGCGACCTCTCGCCAATGCCACGCCCTATTTGGGCGGAGAGCGCATGCTGGCTTTACTCGGTGCTGTGCGCGTCGCGGCAGGATGCGGACGATCTTGTGAAGCTTCTGTCCGAGCACAAGATTGAAGCACGGCTGTTTTGGGAGAGCCTGAGCGCTCAGGAACCCTACGCCGACGCACCGCGTCGCTTGAACGGGACGACGCATCGACTTTCCGGTTGCGTCGTGTCGTTGCCCTGCTCAAGCCATCTTACTGCGGAGCAGCAGGAGCGCGTACTCGCTGTATTATCGCAGTGGCGCGGGGGCATAATCGAGGACGCAGCTTGAAGCTCCTTCTCGTCGGAGCCGGGGGGCATGCCCGAGTCGTAGTGGAATTGTTGCGGGCCTGCGGCCATCACCTCAGCGGTTTCGTCGATCCGTCAGCGGCACCTGTACCATGGCTCGAAGGTACTGCGCGCGTCGCCTCGAGCGATAATGAAGCAATATCTTTGAACACTCTTTCCAACCTTGCCGATCATGTTGCGATTGGACTAGGCGGCGTGCGACCGGACAGCCTTGTTGCACGGCTGGATGTGCTTCGGCGCTATGCTGCGGTGTTTGGAACGGAGCCGCCGGCGCTTGTCCATCCTTCATCGTTTGTTGGCCATCCTTCAAGTGTTGGATCCGGCACGCAAGTCATGGCGGGCGCCTTGATCAATGTCGGCGCAGCCATTGGACTTGGCGCAATAATAAATACAGGTGCTGTTGTTGAACACGGCGCAGTTATCGGATCTGGCTCCCATGTTGCGCCGCGCGCGATAATCCTGGGCGGTGCTCGCGTTGGGAAATGCGCGATGGTTGGGGCTGGCGCGGTGGTGCTGCCAGAAGCAGTCGTCGAAGATTACGCGCTGGTGCCGGCACTGACGCGCTATCCTGCAAAGGCCGCGTGACATGTCTGAAATGCCTTTGATTATCGCGGAAGCTGGCGTCAATCATAACGGCGACGTGCGTCGCGCGATTGCAATGGTGGAGGTTGCCGCTGCGGCAGGTGCAGACGTCATCAAGTTTCAGGCGTTCTCCGCGGCTGAGCTGGTCGCGGCCGGTACAGCGACGGCAGACTATCAGAAAACAAATTCCGGCCTGACAGATCAGGCCGAGATGCTGGCCCAATTAGCTCTGGAGCTCGAGAATTTTGCCGACATTGCTAAAGCCTGCGAACTGAACGGCATCGAATTTCTTTGCACAGTCTTCGATACGGGTATGACCAGGGCATTGATAGATCTTGGCATGCGAAGGATCAAGGTCGCATCCGGCGAACTGACCAATACGCCTGCCTTGCGACAGTTTTCGAAGTTCGGGTTACCTATTCTGTTGTCCACGGGCATGGCTTCGCTTGCGGAGGTTGAAGCCGCCGTAAGTGTCATTCGCGATGGCGGCAACGCGGACATCACGCTTCTCCATTGTACGTCGCTGTATCCGACCCCCGACGAGTCCGTTAATCTGCGCGCGATGCAGACGATGCGTGATCACTTCGGATTGCCGGTTGGTTATTCGGACCACAGTGCGGGGGACCATGTTGCGATTGCGGCAACTGCCTTGGGCGCGCGCGTTATTGAAAAGCACTTCACGCTCGACCGTAATCTGCCCGGGCCGGATCACGCAGCCTCGATAGAACCGCAATCGCTATCCGAGCTCGTGAGAAAAATTCGCGGCACTGCTTTTGCTATGGGCGATGGCATCAAGCGGGCGCAGGCTACGGAACATGATACTGCGCACCTTGTGCGACGGAGCTGGCGCGCGGCACGCGCGCTTGCCGCCGGACGGTTCATCTCGGCAGATGACGTGGTGTTGAAGCGGCCGGCGGACGGATTGTCGCCGGATTGTTCACCGGTCGGACGCAGATTGCGGCACGCTCTGGCTGAAGATCAGGCGGTACGCGCCGAGGATCTTGCGTAAACCCATATGCCGCGGGTCGTTAGCATTACGTCAAGTCGGGCTGATGTCAGCATTCTGCTTCCGGTCTGGCGCGCGTGCATGGAAGCCTCCATCGATCTACACATCTTCGCAACAGGAATGCATTTGGCTTCGACCGGGTCTCATCTGCCGGATGTCCCGGGTGCTGTTATTCACACAGGTGGCGCCGATCTTGGCGGAAGCGACGCGCAGACAGCGACGACGGCAATGGCTGCGATTACGGCAGCGGCCGGCACGATCTATGAGCGAGTGCAGCCAGACACAATCTTGGTGATGGGCGACAGGCTCGACATGTTGCCTGCGGCGGTGGCGGGACTGCCATTTAACATCGTGATCGTGCATTTGCATGGTGGAGAAATCACGGAAGGCGCGCTGGATGATCGTGCCCGCCATGCTCTCACCAAGCTCGCACATTTTCATTGTGTTTCCTCTGAAGGTGCAAAGCGACAGCTCATCGCGATGGGTGAGGAGCCTTCGCGCATCGCGCTGACCGGGGCGCCCGGCATCGATACGTTGTTGAGCGCAATTCCCATGACTCGCAGGCAATGGCTGGAAGCGGTGGGATTTGACCAAGAACCCGAAGACACACCGTTACGGCTGGTGACGGTGCATCCTGAGACAAACTCCGCCAATGCCGCAGCACCTTTGCGTGCCGTCGTGAAGGCACTTGATGCAGTTCCGCAACCAACTTTGTTCACGGCGCCGAATAGCGATCCGGGCGGTGCCGCGATGCGGCAGGCGATAAACGGTTACGTTGCGACGCGCCGCTGGGCCCGCTTTCGCGACACGTTGGGTCCGGTTCTCTATCCAAACGCACTGCGCCACGCGAGTATCATGATAGGCAATTCGTCAAGCGGCATTATTGAGGCTGCGACCTTCGGACTGCCTGTGATCGATGTGGGCGGTCGGCAGAAAGGTCGTGAGGCGGGTGAAAACGTGATCCGCGTCGAAGCGAATGAGGTAGATATCATCAGTGCGATGAAGCGGGTCGACGCCAGAAAGAGCCGCTTTGGCACACACAATATCTATGGTGATGGTCATGCTGGGCCGCGTGTTGCAGAGGTGCTGCTAGGTCTTCACAGACATAACGGTCTGCGGCGCAAGACGATTTTTGTTGGACATTCGTGATCGCCCGCGCGCATCAAATGCCATCTGAGACGCTGCCGCCGCTTCGCCGCAAACCGCGACGGGTTGTGACCCTTCTCGGCAACAAGCTTGTCGGTCTGGACAGTATCTTGCCTGTCGCGATGCAACTGAAAGATGAATCGCCGGACCTTTCGATTTCTTTTCTGTTCCTGAACGCGAAGGCGCTACCTATTGTTGAGCGCAATTACGTACTCTTTCGTGCCATGAACCGCACGGGGGCTATCGCTATACTTTCGAACGGTGAGGGGACCCTAGGTTCGAAGGTCGGGGCAGCGCTTCGGCTTGTCATGTGGTTCTGGCAGCTTGTGACGAATAGAAGCCTGCTCCTCTCACCAAGCGACCTCGGATACTTTCCCTTGAGCGTGCTTGCGTTTGCGGCACGTCTTGGCGGCGGTGGAGCGTGCACTTACTGCAAGCCGGCTTTTCCCGCCAATCCGGCGCTGAACTTCGCGCATCGGCTAAAGACCGCGGGCCGTGACATGCGCTGGCGCGACAGTGGCGACGCGTTTCTGATCTATCATCCGCGGCAAGCAAGCGACTATGCGGGATATTCGTCCGCCCCCGCGCTGTTGATCGGTACGCCGCGGGACTACTCCGCCTGGCGGAATTTCCTGACCGAGGTTCGTTCGGATACGGGCATTCAAGATGAACAAGGGCGTGACCTCACCAAGCTGCGGAGCCCGGTGATCGCATTATTTTATCCCGGACCGGCGGTGATTCCATCGCAGACCGATAATGTGCGTGATACCTTTCTGAATATGTTGCATGCGCTGACGCTGCATGCCCCGGAAGCGTCGATAGTGATCAAGCCGCATCCGATCTGCGACCTTGAGCTTCTGCGCAGCGACATTGCTCAATTTCCGTCGCTTGACGTGCGCGTTACCCATGCGCATCCGCAACTTCTGCTGGGACTTGCAACTGCAGCCATTTCGACAAACGGCTCGAATGTAATGTTCGATTGCTATCTCGAAGGCGTGCCGGTCATCGAAACCGCGCGATATCGTGAGGAGATACTGGCACTCGGAGACACGCTTTATCCCAATCGCGGGAGAATCGATTGCTCTGACCCCAGCAAATGGAAAGACACGTTGCGGCGTGTCGTCGAGGCACCAAATAGCCTGCCTAAGCCGGACCGTTCCGAACTGTCATGGCCGCGCCCGCAATATCTTGGCGCGTATCTTTGGCGCCAGTAAGCGTGCAGACAGGCGTAGCCATACTCGTCCCGGCCCGTGGAGGGTCGAAGCGTCTCCCGGGTAAGAATATCCGGCGGCTTGGCGGTGTCTCGCTCCTGGAATGGACATGGCGCGCCGTTCAGGCCGCTGAGATACCGGTTGTGCCGTTTCTTTCTACGGACGATGAGGCAATTGCGGACGAGGGACGGCGTCTTGGCTTTCGTGTGCCCGGCCTGCGGCCACGGCAACTTGCTGAGGACGATACGCCAACTCCGGATGTCGTGCTGCACTGGCTCGATACGACGCCAGAATTCGGTCAATCTGAGCCTGAGCTGATCATGCTCTTGCAGGCGACCTCGCCGTTTCGTCATCCGGATCTGCTTCGCGACGGTCTAGCAAATATGCGTGCCAATAAGGAGGCGCAGGCGCTGGTTGCGGTAAAGCCCGTTGATGTCGGGCTGGCTCACATATACACGGCTTCCGCTGGCTACCTTTCTCGGTTGTCGAGCGAATCCGGTGCTGCCTTTGTTCCATCTGGCGCACTGTATATGATCCGGCCAGCCGCGCTGCGAGAGTCCAAGACTTTCACGCCGTCGCGCTGCTTGTATCTGCAGCATAACGGCCTTACCACGCTCGATATCGATACCGAGGACGACTGGATCATTGCCGAGGCTGCTCTGGGGGCCGGGCGCATATCTTTGCCTGAGATGAAGTGACGAATGACCAATGACTTGAATGCATTGCTGAGTGGTTCAGTGCTCGTGACGGGCGCCACAGGCTCTTTTGGGCGGTGCTTTCTGCGCAGCGTTCTCAAGAGCCATCAGCCCGAGCGCTTGATCGTTTTTTCGCGTGACGAGCTCAAGCAATTTGAGATGCAGCAGGATCCCACTTTACGGGCGCCGAGCTTGCGGTATTTCATCGGTGATGTACGTGATCCGACACGACTGGAGATGGCGATGCGCGATGTCGACGTCGTCATCCACGCCGCCGCTCTCAAACAGGTGCCGGCTGCCGAGTACAATCCATTTGAATGCGTTCGGACCAATATCCATGGAGCGGAAAACGTAGTTCAGGCAGCTTTACGCACAGGCGTAAAGCAGGTCATTGCGCTGTCGACCGACAAGGCGGCCAACCCCATCAACCTCTATGGTGCCAGCAAGCTCGCGTCGGATAAGATTTTCATCGCAGCCAATAATCTTTCGGGCGGCCGGGGCACCCGGTTCTCGGTCGTGCGTTATGGCAACGTGATGGGATCTCGCGGGAGCGTCATTCCGCTGTTCCAGCGTTTGCTGAAGGAGGGCGCACGCAGCTTGCCGATCACAGATGCTCGCATGACGCGCTTCTGGATCGCGCTGAAGCAGGGAGTGGACTTCGTAACGTCGTGTCTCGGTCTGATGCGAGGTGGAGAGATTTTCATCCCGAAGATTCCCAGCATGCGAATGACGGACTTGGCTCGCGCGATAGCACCCAATCTGCCTACGCATATCGTCGGTATACGTCCCGGCGAGAAGCTGCATGAGATGATGATTTCGGAGGACGATGCGCGCACGACACTGGAGTTGAGTGACCGCTACGTGATCGAGCCGGCATTTGCATTCTGGACACGCGACCATCTTGACGGCACCGGCGCCAAGCCTGTTCCTGATGGATTCAGCTATCGCAGCGACACGAATACACAATGGCTTGATGCGGCGGAAATGCGTCGTCTTCTGGCCGAAAGCGCCGAATGAATTTGGAATTCCTTCCTTATGGCCGACAGGCCGTCGACGAGGCCGATATTGCGTCGGTCGTCGACGTGCTGCGCGGGGACTACCTGACGACGGGACCGGCTGTCACAGCGTTTGAGCATGATCTGGCGAAGGCGGTCGACGCACCGTTCGCTGCAACTTGCTCGAATGGGACCGCAGCGTTGCATCTGGCCGCGCTCGCACTTGGCTTGAAAGCCGGCGATACAATCGTCGTGCCCGCTGTGACATTCCTGGCGACCGCTAATGCGGCATATTTTGTCGGCGCCGATGTCGTTTTTGCGGACGTCGATCCCTCGACAGGATTGATGAGACCATCAGATCTCAGGGCGGCGCTGGACCGGGCGGTCGCGCACGGCAAAAAGGTCAAGGCGGTTTTCAACGTGCATCTCGCCGGGCAATGCGAAAACCTGGAGGAGATTGCTGCGATCGCGCGTGCAGCGTGCATCCATGTAGTCGATGATGCCTGTCATGCCATTGGCGCGTCGTGGGGTGGAAAACCCGTCGGGGATTGCCGGCTGAGTGACATGACGCTGTTTTCCTTTCATCCAGTCAAGACGGTGACGTCCGGGGAAGGGGGGGCGGTGATAACACGCAGCGAGGTGCTGCACGAACGCGTCAGGCGATTTCGTAACCACGGTATGATTCGGGAGGCGGAGCATTTCACCGATCACGTGGCAGCTTTTGACGGGGGCTTGCCGAATCCTTGGTACTACGAAATGCACGAACCGGGCTTCAACTACCGGCTCACTGACATTCAAGCGGCCTTGGGCCGAAGCCAGCTTGTCAAGTTGCCGAAATTTGTCGCTCGTCGGCATGAACTGGCACAGGAATACGATGAGAAGCTGGCAAAGCTTGCTCCGGTCATCCGGCCCCTGGCACGTACGCCGAATTGCAGTCCTGCATGGCATCTCTACATCGTATTCATCGATTTTGCGAGTGTCGGCCTTTCGCGCGCTCGGGTGATGAACGATTTGTGCGGTAGGGGTATTGGCACTCAGGTCCATTACCGGCCGTTGCCATTTCAACCCTTCTACAGGTCGCGAGACATTGCGACGACCTATCCAGGCGCTTCATCATACTATGACCACTGTCTATCGCTTCCTCTCTATCCTGCGATGCGCAAGGGTGATGTGGATCGTGTCGTCAGCGCGCTGGAAGCGGTGGTGCGTTCATGAGCAATACGGCGCAGCGCGAAGCGCGGTTGACTTTTGAGCGCTGTTTGGTGACGCCTCAGACGTCGTTGCATGAGGCGATGCAACGAATGACTGAAGCTGAAATGAGCATCGTGTTGGTCGTCGACGCAGAGAACCGGCTGAAAGGTGTGGTCGTTGACGGCGATATCCGTCGTGCGCTCTTGCGAAACAGCGATGTTCACCAGCCGGTTCGTGACATCATGACGCAGCGCCCGCGTACTGCGCCGTTCAACATTTCGGATGAGGATCTGCGGGCGCTCGCGGAGCAGGCATTAAGCCCATGGCTGCCTTTGGTGGACGAGGCTGGTCGTGTACGTGGCCTTGTTGATCTCATCCGCCTGCGTCAGGTGCGTCAAAGTCTTCCGAATGCTGCGGTGATTATGGCCGGCGGCCGCGGAAAGAGGCTTTGGCCGCATACCGCAGACACTCCCAAGCCGCTGGTGTCGGTTGGCGGGCGGCCGATTATTGAAACGCTGATCCGTATTCTGCACGGACATGGCTTCTCCCGTTTCTTCCTCAGCGTGAACTATCTTGCCGATCATTTCGAGGCGCATTTCGGTGACGGCAGTAATCTGGGCGTCGATATTCGGTATTTACGCGAAGATCAGCCGCTTGGAACCGTCGGCGGGCTGCGTTCCCTGCTCGGGTTGGAGAAATTGCCTTTTCTAGTTGTGAACGGCGATGTTCTAGCACGCTTCAACGCCCGCTCCCTGCTGGATTTCCACAAACAGGAAGATGCTGTCGCGACTGTTGCCTTGCGTGATTACGCTGTGGAGATCCCTTTTGGCGTTGTCGAAGCCAACGGCACGAAGTTTGTAGAGATCAAGGAGAAGCCAAAGCACGCATTTAGAATCAGCGCTGGCATCTATGTGATTGCACCGGAAATCCTCGACCTAGTCCCGGTAGGTCAGCGCTTCGATATGCCTGAATTGTTTGCAGCCGCAGTGTCAAACTATCCTGGTCGGGTCGCCTGCTTCCCCGTTGATGATTACTGGATCGACATCGGGCGAGAGGAAGATCTTCAAAGGGCCCGCGGCGATTTTGGAGACGTTTTTTGAGTATCTTTAGTCGGCGTGAATTGTCCGTTGCCTGCATTGTGGCGCACCCTGATGACGAGGTGCTGGCTTGCGGTGCAAGCCTAGCGCGCCACGCTAAGGCAGGTCACCGTGTTGAGACGATGATCATGGCGGTCGGCCTCGATGCCCGCGGCCCGGCGACCGCGGAGGCACATGCCGCCCATCGTGCGGCTGCGCAAACCGCTGCGAAGCGGCTCGGCATTCCCGCGCCGCACTTTGGCGGCTTCGCAGACAACCGCATGGACAATGTTGTCTTGCTCGACGTGATCAAGACGGTGGAGGCATTCGTTGAGGAGGTGCGGCCTCAGGTGATTTACACGCATCACCGCAGTGACCTTAATGTTGACCACCGGATCGTTCATGATGCAGTTCTGACTGCGGCACGCCCGATGCAGGGCACGAATGTCGTCCGGATTCTTGCCGGTGAGACCTTGTCCAGTACTGAGTGGCAGCCGTTAACCGCCCCCGCTTTCATCCCGAACGTCTTTCACGACGCTGGAGCCACTATCGAAGCGAAGGTGGCTGCGCTCGAAGCTTATTCCGGCGAGATCCGACCGTTCCCGCATCCTCGGTCGGCTGAGGGAATCCGCGCTCTTGCCGCGTTCAGAGGCGCGCAGTCAGGATTTCCCGCGGCAGAAGCATTCATGTTGATTCGCGAACGCGTCTGACGACCCCATCAATGCCGCAGCATCGCAAGCGTCGTGCACTCTTTCTGATACACAATTACAACGATATCGATCACATGGTGCCTGTGATCGACGCCTTGATGCGCACCAGGCAATGGCAATGTACGGTAATTTCCTATCCATTGGCGACGCAAGGCTCGATTGATTTCGACCGCGACTGGCGGTTCGCTTACGTACGCGAAACGCATGGCGTGTCGGTCAGCCGTGTTGAAGACGCGGCTCCAGGTGCGCGGCTGGCAATCGCGCTGTTTCGTTTCCGCGAACGGCTACAGCGATGGTGCGACCGGACTCCATCAATCGGATCTTTCCGTGGGCGTGACTTGCGCGGTCTGTTGCCTTGGTTTTTGATGTGGCGCTTCTATGAACAATGGCTCGCGCTGTTCTTAACGCATGTATCCGGATTGGGTACGCGTTTGATGTCGCGTTACCAGCCCGAAATCGTCGCTGTGGACTGGGGGCTTTCACATGGGGTGATCGCACCGCTGCTTTACGAGGCAATGAAGCAGGGTGTCCCGATCATACAACTTCCGCACGGCGCCTGGACCTATGAAGGCATCTACAGCCATCCAAGCCAGATCGACACCGGCAAGCTTGAGAAGCGCACACGCTTACCGGTTGTCGTGCCAACCGCCATGGTTATCGATAACGTATACAAGGGGATGCGCGCGCTCGTGCAGGGGGTGCCCAAGAACAGCCTGCGTCTGCTCGGGCTCGCGCGTTTCACGCCGCAATGGCAGGCCAGGCTTGCATCGCTTCCGAAAGGGTCGGCTGCGCAGCCAATTGGCGACCGGCCTAAGCTGGTTTGGTTCACGACCTGGTTGATGGCGTCAAATCGCGCCGCGGTTGATAAGACGATCGCGGTCCTGGAGGAATTTTCCGATCGGATCGATATCGTTCTGAAAGTGCACACGCGCAATCCGGCGCACGAGCAGGCTGATTACGCCCGATGCCTGCGACCGGGCAGCAGGATCAGGCTGGTCGCCAATGAGGAAGAATCCTTTGCAATGACGCGATGGGCCGATTTGGTCATGGTAACGCAGTCGAGCATTGTGTATGACGCGCTTCTTCTGCAAAAGCCAGTCATCTACTTGAAGTATACTCACAACTTTAGGTGCATTTGGGAGGCAGATCGTGTTGGCGACTGCCTTACGTCCCCTTCGGCGCTGCGCGAAAAGCTCAGCGCTCTTGCGTCGGGCCGGTATCGTCCGGAATACGACGACGCTGCGGTGGAGCGTTTCCTGCGCTTTTGCGTGTGTGGAGGGCAATCGCCCAATGATGTTCTGCCGTCCTATGTAACTCTGTTCAATCAGGCCGCGGAAAACGCACACGTCTCCGTCGGCAGCGATTTCGAGGGCGCTTTGGCGAAATGGCGCGCATCCGGTCGCGATGTCGTCGCTCAAAACAAGCCGTCGCGCATTTCTGTGGTCACCTAGCTGAGCTATCACTCCGAAAGTTGCGTTATGAAACAGATCTACACTCGCTCGGACTTGAATCGCGCGATCGACGCCGTCGGCGCGGCTATCCAAAATGCCGATCCCGCTGGCCATTCCTATGGAATGCGCACGCTTGTGACGTACGGGCTCTACAAGCAGTTCGATGACCTGCGCGGCCAAGACCGGCCATTCGATCGCCAGGAATTCCATCGCGCTTTGCAGCTTGCGGCAGATCTGGCCGCTTCACATCCGAAAGTCGATCACGCCACGGCCCGAAGCGAGGCGGGTGAAACGATCGAGTCCTTCACCGCTGAACTGTATGGACGCTGCTGGACCTATTATTCGGACAGCGAATTCATGAACATGGCCAAGCTGTTCGAGCGGCGCTTCGCCAAGAGCAATATCGAGATTGATCTCAAGAACAAACGTTGCATCGACCTCGGCTGCGGAAGCGGACGTTATGTCATAGCGATGGCTGATCTTGGCGCAGCTGAAAGCCACGGATTCGACCTTAGTGAGCTTGCGATCAAAGATGCAAAAGCGCGGGCTGATCGCCTCGGCTATTCCAATCGTTGTCAATTTCAGCAAGGGACGATGCTTGATCTCCCCTATGAAAGCGAAACTTTCGATTTTGTTTGTTGCAACGGCGTCATGCACCACACAACAGACCCCAAGCGAGCGCTGGCCGAGATGGCGCGCATCACCAAGCGTGATGGCGAGGCCTACATTATGCTCTACGGCAGCGGCGAGCTTTGGTGGGATCTCACCGACATGCTGCGTGCGGCGATGAAATTGGTTCCGCGTGGTTATGCATTTGCTGCGTTAGACCTGTTGCGCACCCCACCAGGTAAAATCTTCAATTACATGGACCACATCTTTGTGCCGTGCCGCGAGACGATCAGTCACGCCGAATTTCAAAATCGCCTTCGATCCGTCGGGTTCAAGCACTGGCGTATCATGGATCGCGGCGAGATGATCGACAGCGCCGAACGAAAAGCCCGTTTCCCCGAGGATCATGACCTCGTGGGCGAGGCCGATCTGCGATACATCTGTCGTTTCGACTGACCATGCTTTCGGTCATCCTGAGAAGCAAAAATGAGGCCCGCTGGATCGGGCGTACGCTCTTTGCGCTTGCAAACCAGCGCATGAAGCAAATCGAGCCGATTGTGGTCGATAACGAATCAACCGATGGCACGGCTGCAATAGCACGTTCGATGGGCGCACGCGTTGTTACGATCGGGAAGAACGAATTTTCATACGGCCGGGCAATCAATATCGGCGCGTCGGCGGCATCTCGTCGATACATAGCGATATTGTCCGCTCATTGCGTACCGATGAATGAATTATGGGCGGACTACTTGGTGGCTGCACTTCAGATCGAAGCAGGGACGGCGGGTGTTTATGGACGTCAGGAGCCGCTCCCTGACAGTGAGGCATTCGACAAGCGCGATTTATGGCTTACCTTCCGCGATGAGCGACTGCGACAGACAAAAGATGCATTCTTCCACAATGCGAATGCGGCGGTACCTCGCGATATCTGGGAAGCGCACCCGTTCGATGAGCGCATAGAAGGTCAGGAGGACCGTGAATGGGGGCAGCGCATGATCGGTCTGGGCTTCGTGCTGAGATATGAGCCCAATGCGCGCGTGTATCACTTCCATGGCATTCATCAGGGCCGCAATGAAGCGCGCGCGGAACGTGTGGTACGCATGATTGAAACACTGCACAGCCGCAATAATGGCAAGACAAGTCCCATGGGCTGATCATGACTGAAACGCATGACGTCATTTGCATTATCCCGGCACGCGGCGGGTCAAAGGGGCTGCCCGGCAAGAACGTGAAACCTTTGTCGGGAAAGCCGCTGATTGCATATTCTATCGAGGCGGCCAGAAAATCTGGGGTTTGCGACGATATCGTTATTTCGACTGATTCCGAGGAAATAGCCTCGGTTGCGCGGGCTTATGGCGGCCTGGTGCCATTTATGCGCCCGGCTGAATTGTCGACGGACTCGGCGCTGACCGAGCCGGTGCTAACGCATGCACTGATCTCCGTCGAGCAGGCTTTTGGATACCATTATTCAATAGCAGTATTTCTTCAGCCCACCGACATCTTTCGCTCTCCGTCCTGGATCAGGAGCGCCGTCGAGGCATTGCGAGCGAACCCGGATATCGAAAGCGCCTTTTCCGCCAACGAAACCAAGAAGAATTTTTGGGTGCGTGAGGGAAATGGGACGTCGTGGCGGCGGGTTCTGCCCGAAATGGCCTCCTACATGAGCCGGCAAAATCCGCATCGAAGGCTGCTCTATCGGGAAGACACCGGCCTTGCTTGCGCCTCACGTGCTTCTTTGGTCCGTGCGGGGCGGCGCATCGGTGACCGCGTCGAGTTGATCATCAACAATGACTTTCGGACTGGGATCGATATTCACACAGCCTTCGACCATTGGTTGGCGGAACAGGTGATCGAAAAGTGGGGCGTTCCTGAGTGACAGCCAAAAGCGCCTTTCCATTGCTGGTGATCGTGCCGGTCAAGTCCGCTCACGAGGCGGAACCTCTTTTTTTGCAAGAGGTTGGTTCGAGTCGGTTGATTGACTTGACGCTTTCCGATGCAGAGAGCCTACGAGATAATGACGATGTAATGCTCTGCGTCACGACCGATGACGAACGCATCGCCTCTCATATCGAGACCAGAAGGTTCGGCTGGTCTGTGAAGGCGCGCGGCGAGGATGAACTGCAAGGAAATTACTTTACGACCTTGCGAGTTGCCCTGAGTTGGGCCCAGAAGAATAGCGGCAAAAACTTTGGCGCGGTCCTCATTCTTGAGCCGAGTCATCCGTTCCGGCCGAAAGGGCTTATCGCAAATGCCCTGGAAATGTTCGATCGCGATCCTGCCCTCGACACGGTTGTTTCGGTGGTGCGCGAATACGGGAATTTGTGGACTGAAGACGGACGCGGGAATTTGCACCGCATGACAACGCCGATGGGTCGCAATTTTTTTCGTGAGGTTGCGGGACTTTGCTTGCTAACCAGGCCCAAAACAATCGCCGAGGATAACGCGATTGGTCATGATGTCGGCTTCGTTGTGATCGAGGAACAATGGGCCTTGATTGATATCCATGGTGCGGAAGGCGTCGATATGGCGCGCAAGTTTTACGACATCTTGATCAGAAGCTGACCGAGAATGTGCGGCATTTTTGGTGTTTGCGGAAAAGCCGTTGACGACAATGCGGCTTTGGCCGCACTCGAGGCGATCGCGGCCCGCGGGCCTGATGGCGCAAGCTTCGCCAGGATCCAAGACAAGGTCTTGCTGGGGCATACCCGTCTTTCAATTATCGACCTTGATGACCATGCAAATCAGCCGATGTATGGGCTCGGCAGGCAATTGGCGATTGTCTTCAACGGAGAAATCTATAACGCGCCGCAATTGCGCGCTGCGATCGGCGATTATCCCTGGACGACCGATCACAGCGATACGGAAGCGATTCTGGCCGCCTATTGGCGATTCGGAGAGGATTTTCTATCGCACCTCCAGGGCATGTTTGCGTTTGCACTCTGGGACAAGTCCGAGGCGAAGCTTATCCTTGCGGTAGATCGCTTCTCTATCAAGCCTCTCTTGATTGCCAACCATGCAAGCAGCTTCTATTTTGCTTCGAACGCAGCGGCGCTTGGTGCTCTCGGTGTTCCGCTTCTGCCGTACCTGCCGGCAGTTCATTCCTGGCTTGCGGACGGGCAGCTCGAAACCAGCGCCGCGACATTCTTCTCAGGTATTGACCAGATACCTGCGGCACATTTTGCGGTGCTGCGATCGGGAGAGTTGAGACTGAAGCGCTATTGGTCACCACCGCTGCGTGAAACACGATCCATATCAGCGGTTGAGATCGAATCATGGTTGCGCGAGTCGCTGACGAGTCATCTCTTGAGCGATGTTCCCGTCGGCATCAATCTTTCTTCGGGCATAGACAGCGGCGTTTTGCGCGCGCTTGCCGCAAGTGGTGGCACTACGCTGCACGGATTTACCTTCAGCTTTCCGGGGACTCCATACGATGAGGCAGCACGTCTCAAAGCATTGATTGGCGACAACAAAGAATGGTCGACTACCGCCATCGATGCAAATGAGATGTGGCGGGACTTTCCATCTGCTACGCGAGCTTTGGAATCTCCGCTTGGCGGCGTCGCTATTTATGGGCACTGGCGAAACGGGCAAACGGCCCGTGCAGCAGGGTACAAGGTTCTGTTGGCCGGAGAAGGCGCCGATGAAGTCTTCGGCGGATACAAGTATTATGCTGAGGAGGCGATCAAGGCGACCTGGCGCGCCGGTCAAGAAAATGAGGCTGAGGCGCTGTTTCAGGACTTCGCGAGACGCGATCCGGTCGAGTGGCGCGGTTCGGCGGCGCAACTTGTTCAGGCTCCGGTTGAAGGAAGACTTCGTGCTCCGGACGGCACATCGCTGGCGCGTTCATTTCTGACCAACAGCTTTTCGAGGACTGAAAAATTGTCTGACCCACCTATGCAAGACGGCGACGCAGTACGTGCGACAATGTGGGCAGATCTTGCATATCTGAAACTGCCAAAACTGCTGCGATGGCAAGACCGCTGTTACATGGCATCGGGGATAGAGATCCGAGTACCGTTCCTCGACCACATCCTGATCGAGCGCATGGCGGCGCTCGGCTGGAAACCGCTCTTTGCAGGGGGATTCACAAAGTCGGTCTTGCGTCGGATGGCGGCAGCGCTGCTGCCAAGTGAATTTCTGTCTCAGCCAAAATTGTATGTGGCAACGCCGCAGCGAGAATGGATGAAGAGTAATTTGCGGAGACAGGTTGAGGATATGCTTGATTCCGGCGCCATGTTGGTCTCGAACGGCATCATCGATCTGCCGGCATTGCGAAAAGCTTACAAAGACTATGCCACCGAGCCCAGTCTCGGAAATTCCTTCTTCATCTGGAAATACGTAGCAATGGAATTCATGTTCCAGTGCTTCTTCCGCACATCCCAGCAAGATAGACGTATAGCCTAGGAAGCGAAGAACAAAGCGTGGAGGGACTTTATAAGTTTTTTCGACTCAGACGAGTTCATTCAGGATTTGCGGACGTTCCTGGGGCCGCCCCTGCGCCGGCTCGCGGGATTTCTGGGTTGCGCAGGTGGCGCAGACGAGCACGCGAGATAGTCGTTACAGACCTGTACCGCCCGAAGGACCCAAGGCAAGAACGAAACTGGATGAACCACAATCTTGATTTCGACGCGGTTGACATCGTTTTTCGTAGCGAATTCCGACCGAATCGGCTGTGCGGTTTTGTGAAATCGGCCAGCTCTTTCCACGGGGTTTCGCCTGTGGAATGTGGCCCGGATCGCATGCGTCTTTCGTTCAATTTCAATGTGCTTATCGATCCAATTGAAGCGGAATCGCGCCCGATCCGCAGGCTACACGCCTGGTGCAAGCATCGCGAGACGTCGTCATCTGCGGACCTCAAGGGCACAGGGCGCTAATGTCGCGGACTGGCATTGTCATCCAGGCGCGGATGGGATCAACGCGTCTGTGCGGAAAGGCGCTGGCAGATGTCGTCGGCAAGCCTCTTTTGGTGCGTCAGATCGAAAGGCTCAGGTTAGTTTCCGATGTCGATCGGCTCATTGTTGCCACGAGTGACAGCGCGCTTGACGACGCTATTGAAGTCGTCGTCCGTTCGCTTGAGGGTGTCGAGTTGTGGCGGGGACCGGAACAAGACGTGCTTGCGCGATTCGCTGGTGCAGCCAGCGCCTTCAATCTGGATGTGATTGGGCGGGTCACCGGCGACTGTCCACTGATTGATCCTTCTGTTGTCGGACGCGTGCTTGCCGCCTTTCGATCGGAGGCCGGTTGCGACTATGCGTCCAACTGCCGCCCGCGGAGTTGGCCGTACGGGTTCGATGTCGAATTCGTGTCGCGCAACGCGCTTGACATAGCGAACGCCGAGGCGACGGACATGTTCGATCGACAGCACGTTCTTGTCTATATCTTTACGCAACCAGAGCGGTTCCGTTGCGTGAATTTGCTCAACGCGAAGCCTTGCGACAACCACCTGCGGTTTACTGTCGATTATCAGGAGGATCTCGATTTCGTGCGCGAGATCGTTTCACGGCTTCAAAGCTCGTGGCCAAATATCGAGCTGATCCAAATTGAAGATCTATTAAGACGAGAACCGAATCTCCTGAGTATCAATCGCAATGTGCCGGCGCATGAGTCCATCACAGACGCCAGCCAAAGAGAATCGGCGCGCGGTCGCGTCGCATGAGTTTGAGAAGATTGGCAGCGCCATTCCTACTACTGGCGCATTGGTGCTGTCAGTCGCTGGCCACGCGCCGGCTGATGGTGGAATTGCGTGAAAGCTTTGATGACCGCGCGACTGCGCACTCTGGTGATCATTCCATAGTGTTGCGCGGTAGTACGCGCATGGAGCATCAGAAAGCGATCGGATTTCTCTCAAAAGAGTCAGATATGATCGCATGGCCCGACGAATTGTTGCCCGGCGATCTGTTTGTAGATATTGTTGCGAACAACGAACGAAGCCAATCTTTGTCGGTAGTGACGCATCAACGGCCGAACTTTATGACAAGCAGAGCCTCTTTTATGATATTGGCAAGCTTCGGTATGCTCAAGGATATATCCTGTTCGATCTTTCGCCTCGCAGCGTTCGCCCCGACAGTAATACCGCCAGCGGAATGGGCGACCATCCCTTGGGTTAGCGTTGCTCGATGATGCAAACTTCATGTCGAACGGGAAGCGTCCCGAAGCGGCGCGGGCTTGTTTTCGGTTATGAACGAATTTGGGCATCTTTAATGTTAAGGCACGGACAGAGAGACGTGCTTCGCGATGCCCTCGATGTTTTGGAAATCGCAGACGGCGGCTTTTGCAGGTTGAATCAGGCAAGTGACAAACCCGATTTCTGAGGATCCGTTGCTCGGTCGCACGCGTCCGCTCATGGACCTGGATTGGCGCGAGCGGCTGCGATACGGGCCGGCTTTCGTCGGATATCCGGTGTCAGCCTTTGTTGTCGTGCTTGTTGTGTCTATGCTGATAACGATAACCGAGGGTGCTGGAGTTGCGTTGATTTATCCAATCATCGATCTTATGCAATCCGGCGGCGATGCCGCAGTATCGGCCGAGCGGTCGACGATCTTCAGGGCTGTCAGCGGTTCCTTCGTTAACCTTGGAATTCCATTTACGTTTGGCTGGCTGATGGTCGCATGCGCCAGTCTGATCATTGTCAGGCAAATTCTTACGTATGGACTGTCGTCCTACCGCGCATCATTAAATTACCGGGCCGTAGAGACAATTGCCAATCGGACGTTTCTGCTTTTTACGCGCGCCAGCGTCGATTACGCTGAGCGATTACGCTCTGGTACCCTTATCAATGCGATCCTGACGGAAGCAAAGCGGTCTGGAACGCTGGCAACAGCAGTTCAAAATATTATAATATGCAGTTTTCGCATAAGCTTTTATGTGGCGCTTCTATGTATTATTTCATGGCAGGCAACGCTCGCAAGTCTTTTTGTTCTGGGTGTTCTGGCGGCGGTTTTCATACGTAGATCGGCGCGCTTGTCGATCGCAACGGCACGCCGGATCGCGGAGGTCAATGATTCCCTGACCCGGTATGCAACGGAACGATTCGGCCTGCTGAATTTGATGAAGATCGCGCAAACGGGCGATTTGGAAGCAGCGAATTTCGCTTCACGAAATGCGGGCCTTCGGCGCATGAATGTCGGAATCAATGTGCAAGCGGCGCGCCTCAATGCTCTGATTGAAGGCTCTGTTGTTATCGGCAGTCTTGCTGTTGTTTATGCGGCCACCGAGATTATCGGGATGCCGCTTGCCGCGCTGGCGGTATTTCTTGTTGCGATCCTCCGCCTGATGCCGGTGTTTCAAGAACTTGCTCAAGGCCTTCAGCACATTAGTGCAAATCTTTCGGCATTGTATTCAGTTGACCGCGTCAACCTGGAGGCGGCTCGCGCGCGAGAACCGGACGGCGGCACCAGGTCGTTCGATTCGCTGTTGCGCAGCATCACATTTGAGTCCGTATCGTTCAGCTACGATCTGCGGGAGACGTCGAACATCCCGGCGCTGCACGAAGTGTCATTTAATATCGCGGCTGGCTCGACGGTTGCTCTAGTCGGTCCCTCTGGGGCAGGGAAGTCGACCTTGATTGACTTGATTCCAAGGTTGCGCCGCCCGAGCGGCGGCAAAATCCTTTTTGACGGTGTTCCGGCTGAGGAGTTTCGTCTTTCCAATCTGCGCAGCCAGGTCGCGCTTGTGCTGCAAGATGCCCTCGTCATTGACGGCACAGTGATGGAAAACCTGAAATACGGTAACCCTGATGCCGACGTTGATGCGATCATTGCGGCCGCAAAGGCTGCGCATGCATACGATTTCATCCTGAGGCTTCCGGAGGAGTTCGACACCATCGTCGGCGAACGGGGGGTGTTTCTTTCGGGCGGGCAGCGACAGCGGCTCGCCATGGCGCGGGCTCTGGTGCGAAAAGCGTCGATTCTTCTTCTCGACGAACCGACAAGTGCACTGGACGCTGAGTCCGAACTTGCCGTGCAGCAGGCACTTGCAGAGCTACAGTCAGCGCGTTCGACAACGGTAATTATTGTTGCGCACCGGTTGTCGACTGTGCGGCACGCAGACCAGATTATCGTATTGGATAAGGGACGCGTCCTCGGTTCCGGAACTCACGAGGAGCTTGTCAGAAATGCTCCCTGGTACCGCCAGATCGTTGAACTTCAACTCGGCCAGGCGGCGGTCGAGTTGACGCAGTCGGCCATTGCCGCGCATTAGGTCGAGTATGGTTGCAAAATCGGATCTTATTTTTGCGCATGTCGGGTGCGGCCGCGTTGCTGCTCGTTATCTCGAGATCTTTACCCGCGGAGAGATTTCGGGCGCCAGGCTCGGCCATGTGTGCGATATCGAAAGGTCGCGTGCTGACGAATTTTCCAGAAAATCGAACGCTCGAGCGTGGACGGATCTGGAAACCATGCTTCGTGAAGCGAAGGATATTGACTGCGTCACCTTCGGGACGCCGTCCGGCAGTCATTTCGAGAACGCTCGTGCAGCGCTTGTCGCGGGCAAACATGTTATCGTCGAGAAGCCGATCACGATGCGCCCTGAACAGGCGGAGGAGCTTGGAAAGCTCGCTCGCGACAAGGGATTGATGTTCGGTGTCGTCAAGCAGAACCGCTACAATCCTGCCATGCGCGCGCTCAAGGCGATGATGGATCGCGGGCGTTTCGGGAAGCTTGTTCTTGGAACGGTTCGGGTGCGCTGGGCCCGCGATATGAACTACTATTCCAGTGATGCCTGGCGCGGAAAGTTCCTCTCGGACGGTGGAGTAATCACCAATCAGGCGATTCACCACATCGATGCCCTGCAATGGATTATGGGGCCTGTTAAGGCGGTTTGTGCGCACGGCACGGCGCGCATCAATGATATTGAAGTCGATGATACGACTGTCGCTATTTTGCGATTTGCGAATGGTGCATCCGGAGTGATCGAGGCAACGACGGCCGCAAGACCGGATGACATCGAGGCGAGCCTCTCGGTGCTCGGGGAGGGCGGGTCGGTCGTGGTCGGCGGTTGGGCCCTCAATGAGATATTGTTCTGGAAGTTCACGGTGCCCGAAGCCGCTGATGAAACCGCGCAGCTTGACCATTCTCAAGTCATCCCGACCTCCTATGGTCTCGGTCATGCACCTTTGCTGCAGGATGTGGTTGATGCCCTGAAGCGCGGTGAAATCGAACCGCCCGTCAACGCAACCGAAGGGACGAAAAGCCTCTCGATCATTCATGCGCTCTATCGCAGCATGGAGGACAACGGCTGGGTAACGGTCGGAACGTCGTCAAAACGTCTTGGGATTGGAGGTTGATCTGGACTTGTTTTTACGGCGCGCGTCGATATCGGACGAGCAGGTCTTGTTGTCCTGGGCCAACGACCATGATGTGAGATCAATGGCGCGCAATTCCGATCCGATCAAGCCGGAAACGCACTCGGCCTGGTTTACGCAACGCCTCGCGGACCCAAATTGCCGAATCTGGATCTGTGAAGCGCCCCGCGGGCCGGTTGGACAAATTCGCCTGGTTCGGTCAGCTGACACGGCGGAGATTGATATTTCCGTATCGAGCGATGTGAGAGGGCAAGGCGTGGCCACATTCATGCTGAGCGCGCCGGTCATCACTGACTGGTCTGGACTGCGGGAACTGGTCGCCGTCGTTCGACGCGGAAATCTTGGCTCGCGGGCGCTGTTCCAGAAAGCAGGCTTCGTTATCAGTCGGGAAGACGACGAGTTCGTTTATTTCAACAAGGGTGCCAGGCGTGTCCAGACGCGTTGAGATTTTGGAGATTTCCGGCGAAGCCTTGCTGCGACATGCGTCAGATCGCGGCTTGGCGTCGTTCGGACATTCCGCACCGCTTTATCGTGGTGTGGAGCCGCTCGACAAGGCGGAGCCGGACGAAATTGCTTTTTGCCGTTTTGAAGGCGAAGCAGGTCTTAAGGCGATCAGGAACAGCAAGGCCGGAGCAATATTCGTCCCCCTCTCACTTGGTGCACAGGCGGCGCGCGACGGCGTTCTTTGCATACCCTGCGAACATCCGAGGCTTGAGATTCTTCATTTGCTGCGTCGCTTCTGGACGGAGGCCGAATGGCAGTTCGATCCGAAAGCAAATCCCTGCATTCATCCAAGTGCTGATATCGCGTCGAGCGTTCGCATTGGCCCGTTCAGTGTCATTGGCCCGGGAGTAACTGTTCGCGAAGGAACGCGAATTGGTTCGAATTGTCATATTGAGCGCGCGGATATCGGGCGGAATTGCATTGTTGCAAACTCGGTTACGATCGGACGCTACGGATTTGGCTATGAGACTGATCCGCAATCCGGAGAGGTCATGCAGTTCCCTCACGTTGGCGGCGTCGTTATCGGAGATCGTGTGGAAATCGGATCGTGCACCTGTATTGACCGCGGATCCATCGGTGACACGGAAATTGGCGACGATTGCAAGATCGATAACTTGATACACATTGCGCACAATGTGCATATGGGCCGGCGCTGCAAGGTCATTGCTCTTGCGATCATCGGGGGCAGTGTTGTGTTAGGCGATGATACCTGGGTCGCGCCCGCGGCGGCGATCCGGGATTGGCGCAAAGTGGGGAAGAACGCGGTCATTGGCATCGGTGCGGTTGTCACCAAGGATATCCCGGAAGGCGAAACGGTCGTCGGCAATCCTGCAAAACCAATCGCAACGACTCTGCATCGATATAAATGACTATCTATGCCACATCGCCTTGTCGTTTTTTGCGTTGATGGAAATGCGGGGCTTGGGCACCTCGTACGGTGTATCGCGCTGGCGCAATCATTTGAAGCCCGCGGTCATCACAGCAGGTTTGTTGGTTCGGCACCAGACTTCCTGTTGCCAAGCATCCCAGGCGGTGCGCCGATTGAGGTTTCAGACTGGGCGAGACTTTGGGACGATGAGGTGTTCAGGTCGGAAGTCGGCTCGGCAGCTCTGCTGGTGACAGATCACTACGGCATCGATGAAACATGGCAGCGCAAATGTCCGGTCCCGCTTTTGGCAATTACGGATCCGCCGCTAACCAGGCAGCACTGCGATATTCTGCTGCTCCCGACTTCGTTTTCATCTTCGGCGTGCGGCATTGCATTGACCGCTCCGATGCATAGCCTTATCCGATCCGACATCGTGTATCGTCGGTCCGGCCCCAAAGCCGGAACGAGGGTTCTCGTAAGCTGTGGCGGCGGTGATGATCGCGGACTGGCAGAACGGATTGCGACCGCGATTACTTCGGATGCCGAGCTTGCGAGGCTTCCTGTGACGTTCGTTTTGGGCCGGGGCGTCTCTCGGACCCAAATTGACCTGGCAATCCGGAATTGCGTCCAGGCGCAGGTGACAAGTGATGTATCCGACATGGCCGCATTGATCGACACCCATGACATTGCGGTGGGAGCGTCTGGTGGCAGTGCCCTGGAGCGCGCCTGTTTGGGCTTGGCGCAGGTTCTGGTACCGATTGTCGATAATCAAAGGGAGCTCGCGCGCGGATTGTCCGAGGCCGGAGCCGCGTTAACTCTGACGGAGCAGGCCGGGACGGCCGAGATTCAAGGCGCATTGCGCCACCTGATAGAGGATCGGGCCTCACGAGAAGGAATCGCCACATCGGCATTTTGCCTGATTGACGGCAGGGGTGCAGATCGGGTCGTGGATGCGGTCGAGAGGCAGCTTTTCTGAATGAAGCACAAATTTTCAATTCGATTGCCAGATGGGAAGCGTCGGCCGATTGGCGAGGGTGCGCCATGCTTCGTCATCGCGGAAATCGGCACAAACTGGTATGCTGGCAATAATCGTGACGATTCAACGGCCAAGAAGTTGATCGATGTTGCAGTTGAAGCCGGCTGCGACGCAGTCAAATTCCAGACTTACTCGCCAGAGCAGGTCTATGCTCCGAATGCCGGCATGAGCGATTATTTGACCGCAGCCGGTATTCGGCGATCTATCATGGATCTGATATCCGAGCGCGTGATGCCGGTTGAGTTGATCGCGCCGATCGCGGACTACGCCGCACAGCGAAATATCGTCTTTATGTCGTCATGTTTCTCGCTGGACGATATTGCTCTGATTGATCCGCTTACCCCGCTGCACAAGCTGGCGTCATATGAGATTTCTCATTTGCGGCTGATTGACAAGCTCGCGACAACCGGTAAGCCGCTTGTTCTGTCGACCGGCGCTTCGAATCCCGCTGACATCGATTGGGCTGTCAAACGCTTTCGCGCCAAGGGCGGCAATGCTCTCGCAGTCCTCCAATGTACGGCGAAGTACCCGGCCCCCGATGAGGCCATGAACCTTGCAGTTATCGCTTGGCTGGCTCGGCGATATGGCTGTGTCGTGGGGCTTTCGGATCACTCTCCACACCCGCTTTGGGCGCCGATTACAGCGGTGGCCTTGGGAGCAAAGGTGATTGAAAAACACATCACGCTCGATAAGAGCGCGGCAGGCCCTGATCATTTCAATTCGATTGAACCGAATGAGTTTGCGCTCATGGTCTCGGGAATTCGCGCCGCTGAACGCATGCTCGGCGATGGCGTGAAGCGTATTGAGCCGGCCGAAGAGGAGCTGGCAATCTTTGCAAGCCGGCGTTTGCAAGCAACCCGCAGCATTGCGCGCGGAGAGCGGTTGAGAGAAGGTGACAATATCGCGATCCTGCGTCCAGGAAAGCGATCGCCGGGCGTGCATCCGCGCGAGATCGCGAAATTCGAGAATCGACTGGCTCGGCGGGCAGTTGCGGCGGGTGATGGGATAACAGCTGATCTTGTTGGCAGCGAACGGAAGCAACATCATAACAGCAGAAAGTCGAAGCGGAAATAACGATGGCTATCGAAAACAAGGCGCCCGGCAAGGATGTTACCGACGAGGATATGGCCTCGAAGTTTCCGCTCGCGGCGATAAAGCCGGACGGGAAGCATACGCGCTTCAAGGTCAAGGGTGTTGAGTTCGGGGGCCCATTAATCCCCATCATGGCTGGCCCTAACACTGTCGAAAACCGGGATATGATCTTGCGCACCGCCGACGCGGTAAAACGGGCAGGGGCGCATTTTCTTCGCGGCGGCGCGTTCAAGCCTCTGTCGTTCCCGTATCGGTCGGAGAAATACTTCGAACTGAGAGATGAGGGGCTGCGCTATTTGCAGGATGCGCGC
Organism: Pseudorhodoplanes sp.; assembly: GCA_019187085.1. Classification (GTDB taxonomy): domain Bacteria; phylum Pseudomonadota; class Alphaproteobacteria; order Rhizobiales; family Xanthobacteraceae; genus Pseudorhodoplanes. Next base: position 24,086 of record JABARS010000006.1, on the reverse strand, counting down.
GACGCCACCGGCATTGCCATCATTACGGAATGCATGGACCAGGCCAAGGTTGCGGCGGTGGCCGAAGTTGCCGACATGATCCAGATCGGCACGCGGAATATGCAGAATTATGCATTGATTACAGATATCGCGCGCACTAGGAAGCCGGCCATGCTGAAGCGGCACTATGGATCGTCATTGCGCGACTGGCTTGGAGCGGCGGAATATCTACTTGTAGAAGGCGCAACAGATGTACTCTTGTGCGAGCGGGGAATGTCGGTCCCGCATACTCATCGCGCGAGCTCGCGGTTTCTCCTGGATCTGCAGGTCGTTCCCGCGGCAAAGGAAGTTTCGCATCTGCCAGTGGCGACCGACCCTTCACACGCGACATTTTGGGCGAATTGGGTTGAGCCAATGACGCTCGCTTCAATTGCTGCTGGCGCCGACTCCATCATGCTGGAAGTGCATCCGGATCCACGTAACGCCGCCGTCGACCCCCTTCAGCCTATCAATTTTGAAGACTTCGCGCGGCTGGTCGAAAAGATGAAGCGGGTTGCTGAAGCGGTCGGCCGAACGGTTTCATGATCGACATGCCGTTTCTGAATCTTCTGGGTAACGCGCCAGATATTGGTGTTACGCCTCGCTTTGCCGCCATCATCGGCGAATATCCGTCGAGAGGCGCAAGATCGCCGAAGCTATGGAATGCGGTGTTTGCCAGGCATGAGTTTTCGGCCAAATTTCATCCGTTCGATGTTGCACCGATGAATCTTGCAGCTGTGGTCGAAGCGCTTTGTAAGGACACGCGGTTCATTGGTGGCGCCGTAGCGGTGCCCTATAAGTCTGCAATAGTACCATTGCTTGATGAAATCGATCCTGTCGTTGGAAGCATCGGCGCGGTCAACGCGCTCTATCGTGATGGGTCCAAGCTTGTTGGAACGAATACCGACGGCGAGGCGGCGCTCACTGTATTGCGTCGGAAGCTCGGCGTGGACAGGATTCAGGCGCGGAATGTCTTGATCATCGGAAGCGGCGGAACCGGCGCGGCGGTGGCCTCCTATGTCGCCAGGGATCTTGGTAATTCAGGCCATCTATTTCTGTCCAACCGAGGTCAAAAAGCAGCGGAAAGTTTGGCGGCGCGGTTGACTCCGGAGGTCGATGTCGTGGCGTGGCCGCCGCAACGGAGCGATCTTAAGACGCTTGACGTGCTGATAAATTGCACGAGCGTCGGATATGCGCCGGGCGATAATGCGGACACGATCGTCAACCGGTATCTCACGGCTCTGTCCTCAGACGGTAACGTCGCCGGCAACATTCGTGGTAGTCTGGATGCGCTGAGAGCATTGCCGCCGAGTTGCATCGTTTTCGACGTTGTGTATCAGCCACGGGACACGATGTTGCTGTGCTTGGCGGAGGGACTCGGATTGCCGACACTGAGCGGGCTTTCGGTGAATTTGGAGCAAGCGGTCATCGCTTTCGCCAAAGCTGTGCCCGACATTGCTTCCGAAAGCATCCGCAATATCATGGCAGGGGTATCTTGACGTGCAGAATGTCGTATTGTGTCTGTCGCCTAGCGGTGGCGATGAAGAGATTTTCTTGCAAGTACCCTGGTCGCACTACTGGACGGAGGTGACGCGCGAAGCCCCAGAGGAAATCGAGCGGCGTTTTGGTGGTTTTGTTCATTTGAAGGCAGGCATGGCCGTTCCGCATTTCGCCGGCACCGAGGTCACGCTTTGGGTTGAGGATATTGATCAGCTTGAGCATGCTCGTTCGAACAAGGCTTGCAAAACGGTAATTTTTGCGCCTGTTCATGCGGCCGCGCTCGACGCATTGGGGCAGCAGCGGCGAGGGTTAGTTGCAAAGGTCAATCTGATGGCGGGTCATACTCTCACTGACGAAGATATGATCGCGGTGCCGGGCAGTCTTGGTGTTGCCGAAGCAATGCGGCCCAGCATCCTCGGCCGCAGGCTTTGCTATGACTTGCGTCCGGGCGAACCGATTACGTTTGGCATGATTTCTCACGAAAGCGGTCGCTCATAGCGGCGGTCAAAAAGCGGTATATCGGGATGCCAACCACCCAACTCGAAGCATGGACAGGCGCTTTCGGGCAGGAATATCTTTCCCGCAACAGCGACACCTCGGAAGCCGATATCAAGCCACGCGCTGACGCGCTTAGTACGGTACTTTCTTCGTGCCCTATGCGCCCAACCTCGTTTCTGGAAGTAGGTGCGAATATCGGGCGCAATCTTCTAGCATTGCGTCGTCTCACAAGCGCCGAGCTCCACGCGGTTGAACCGTTCGCTCAGGCCTACGAGAAACTGCGAGAGTTGGTGGGAAGCAGTCTGACGAACGCGTCCTGCACGTCGGGCGAGGCATTGCCATACGACGACGCGTCAATAGATTTCGTCTTTACCTCTGGCGTCCTGATTCATGTAGCTCCGCACGATCTGCCCAAGGTGATGAAGGAAGTCGTACGTGTCTCCCGCCGTTACGTATGGTGCAATGAATATTTTTCAAAGAAGCCCGAGGAGATTTCCTATCGAGGGCACAGCGGCCTTCTTTTCAAGCGGGATTTCGGGCGCTTCTATTGCGAGATGTTTCCAACACTCAAGCCGCTTGCTCAGGGATTCTTGTGGTCAGCCGTTTCGCCGTTTGACGATACCACATGGTGGCTGTTCGAAAAGCGCGATGCGTAAGCTGACATTCAGTTAATGCCTGTCACATCATTTGATCTCGGCGCGCTTTCGGCCGCCGCCGCGCCTGATGTCCGTTGGCCGCTGTCTATGGCAACGATAGACGCGCTCAATCGGCAATTTCGTGAAACGTTGGTGTCGATGATTGGCACACAACGGGATCCGGAATTTCAGGATGTTCTTCAGATCGGTGCACCTGCGATCATGATCACGTTGCTGACTGAGGGCGTGATCATTGCGCTCTTATCCAGTGCTCGTAACCAGGATCTGTCCTTTGTTTTTTCGTCTGGCTCGCTGGCACAGGACCTTCAGTCTGGGCACGCAACGCATTCGGGACGAGTATATGACCTCATAGCCAAACGTTTCGAAGATGCAGATATCGTGACGCCGCGGACTTACATGCGCGACTTTGCTCATGGCGTTATAACAAACCGAAATCTGTCGCTGCGCCGCGATACAACCTTGATCGTGAATCACAATATCCTGCTGCAAAAAATGGCGCGGGACAGCGCGCAACAATTTTACTACAGATCGCCAGGTCGCATCTTTGATCGACGCGTGAGGACAAAGCTGTCGCCGACCATCAAGAGCGCTTGTAAAGAGTTCGCGCACGAATTGGTGGGCCGGTTTGGTTCGATCCTGAGAAGCATCGATGCGATTCCGCTGGCGAAGCACACATCGAAGCTTGCCGAGAGCACGGCAAACTGGCTCTTGAGAGTTGCTCATCATCGCGAGCTGCTCGATCTTGGCTGGAGGCGGCGGCCCGGCGAGATATGGACCGGAACCGGAGGGAATTATGTGACCCGGCAGATTCGTGCCGCGGTCAAGCGAGCGGGCGGCAAGGTGACGGGTTTCGAGCACGGTGGTGGTGGGCACATTCACCGAGAGCTCGGATCTGAGATCATCAATGAATTCTGGCTGTGCGATCGCTTCGTCGCCGACACTCAGGCCAAGGGAGACATCTATAGGGCCGGGATGCGCGGGTCCGGACTTGAGCTGGAAGGCGGACCAGTATTCCAAGGCGCTGGTCCGGGATTGGCGACGTTCAAATGGGACAATGCCAACGAGAATACGAGACCAGCCAGGACGATACTGTATGTCACGACGGCCTTTGTCGGTGAGACATGCTATCCGATTCAACCGCTTCTACCTGATGTCATATACGCGGACTGGCAAGGCAGGCTCGCCGATAGTCTGGTCGAACAGGGCTTTGAAGTATTGATCAAACAACATCCTCAGGGCGTGCGTCGAGGCGAGCCTTTCGTGACATCAGGTAAAGCGCAATATATCGGCGGAAGGTTTGAAGACGCAATCAAGCTCGCGGATGCATTTGTCTTTGACTATCCGGCGACGACGAGTTTATGGGAGGCGATTTGTACCAGAAAACCAGTTCTGTTTGTCGATATTGGATTGGCCAACTGGAACGAGAAGGTTCGCGCGCATTTTGAGCGACGTTGCGCAATCTTAACGGCGACCTTTGACGAGTGGAATCGTCCTCAAGCCGATTTCTCGGCCATACGATGTGCACTCGATAACGCACCAATGTCCGATACCTTCGCAGAGGAGTATCTGACAGGAACGCCGCGTTCATGATCAAACTGGCTCTGACGGCGCAAGCCGGTTGGCGACGTTTGCTGAGTCCGGATGCCGAGATTTGGTTTACTGGACGCCTCTATGAAGGAACGCGGTCGCTGTCACTGGAGGAGACCGCGGCGTTCTTGAATGCATTGCCGATGGAGCGGAACGCACTTCAAAAGGCTCTGATAAGTATTGATGGCCTGTTTGCCGCGGTCGTAAAACGCGGGGCGATCGTAATCGCGGTGGTCGATCACATCGCCAGCTATCCATTGCTGATAAAGCGGGACGGCGAGGTCCTGGTTACGGATCGTGGCAAAGAGTGCTTTCCCGATGGCAGGATTCCGCTCGAAGACATCAATCATAATGCTTCGCTGGCCTTGGCAATGTCCGGATACACGCTTGGCGGTGAGACGCTGGCGCGCTCGGTAACGTGGCTGGCGGCCGGTTCGTATGCAATTATCAAGAATGCCGACGTTCACATCGGACGCCATTACATTTACTCGGCGTGGGAATCTACGGCGGACAACATCGATTATTCTAAAGCGTTAGAAGCGGTGTTGCGGCAAATCTTTGAAAGGCTCATAGGCTCGTTGGACGGCAGGACGGTATTGTTGCCGCTCAGTGCGGGTCGCGATTCGCGTTTGATTGCCTCAGCACTGCGAGAATACGACTACAGCCAAGTGAAATGTTTTGCCTATGGCCGGCCTGGAAACTTCGAGGCGCGCGCCAGCGAACAGATAGCCGCTCGCCTGGGTTATCCGTGGACTTTTGTTCCGTATTCACAACGCAGTCAGCGGTTGATCATCGGGCGAGGCCGCCACGCGCTCTACCGCAGAGACAGTGATAGCTTTGCTGCGGTTCCTTTTGAACAGGATTTCTTTGCAGTCTCGACGTTACTGGAAAGCGGCTGGGCGCCGCGCGACGCCGTCATTGTTAATGGGCAAAGCGGCGACTTTATCGCCGGAAATCATATTCCAGAATCGTTGGTGGCTGGCAAACCAGATTCGAGAGGGTGGGCCGCTGTCTTCGATGCAACGATTGACAAGCACTATTCTCTTTGGAGTTCAGCACGAACAGCTGAGAACATAGCCAAACTGTATGAAAAGATGTCCGAACAACTTCGTTTGGTAGAAGCACCTTCGAACCCTGGTTATGGCGCTTACGGACTGTTTGAATGTCTCGAGTACGATAACAGGCAATCGAAATATGTTGTGGGTGGTCAACGCGCTTATGAGTGTCTTGGAGTCGAGTGGCGGCTACCGCTTTGGGAGAAGCCGCTGGTCGAGTTTTTCCGCAAGTTGCCGCTCGAACATAAGTTCCGCCAGAAGCTTTATGTTAAGACCTTGGAGCGTTTGAATTGGGGCGGCGTGTGGAGCGGTATCGATGACCGGCGACGTGTTACACCAAATTGGCTGCGACCGGTTCGGATTTTGACGATGCTTCTTGCGGCGCCGTTCGGCCGCAAATGCTGGCATGAGATCGAACGTCGCTTGTTTGCCTATTGTAGCGATGTGCTCTGCAATTACGCGTATTTGAACTACCGACAGGTGGTGCGGGACCAGCGTGGATTCCGCAACGCCGTCTCCTGGTTCACAGAGTCCTATCTTTCGCGGCACGGACTAGATTGGCGCGGAGCACCGAAGTCGTGACACCGCAGCGCATCAGAAAAATATTGACGGTTGTCGGTGCGCGCCCGCAATTCGTAAAGGCCGCGGTGGTAGGACGCAGGATCAGGAGCGACGAGTTCTCAGGGTTGCGCGAGATCCTCGTGCACACCGGGCAACATTACGACGCGGACATGTCGCAGGTGTTTTTCGACGAATTGGGCATCGCAGAGCCAGCGCACTATCTTGGTGTTGGTAGCGGCAGTCACGGGGCGCAAACCGGCGCGATCATGACGAGACTCGAGGAGGTCGTTGCGTTAGAGCGGCCCGATATCATGCTAGTTTACGGCGATACCAATTCCACGTTGGCCGCGGCTCTTGTGGCGGCGAAGTCGTCAATTCCGCTGGCCCACGTGGAAGCTGGATTGCGTTCATATCGTCGCGGCATGCCAGAAGAGGTCAATCGTGTCGTGACCGACCGTCTGTCAGACCTGCTTCTTTGTCCAACGCTCACAAGTGTCGAGAATCTTGCGCGTGAAGGACGATTGGACGCGCAACTGGTCGGCGATGTGATGTTTGACATATTCTTTCACGAGAAGAAATGCGCGATCAGGAACGCATCGCAGAAATTCGATTTGGAGCACAAGAGTTATATCCTCGCGACCATTCATCGTGCCGAGAATACCGAGGACAGGCAGCGTCTTTCGAGCATCATTGGCGGCTTTGCGCGTGTGCAAACCCCGGTCCTGTTGCCACTGCATCCGCGGACGCGAGCGGCCTTGAGCAGTTTTGAAATACCAGTGCCGCCGAATGTGAAAGTGGTGGCACCGCAGTCATATCGCAACATGGTCGGCTTGTTGCTGGATGCCATGCTGGTCGCAACTGATAGTGGCGGGCTGCAGAAGGAGGCCGTGTTCGCACGCGTGCCGTGCGTGACGCTGAGAGACGAGACCGAGTGGCTTGAAACGATCGAGGCCGGATGGAACCAGCTTGCGCCAGGTGATGCATCGGGGATCGCCGAGTGCTTGAAAAGAGCGATGGAAAAGCCGGCAGCTGCACCGCCGGAATACGGAAATGGTGACGCAGCCGGCCTTATCCTGAAGGTGATCCAGGGCTACATCGCAAAATAGCCCCACATATGAAGATACTTTATGTCACTCGCCTCTTTTCGGGGCTTCAGTCGAGTCTGACAAGTGGGATCTGGCAGCCTACCGGTGTGCCGACAATTTATCGAATCATTGAGGCCCTGGATCGGACGGCTGCGGTCGAATTTGTGTTGGCCGCGAAAGATGTCCAGTCGACATGGAGCGAAAAAGTGGATCGTATCATAGAACTACACGGTCTGCGGCACCCGATTCGCGTCCTGGCAGGCCGTAATCGATTTCCGTCATGGATGAAATCGATCCGCGGTGTCTTGCGCGAAATCACCCATGCAATGATCATCTGGCGGCGCTGCCGAGTTGTGCAGCCGGACATGGTTTACATCGATCATGCAAATATTTTTGTTGCGGCATGGTTGTCACTTGTTACGCGTTGCCGAATTGTGTTGCGCATCATGGGGGTATATCCGATTATGCGTGATGCGCTGCGGGGACGCACCTTTCGTGAGCGATTGCTGAAATGGTGCTATGGCCGTAAATATGATTTGATCATATGTTCGCAGGACGGCAGTGGCGTTGAACTCTGGCTTGAAAAAGCTTTGCATCCGTCGGTGCCTCGACTTGTCATGTTAAATGGCGTCGATCGACCGACACGGGCTGAGACCCCGGACTCGCGCCTGCCTGCCGATGATAGAACAAAGACGATCGTGATGTTTCTAGGCAAGCTCGAACCGGCGAAAGGGATCCGGGAGTTCACGGATGGATTCATCAAAGCGTGGCAACATGCGCCGGGTGCGTTGCGTGCTTTGGTGATTGGTTCAGGCTCGCTTGCTGAATATGTCAGGTTAGCGTTTGCCGCGGCCGGCGCTGGTAATGCGCTGACTCAAATCGACAAGCTTCCGCATGATCAGATTGGAGGAGCTTTCGCTAGAGCTGATGTTTATGTATCCCTGAACAAGCTTGGTAATCTTAGTAATGCGAATCTCGAGGCCATGCGGATCGGCAAGCCAATGATCATTCCGCAGTCTCAATCGGATATCGGCGTCGATGTTGCAACGGACGGGTTAATGCCGCCCGATACGATTATCCGTATTCCGTCCGCCAGTGACACGGAGGCTCTGGCAAATGCAATCTTGCTATTGCACTCGGATGAAGGCGAACGTAAGCGACGTGCGGCGCGAATAGCTGCGGCTGCAGAGCGCTTTCTGTGTTCGTGGCACGAACGGGTTCGGCGTGAGATCGATATGCTTGAGAAAATCGCGTTGGCGAAGAACCATGCAGAGATTGCTGATGCGGCGCGCCAGCATGAAAGAGCTTATCAAAGTTCAGCAGGTACGACAGCCTGAATTGGGAGCTTTATCCGAACTTCACGGCCGAGCAATGAGAGCAGCGCCACCACACGATCGTTATCGTGGTTTGCTTCAAAAATGGCGTCGCACTCGGAAAAAGGGCCGGAATTGATGCGGATGCGGGCTCCACGCGAAATTTCAGTCTGACGGGCTAAAACGACGTAACCGTCGTCACCGGCACGAGCTCGAATATTGTCGATGATCTGATCGGGTACTACCGTAGGGTCGTTGTTGCCCACAATGCGAACGACGCCCCGTGTTGATCGCACACAGTGCCAACCGGCGACGCTCGGATCGAAAGAAACGAACAGATAGCGGGGAAACAGCGGTGCTGGAACCATCTCGACTTTCCGAGCGTGACTGCGCTTTTTAAGGTAGCGAGGATAAAACACCTCGAAGTTCTGGCGCTGAAGATGTTCGCGGGCCATATCTTCCTTGCGAGGCTGAGTGTAAACGGCAAACCAGGTGATCATTCGGTGGCCTATACAGTTGACGGCGCGGCTGCTTGTGGCGCTACAAGACGCAACAACGGCGGAGCCAGGACGCGGCCTTTGCCGAGTTCGGCTTCCAGGATCTGGAATACCGATGCCGGATCATCAAGCGCGGTCACAATGACGGTTTCGATTGCGGGCACCTCGCGCGCGGCGGCAACGACTGGAACTCCGTGAAACAATTTGGCCGCGTATGATGCGTCAATCATTGCGACAAATTTCAGCCCACGGTCCTGTGCGCATAGAATGGCGACCTCAGCAAGGTCGGATACGCCCGCGATCGCGATCTGCTTTTGGCCCTGACGTTCACATTGCGCAATGACGGTTGACAGCTGCTCTCGCGCGCGCCGGAAAAATGTAAAAGACGCGGTCAAATACTGGCCGGTCAGACGCGCTTTCTCGGCAAAGCCTTGCGGCGTCAAATAGTATGCATATCGACGCCGCGGGACTTGCTGGACTTTGATCAATCCCTTCCGAACACAACGTTTGAGGTATGCATTCGCAAGTCCCAATGCGACGCCAATCTCGTTAGAGATGTTGCGCTGCGAGGTGTTTGCGTCGCGTTCAATGGCAGTCAAGACGCCCAACAGGATTTCATCGTCGGATGAAGCCTTTCTGATCGAAATGGGCGGTGGGTCATGCATGGCTGGATCGAATATGATTTCGGTGCTGTGTTCATAGCATGAACTTAAAAGGCTCGTCACGGGTTTCAGTGCGCAAACAAATCAGGAGGTTACTATTGCTAATGTTCATAGTATGTTCTTTTGTCCTTGATCTGTACTTCACCACCCGCGGGCCTCTGACTGTCTGTCCCGATCGTCTCAATGTCCAAGCATAACTTTGCTCTGATCGGAGCTGCCGGCTATGTCGCCCCAAGGCACATGCGTGCCATCCGGGATTCTGGCGGCGATCTGAAGGTTGCTTTCGATCCGAAGGACTCCGTTGGCGTCCTCGATAGCTATTTCCCGGACGCGCGTTTCTTCATCGAGTTTGAGCGGTTTGATCGGCATCTCGACAAGCTGCGCAGAATGGGCGAGCCAATAGACTATATTTCGATTTGCTCACCGAATTATCTTCACGATGCACATGTGCGGTTCGCTTTGCGGTCGGGTGCACACGCCATTTGTGAAAAGCCGCTTGTTCTGAATCCGTGGAATCTGGACGGGCTTGAGGAGATGGCGGAGCGAACGCATAAGAATGTGCACACAATCTTGCAGCTTCGTCTGCATCCGGCGATTCGTGCTCTAAGAGAAAGTGTCCAGAGCGATCGTCGGATGCACGACATTGATCTCACCTACATTACGTCGAGGGGCAGTTGGTACCACGTGTCTTGGAAAGGCGACGAGAATAAGTCTGGCGGTGTTGCGACAAATATCGGCGTCCATTTCTTCGATATGCTTGTTTTCATTTTTGGTGCTGTCAGAGAAAATGTCCTTCACTTGCGCACGTCTTCTCGATCGGCTGGCTATCTGGAGCTGGAGCGCGCGCGCGTCCGTTGGTTCCTTTCCGTCGACCGAAGTGATCTGCCGCCATCTTGCAAGCCGGGACAGACAACATGGCGTTCGATCACGATGGACGGAGAGGAGATAGAATTTTCCGAAGGCTTCACAGACCTTCACACCGAAAGCTACCGCGAAATTATGGCCGGTCGTGGTTACACGATCTCCGATGTTCGTCCATCGATTGAAATTGTCTCCACACTGCGGACTCAGGCAGAGCAGTTGGCGCGCGGTGAACGGCATCGCCTCATTGAGACTGTGCGCCGATGAGTGAAAAGTCCGTTGAACGGGTGCGCTTTCCTGGTGTGACGCTGCACGAAACCGTCTGCGTCGACGAGAATGTAGTGATTGGAGAAGGCAGCAAGATCTGGCATTTTTCTCATGTTCTGCCGGGCAGCGTGATCGGCCGCAATGTTAGCCTGGGCCAATCGGTGATGGTCGGGCCGAACGTTCATATCGGCGATGGATGCAAAATCCAGAACAATGTATCGATTTATGACGGGGTGACTTTGGAGCAGGACGTGTTTTGTGGACCAAGTTGCGTATTCACAAACGTCCTGAATCCACGGGCGCACATCAGCCGAAGGCATGAGTTTCGAAAAACGCTCGTAAAGCAGGGAGCAACGATCGGCGCAAACGCGACCATAGTCTGTGGAGTAACGATCGGTGAATACGCCTTCGTTGGTGCGGGCGCTGTCGTTACCCAAGACGTGCTTGCCTATTCGCTCGTGACTGGGGTACCTGCGCGGTGGGTTGGTTGGATGAGTCGAGCCGGAGAAAGGCTAGGTCCCGATCTTGTATGTCCGCGCACTCAGGAACGGTATCGGCAGATGGAAGGCAAGCTTGCACCAGTTGGCTAAAATCGCAAATTCAGCGAATATAGGCAGTATCCGCGCGCATTTGGCCCTTTACAACACGGTTGCGCCACCAACTCACGGTCTGCTCAAGACCTTTCTCCAAATCAAAGCGTGGATGCCACCCAGTCGCGCCGGCAAATTGCTGAGAGTCCGCGATCAACTCGCGGACTTCGGCATTGGCAGGACGCATTCGGCTTGACTCAGCCCTTACCGGCTTGTTGGTGCCGGTAATCTTGCTGACGAGATCCACCATTTTTTCGATTGTTATGCCAACCCCGGATCCCGCATTGTACGCGTGGCCAAACTCGATGGCCGGCACGATGCCAATCGCCAGGAAGGCCTCAACTGTATCGGCGACATAGTTGAAATCTCGAATAGTGGAGGTGTCTCCGAGCTGTATTGCCTCGCAATTTGGGTCGAGAGCCTGCCTGATTGTGCTCGAAATCACGGCACGCTCGCTTTGCCGCGGGCCGTAAGTATTGAAGGGGCGCAAGACCGCGACAGGTGTATCGAATGAAAGTGCGTAAGATTCCGCGAGTTTGTCCGCGGCGATCTTGCTTGCGGCATATGGGGACTGCGCAACAAGAGGATGCTGCTCGGAGATCGGGACGACTTGGGCGGTGCCATAAACCTCACTCGTTGAGGTATGAATGAGCCGCGGCGTGCCGTGTATGCGTGCCGCCTCTAAAATGTTTCCTGTGCCCTCAACATTTACCTCTATGTAAGACAACGGCGCATCGAAAGAATGGGGTATGGCGATCAGTGCAGCGAGGTGAAAAATGATATCGACATTCTCAGTCAATCGCAACATCATCGTACTGTCGCGAATGTCACCACGTACCCTGCGGATAGTAGAGCGGATGTCCTCTGGAAGGTCATCAAGCCAGCCAAATTGATCAAGGCCCTGATACAATGCGAGCGCTGTCACTCTTGCGCCATCGCGTACGAGCGCTTCCGCGAGGTGTGACCCGATAAATCCATCCGCGCCGGTAATGAAAACCGATTTTCCACGATAGCTCATCGGATAAAGCACCCAGGTAAATTACTTGAGAGTTGCCATCTAACCATTGCGATTGCGAGGGTCAAGAAGCTGTCTCAACCGCGCATAGGCCTGCGTCGGATCCACGCATGAAAATTCTAATCTTTCTCCCGGAACTTGGTCTCGGCGGTGCCCAGCGAACGTTGGTCAATCTGGCCAACAAGTTCTCCAAGAGGCATGAGGTACTATTGGTTTCGGCGCGCGCGCAGGGACCAGCTTTGGCTTGGCTCGATCAGAGCAAGCTCTTGTTAGTTGATTTGGGTTGCCGCCGCACGGCAACAGCCATTCTTCCACTTGCGAGGCAGATTGCGAAAACCAAGCCTGATATAGTTTTCGCTTCGATGGTTGACGCGAACATAGTTGCCTGGATTGCTCACACCACCAGCCGGAGCGGAGCAAGTCTCGTCCTGCGAGAAACTAACAGTCACAATGCGCGTGCGGACCTTAGCATATTACGGAAGTGGCTCATTGGTGCCGCATACCGTAATGCAGACCGTGTTGTGGCGTTATCAGCCGGTGTACGGGGGGAGTTGCAATCGCTCTATCGCATTCCGGATCGTCAGATTGTTACAATTCATAATCCTGTCGAAGTATTCAACCTACGCGCGGCGGTGGACTCGGCGCGACAGGAAGCATCGCCGTGGCCCAAGCGCGGTCCTGCAATAATTGGTATTGGCCGTCTGACACGTCAGAAAGGCTTTGACACATTGATTCGTATAGTATCAACGATGAATCGCAAGGATGTCGATCTTGTTTTGCTTGGAGAAGGTGACGAGCGTAAAGTTCTCATGCGGATCGCGCAGGAAAGGGGATTCTCGGGTCGCCTCTTGATGCCTGGATACGTACCTGATCCAGCGCGTTGGCTCGCACATGCGGACGTTTTTGCGCTCCCGTCGCGTTGGGAAGGATTTGGCCACGTGATTGTCGAAGCTATGGCGGCGCGCCTTCCTGTTGTCGCTTTCGATTGTCCCTATGGCCCTCGCGACATTATAAGGGATGGCGTCAAC
>JABARS010000006.1:0-10883 GCA_019187085.1 Pseudorhodoplanes sp. | reverse complement strand
TACCTCGTCGCACAAGGCGACGAGACAGCATTTTCAAAATTATTATCTGTCATCCTGGAGCGCGACAACAACACCATTGTAGAGCAAGCTTTTCGCGATGCCGAAAAATTTGAAGCCAGCATTATCGCTGAGCAGTATATTTCCATGTTCAAGAATATCAGAACGTCGTGATGCGCCTGCTGCATGTAATCAGCGGTCTCGGCACGGGCGGGGCGGAGACGATGCTCGTGCGGCTTGCGGTCGAGCTCAAAGCACGTGGCTTCAGCCAGCAAATCGTCAGCGTCACGGGATGTGGAACAAAGGCCGCGGATCTGGAAGCAAACGGCGTGCCGGTTACGGCGCTTAATGTTGGGTCAATGATTTCATTGCCTGGCGCGCTCTTGCATCTCAAGAGGATCGTGGAACACGCGCGACCTGACATCCTGCAGGGCTGGATGTATCACGGTGATCTATTCGCGACGCTAGCTCACGTGCTGGCTCCGGGTCACAAATATCGGAAATTATTGTGGAATATTCGGGCGTCTAATACCGACCAAGGCGGATATGGCGCGATCGTGTGGCTTAATGCTCGTCTCTCTCGTATTCCGGATATCGTCGTGGCCAACTCGCACGCTGGTCTCGACTTTCATATTGCGAAAGGTTATCGGCCGCGCCGCAGCAGCGTCATTCCAAACGGTATCGACGAAAATAAGTTCAAGCCAGATCCGCAGGTTCGTGCACAAGTCCGCGCAGAGTTGGGTTTGCCTGAGGATGTTGTCGTCGCAATCTTCGTTGGGCGCGTGGATCCGATGAAAGACCATGAGAGTTTTCTAAGCGCGATGGCGATGACGCCGGTATTGCGTGGGCTTGTTGTCGGTCTTGGAACAGAAAACCTTCGGCTGCCGGCGAATGTGCGCGCGCTTGGTGTACGGAATGATGTCCAACGCCTGTATGCCGCGGCGGATATTGTCGTATCGACGTCGGTGTTTGCCGAGGGCTTCTCGAATGTGATTGCCGAGGGCATGTGTACAGGCCTCGTGCCGATTACGACCGATATTGGTGACGCCCGTCTGATCGTGGGCGACGTTGGAATTATCGTACCCTTACGCAATCCTGCGGTGCTTGCGCGAGAGCTGAATATGCTAGCAAATATGAAACAGGAGCAATTCAAAGCGCGTGGTATTGAAGCACGCGAATGGATCAAACGGAATTTTACCCTCACCAAAATAGCCGACTGCTTCGCCGCGCTTTATTCAGAACGTTGAATTTCATCTGAAGCCAGCTAAGACCTTTTCCCGCTGCCTTGCAGCCGGCGTCTTTCTCGGAGTTTCTGAATGTCGAAAGTCGCATTGATTACCGGCATCACCGGGCAGGACGGTGCCTATCTTGCCGAACTCCTGCTCGGCAAGGGCTACGTCGTGCATGGCGTCAAGCGCCGGTCGTCCTCGCTCAATACCCAGCGCGTCGATCACCTGTATGCCGACCCGCATTTCGAGAAGACGAATTTTCTGCTGCATTACGGTGATCTCACGGACGCCACCAACCTAATCCGTCTCATTCAGGAAACCCAGCCGACCGAAATTTACAATCTGGCGGCGCAAAGCCATGTGCAGGTGAGCTTCGAGACCCCGGAATACACCGCCAATGCCGACGCGCTCGGCACGCTGCGCTTGCTGGAGGCGATCCGTATCCTGCGGATGGAGAACCGAGTCCGCTTCTATCAGGCCTCGACCTCCGAGCTCTACGGCAATGCCGGCGAGGTTCCCCAGCGCGAAACCACACCCTTTGCGCCGCGCAGTCCCTACGCAGCCGCCAAGCTCTATGCCTACTGGATCACGGTGAATTACCGCGAAGCGTACGGCATCCACGCATCGAACGGCATCCTGTTCAACCATGAAAGCCCGATCCGCGGCGAGACATTCGTGACGCGCAAAGTGTCGCGCGCGGTCGCCGCGATCAAGGTCGGACAGCAGCATAAATTGTACATTGGCAATCTCGACGCCAAGCGCGACTGGGGCCACGCGCGCGACTATGTCGAGGGCATGTGGATGATCCTGCAGCAGCAACGGCCCGACGATTATGTGCTGGCCACGGGCGAAGCACACACCGTGCGCGAATTCATTGAAAAGGCGTTTGGCGTCATCGGGCGCACAGTGGCTTGGCGCGGCCAGGGTATCGCAGAAGTCGGATACGATACGGCGAATGGAGAGATTCTGGTCGAAGTTGATTCGCGCTATTTTCGGCCGACCGAGGTCGATCTGCTGCTCGGCGATCCCGCCAAGGCGCGCCGGGCATTGGGCTGGAGGCACAAAGTCAATTTCGACGAACTGGTTCGCGAAATGGTGATGTGCGATCTGAAAAATCTCGCCGGGGCGGCGGGCGCATGACCGATACGCGTTTTCCGCTGACCGGCAAACGCGTCTGGGTTGCCGGCCATCGGGGAATGGTCGGCAGCGCGCTGGTTCGGCGGCTGCAGTCCGAGGGATGCACCATTCTGGTCGCCGACCGTGCGCAAGCGGACCTGCGCCGGCAGGACGAGGTCGAGCGCTGGATGGGCTCGCATGAGCCGGATGCCGTGTTCGTCGCAGCGGCGACGGTGGGCGGGATCGTTGCCAACGACTCGCGCCCGGCGGATTTTATTTACGACAACCTCGTAATCGAGACGAACGTGATCGAGACCGCGCGCCGCGTCGGCGTCGAAAAGCTCCTGTTTCTCGGCTCGTCCTGTATCTATCCGCGGCTCGCCGATCAGCCGATGCGCGAAGACGCCCTGCTGACCGGACCGCTGGAGCCGACCAACCAGTGGTACGCGGTCGCCAAGATCGCCGGCATCATGCTATGTCGCGCCTACCGGCGGCAGTACAGCTGCGATTTCATTTCCGCCATGCCGACGAATCTGTATGGTCCGGCTGATAATTTTGATTTGGAATCGAGCCATGTCGTGCCGGCCTTGATGGCCAAGGCGCACGCGGTGAAGCAGCAGGGCCACGGCGAAATCGTGGTCTGGGGCACCGGAAAGCCGTTGCGCGAACTCATGTATGTTGATGATCTCGCCGATGCGCTGGTCTTCCTGATGAAGAATTATTCCGACGAGGAGCACGTCAATATCGGCGTCGGCGAAGACATTTCCATCCGCTCGCTGGCCGAAACGATTGCGCGTGTGGTCGGCGTGGAAAGCCGGTTGCGGTTCGACCCGGCGCGGCCGGATGGTACGCCGCGCAAGCTGCTCGATTCCGGAAAGTTGCACGCCATGGGATGGCGTCCGCGCACCGTGCTTGAGGACGGCTTGCGCGCGACCTATCGCTGGTATCTCGACAACGTTGCCTGACTGCGGGTCAGGCGCCTGGCGGCCGCCGGATGGTGCGCAGGCCGTGCCAGCCGGCGCCGGCAAGAACCATCAGCGGAGGCTCGATCGGCAGGCGGTATTTCGGCGAGCCGACCGGACCGCTGACGGCCAGAATGTAACAGACCCAGACCGCGAGCAGCGCAAGGCCGATGCGGTCGGCGCCCGCGCGCAAGGCGGTCCAGAGTCCGATCAACTGAATGAGCCGCATCGCAACGACGCCGATAATTCCGGCGAGTAGCCATTGCGCATAACGCGCGTTGTCGGAGTGGAACAGGAAGTTGAACACCTTCTCCGGGAACGAGGCGCCGGGCGTTCCGTAGAATCCGGTACGCGGCAGGGAGGCAATCGGCGGCGAGAGGACGACGGCGGGCGAGCCCAGATTAACCGCGGCGCCGTTGAGCCATGCCCTTGCGACTGCGAGCACGCCAAGCTCGCGCAAGGCTTCGCGGCCGACAATTTCGAGCTGGCGTGACGCTTCGAATGGATTGGCAGGCGGTGGCCCGAAACGCTCGGCTGCGCGGTGCTGTATGTCGGCGGCGGTCTTTTCCCACAAAGTGCCGTCTTTGGCTTCTTGCACGAGCGGCACCACCCAGATCGCCAGATGCGTGCCGCCTTGGGCGGTCAACATCCAGGCGCCGTACTGGAGCCCGTTGCGAAGGAAAACCGGCAAGATCAGCAGACAGGCGATTGCGGCGGCGGATGCGATCTGGCCGACAGTCCGCCAACGCAGGTTTCCGAGAACCAGAGCGCCGATCAGCAGCAGCCCGAATTGGACGGGCAGCCAGAGACCGACCAGGATGCGGAACAATGCGCCGCCGCCGAGTGCGAGGCCGATGACGAATGCAAGCGTCCATGACGGCTTTCGCAACCACAATACCGAGGCGAGCAGAAAAAGCGCGGCAAAGAACACAAACGGCGTGTCATGGTAGATGAGCCCGCTCACCACGATCTGCGTCGGGTTTATGATCGCAAAGATTGCCGCTGGCAGCGCGTAGCGCTCGGCGATCGCGGCGGCGGTCAGATAGATGAGGACGCAAGTGCCGGAATCGAACAGGCCCTGGATCAATACATAGGCGATCGAACCGTAAGCGCCTGCCAGCAGAACGCAGAGGGTCAGCAGCCACGAATAGAATGGCATCAACTGCAAGTCCGCGCTGAGCCAGTGCCAGCCGGATACATCGCCGCGTCTCAATTCGAGAGCAAAGTTCTTGGCAATGGCATAAAATGAAATTGAGTCCGTGCCCATCAGGCCGGGATCGCCCATCACGGCATAAACGCCAAATGCATAGGCCCACCGGACCAGCAGCGCCGATATAAAAATTCTAACAAGCAGCGTGCGTGATACGCTCATGGCCGTCCGGATGATCGTGGCGACTTAATGGACTTTCCGATACTCGGCAAGCAGGCGAAATGCAGCAAGCGGCCCCAGTAACCGGCGCGCCATCCATTCGGCTTCGAGCAAAGGCTTGACGGCGAAAGCCGGAATGAGCGACCATGGGCGAAAGCCGCCCGATAACGGATAGGCGACAAACGAAAATTTCTCCAGGCGCGCGAGCACAAGGCCGGGCACTATCCGCGCAAGGCGCCGGCGGTCGCGGCCCGTGAGCAAAGTCGGAATCGCCTGATTGGAATCAAAAGGGTCCTTGTCGGGGGAAATGGTACCCTCCTGCAGGGGGTCGGCGGACATGTCGACCGGTTCGGGGTGGAGCAGCTTGTAGAAAATCCAACTCGCCGGCGTGATCGCCGGTTCACACATGACGAGCCGCCCGCGCGGCTGAAGAACGCGGTGAAATTCCTTCAGGGCGCGGACTGGAAATTCAATATGGTGCAGGACATCGACCATGACGACGTTCGCAAAAGTCGCATCCGCAAATGGCAGGCGCTGGGCGTCGCAGGTAACGTCGATCCAGGGTGCGGAGACGATATCGGTACTGACGGTGGCCGGGGCAAAGGATTTGAAATTCCCCGATCCGCCGCCGACTTCGAGCGTCAGGCCGGGCGCCAGCGAGGTCACCATGCGGCGGTAAATGTCGCCATAGATTTCTCGCAAGACCTGCTTTGCGTTCCAGATCTCGCGGTAATTCGTCGCTCCGTCCACCTCGCAATCTCCGGGCGTGTTCAGAGCGCCTTCAGCTTCATGAATGCGAAACCGACCATGCGAAGCAGCAGGAAACCGTCGCGAAACCGCGAAATATTGGTTTCGCCATAGGTCCGGGCGCCGTAATGGATCGGCACTTCGATGATTTTGAGGTTCTGCTTGGCGGCGCCGAAAATCAGGTCGAAATCGCCGAATGGATCGAACTCGCCGAAATAGTCGCGGCCGGTGGCGATCGCGTCATAGTGGTGACGCGACAGCGCTTTGGTTCCGCACAGGGTGTCGGTGAAGCGCTGGTTGACCAGGTAGCTGAACACGCTGGCAAAGAAGCGATTGGCGACGAAGTTGAGCGGCCGCATCGCCGCATCCTCCATCGGATAGACCAGGCGCGACCCGTTGACCATTTCGCCCTTTCCGCTCACGAGCGCGGCGTAGAATTTCGGCAACGCCTCGGGCGGCATGGTAAGATCGGCATCGAGAATCATCAGAACGTCGCCCTCGGCATGGGCAAGCGCCTTGCGCACCGCGTCACCCTTTCCCTTGCCGTCCTGCTGCAGCACCTTGATCCTGTGAGTCGCGGCATAGGCTTTCTGGACCCGCAGGCATTCCTCATAGGTTCCGTCGCTCGAATTGCCTTCGACGAATACGATTTCCTGGCTGCTGCCGAAGCGGGGAAGACGCCTCACCGCCGACTCGATGTTGCCGCGTTCGTTGCGGCAGGGCACGATCACGCTCACCGAACGTTCCTGCGGGCGAGCGACCTTCCGCGACCGCAATACGAGGTAATTGCGCAGGCAGAGCCGACGCAAGCCCGGAATTGGCGCCAGGAACCGGTTGACCAGCCGCCCAAGGCCGAACAGGCGGCGCGGCACCAGTTGCCGGTATTCGATCTTGACCGGCTCGAAATCCGCCAGCTCGAGAATGTTCAGAAAGTCGGTGGTGCTCAGATAATTGACCGGCGGCTGCGGCATCTTCAAGCCGAGCCATTCGGCCAGCCGCAACACCGGCTCCCACAGATGCGAATAATAGGCGATGATCACCCGCGTATCCGGCGTGCAAAGCGTATGCAGCCGGGAGAGCGCAATTTCGATATCGTCGAGCATGCCGATGGTGTCGGACATGACGATGTAATCGAACGGCCCCTGCTGGCGATCAATGACGGCGGGATCTTCGATATCGCCGATCTGGAATTCGATTCCGGGATGCAGCCGCTGGGCTTGCGCAACCATGTTGGGCGAGAGGTCGATACCGACGCCATAAGTCGGCGCCAGCGCGGCGAGCAGGTCGCCGGTCCCGCATCCGAGATCGAGCACGCGCAGCCGCTTCGGGACCAGAAAGCGCATGAAGTGCCGGTCATCTTCGTAGTAGGCGCTGTTTCGCGCAATCCATTGCAGCCGCTCGCCGGCGATGCGGTTGGCATGTTCGAAGATCGCGGCTTTGCGCGCGGTCGCGCGGTCGGATTTGTCGGGCGCAAAGCCGGGCAGCGGATGATTCATGGCGTGGCCTGGTTTCCAAATGCCGGCGTCCGCCGGCGTAGTGCGACGAGCAGCGCAAGTCCGCCACAAACGATACCGACCGCGGACATCAGCAGGCCGAATGCAATCGCCAACGCAACCGCGGTCGCGGGCGCGATGCCGACGAGACCGAACAGCGCCGCCGTCACCGCTTCGCGAACGCCCCAGCCGCCGATCGAAATCGGGACCGCGGCATAAACGAGAATGGGGGCCGATAGCGCAAACATCGCCCAATAACCGACGTCGATGCCGAGCTGCGTGGCGAGGATGAAGAATGCGGCGGCGCAAAACATATGGCCGAGTACGGAAATGGCGACGACCTGGATCGTTAGCCGCGGCATCTGGCGCAGACGGCGCACGTGGGAAGCGAGCTCGAGGAAGGGGCGCACGATGCGCCAATGGGATAATGGCACAAAAATCCGTCCGATGATGTCGAGAACGATGATACCGACGATGAAAGCCGGCAAAATGCCGACGATCGCCAGAACGAGAACCGGATTGTCAGCCGTACCCGGTAAAAAAAACACACCGGAAGCCGCAGCGACGGCGAGGCCGCACAAGGCCACGATCCGGTCGGTGATGACGCCGACAAAGCCGTTCATGGCGCTGGCACCGCTATTGATTGCGCGCAGCACCCGCACGCCGTCGCTGGCAATCAACGTCGGCAGGAACGCATTGACAAACGTCGCTTCGAGATAGCCGAGGAACGTGTCCTGCCAGCGCAGCGGTCCGCCGGTTTCGCGTGTAATGAGCTGCCAGCGGTAGGCGCAGATCGCGACCTGTGTCAGCGCCATCACCCCCGCCAGCGCGGCAGCGGCATAACCCACCTTGCGCAGTCCGCCGATGACCGCATTGAGATCGACGAAATAAAGCGTTGCGGCAAGAATGCCCGCGCCCACGATCAGGGTGGCGCCGAATTCCACGAGCCGGCGCGCCCCGAGGGTCCGCTGCGGCGTGGACGCCGCGCCGTCAGCGCCATGCGCCGTGACGGTCGTGCTGCGGTCGACGGGGTTCAGGTTGGGTTGCTCGAGCATGTCTAAATTGCCGCGGCATCAGCAAATTCTGTGCGCAGCCGCATTGGTGCCGGCGACTGGAACAATGTAGAGCTAATCCCGTCAAGCGTTTTCTCCGAATCCGCCAAGGCCGTGACAGCCTAGCCAGGACCGCCCCGCCATGACCATGCACGTCATCGATGCGCATACCGGTTCGGCCGGCCCGGGGCCGCGCCCCCCCCGCGCGCCCGTTCTGGTCTATCTCGTCACCGAGGACTGGTATTTTCTGTCGCATCGGCTACCGATGGCCCGCGCGGCGCGCGATGCCGGATACCGCGTCCATGTTGCCACACACGTCGGGACCGGCGCGGAGGCGATCGAGCGCGAAGGCTTTCGTCTGCATCCGCTCGACTGGAGACGCGGCAGCCTTAATCCTTGGCATGTGTTCCGGATCGTTCGCCAGGTGCGACGCCTTTATCGTTCGCTCGGACCTGACCTCGTCCATCACGTTGCCCTGCAGCCGTCCGTGATCGGTTCCTTCGCCGCGGCGGGGCTGCCGCCAGCGCGCCTTAACGCGATGGCGGGACTTGGTTTCGGGTTTACGGGGCGGACGGTAAAGGCGTTGTTCCTGCGCACGATCCTGTCCTGGCTGCTGCGGTTCATGCTCAATCGGCCGACGGCTGCCGTGCTGGTGCAGAACCCCGATGACCGAGCGGCCATAATGCGGCTTGGCGTTGCCGCGGATCGGGTCTTCCTCGTGCCAGGCTCGGGCGTCGATACGCAGACACTGATTCCGCTGGCCGAGCCAGAGGGCCCGGTGACGGCAGCCCTGGTTGCGCGGCTTCTGGACGACAAGGGCGTCCGCGACTTCGTCGCCGCGCGGTGCCTGCTGGCCGCCCAAGGGAAGGACATCCTCTTCCTGATTGCGGGGGATCGCGACCCGGCTAATCCGAGCTCCATCCCTGAATCGGAAATCGAGACCTGGAAGCAGGTGCCGGGACTCGAATTGCTGGGACATGTCAGCGATATCCGCCAGGTGTGGCAGCGGGCGCATGTCGCGGTCCTGCCATCACGGCGAGAGGGCCTGCCGAAGAGCCTCCTTGAGGCGGCCGCCTACGGCCGGCCGATTGTGGCCACCGATGTGCCCGGTTGCCGCGAAATTGCCCGTGCCGGGCAAAACGCCATCCTGGTGCCACCCAACGACCCGCAGGCGCTGGCGGACGCGATTGCAACGCTTGCCGCCGATCCAGCGTTAAGATGCACTTTTGGCAAAGCTGGGCGAGAACTGGTAGAGGCGGAGTTTTCCAGTCGGCAAATCGGGGCTCAGACCGTCGCGCTCTATGACCAGCTGCTCAGCCGTTCCGGCGGCCTATTGCGGCAACCCGCCGCCCGCGGCTAAACAGGCGCGGGCCGGGAGCTGGGGAAGGATTGTCGGTGCAGCACGGACGTAAAATTGCGGTGATCGGCCTCGGATATGTCGGTCTGCCGGTTGCGATCGCCTTTGCGCGGACCGGGACCGCGGTTGTCGGGTTCGATATCGATCACGCGCGCATCGATGAGCTGCGGGCCGGCCGCGACCGCACCCGTGAAGTCGAGCCCGGCGAGCTCGCGCAACCGTCGCTGCGCTATGAAAGCGATTCGCGGGCGCTGGCCGGCTCGGATTTTTACATCGTCACGGTGCCGACACCGATCGATGCCGCGCGCCGTCCGGACTTGCGGGCGCTGATGAGCGCATCGGACGTAGTTGGCCGCGTTCTCAAGCGCGGCGACATCGTGGTCTACGAATCGACCGTTTATCCCGGATGCATCGAGGAAGATTGTGCGCCGATCCTGGAGCGCGTTTCCGGTTTGAAGGCTGGTTCTGATTTTACGGTCGGCTATTCACCCGAGCGCATCAATCCGGGCGATAGGCAGCATCGTTTCGAAACGATCATGAAAGTCGTATCCGGGCAGGACGAGCGGACGCTTGAAATCGTCGCAAATGTCTATGGTTCGGTAGTCAAGGCCGGCGTTCATCAGGCGCCCTCGATCCGTGTCGCCGAGGCGGCCAAGGTCATCGAGAATACCCAGCGCGACCTCAATATCGCGTTCATGAACGAATTGTCCGCGATCTGCCATCGATTGGGGATCGATACCGGGGACGTGCTCGCAGCCGCCGGAACGAAGTGGAATTTCCTGAAGTTTTATCCCGGTCTGGTCGGCGGGCACTGCATCGGGGTCGATCCCTATTACCTGACGCATCGGGCGGAAAAGGTAGGATATCACCCCGAGGTGATCCTGTCGGGCCGTCGCATCAACGACGATGTCGGAATGCGCATCGCGCGCGAGTGCGTGCGCGACTTGTTCCGCGCCGGCCGGACGCAGGCAATGGCAACGATCCTCGGGCTTACGTTCAAGGAAAATGTGCCCGATACGCGCAACTCGAAGGTAGTCGACATCGTGCGCGAGTTGCGGGCGTCGGGTGTGCGCGTGCAGGTGCACGATCCGCTGGCCGATCCGGCAGAGGCAAAACACGAATACGACCTGGTCCTGTCGCCGCTGGATGCGCTCGCGCCCGCGGACGCGGTCATTTTCGCCGTGGCGCATAACGATTTCGTCGCCGCCGGCTGGACGCTGATGAAGCGCCTGCTCAAGGATGGGAAGGGATTGGTATTTGACGTCAAATCCGTTCTCGATCGTACCAGCAAGCCGGCGGGCATCGATCTTTGGCGCTTGTGATGGGACGAACATCGAGCGATGGCTGATAATCACGTTCTTGTCACCGGCGCCGCCGGGTTCATCGGATTTCATGTATCGCGTCGATTGCTGGCTAACGGACGCGCGGTGGTCGGCGTTGACAATCTGAGCCCGTATTATGACACGCGGCTGAAGGAGGCGCGGCTCGCGGAACTGCGCAAGTTCGACAATTTCGAATTTGCCCGCCTTGATCTTGCCGAGCGCGCTGCGACCGCCGGGTT
>JABARS010000001.1 GCA_019187085.1 Pseudorhodoplanes sp. | reverse complement strand
AGCGCGCGGAGCGTCACGAGCGTTCGCATGAACGTCACGAGCGTCCGCACCGCGCCGAGGGCGGGCGTCCGCCGCGGCACGGTCACGGCAAGCCCCGCTTCGAGGAGCGTCGCGAGCGGCCGGAGCGGCAGCCCGATCCCAATTCTCCGTTCGCCAAGCTCGCCGCGCTCAAGGCCCAGCTGGAAAGCGGCGGCAAGGAGCCCTGAGGGAGGCCGCCCCGGCGGCTGCGCGCGACCCTGGACCGTCAACGCATCGACAAATGGCTCTGGCATGCGCGCGCGGTGCGCACCCGCACCGCGGCCGCGGCGCTTGCAGATCAGGGTTGCGTGCGCGTCAACGGTGCGCGGATCACGGCGGCGAGCAAGCTTGTGCGGGCCGGCGACGTTCTTACCCTTGCACTGGATCGCGTGCGTATCCTCAAGGTTGTCGGCTTCTGCGAGCGGCGCGGTTCCGCACGCGATGCGGCGGCTTTGTACGAGGATCTGACGCCGGTTCCGGCCGCAGCGGCCAAGGGCGCGGACGCCGCGCCGCCTGCCTTTCAGCGCGCGGCGGGCGCCGGCCGGCCGACCAAGCGCGAGCGGCGGGCACTGGAAAAATTGACCGATTACAATGACCGGTAAACGCGCAGGTGGCACGCAGGCCATATATGTGGAATCGCGGTTCGTCCGCTGCCGGCCGGGCCGTCGCTTGCGCAACCCCTTGCCTTGCGTTAGGGAGCGCGGCTTCCCCACTATGCGTGCGTACTCGTCCTTTGCGGGACCAGCGTCCGGATTGTCAGAATGACTTACGTCGTCAACGAGAACTGCATCAAGTGCAAGTACATGGACTGCGTGGAAGTCTGCCCCGTGGACTGTTTCTACGAGGGCGAGAATATGCTGGTCATCCATCCGGACGAGTGCATCGATTGCGGCGTGTGTGAACCCGAATGTCCGGCCGAGGCGATCAAGCCCGACACCGAACCGGGTTCCGAAAAGTGGCTAGCGCTGAACGCCGAATATTCGAAGACCTGGCCCAATATCACGGCCAAGAAGGAGACGCCGCCCGACGCCAAGGAATGGGACGGCGTGCCGGACAAGTTCGAGAAGCATTTTTCATCCAAGCCGGGGACCGGCGACTGAAGCCCAGCCGGGGGCCGGTGACCGGCCGGCCGGCGATTGATGAACCCGGAAGGCGCAATTGAAGGCCTGAAATCCGGGGGTTTTTAACTGCCCGGTGCAAAAGGGCGTGAGCGGGGCCGGAGCAGGGCTCCCGTGCGCCCTTAACACATTGATTTTTGCGGAAAATGTGATATATAGGTTGCACTGGAACGACATAACCGGAGCGCTCCCCGCGGGGAGCCTATTTTTTCGGGCCCGTTCCGGAGGGAACCGTCAAATAGAAGGGCGTGAGAGTTTCCACGCGCGAGCAGTGGCTGAAAAATCGCGTCATCGATCGAAGAAGAGTGCCGGTGCGAACCGGCGTGGCAAGTCCCAGGGCTCCGGCGCCGGCCGCCGGACCAAAACGGCCTCTGCCGCCGGTCGGCGGACATCGCAGGTCTCGCGGCTTTCCGGCCGTGGGGCTCCCGTAGCCAAGACAACGAGCCGACCGAAACCGGCCGGTGAAGGAGCGACCTCTGGAATGACTACCAGCAAGAAGACGACCCAACGTCAGGGCTTCAAGACCAACGAATACATTGTTTACCCGGCTCACGGCGTCGGCCAGATCCTGGCGATCGAGGAGCAGGAGGTCGCGGGCGCCAAGCTCGAACTGTTCGTGATCAATTTCGTGAAAGACAAGATGACGCTGCGGGTGCCGACCGCCAAGATCGCGTCCGTCGGCATGCGCAAGCTGGCCGAGCCGGCGCTGGTCAAGAAGGCGCTCGAGACGCTGAAGGGTCGCGCGCGCATCAAGCGCACCATGTGGTCGCGCCGCGCGCAGGAATACGAAGCCAAGATCAATTCCGGCGACATCGTCGCCATCGCTGAAGTGGTGCGCGATCTCTACCGGTCGGAGACGCAGCCCGAACAGTCCTACAGCGAACGCCAGCTCTACGAGGCGGCGCTCGACCGGCTGTCGCGCGAAATCTCGGCGGTGCAGCACATCACCGAGACGGAAGCGGTGAAGGAGATTGAGGCCGCGCTCGCCAAGGGCCCGCGCCGCGGCCCGGCCAAGGCCGGCGACGAAGCCGCCGACGTCGAGGAAGAGGCGGCCTGAGCGCCGCACCGTTTTCAAGGTTTTTTCAAGCCCGGCGGAAACGCCGGGCTTTTTGTTTGCGCACCCGCGGGCGGCGCATCGTTTCCCTCCGGCGTGTGATGCATCGCTTTTGTCTTCGGCCCCGATTCGTCGTTCCGGCCGAACGCGGGGCGCTCCGCAGCGACGCGGCATGAGCCTGCATGTCTCGTCCCCTCTTCGAAAGTCAAATAGCCGGAGCCTCGCCTCTTCCCCGCTGCGGGCGTGCGGGCGCGCCCGTGTTCTTTGTCGCGGCGCCGGGTGCGCCGGTCGTCCCGGCCCTCGCCTTGAGCGAGGGGTGGCGGAGCGCCGCGCGGCGCACCAGCCTTGATCTGTCCGCACGCGCCAGGCGCGCGCGGGCGCCTCGCGGCGCTCCACCGCGGCGTCTTCACTCCTGCATCGGGCCGCGCATTCCGGGCGGGCGGAAGGCCCGCAACGGTCAGCCGGCTCCCGGCGGGGACCCGTAGTGGTCCCGGGCGGAGCCCCGATGCAGCCCGGGGCCATGCCGGCGAGGCACGGACGCGGGCGCCGCACCTGTCCCCCGCAAAGCAGCGCCCTGCAGAGCGTCCCCTCAGGAGACAGGATATGTATGAATATAATCCTAGATTAAGGCGGGAGTATGGTCTCAGTTCTTCGATCCGGTTATTTTTTGAGGCGGGGTTTATTCGGATTTCTGCAAATAGGCCGAACTTCGAAATGGCAAAAGCAGTCTTTACGCTCAAAGCCGGTTCTGGTTACGACGATCGACCAGAAGAACAATATCATTTTCCAAAAACGTATCTGAACCAAGTCAGCCGTGCAGTCGGTGACTATGTCGTTTATTACGAGCCTCGTCGTTCTGATGGACGCCAAGTCTATTTTGCTACAGCGAAAGTTGAGAAGGTCGTTGCAGATCACCGTCGACCTGACCACTATTATGCGTTGATAGTCGAATATCTAGAATTTGATCAGCCAGTACCATTCTCAGTCGGTGATTTTTATTATGAGAGCATTCTGAAAAAAGATGACGGCTCGACGAACAAAGGGGCCTTCGGTCGCGCTGTTAGAAATATACCGGATAAGGAATTCGATCTAATCGTAAGGACGGGATTCGCCCGCGAGATAAACGCTGAAGTGCACAAAGCTGAGTTATCGAAAGGTTTTGAAGAACCCCAAACGGAATTTGTTCGCCCGATAATAGAGATGATGGTTAATCGACCTTTTCGAGATCGGGCATTCACCAATGCAGTCCGATTAGCATACGGAAATCGATGCGCAGTAACCGGGTTAAAACTAATCAATGGAGGCGGGAGACCCGAAGTTCAAGCCGCACATATCAAGCCCGTCGCAAAAAATGGTCCAGATTCAGTCCGAAACGGGCTTGCGTTATCCGGCACGTTTCATTGGATGTTTGATCGCGGATTGATTTCGATATCGGACAACTTTGAAATTCTGATCAATGAAACAAAGGTGCCGGATCAAGCAAAGAAAATGCTCAATAAGGACATGAAGCTCATCTTGCCGAACGATGAGAATATGCATCCAAATCCTTATTATTTAAAATATCACCGCGAGAATCTTTTCGCGTCCGATAGCTCAATATGAAGAAGCTAAGATAAGGTCATATTTAGAGCCGTACCAATCGACAAATTCGAAAGGATAGGACATCTGTGTCCAGTATCTGCTTAATTGATCATCGTCTAATCCGGCATCGTCTGTGTCGATGCAGTAGCGAATTTTCATCAAGCGATCCACGGACGATTTCCAGTCGTCAAAATTAACATCACTTGGTCGCGGTTCTATATCGGTCATAGTCTCACTCCACCACGATCTTCACGCGGTCGCCGGGCTTGAGCCTGTCGTTCGCGTCGAGCCCGTTGAGCACGCGCAGGCGTTCGACCGCGTGCTCGCCGCCCGCCATGCGCTGGGCAAGCGTCTCCACCGTGTCGTTCGGGCCGGCCGTGACGATGCGCAGCCGCAGCGGCCGCGCGGCGGCGGCCTCCGCGCGCGTCAGCCGGCGGAAGCTCGCCATGGTCTCGCGCGCCTGGCGGTCAAAATCCGGCGACATCGTCTTGGCCGCGAAAATCATGCGGTAGACCTCGCTGCCCGCGCGCACCGCATAGAGGCGGAACGCCCACTGGTCGTTCTTTGCGGCCGCGGTCGCCGCCTTGAAACCGTTGATCGTGGTTTCGTCCATGCTCTGGGCGTCGATGCCCTCGATCCAGCCCGAGAGCAGATAGTCCGGCAGCGGCTGGTCGGCCGGCACGCGTACGATATCGAGCCGCAGCGCGCGCTCGCCCCCGTCGCGCACGCCGAACACCGCCTGTGCGGTATTGTCGAGCACATAGCCTTCCGGCGCGGTGAAGGTGAAGCCGAGCTTGGGATGCAGGAAGCGCCGCCCGCGCACGAAGCCCTCGCTCGGATCCTCGCCGAACATCAGGCCGTCGAGACCGGCGAGATAATCGTCCTTCTCGCGCGCGCCGGGACCGGGCGCGACATACTGGCGGGCATTGAGCTGCGCATTGCGGATGCGCTCGGGCGTCGCCGGATGCGAGGAGAGGAAGTCGAGCGAATGCGGGTCGATTTTCGCGGCTGCCGCCTTCAGCGCGGCGTTGCGGCCCATGGAAGACAGAAAGCGCACCGCGCCGTAGGGGTCGTAGCCGGCGCGCGAGGAAATGCCGACCCCGATGCCGTCGGCTTCGAATTCCTGCGCCCGCGAGAAGCTCGCGATCGCGATCTTGGACTTGGCGAGCGCGAGCGCGCCCATGGCCGGATCGGCGAGGATGTCGCTCGCCACGCGGCTGACGAGGGCGGCCTGCCGCACCTGGTCCTCGCGGATCGCGGCGTGGCGGGCGATCACGTGCGCCATCTCGTGCGAGAGCACCGAGGCGAGCTCGGACGTGTCGTTGGCGAGCGCGATGAGCCCGCGCGTGATGTAGAGCTGGCCGGTCGGCAGCGCGAAGGCGTTGATCGCCGGCGAATTGAGGATGATCACCTCATAGCGCAGGTCGGGCCGCTCGGAGGCGGCCACGAGCTTGGCCACCGTGCGGTCGATCAGGGGCTGCAGCCTCGCGTCCTCATAGGTGCGGCCATAGGCGGCGAGGATGCGCTGGTGCTCGCGTTCGGCGGCAGTCGGCTTGTTGTCGGTCTGCAGCTTGGGCGGCTCGGGGAGCGAAACCTGCCGCTCGAGCAACGCCGCTCCGCCCGAACAGCCGGCAAGGCCGAGCGCGAGAACAAGCGCTAGGCCGTGCGCCAGCCGCAGGCGCCGGCCGGCGTGGACGGCGCGCGATGCGGAAATCGGGCTGTGGCTGCGGGCGCTCATGTCAATCGTTCGGCGTCGGCGTGTCGTCGGCGGCGGGAATCAGGGTTCGAACTCGATCTGCTCGGGTCCGGCGGCCGCAATCACCGGACCGTTGCGCAGATCGATCGTGCCGCGGACGCGCAGCCGCCGCCCTTCAAAAGTTCGTGGGGCGAGCCCCGCGGCGGCGAATGCCGGTTCCTGCCGGCGCGTGATCGTCACCGTCAGGGCCTCCGACCAGCGGCGGCCGAAATTGACGTAAATCGTGCCTCCGCTCCGGCGCACGGACACCACCTGGCCTTCCACGACCGCAAACCGGCCGATATTCGCTCGCAGTCCCGCGCCGTCCGCCGCCGCCAATGCATATCCGCTCCCGCTCCACAGGCCAAGCCGCGCCGTACGCGCCGCATTTTCCTCGCGCAGCAGGGCCATGCGGCAGTCGGCGTCTGTGGCCCCGGCACTGACAAGCGCCAGCCCCTTCGCCAGCAGGTTGTACTGGACGGGGGTTTCGGCATGGTTGACGAAGACATAAGCCGCGATGCGGCCATAGCGGTCGGGGGTGGTCTTCGGCGCATGCCAGACGACCGTCTGCCCGCGTACGAGTTCGTCGAGCGTCCGCGTGGCCTGCCGCGCAATGGCGGGACCGGATGTGCCGGAGGAGGCAATAAAGGCAAGGCCGGCGAGCCTCAGTTCGCGGCCGTCGGCAAGGCGGATGCTGCGCGCGTCGTTTGCGCCGGCTGCGACGGTTTCGCTCCGCGCGCCGGGGCGACAGGGCTCTTCGCTTCGTGCGGGCAGGGTGACGCAGCACAGAAGGAAAGCCGCCGCCCATGATGCGTGCCGGAACGCCGCACGCGACGCACACGCCATGCGCCGGGTGCGCCCGTTCAAATGTCGCGTCCGAAAGCGTCCGTCAGGCGCGCGCACGCCGGGGACCTTACGTCTTGAACAATTCCTGCAGCGAGCGCGGCTTGTCGGCGGGCGCGGAGGGAGAGGGGGCCGGCCCGGGCGCGGCTCCCGGCGCGGGCTTCTTGAACATGTCCTCGAGCGAGCGCGAGCGGTCGGGCTCGCCGGGGGGCGCTGCCGGCGGCCGCGATACCGGCGTCGAGGGCTTGCCGATGTCTTTCAGCGCACCGGGCGTGATCGCCCAGGCGAGCGCAACCGGTGCCGGGCGCGAGCCGAGTACATTGCGGCCGGCGAGATAGATGTCGCCGTCGGTGTCGGGCCGCTTCTCGAGCGGCTTATTGAAGCCGACATCGACGCCGCCGCAGGTCGAACGCGCGTAAGTGTAGGTCATGCGGCCGTCGCGGCGCGTGGCGGTTTCCACGCGGCTGCCGCCGGCGGTGGTGTCGGGCACCGGCACGCGCGGGATTTCATAGCCGTCGAGCAGGAAAGCGGCATCGAAGCCGGCCGCTTCGATGGCGTCGAGGTCGCGCATGATGCGCGCCATCGCGAAGTGGCGATACATGTTGCGCATCTCCTGCCACAGCGGCTCGGAGCCGTAGACCTCTTCCATGCGCTCGGTCCAGGCGCAGGTGAAAGCGCGGGCATAGGAATTGATCTTGCCCGTGCTCTTGCGGCCGCTGTCCGTGTCGGCTTCCTCCTCGGTCCGCAGCGTGACCTGGGCATGGGTGAAGCGCACGATGTTGGGATTGTCGGCCGGCGCGCCATAGCCGAAGCGGCCGGGCGTGAACCAGTAGCGCGTGATCGCGCCGGAAATCGCGCTCGGATCGCGGCCGGCCGCGATCTCCGCGCGCCAGTCCTTGATCTCCGAATCGAAGTCGCCGAGGAACGGCGATCTGATCGGCAGCTTGGCGCGCCCCTGCGCGACCTGTTTCATCTTGATGTCGGCGTCGAGCAGGATCTTGGCGACGCGGCAATGCCGCGGCATGCCGTCGACGCGCACCTTGCGCAGGTCGGCGAGCGCGCAAAGCTCCTGGTAGCGGCGCCGGTCGGCCGGGTTGGTGATCTTCAGGCCGTCGACGCGGCGATAATAGCCCGGTTCCGAATCGATCGAGATCGCTGCGCTCTTGCGATAGACCTCGCCGCGCACATAGGCCGAGCGCAGCGCGACGATGAAATCGGCCGGCTGCAATTCCGGCTGGCCGCTTTCGCTGATGCCGAACAGCACGATGTCCTTGTTCTCGTCGTCGACGACATAGCCGTCGAGCCGGGTGAGGCCCTCGAAGCGCGCCGGCTTGCCGGCGGCCAGCGCCTCCGACACGCGCCGCAGCGACACCGCGCGTTCCGGGCGTGTTTTGATCGGGGTCAGCGAGACCTTGCAATAGTCCTCGACGCTGGCGGCGGCGGAGCGCGCGAACAGCGGCGTGATCCCGGCGGCCAGGCCGCCGGCGAGCACGGTGCGGCGGGTCAGTTCGTTGCGTGTGGTCACGGCACCCTCACCCTCTTGAAGCCTCTTGGAAGCTGTCGTCCGGTCGGAGCGGTCCTGCGTCGGGATCGAAAATACCGGATGTCCGGCAAGCCCGCCAGAGACTAGAAAGCCCGCGCCGACGCCGCCTGCGGGCAGCCATTCCCGCCCGTCCGGCATTTGAAAGGGGGCGGGGTTTCAATTAACGTCGTGCGCCGGGAAATTCGGAAGAAGATGGCGGGACGCCCGATGAAAAAGGCGGCTTCTGTTCTGGCGGCGGCGGGCGGACTTCTCCTTGCCGGCTCCGGCGCGGGGCTGGCGGCGCCGCCGGCGAGTTGCGCCGGCAAGTTTGTCGGCACCTGGACCTATCCGGGCGGCACGACGCGGGTGAACCGCGACGGCACGGCCAATCCGAAATGCCCGATGTGCGTGGCGGTCCAGACCTGGACCTGCTCGGGCAACATCTACGTCA
Source organism: Pseudorhodoplanes sp. (assembly GCA_019187085.1). Lineage (GTDB taxonomy): Bacteria > Pseudomonadota > Alphaproteobacteria > Rhizobiales > Xanthobacteraceae > Pseudorhodoplanes. The sequence goes on along the minus strand of JABARS010000001.1, from coordinate 465,496 downwards.
TCACCGGGCCGACATCCTATACGGCGACGCTGTCCGGCGACGGGCGCAGGCTCGTGGGCTCGACCGGAATCGTGGCGACGCGCGTCGGCGGCGCGGCGCCTACCGCACGCGCCCCCGCGGGCGGCCGCGAGACGCCGGGCACGACCGCGGCGGCCCGCACGCCCAAGAGCGGCGCCCAGCCTGCAGCGCCCGGAGACCGCGCGCAGTCAGGCGCGCTGGCAAGCGATTGAGCGAGGTGCGTTGCGCTTCGCGCCGGCCGGCAGCGTGTGCTACACGAGCCGCCACGGTCCCGTAGCTCAGCCGGATAGAGCAGCGGTTTCCTAAACCGAAGGTCGCAAGTTCGAGTCTTGCCGGGACCGCCACTATTATCGTTGTGCGCTTGGATCGGCGCGGCGCGGGGCGCGTTCCGCACGACAGGCCATGAAAAGGGCGGGCCCACCGGGCCCGCCCTTTCCTTGGCTGCTTTCCAAGGCACTCTCCTTGAAAGCACTTCTTGAACGCTTTCCTTGGCAGCTTTGTGCGATCAGACCGCGATCACCGCGACGATCTTGTAGCTCGACGGTTCGATGATGATGATCTCGTCGCTGACGAGGACGAAGCGGTATCCGCGCCACTGCGGATAGACTTCGATCACCGTCGCCGGCAGCGGATGCAGTTCCACCGTGCGCGGGACGACCGCGCCAACTGTGACGTTGAAATTCACGTTGGTCACGGGCTTGACGTTGGTTCGCTTGATCGTGGTGCTGATCTTCGTCCGCTGCTCCTGCGTGAGGGAAGCCGAAGTGCCGGCCGCGCCCTGACCCGTGGTCGCTCCCCGATCGCTTTGGGTGTCGGACCTGGTCGAGGGCTGCGGATCGGACTTGTTGTCGCCAGTCGTCGCCTTCGGCGCGGCCTTATCCTGAGTCTGGCCCGCCGGCCTGGAGTCGCCGGGCGCCTTGCTGGCGGGCGCCGCGTCACGGCCCGGCGCCTGGCCTGTTGTGCCGGCGGGAGCCTGTGTCGAGGTGCCGCCCTGAGGCGAGCCGCGCAAATCGGAGCCGCCCTTCATTTCGGAGCCGCCCTTGATGTCGCCTGCGCCCCGCATCGACGGAGCCGGTGCTGCGCCTGCGCCCGGACCCCTGTCTTGGGCGAAAGCAATGGTCGTTCCCGCGAACAGAAGAAGCGCCGCAGCGGAACTCAGTAATGCATGTTTCATCGATACTCTCCTTGTGGTTCCCCTCTTTGGCTTTTCATTGAACAAACAACCTGGTGGGTAACCGTGCAGGTCGCTGCCGGTTCCGACACACGATCGTTGTTGCGGGTTCCGGAAATCGACCGATCAATTCGTCTTGCAGATCTTGACTGATTTCATTCCGGTTTCGGCTTCGGTGCGGGTCTTGTATACGCCGTCGCCGACAACGACGGTGGTCGTGGTCGTGGGTTTTTTGTCGACGACCGTGCACTTCTTCGTCGTCGTATCCTGCACCACATAGAATTGGGTGGTCTGCGCGGAAGCTGCCGTGGCAAGACCAGCCGCGAAAGCGGCGATGGCAAGAATGCGGGTCATGGTTTTCTCCTTCGTTCCCCCGCTTCAGAACGGATGCAAAGGCTTTGAGGTTCCGCGCGTGCGGAATCAAAAATCTGTTCCCAAGGCTATCGGCGCGGCAAAGGCAGAAGGGCACGCGGTTCTAAACGCACGCGCCTGCAAAGTCGGCGCGGAGCCGGTGCGCTGTCGGCAGGTGCGATTTCGTAATTCAGCCGGATTAGAGCAGCGCTCCTCCCGAACCGAAGAACGTTCGAGTCTTGCCGTCGCCGACACGCGTCCGCGCCGTATCGAGGCGGCGGGGGTCGCGCCGCCCATGTGACAAAAATCCGATGGCCCCTCGCGGTCCCCTTGCATAAAATAAAATCCTATAAAGAAGACCAAAGCGTCCGTTTCCGACGGCCGCGAACAGGGAGTCACTGATGCCAGCCGCCTTGCCGCACGACGCCGAATCCGGGTTCACTTCCACTCCGACATTCGATTCGACATTCGACGACGATGTCCGAGCCGCTGGCGCCTATTTCGCCGCGGTCGAGCAGCGGATTGAGGGCTACGGCGCGGCCGGAACCCGGGATGCGCAGGCACGCAGCAACGTGCGGGCTGTGCTGCAGGAGGCGCGCGGCGCGCGGCAGGCGTTCTTCGCGCGGTACGCAAAAGACATGTATGCGCGGCTGACCGCGAACCACACGCGGCATCTGCGGGTGTCCGAGCTGGTCTACGAGGCGGCCGAGAAATATCCCGGCCTGCTGCCGACGCGGCGGCACATCGATCAGGAGCGCGCGCTGCAGCGCCAATCCGGGAAAGAGGGGCGCGAGATCGACCAGGGTCTGTTCATGGCGCACGTTTTCGCCGATCCGCAATGCGGTCTTCACATGATCCACGCAATGCTGCGGCCCAAGCGCAACGCGCAGGACAGGCTCGCCGAATTCAGGCGGAGCGGTTTTGTCGATCTCGGCGCGGCCACGGCCGCGCGCAAGGGATCCGTCGGCGAAGTCACGCTCACCAACAGAAAGTTCCTGAATGCGGAGGACGATGTCGCGGTCGCCGCGCTGGAGACGGCGGTGGATCTGGTCCTGCTCGACGAGCAGATCAAGGTCGGAGTGCTCAGGGGCGGCTTCGTCGATCACCCCAAATATCCCGGCAAGCGCGTGTTCAATTCGGGCATCAATCTCACGCATCTCTATTACGGTCGTATCTCGCTGGTCGAATTCCTTCTCGAGCGCGAGCTCGGGCTGCTCAACAAGATGTATCGCGGCCTCTGGTGTTCGCAGACCTGTCACGAGCTGCTGGAGGATTTCGTCGAGAAGCCGTGGCTTGCGGCGGTTGAGCAGTTCGCCATCGGCGGCGGATGCCAGATCCTGTGCGTTATGGATCGCGTGATCGCCGAACCTGGCGCCTATTTCAATCTGCCCGCCAGCAAGGAGGGCTTCATCCCCGGCTTCGCCAATCTGCGATTCCCGCGGCTCGTCGGCATTCAGCTCGCGCGCCATGGAATATATTTCGAGAGGTCGTTCCCGGCCGGGACTCCGGAGGGCGACATGCTCTGCGACGAGGTCGTGCCGGCCGATCGCATGGACGAAGCCATCGCCAGAAATACTGCGCAGATGGTCCGCGGCGGTTTCGCGAGTACGATCGCCAATCGCAAGGCGCTGCGCGTCGGCGAGGAGCCGTTGTCGGCGTTCCGCCATTACATGGCGGTGTATTGCTGGCAGCAAAGCCAGTGTCTGTACGACCAAGATCTGATCGACAATCTCGAACGGAACTGGGAGCCGCAGAAGCGCACGATGTAAGGCCGGCACGGACGTCGCCGGGACGCGTCTTGCGACCGTGCCGGCGATGTTCGAACGGGAAAAGCCGCTTTCGCCGTGTCTTTGAGCGCGCCGGGAGTGCATGCGCATGCCGCCGGCCGACATAAGGGTGCGAGGCCGGCAAGGCGCCAAGCTGCCGGACCGCTAAAGCGGCAAGCCCTGTACAAGGCGCTTGCACAAGCCGCTGCTGGCGGGCCGCAATATCCATTGCGATATCCACGGCCCGGCTGCTTGACAACGAATGCGCCGGGTGTCTAAAAATAAACCGGCCAGCCGGTTTTTTAACCGGGCGCGCGGTTGTTGCTGCGCGTCCAGCCTTACAACGGGCCCCGGACATCGATGAACAAGCCTCAGAAAAGCACCCCCGCAGCATCGAGCAAAGCCGCGCCGAAACCGTCGAACACGGCGGCCGCCGGTGCCATTCCGAACGACGACGGATTTCTCGAACTGCATTACTCGATGCTTCGGGTGCGGCGGGTCGAGGAGCGGCTGCTTCAGGTCTTCTCCGAAGGAAAAATCCCCGGCTTCATCCATGTCAGCATCGGACAGGAAGCGGTGGCGACCGGCGTGTGCTCCTGCCTGACGCCGGCGGACACGATCTTCACCACGCATCGTGGCCACGGCCATACGCTCGCCAAGGGAATGGAGCTGAAGCCGTTCATGGCCGAAATCTACGGCCGCGCGAACGGCGCCTGCCACGGCAATTCCGGCTCCATGCATGTGGCGAGCAGCGAGGCCGGCGTCGGCGGGGCCAACGGCATTGTCGGGGCGGGACTTCCGATCTCGCTCGGCAGTGCCTTTGCGTCGGCCTTCAAGGGCGAAGACAGCGTGACGGCGGTTTTCTTCGGTGACGGCGCCTCCAACCAGGGCACGTTCCACGAATCCATGAACCTGGCCGCGCTGTGGAATCTGCCGCTCATCTTCGTGTGCGAGAACAACGGCTGGGCGCAGTTCACCTCGCAAAAATCCTACATGAAGATCGACAGCATCGCGCGCCGGGCCGAAGGCTACGGAATGCCTGGCGTCACGGTCGACGGCGACGACGTGCTGCAGGTTCGCGAGGGCATGCGCGCGGCGGTCGCGCGCGCACGCGCGGGCAACGGGCCGACATTGCTCGAATGCAAGACCTATCGCTGGTTCGGACATTATGCCGGCGATCCCCAGAAGTACCGGCCTGCAAACGACCTCGAACAGACGCGCAAGGTCGATTGCATCGCCAATTTCGAGAAATTCCTCATCGGGTCCGGCCTCGCCGACCGCGGGCAGCTCGATGCCGTCGATGCCGGGCTGCGCGCGGAGATCGACGAAGCGATCGCCCATGCGGAAGCGGCTCCCGCCGCGCCCAGGGGACAATTTCTCAATGACGTCTATGCCTGATACGTCTCGCGAGGGTTACTGGCCGTGAAAGAGACTCGATACATCAAGGCGATCAATGAAGCCTTGCATGAAGAAATGGCGCGCGACGAGACCGTGTTCATCATCGGCGAAGACGTCGGAGCGCCCGGCGGCGCCTTCGGCGGCACGCGCGGATTGCTGCAGGCCTTCGGCGAGCGGCGCGTGAGGGATACGCCGATCAGCGAATCCGCCATCGTCGGGCTGGCGCTGGGCGCGGCGATGAAGGGACTGCGGCCGGTGGTCGAGATCATGTTCGCCGACTTCCTGCCGGTCTGCATGGATCAGATCGTCAACCAGATCGCCAAGACGCGCTTCATGTTCGGTGGCCAGTTCACCGCCCCGCTCGTGATCCGCGCGCCGGGCGGCGCCGGCCTCAATGCCGGGCCGCAGCACTCGCAAAGTCTCGAGGCGTGGTTCGCGCATATTCCCGGGCTCAAGGTGGTCATGCCGGCAACCCCGGCCGACGCCAAAGGGCTTCTGAAGAGCGCGATCCGCGATGACGACCCGGTGCTCTTTCTCGAGCACAAGGCGCTCTATGCGACGTCCGGCGCGATCCCGGAGGAGGAATATCTTGTCCCGATCGGCAAGGCGGATGTGCGCAGGACCGGCAGAGACGTCACGATCGTCACGGCCTCGCGCATGGTCTACCAGACGCTCGAGGCCGCCGAGACGCTCGCCGGCCAGGGGACGGATGCCGAGGTCATCGACCTTCGCTCGCTGACGCCGCTCGACAAGGACGCTATCTTCAAATCGGTGGAGAAGACGTCGCGGCTCGTGATTGCCCACGAGGCGGTGAAGTCGTTCGGGATCGGCGCGGAAATCGCGGCGATGATCAGCGAGGAAATGATCGACGTTCTCGATGCGCCCATCGCGCGCGTCGGCGCGCCGTTTTCGCCGGTGCCGTTCAGCCAGGAAGGCGACTACCTGCCGAATGCGTCCGACATCGTCCGCGCCGTCGAGAAGGTGATGACTTACTAGCGGCCCGGATGCGGTGGTCCGCCGGACAGGACCGGCGGTCCGATCATCAGCAGCACGAGATCGAGAGGCGTGGAGTCCATGAGTTCCGCAATCGTCATGCCCAAGGTCGGTCTCACCATGACCGAAGGCAAGATTGTCGAGTGGAAGAAAGGCGTCGGCGACCGCGTCGAGAAGGGCGAAACCGTCTTCGTATTCGAGACCGAAAAGGTCAGCTACGACGTCGAGGCCGCGCAATCGGGCTTCCTGGCGAGCATCATCGTCAGCGAGGGAGAGACCGTCGCGGTCGGAACCGAGGTCGGGCTGCTGGATCAAGCGCCGGGCGGATCGGCAAGGCCGCAGCCGGCCGCTGCGCCCGCGCCGATACCGCAAGCCGATGTGTCCCGGGCCGCGGCGGCACACGCCGTCGCCGCGCCGGCAGTTGCACACGCAGCGGGCGGCGTGTCGTCGAAAATCCGGGCCACGCCGCTGGCGCGGCGTATCGCCAAGGCGAACGGCCTCGATCTGTCTCAGGTGGCTGCTGCGAGCCCGTCGGTGCGGCTGAAGAAGCTCGACGTGGAGTCGTTTCTGGCCGCGCGCGCAACGCATGCGCAGGCCGTGCCGGCAAGCCCGGCCGCCGCGGCTTCGCAGGTTGCGGCGGCTTCGCAAAATGCGGACGGCCGCCTCGTCAGGCTCACCTCGATGCGCGAGATCATCGCGCGCAAGATGCTGGCCAGCACCGTGGATGCCGCGCAGGCCTACATGGTCGTCTCCGTGGATGCCGGAAACCTGGTCGAGGCGCGCCAGCGGCTCATGCCCTCGATCGAAAAGCAGACGGGCGTGCGCCCGACGCTGACCGATCTGCTGGCGAAGATCGTGGCGGTGGCCATCGGGCGACACCCGGTGATGAATACGCGCTGGACGCCGGAGGGCATTCTCTGGCTCGATGCGGTTCACATGGGAATCGCCACCGCGCTCGACGATGGCCTCGTGGTCCCGGTCATCGCAGATGTCGGCACCAAGAAGCTGTCTGCGATCGCGACCGAGCGGCACGAACTGATCGAAAGTGCGCGTGCGGGCAAGCTTCCGCCGGAACGGATGAAGGGCAGCACCTTCACGATCTCCTCTCTCGGCATGTTCGGGGTGGAGGAGTTCAGCGCCATCATCAATCAGCCGGAAAGCGCCATCCTGGCGATCGGTGCGATCATCGACACGCCAGTCGTGCGGGACGGGGCGGTGGTCGTTCGTCCGGTCATGAAGCTGACGCTGACCTACGATCACCGGATCATCGACGGCGCCAAGGCGGCGGCCTTTGTCGCGACCCTCAAGGATGTCGTCGAGGAGCCGCTGCTCGCGCTCGCCTGAGACCGGGCGGAAGCCTTGTCCGGGCCGCAACGGCCGTCATGCGCGGGCAGTTGCATTGCCGGCGCCGGCCGGGCCGCTAATATGAGAGCCGTCGGGGCGGGCGCGGCGCGCGCAAAGCCATGACGGTGCCGCGGACGAAGCAGGAGCCGTTCGGCCTTCGTCGAGACAAGGACCGGCCACATCATGTCGCGAACGCTGATCTTCGGCGGAACCTTCAATCCCGTGCATGTCGGCCATCTGCGCGCGGCGATCGAGGTTATGGAAGCGCTCGGCTTCGCTCAGGTCGAATGGGTTCCGAGCTATGCGCCGCGGCACAAATCGGATTCACCGTTGCTGGGCTTCGATCTTCGCATCGCGTTGCTGCGGGCCGCGCTGCATGGCCACGACTGTTTTCGGGTCAACGACATCGAGCGAACCCTGCCGGTTCCGTCCGTCACCATCCAGACGCTCGAAGCGATGGCGCGGAGCGAGCCGGCCGCCGACAGGTATTTCCTGCTCGGCGACCGCGAGTTTCTGCGGCTGCACCAATGGCGCTCCGGCAGCGACGTCGTAAAGCTGACGCATATCGCGATTGCCTGTCGCACCGAATTCGATCTCGACGCATTCGCTTCGGAAGTTGCCGCTGTATGGCCCGCGAGCCGGCGGGTCGAGCCGCCGGCGGGCGCGCTGCTGGCCTTCGAGCTTCTGCCGGGGCGCTTCGCGGTCGTGGTGCCGTTGCCGCGCATCGACGTCAGCTCGTCGCTGGTGCGCCGTCGCTGGCTGGAAGGGCGCAGCCTGTCGCATCTTGTTCCGCAGGCTGTGCTCGAACTCCTGGAACGGCATCGGGAAGAGGTGGCGGTGGCGTGGCGTCCGGCGCCGGCTTCCGCGTTGCAGGCGTCATGACGGCGGGCGCGGCCGGCTCGGTTCGGTCTGCCTGCACAACGAAAGCCACGCCGGATCGCGTCGCATCACAAGGGAGTTGCGTTCGGGGATGACCTACGATCTGAGGGATACGATCTTCGCTTCCGTGGCGGACTGCCTGTATGTCGCCGATGTGCGGGTGACGACCGCGGGGGTGATCTGCGGTGTCGAGCGGGCGACGCAGAAGGCGCGCGATCTTGACTGCGAAATCCTGCAAGCCGCGGCGGACGGCGACGACGTCGATGTCGAAACGCCGATCCTCAGCATGCGGGGCTCGGCCAAGGCGATCGCGATGGCGGAAGATTGCGTCCCCGGCGCCATTGCGAAGCCGTCCGGCATATCGCGCGCCATGCGCCGGGCGCAGCAACTGGCCGGTAACCGGGTCCGCGTGGTGTCGGGCGCGGCGAAAAAAATGCCGGAGGAGATCAAGGAGCAGATCCGGCGCGCCGTTCATCGCGGCGGCGGCAGCGGCCGCATCTCGAACGAGCCCTTTCTGTATCTCGACAAGAACTATGTCCGGATTTTCGGATCGGTCAGGAAGACTCTGGAGGCTGTCGCGCCGATGCAGGGCTACGTGCGCGCGATCCAGTTGCGCGGCCTGGTCGAGGACATCGCCGCCGAAACCCGTTCGGCACTCGCGCTAGGCGCGGAAATCCTGATGGTCGACAGCGGTCGGCTCGAAGATCTCGATCTGGTGTCGCAGCTTGTCCGTGACGCAGGCCGGCGCGACCGCACGACGATCGCTTTCGCCGGCGACATCGCCATGGAAGACATTCCCGGCGTGGCCGCGCACGACGTCGATATCCTCGATATCGGTCGCGCCATCCTCGATGCGCCGATTGTCGATATCAAGTTCGACGTGCGCACCGGCTGACCGGCCGGACGGGCCGAGACAAAAAGCAAACGACTAGACCTGCGACACGGGCTCCTGCGCATCCTGCTTCAGGCAGTGTGCGATCCAGTGCCGTGTCAGCTTCTCCTGAACCGAATTCTGGCGCAGCCGCGTGCGCAGCACGCCGAAATCGACCGTTTCGAGCGGCTGGTCCTGACAGGCGCAGGTGAAGACGATCGTCTCCTTGCCCGTCTCCGGCGATCGGTGCGTCTGCAGGCATTGTCCGCATATTTCCTTCATCATGCATTGCATCGGCGAATTGATGGAGCCGATGGCGCTGATCTCGGGATGCAGATGCGGCCGCAACACGCCTTCGCGCGCGCGCGCGATGGCGGCCATCATGCCGTCGGAGCCAATGGCGATCAGGTGCTTCGCCTCGTCGAGGCGGAGGCTCTGCGCGCCGAGCGCGCCGCGCGCATAGGCGGCCATGGCATCGACGATATTGCCGACGAAGGCGCGGTCCTGCGGACGGTTCGGCTCGAAGCCCGGCGCTTCGTCGCTGCACCAGACCACGACGTCGGCCGCCGCTTCGATCTGATCGATCTTGAAGCGATCCTGCGGCTTCTTGTAGCCCGCGAAATAGATGGTCCGGGATCCTTTGGCCCGTGCGGCCTGTCCGATGGAAAACAGAACCGCGTTTCCAAGTCCTCCGCCGGCGAGGATATAGGTCTGGCCGGCCTCGATATGGGTGGCCTCGCCTGTCGGACCCATCAGCACCACCGGCTCGCCGGGTTTCAGCCGCCGGCACAGATCGGACGAACCTCCCATCTCGAGAACGATGACGGAGACGAGCCCCTTTTCGCGGTCGACCCAGGCGCCGGTGAGAGCAAGCGCTTCGGTTGCGAGTCGCGTTCCGACCACCTGCGGCGCATGCGTTTCGAAATTCTGGAGCCGGAAAAATTGTCCGGGCTCAAAGGCGCGTGCGGCGGCCGGCGCCTGCACGATCAGTTCGACGATGGTCGGCGTCAGACGCGAGACCTCGCGGACCACCGCGCCGAATTCCTGCGCGAAGCCCTCGATCGGCCGGCGGCCGGCGGCCGCGGGCAGCCCTTCCATCAGTCGCGTGATGATGGTGTAGCCGCGCGTGGCGCTCGCCATCGCCTTCACCACATTGCCCGCGAACGAGGGATGGAGGTCGCCGAAGAAGCTGACGAAGCGGCCATCGGCGCGCCGGTCCATCAGCATATGCGGCGTCTGTGGCTTGCAACTGCGTTCCGGAGACACTGGCTGTCCGGTTTCGTCCACGGCCTGGAAGTAGCGACCGTCGAGCTTGACGTCGATGCCGCGTTCGCGGCTGAGCACGGTGTTCGGCTGCGTGCCTGCCGCAACCAGGATGGTGCGGGCGGGCAGACGCAGCGGCTTGCCGCCTTCGCTCTGGTTGTCGGCAAGAAGCAGCGTGGTCGCATGGCCGTGGTTGTCGACTTCGACCGCCGTGGGGGAAAGCCCCTCGGCGAAGCCGATACCTTCCTCCATGGCCTTCTCGACTTCCTCATGATTGAGCGTGTAGCTCGGCGACTCGGTCAGGCGGCGGCGGTAGACCACGGTCGCGCCGCCCCAGTCTTCCAGCAGCGCGGCGATGCGCGGCGCGCGCCCCTCGCGGGCGGCCGCGGCCCGTTCCTCGCGCAACGCCCTGGCGTGGCGGATGAATTCGTCGGCGATATCGGCTTCGTCGGCGGCAAGGTCGAGATCGATGGTTGCACCGGCGGCGTTCAATGCCTCATAGCGGCTCAGGAATTTCTCGACCTGGACCGGATAATAGGCGAGCGCCTCGGTCGCCGTGTCGATCGCCGTCAATCCGCCGCCGATGACGGCGATCGGCAGACGTACGGTGAGATTGGCCAGGCTTTCGGTCTTTGCCGCGCCGGTGAGCTGCAGCGCCATCAGGAAGTCCGACGCCTGCCGCACGCCGTGGGCAAGCCCGTTCGGCATCGCGATCACCGTCGGCTTGCCCGCGCCCATGCAGAGACTGACGTGATCGAAGCCCATCGCGAATGCGCTGTCGGGGGTGATGCTTCCGCCCATGCGCACGCCGCCGAACGCCGCAAATGCGTCGCGCCGTTCCAGGAGCAGGCGAATGATCTTCAGGTTATTCTTGTCCCAGCGCACCGTGATGCCGTACTCGGCAACGCCGCCGAAGCCCGCCATCGTGCGCTTGTCGAGGTCTTCATACAATTCGGCCAAGTCGCGCACCGGCACGAACGGCACACGGCTGCCGTCGGGCCGCCGTCCGGTCAGATGCTCGGGCAGCGGCTCGATCTTCAGGCCGTCGATACCGACCACGCTGTGCCCGTCGTTGAGCAGGTGGTGTGCGAGCGTGAAACCCGCCGGCCCGAGTCCGACGACCAGAACATTCCGGCCGGTCGCCGCGCGAGGCCGCGGGCGGCGGAAGTTGAGCGGATTCCAGCGTGTCAGCAGGGAATAGATTTCAACGCCCCACGGCAGGCCGAGCACGTCCTTCAAGATGCGCGATTCGATCTGCGGAATATCGACGGGCTGCTGCTTCTGGTAGATGCAGGCCTTCACGCAGTCGTTGCAGATGCGGTGGCCGGTGGCGGCGCAAAGCGGATTCTCCACCGCCACGATGGCCAGCGCTCCGAGCGCATGGCCTTCGGACTTGACGAGGTTCATCTCCGAAATGCGCTCTTCCAGAGGGCAGCCGAGCAATCTGCCGCCGAAGGCGTCGTGCTCGAAATTGCCGGAATGCCGGTCGCGCAACCCGAGCGAGCAGCTATCCTTCCCCTGCTTGTGGCACCAGATGCAGTAATTGGCCTGATCGAGCGCGCCGACGAGCGACGTCCCGCGATCGGTGAGCTGAAATCCGTTGCGCTCGCGCCGGTGACCGTCCGGTGCCGCCCAGACCGAAATCTCCCCGCGGGGGCGGCGCTCGATCTCGATGAGGTTCATCGGATCGCGCTTGGCCGGCTGCTTGAACAGCACGCCGGCGCGATGCTGCCGCTTGCCGTCCGCCGTAAGCGTCGCCCAGGCCGCATAGGTCGCGGCGAGTTCGAGCTCGGCTGCGTGCGTGGCTTCCGACTTGAGCCACAGCGCGACATGCCGGGCATAGGCGTCTTCGGAAAGCGGCTCGCCCAGAAGCGCTTCCAGCTTTTTCGCGACAGCCGGGCCGTCGATCGCATCGGGGGATTTGGCGGCGGGCGAGCGCAGGGCGCGGCGCTGCACGAAATTGCGCTTGACGGCGAAGATGTCCGATTTCGAGAAATGCTCCTCGCGAAGCGCCTGCAGTTCGGCCGAGATCCCGAACAATTGCCCGATAAAGAATTCGACATGCGGCGCAAGCGCGATCATCAGCTCCGATTCGGCTTTCCTGCCGAGATCGTCCGGGGTCGCGCGCGCCGACGACAGGCGTTCGGCGACGGCGGGGTCCGATGCGCGCAGATGATCGAGGAACGCGGTATCCAGACGCGCCAGTCCGTCGCGGCTGTAGAGATCGGAGAACTCAATCCCGAACGCGAGTTCAAGCTTGCACGCGCTGCGCGCCATGTCCCATTCACCCAATAGTTGACAACTAAGATATTTATAAGTAATTACAAAAATAGGTGTCAACCTTAGAACAGATATTGTCGCCGCCGCCGCGGAACCCGCCCGAGGGCGCGGCAGCGGTCCATTCGGCGGAGCGAGAAGGCGTCGTCGCACCGTTGCGGTGGAAGGAGGGAGCCGCTCTTGACCTACGTGATCACCGAGAGCTGCATCAAATGCAAATTCACCGATTGCGTGGAGGTCTGTCCCGTCGACTGCTTCTACGAGGGCGAGAACATGCTCGTCATCCATCCCGACGAATGCATCGATTGCGGGGTGTGCGAGCCGGAATGTCCGGTCGAGGCGATCAAGCCCGATACCGATGCGAGTGCCGGGGAATGGCTGGAGATCAATGCGAAATACGCGGCGCTTTGGCCCAACATCACCGCCCAGAGACCGGCCAACTCCGATGCCAAGGACAATGCGAACCTGCCGAACAAGCGCGATCTGTTCTCCCCCAGTCCGGGCGTCGGCGACTGACGTCCGGCGTGTTCGTGCGCAGGGGCGCGCAAGATGCGGTCCGGGGACGGAAGCGGAAATGAGCGTAAGGTGATTTGCATTGAATCGAGACGCGCTGTTCCTTTATTGTGCTGTCAAATCGGCACGGAGGTTCGATCCCGCGAATGAAGAGTCGAAAATTCGACGTCGGGCAGGATTTGGGCCCCAAGGATCTCGAAACCCCCGGCCGGAAGAATCGTCACCAGGACCTCTGTCTCTGGCTGCGACTGCTGACGTTGCACAAGCTCATCGACAACGAAATGCGCCGGCGGCTGCGCGACTCCTACAATATGAGTCTCGCCCGTTTCCATCTGCTCGCGCAGCTCAGCGTTGCCCCCAACGGCCTGCGGATGGGCGAGCTGTCGTCGCGGATGATGGTCACGACCGGCAACGTGACGGGATTGACCGACGATCTCGAGGCCGAGGGGCTGGTCGAGCGTGTCGTCGACCCCTCCAACCGTCGGGCCAATCTGGTCCATATGACCAGGAAGGGTCGCGCGCTGTTCGACGAGGCGGCGCAGATGCTGGAAATCTGGATCGAGGATTTCTTCTCGATTTATTCGTCGAAGGACAAGCAGCTGCTGTTCGATCTGCTCGGCAAGCAGAAGGCGTTCGTCCTCAAGCGCCTGAAAAGCGCTCATACCGAAGCCGCCGAATGAAATGGCGGCATGCGGGACGTGTCGGCCAGGCGGTCCGTCCGCGCAGGGATTCGTTTGCATCAAAAGCAGTGTTGGAGAGATCCGGAGGAATTCGGTGATGAAACGGGGAATTGGTGTTCGTACGCTCGCCGTGATGTTCGGCGCCGGTGCCGCACTGCTACCGGTGGCGGCGGCGGCACACACGGGCGTTCATTATTTCGGGGGCGATGAAAGCTTTGTCGGCGGGTTCCTGCATCCGGTCTTCGGGCCGGACCATCTCGTGGCGATGCTGGCGATCGGGCTTTGGGCGGCTTACCTCGGCGGCCGTGCGCTGGTCGGCGTTCCGCTGGCTTTTGTCGGCATGATGATTGTCGGAGCGATCCTGGGCGCCACCGGAAGCTTCTTGCCCGCAGCCGACCAGACGATCGCCGTTTCGCTGGTCGTGTTCGGACTAATGATCTGCATGCTCGCGAAGCTGCCGGTCTTCGTCGCGGTGGCGCTCGGCGGACTTTTCGCGACATTCCACGGCTATGCCCATGGCACCGAGATTCCCGATCTGGCGCAGCCGCTGCTTTATGGCGCGGGCTTCATCTTCGCGACCGTGCTTCTGCTCGGGATCGGGGTTGCGATCGGGCTGGCTTGCCGCCGCTCGGTTCCCGATCTCCTGGTCCGCGGCGCGGGTGCCGCGGTCGTCCTGTTCGGGATCGTGACCGTGATCGGCCAGATCGGATAGCGCGAAAAGGTCGGGTCGGGTGCGGGGCAGGACCGTGCGCCGGCCCGGCGGCGAGCAACGGACGGCGACGATCAGGAGGCCGTCTTGGCGTTCTTGGCGATGAAGGACTTCCAGCCGTTGAGAAATAGCTCGCAGCAGATTTCGGTCAATTCCGACAATGGCAGCGGTCCGTCCGGCCGGTGCCAGTAGATAATGGAATTGTACATCCCGAACACGATGTAGCTGCAGGCCTTGATCTGCTTCTTGTCGAGCCGGTGGCCGGCGTTCTCGGCAAGGATTTCCGCGAGAATCTGCGCATACTGCTTTTGCTTACGGTTGATGCCGGCGAGGTCACCGGCCGGCAGGTTGTGTGCGTATTTCAGCAGAATGCGTGCGCTCGCGGCATGCGAGCTGAACGTCGCCATGTGCCGCGACAATATGTGCTTGAGCTTCGACAGGCTGTCGGGAAACTGCGTCAGCTCCTCCTCAAGCCCGTTCAGCAGCAGATCCATGTAGTTGTTGAGGATGTAGAGCAGGATCTCGTGCTTGTTGGAGAAGTAATAGTAGATCGCGCCCTTGCTCAGCGAGGCGGCGTTGGAAATGTCCTTCAGGCTGGTCTCGTGATAGCCCGCCTTGTCGAAAAGAAGCGCGGCGGTCTTCGCGACGCTTTCGACGCGCGCCAGTTCCTTCGGCGAAAAAGCTCTCAGTGATGGCGATTCTGAAGCTGTCATTTCGGAATGCGACGCCTTTGCCGCCCTGATGATGGTCCGCTTCGCCTGGGCCCGGCTCCCGCTCGACGCGCACGGTGCAGCGATGGCCGAGGGTTTCGTCAGTGGAACGCAGCGCCTCTTAAGCTGTTTTGGGTCATTGATGGTCCCGGACGGTCCGGACGGTCTTGAACGATCCCGGCGCGATGCCACACGGGCGGCGGGCGAGACTTATCCTTAACCGGCTCCATTCTTGTCAACTTCGCTTAATCCGCACCTGTCGTATGGCGGGTCCCCGCTGCGACAACTGAGCCGCAGCCGGGCGGATTTGCCCTCCGTGCCCCGCTTGACAAGGGAAAAGCTACTCGATTAATAATAATCCGGCTAGCCGGTTTTTTTTGGCAAGTGTCTGGGAGGGTGCCGGAAAGTCATGGGTTCGCTGCTCGACGAGTTGGGCTGGAAGAAATTCATCGGTCACGAATATCCCGCACATACCGGCGAACCGGTGCTTGCCCGCGATATCCGGCGCTACGCCTATGCCATCGATGACGGCAATCCGCTCTTCGTGGACGAGGCGGCGGCCAAGGCCGGCCGCCACGGCGGCATCACCGCACCCCTGAACTATGTGAGCTGGGCGGTCGGCGTTCCCGGCGCGGAAAAGCGCAGCAAGGACCTCGGCGAGGACGGGCTGTCGTCGTTCGTCGGCGTCCCGGACATTCCCGGCGCTTGGTCGCTCGGATGGGTGCGCGGCGGTGAAGAGCTCGAATTCTTCAAGCCGGTGTATGTCAACGACCGCGTCACCGTGCGCGGGCACGTCACCGGCATGAGCGAGAAGGTCGGCAAGAGCGGCACGCTGATCTTCGTGACCTCGGAATTCACCTACACCAACCAGAACGACGAACTGCTGGCGAAGCACATCGTCACGATGATCGCTTCTCCGCGCAAGGAACAGGCGCAGTAATCCGGATGGGATCGCAGGTCTATTTCGACGATGTGTCGGTCGGGCAGGAAATCCCCAGCCTGACCAAAGACGTCAACACGGTGAACATACTGATGTATGTCGCGGCCGTCTGGCTGATGGATCGCATTCACTTCGACAATCCCTTTGCGGTGAAGAGGCGCGGATTGCCGGACATCGTCGCGCCGGGAAACATGGCGGGCGATTATTACGTGCAGTTGCTGACCGACTGGGCCGGCGACAAGGGGCGGCTGAGGAAGCTCGCGCTGCAGTTCCGCAACTTCATGATCCCCGGCAACGTGCTCACCTGCGGCGGCCGCATCACGGCCAAGGCCGTTGAGGACGGCAAGGGGCGCGTCGACCTCGAACTGTGGATCAAGAATCAGGATGGCGTCGTGTGCGTGCCCGGCAAGGGTGTCGTGGAGCTGCCGATACGCGCGGCATGACGTCGTGTCCGCGCGCATCGAGGCGCGGCTGAAATGGGTGTTTTCCGTCCCGGTCGCAGCGGCCCGGCGGGCAGGATGCCGGGAGGTGGATATGGCTGGTTCAATCGCAAGAGGTCCGGCGGGGCTTGAAGCAAGATAGGCAGCGATAGCTTTTCGCCGGCGACCCGCAGTGGCGCCGCCGTGCGTTGGATGATCGCGGCACATAGTCGGTCGATACGAGTGCCAGTCGATATGAGTGCCATGAGCAGCATCATCGCGAAGGACGCCACGGTGGAGATGATCGGATCAGGCTTCTTCTTCACCGAAGGTCCGGTATGGAACGCCGGCGATAGCTGCCTTTACTTCAGCGACATCCCCGCAAACGTCATCCATCAGTGGCGGCCGGACACCGGCATGTCCGTTTTCCGCACGCCGAGCGGAAAGTCGAACGGATTGACGCGAGACCGGGAGGGGCGCCTGATCGTCTGCGAACACGCCGGACGGCGCGTGTCGCGCATCGAAAAGGACGGCCGCGCGACGACCGTCGCGTCCCACTACAAGGGCGGTCGCCTCAACAGTCCGAACGACGTGGTCGTCAAGTCGGACGGCTATATCTACTTCACCGATCCGCCGTACGGGCTTAATCCGACTTTCGGGGTCGCCGAATATCCCGAACTCGATTTCGCCGGAGTCTATCGCGTGGCGCCGGATGGCAGCGATATCGCAGCTGTTGCCGATGATTGCACGCCGAACGGCCTTGCCTTTTCTCCCGATGAAAAGCGACTCTACGTCGCCGATACCGAAGCGAACCATGTGCTGGTCTACAACGTCGATGCCGCGGGCGGTCTGTCCGGCGGCCGGCTTTTCGCGCAGATTCCGGGCAGCGGCCTGGCACCAGACGGCATCAAGGTAGATCGCGACGGGCATGTATTCGTCACCGGCGCGGGCGGCGTCTGGGTGTTCGATCCGGGCGGGGGTCGCCTCGGCATCATTCCGGTGCCGGAGCTTCCTGCCAACCTCGCCTGGGGGGACACGGATTGGTCTGCGCTCTATATTACGGCCAGAACCTCAGTCTATCGTGTCCAAACAAAAACGGCAGGTCTGCCAATCTGACCTCATAAAGACAGTGAGAGTAAATGATCAGGGAGGAAATGATGACTATGATACGCAGAAGCCTGCTGATCGGCGCAGCCGCAATCACCGCCGGCCTCATGACTTCGGTCGCCTATGCAGCCGATACCGTGCGGATCGGCTCCGTGCTGTCGATCACCGGACCCGCCTCGTTTCTCGGCGATCCGGAAAAGAAAACGCTGGAAATGTACGTGCGGGATCTCAATGCCGCCGGCGGCGTGAACGGCAAGAAGCTCGAACTCTTCATCTACGATGACGGTGGCGATTCCAACAAGGCGCGCACCTTCGCAACCCGCCTCGTCGAGGAAGACAAGGTCGACGCCGTGATCGCCGGCTCGATCACCGGAACGTCGATTGCGATGCGCAGCGTGTTCGAAGATGCGCAGACGCCGTATATCTCGCTCGCTGGCGCTGCCGAGATCGTGACCCCGGTGCGCAAATGGGTGTTCAAGATGCCGCATACCGAACCGATGTCGTGCGGCAAGATCTTCGAAGACCTGAAGAAGCGTAAACTGACCACCATCGCGATGATTTCCGGCACCGACGGCTGGGGCAAGGCGATGCGCGCCGAATGCGTCGCCATGGCGCCGAAGGAAGGCATCAAGGTGGTGAAGGACGAAATCTATGGCGCTGCGGACAGCGATATGACGCCGCAGCTCATCAACATCAAGAACACGCCGGGTGTGCAGGCCGTGATCAATTGCGGCTTCGGCCAGGGCCCCGCGATCGTCACCCGCAACTATCGCCAGGTCGGCATCACCGTGCCGCTCTATCAGAGCCACGGCGTGTCCTCCAAGAGCTTCATCAACCTCGCCGGGCCGGCCGCCAACGGCATCCGTCTGCCCGCCGCGGCGCTGCTGGTCGCCACCCAGTTGGCGGACAGCGACCCGCTCAAGAAGGTGGCTCTCGACTACAAGACAAAGTTCGAGAAGGAAACCGGACAGCCCGTTTCGACCTTCGGCGGTCACGCGCGCGACGCGCTGTTCATGCTGATCGAAGCGATGAAGCGGGCAGGTTCCGCCGACAAGGCCAAGGTGCGCGACGAGATCGAAAAGACCAAAGGCTTCATCGGCACCGGCGGCGTCATCAACATGTCGCCGACGGACCATCTCGGCCTCGATCTCACGTCGTTCCGGATGATCGAGATCAAGGACGGCGATTGGCAGCTTGTCCAGTGAGCGGACGATCTCGCATCGTCAGCTGACTGCAATCGCGCGTTCCGATCGAACCTCACGGCCGGCAGCCGCTGTGCTGCCGGCCGCTCGGGGCAACCATTCGGGGATGGGGCTTGGCTGAACTCCTGCAATTCACGTTTTCCGGGCTGACCGTGGGGGCGATCTATGCCCTCGTGGCCCTGGGATTCACGCTGATCTACAACGCGTCCGACGTTGCGAACTTCGCCCAGGGCGAGTTCGTCATGCTGGGCGGGATGGTGACCGTTTTTGCGATGGCCGCGGGACTTCCGATCGGGTTCGCCGCGCTCGTGGCGATCGTCTTCGTGGCGCTGGTCGGCCTGCTGCTGCATCGCCTGGCGATCGAGCCGGCGCGGGGCGCGTCGTCGGTGACCCTGATCATCATCACCATCGGCGCCTCCATCTTCCTGCGCGGGATGACGGCGATCCTGCTGGACAAGAATTTCCACAATCTGCCGCCGTTCTTCGGCAGCGAGCCTTTCGTCATCGGTGGCGCAACGCTGCTGCCGCAGAGTCTGGTAGTGCTGGTGGGCGTGGCGCTGGTCCTGCTCGCCGTGTGGCTGTTCATGAGCCGCACCCTGCTCGGCAAGTCGCTTCTGGCGACGGCGGCCAATCGGACCGCCGCGCAACTGACCGGCATCAACACCTCCGCCGTGATCGGCATGGCGTTCGTCATATCGGCGATGATCGGCGCCGTCGGCGGCATCCTCGTGACGCCGATCACGCTGACCTATTACGACGCCGGCACCATGCTGGCGCTCAAGGGCTTTGCCGGCGCGGTGCTCGGCGGGATGGGCAACCCGATCGGGGCCGTTGTCGGCGGACTTGTGCTCGGTCTGCTCGAGCAGTTCTCGGCCGGCTATCTGTCGTCCCAGTACAAGGACGCCGTGGCCTTCATTGTCATTCTTCTTGTGCTCTTCACGATGCCGCAAGGGTTGTTCGGGGCCAAGACGGTCGAGCGGGTGTGACGTGCGGCGTTGTCTCAACAGTCCCTTTCTGCTCATCCTGGCCCTCGGCGCGGTCGTGGCGCTGCTGCCGCTGATCCTGCCGTCCAACTTCTATGTGCGCGTCGTCGCGATCGTCTATATCAACGCGCTCGCGGTTCTCGGCCTCAATCTCCTGATGGGCTTTGCCGGGCAGGTCAGCCTCGGACACGCCGGCTTTTTCGGGATCGGCGCCTATGCGGTGGCGCTGGGACCGGTCTATCTCGGTTTGCCCGGGTGGGCGTCGCTGATCGGAGGCACGGCCCTGTCGGGCCTGCTGGCCTTCGTCGTCGGCCGCCCGATCCTGCGCCTGAGCGGCTATTACCTCGCGATCGCAACCCTCGGCATGGGGGTGCTGATCTCCATGGTGGTGTCGAACGAGGCCAATATCACCGGCGGCCCCAACGGCATGGAGGTGCCGCGCCTGGTGCTGTTCGGATCGCGCATCACCGGTTCGCTCACCTGGTACTGGATTTCCGGAATCACGCTCGTGATCGGCGCCCTGATCGTGGTCAATCTTATCGAAAGTCCGACCGGGCGGGCGTTCCGCGCCATTCACGACAGCGAGATCGCGGCGCGCGTGCTCGGCGTCGACGTTGCGCGCTACAAGCTGCTCGCGTTTGTCCTATCAGCGGTCTTTACCTCCATCGCGGGCAGCTACCTGGTCCTGCTCGACGGTTTTGTCACGCCGAACACCACGAGCTTTCTGCTCTCGATCGAACTCGTGGTGATGGCTGTGCTCGGCGGGCTCGGCTCGATCCTCGGCAGCATCGTGGGGGCGGCCATTCTGGTCATCCTGCCGCAATTCCTCACCGTGTTTCACGATTACGAACATGCCGTACTCGGCGCCATCATCATCGTGTTCCTGATCTTCCTGCCGAGCGGCATCGTGCCGGCTTTGGCGTCGCTCATCCGACGGGGGCCGGCGTGAGCATCCTGACCGTCGAGAACCTCAGGATCGCCTTCGGCGGCGTCATCGCGATCGACGGCGTCAGCTTCAGCGTCCGCCGCAACGAAATCTTCGCGCTGATCGGGCCGAACGGCGCCGGCAAGACCACGCTCTTCAACATGATCAGCGGCCTCTACGTGCCGCAGAGCGGGCGCATCGTCCTGGACGGCGAGGACGTGACCAATTTTACGCCCCAGGAACTGGCGCGCCGCGGAATGTCGCGCACCTTCCAGAATTTGCAGGTATTTTTCCGCATGAGCGCGGCGGAGAACGTCATGGTCGGACGTCATCTGCACGAGAATCGCAACGTCTTCGCTCATCTTCTCGCGCTTCCCTCGGTGCATGCCCAGAACCGCACGACCCGCGCCCGGGCCGAGGAACTGCTTGCTTTGGTGGGGCTTGAGGGGGTTGCCGACAGGGCGGCGAGCAGTCTGCCCTATGGTGCGCTCAAGCGGCTGGAAATTGCCCGCGCGCTCGCCACCGAGCCGAAAATCCTGCTGTTGGACGAGCCGGCGGCTGGCTGCAATCCGGTGGAAACGGAAGAGATCGACGCGGTGATCAAGACCATCGCCGCGCAGGGCGTCACGGTCGTGCTGGTCGAACACGACATGCGGCTTGTCATGCGTATTTCCAACCGCATTCACGTTCTCGACCGCGGGAGAACGCTGGCGGAAGGCGGCGCCGCGGAGGTGCGCAGCAATCCGGCGGTCGTGACCGCCTATCTCGGCGGACTGGGTGAGCAGGAGGCCGCACGTGCTCGCGATTGACAATCTCGCAAGCCGTTATGGGCGGATCGAGGTACTGCACGGGATTTCGCTTAACGTGCGCAAGGGGGAAATCGTCACGCTGGTCGGCTCCAACGGCGCCGGCAAGAGCACGCTGCTCCGCGCCATTTCCGGCGTGCAGCCGGTCGCCTCGGGCACCATGCGGCTCGAAGACAAGCTTATCGACCGGTGGCGTCCGCATCATCGTGTCGCGAAGGGAATCGCACAGGTTCCCGAAGGCCGGCAGGTCTTCGCGCCGCTGTCGGTCGACGAAAATTTGCGGCTCGGTGGCATCGTTCGCCGCGACGGCAACATCGGCGCCGATCTCGACGAGATCTACACCATGTTTCCAGCGCTTGCCGAACGCCGCCGCAACGCGGCCGGAACCCTGTCCGGCGGACAGCAGCAGATGCTGGCGATCGGTCGCGCGCTGATGGCGCGGCCGAAGCTCCTGCTGCTCGACGAGCCGTCGATGGGGCTTGCGCCAGTGCTGGTCGAGCAGATCTTCGCCACGATCGAAATGCTCAAGACGCGCGGCCTTACGGTGCTTCTGGTGGAGCAGAACGCCAATGTGGCGCTCGCGATCGCCGACCGGGGCTACGTCATCGAGACGGGTCGCATCGTCATGACCGGCACCGGGAAGGAATTGCTGAACAACGAGCGGGTGCGCAGCGCCTATCTTGGAATGTAGGATTGCGTGGTGTTTTTGATCTTGACGCAAATCTCCTACATGAGAAAAATAATCCGGCTAGCCGGTTTTTCCCAGGATGGCCGGTTCGGGCGCAGAGGTGTGCGGAGAACCGGATTCTTGCATGCCCCCGGCCTTGGATCGGCGGCGCAATGTTTCGGGCGGTCAAGGTTGGAACTGCTCCGCATTGTTGCAATGACGAAGTCGGGGCCGTGCGGATCGAACCATGCACGGCGAAAAATCCGAAGGCTTTTGCCGCGACGCCGGATCGGTGGCGGCAGGGGGCTCCGATAACAAGGCGTGCGTTTGATCCGGGCGGACGGGTCCGGCCAGTCAGGCGCAGGAAGCAGAGGTCTCGGTGTGCGAACGATAGCTGAGTTGATTCGCTGGCGCGGCCAGCGTCATCCCGATCTCGATGCGATCTGGTACGAGGGCAAGACCCGGACCTACGGCGAACTGAACCGTTCGAGTTCCGAACTGGCCGGCGGCCTGGTGCGGGAGCTCGGCCTCAAGCCCGGCGACCGCGTCGCCATCCTCGACAAGAACTGTCCGGAATATCTCGAGCTCGTCTTCGCGCTCGACAAGGCCGGCGTCGTTGCCGCGCCGCTGAACTGGCGCCTCACGCCGAACGAGATCAAGGCCATCATCGACGACATCAAGCCGGCTTTGCTGGTGATCGGCGAGGAGTTCAGGCAGAACGGTCCCTTCGGCGTGAAGACATTGACCTACGCCGAACTGCCGCGCGGGGGCGAAGACCCCCACCGCGATGTCGACGGCGCGGTCAGCACCCAGTTCTGCACCTCCGGCACCACGGGCCTGCCGAAAGGCGCGATGCTGACGGGTATCAACCTGCTCAATACCGGACTTTGTCTCGCGCTCGAAATGCCGGAAATGCGCGAGGGCGGCCGGTCATTGGTCTGCATGCCGCTGTTCCATACCGGAGGCACCGGCTGGGCGGTCTGGAGCATGCAGGAAGGCATGACCCTCGTCGTGGTGCGCGAAATCGACCCGCCGAAACTGCTCGACGTCATCGTTCAGCAAAAAATCGAAACCGCGCTGCTTGTGCCTGCGGTGATGCTGTTCCTGACCGAGCTACCGCAGGCGCGCACCGCCGACTTCTCGTCGCTCAAGCACATCACCTACGGCACGGCGCCGATCGCGCCCGATCTGCTCAAGCGCTGCATCGACATCTTCAAATGCAGGCTCAACCAGATCTACGGCCTGACCGAGACCTCGGGTCCCTTCACCTCCCTGCCGTTCGAACATCATCACGGAGAGAAGCTCCTGTCCTGCGGCCGGCCGATGTTCGGCGGGCGCGCCAGGATCGTCGATTCCGAAGGCAGGGAATTGCCGTCCGGCGAGATCGGCGAAATCTGCTATCAGGGCGAAAGCCTGATGGCCGGCTACTGGGCGCGCCCCGAAGCCACCGCCGACGCCGTCCGCGACGGCTGGTTCCATTCGGGCGATGCCGGCTACATAGACAAGGACGGCTTCATTTTCGTCAAGGACCGCATCAAGGACATGGTCGTGTCCGGCAGCGAGAACGTCTATCCCGCCGAGGTTGAGGCGGTTCTGGCCGGTCATCCCGACATCGTCGAGTGCGCGGTGATCGGCATTCCCGATCCGAAATGGGGCGAGACGGTCAAGGCGGTTGTGGTCAAGCGCGCGGGCAGCACGCTCACCGAGACGGTGCTGATCGACTGGATGCGCGACAAGGTCGCCGGCTACAAGCGGCCGCGTTCGGTCGACTTCATCGACAAGCTGCCGCGCAACGCGAGCGGAAAGCTGCTCAAGCGGACGCTGCGCGAGCCCTATTGGCAGGGCATGCAACGGCGGGTGAACTAGGCGCCGGCCCCGTGTTTCTTCTTTTGCCTGCTTTGGGCGGCGGCCGCCTTGCCGCGGCCGCGCGCAGCCGGCGCGACCTGCCGTTGCCGTGGCGCGGCCAGGACGCCGGCGAAAATGATGTCGAGCTGATGCGCGACGTAGAAATCAAGATCGCCCAGCGTGCGCACCTCGCGCGTATGCAACGCGATCATATGGGCGATGAGCATGATGTCGAGCGCCGCAAGACGCGCCGACAGCGGACGGAACACGCCGGCTTCCATTCCCTCGGTGACGATCGCCTCGAAATAGTTGATCACGCTCGAAACCGTCGCGATCACGTCGGTGCGCGCCCGCGGCGGCATGAAGCCGACCTCGCGATAGAGAAGTCGGATTGAGCGGCGGAAGCGATGGGCGATCTGGCAGTAGCTGGCGAAGCCGATCTCCAGCGAGCGCTGCGGCGAGCCGGGATCGAGCTTCGTCTCCGCAAGACGCTGCGCGATGTTGTTCATCAAATCCTGCGCCACCAGGTACAGGATGTCGTCCTTCGACGACACGTACATGTAAAGGCTCGCGACGTTGAACGAGCAGGCGCGCGCGATGTCGCGTATGGACGTGTTATGAAAGCCGCGATCGAGAAACATCTTGGTCGCGACCTCGATCAGCTCGTTGCGGCGGTGCGCGACGCGCTCCGGATTCTTGATCGTGGTCGGGATGTGCGCGTCCATGCCCCGGCTCTTCGACCGGGGATTTCGCGAGACCGGCTTTTTCGCTGCCATGGGCAATCGGTGGTTCAAGGCCTTGTGTGCAGACTGAAGCGGGAAGTATAGGATCGCGCAAGAGGGGGCAGGTCCGACGGCGAATTGCGGGCACCCGGTATGGGAGCGCCTGGATAGATTGAAATTCACCTGAAATCAATATCTTAGCGGCCGTGCGCCGATCGGCGCCGGCGTTGACAGGCCGCCCGTGAACTTATTAAATAGAACAATGTTATACCAAAAACAGACCGCTGCCGGCGCCCGCGACGAGGCCGGTCCGCGCCGCCTTTGACGGTATCGCGCCCCGCGGGGCGCATTGGACAAGCTGCCGGGTGGTCCGCCGCGTGAGCTGGCGGCCCCGGACTGGAGGGCAGGATGGTTCAGATCAACTACCGCGCGGAAGTCATTCCGGAAAAATGCACCGGCTGTGTCGACTGCGTGTTCGTCTGTCCGACCCTTGCGATCAAGATGGAGGCGCGCAAGGCGGTCATCGACGAATCGAAATGCGTCGCCTGCCAGAATTGCATCGGAATCTGCGGCGACGACGCCATCGTCAAGCTCGAGCGCGCTGAACCGATGGAGCGTCACGTCGACTACCAGTCGGTCGATCAGGAGCGCGTCCTGGAAATCTGCAAGCGCGCAAACATTCACCCGATGCAGTGGCTGTGCCTGTGCACGGCGACGCGCGCCCGCGAAGGCGCCGCGGCGATCCTCAACGGCGCGACGACGCCGGAGGACATGGCGCTTGCGACCGGCACGCGCTCGGGCTGCACGGTCTATTGCGCGATGATGTCGATGCGGCTCCTGAAGGCGGCGGGCGTCAATCTCCCGCCGGCCTTCAAGTGGCACCTGTTCGACACTACGCAGACGCTGTGGGACGTCCCGCAGGACGTGATCGACAAGTATTCCGACTATTTCCTTGTCGAAGACAAAGACGTGTTTCGCAAGTTTTAGCCGCGTTCCGCCGCGGAAGGAGCATGCCCATGCTTGACGTCACCAAACTCAAGAAAGCACGGCCGAGCTATATCCGGAAGTCGATGTACGGCCCGGCCACCGAAACCGGCCTGCCGGCGATGCGCGCCGCCGATCTTCCCGGCATGGTGGCGCTGCCGGTGCAGTCGCTGTTCCCGGATATCCCCAAGGCGATCTATATCGAGGGTGACAACCTTGCCCCGATCCGCAAGGCGACCGAGGCCGCGCTCGCTGGCGTCGATATGAGTAAGATCAAGCCGGACAGCTCCGTCAACATCCTGACCTCGCAATACGGCTTCATGATCATGGGCGGCTTCGCGTACCGCGAAATGGTGCGCACCATCAAGGAAATCGTCGAGCAGCGGACCGGCTGCACCAATATCCGCCTGCGCATCGCCACCGGGTTCCGCCTCAAGGAGCCCGAGGAGATCATCGAGCATTACGGCCTTGCCGAGATGTTCGACGGCAAGGTGTCGCCGGCGCTCTATATCGACCGCGCGGTGGCGATCGAGACGCCGATCGGCAAGCTGATGGGCATCCGCAAGATCTACGACGCGGACTACATCATCCACGTGCATCACGGCGAACTGCGCGAGCTCGACATGCATCGCATGATCAGCCGTACGATGAAGCCGTTTTCGATGTCCTATGCGCGCTTCGAGACGCGTTCGGTGCATCACATGAATTTCGGGCCGCGCAGCAGCAACCTGATCCCGCGGCTGATATTCGAATCGCCGTTCGTGCAGGAGAAGTTCACGTTCGGCGTGTTCCTTGCGGCCTCCCCGCAGGGCGTGGTCGGAGTCGAGGCCGGCAACGATCTCATGCCGATCGACCGCCGCCTGATGCTGCTGGCCTTCAAATCCTACGGCAAGATCCGCGAGCTCTACAACGAGATCAAGGATTGCGTGTGCGTCATGGATGGCACCGGCGAGCCGCGCTACATGGTCGGCGGCGGCACCACCTTCGGCAATCTGCTGGAGGCCGAGCTCGATCTTTTCGATCTCGACACGGTGCCGATCAGCCTCGGCTTCGGCCTCTATCAGCCGCCGCCGACGCAGCCGAAGCTGAAGGCGGTGAACCCGGCGATCAGGGCGATGGTGATGAACCATTTCTGGATCGGGGTTCCGCAACTGGAGCTGGCGACGGCCTGTCCGATGGTTCTGGTCGGCGAAGAGATGTTCAAGCTCGTGAAAGAAGACTGCATGAACATCGAAATGTCCAAGCACGTCGTGACTGCGGAAAGCCTGCCCGCAGCGGTGCATTTCGCCAAGAAGGTCGCGCAGACCGACAAGGTCATCGTGTTCGACGGCGCCTATGGCGCCATCACCTGCAGCGAGGCGCTGGCCGATCACCTCATCAAGCGCGCGCCGGAGGTCAGCCGGCGAGTGGAGGAAGAGATGATGCCGAAATGGTTGCGGCAGCGGGGGCTCGATCCGTCCGAGGCGCTCTGACGTCCGGCACACAAAGAGAAGAGAGATGGTCGATTACGACATGCTCGGGAAGACCGAGCTGAGCATTCACGGGATCGTTCTGCAGAACGCCGATCTCGGCAGGATCGCCGACGTCGTGGCCGAAGTGCTCGGACTTGGCCGCAGCGACGTTCTCGTGACCGACGTGCGCGGCGAGTATCTTGTGCTCGACATCCTCAAGAAGGGACTCGATGCCGGCAGCATCGTCGGCCGGGAGAAGGACCTGCTCGCGGCCGTCTCTGCGCTGCCGGGCGTGTCGCTGCGTCCGGATGCGCGCACCGAATCCCGCGGCCTTCTGAGCTGGGTCGCCGCCGATCCGGCGATCGCGGGCGAGGCGCTTGCCGAGTCCGCGGGGATGGCCGGCGATCTGAGCGCGCGTCTCGGACGCGCCGTCGCCGTCTTCGCAACCGGGACCGAGATCAATAACGGTCAGGTCAAGGATACGAACAGCCCGGCGATCCGCGACAAGCTTGCGAGCGAGGGCTATGCCGTGAGCTTCGGGGGCACGCTGCGCGACGACGAGCATTTCATCGCCGCGCAGATCCGCGAGCGCGCCGAGGAGGGCTTCAGCTTCGTCGTCACGACCGGCGGCGTCGGCGCGGAGGTCAAAGACAAGACCATCGAGGCGCTGCTGCTGCTCGATCCTGAGGCGGCCACCCCCACCATCGTCAAATACGAGCTCGGCGTCGGACGGCACGTGCACAAGAATGCGGTCCGCATCGGGGTCGCCGAGGTGCTCGACACCATGGTGATTGCCCTGCCGGGGCCGACCGATGAGGTGCTGCTCGGCCTCGATGCCCTGGTGAAGGGGCTTGCGGAGCCGGAGCGCACCAAGGGGCAACTCGCCGATCGCATCGCGACGGTGCTGCGCGCGCGGCTGCAGGAAAAGGTCCATGCCCATCATCACTGAGGCGCCCGTTACAGCGGACACGAAACTGCCGGCCGGACGGGACGACACGGCCGACACACTCAATGCGCGTCTGCTGGACGTGCTGAAGTCCTATGACGATCTCGCCATCGCCATCAGCGGCGGCATCGACAGCATGACGCTTGCCTTCGTGGCGCACCGTTTCCTTGCGACGCCGCCAACCATGGTTCATGCCGTTTCGCCCGCGGTGCCGGGCGAGGCGACCCTGCGCATCCGCGACTACGCGCGGCGCGAGGGCTGGCATCTCTCGCTGGTCGATGCCGGCGAATTCGCGGATCCGTCCTATCGTGCCAACCCGCTCAACCGCTGCTATTTCTGCAAATCCAATCTCTACGATCGCATGCGCGGCCTGTCGTTTGCTATCATCGCGTCGGGCACCAATCTCGATGATCTTGGCGATTTCCGTCCGGGCCTGAAGGCGGCGCAGGAACGGCGGGTCGTGCATCCCTTCGTGGAAGCCGGCATCCGCAAGGCGGACATCCGCGCGCTCGCCCGCTATCATGGGCTCACGGATATTGCCGAGCTTCCCGCGCAGCCGTGCCTGGCCAGCCGCGTCGAGACCGGCATTCGCATCGAGGCGGACGATCTGGCATTCATCGACGCAGCCGAGCGTCATGTTCGCGGCCATGTCTCGCCGCGGGCCAATGTGCGCTTCCGGTTGACACGTAGCGGGGTGGTGCTGGAGATCGGCGGGCAGGGCGACTGCGATCCGGACCGGATCGCGCAACTCGCCGAATCATTCTGCAAGGAAGCCGGGCGGGAATTCGCCGGCGTCAGGCCCTACCGTCAGGGCTCGGCTTTCGTCAGGACAAGCGACCGGTCAGATGAGCTCGCCCAACGGAATTAACCGCGACATCCTCTTCGATTTCGACCGCAACGCGCGCATCGGCCTGCCGGAATCCGTTTTCTGCCAGGGCAAGCCGGTCGAGGCACTGGTCGCGCTGATGCGGAAATTCGCGCGCGGCAGCGGACACCCGATCCTGTTCACCCGGCTGGCCCCGGATATCTTCCGGTCGCTGCCGCAGGACGTGCAGGACGGCGTCGACTATCATGCCAGCTCGCGCACCGCCTGGGGCGATACGCTGCCCCGCCGCGCGGGCGTCGGCCGCGTCGCCGTCGTGTCGGCGGGCACCTCGGACGGCGGCGTCGCCTGGGAGGCGGGGCGCACGCTCACCTATCTCGGCATCGAGCACAGCATGTTCGAGGATTGCGGCGTCGCCGGCCTGTGGCGGCTGACGGAGCGGCTTTCCGAGATCAACCGGCACGACGTCGTCATTGCGGTCGCCGGCATGGACGCCGCGCTTGCCTCGGTTCTGGGCGGGCTCACGGCGAAGCCGCTGCTCGCGGTGCCGACCTCGGTCGGCTACGGCGTCGTCAACAGGGGCGAGAGCGCCCTGAACAGCATGCTGGCGAGCTGCGCGCCGGGCGTGAGCGTGTTCAATGTCGACAACGGTTATGGCGCGGCCTGCGCGGCGGCGCGGATCGTGGGCCTGATATGCCGTTGAGCCGGCTGCATCGCGACGTGTCGGCTCCGCGCGCATCCGCCACCCGCGCGCCGGCTAGGCGTCGCCTGCGCGCGCACCGCGGCCACGACCATCATCACCACGATCATGAGCACCGTCACGGCCACGACCCCCATCACGATCATTCTCATGCGCATCATCACCATGCGTCCGACGACGGAGTGAAGCGCGCCGTCACGGGCGGCGCGGCGGTCGTCATCCGGCCGTCCAGCGGGCTTTCCGGCGACATGATACTGGCAGGGCTTGCGCGCATGGCCGGTGCCGGTTCCGGGGAACTGGGCGCGATCGCGGTTTCTCTCGGCCTGCCGCAGGATTGCGTGTCGCTCGAACGGCGCGCCGTCAACGACGTCTTCGGCTGGGGTTGCCGCATCTCGTTGCCCGATACGACCGAACACCGCACCCTGACGGACATTCGCAAGATCATCGCCGGGAGCGGGTTGAGCCATGCGGCGCGGCATTATGCGGAACGCACCTTCGGCCTGCTCGCCGAAGTCGAAGGCAGGATCCACGGCATTCCCGCGGACCAGGTGCATTTCCACGAAGTCGGGGCGCTCGACAGCATTCTCGACATATGTCTGTGCGCCGAGTTGTTCGCGCGGCTTGCCCCCGCGCAATTCGTCTGCGGGCCGCTGCCGCTCTGCGATGGCATCGTGAAATGCAATCACGGCCTGCTGCCGGCCCCTGCGCCCGCCGTCTTCGAGCTGTTGCAGGGCGTGCCGGTGCGGGGCATCCCGTCCGAGGGCGAGACGGTGACGCCGACCGCGATCGCGCTGCTCAAGGGCTTCGATGCGCGCTTCGGTGCGTGGCCGGAAATGACGATTTCGCGCACGGCGCTCGTCTATGGCGGGCGGGTGCTGCCGGGCGTCGCCAACGGCGCGCTGTTCGCAATGGGATCGCCGGAGCGTGCGGCGGTGGCTTGACAGATTATTTCCAGCATCGATTCAGCGAGCGGCTTGCGAAGCCGGCTGGTGAGAAAATCCGGATCCGAAAATGACAACACCGATCTTGACCTACCGCGGAGTGGTCTACCCATGGCATTGCGACCACATGGGTCATATGAACGTCATGTGGTACGTCGGCAAATTCGACGAGGGAACGTGGAATCTCTTGAGTGCGGCCGGCCTCACGCGCGAGTACATGCGCGACCATGGCAGCGCGACGGCCGGCGTCGAGCAGCACATCACCTACAAGCAGGAACTGATGGCGGGAGACGTCATCTCGGTCCACACGACCGTGTTGGAAGTCCGCGACCGTGTCGTCCGTTTCCGGCATGAAATGCGAAAGAACGACTCTGACGAGGTGGCGGCCGTCATGGTCCTGACGGCGGTTCACCTCGACGGCACGTCCCGCCGCGCGACGGCATTTCCCGCACCGATCAAGGCAAAGCTCGAGGCATTCCGTGGCAAGCAGCCCTGACGGGCCGCACGTCGAGCTTCTTGTCGTTCGCCGCCTGCTCGATCAGGCCGACTGAGGCGGTCTGCGAATGGCGACGGGCGCAGCCCGGGACCCGTTCTTCTTCATCGGATGCGGATTGAGGCCCTTGATCCTCGATGCAACCGATGCACTCGTTCCTTACCGTGTGCGCAAGCATCGGGGGCGATGACGTCGCGCAACGTATCGATGACGCTGCGCGGGCGGACCTTATGGCGCCGTCCGCGATTGATGGGCACGGTCTTTTGTGATCGAGTGAAGCGGTCCCGGCCTGACGCCATCGGACCGGATACATTTCGTACGGGGGAAGACCCATGACAAGTCTTGCTGCGGCGACAGCGGCGCTCGCGCAGGCCACGCCGCGCAAACGGATCGCTGTTATGGTCGTGCTGTCGGCGATCTCCGCGATCCTGTCCAATTATACTTATACGGTGTTCGGTATCGGGGGCTATCCGCCGCTGCCCGGCATCTGGTTCGGGCTGGTCATGGCGGCCGGCGCCTGGCTTTGGGTCACGCGCAGCCCGTTCGAATTGCTGGTGGTCGTCCTGATCACGCTTGCCGCATGGCTGCTCGCCTATCATGTGGCGATCGTCGTCGACGGCTTTATCGACAGGCTGCTGCGGCCGTCCGTGGCGGCGGACGACGAAACTGGTCCGTGGCTTCTGCGTCACCGCGACGCCACGAAGTTCGCCATCGACGGCCTCGTCGCCGGATTCGTGGGCAGCCTGCTGACCATGTTCGGCGCGTCCGTGTTCTGCCGTGGCCTGCGGGCGCCCGCGGCCTGGGCGCGCACGGTGTTCATCGGCACGGTGGCCGGCCTGTTGCTGGCGGTGGTCGACAGCAAGCTGAACGGACTGCTGCTTCTGTTCATCGTGTGGCAGCCGGCCGTTGCCGCCTCGATCGCGTGGAGTCTGGAACGCCGCACCTGAGGTGCGGCAGCACGCGCCGGACGCGCAGCCTGTCATGATCAGCCATCGCACCCTATCGCAACCTGTAAATAGACCCGGCAAACCGTGGCGCGCAGCGTTGTTCGTTCTGGCCTGTGTCGCGTTTGCCGCATGCGACGCCGTGCAGCAGGCACGCGCCGCCGAGCCGCGCGAGGAGACCGGCTTCGGCTCGAACCCCGGCAACCTGCGCATGTTCAGCTACCTGCCCGACGGATTGCCGGACACGCCGGCGCTGATCGTCGTGCTGCACGGCTGCAAGCAGACCGCGGGCGAGTTCGCGCGCGACGGCGGCTGGCTGGCGCTGGCCGATCGCGCCAAGGCCGCGCTGCTGCTGCCGGAGCAGAAAGGGCTGCCGCGCCATTTCCACGATGTCTATATGCCGCCCTGGATGGTCGCGATGGGGGGCGCCAACAACCAGAACGGCTGCTTCAACTGGTTCGAGCCCGGCGACCAGGCGCGCGACCGCGGCGAAGCGCTCTCGATCCGGCAGATGATCGAGGTCATGATCGCTCGCCACAAGCTCGACCGCAGGCGCGTCTATATCGCCGGCTTCTCGGCGGGCGCGGCGATGGCCGCGGTCATGCTCGCGGTCTATCCGGAATTGTTCGCCGGCGGGGCCATCGTGGCGGGCGTGTCGTATGGCTGCGCGGCGACCGTGTTCGAGGCGCTGCGCTGCATGGATCCCGGCATCGACCGCTCGCCAGGCGAATGGCGCCACAGGGTGCTTGAATCGGCCGGCGCCGGTGCGCATTTTCCGCCGGTGACGATCTGGCAGGGCAGCGCCGACCGGCGCGTGGTGCCGGGCAACCAGCGCGAGCTGGTCGAGCAATGGCTCGCCGTTCACGACATCGGCGACCGTCCGGCCCGCGTCGAGCGCAGCCGCATGATGACGCGCACGCAGTATCTCGATGCGGACGGCGCCGTGCAGGTGGAAAGCGTGCTCGTGCATGGCCTGCGGCATGCATTCCCGATCGACGCCGCCGGCGCGCGGCCCTGCGGGCGGGCGAGCGAATTCGTCAGCGCGGTCGGCATCTGCGCGGCGCGGGACATCGCGCATTTCTGGGGCTTCACAAGCGATTGAGCGGCACTTGCATGTGCCGCATGCGCCCCCGCCGGATTTTCGGGCTTTCAGGCTGCCGCGTGGTGATCTAAGCCAGAGCGTCCGCGCATCATCCGTGCCCCGGTTCGGCGCATGGCCGGAAGGTTCCGTCATTCGTTTCACGCTTTGCGGGAAAGACATCATGCTCAAAGGCAAGTCCGCGCTCGTCACCGGCTCGACCAGCGGCATCGGACTCGGCATTGCCGAGGCCATCGCCACGTCGGGCTGCAACGTCATGCTCAACGGCTTCGGCGAGGCGGCCGAGATCGAGGCGCTGCGCGCAAACCTCGAACGCAAGCACGGCGTGAAGGTGCGCTACGACGGCGCCGACATGACGAAGCCCGCGACCATCGAAGCGATGATCGGGGCGGCGGCGCGCGAATTCGGCGGCATCGACATCCTGGTCAACAATGCCGGCATCCAGCATGTCGCACCGATCGACGAATTCCCGCCCGAGAAATGGGATGTGATCATCGCGATCAACCTTGTCGCCTGCTTCCACACCATCCGCCACGCGCTGCCGGGCATGAAGAAGAAAGGCTGGGGCCGGGTGATCAACATCGCCTCGGCGCACGCGCTCGTGGCCTCGCCGTTCAAGTCGGCCTATGTCGCAGCCAAGCACGGCGTTGCCGGCCTCACCAAGACGGTGGCGCTCGAAGTTGCGCAGCAGGGCATCACGGTCAACGCGATCTGCCCGGGCTATGTGCGCACGCCGCTGGTGGAGAAGCAGATCCCCGATACCGCGAAGGCGCGCGGCATCACCGAGGCACAGGTGGTAAGCGACGTGCTGCTGGCGGCGCAGCCGACCAAGCAGTTCGTGACCGTCGAACAGGTGGCGGGGCTTGCGCTCTATCTGGCGTCGGACGCCGCCGCCTCGGTCACCGGCGCGATCCTCTCGATCGACGGCGGCTGGACGGCGCAGTGAGGCCGAAGGTCAGCGGATCGGCGGCGCGTACAGGATGCCGCCGGCGCTCCAGATCTGGTTGAGTCCGCGCGGGATGCCGAGCGGGGAGTTCGTGCCGACATTGCGCTCGTATACCTCGCCGTAATTGCCGACATGGCGGATGATGCGCGCCGCCCAGTCCTTCGACAGGCCGAGCCATTCGCCGTAATCGCCTTCGGTGCCGACGAAACGCATCACTTCCGGCTTTTTCGATTTCATGGCGGCGTCGATATTTTTGGAATCGATGCCGAGCTCCTCGGCATTGATCATGGCGAACAGTGTCCATTTCACCAAGAGGTGCCAGTCGTCGTCTTTCTGGCGCACGACCGGCGAGAGCGGCTCCTTGGAAATGACGTCGGGCAGGATGTCGTGCTCGGCGGCCTTGCCGATCTTCAGGCGCAGCGCATAGAGCTGCGATACGTCGGCGGTCAGTACGTCGCACCGCCCACTTTCGTAGGCCTTCAGCATCGGTTCCAGAGCGGGAAAGATCGCGGCCTCGAACTTCATGTTGTTGGCGCGGAAATAGTCGGCGAGGTTGAGCTCGGTCGTGGTGCCGGACTGCACGCAGACCTTGCTGCCGTCGAGCTCGAGCGCGGAGGTGCGGTTGCGCGCGCGGGGGGTCATGAAGCCCTGGCCGTCGTAATAGGAGACGCCGGCGAAATGCAAGTAGTATTCGGTCTCGCGCGACATGGTCCAGCTCGAGTTGCGCGCCAGCACGTCGATCTTGCGCTTGCTCAGCTCGATGAAGCGTTCCTTGGCGTCGAGCGGGACGAACTTCACCTTCTTCGGATCGTTGAAAATGGCCGCCGCGATCGCGCGGCAGAAATCGACGTCGAAGCCAGACCAGTTTCCTTTCTCGTCCTGCGCCGAAAAGCCGGGCAGGCCGGTGGAGACGCCGCAATGCACCGCATCGCGCCGCAGCGTGCGCTTGAGCGTCTTGGTGTCGTAGCGCTCGTAGGTGATAGCGGCGGCGGCGACCGCAACGGCGACCGCGCCGCCGATCAGAAGGCCGCTGGTAAACGTGCGCTTGAAAAATCGTTTCATGACATGTCCTGCGGCGTCGGCTCAGACTTCCGGCCGCTGCCGTACGATCACCTTGGTGCCGACGGGAATGCGCTCGTAGAGGTCGCTAACGTCCGGATTGGTCAGCCGGAAGCAACCCGACGACACCGCCGTGCCGATGGTCTGCGGTTGGTTGGTGCCATGGATGCGATAGACGGTGGTGCCGAGATAGAGCGCGCGCGCGCCCATCGGATTGCCCGGGCCGCCGGCCATGAAGCGCGGCAGATAGGGCTGGCGCTCGATCATTTCCGGCGGCGGCGTCCAGTCCGGCCATTCCTGCTTGCGCGTGATTTTCAGCAGGCCCTGCCACTGGAAGCCCTCGCGGCCGACGCCGATGCCGTAACGCAGCGCGCGCCCGCCGGGCTGCACGACATAGAGATAGCGCTCGTTGGTGTGGACGATGACGGTGCCGGGCGCCTCGCTCGAACGATAGAAGACGACCGTCTTCTGCCATCTCGGATCGAGCTCTTCCTCGTCGGCGCTCGGCACGTAGCCCGGCTGGTCGCCGTCCTGACCCTGGGCCAAAGCGTGCGACATGCCGAGCGACACCAGAAAAAGAAGCGCACCGAACACGAGCGAGGGGCGAGGCCCATTCATCGTCACACCTCCTGCGACAAGCCGCGAAGCACCGGATTCGAATAATGGCCTCGAACCGCGCGCGCAAGACGGTGGCCGGGTAGGGCCGATCACTTTACCGCGCGGATGCCGCCCGCCTGCCGGTCGGACGTGAAGAAGCGGAACCTCGCCCTGGGCCATTGCTCGGTCGTGCAGTCGAGCGCGTGCGGTGTCGGCGGGGCCGACGCGGTATGGAGGAAATAATCGGCGACTGGGCCTGTGCGCTCGCTGCTGGCATGACGTCCCCCGTCGCCTGCGCGAACCTGTGGTCGCGGCGCGATGTGCGCCGGCCCGCGCTCAGACGGCGGCCGGCAGCGCCTCCGCGGCCTTGTAGTCCATCGCGTACTGGCAATAATGCCCGATGATCATGTCGATCAGGGCGGCCTTGCCGCTGTCGAGCGGGGTGAGCTTTTTCGCCGGATTGCCGGCATAGAGCCAGCCGCTTTCCAGCACCTGGCCCGGCGTCGTGCGGGCCGCCGCGGCGAGCAGGACACGGTCCTGGACGATCGTGCCCGGCGCCACCACGCTGCCGATGCCGATCAGCGCGCCGTTGCCGATGACGCTGTCGTAGATGGTCACATTGTGGCCGACCGTGGTGTCGCGGCCGAGGGTGACACCCTGCGCGCTCGTGCAGCGGATGACGGTGTTGTCCTGGACGTTGCTGTTGAGGCCGATGACGATGGATGCGTCGCCGGCGTCGAAATCGTTCGAGAACCACACGCTCGACGACTTGGCCGCAACAAGCCGGCCGCGCACGCTGGCAGTCGAGGCGATGAAGACAGTGGCGTGCACGTCGGACGTGGCGGCAAGCTGGCGGCGTGGCGCAGCCGCTTCGGCCTGTTCGGTGTGTGCGCGGACCATCTGCGCGCGGCGCTCGGCGATCTCGCCGGCGGCGACTGGGCGGACCATTTTGGCCGGGCTGCCGGCATAGACGTGGCCGCCATCGATGCGCTTGGCCGGGAATACGGTGCAGCCGGGCTCGAAAACGACGTTGTCGCCGACGATCGCGCCGTCGAGGATGACGGTGCCGTCGCCCACGATCACGTCGCTGCCGACGGTGCAGGCGTGGACGCAGGCGTTTTCCCCGACCGTGACGCGGTCGCCCACGACGCAGGGAAAGACCTGATGGGCGATGTGGAGCGTCGAGCGGGCGCCGAGATGGAAATCGTCGCCGGCCTTCACGTAATGGCCGTCGGCGCGGATGACGGCGCGGGCGCCGAGCCAGGCCCCGCGCCCGAGCGTGACGCGGCCGAGCACGGCTGCGCCCGGTCCGGCATGGACAAGCGGCGTGGAGAAGACGGGGGAGACGCCCGCATAGGGAAGGATAAGGGGAGATATCATCGCCATCTATCTAGTCGCTCGCGCGGCGCACCACAACATGCTGCGCCATCCCTTCACAGGCGCCGTACCTCCGGCGGGGGCCTCCCGGAATCAAAATACCGGCGTTTCGCGATAGGTACCCCATAGGCCCTTCAGCCGCTCCACGATCTCGCCCATGGTGACGCCGTTCTCCACCAGCTCAATCGTCACCGGCATGATGTTTTCGCTCTCGTTGCGGGCGACCGCGATCAGCCGCTCGAACAGCGCCGCCACCTTTACCTGATTGCGCTCCGCGCGCACCCGGCGCGTGCGCGCGATCTGCCGTTCGGCGGTCGTGAGATCGTAGGGGTGGGTCTCGATGTCGTGCTCCTCGTCGTCCATGACGAAGGAGTTCACGCCGATCACCGGCTTGTCGCCGTTCTGCTTGCGCAGGGCGGTCTCGTAGGCGAAATCGGCGATCTGTTTCTGGAACCAGCCCTCCTCGATCAGCCTGATCGTGCCGCCATGGGCATCGACATAATCGAGGATTTCGAAAATTCGCTTCTCGTATTCGTTGGTCAGCGCCTCGACATAATAGGAGCCGCCGAGCGGATCAACCACATTGGTGACGTTGGTTTCCTCGGCGATGATCTGCTGGGTACGCAGCGCCATGCGCATGGCGTCCTCGGTCGGGATCGCGAACGCCTCGTCGTAGCCGTTGGTGTGCAGCGATTGGCAGCCGCCGAGCACGGCGGAGAGGGCCTGCAGGGCGGTGCGCACGATGTTGATCTGGTATTGCGGGCGGGTGAGCGTGGCGGCCGCGGTCTGGCAATGGAAGCGCAGCCGCATTGATTCCGGATTGGTCGCCCCGAAGCGCTCCTTCATGATCTTGGCGTAGCAGCGGCGCACCGCGCGGAACTTGGCGACCTCCTCGAAGAAGTCGCCCTGCGAGACGAAAAAGAAGGCGAGCCGCGGCGCGAAGGCATCGACCGGCATGCCGGTCTTCGTCACTTCCTCCACATAGACGATGCAGTTGGCGAGCGTGAACGCGACCTCCTGCAGCGGCGAGGAGCCGGCTTCCGAAATGTGGTAGCCGGAAATGTTGATCGGGTTGTAGCGCTTCATGTTCTGGGCGCAGAATGTGATGCAGTCGCGCACGATGCGCACCGAAGGTCCGATCGGGAAGCAATATTCCTTCTGCGCCATGTATTCCTTGAGGATGTCGGCCTGGACGGTGCCCGACAGTTTGTTGAGATCGAGCCCGCGCTTCTTGGCGAGCGCGACATACATCGCAAGCAGGATCCAGGCACTCGGATTGATCGTCATTGATACCGAGATGTTTTCGAGATCGATGCCGTCGAACAGCGCCTCCATGTCGGCGAGCGAATCGATGGCCACGCCCTCGCGCCCGACCTCGCCCTCGCTCATCGGATGGTCGCTGTCGTAGCCCATCAAGGTCGGCATATCGAAATCGGTCGACAGGCCGGTCTGGCCCTGGGCGATCAGGAACTTGAAGCGCTTGTTGGTGTCCTCGCCGGTGCCGAAGCCCGCGATCTGGCGCATGGTCCAGGTGCGGCTGCGGTACATGGTCGGATAGGGCCCGCGCGTGAACGGATAGCGTCCGGGCAGCCCGATGTCCTCGAGCGGGGTATCGGCGATGTCGGCGGCGGTGTAGGTGCGTTTGACCGGAATGTCGCCGACGGTGAAGAACTGCTCGCGCCGCTCGCGCTGCTTCTTCAGGAAGGTGGCGACTTCGTTGCGCTCCCAGTCGGCGACTTCGCCGGCGAGGCTATCGAGCGACTTTGGATCGAGCGCTTTGTTCATGGACGGGTCCTCCGGGGAGCGAGGTGTCGAGAAGCTCGTTGGCGAGCGAATAGGGATCGGCGTCGCGCCGCAGCAGCCGGTCGGCGAGCGGCGCGGCGGCGCGGGCGACGGCCTCGCCCATGCGTTCGAGCAGCAGGTTTTCGGCGGTCTTGCGCAGGCGGAAATGGGCGATGGCGAGCTGCCGCCGCCGGCCGGTCTCAGTCTCGAACGCGACATGGCGGTGGCGCACGATCGCGGCGACCAGTTCGTCGAGGCCGGTGCCCGATACCGAACTCGTGCCGATCACCGGCGTCTGCCAGTCGGTCGGGCCGGTCATGGTCATGCCGAGCATGAGCATCTGCTTGAGATCGATCAGCGTGCGGTTGGCGTCGCTGCGATCGCATTTGGAGACGACGTGAATGTCGGCGATTTCCAGGATGCCGGCCTTGATCGCCTGGATTTCGTCGCCGAGGCCGGGCGCCGATACGACAATGGTCGTGTGCGAGGCGCGCACGATCTCCACCTCGTCCTGGCCGACGCCGACGGTCTCTATAATGACGGTGTCGAATCCCGCCACATCGAGAATGTCGACAGCGTCGAGCGCCGCGCGCGCCATGCCGCCGGTCGCCCCGCGCGTGGCCATCGAGCGGATATAGACGCCGGGATCGGTCGCCATGTCCGACATGCGGATGCGATCGCCGAGGATGGCGCCGCCGGAATAGGGGCTCGAGGGATCGATGGCAACGATGCCGACCTTGCCGCCCTGCTGGCGGATCTTTTCGGCAAGCTTGCCGACGAGCGTGGACTTGCCGCTGCCCGGCACGCCGGTAATGCCGACGATGTGGGCGCGGCCGGCGCGTTTGTAGATGCGCGCGAGCGCTTCGCGTGCTTCCGAGCTGCCGCTTTCCGCGCGCGAGATCATGCGTGCGATGGCCGCCGGCTCGCCGGCCGCCACGCGCTCGACCAGCGCGAGCGAGGACGAGGCGCGGGACACCGGCGCCGTCACCCCTGCACCCCCTCGATCTGCTGCTGCATGTCGCGGAACACGGCGCGGTCGTCGATGACGCGGCGCGCTTTGAAGTCGGTGCGCGGGATCGAGTTCGGGCCGACGATCTCGACGCGCGTGCGCAGCCCGAGCACCTTCTGCAGCTTGTGCGCGACCTCGGCGGCGAAGCCGTCGCGCGCCTGCGGGCGGTGAAAAGTCTCGTCGTCGGTCTCCACGCGCAGCAGCAATTCGTCCATGGCGAATTCGCGACTGATCACGATGCGGTGCTCGCCGCCATAGTTCGGCAGCTCGTTGAGCGCGGCGTCGATCTCGCTCGGATAGACGTTCTCGCCGCGGATCGTGAACATGTCGTCGATGCGGCCGAAAATGCCGTGCGGCAGGCGCGGATAAGTCCGCCCGCACGGGTTCTCGTCGTTGGTCCAAAGCGACAGGTCGCCCGACACGAGCCGGATCATCGGCTGCGAGGTGCGCTCCAGATGGGTGTAGACCGGTGTGCCGCGCTGGCCATAAGGCACGCGCCGCATGGTCTTGGGATCGCAGATTTCGGTGTAGACGACGTCCTGCCAGCACAGCATGCCGCTCGTCTGCGCCGAGCCGGCGACGTTCATCCAGGGTGAGATTTCGGCCATCGATCCAGAATCGAAAACCTTCGCGCCGTAAATCTCCTCGATCTTGTCGCGCACGCCGGGAATCGAGGCGCCCGGCTCGCCCGAGAAGAACATGATCCTGATCTGGAAATCGCGCGGGTTCAGCCCTTCGTCGCGCGCGACCTGCGCCAGATGCAGGGCATAGGTCGGCGTGCCGTAGAAGGCGGTCGGCTTGATCATGTCAAGCCATTGTGCGCAGCGCGCCGACATGCCGGGCGCGCCGGCGCCGAACGGGAAACATTTGGCCCCGAGCCGCTCGGCGCCAGCGAGCGCGCCCCAGCTTCCCATATAGAGCGAGAAGATCGCCGCGACGCAGATCGTGTCGCCCGGCCGCAGGCCCATGCCCCACATGATGCGGGCATGCGCGTTGGCGATCGTGCGCCAGTCGTTGCGGCCGATGGCGAAGGCGGTCGGCCGCCCGGTCGTGCCGCTGGTGCCGTGGATGTGGAACACTTCCGATTCCGGCACGCACAGATAGTCGCCGAACGGGGGCGTGCGCGTCTGCGCTTCGCGCAGATCTTTCTTTTCGACGACCGGGATCAGTTCGAAATCCTCGAGCGACTTCAGCTTCGAGGGATGGAAGCCGGCCTCGTCCCATTTGCGCCGGTAGAACGGCGCACGCTCGTACGCATAGGCGCAGACCTGCTGCAGGCGTTCGAGAATGGCGCGCTCGCGTTCGCCGGCGGGCATGGTCTCGCGGCGGGGAAACCAGTAGCGGGCATCGTGTGGGGGAAAATAGGTCTCGTCGTAGGCTGCGGGAAAGGACCAGGCTTCCATGATGTCACCGCGGGCCGCGCTCGGCGACGAGCCGTTTGAGCGTGTCGACGATCGCCTGCGGCGGCGTGTCCTGCAGCATGATCTCGCGGACTCCCATTCTCTTCAGCGCAGCCGCATCTTCGTCCGGCATCACGCCGCCGGCCACAACGATCATGTCGTCGGCGCCTTCCTTCTTGAGGCGGTCGAAGATTTTCGGAAAGACCGTCATCTGCACCCCCGACAGCAGGCTGACGCCGAGCACGTCGACGTCTTCCTGGATGGCGGCGGTGACCACTTCGTCGGGCGTGCGGTGCAGGCCGGTATAGATCACGTCCATCCCGGCATCGCGCAGCGCGCGGGCCACCACTTTGACGCCGCGGTCGTGGCCGTCGAGCCCGACCTTGGCCAGCATGACGCGGATTGGCGTATCCATAATGCTCCCTACAGGTCTTGTTGATTTTCAAATTACCGTATACGGTATACCGTCATCGTGGCAATAGGCGTTCGGGAGGCCGGATGGTCTTTCGGGCATCGAGGTCCGGGTCCTGCGGGTCCGGGCAGGCTGCTTTGACTCTTTGGTTTTACTTCATGGGTCGGGTCCGGAGGCGGCGTTTCCCGGCCGCGCCGACGACAGCTCTCTGGAAGCCGGAAGGAAGCGCCGTGAAATCGCTGGTCAGTTCGCGCACCCTCGTCGATCAGGCCTATACGGTTATCCTCGATGCGATCTGCAGCGGCCGGCTGAAGCCGGGCGAGCGGCTGACGCAGGCCGACGTCGCCGAGCGCCTCAACGTGTCGCGGCAGCCGATCCACAACGCCCTGCAGGTGCTCAAGGTGCAAGGCTTCGTTTGCGAGGCGGGACGGCGCGGCCTGATCGTCGCTCCGGTCGATCCCGAGCTGTTCGATGCGATCTACCAGTTGCGCTCGGCGATCGATCCCCTGGCAGTGCGGCTTGCCACCCCGCGCCTGACGGAAGCCGATCTGGCGCGCGGGCAGCAATTGCTGGCGGCCGGTTTCGAGGCGGTGAAAGTGAGCGGCGTTGCGTCGGTGAAGGCGGATGCGGCGTTCCATTCCTGGATCTACGACGTTTCGGGCAACGTCCTGATCGTCGACACGATGCGGCTGAACTGGCGGCATCTGCAGCGCGCCATGGGCGAGGTTCTGCGCCATCCGGCGATGCTGATGCGGGTGTGGAACGAGCACCGCGCGATCGTCGACGCCATGGCGGCGGGCGACGGCGAAAAGGCCGCCCTGCTGATGCACGGCCATGTGGTCGGGGCGTACGAGGACGTACGGCAGCGCTTTTCGGAAGTGGTGGAGCCCGCTCCCGAGCCGGCGGCGCAGCGCGCCTGAGGCGCATTCACCCTTCAGCCATCTTTGCCATGCATTGTGCCGGGCCATCCGGGACGACCAGACCATGCCATTGTCTGACTTTCTGAACGCGCGGCTTTTGCGCCTTGCGGCCGCCGGCCTGATTGTGTTGCTGCCGGCGTGCGCGGGCGACACGTTGCAGACGGCGCAGCCGAGCTTCTACCGCTCGCTCGCCCATCAGGGCGCGGTGCTCGACGCCGACGCGGCGGCCTCGATGATTTCCGGCTATCGGCAGAATAACGGTCTGGGCACGGTCACGCTCGACCCCGAGTTGATGCGGCTGGCGGAGGCGCAGTCGCGTGCCATGGCCGCCCGCGACAAGCTCGATCATAGTGTGGCGGGCAGCTTCAAGGAGCGCATGCGCGGATCAGGCTATGACGCCGCGGCCGCGGTCGAGAATGTCTCGGCCGGCTATCACACGCTCGCCGAAGCCTTCTCGGGCTGGCGCGACTCCGCCCCGCACCGCGCCAACATGCTCCACCGGTCGGCCACCCGCATGGGTATCGCCGCGGTCTATTCCCCGACCTCCAAATACAAGGTGTTCTGGACGCTGATCATGGCCGCGCCCGCGCGTTCGAGCTGAAGGAAAGCGCTGGACGGTGGCGGCGGCGCTGACTAGCTTTTCGCGCCTGCAAGGAAGCCGCGATGCTGCCGGATATCCACGACTACGACCGTCTCTATGCCGAGTTCTGCTGGCGGATTCCCGCCGACTACAATATCGGCATCGATGTCTGCGATCTCTGGGCGGCGCACGATCCGCGGCGCCTCGCCATCGTGCATGTCCATCCCGACGGCCGGCACGACGACGTGCCGTTCGGCTGGCTGAAGGAGCAGTCCGACCGCCTGGCCAATGTGCTGCGCGCGCACGGCATCGCGCGCGGCGACCGCGTCGCGATCCTCTTGCC
Organism: Pseudorhodoplanes sp.; assembly: GCA_019187085.1. Lineage (GTDB taxonomy): Bacteria > Pseudomonadota > Alphaproteobacteria > Rhizobiales > Xanthobacteraceae > Pseudorhodoplanes. The sequence goes on along the minus strand of JABARS010000001.1, from coordinate 422,131 downwards.
GCAGATGCCGGAAGTCGTCGTCGCGCACGTCGCGGTCTACAAGCTTGCCGCGGTCGCGCTGCCGACCGCGCTCCTGTTCGGCCCCGATGCGATCGCTTACCGGCTGCAGAATTCCGGCGCCAGGGCAATCATCACCAATGCGCAGGGTGTGGCCAAGCTCGCCAGCATCCGCGCCGAGGTGCCGGACCTCAAGCTGGTGCTCAATGTCGATGGCGTAGCCGACGGTGCCGAGGATTTCGTCGCCATGGTGGCGCGCGCGTCGCCGGTCTTCACGCCGGAGCCGACCACGCCCGACGATCCGGCGATGATGATCTATACGTCAGGCACGACCGGCCAGCCCAAGGGCGCGCTGCACGGCCATCGCGTGCTGCCCGGGCATCTGCCGGGCGTGGAGATGCCGCACGACTTCTTCCCGCAGCCGGGCGACCGGTTCTGGACGCCGGCCGACTGGGCCTGGGCCGGCGGCCTGCTCGACGCGCTACTTCCGTCATTGCATCACGGCGTGCCGGTGGTGGCGCGCAAGCTCGACAAGTTCGACCCGGAAGAGGCCTACACGCTGATGGCGCGCCACGGCGTGCGCAATGCCTTCATCCCGCCGACTGCGCTGCGCATGCTGCGCGCGGCGCCCAGTCCGCGCGGCCGGCACGACGTGCGCATGCGTACCATCGGCTCGGGCGGCGAGTCGCTCGGTGCGGAGACCTACGAGTGGGGCAAGGCGGCATTCGGCCTGACGATCAACGAGTTCTACGGCCAGACCGAATGCAATCTCGTGCTCTCCTCCTGCGCGCTGCTCGGCGTATCGCGGCCCGGCGCGATCGGCAAGGCGGTGCCCGGGCACACGCTCGCCGTCATTGACGAGCAGGGCCGGCCGGTGAAGCCCGGCGAGCTTGGGCAGATCGCGGTGAAGCGTCCCGATCCGGTGATGTTCATCGAATATTGGGGGCGGCCGGAAGCCACCCGCGATAAATTCATCGGCGACTGGATGACGACCGGCGACCAGGGCATGGTCGACGACGACGGCTATTTCCACTTCGTCGGCCGCGACGACGACGTCATCACCTCGTCGGGCTATCGCATCGGGCCGGGCGAGATCGAGGATTGCCTGATCCGCCATCCGGCGGTGTCGCTCGCCGCCGTGATCGGCAAGCCCGATCCGGTGCGCACCGAAATCGTCAAGGCGTTTGTCGTGCTCAAGCCCGGTCAGACACCGGACGAGACGCTTGCCGCCGAGCTGCAGGATTTCGTGCGCACGCGTCTTGCCGCCCACGAATATCCGCGCGAGATCGCCTTCATCGAGCAAATGCCGATGACGACGACCGGAAAGATCATTCGCCGGTTGCTGCGCGAGCGCGCCTGATCCTTACGTGCCGGAGCCCGGTCCGCGCGCGCCGCAGCGAAGGCAGCGCGCATGCGCGGACGGCTTCCAGCGCGCAGGCGACCGCGAAGCGCGGATCGAACCCGGGCCGCAGCGCGATCATGCGGTCGGACAAGGCCAGACGTCCCGGCCAGAGGCGGTCGATCATCGGATGGTTCGGCGTGGCGCAGGAATCGACGCGCACGATGCGCGGATCGGCGAGGAGATTGCCGCTGACATCGAGCGTGAGCTGCACGCCGGGCGAGAAGCGCGCGAAGTCCTCGTCGAAGGCAATCTTCCACAGCCAGCCTTCGTCCTTGCTGAAGAGCGTCACGGTGGCGGCGACCGGCTGTCCGTCCGTGCGCAGCACATCAATGCGTGCCTGGCCCGCGCGGGCGAGGGCTACGACCGCGTCGCGCATGAAACCGAGCATGCCGGGATTCTGCGCCGCGGCGGTGCCGGCGTGCCCCTTCCAGCCTTTGGCTTCGAGCGCAAGGAAAACATCGAGCAGCGCGCCGGTTTCGGTCGGCGTGGTGGCGATCCTGTGCTCGAGCGGCCCGCGCTCCAAAAGCCGCCGGCGCTGGCGGCGCCATTCCTTGCGCATTTTCGACATGCCGACGGATGCGCGCTCGTCGGCCGCTTCGCGGTCGCGCACGAGCATGGCGCGCGCGTGACGATTGAAATGCTTCTGGCGCAGGCTGCGCTCCGTCACCGCGCGGTCAAGGAGCGCGGCGAGGCGGCCGTGCTGCGGAAAGAAGGGCAGGAGAATAGCGCCGGCGCCGTGTTCGGTGCGGCACAGATGATCGAGCCATCCGGCAATGGCCATTTCCGCAAATTCGGTATCCACGAGCGGCGCGCCGAGCGGTCCGTAAGGGTGGACAAGGCCGCACACGGGTGCGGGATAACCGCCGTAACGCGCCTGGTCGCGATGCATCGGGAAAAGCCCGATCAGCCGGCCTGCTTTCGTGCGCACGGTTACCGCGCCGGCATCGGGACAGAAGACCGCCGCCGCGGAGAGCAGGAAACCCGGCTCGTAGAACACGTTCGGTGCGATCGCGCGCCCGATCAGCACCGTCCATTCGCTTTCGATCGCGCGCAACGCGGCAAGGTCGAGCCATTGCGTGTCGCTGGCGGTGGCACAGGGCGCGAGCATGGCTCTCAACCGCTCCGCGACCCGCCGAAGATGAACAGGTGGAAGCCGAGCCGCCGGCGCGCGATCGCGGCCAGCAGGATCGATTCAAGCATATAAGCGCTTGAAAGCGCGACCGCCGCGCCGGTCACGCCGAACGGCGGGATCAGCAGGAGATTGAGGACGAGGTTGGTCGCGAGAGCCGCGGCCGCGACAAAGGCGCATGCGCGCTGCTCGCCGAGCATGACGAGGAAGCGCCCGGCCGGCCCGATCGCCGCGCGCGCCAGAAGCCCGACCGCGAAGATGAACATCAGCGGGTAGCCGGAGACGAACGTCTTGCCGAACAGCGAAAGCAGCGGCCAGCCGAGCGCAAGAAACGCCATGGCGGCGGCAAGAGAAGGCCAGAACGTCCAGCGCACCGCATCGCGCAGGAAGGCGCGCAGGCGCTCACGGTCGCCGCCGACATGATATTCGCTGAACCGGTGTGCGGTCGCGGACGTGACGGCGAAATGCACGAAGACGATCAGCGCCAGCGTCTTCGACGCGGCATAATAGATGCCGATGTCCTCGGGCGTGACGAACGCCTTGAGCATGAGGATGTCGATATACATCAGCAGGCAATAAAGACCGTCGATTGCGAACATCGGTACCGAGACGGCGAACCAGTCCTTCGCCGCGTAACGCCGCTCGCCCGGCTCCACGGTGCGACGCAGCCGGCGGTTGAGCAGCAGCGTCTGGCCGAGTGCGGTGAGCCACAGCGCGATCGCAGCGATGGCGATGGCGGTGACGGCATCCGCCGGCAGGCCGGCCAGCCAGGCGCCGCCCATCAGCGCGATCACGGCGAGCGGGCGCAGGATGTAGGGCGGCAGCAATGCGAGCGCGGCCCAGTTGTAGGAGCGCGCGATGCCGTCCTGCACATTCATGACGCCATAGACCGGCAGGCAGATGCAGGCGACGGCGAGCGGCACGAGCGTCGCCTCGTCGAGCCAGGGCTGGAGCAGGTGGACGACGAGGGCGCCGGCCACGGCAACCGCAGTGCCGATGCCGAAGGTCAGCCAGCGGCTCGCGGCAAGATAGCCGCGCAGATGCGCGCGCTCGCCGCGCTGGGTGTATTGCGGGATGAAACGCTGGGCGGCGGAGGCGAGCCCGATATCAACGAGCGCGCCGATCAGCATCACCCAGGTCCAGACATAGACGAAAATGCCGAACTCGCTGCTGCCCATCCAGCGCGCGAGCAGGATCTGCAATGCATAGGCAAGGCCCGCGCCGCCGATGCGGATGGCGAAAGCCGCCCCGGCCATGCGCTGGGCGATCGAGCGGTCGGCGCCGTCGGCGAACCAGGCACGCAGGCGCGTCGCGAACGCGGCAAGCGACCGCCACGGCATGTCCGCCTGCCGGGAATCCGCCAAAGCCAAAAGAGCCTCCCGGGTGCTTGCCGGCGTGCCGCGCGCCGAAGCGCAAGCGGCCGTCCGCCGACCTCGCTGTGTCGGCGCCGCCAGATTTAGCAAGGAAGCGTTAACACTTTGTTGGAGGTCGCAGCCGCGCGCTCAGCCCTTGAAGCCGTCGGCATCGAGATAGGCCTGCTCGGCCGCCGTTGTCGGCCGGCTAAGCGCAGTATTGCGGTGGGGAAAGCGCCCGAATCGCCGGATCGCCTCGGCATGGATGACGGCGTAGCGCAGTCCGTCCGGGTTCCGCGCCGCCTGACAGAGTACGACGCAGCGCTCCTGGTCGCGGATGTCTTCCGAATGCATCAGCGGCAGGTAGAAGAAGCTGCGCAGCGCGGGCGGCACGGCCAGATCGTCGCCGCGCGCGATCGCCACGTTGGCGATGGCGCGCGCCTGTGCGTCGGTGGCGAAAGCGCGCGCCTCGCCGCGGAACATGTTGCGCGGGAACTGGTCGAGCAGGAGCAGGAGCGCGAGCGTCCCCTGCGGCTCCTTCGCCCAGTCTGCGGATGCGCCGGCCGCCGCTTTCTCATGCGTCCGCAGAAAGCGGCTGCGGATCGTCTCGTCGAAGGCCACCTCGCGCACGAACCAGCGCTGCGGTCCGGCTTCCTGCCAGAACGAGATGATGGCTTCCGGGCGCTCGATGGTCTCTTCCGACATCTGGGCCGTCCTGTCAGACGCGCATCGTGCCGGACTGGATGCGCTCATAGAGCGCGGCATCGAGCGGCAGGAAGGCGTGGGTCTGCGGATCGTTGAAGAACAGCGGGTCGTCGATCTGGCCGGGATCGAAGCCCTGCGCGACCAGATTGATCTTCTTCTGCTTGAAGGTTGCGGTCACGTCGATGCTCTTGCGGATGCGCAGAAAGAGCGGACGCGCATAGTCCGGTAGCCGGCGCTGCAGATGCGCGTGCAGGTCGGACAGCACGCACTCGCCCTCGCATACGATCGCAGCCATGCCGGCGCGGCCTTCGCGGCCGGGCACGTGTACGCCATAGACCGTGGTGTCGGTGATCCCGGGGAACGCGTTGATCGCCTCGGCGACTTCGGTCGTGGAGACGTTCTCGCCCTTCCAGCGGAAGGTGTCGCCGATGCGGTCGACGAAATAGAAATAGCCGTTGCGATCCTTGCGCATGAGGTCGCCGGTGCGGAACCAGGCGTCGCCTTTCTCGAACACGTCGCGCAGGATCTTCTTCTCGCCATCCTCGCTGCGCGCATAGCCTTCGAAGCGCCCGCTCGGCCGGTTGGGATCGTTGACGATCTTGCCGATCGCCTCGCCCGCCTCGTCGGGATCGCACTTGATGCAGAAGCCGTCGGGGCCGCGTATCGGCTGCTCCTTCTCGACGTCGAATTTGACGACCGCGACCGGAAAGCGGCTTTCCATGAACCAGGGCAGGCGGCCGATGGCGCCGGTCTTGCCCTCGAAATTGAACATCATCACATTGCCTTCGGTCGCGGCATAGAATTCCAGGATCAGCGGAATCCGGAACCGGTCGCGGAACGTTTCCCAGATGTCGGGCCGCAATCCGTTGCCGCAGGCGAGCCGCAGCTTGTGGTTATGCTCGTTGGGATGCGGCGGGTTGTTGAGAAGATAGCGGCACAGCTCACCGATATATTGTACGAGCGTGCATTCGTTGCGCGCGATGTCGTCCCAGAATTCGCGCGCCGAAAAGCGTTCGCGCAACACGACCGAGCCGCCCTGCACCAGGAGCGAGCCGGTGGCGCACAGTCCGCCGACCGTGTGATACATTGGCAGGCAATTGTACATGCGGTCGCTCGCGCGCGTGCCCATGACGCCGGCGAAGCCGTAGGACGCAAGCATGACGCGGTAATGATTGACATTGGCCGCCTTCGGCAGGCCGGTCGTGCCGGAGGTGTAGATGTAGAGCGCGCGGTCCTCGATGGTCAGAGCGCGGCGTTCGTGCACTTCAAGCGCACGGCCGTCATGCTGCTCGATCTGATGATCGATACGCGGCCAGTGTTGCGTGCTTTCGCCATGGACCCAGATCGTAGGCTTGCATTTGAGCAGCGGCAGCGTGCCGATCAGGTGTGAGGCGAGCTCGGCGGCGACGATGATATGTTTGGGTCGCGCGACCTCGATGCAGTGCGCGAGCGAAGGGCCGACAAGGTTGGTGTTGAGCAGGGCGGTGATGCCGCCGACCCGCGTGACGCCGATCCAGATCGCCAGAAATTCCGGCCGGTTGGGCATGAGCAGGCAGACGGCCTCGCCTTTGGCGACACCGTGCTGCAGGGCCCAGCGCGAATAGCGGTTGGAGCGCTCGAATAATTGACGATAGCTGAAATGCTCGCGCTCCGAGAGCAAGGCCGGCGCCTCGCCGAAGCGCGTCGCCAGCTCCTCGACCACGTCGGGAAAGACGCGTGTCGGATTGCGCGCGATGTGCGTGGTCATCCGTAGCGAGCGCAGCGCTCCGCGCAGGAAAACCGCATCGCTCCAGATCTGTCCGAAAAATCCCATGGTCGGCTCCGACGCGGCCGCTAACATCGAAGAGTCGCCGTGCGGTGGCAAGGGGCGCGATGTCGCTTTGAGCGCCGGGTGCGCTAGCGGTCGCGGCCGCCGAACGGCACCAGCGGATTGTCGATCAGCGCGGCGCGGTCGGGCCGGTCGGGCGCGGGGGTGCCGAGGAAGGCGTCGAACAACTCGCGGATCGTGCGTTCCTCGATGTCGCGCACGATGAAGACGAGGCGGCTGCGGCGGTCGCCGTCCGGCCAGGCCGGAAGCTGGGCGGGCGGATGCAGCACATGCTGGACGCCGTGCAGGACGATTGGCGCGTCGGGCGACTCCGCAAGCTTCACGATCGCCTTGAACCGCAGCAATTTTGGCCCGTGCATCGAGCGCAGCAATTCGAGGAACAGGTCGAGGATTGCGGTCGGTATGGCGGCGTCGGTGGTCAGGCAGAACGCGCGCACGCGATCGTCGTGGCGGTTAACGTCATGGTGATGGTCATGATGATCGTGATCGTGCGCGGCGGCATAGGCCTCTTCCGCGAGCCAGCGCTCGACGTCGGCGCTCTTGGTTGCGGGATTGTAGAGGCCGCAATCGAGCAGGCGCGCCGGCACGGCCTCGCCGGCCGCGGCATCGAGCACGGAGGCGGCCGGGTTGAGCGTATGCAGCCGCGCCCGCAGGCGTGCGGCATGAGCCCGCGCGTCCTCGGTGACCAGAAGGTCGGTCTTGGTCAGAACGATCCGGTCGGCGACGGCGGCCTGCTTGACCGCCTCGGGATGCTCGTCGAGCGTTGCCATGCCGTTGACCGCATCGACCGTGGCGATGACGCCGTCGAGCCGGAAGCGCAGCACGAGATAGGGGTGCGACATCGCCGTCTGCAGGATCGGGGCCGGATCGGCGAGGCCGGTGGTCTCGAGCAGCACGCGCGTGAAGCTGATGCGCCCGTTGTCGAGATCGCGCAGCAGCTTTTCGAGCGCGGTGACGAGATCGCCGCGCAGGGTGCAGCACAGGCAGCCGCTCGACAGCACGACCAGATTGTCGTCGATGCGCTCGACCATCAGATGGTCGAGCGGTACTTCGCCGAATTCATTGACGATCACCGCCGTGCCGGCGAGCGCGGGATCCTTCAGCAGACGGTTGAGCAGCGTCGTTTTGCCGGCGCCGAGGAAGCCGGTCAGCACGGTCAGCGGCAGCGGGGCGACGGGCCCGCGCGGTCGGGCGGACGTTTCGTTCACCGGTTTGCCGGCGCGCTTGCGGGCTTGGGTGTCGCCGCCGATACAGGCTTCGGTGCCGGCTTTGGCGCGGCGGCGGCCTGCGGTGCGGGCGTGGCGGCACCGGTTTTCGGCTTCGCTGCGGTAGCCGGTGGTTTGGGCCGCGGTGTCGGGACCGCCGCGCCCGGCGCGGGCGCGCTGGCCGGGCTGAAAGCGGCGGTCGAGGGATAGGCCGGCGGCGTTGGCGCAAAGGCAGGCGCGGCGACGGCTGCGGGTGTCGTCGGGGCGGCCGCGCCGGGCGCGGCGGCCGCCGTCGTTGTTCCCTTTTTCGGTTTCGGAGCCGCAACTGCCGGCGCCGTCTTGCTCTTCGGTGGTCCGGCAAACACGACGATCGGCTCCATCGATGGCGTCAGCGGGCCGAGCAGGCTCGACGGCTTTGAAATCGTTCCGCGCAGGTTCGTGAGATTGATCGCGTGCGGGGAGCCGGAATCGATCTGGGTATTGGTGATCGTCTCGTCGGATTCCTCGTCCTCGGATTCGGCGGCAGGGCGCTTGCGATGCTTGCCGCACATCTCGTCGCGCAGATTGGGCGGGGCGGCGTTGACCGGCACCAGCGCCTCGACTGTGCCGAGCGAGGGCGCAAGCCAACTGAAGCCGCCGTTGGTGAAGCCGCGCTCCAGCATCTGCGCCGCCTTGACCGCACGTACCGGACCGGACGCCGCGCCGAGCACGACCGCGATCAGCCGCTTGCCGTTGCGCGTCGCCGAAGCCACGAGGTTGAAGCCGGAGGCGCAGATGAACCCGGTCTTCATGCCGTCGGCGCCGGGATAGCGATCGATCAGCGTGTTGTAGTTGCGCATGACCCGGCGACCGAACTTGATCGCGGAGATGTGCCAGTAGAGTTCGTATTCGGGAAACTCGCGAAAGATGGCGCGCGCCAGGATCGCCTGATCGCGCGCCGAGGTGACCTGGGCGTCGGCCGGCAGGCCGTTGGGATTGACGTAGGTCGTCTGCTTCATGCCGAGCCGCTGTGCGGCGCGGTTCATTTCGTCGGCGAATTTCGAGATCGATCCCGATACGCCTTCGGCGAGGACCACGGCAACGTCGTTGGCCGATTTCACCATCAGCATCTTCAGCGCGTTGTCGACGGTGACGGTGGTGCCGGGCTTGAAGCCCATTTTCGAGGGCGCCTGGGCGGCGGCATTGGCGGAGACCGGCAGCAGCGTATCGAGGGTCAGGCGCCGTTCGCGCACCGCGCGCAAGGTGACATAGGCGGTCATCAGCTTGGTGACCGAGGCCGGGTACCAGGGCTGGGTGGCGTTTTCCGCGTGCAGGACCCTGCCGGTGTCGGCCTCGATCAGGAGCAACGCCTCCGCCGATGCGGTTCCGGTTGCCGCAAGCGACAGCGGCGCCAGACCGGCAAGAAAGCCGGCAAGGAAGGTTGCAAGGATCGGTGAATGTCGGAACAGCCGCGGGGCGAAGGTCACAGGGTCTGCCGATCCTTCGAGTTTTTCGCGTGAGCCTGCGAAATCGCTGAATATCTAGCCCAAAGGCAGCCCGGAACGCAAAGTGGCCGTTCCCAACCGCGCTGTTTTTGTGCCTCGAAGCGTGCTAATTCCCCAAGAAAGCGACCAAAGTTCGGCAAGGTCCGGCAGAGACGCATTCCAGGGAAACCTCCAATGACCGCCTGTATCGTAGGCATTGCGCATACCCCCTTCGGCAAGCTCGACAGTGAGAGCGTGGAGAGCCTGATCGTCCGCGTCGCCGGCGACGCACTGGCGGACGCCGGGATTGCGGCGCGCGACGTCGACGAGATCGTGCTCGGACATTTCAATGCCGGCTTCTCGGCGCAGGATTTCACCGCCTCGCTGGTGCTGCAGGCCTCGCCGGACCTGCGCTTCAAGCGCGCCATCCGGGTCGAGAATGCCTGCGCCACGGGTTCCGCCGCCGTCCATCAGGGGCTCAAGAGCATCGAGGCCCGCGCCGCCCGCATCGTGCTTGTGGTCGGCGTGGAGCAGATGACGACGACGCCGGGGCCGGAAATCGGCCGCAACCTCCTGAAAGCCTCCTATGTGCGCGAGGAGGCCAATATCGAGGGCGGCTTTGCCGGCATCTTTGGCAAGATCGCGGGCCTTTATTTCCAGAAATACGGCGACCAGTCCGACGCGCTCGCCATGATCGCGGCGAAAAACCACAAGAACGGCGTCGGCAACCCGTTCGCGCAATTCCGCAAGGATCTCGGCTACGATTTCTGCCGCACCGAGAGCGACAAGAACCCGTTCGTGGCCGGTCCGCTCAAGCGCACGGACTGCTCACTCGTTTCCGACGGCGCGGCCGCCGTCGTGCTGGCCGACGTGGAAACAGCGCTGCAGATGAAAAAGGCGATCGTGTTCCGCGCCGCCTCCCACATGCAGGACTTCCTGCCGATGGCCCGGCGCGACATCCTCAAGTTCGAGGGCTGCGCGCACGCCTGGAAGGACGCGCTGGCGAAAGCCGGCGTCACGCTGTCCGACCTGTCGTTCGTGGAGACGCACGACTGTTTCACGATCGCCGAACTGATCGAATATGAAGCGATGGGCCTTGCGCCCGAAGGTCAGGGCGCGCGCGTGATCGCCGAAGGCATCACGCAGAAGACCGGCCGCCTGCCGGTCAATCCCTCCGGCGGGCTGAAAGCCAAGGGTCATCCGATCGGCGCCACCGGCGTCTCGATGCACGCTCTGTGCACAATGCAACTCACCGGCCAGGCCGGCGACTTCCAGGTTAAGGACGCAAGGCTCGCCGGCATTTTCAACATGGGCGGCGCGGCGGTCGCTAATTACGTGAGCATCCTCGAACGCATTCGCTGAGGCGTATTCAGGCCGGGGCGCGGTCGGGTTCCGGCTCGGGGCGCGGCTGCGCTTTCGGAATGAGGAACTGGCTGCGCGCGAGCTCGGCGAACGGGCCCTCGCGGGCGGTCAATTCGTCGAAGGTGCCGGCTTCCACGATGCGGCTGGCGGCGAACACCAGGATTTTCGTGGCGTTGCGGATGGTCGCGAGCCGGTGCGCGATCACGAACGTGGTGCGGTCCTTCATCACCTCGTCGAGCGCGGCCTGCACCTTGACTTCGGTCGCCGCATCGAGCGCGCTCGTGGCCTCGTCAAGGATGAGGATCGGCGGATTTTTCAGGAGCGCTCGCGCGATCGACAATCGTTGGCGCTCGCCGCCCGACAGGAAACGCCCGCGCTCGCCGACACTCGCCTGCAGCCCTTCCGGATTGCGCTCGACGAATTCGAGCGCCTGCGCGCGCGCCAGCGCCTGGCGCATCTCCTCCTCGGTGGCATCGGGCTTGCCGATATAGAGGTTCTCGGCGACCGAGCGGTTGAGCAGCAGCACTTCCTGGAACACGACGCCGATATTGCGGCGAAGCGCGGCAAGCTTCATGTCGCGCAGGTCGATCCCGTCAACCTTGATGCCGCCCGATTGCGGATCGAACACGCGGTGCAGGAGCGCGAGCGCGGTGGTCTTGCCGGCACCGGTCGGCCCCACAAGCGCGATGACGTCGCCCGGCTTTGCCACGAAATCAAGGTCGGCGACAGCCGGCCGCTTGCCGTCATAGGAGAACGACACGTCTTCGAATGCGACATTGCCGGTCAGCCGGCCGGGATCGATTGCGTTCGGCCGGTCGCGGACGGCGGGTTCGGCATCGAGCACCTCGAAGAATTCTTCGAGGCGGGGTGCGTCCATGAACACCTTGTTGACGAAGCCGACCGCCTGTTCAAGGCGCTGCACCAGCATGGTCGCGAAACTCATGAACATCACGATCTCGCCGAGGGTGGCGAGATCGCGGAACAGGAGATAGGTGCCGACAAGGAAGATCGCGAGCAGCGTGATGGTCGTTGATGCGCGCGTGGCGACCGCCACCACCGCCCACCAGGACAGCACCGGCATCTGCGCGCCGAGCAGCCGGTTGACGACGTCGCGCAGCGCCAGCACCTCGGCCTCGATGCGCACATAGCTCTGAACCAGTGCGACATTGCCGAGCGCGTCCGAGGCCCGTTCGGCGAGGTCCGAATAGTGACGCTCGACGGCGGTCTGCATCTCGTTGGTCTTGCGCAGCACGATCGTGGTCAGCGCCGCGAACAGCACGCACAGCACGATCAGCAACAGCGCCAGCCGCCAGTTCAGGATGAGCGAGAGCGGAAGCAGGATGATGAGTGCGACGAAGGCTGCAAAATGCTCGCGGAAGAACGACAGCCAGATGCTCCACAGCGAATCGGTGCCCGCCAGCATCACCTTCATCAGGCGGCCGGAATGGGCGCCGCCGTGATAGGACATCGGCAATTGCAGGACATGCTCGAAATAGCCGGTGAGCACGGCATGGCGCTGCCGGTGCGCGAGCCGGTCGGCATACAAGGCTACCACCACGCCGCAGCCGATGGTGAAAAGCCCGAACGCAGCCCAGGCCAGCAGCAGCGGCAGCAGGCTATCCCATGTCGTGGAGCCGCGGCCGCCCTGGGCGCCCGCGAGCGCGTCGATTATGCGGCCAAACAGCACGGGTTCGGCGAACTGGGCGGCGGCAAGGGCCACATTGGCGAGAGCGAGGAACCAACCCAGGCGCGTTTCCGGGCCGAGAAGGTGGAGAACCCGCATATAGAGGCGTAGAAGCTTCATTGATGATTATTCACGGCGCGTTTGACTATTGTCGATCGCGCAAACGGATGCAGCAAATTTTGAGGCATCGCAAAATGCGCCATGGTTATCGCTTTATTGAATGATGTCTTCACGTCAGTGAAACTGCCAGGCGAGACGACGACATATCCACGGTGCACAAACTATATCCGTCAAAGGCAATAAATGAAAATTGATAGCCGGCGATGTCCTTCCGTGCGCACGCTGTGGCAAACTCGGCATACAAGGAATCAGGCGATAAGCCGCCCCCACGATGATCAATATACCAACTGAATTGCTTCGCACGTTGGTGACGGTGGTGGATCTGCGCAGTTTTACCAAGGCAGCGCAGGCGCTTGGCGTGACGCAGCCGGCTGTCAGTGCCCAGATCAAACGCCTGCAACAACTGCTCGGTGCAGACATTCTCGACAAGAGTGCGCCGGGCGTGCTGCTGACGCCGCTCGGCGAGCGCATCATCGATCAGGCGCGCCGGCTGCTTGCGATCAACGACAGCATCCTCGGACTGACGATGCCGGGACCGCTGTCGCAGACGATCCGCGTCGGCGTGCCGGGCGATTTCATTTTGCCGTACCTGCCGTGGACGCTCGCGCAATTCCGCATGCGCTGGCCGGACGTTCGTTTCCGCGTGCGCAGCGGGCATCGTGAAATGTTCCTGCGCGAATTGCGGCAGGGCGAGCTCGATCTGTGCATCGGCATGTCGGTCGCCAGCGTGCGGGATTCGCGGCGCGAGTGGCGCGAGCAGACGGCGTGGGTTCACAACCCGGTCTATCCGCATGACGGCAATGCGCCGGTCGCCCTGGTTTCCTTCGGCGAGGACTGCGCCCTGCACCGGACGGCCGTGGCCGCGCTCGATCAGATCGGGCGCGCCTATGAGGTCGTTTACGTCAGCCCCAGCACCGCAAGTCTGGCGGCCGCGATCAATGCCGGGCTCGGCATCATGACCCTCACGCGCAGCCGCGTCGAAACCGCCGGGCTTGCCGTATGGGACGACGCGCCTTATCCGAGGCCCGCCGATCTGTTTTGCGGGATATCGATCCGCGAAGGCGACGGCCGCGAGGCGCTTGAGCAACTGGCGGACGCGGTGGCCTTGGTGCTCAATCCGCAAAGCGTTGCAACGCAGCGCGGCCGTACGGAGCTTCCGGCCGAACTGATGCTGTAGCCGGCGGGCTGGCCGTCCTGACGCGATGGTGCGGATCAGGTCTGGGCGAAGCCCGAACGCTGGGCCCAGCCGGTCATGCGCTGCTCGAGCAGCGCCATTACCCAGTACATGACGATGCCTTCGACGGCGAGGGCGACGAGGCCGGCGAAAATCAGTGGCACCTGGAATTGCGCCTGCGCCTGCAGCATCAGGTTGCCGATGCCGTAATTGGAGGCGATGCTTTCGGAAATCACCGAGCCGACGAAGGCGAGCGTGATGGCGATCTTGAGCGAGCCGAAAAAGTAAGGCAGCGAGCGCGGGATTCCGACCTTGCGCATGATGTCGAGCTTGGAGGCGCCGAGCGCCTTGAGCACGTCCTCCATCTCCGGCTCGATGGTGGCAAGGCCGGTCGCCACATTGACGACGATCGGAAAGAACGAGATCAGGAAGGCGGTGAGCACCGCCGGCATGAAGCCGATGCCGAACCACAGGACGAGGATCGGCACGACCGCGACCTTGGGGATCGCGTTGAAGCCGATCATCAGCGGATAGATGCCGGCATAGATCGTGCGCGACCAGCCGATGGCAAGACCGAGGAAAAGCCCGAAACCGACCGCAAGCCCGAAACCGATCAGCGTCGTCTGCAGCGTGATCCAGGAATTGCGGTAGATCGCCGGCCAGAATTCGTAGGTCGCCCGCGCCACCGCCATCGGTGTCGGCAGGAAGAATTCCGGGATATTGAAGGCGCGGCAGACGAATTCCCAGAGCAGCAGCAGCGCCACCGTGAACAGCCACGGCGCCAGCCGGATCATCAGAGTGGGGCTGCTGTTCATTGCCGCGCCTTCACGATGTGCCCGCGCAGCTCGTGCACGATGTCCTGGAACTCTGTAGAGAAAGTGACCTCCAGATCGCGCGGGCGCGGCAGGTCGATCTTGCGCTCAGCGAGGATGCGGCCCGGGCGCGCCGACATCACGAACACGCGGTCGGCCAGGAACACCGCCTCGCGCAGGTCATGGGTGACGAGAATGATGGTGATGCCGCGCACTGCATGCAAATCGCGGATGACGCACCACAATTCCTCGCGCGTGAAGGCATCGAGCGCGCCGAACGGCTCGTCGAGCATGAGCAGTTGCGGCTCGTGGATGAGTGCGCGGCACAGCGAGGTGCGTTGCTGCATGCCGCCCGACAATTGCCAGGGATATTTGGAGCCGAAGCCGTCGAGGCCGACCGAGGCAAGCAGCTTCTCGGCGCGCTCGACATAGGCCGCCCTGTTGCGGCGGATCTCCCCGCGGTGGGGGCGCACGATTTCGAGCGGCAGCAGGAGGTTTTCCAGCGTCGTGCGCCAGGGCAAAAGGGTTGGCGCCTGAAACGCCATGCCGGCGATCTTGACCGGCTGGCGTACCTCCTCGCCGGCCACCATGACATGGCCGGCGAACGGGAATTGCAGGCCGGTCACGAGCTTCATCAGCGTGGACTTGCCGCAGCCGGACGGGCCGACGACCGCGGCGAATTCGCCGCGGCCGACCGAGAGCGTGAGATCCTGGATCGCAAGGATACCTTCGGGGCCGGCCTGAATGCCGCCATAGCGATGGCTGACGCCATCGAGGGCGATGAAACCGGACACCCGTCTGCTCCCCTTGCTCCCCCTGCGCCGCGGCCGCTTACATTTTGCGCGCGGCCGCCGGCGGCAGGAACGAGGCGTCGAAAATGTCCGCACCCTTCGGCTTCGGATTCTTGAAGTCGTAGGTCAGCGCGATCTGATCGATCGACTTGTCGAGGCGTTGCATGTCAACGCCGCCGAAGCCGTTTGCCTTGACTTCGGACGTGACCATGTTGTCGCGCAGCGCCATCTGCAGGCGCTCGAGCTCGACCGGTTTCTTGGCGACGTCGTTGCGCTTGACCACCGAGTCCACGGCGGTGGCGGGATCCTTGACGGTGTCCTTCAGTCCCTTGAGGAAGGCGTTGAGGAACTTCTTGACCACGTCCGGCTTCTCGGCGGCGAACTTCGGATTCACGATGATCGCGTTGCCGTAGAGATTGACGCCGTAATCGGCCATCAGGATGACGGTGATGTCGTCGACCGGCACGCCGCGATCCTTCAGGTTGATGAAGGAGGAGAACGAGAAGCCGGTGATGGCGTCGACCTGGCCCGCCGCCAGCATCGGCTCGCGCACCGGGAAGCCGACATTCTCGATCGTCACCTTGGAGGCGTCGATGCCATTGGCCTGGGTGAAAATCTTCCACTGCGCATAGGCGCCGTCGGGGGCAGGCGCGCCGAGCTTCTTGCCTTCCAGATCCTTCGGCTTGACGACGCCGCGGCTCTTGCGGCCGACGATGGAGAAAGGCGGCTTGTTATAGACCATGAACACCGCCTTGATCGGCGTGCCCGGATTGGCGTCGCGGAACTTGATCAGCGAATTGATGTCGCCGAAGCCCATGTCGTAGGTGCCCGACGCT
Organism: Pseudorhodoplanes sp.; assembly: GCA_019187085.1. Lineage (GTDB taxonomy): Bacteria > Pseudomonadota > Alphaproteobacteria > Rhizobiales > Xanthobacteraceae > Pseudorhodoplanes. The sequence goes on along the minus strand of JABARS010000001.1, from coordinate 406,271 downwards.
AGCCGGTTGAGCGGCTCGAGCGAGCCGCCGGCGGTGTCGATCGTGACGTCGAGACCCTCGGCCTTGAAATAACCCTTGTCGATGGCGACGACGAACGGCGCGGCCGGTCCCTCGAACTTCCAGTCGAGCGTGAACTTGACCGGCGTCTGCGCATGGGCGGTGGCGCCCAGCACCAGTGTACCGAAAGCGGCGGCAACGATGCCGGTCCGGTGGATCACACCAACAGCACTCATCTCTCTGTCCTTTCCCTGCAAGGCCCGGCGCCGGGCTGCGGCTGCCAGGGGGTCGATTGAATTCGTTCTTTTGTTCCTTGCCCATCAGCAAAGAACATGCCGTCAGAAAGTGCAAGGCGGCGGCGGGTTTTTCGGGCCGGTCTGCACAGCGCTACGGCAGTGTGCCGCAGGATCGGGCAAGGCCGCGGCCGGCGATGTCAGACCGGCAATGCGGTCGTGTTCTTCACTTCTTCCATCACCGCGAAGGTGTGGGTCTCGCGTACGCCGGGCAGGGACAGCAGCACCTCGCCGAGAAAGCGCCGGTAAGCGGCCATGTCGGCTACGCGCGTCTTGATCAGATAATCGAAGCCGCCGGCCACCATGTGGCATTCGAGAACCTCGGGGGCGCGCGCGACCGCGTCTGCAAAATGTTCGAAGACGTCCGGCGTGGTGCGGTCGAGCTTGACCTCGATGAAGACCAATAGCCCGCGTCCCAGTAGCGCGGCGTTCAGCCGGGCGCTGTAGCCCAGGATGTAGCCGTCGCGGGTCAGGCGTTTGATGCGCTCGCTGGTGGCGGTCGGCGACAGGCCGATGCGGTCGGCGAGATCGACGACCGCGATGCGTCCGTCCTCCTGCAGAACGGACAGGAGTTTGCGGTCGAGCGCGTCGAGATTCGTTTCCATGAAATTCTCTAAATCATAGATAAAGAATAGAGATTATCACTATATATTATATCTCATAACCATACTAAACTGTATATGATAAAATAAATATAGTGTAATTCAAGGAAACGTACAGGCCATGTCTATATTGCAGGACCGGCTGTCTTTCCGCGCCCCCTATGCCGAGGCGGATGAAGACCTCGCGCAGCGCCTGCTCGCGGCCCGCAGGGAGGACCCGACGGCCGAGGCGGCAATCGACGCGCTTGCCGGCCGGCTGGTGGGCGCAATCCGTAGCCGCGTGGGCGGGCTCGGCGGCATCGAGGATTTCCTGCACGCCTATTCGCTCTCCACGCGCGAGGGGCTGGCGCTCATGGTGCTGGCCGAGGCGCTGCTGCGCGTACCCGACGCCGCCACCACTGACGAACTGATCGAAGACAAGCTTGCCGCCGGCGACTGGACGCATCCCGATCCGAAATCGGATGCGCTTCTGGTGTCGGCTTCGGCCTGGACGCTCGGCATCACGGCGCGGCTGATCCAGCCGGGCGAGACGCCGGAGACCATTCTCGAAAGCCTGGTGAAACGTCTGGGCCTGCCGGCGGTGCGCACCGCGGCGCGGCAGGCGATGCGCCTGCTCGGCTCGCATTTCGTGCTCGGACAGACCATCGACGAGGCGCTCGCCCGCGCGAGCGCGCATCCGCAATTCCGCTATTCGTTCGACATGCTCGGGGAGGGCGCGCGTACGGCCGAGGATGCGAAGCGATACTGGAACGCCTATGCCGGCGCGATCGAGGCGATCGGACGGCAGGCTGGCAACGGCGCGCTGCCGGCGCGCCCGGGGATTTCAGTCAAGCTGTCGGCCCTGCATCCGCGCTACGAGGCGGTCTCTCTCTCGCGCGTGTTGCGCGAGCTAGCGCCGCGACTGCTGGAGCTGGCGCAAAAGGCCAGATCGTTCGATCTGAATTTCACCGTCGATGCCGAGGAAGCCGACCGCCTCGAATTGTCGCTCGATCTGATCGCCGCCGTGCTGCCCGATCCGTCGTTGAAAGGATGGGACGGCTTCGGGCTTGCCGTGCAGGCCTATCAGAAGCGCGCGCCGGCCCTGATCGACTGGCTCGACGAACTTGCGCGCGCGGCCGGACAGAAGCTGATGGTGCGTCTCGTCAAGGGCGCCTATTGGGACAGCGAGATCAAGCGCGCGCAGGAGCGCGGCCTCGATGATTTTCCGGTCTTCACCCGCAAGGCGATGACCGATCTCTGCTACATGGCGTGCGCGCGCAAGCTTCTCGCCGCGCGTCCGCGCCTCTATCCGCAATTCGCCACCCATAATGCGCTGACGGTCGCAAGCGTGGTCGCGGCTGCCGGCGGCGTTGCGGGATTTGAGTTCCAGCGCCTGCACGGCATGGGCGAGGCGCTCTACGAAGAGTTGCTCGCCGAAATGCCGCAGGCCGCCTGCCGCATCTATGCGCCGGTCGGCGGACATCGCGACTTGCTCGCCTATCTCGTCCGCCGCCTGCTGGAGAACGGCGCCAATACGTCGTTCGTGTCGGTGGCGGCCGATCGCAGCGTGCCGATGGCCGCGATCCTCAAGCGGCCCTGGCAATGGATCCCGACGCCGGCCGAGGCGCGCCATCCGAAGATCGCCCGGCCGGGCGATCTCTACGCGCCGGCGCGGCGCAATTCGCGCGGCGTCGAGTTCGGCCACGCAGGAAGCCTCGATGCGTTGCGGCAGGGCGTGTCGGCGGCCGCCGGTGGTGCGCCGCAGGCCGCATCGCTGATCGCGGGACGACGGAGCGCAGGCAAGGCGCGCGCGGTGCTGTCGCCGATCGATGCAAGCCTCGTGGGGCAGGTGATCGAAGGCGACGAGGTGACCGCAACAGCGGCGGTCGGTGCGGCGCTTGCCGGATTCGCATCCTGGTCCGCGCAGCCGGTGGAGGAGCGCGCGGCTCTCCTTGAGCGCGCGGCCGACGCGCTCGAAAGCCATCGCGACCGGCTGATCGCATTGTTGCAGTCCGAAGGCGGAAAAACGCTCGACGACGCACTCGCCGAGTGGCGCGAGGCCGTCGATTACTGCCGCTATTATGCCGCGCAGGCGCGGTGCACGCTCGCTCCCGAGATGATGCCGGGGCCGACCGGCGAGACCAACGAGTTGCGTTATCGCGGGCGCGGCGTGTTCGTATGCATCTCGCCGTGGAATTTTCCGCTCGCGATCTTTCTCGGACAGGCCGCGGCCGCGCTGGTCGCCGGCAACAGCGTGGTTGCAAAGCCAGCCGAGCAGACCCCGCTCGTCGCCGATCTCGCCGTCACGCTCCTGCACGGTGCCGGCATTGCGCCGCAGGCGCTTCACCTTGTGCCGGGCGATGGAAAAGTCGGTGCCGCGCTTGTTGCCGATCCGCGTATCGCCGGCGTTGCCTTCACCGGTTCGACCGCCGTCGGGCACGTCATCAACCGCGCGCTTGCGGCGAAGGATGGGCCGATCGTGCCGCTGATCGCCGAAACCGGCGGTATCAACGCGATGATCGTCGATGCCACCGCGTTGCCCGAGCAGGTGACCGACGACGTCATCACCTCGGTGTTCCGTTCGGCGGGACAGCGCTGCTCGGCGCTGCGCCTGCTTTGCGTGCAGGACGAGGTCGCCGACCGGCTCGTTGCGATGGTCGCGGGCGCCGCACGTGAGCTGCAGATCGGCGATCCGCGCGATCCCGCAACCCAGGTCGGCCCGGTGATCGACGCGGAAGCAAAGGCGCGGCTCGAAAATTGGCTCGCCGATATGGAGAAAGCGGGGCGCGTCATCTTCCGCGCCGACCGGCACGTGGCGCTGCCGGCGCAGGGCTTCTATGTGCCGCCCGCCATCGTCGCGCTCGACCATGCCCGCGATCTCGCCGAGGAAGTGTTCGGCCCGATCCTGCATGTCGTGCGCTTTGCGCCGGAGCGGCTCGATACGCTGCTCGAGGAAATTGCCGGCAACAGCACGGCGCTGACGCTCGGCATCCATTCGCGCATCGACAGCCGCGTGACGCATGTCGTCGCGCGGCTGCAGAACGGCAATGTCTACGTCAATCGCAGCATGATCGGCGCCGTGGTCGGCACGCAGCCCTTCGGCGGGACCGGCACGTCGGGAACCGGGCCGAAGGCCGGCGGCCCGAACTATCTGCGGCGCTTCGCGACTGAACAGACGTTCACCGTCAACACCGCCGCAGCCGGCGGCAACGCGACCTTGCTCGCCGTCGACGACTGACGCGGCCTGCGTCCCGTCGTCGCAATGCGCACAAGGCGCGCCATTCGCCGATCATTACAAAAACATAATGCGGCCGCATCTCATTCACGCCGAACTCTTCTCCTACATTGCGGTTGTTCCGAAAGGTCACTGCGTGAGGAGACAGACCATGCGTAGCAGTGCCAAGCCTGCGATTGCGGTCGTGACAGCGGCGGCGATCGCGCTGACATCGTTTTCGGCCGTCCCGGCATTGGCTGCGCCCCGGGTGGCGAAGGACGTGCAGGCCGCGCCCGCGACCGAGATGACCGACTTCAGCTCGCGGCGCTATCTCCGGCATCGCGGCAATGCGGCCGCTGCCGCGGCGATCGCCGCGATCATCGGCGGGATCGCGACCTATGCGGCCGCGCGCGAATATCGCAAGGCGCGCGAACGCGAGCTGCAATACCGCTACGGCGGATATGGCTATCCGCACTATTATTACGGTCCGCGGCGCTACTATCGTTACTGAGGCTTCGCGCCTGCGAAAGCCCGGCCTCCGGCGCGAGGCCGGGCTTTTTGTTGCCGCGCAATTCTGTTAACGCCTGAAAAGCCGGATCGGAGTATTGTGATTTTCATGGCTGATTCGCTGGACCGCCTGTTTGCTGCCGTTTCCGACCTCAAGAAGGGCGATCCCACGCGCTCGCGCACGGCACGGCTGATGCGGTCCGGCCGCTCCAAGATTGCCAAGAAGCTCGGCGAGGAAGCGGTCGAGGTGGTCATCGACGCCATTCACGGCGACCGCGAGGCGGTCGTGCGCGAAAGTGCCGACCTGCTCTACAATCTCGTCGTGCTCTGGGTTTCCATCGGCATTCGTCCCGAAGACGTCTGGGCGGAAATGCGCCGCCGGGAGGAGATGTTCGGCATCGCCGAAAAGCTCCCGAAGAGCGAGGCGGCGATGCCCGCCCGCCGGAAAGTTGTTGCCCTGGAGATGCGTCGCGCGCATAAGCGGCGCTGACCGACCTCTGCCGCGCGCTTTCGGGTGCGCTCATCCCGCAACGCCCCACGCCCCGCAGGCCGAGAGCATGCTTCGTCGCCTCTATGACTGGTGCATAGCCGCCGCCTACCGGCCGTTCGCGAGTTGGATCATGGGCGGGGTGTCGTTCGTCGAGAGTTCGTTCTTTCCCATCCCGCCGGACGCGATGCTGATCCCCATGTCGCTGGCGCGGCCGGACCGGGCCTATTCCTACGCGTTCCTGTGCACCTGGACGTCCGTTCTGGGAGGCATTCTCGGCTATGCCATCGGGGCGGTGCTCTACGATTCGGTGGGAACCTGGCTGATCGGGCTCTACGGCTACGGCGACAAGGTGGAAGCCTTCCGCGAGGCCTATAACCGCTACGGCGCCTGGATCATCCTGCTCAAAGGGCTCACCCCGATCCCCTACAAGATCGTCACCATCACGTCGGGTTTCGCCGGCTATAACCTGCTGCTGTTCGTGCTGTTTTCGGTGATCACGCGCGGGATGCGCTTCTATTTCCTGGCCTTTCTGCTCAACCGCTATGGCGAGCGCGCCCGCACCATCATCGAGGAGCGGCTCGAATTCTGGGTCGCCCTGGGCGGCATCGTTCTGATCGGCGGGATTGTCGCAGCGCTCTATCTGTTCTGAGCGGTTCGGCCTATACTTTCTCAAAATTTTGCCATGGCTGCGGGGTACATGCCTGCGGGGTACATGGCGGCAGGGTAAGGGAATGCGGCAAGGGGCGCAGCCTTGTCGAAAGTGTGCCGCCCCGGAAAATCAGCCCAGAGCGAAAGGCCATGATGATCCAGGCCGGCTGTCAGCAATCCATCGCACCATCGTTTCTCGCGCAGATGGCCTGTGCCGCGCTGATCGCGGCTGCGGCCGGATGGACGCCGGCCTTGGCACAAACCGGTCACCAGATGCCGGCCGAGCGGCCGGCGGCGGTTGCACCGGCGCCACCGCCGTCGCCCGGACTGGCACCTCCGCCGAAGCGGGAAGGCTTTTTCGATGCGCTGGGGCGCTGGTGGGACCAGTCGCAGTCCGAATTCAAATCCAATCTCAACAAGATGAAGGGGCAGATCGACAGCTTCAACGAGCGTACGGCCAAGGCCACGCGCGACGCTGTCGAAGCTACTCGCGACGCCACCGACGCGCTCGTCAAGCTGCCGTCCACCCGCATCGTCGAGGGGCGCGAGCGCTGCGCCATCGCCCCCAACGGCTCGCCCGACTGCCAGGGGGCGGCGGAAACGATCTGCCGCAGCAAGGGCTTCAAGAGCGGAGCCAGCGCCAACATCGAGTCGGCGCGCAAATGCTCGGCGCGGGCGCTGCTGTCGCGCAGCGACGAGGACTGCACGACCGAAACCATCGTTACCCGCGCCGCCTGCCAATAGGCGCCGTCCCACCCGTCGATCAGGGCGCGTCTGCGTGACGGAAATCTGCGTCGCGCGGTTGCATGGCCGGCCGGCGCGCAGGGGCTTGCGGGAGTGATCCCGTCCGGCGACCATTGCGCCCGTAATGCAAGGGAGGACTGCCGGAATGAATCTGCACGCCAAGCTCATGGAACGCGAAGCCGCCGGGCGCCCGGTGACGGTCGGCCTTATCGGGGCCGGCAAGTTCGGCACCATGTTCCTGTCGCAAGTGCGGCTGACGCGCGGCATGCATCTTGTCGGCGTCGCGGACTTAAGCGTCGAGCGCGCGCGGAGCCAGTTCAGGACCGCCGGCTGGCCAGACGGGTCCTATGATGCGCCGTCGCCGGCGGACGCGATCAGGACGCGCCGCACGCACGTGACCGACGACGCCGCTGCGCTGATTGCATTCCCCGATATCGAGGTGATCGTGGAGGCGACCGGCGATCCGGCGACCGGCATCCGTCTTGCGCTTGCCGCGATCAGGCACGGCAAGCATATCGTGATGGTGAACGTCGAGGCCGACGCGCTCGCGGGCCCCCTGCTTGCGCGCCGCGCGCAGGAGGCGGGCGTGGTCTACAGCCTCGCCTGGGGCGACCAGCCGGCCCTGATCTGCGAGCATGTCGACTGGGCGCGCGCGGCCGGCTTCAGGGTGATCGCCGCCGGCAAGGGCACGCGTTATCATCCGACCTATCACCGCTCGACGCCCGATACGGTGTGGGACATTCTCGATCGCTATCTGCAGATCAAGGATCGCAATTCAATCAACCCGAAGATGTTCAATTCGTTCATCGACGGCACCAAGTCCGGCATCGAGATGACCGCGGTGTGCAACGCGACCGGACTCGTGCCGCAGAGCGGCGGACTGAATTTCCCGCCGGCGAGCCGTTTCGAACTCGCCGATATCTGCAAGCCGAAGAGCGCAGGCGGAACGCTGGAGAAGGCCGGCGTCACCGAGGTGACGTCCTCGGTCGACCGCGACGAGAAGGATGTGCCGCATCATCTGGCGATGGGCACCTATGTCGTGTTCGAGGGCGAGACCGATTATGCGCGCCGCTGCTTCCGCGAATATCACCTGCTGCCCGACCGCAGCGGCAAATATGCCGCCCTCTACCGGCCGATTCACATGATTGGGCTCGAGCTTGGCATTTCGGTCGCCTCGGCCGCGCTGCGGCGTGAGCCGACCGGCGCGCCGACCGGCTTTCGCTCCGACGTGGTCGCGATCGCCAAGCACAATCTCAAGGCCGGCGAAATTCTCGACGGCGAGGGCGGCTTTTGCGTGTGGGGCAAGCAGACGCCGGCGGACGTGTCGCTCGATTCAGGCTTCCTGCCGCTCGGGCTTGCGCACAACGTCAAGCTCAAGCGCGACCTCGCCGAGGGCGAGCGGCTGAAATGGTCGGACGTCGCCTATGACGAAAACGATGCGGCGGTGCGTTTCCGCCGCGAGATGGAAACGGCGTTTGGCCGGCGCAACGTGGCGGCGGAGCCCGCTTGACCGGGCGTCGCCGGCACTCCGTTATTCAAGCTCGATCGGGCTCGAAATTTCGTGGGTCAGATCGAGCGCGCCGATCTTCAGCGTCATGACCGCGGACAGGGTTTCGTTGCCCTTGGGCTTGCCGGCTGCCATCGCTGCGCGCACCGCCTTCTCGATCTCGCGCTGCGAGGTGACGAGGAACTTGCGGATCGACGTGTTCAGTATGTCTTCGTTCATGGTGCGGCTCCTGTCGGGTTGGCGATGCACGGTAAGCGGAAAAGACCCGCTCCAGGCCGCCGTAATGGTACGCCGACCTCACAATAGCGCGCCTCGTGCCGAAGCGCGCGTCGTGCCGATCATCAGCGAACAACGATTTTCGAGCAATTTTGATTGGTGCCCCTGGCCGGACTCGAACCAGCACGACCTTGCGGCCACCTGATTTTGAGTCAGGCGCGTCTACCAATTCCGCCACAGGGGCAATCGCCGCGGACTATAGCCGGGACGGGCGGGGCGTCAACGGCGCAGGCTGCGTCGACCCCGGATGCCGCATATAGGCATGGACGGCGCTCATTCAAACTTGAACGCGCCGATGCACCCACCGCCATCGTATCGACAGATTGTCCACGCGGGGCTATGGGATCGCGCGGAGGTGGACATGCGGAAGGTGGAGATGGCCCTCGCAACGACGGTTGAGAAATGGAGCAACGAGCCGGCGCTGGCCGCCGCCTTCGCCATTGCCGGAATCGGCGCCGCGACCCTGATCGGGGCGTGGATTTTCGAATACGGCTTCGACATCAAGCCCTGTCCGCTCTGTCTCGAACAGCGCATCGCGTACTATTTTGCGATCCCGCTCGCCGGGCTGCTGGCGCTCGGAGCGTCGGTCGGAGCCTCGCGCAAGGTGCTCGTCCTCGGCTTCCTCGCGATCGCCGCCGGCATGCTCTGGAATGCCGGGCTCGGCGCCTATCATTCGGGCGTGGAATGGGGCTGGTGGAGAGGTCCGCAGGATTGTTCGGGGCCGATCAATGAGCTCGGCGGTGCCGGCGGTCTGCTCAAGCAGCTTCAGTCGATCCGCATCGTGCGTTGCGACGAAGTGCAGTGGCGATTCCTGGGGCTGTCGCTCGCCGGATACAATGTGCTGATCTCGCTCGCGCTCGCGGCCATCGCGCTCTGGGGCGCGCTGAAAATCCACCGGCGCGGTTACGGATCGAGCTCCGTATCCCAGTAGAGATAGTCCATCCAGCTTTCGTGCAGATAATTCGGTGGGAACAGCCGGCCGTTGCGATGCAGTTGCTGCACGGTTGGCTGGATCGGCATCTGCGCGGGCCACATGCTGGCTTCGGCCAGCGTGAGATTGCCCTTCCGCAGATTGCAGGGCGAGCAGGCGGCGACCACGTTGCTCCAGGTGGTCTGCCCGCCGCGCGAGCGCGGCAAGAGATGGTCGAAAGTCAGATCGTCGTGCGCGCCGCAATACTGGCAGGAGAAGCGGTCGCGCAGGAAGACATTGAAGCGCGTGAAGGCGGGATGGGTCGAGGGTTTGACGAAGGTCTTGAGCGAGACCACGCTCGGCAGCTTCATCTCGAAGCTCGGCGAGCGCACGGCGCGATCGTAATTGGCGACAATATTCACGCGCTCGAGGAAAACGGCCTTGATCGTATCCTGCCACGACCACAGTGACAGCGGATAATAACTCAGCGGCCGGAAGTCCGCGTTCAGCACCAAGGCCGGAAACCCGCCGGGCGATACGTGAACGTTCAATAGCGACTCCTCGTTCATCGATACCGCCGATAATGTACGGGAGCATGACGGGATTGTGAAGGCGGCAGCGCTTTCCGTCCGAAAGTTATCGCCCGCCGTCCCGCGTCAGCGCGGCCGGCCGAACTGGCGCGCGAGGAACGTGCCGCCATGGCGCAGCCCCTCGCCGTCGATGCCGTGCCCGATGCCGTGGGAAATGTGCCATTCGGTCGGCACGTCGAGGGCGGCCAGCGTCTGCGAGGCGTGGAAAAGCGCCTGCACCGGAATGAGGTCGTCCTCGCTGCCGTGAACGAGCAGGACCGGCGGGCGGGATTTGATCTCGGCGGCCAGTTGCTCGGGGGTGGTGCGTTCCGGGAGTGCCAGCATACCGGAATAGCCGACAATGGCGGCCAGCGGCGCCGCGCGGCGCAGGCCGACATGCAACGACATCATCGTACCCTGGCTGAAGCCGACCAGCGCCAGCGCGGACGGCGGTAGGCCACGGCGGGCGAGTTCCTCATCGAGAAAGGCGTCGAGCACGGGCGCGGCCTTGTTCACGCCGGTCCAGCGTTCGTTCGGATCGCGGAAGGTGAGGGCGAACCATTGCCGGCCGACGGGGGCCTGGCCGCAGGGCTCCGGCGCATGGGGAGAGACGAAGGCGGCGTCCGGCAGCAATTGCTGCCAGGCGCGGCCGATGTCAATCAGATCGTTGCCGTCGGCGCCATAGCCGTGCAGGAACACGACGAGGTTCTTGGCTTTGCCGCTGAGCGGGTCGAGCCGGGGTCCGTCGAGTTCTGCGGTCATTCAGGTCTCCGTATGCGCACGATGGGTCGCGATGGGGGTATGTCAGCTGGCGTCGGCCTGAACCGGTACCGGGTCGCGCTGCTTGATGACGCGATAATAGTTCCACAGCAAGTGCGCAGCCACACCGCGCCACGGTCGCCAGGCTTCGGCGACCTTTGCAAGTTTCCTAGCGTCCGGGCGGGCGCGCAGCCCGAATGCAAGCCGCACCGCTTCCTGCAAAGCGAGGTCGCCGGCCGGCCAGGCATCGGCATGGCCGAGACAGAACAGGAGATAGATGTCGGCGGTCCAGGGACCGACGCCGTGCAGCGCGGTGAGCGCCGCATGGGCCTCCTCTGCCGGCATGTGTGCCAGCGCCTCGAGATTGATCGCGCCTTTGGCGACGGCTTTGCCGATCGCCTTCATGGTGCGGATTTTCGGCGCCGACAGGCCGATGCGCGCAAGACGATCGGCGCGGGCGCGGCGCACGGCGTCGTGATGGAAAGGCGTGAATGCCATCTGCATACGGCCCCAGATCGCGCCCGCGCTCGCGGTCGAAAGCTGCTGGGAGACGACGATGGCGCACAGGCCGGCAAATCCGCCCTCGCGCCGCCGCAAAGCCGGCCGGCCCGCCTTGGCGAGGACTGCAGAGAGGCGCGGGTCGGCGAGCACGAGCCTGGCGAGCGCCGCGTCGAGTTCGGACTGGGTGTGGAGGACGTGATCGCTCATTTCCGGTCATTGCCGGGCTTGACCCGGCAATCCATCAAAAGACAGAAGACTTTTGCATAGAAGATGGACCCGCGGGTCAAGCCCGCGGGCGACGACAAATGCCACCCGTTTTCCGCTTTGCCCCGTCGCCGAACGGCTACCTGCATCTGGGCCATGCCCTGTCGGCGATCCTGAACTTCGACATGGCGAAGGCCGCGGGCGGCCGCTTCCTGCTGCGCATCGAGGACATCGATGCCACGCGCTGCCGGCCGGAATATGAGGAAGCGATCTACGAGGATCTGGCCTGGCTGGGGCTGAGCTGGGAAGAGCCGGTGCGCCGGCAGTCGCAGCATCTCGATGCCTATCGTCAGGCGCGTGACCGGCTCGATGCCATGGGCCTGTTGTTTCCGGCGTTCGAGAGCCGCGGCGAGATCGCGCGCCTTGCCGGCGAACGCGCGTTCTGGCCGCTCGATCCGGACGGTGCGCCGCTTTATCCGGGCGAAGGCAAGATGTTGCCGGACGAGGAGCGCCGCCGCCGGATCGCGGCCGGCGCGCCATATGCGCTGCGCATCGACATGGACAAGGCGATCGCAAGGGCGGGCGCGCTGCACTGGCAGGAAAGCGGGCGCGGCCCCGGCGGCGAGAGCGGGATCGTGACCGCCGATCCGCGCGCCTGGGGCGATGCAGTGCTTGCCCGCAAGGAAGTGCCGACGAGCTATCACCTTTCGGTCGTGGTCGACGACACCCTGCAGGGCGTGACGCATGTCGTGCGCGGCGTCGACCTGTTCTGGTCGACCAGCCTGCATCGCCTGCTCCAGTCGCTGCTCGGACTTCCGGCGCCGCTTTATCACCATCACCGGCTGGTGCTCGATGCGGACGGCCGCAAGCTCTCCAAGTCCACGGCCGCGACCGCCTTGCGCGCCTTGCGGCAGGCGGGTGCGACGCCGGATGCGATCCGCGCCATGGTCGGCCTCGGCTGAGGAATTTTGCCCTGTCCGCGCCCCGTGGCATTCTGCCGGCCGACGGGAATCATGCGATCGGGGCGGGGGAGCAGCGCGTCGTCCGGCGCGCGCAAAAAAGCAAAAGGCGGGCGCGTGCGGGCGCCGGCCACCAAGTCCGCGCGTGTCAAGTCCGCAAAAGTCAAACCTGTCCGTCCGCAATCCGCCCGCGGGAAACGCGTGCGCGACGGCTCGGGTAACAGGGCTATCGAAGCGGCGCTGGCGGCGCTCGCCCACGATATCCGGACCCCGCTGACCGGCATTCTGGCGCTGGCCGAGCTTCTCTCCGCGTCCGAACTTGGCGAGCGCGAGCGGCGCTGGGCGAAAAGTATCAAGAGCGCGGCTGAGCATCTCGCGCGCCTGACCACGGTGGTATGCGACGCGGTCCGAGCGGACGTCGCCGGGTTGAACCTGAACCGCGATGCCTTCTCGCCGCGGCGGCTCGCCGAGACGCTCGGAGAAACGCTCGTGGCGCGCGCCGAAATCAGCGGCCTGACCGCCGAAATCTCGATCGCCTCCGACCTGCCGCCGCTCGTCATCGGCGACGCGGTACGTTTGCGCGCGGCGCTCGAAAACCTCGTCGACAATGCGGTGAAATTCACCGCGCGCGGCGGCGTGCGGCTCGCCGTCACCGCAATATCCGCGGGCCGCAAACTTAAACTCTGCTTCGCGGTGACCGACAGCGGCATCGGCATGAGCGCGGACGAGATCGCGAAGCTGTTTCGGCCGTTCGCGCAGGCCGACGAAAGCATTTCACGTCGCTTCGGCGGCTCGGGTCTCGGGCTTGCGCTGGTGCACCGTCTGGCGCGGGCGATGGGCGGCGACCTGGAGGTGATGAGCACAAAGGGCGTCGGCAGCACCTTCCTTTTGACCGCTTTGGTGGAGCCGGCGCCCGCGACCGGCAAGTCGCCGAGCACCAAAGGCAAGGCCGTCGCCATGCCGCACGGCGGGGTGGGCCTCAACATCCTGTGCGCCGAGGACAATCCCTACGGTCGCGTCGTGCTCAATACGATCCTTGCCGAACTCGGGCATCACGTCGATTTCGTGGGCTCGGGCACGGCGGCGGTCGAAAGCGCCCGGCGCGGCACCTACGATCTCGTGTTGATGGATGTGACCCTGCCGGGCATCGACGGCGTCGAGGCGACTGCCCGCATCCGTGCGCTGCCAGGTCCGGCCGGAACGGTGCCCATTATCGGCATTTCGGCGATGAGTTCGGACGCGGACCGCGAACGGGCGCTTGCGGCCGGCATGAATGCGTATCTGGTCAAGCCGGTGTCACCCGTCACGCTCGCGCAGGCGATCGGCGCTATCGGTTCCTGACCGGCGCGATCATGCGGCGCTTGCCGCGTCCGCCGAAAGGATCAGGACGGCGGCGAAGAGTGCGCGCCGTCCGCGCATGCTCAGGCCACTTTCTCGGCCGCGTTCTCGACGATGCGGACGAGATCGGACATGATCGCGTTGATCTCGTAATCCTTGGGCGTGTAGACGGCAGCGACGCCGGCGCGCTTGAGCGTGCGCGCGTCCTCCGGCGGGATGATGCCGCCGACCACGACCGGCACGTCGTCGATGCCGGCCTTGCGCATGCGCTCCACCACCTCGCGCACGAGCGAGACGTGGCTGCCCGACAGGATCGACAGCCCGATCACGTGCACGTCCTCTTCCATCGCGGTCTTGACGATTTCGGCCGGCGTGAAGCGGATGCCGCCATAGACTACTTCCATGCCGGCGTCGCGCGCGCGCACCGCGATCTGCTCGGCGCCGTTGGAATGACCGTCGAGGCCGGGCTTACCGATAAGAAACTTGATGCGGCGGCCGAGCTTCCTGGAGATGCGGTCAACGTCGGCGCGCAGCGGGTCGAGCCCTTCCGCCGATGCGCGCGCGGTACGCGCGATGCCGGTCGGCGCGCGATATTCGCCGAACACCTCGCGCAGCACGCCGCCCCATTCGCCGGTGGTGACGCCGGCTTTGGCGCAGGCGATCGAAGGCGGCATGATGTTGCGGCCTTCCTGCGCCGCCGCGCGCAGCTCCTTCAGGGCGACTTCCGCCGCCCGCGCATCGCGCTCCGCCCGCCAGTGCTGCAGGCGTTCGATCTGCTGCGCCTCGACATTCTCCGGGATTGTCAGGATCGAGCCTTCGGGAGCGACAAGCGGGGAGGGCTCGCTTTCGATAAAGCGATTGACTCCGACCACGGTCTGCTCGCCGCGCTCGATCGACTCCAGCCGCAGCGTGTTGCTCTCCACCAGCCGCGCCTTCATGTAACCGGAATCGACCGCCGCCACCGCGCCGCCCATCTCGTCGATGTGCTTGAGCTCGGCCCTGGCCTCGATCTTGAGCGCGGCCACTTTCTTGGCAATCTCGGTCGAGCCATCGAAAATGTCACGGAATTCGAGCAGGTCGGTCTCGTAGGCCAGGATCTGCTGCATGCGCAGCGACCATTGCTGGTCGAAGGGACGCGGCAGGCCGAGCGCCTCGTTCCAGGCCGGCAATTGCACGGCGCGGGCGCGCGCTTTCTTCGACAGCGTCACCGCCAGCATTTCGAGCAGGATGCGATAGACGTTGTTTTCGGGCTGCTGCTCGGTGAGCCCGAGCGAATTGACCTGCACGCCGTAGCGGAACAGGCGCTGCTTGGGGTCGGCGACGCCGTAGCGCTCGAGCGTGATCTCGTCCCACAATTCGACGAAGGCGCGCATCTTGCACATTTCGGTGATGAAGCGCAGGCCGGCATTCACGAAGAAGGAAATGCGGCCGACGACGTCGCCGAAATTTTCAGGCTTCACCTCGCCCGAGGCCTTCACCGTATCGAGCACGGCAATGGCGGTGGCGAGCGCGTAGCTCAGCTCCTGCACCGGCGTCGCGCCTGCTTCCTGCAGGTGGTAGGAGCAGACGTTCATCGGGTTCCATTTCGGCATCTCGGCGGTGGTGAACAGGATCGTGTCCTTGATCAGCCGCATCGAGGGCGCGGGCGGAAACACATAGGTGCCGCGCGACAGATATTCCTTGATGATGTCGTTCTGAGTCGTGCCTTGAAGCCTGGCACGCGGCACGCCCTGTTCGTCGGCATTGGCGATGTAGAGCGCCAGCAGCCAGGCCGCCGTCGCATTGATCGTCATCGACGTGTTCATCTCGCCGGGCGGGATGCCGTCGAGCAGCGCACGCATGTCGCCAATATGGGAGATCGGCACGCCGACCTTGCCGACTTCGCCGGTGGCCAGCGGATGGTCGGAGTCGTAGCCGGTCTGGGTCGGAAGATCGAAGGCGATCGACAGGCCAGTTTGGCCCTTTGCCAGGTTCCGCCGGTAGAGCGCATTCGATTCCTTGGCGGTCGAATGGCCTGCATAGGTCCGGAAGATCCAGGGTTTGTCGCGCGGTGGCGTCTCTTGCATTCGTCTCCGATCCAGCCCGGCTGATGTTGGGGCGCTATCTCCTGATCAATCCGATGACGACCAGCAGGATGATCGCGCCGATGATGGCGTTGATGATTTCGGCGACGATGCCGCCGCCGATTGCTATTCCCAAACGCGGCAGCAGCCAGCCGGCAATGAACGCGCCGACGATGCCGACGACGATGTTGCCGATGAGACCGAGGCCGTAACCCTTAACGATGAGACCGGCGACCCAGCCGGCAATCGCGCCGATAATCAACCAGACGATCAGTGTCTCAATAGCCATTGATAGCCCTCCCTGGGGACGGAAAGCCGCAAGCTTTTCCCCGCCCCGAAGTTGCATTACGACGAAAGTATAATAACGCGGAGGTCGTCGGAAGTCAGCGCAACAAACGCAATTCGTAGCCTGCGCACAGAATAATAGTCAGGCCCGGGATTGCATTGCAGCGCAACATAACGGAAGAGCGGCAGCCCGCCAATGCACAATATTCGCCGGATTGCGGCCGCTGTCAGGACTGCGCGATGGCGCGCAACGGGATCGCCGCGTCCGCGTCGACGAGGATTTCCGCCGGCAACGGGTGGGAGAGAAAACGGGTCGGGCTTGCGGTGAGGCCATAGGCGCCCGACTGCAGCACTGCGATCAGATCGCCCGCCGCGAGCGGCGGCAGTTGAGCATTGCGGGCGAGCGTGTCGAGCGGCGTGCAGAGCGGTCCGACCACACTGCACGGTTCGTCTGTTCCGGCGTCCATGCGGGCGGGCGCGACCAGTGGATAGTCGCGCTTGATCACCTGACCGAGATTGCCGGACGCTGCGAGGTGATGATGCATGCCGCCGTCGGTGACGAGGAAGCGCTTGCCGCGCGACGTCTTGGCGGTATTGACACGCACGACATAAAGCCCGGCGGGTCCGCACAGGAAGCGGCCGGGCTCCACGATCACGCGCGCGTCGCGGATCGCAGGCTCGCTCTTCTGCCGGGCGACCAGAGACGGCAGCGCCGCGCGCACCGCATCGAGATCCAGCGTGCGGTCGCCGGCATGATAGGGGATGCCAAGGCCGCCCCCGAGGTCGATCGTCTGTAGCGGCCGGCCGATCGCCGCCGCGATGCGGGCGGCCACGTCGAGCCCGTGCCACCACTGCGCGAGGAGCGTGTCGGCATCGAGAATCTGGGTGCCCGCGAACATGTGCACGCCGCGCAGATCGAGCGCGGGTTCGGCGAGCACGCGGGCGAGCACGGCGTCGATATCCTCTTCGTCGAACCCGAACGGAGACGCTGCCCCGCCCATGCGCATCGCACCGCCTTGCGCAGCCGCGACCGGATTGACGCGAATCGCGACCGGCACCGTGCGCGCGAGGCGCGTGCCCGCATCCGCCACGCGCCTGATCTCCTCCATGCTTTCGAGATGGATTTCGCCGATCCCCTCGCGGACGACAAAGTCGATCTCCTCGTCGCGCTTGCCCGGTCCCGCGAACAGGATGCGCGCGGGCTCCGCGCCTGCCTGCCGCGCGGCCCGGTATTCCCCGGCGGATGCGATCTCGATGCCGGCGCCTTCGCGGACAAAGACGCGCGCGACCTCCGGATTGGGATTGGCCTTGATCGAGAAATGGATGTCGGCGAATTCCTCGAGTGCCGAACGCAGCTCGTGGAAGATGCGGCGCATGATGCGTGCGTCGTAGATATAGAGTGGCGTACCGAATTGCTGCGCGAGATCGCGGATCGGATAACCCGAGACGGTGAGGTCGGCGCCGCATACGCCGAAATGCGCGGCGACCAGCCGCTCGGCAAGCGCGCGCGAGACGGGCGTTTCAGCGCTCGGCATGGCCGGCCCGTTGCCGGACGAGAAGCTGATAATCGACCTTGCCGTTGGCGGTGGTCGGCAACGCGTCCACAAGCTCGATCGCGCGCGGCACCATGAAGGACGCAAGGTGTTCGGCGGCGGATTTGAGCGTGCACGGAATGTCAATCGATCCGTCTGCCGCGACACCGACCGCATGCACGCGCTGGCCGGCAACGGCGTCGGGCAAGCCGATCACCGCGATCTGGCGGAAGGCGCCGGTCGCCATCAGCACTTCCTCGACCTCGGTCGGGCTGATGCGATAGCCGGCCGACTTGATCATCGCGTCGCCTCGGCCGACGAAATAGAAATAACCGTCATCGTCCTGGGTGACGATGTCGCCGGAATAACAGACGGGCTCGCCGCCCCGTTCGGCGGGCATGAGCGGATTCGGACGGATGACGCGTGCGGTATCCTCCGGCCGGTTCCAGTAACCGAGCGAGACGGTCGGCCCGCGATGCACGAGAATGCCGGGTTCGCCCGGCCTGGTGCGGCGGCCGTCAGGCGTGACCGCGAACACCTCGCATTCGGGGATCGCCTTGCCGATCGATGTGGGGCGGCGGTTGATCTCCTCGGGCGGCAGGTAGGTGGAGCGGAACGCTTCGGTCAGTCCGTACATCAGGAAGATGCGCGTGTCGGGCATCAGTTCGCGCAGCCTTTGCACAGTCTGCGTCGGCACGGCACCGCCGGAATTGGTGATGTAGCGAAGCGCAGGCGGAGGCGATTTTGCGAGCGCGGGGGCCGCGCGCGTCAGGATCGCCCAGACCGTCGGTACGCCTGCGAGGCCGGTGATGTCGTGCTCGCGGATCGCATGAACGATCTCGTCGCCGAAGCGGAAGGTGAGCAGCGCGGTGACGGCGCCCTGCTCGACGGCGGTCAGCAACTGGTTCAGCCCGTAATCGAAGCTGAACGGCAGGACCGAAAGAATGCGGTCGTGCGGTTCGATGCCGAGATAGGTGCGTACGATGCGCGTGCCGGCCAGAAGATTGCGGTGGCTGAGCATCACGCCCTTGGGCCGGCCGGTGGAGCCGGATGTGTAGAGAATGGCGGCGAGGTCTTCGCCGATCGCGGCATTGTCGAGCGCCGTCTCGTCGCTGGCGGTCGCAGGCCATGATGCCTCGCCGGTATCGAGCAGGAGCGGGCCGGCGGCGCGCCCGGCGAACATCGCGCGCAGGGCGTCGATGGACGCGCCGTTGGTGACGATGATTTTCGCGCCGGCATCGTCGATGATATGGCGCATCTGCTCGGGCTTGAGCAGCGGATTGATCGGGACGAACACGCCGTCGGCGGCGCTGATCCCGAAGATCGCCCAGCATTCCTCGATGCTTTTTGGCAGCACGATGGCGACGCGATCGCCGCGTTGCAGGCCGGCCGCACGCAGGCGCCTGGCGCAGCCTGTCGAAGCCGCACCGAAGGCGGCATAGTCCATCCTGCGTGTGCCATCGATGAGGGCCGGGCGGCCCGGACCGGCGGCGACCGCCGCTTCGAGCAAATGATGAAGAAGGTAGGGCGGCGCGCTCACGAGCGCTTTCGCTCGACGAAGCCGGCGAGATGGCCGATGGTCTCGAAATTCTCCGGCTCGAAATCCTCGTCGACGGCTTCGATGCCGAAGCGCTCGTTCAGGAACGTCATCAACTCCAGAATGCCCAACGAGTCGATCGCGCCGCTGCCGATCAGCGGCGTGCGCTCGATCTGCGCGTCGAAGGCCAGTGTCGGGAAACGCTCGCGGATATAGGCGGCGATGATCTGGCTCGTATCGGCGTTTTGCGGGGACAGCATCGGTCTCTCTTCGATCTCTCACATGCGGAAGAACACGAATTCGGAATAGGCGTGATCGATGGCCGCGTGGTCCATCGCGCCTTTGAAGAAGGTCGGCGCGCTGCGGGCGAGGAGGCGGCCGCCGGGCATCAGGTCGCCGCTGCGGGCATTGACCGCAAGCATCGGGATGCGCTCGCGCATGAGAAAGCGCGCGATCGCGGCGAGATGGCTGGCAACAAGCGTTTTGGCGGGAGCATAGATCAGCCGCGCAATCGTGATCGCCCGCCGCGAACACAGGCTGAACAGGAGCGGATGCAGCGTGTCGCCGTCCCGCAGGCCGGCGGCGATGCAGCCGAGACGCACATGCTCTTCCAGCATGCGCTGCGTCTGCGGTGAAAAGGCATCGCCTGGCAAGCGGTCGAGCGGCTGCACGTCCGCCCGGCCGCGTCGCCCGAAGGCCGTCCACGGCAGACAGTACAGGACGATGCGATCGTTCCAGCGCGTGAAGCCGAATTGACCGATCATGCGGCTCACAGCCGCGGTCGGCGTGAGGTCGGTATAGATCACCTCGTCGTCGGAGATGACGCGCTGAAGCATGCGCGGGGCGAGCCAGCGCACCGACGGGTCCATGTACCAGCTCGACAGATTGACGACCGTGCGTGGCCGCACCGGACAGGCGTTCTCGCTTGCGATCGTGAGGATGATTCCGGCGTCGCCTTCGCGCGTGTGCAGCAATTGGCCGAGCGGGCGATCCTTCTGGTAGGCGGCAAGCCGCTCGAGCCCGTCGCGCCAGAATCGCGCGGGTTTGTTCGGGAACCCGCGGCGCAGAATCGCAAGCGCATCCTCGATATTGTCCCGGAAAACCGGTCGCAAATTCATGGCAGGCCCGCTTCTGGGCCGACGAGCGGAACGGCGTTGCCGGTCCGAGTTCGGCAATCGAAAGCCGCTGTTTACGGGCCGCGGTTTTATGAAAGGGTTCATTTTGGGCCGGGCGCGACATCCTGCCGCGCCGGGCGGGACGAGGGGCGCGAGACGGGGAGCATTTTTCACCGTCTTATACGGATGTTGTTGCGGCGCACAACAGTCTGCGGCAAACTTGCGCAGCTTTAACCACCCCGCCGCCGGAGCCTGGGAATGTCTTCAGTTGTCGAATTCAAGCCGTCCAGGACCGGTCCCGTGAAGGATCTTTACGCGGTCGGCGAAATTCCCCCGCTCGGTCACGTGCCGGCGAAGATGCATGCCTGGGCGATCCGCAAGGAGCGGCACGGCCCGCCCGAGAGCGCGATGCAGATCGAGGTGGTGCCGACCTGGCCGATCGGCGAAGACGACGTGCTGGTTTTCGTCATGGCCGGCGGCGTGAATTACAACGGCATCTGGGCCGGACTCGGCCAGCCGATCTCGCCGCTCGACGTGCACAAGAATCCCTATCACATCGCAGGCTCCGACGCCGCGGGCGTGGTCTGGGCGGTCGGCGCCAAGGTCAAGCGCTGGAAGGTCGGCGACGAAGTCATCGTCCACTGCAATCAGGACGACGGCGACGACGAGGACTGCAACGGCGGCGATCCGATGCTGTCGCCCTCGCAGCGCATCTGGGGCTACGAGACGCCGGACGGCTCCTTCGCGCAGTTCTGCCGCGTGCAGTCGCGGCAACTGATGAAGAAGCCGACGCACCTGTCGTGGGAAGAGGCCGCCTGCTACACGCTCACGCTCGCGACCGCCTACCGCATGCTGTTCGGTCACGCTCCGCATACGCTCAAGCCCGGCGACAATGTGCTGGTCTGGGGGGCCTCCGGCGGTCTCGGCGTGTTCGGCGTGCAGCTTTGCGCGGCCTCCGGCGCGAACGCCATCGGCATCATCTCCGACGAGACCAAGCGCGATTACGTGCTCGGGCTCGGCGCCAAGGGCGTGATCAACCGCAAGGACTTCAAGTGCTGGGGCCAGATGCCCCCGGTCAACACGCCCGAATACACCGAATGGACCAAGGAAGCGCGCAAGTTCGGCAAGGCGATCTGGGACATTACTGGCAAGCGCGATGTCGACATTGTGTTCGAGCATCCCGGCGAGCAGACCTTCCCGGTCTCGTGCCTCGTGGTCAAGCGCGGCGGCATGGTCGTGTTCTGCGCCGGCACCACCGGCTACAATCTCACTTTCGACGCGCGCTATGTCTGGATGCGCCAGAAGCGCATTCAGGGATCGCACTTCGCGCACCTGAAGCAGGCGAGCGCTGCCAACCAGTTCGTGCTCGACCGCCGCATCGATCCGTGCATGAGCGAGGTCTTTCCCTGGGAGAAGATCCCGACCGCGCACCAGAAAATGTGGAAAAACGAGCACGCGCCGGGCAACATGGCGGTGCTGGTGAATTCTCCGCGGACGGGATTGCGCAGCTTCGAGGACGTTGTCGAGGCGGCCGGAGGCTGACGGCGCGCGTATGACGCATACGCGCATGCCGGCCAGTGCCGGCCGGTCAAAGGCATGAAAAGCCGGATCGGAATTGCCGCTCTTGTGTGTGCGCTGGCTGTGCCCGCGCTCGCGCAGACGCCCGACTATATCCGCGCCAAGTCCGACGCCGTGCGCGCGGCCTTCGGCCCGGACGTCGCCGCCACGATTTTCTCCGATGCCTATACGGTGATGCGGCGCGACATGATCGACAAGTCCGCGCGCCGCATCCCGACCTACGAATGTCCTGCGACGCCGCTGATGGCGCTCGCCTGGGTCATTCCCTATCCCGTGAAGCCGGGCGCGGTGTCGTGGGTGGAGCAGTTCGTCGTCGACTGCAAGCCGCGCACGCAGCGCAACTTCCTCATCGTGATCGACCGCGGCCGGCCGCGCATGATCGAGTTGCTGCCGGGCGCCACGGCTGCCGATCCGCTGCTTCAGCGCGATACCTTCGCCGGCTCCAACGCCGCGATCGCCGGTGCGCGGCCGAAGGATTGTGACCGGCAATGGGTCGTCGATACGCGCCTGGTCGCGCCGCGCCGCGACAACGAGCCCTGGAGCGAGCGCTGGATCTACGATATGTGCGGCACCCGCGCGGAAGTGGAGATGACGTTCACGCCGTCGCCGCGCGGCGGCACGACCTGGAACGCGAAGCTTGCAAAATGAGGCGTGCCCTGCGCGCGTGCCTGTCTTCGATCAGGTACGTTCGGCAGATGTCGGATGCGCGACCGGCCGGGCCGGCTGCGGCATGCCGTTCGCTTTCATGATGGTGGCGTTGAGTTCACCGCCATAGATGAAGATCGAGGCGGTGAAATAGAGAAACGCCAGCGCGATCATCGGCGAGGCGAGGCCCGCATAGTAAACCGAATAGGTGAAGGCGAAGTCAGCGAGGTAGCGCCCGAACAGCGTGCCGGCCACGAGCCAGAGCACGAGGGTCGCCAGGATTCCCGGAATGATTTCGCGAAAGCGGCGGCGGCCGGCGGGCAGCCATTTGTGAACCACGATCAACGGCACGACGATCAGCACCGAAGCGATAGAGAAGCGCCAGAACGTGATGGTGCCGTCGAAATCGCGCAGCGCCGGAATGAAGCGCATGGCGCTGCGGGTGATCAGCGGCGCCAGCAGAACCAGGAACGACAGCGCCAGGATGGCGACGGTGCCGAGCACGACATAGCCGATCGATTCCAGCCGCAACAGCCACATCGAGCGCGTATCGACGACAGCATAGGCGCGGTTGAGGCCGATGCGCAGGCTTTCCACGCCGCTGGAGGCGAAGAACAGCGCGAGCAGCGCGCCGACGGTGAGCACCTGCTGCTGCGCGCCTTCGAGCACGTGCTGGATTTCAAGCGCGATCGGGGCCGACACCTCCTCCGGCCAGGCCTCGAGCACGAGGCGCGCGGCCTCGTTGGCAAGGTCGGTCGAGCCGACGATGCCGGCGACGGCGGTGAGCACCAGGAAGAAAGGGAACAGTGACATCAGGCCGGACAGGGCGATGTGGCTTGCAATCGCCCAGCCGTCGTCATTGTTGAAGCGCCAGAACGCTTCCCACGCGATCGTCCAGCTTCGTTTCAATACCTGCACGGTTGCCGCTCCCAGAGCGCGCCCACATCATAGCGCGCGCCGGACAAATGCAAGCGGGAACAGGCGGGTTGCCGGCCGTGCCACTCAGGCGGCACGCACCTCGGCAAGGAAGCGGCGAACCTCGGCTTCGAGCTGCTCGGCCTCGACCCCCAGCGTATCGGCCAGCGTCTTGACGTCGGTGGCGGTGTCGTGGGCTTCCCGTGAGGTACCCGCCACCCGATTCATGGCATCGGCCCCGGTGCGGGCTTCCGACGAAGCGCGTTGCACGCCGTCGGAAATCGTCGCCACGGCCGAATTCTGTTCCTCGACAGTGCCCGCGACGCTCGTGGCGATGCTCGACATGTCTTCGATGATCTCGTTGACCTGACCGAGCGCTTCGGCCGCGTCGGCCGCGGCCGACTGGATCGCTCCGATCTGGCCAGCGATGTCTTCGGTCGCCTTCGCGGTCTGGCCGGCGAGCGACTTCACCTCGGATGCCACGACCGCAAAACCGCGCCCGGCCTCGCCCGCGCGTGCCGCCTCGATGGTGGCGTTGAGGGCGAGCAGGTTGGTCTGGCCGGCGATCGCCTGGATCAGGCTTACGACCTCGCCGATGCGGGTCGCCGCGCTGCCGAGTTCGGCCATGGTCTGCGAAGTGCGGCGCGATTCGTCCACCGCGCGCCGCGCGACGGCGGTCGACTTGTTGGCCTGGCTTGCGATTTCACTGATCGAAGCGGCCAGTTCCTCCACCGATGCGGCGGCGCCCGTGACGTTCTCAGACGCCGCGCCCACCCGCTCGCCGGCCTGTCGCGCTTCCACCGTCATCGCGCCCGCCGCCTTGTCCAACTTGCCGGACGTCGATTCCAGGCGGTGCGCCGCTTCGCGCACTTTCGCCAGGACCGTATCGACGGATTGTTCGAAGCGCGCGATGGTTGCCGCGATTGCCTCGCTACGCTGTTCGCGCGAGCGGCTTTCGCGGTTTTGCGCGGCGGCAAGCTGTTCGCGCTCGATCATGTTGTCGCGGAACACGATCACGGTGCGCGCCATGTCGCCGATTTCGTCCTTGTGTCCGGTCGCGGGAATGTCGAGCGCGGTGTCGCCGCACGCCAGCCGCGTCATCGCGGCCGACAATTGCTGCAGCGGTTTGGTGATGCTGCGGCCGATCAGCCAGCTAAAGGCGATGCCGATCAGCACCGTGCACAATCCGATGGCGGCGATGTTCATCTTCGTGCGCCACTGCGCGCCGGCCAGTTGCGTGGCCGCGGCTCCGCGCTGCCGCGAAGCCGTCTCGACGATGTCGTTGACGACGCCGATGGCGATCTGGGTATCGGAATCGACCGCCGCCAGACGGCTGTTGATGCTCTGCGTCGACTCGGCCCAGGTCTTGAAAGCCGTCGCATAGGCCTGCGCCGCCGCCTTGATCGTGTCCTTGCCGGCCGGTGAAATCGGCGCGGCGTCGACCGCGGTTTCGAAATTTTCCAGCTCGGCGCGAAATTTCTCGCGCAGGTCGTAAAGCCCGGTGGCACGGTAGCCGGCTTCCCGCTGGGTGAGGACGAGCAGGGACGTCGCGATCGCGTCGGCGGTGAAATTGCTTCCGGCCTTCGCCGCCGCCACCGCGTTCTCGATGGCGGCGGGGGCGTTGGCGAGTTCCTTGCGGATGCCGCCGGATTCGTCGCCCCCCAGCGTGTTCACTTCCTTGATCAGCTCGGTCACGTTGAAGGTGATGCGGTTGAGGATGCGCTCCACCGGCTCGGTCTGCTTCCTGCCGCTGAGGTCGAGCGCCTCGATCCTGCGGAAATGCGCTACCGCCTGCTTGAGGCCGTTATCGAGCTGGGCGGCCATTTCCTGGCGCGGCTGCGCCACGAAGCTGCGCGCGGCCGACTGGATCGAGGTGACGGCGCTCTTCAGATCGCCGCTTGCTTCCACCATCGCGACCGCCGCGCGGTCGCTCGCCAGCGCGGTCTCCACCGCGGTTTCGCCGACATGAAAAGCGGTGCCGTTGACCAGAAAGCCTGCGACCGGAATGGCGGCAATCGCGATGATGCGCGATCGCACCGACAGGGCGATTTTCGGCCACTGGAGAAAACGGTTGTGGTTTCCAAGATCAGCTTGGTGCTGCATTTCATTCCTCTCGCAAGGCGAACGTGCTGAAATTTCTCAGGCGGCGCTGACGCGGGCCAGGAAGCTGCGGATCTCCCCGTCGAGACTTTCCGCCTCCGCGGCCAGGGTGTCGGCCAGCGTATTGACCTTTTCGGCGGTTGAGCGTGCATCGCTGGACGCTTGTGCGACGCGTGACATGGCGTCGGCACCGGTGTGCGCATCGTCGGAGGCGCGATGGACGCCCTGGGCGATCGAGGCGACGGCGCTGTTCTGCTGTTCGACCGCGGCGGCGACGCTCGCGGCCATGCCCGACATTTCGTCGATGATCGCTTTCATCTGCTCGATCGTGCGCGAGGCTTCGCTCGCCGCCGACTGGATTTCGCCGATCTGCGACGCGACTTCCTCGGTCGCTTTCGCAGTCTGGCCGGCCAGCGACTTGACCTCGGACGCCACGACCGCGAAGCCGCGTCCGGCTTCGCCAGCGCGTGCGGCCTCGATCGTGGCGTTGAGCGCGAGCAGGTTGGTCTGGCCGGCAATGGCCTGGATCAGTCCGATCACCTCGCCGATGCGATTGGCGGCATTGCCAAGCTCCGTCATGGTCTTGACGGCGCGGCCGGCTTCGGCGACGGCGCGCGTGGCGACCTGGGTCGATTTGCCGGCCTGGCCGGCGATCTCGTTGATCGAGGCGGCAAGTTCCTCGGCCGAACCGGCGGCGCCGGTGATATTTTCGGAGGCGGCGTTGACGCGCTCGCCGGCGGCGTTGGCCTCGGCGGACACCGCGTCGGCGGCGCTGTTGAGCGTGCCGGCGGCGGCTTCGAGCTGACCGGCGGCGGCGCGTACCTTGCCGAGCGCCTGCTCGACCGTGCGTTCGAACTGGGCGATGCTGGTCGTGACGGCTTCTGCCCGCTGCTCGCGGTTGCGTCCTTCTTCGGCCTGGCCGGCGGCAAGTTTTTCACGCTCGACCATGTTGTCGCGGAACACGATCACTGTGCGCGCCATATCGCCGATTTCGTCCTTCAGGCGGGTGCCGGGGATGTCGGTTGCCGTATTGCCGGTGGCGAGCACCTTCATCACGCCTGCAAGGCCCTTGAGCGGACGGATGATGCTCAGTCCGATCAGCCAGCTCAGGAAAAGGCCGATCACCATCGCGGTGCAGCCGACGGCGACGATGATCGTCCGCGTTTGCGACTGCGATTCCGCCAGTTGGTCCGATGCCCGCCGCTGCTGCAGGCCGGCGGAGAAAACCACGGCGTCGGTCTGGCCGATCAGGCCCTGCGTGCCCGCTTCGATCGCATCGAGATGGGTCGCCACCTTGTTGGTTTCGGCCACCCATTCGCGGAACGCCGCGGCATAGAATTTCATCGCCTCGCGGATTGACATCTTCATGACGTCGACGGCCACCACCTTGTCGATGGCGGCTCCGAACTTCTCGATTTCCGCGAAGAATTCCTGCTGGATCTGCGGCAGGCGACGCAGCATGTATTCGGTCTGTAGCCGGCGGATCGTGGCGATGGAGATCGCGAGCGCGCTTGCGTCCGCCGGCGTCAGCCAGCTCAGGTCGGCCGCCGCGGTTTCGGCAAGATAGATCGAATCGTGCAGGCGCGCGCGGATACCCTGCGCCTCGCCGAAGCCGACCGCTTCCTGCGCGCTCACCATCTTGTCGAAGGCTTTCTTGAGGTATTCGAGCTGCTCGCTGGCTTCCGGCAGAAGCGCGTTGCCGCCGAGATCCCTGTGCGTCTGGATGCGCGCGATCTCGGTCGTCGCCGCCGTGTAGGCGTCGTTATAGATGCGGATACTGTCGGGCCTGGAATCGCGCGAAAAATCTGTCGCGGCCATCCGCATGCGCGAGAGGGCATCCTTGAAGTTGCGGCTCGCATCATTGAGGGTGCCGGCCGAAACAACGCTGTCGAAAGCGCGGGCGACCTCGGCTTCCCCGGTCATGAATGCCCCGCCATTGGCCGCAAAGCCGGCGAGCGGGATGAGGGCGATCACGACGATGCGGGTGCGGACGCTGACAGTCGAGACGAGGCGGGATAGTGCTGAAATCGGCGCTTCGAAAAAGCCGGAGATGGCGCCGGGGATTGCTCGGATCGCGCTCATGAGCCTGCTTCGTTCGGACATCGCGCACGGCGGCGCGGCGTGATTGTTGGACATCCAATTGTCGGTGAAGGTGAGCCTGAAATGGTTAAAATTGTAGCAAGGGGCTACCGCAACCCGCTCTGGTAGCCGGTTGACCGATGCGGTTGATTTTGTGCGTTGCACCATTAGTGTGGTTTATGAATACCCGTCATCCACCTCGATCCAGGATCCCTACGATGTCTGTTGCCGCCCTCCGCCCGAATGCTTCGGAAAACATCATTGCGCTGAGCGCGGAGGCGGTGGTGTTTGCCGACGCCATCCTGGCCGAGGCCGTGCAGTGGGTCCGCGATCGGGTCTCCGCCGAAGGCAAGCTTCTCGCCCGCGCTATCGATCGCGAGCAGCGCGCGACCCACGGCCTGTCCTGGCTTGCGACCTATGTCGAGGCGTTGCGGCAGCTGTCGTCCTATGCGCAGCGGCTGGAGGCCGCCGGCCTCTTGGGGGAGACCGAGGAACTGATCGTGCGGATCGGTCTTGGCGAATACCTTGCCCAGATCGTCGGCGGCATTCCGATGAGCCAGACCGAGATCGTGCGGCTGTCGGATCTGGGGCTGCCGCTGTCGGCGGTGGCGGCGCGCATGACGCCGGTGGTGGAAAACCTGATCCAGAACGGCAACAGCCCGGTGCGGCGCGCGCGCCTCGTCGAGTTGATGCGCCAGCAGCGCAATTCCACCATCGGCAACAGCGTACTCGACGACACGCTGGAATCGATCCGCGAGGAGATGCGCAAGTTCGTGGCGAGCGAAGTCGCTCCGCACGCGCACGGCTGGCACAAGACCAACAGCTACATCCCGCTTTCCGTCATCGGACAGATGTCGGAACTGGGCGTGTTCGGCCTGACGATCCCGGAAGAATACAGCGGCATGGGACTCGGCAAGGAATCGATGTGCGTCGTGTCGGAGGAATTGTCCTGCGGCTATATCGGCGTGGGCTCGCTCGGCACGCGTTCGGAAATTGCCGCCGAGCTGATCCTCGGCAGCGGCACCGAAGAGCAGAAACGCAAGTGGCTGCCGAAAATCGCCTCCGGCGAGGTGCTGCCGACCGCCGTCTTCACCGAACCCAATACCGGTTCCGACCTGGCTTCGCTCAAGACGCGCGCGGTGCGCGAGGGCGATGTTTACAGGGTCTACGGCAACAAGACCTGGATCACCCATCCGGTGCGCGCCGACCTGATGACGTTGCTCGTGCGCACCAATCCGAAGGAAGCCGGCTATCGCGGCCTGTCCATGCTGCTGGCCGAGAAGCCGCGCGGCAGCGACGACAATCCGTTCCCGGCGCCCGGCATGTCCGGCACCGAGATCGAGGTGCTCGGCTATCGCGGCATGAAGGAATACGAGATCGCCTTCGACGGCTTCGAAGTGAAGACGGAGAATTTGCTCGGCGGAGTCGAGGGGCTCGGCTTCAAGCAACTGATGCAGACCTTCGAGGCGGCCCGCATCCAGACCGCCGCACGCGCGGTCGGTGTCGCGCAGTCGGCGATGGAGGAAGCGCTCAATTATGCCGAGCAGCGCCAGCAGTTCGGGGAGCCGATCGTCGGCTTTCCGCGCGTGTCGGACAAGATCGCCATGATGGCGGTGGAGATCACGATCGCGCGGCAGCTGACCTATTTCGCGGCGCGCCAGAAGGATTCGGGCCGCCGCTGCGACCTCGAAGCCGGCATGGCCAAGCTGCTGGCGGCGCGGGTGGCCTGGGCGTCGGCCGACAATGCCGTCCAGGTCCATGGCGGCAACGGCTTCGCGCTCGAATTCCCCATCTCGCGCATCCTGTGCGACGCACGCATTCTCAACATCTTCGAGGGGGCTGCCGAAATTCAGGCCCAGGTGATTGCTCGCCGGCTGCTTGACGGCAGCAATTGACGCAACGTTCGAACGCCGTGCGCGTTGATCCAGCGCAAGACGGATCGATGCGGCTGGCCGCATAAAAACGACGGATCAAGGGAGTAAAGACGATTATGAAGATGGAGCCGGGACTCTGGATCGTTGTTTGCGACGGTGCCAAGGCGTTGATTCTCGAAAACGCCGGCGACGAGAAGTTCCCCAACCTGAAGACGAAAGAAGTCCATCAGCAGGAAAATCCGGCGACGCGCGACCAGGGCACCGACGCGCCCGGCCGCGCGATTTCCTCCGTCGGCAGCGCCCGCAGCGCGATGGAGCAGACCGACTGGCACGCCCAGGCCGAACGGGAATTCCTCGCCAAGCTGGCCGTTCGGCTCGACGCGGCGATCGCTTCGGGTGAGACCAAAGCGCTTGTTTTCGTCGCCCCGCCGCGCGCGCTCGGCGTCCTGCGGCAAGCCTATTCCACCCATGTCCGCGATGCGGTCCGCAAGGAAATCGACAAGGACTATGTGAAAATGCCGGTGCACGAGATCGAGAAGCATCTGGTCGGGATGGCCCGCTGACGCCGTCCGCTACGGCCTGAGCCATTTTTCTTCGTCCACTCGACGCGACTCGTCTTACGCCCCGGGACCGGAAGGCCCGGGGCGCTTTGTTTGCGATGCGTGGCCGCGCCGGCCGGGTGGCAGCGATGCGCCTTCGGTGCTAAGGGAGAGCCGATGACAAGCTTCTTCTATTTTCTCGTCCCGGTCGCGATCGGCGCCGTCGGCATCGTGCTCCTGTTCGGGCTGATCAACATGATGCGCGGCGGTTCGCCGAACACGTCGCAGCGCCTGATGCGTCTGCGTGTCCTGTTGCAGTTCGTTGCGCTCGTGATCATCATGATCACGATCTGGCTCATGGGCCGCTAGCGATGGTTGTCCTCAATAAAATCTATACCCGCACCGGCGACGACGGCACCACGGCGCTCGCCAGCCAGGAACGGCGCAAGAAGTACGATCTGCGGGTGGCGGCCTACGGAACCATCGACGAATGCAACGCCGCCATCGGGCTCGCGCGTCTGCATACCGCGGGCGACGCCGGGCTCGATGCCATGCTGATGCGCATCCAGAACGACCTGTTCGATCTCGGCGCCGACCTTGCCTCGCCCGGTGTGGGCAAGGGGCCGGGCGGCGAGCGGATGTCGATCGTCGAACGCCAGGTCGAACGTCTGGAAGCAGAGATCGACAGCCTGAACGAACACCTGCAGCCGTTGCGTTCTTTCGTGTTGCCCGGGGGCTCGCCGACCGCCGCCTATCTGCATCTGGCGCGGACGGTCTGCCGTCGCGCCGAACGTCAGGTCATCGAGCTTGCCGACCGGCCGGGCGAAAGCGTGTCGCCGGCGCTGATCAAGTACGTCAATCGCCTGTCGGATTTTCTGTTCGTCGCCAGCCGGTTCGCCAACGACCAGGGCCGCGGCGACGTGCTGTGGATTCCCGGCGCCAACCGGTGAGGCGGGGCAAGCGCAGTGGTCATTCCGGTCCATGACGAGGATGGAATCGCGCGCCCCGGCTTCCGTGCATGGGCGGTCTGGAGCCTCGTTGCGCTCAACGTTATTGTCTATGTGTTGCTGGCGGTGTTGTCGGCGCTTGCCGTATTCGTCATCGGATATAATTTCGGGGTTGTCCCGGCGGTTCTGCTGGGCACGCCGGAAGGCTCCGCGCTGGGGCTGACGATCTGGCCCGCGGTCAGCCTGCTGACCTACACGTTCCTGCACGCGAGCTGGCTGCATCTCACCGCCAACATGATCGTGCTCTGGGTGCTCGGCGACGACATCGAGGCTGCGACCGGCCATCTCCGCTTCCTCATTTTCTATTTTCTGTGCGGCGCGGTGGGCGCGATCGCGCAGGCGCTGAGCGATGCGCAGTCGCTAGCGCCGGTCATCGGGGCCTCGGGATCGGTGGCCGGGGTCGTGGGGGCTTACCTGCTCTTGCGCCCGCATGCACGGATGACCGTGCTCGTGCTCGGGCTTTTGACCGTGCAGCTGCGGGCCTTTTGGGTGATCGCGCTTTGGGCTGCCTGGCAGGCGTTCAGCATCTGGTGGCCGATCAGCGATGTGCGGACCGCCTACTGGACCCATGCCGGTGGCTTTGTCGCGGGCTTGTCCTTGATCTTGGTCATGCGCCGGCGGGACGTCCCGCTGTTTGCCTGACATAAAGCCGGCGAGGCCGGCTGCGGCTGCGCTCCCGGCAGCGAATTTTACCGACCGCGTTGACACCTCGTCAGAACCGCTTTTAGGTAGCGCCGATTTCGCACCTGCGAAGGATGGGACATGAAGATTCTCGTGCCCGTGAAACGGGTCGTCGATTACAACGTCAAAATCCGCGTCAAGTCGGACGGTTCGGGCGTGGAGCTTGCCAACGTCAAGATGTCGATGAACCCCTTTGACGAGATTGCCGTCGAGGAGGCGATCCGGTTGAAGGAAGCCGGCAAGGCGACCGAGATCGTGTGCGTCTCGATCGGTCCGGCGCAGGCCGCCGAGACGATCCGCACTGGTCTTGCCATGGGCGCCGATCGCGGCATCCTGGTGAAGACCGACGTCGTGTGCGAGCCGCTTGCGGTCGCGAAAATCCTCAAAGCGATTGTCGACGAGGAAAAGCCCGGCCTTGTGATCATGGGCAAGCAGGCGATCGACGACGACAGCAACCAGACCGGCCAGATGCTCGCCGCCTTGCTCGGCTGGCCGCAGGGCACGTTCGCCTCCAAGCTGTCCATCGAGGGCGGCGACGTCACGGTGACGCGCGAAGTCGACGGCGGCCTGCAGACGGTGAAGCTCAAGGGCCCGGCGATCGTGACCACCGATCTGCGGCTGAACGAGCCGCGCTATGCCAGTCTGCCCAATATCATGAAGGCAAAGAAGAAGCCGATCGACGAGAAGGCGCCCGATGCCTATGGCGTCGATGTGGCGCCGCGTCTGCAGGTGCTCAAGACCACCGAGCCGCCGGGCCGCAAGGCCGGCGTCAAGGTCGGCTCGGTGTCCGAACTCGTCGGCAAGCTCAAGGATGCGGGAGTGCTGTCATGACCACCTTGCTGATTGCCGAACACGACAACAAGATGCTCAAGGACGCCACCAACAAGGCGCTGACGGCAGCGAAGGCGCTCGGCTCCGACGTGCATGTACTGGTGGCCGGCAAGGGCTGCCGCGCGGTCGCCGATGCGGCGGCCAAGCTCGACGGCGTCAGGAAAGTCATGGTGGCCGATGCGGCTGCCTACGAGCATGCGCTTGCCGAGCCGCTCGCCGCACTCGTCGTCGGACTGGCGGGCGGCTATGACGCGATCGTCACGCCGGCGACCACCACGGGCAAGAATTTCATGCCGCGGGTCGCCGCCCTGCTCGACACGATGCAGATTTCCGACATCACGAAAGTGGTCGCGCCAGACATGTTCGAGCGGCCGATCTATGCCGGCAACGCGATCCAGACCGTGAAGTCTGCGGAGCCGAAGAAAGTCATCACCGTGCGCACCTCGACTTTCCCGGTCACGGGCGCGGGCGCGTCCTCCGCGCCCGTGGAAGACGTCGCGGCGGCGGCCGACCCGGGCGTTTCGGGTTTTGTCGGCGAGGAATTGTCGAAATCGGACCGGCCAGAACTGACCTCGGCAAAAATTATTATTTCCGGCGGACGCGCCATGCAAAACCGCGAGAATTTCGCGAAATACATCGAGCCCGTGGCCGACAAGCTGGGCGCGGCCGTCGGCGCCTCGCGCGCGGCGGTCGATGCCGGCTATGCGCCGAACGACTGGCAGGTCGGCCAGACCGGAAAGGTTGTCGCACCCGAGCTCTATATCGCGGTCGGCATTTCCGGCGCGATCCAGCACCTCGCCGGCATGAAGGATTCGAAAATCATCGTTGCGATCAACAAGGACGAAGAGGCCCCGATCTTCCAGGTCGCCGACTATGGGCTGGTCGCCGACCTCTACCAGGCCCTGCCCGAGCTCGACGCGGAATTGGCCAAGATCAAGGGTTAAAGGCTGGCAAGGCATACCGGATCGGCGTAGAAACGGCCTTCCGGCAGAACGCTCTCACACCTCCACATTCGGTTGGACGGACAGCATGGCGCAAAGCATTCGCAAGGTGGGCATCATCGGCGCGGGGCAGATGGGCAACGGCATCGCCCATGTCTGCGCGCTCGCAGGGTTCCCGGTTCTGCTCAACGACGTCGCGCCCGACCGGATCAAGGATGCGCTCGCGACCATCAACGGCAACATGGCGCGCCAGGTCGCCAAGAAGATCATCACCGAGGATCAGCGCAAGGAAGCGCTCGCGTTGATCGAAGGCGCGGAGAAGATCGAGAACCTGGCCGACTGCGATCTCGTGATCGAGTCCGCGGTCGAGAAGGAGGAGATCAAACGCAAGATTTTCTCCGCGCTGTGTCCGATCCTCAAGGCCGACGCCATCGTCGCCACCAACACCTCGTCGATCTCGATCACGCGCCTGGCCTCGGCGACTGACCGGCCGGAAAAATTCATCGGTATTCATTTCATGAATCCGGTGCCGCTGATGGAACTGGTCGAGCTGATCCGCGGCATCGCGACCGGCGATCCCACGTTCGAGGCGAGCAAGGAATTCGTGAAGCGTCTTGGCAAGACGATCGCGGTCTCGGAGGATTTCCCCGCCTTCATCGTCAACCGCATCCTGCTGCCGATGATCAACGAGGCGATCTATACGCTGTACGAGGGTGTCGGCACCGTCGAATCGATCGACACCGCGATGCGGCTCGGTGCCCACCATCCGATGGGTCCGCTCGAGCTGGCCGACTTCATCGGTCTCGATACCTGTCTGTCGGTGATGCAGGTGCTCTATGAGGGTCTTGCCGACTCGAAATACCGGCCGTGTCCATTGCTGGTGAAATACGTCGAGGCCGGCTGGCTCGGTCGCAAGACCAAGCGCGGCTTCTACGATTATCGCGGCGAGAAGCCGGTTCCTACGCGCTGACCTTCCATCGTGAGAGCTAGTCCTCGCTCGGGAAGAGCCGGAAATAGGGCTTCGCCTCTTCCAACGCGCGTGCGTAGGACGGTCGCTGCATCAGCCGGTCGAGATAGGCCGCGGTATTCCTGTGATCGTCCAGCGGCATCACCTTGTTTGCGTAGAACAAGGCCGGGGCCGCTGCGCAATCGGCCATGGTGAACGCATCGCCCATGGCCCATGTGCGACCGGTCATATCGCGCTCGATCATGTCGTAGACACCCGCGAGACGTTTCCTCGCCTGCGCAACGCCGAACGGGTCCTTTTTGTCGGCCGGACGCAAGCGGTTGCCGACGATTTCCTGCGTCGGCAAATGTACATAGAGATCGTAAAACCGATCCTGCAGGCGCGTCTGCAATGCGAGGTCGCTGTCGGATGGAATGAAGCGCGTTCGGCCGGGGTAATCCTGATCCAGATACTCGATGATGATGCTCGTTTCCGGGATCGTCCGGCTTCGGGCGCTGTCGTGCAGCACCGGAAATTTGCCGATCGGCCACAGCTTCCTGAAAGCGGCGGCGGCGGCCTCGTCCATCAGGTCGACGATGTGGGGCGTGAACGGCGTCTCGTTCTCGTAGAGGGCGATCAGCACCTTCATGCAGAACGACGACAGCGGATGGAAATGGAGCGTGAGAGACATGATGAAATACCCGATGGTCCGGTTGCCGGCGCGCTTTCGCGGCTGTTCGTGCTTTTTCGTTATGCCGCGGGCCTGACGCGGTTGCCCTCGGCGATCTCCTTCAGTCTGGTGAGGCCGGCGTCGAACTGCCGCTCGCACATCTTGTTGCAGTCGACAAATACGCTCATCAGCGTGCCGGCGAAAGTCTGCGGGCCATGCATGGCCCAGGTCACCAGCGTCGAAGAGCCTTGTCGTTCGAAGGTGAACTCGACCACGTTGTCGCAGCGCAGCGGCCTGGTCATGACGAGATTCATCAGGATTCTGGACGGTGCCGCCGCCTCGGTGATCGAAAGGCGGCCGACGCCCGTCTTGTAGCCGCCGTCGAACGCCATCACGGAACCTTTGCCGGCATCCGGGCCGCTATAGGTGCGCTTCATCGCCGGGTCCTGATTGAAGGGCGACCATGACCGGTGCGCGCGCAGCTCGTTCACCAGCGGAAATATCCGTTCCGGGCTTGCATCGACCGTCGTGGACCGGCTGATGCGAAACGTGTCGGGTTTGGTTGCGGCGAGAAAAGCCACGGCAGCAATCATGACGCCAAGCGCGATGAGGATGAGGGTGAGCATGATGATCTCCTGTTCAACGGTCTAGTTCTCGGCGAATGCTTTCAGGCTGGCGGGCCTCCGATGCCTCCGAACGATATTGCGATCCCGGCAGGGGCTGCTTCAGGTCTTCGACAGATGCGTTTCAAGCTGCTCGAAGGTGCCGCCGAAGCCTTGAAGCATGGAATCGAACATGCCAATGAAAGTGTCGATTTCGGCGGCGCTGCCGTTGAGCGGATGCGCGCGCAGGGTCAGCAGGGTCCTGTCGCCGTCTTCGCCGAGGGTCAGCGTGTTGAGCACTTCGAGCGGCCAACTGTCCTTGATCTGCGGAAACGGCGCGCGCGCGATGACGCCTTCCGCATCCGAAAAGGAACTGACATAGACGAGACGCTCCGGCGCCGCGATCTCGCGATAGACAAAGCGACCGTACATCGGCCGGCCGGACTGAAATTCCATCGCATAGTGGAACATGCCGCCCGGCCGTAGATCGAATTTCACCACGCGCAGCGTACAGCCTTTCGGCCCCCACCATTGCTCCAGGCTGTCCGCATCGGTCCAGGCTTTCCAGACCTTGTCGCGCGGTGCGTCGAAGCTGCGGGTGATCGTGAATTCCCCGGTCTGTGCCACTGACATGATGCTGGTCCCTGTCGGCCTGCGTCCGTGAGGATGCATGCAGGCAAAGTCTGGGTGTCGACCGGCGACGCCGGTCCTGGTTCAGGCTCGAGCGCCGATGCGCCCGCGCGGGGCCGCTTCACAGATCGACGATCGCCTTGAATCCGCCCCAGATCATGCGCTTGCCGTCGAACGGCATCGCGTCCGGCTTCATCATCTTGGCGAGCCGCGGATCCTTCATCACCTTCGCGAGGACGCGATCCCGCTGCCTGCGCGATTTGTAGACGATGTAGGAAAACAGAACGGTCTCGTTCGTCTTCAGCTTCACGCTGCGCGGAAACGACGTCCATTTGCCTTTCTTGACGTCGTCGGCGACGCATTCGCGGAATTCGAGCGCGCCGTGCTCGCGCCAAACCTTCCCGGCTTTGCGCGCCATGGCGCGGTAGGCGGAGAGTTTCTTTTTCGGAACGGGCACGACAAATCCGTCGACATATGCCATGTGCTTTCTCCTTGCTTCCATCATGTCTGTTCCGGCGAAGCCATCACCATCCAGGACACGCCGAACCGGTCTGTAACCATGCCGAAGCGTGGCGAAAAGAATGTCCTGGCCGGCGGCATGATGACGTTGCCGCCATTGGCCAGCGCCGCAAAGCGCCGGTCGGCTTCGGCCGCATCCGCCACTGTGATCGCAAGTGCGAAGCCCTGAAAACCGGGCTTGCCGCTGCAATGGCCGTCGGACGCCATCACGGCCGTGTCGCCGATGCGCAGGCTGGCATGCATGATCTTGTTCTCAGAACCGGGCGGCATTGTGCCCGGTTGCGACGGCTCGGGGCTGTCCTTGTAGCGCATCGTCATGGTCACTTTGGCGTCGAGCGCGTCGCGATAGAAGGCAATGGCCTCCTCGCAGCGCCCCTCAAAAAACAGATAAGGCTGAACGATCATCATGGTTCCTTTCGCGTCATTCCGCCGGACCGGCCGGCGGCCTTGCTGCGCTCACGGCTCTGCGTCGTCATAGGCGCGGCGCAGGACAGCGAGATCGATCTTCTTCATCTGCAGGATGGCTTTCATCACCCGGTCGGATTTCGCGCGATCGGGATCCGTCATCATGTCCGGAACGACAGAGGGGACAACCTGCCATGATAGGCCGAACCGGTCTTTCAGCCAGCCGCAGGGCCCATATTTGCCTCCGTCGCCGAGCCTGCTCCAATAATAGTCGATCTCGTCCTGCGTTTCGCAAAACACCTGGAAGGATACCGCTTCGTCGAACGTGAAGTGCGGCCCGCCATTGAGCGCGACGAAATTCTGTCCCTCGAGCGTGAATTCCGCGACCATCACCATGCCGGATGCCTTGCCGTGGATGTTCTGTCCTTCGTTACCGTAGTGTGAGATGCGCCCGAGTTTTGCGTTCAGGAACACCGAGACATAGAAACGGGCAGCCTCTTCGGCCTGTGTGTCGAACCAGAGACAGGGCGCGATCTTCTGGGCGATGGAAGGCACGGGCGCCTCCGTATGCGGTGGACGTGGAGCGAAGACTTGATGTCAACGCGGCTTAAGCGAACAGCCGCTCGAGCTTGGCAAGCGCGCCGCTCCAGCCGCGTTCGTGGCCGTCGCGGGCGGCTTCGTCGAAGAACTGCTCGTGGTGCAGCATCAGCATGGTGCCGTCGCCGTCGCACCTGAACGTCAGGATCACGAAGGATTCGCGCTCGGGCGTCGTGTGCCAGGCCCAGGTGAATGCCAGTTTCTCGTTCGGTACCACCTCGCGATAGACGCCGCTGACCTCGTGATATTCGTCGTCCTCGGTGCGGAAACTCACGCGGAAACGTCCGCCGACGCGGACATCGAGCTCGGCTTTGATCGAACCGTCGCAGGTGCCGTCGGGACCGAACCAGCGCGCTAGCTGCGCGGGCTGCGTCCACGCGGCGTAGGCTTTTTCCGGCGCGGCATTGAGACGGCGTTTGAGCGTGAGGCTTGGCTTGACGGGGAAGCTTTGCGGGGCGGGCATTGCTCTTCCTCCAGAAAGGCGGCAAGACGGTCGAGCTGGGCGGACCAGAAGCGCTGGTAGCGGGTGAGCCAGTTCATGGCTTCTTCCATCGGCGCGGCGGCGAGCTGGCAGGAAACGGTGCGCCCGGTCTTGGCACGCACGATCAGCCCGGCGTCGCACAGCACGTCGAGATGCTTCATGACGGCCGGCAGCGACATGGCGAAGGGTTGCGCCAGTTCGCTGACCGAGAGGCTTTCGCGCTCGCTCAGGCGCGCCAGCAGGGCGCGCCGCGTCGGATCGGCGAGCGCAGAAAAGGTGGTGTCGAGGCCAGTGTTCTGATACTTAACCATATGGTAAAGTATTGACCGGATGCACGCTGCCGTCAACCCCCTGCTGTCTCGGCTTCTCGGAGCGGCGAAACGCCGCGTAAGGCTTGGTTAAGCATTTCGTTACGCACGATGCCTAATCTCGCTCCCGAAAGACCCTGTTTCCGAGGTCTGCCATGGCGGCGATCCAGAACAAGAAATTCGGCTGGGTGCGGACGGCAACCGCGCGCGAGAGCGTCAATGCGTGGCGCGAGAAGCGCAAGGCGATGCGCGAGGATTTCGAGGGCCGGCAATCGGCGGCGCGCGATGCGTTCGCGGCCGCGTGGTCGACGCAAATCTCCGACAGCGGGAATATCTACGCCCAGATGGCGCTCAAGCGCACGCAGGAGGAAATCCAGGCCAAGCTTGCCCGCAATCAGGAACTGGCCAAGTACGACACCAGCGTCGACACCAGCAAAGCCGACACCAAGGATTCGATTTTTGCCGGCGGCAAGACCGGCGAGCTCGCTTCCGGCACGAAAATCGACCTGAACGGCGGCACGCTGACCTTGAGCGACGGCACGGTGATCGACATCGCGACCGGGGCGAAGAAGGTCAATCTCACCGTCTGAGCGGCTGCGCTGTGCTCAGCGCTGGAGCGGTTGCAGGGCAGCGCGGATCAGTGTGATCGCATCCTCGCTCGCCCATTCCGCCGGACCCGCCAGTGTCGCGATCTCGCAGCCGTTGCGGTCGATCAGCAGCGTCGTTGGCATGCCGAAGGCGCGACCCATGGTTTTCAGGTCCTGGAAGATTTTCGCGCTCGGGTCGGCGTAATAGGCGAGCCGCGTAATCCCGGTCTCGGCGAGCCAGGTTCTGGGCTTGGCCGGGTCGCGCGTGTCGATATTGACGGCGACGACCTCGAAATCCGGACTGCCGAGCTTTGTCTGCAATTCGTCGAGCGCCGGCATTTCCTTGCGGCAGGGAGTGCACCAGGTCGCCCAGAGGTTGAGGAGCACGGTGCGGCCCTTCCAGTCGGCGATGCTGCGCTCCCGGCCCTCGGCGTCGCGGAACGACAGATGAGCCGCCGGGATCGGCGTCTTGGCCGGCGCCAGCGCTGCCAGTTCGCCGCGGACAAGGGGCTTGATCGCATTGGCCAGTTCGGCCGCCGGGCGGCAGACGGGTGCCACCCCCGCATTGCGCAGCAAGGGCACGATCTCGTATATCCCCGCCAGCGCAACACCCCCGCCGAGGAAAGCCGCGGCGGCGATCAGGACGAGCCGGCGCCGGGATGTACGGGCCGGCGTGTCTGGTTCGGAAGAGCTTTTTGGACGTGTCATGAGCAACAAGATGTGGGGTGGGCGTTTCGCGTCCGGTCCCGACGCGATCATGGAGGAAATCAACGCCTCGATCGACGTCGACCGGCACCTTTACCGCCAGGACATCGCGGCAAGCAAGGCGCACGCTGCCATGCTCTCGCAGCAAGGCATCATTACGGCCGACGATGCCGGCCGGATCGCTCACGGTCTAGACACGATCCTGTCAGAAATCGAGCGCGGCGCGTTCGAATTCAAGCGCGCGCTGGAGGACGTTCACATGAACGTCGAGGCGCGGCTGTCCGAGCTGATCGGCCACGCCGCCGGCCGGCTGCATACTGCGCGCTCGCGCAACGACCAGGTGGCGACTGATTTCCGGCTCTGGGTGCGCGATACGATCGACCAGCTCGATGCGGCGCTTGCCGGATTCCAGCGCGCGCTCGCCGAGAAGGCGCTCGATCATGCCGGCACCGTCATGCCCGGCCTCACCCATCTGCAGACCGCCCAGCCGGTCACGTTCGGCCATCATCTTCTCGCCTATGTCGAGATGGCCGCGCGCGACCGTGGACGCTTCGCCGACGCGCGCCGGCGGCTCAACGAATGTCCGCTCGGCTCCGCGGCGCTGGCGGGAACCTCGTTCCCGCTCGATCGCGACATGACCGCCACGGCGCTCGGCTTCGACCGGCCGACCGCGAACTCGCTCGATGCGGTCGCTGACCGCGACTTCGTGCTGGAGACGCTGGCCGCGGCGACGATCGCCGCCGTGCATCTGTCGCGGCTCGCCGAGGAGATCGTGATCTGGACCTCGCCTTTGACCGGCCTCGTGCGGCTGTCCGACAAGTTCACGACCGGCTCCTCGATCATGCCGCAGAAGCGCAACCCCGACGCGGCCGAACTCGTGCGCGCCAAGGCCGGGCGCATCGCGGGCGCGCTCACAGCGCTCGTCATGGTGATGAAGGGCCTGCCGCTCGCCTACCAGAAAGACATGCAGGAGGACAAGGAAGGCGCCATGGACGCGCTCGCTGCCCTCTCGCTGTCGATCGCGGCGATGACCGGCATGGTGCGGGACATGGTTCCCGATACCGCCCGCATGAAGAAAGCGGCGGGCGAGGGCTATGCCACCGCCACCGATCTCGCCGACTGGCTGGTGCGGACGCTGAAAATGCCCTTCCGGGACGCCCACCATGTGACCGGGCGGATCGTCGCGGAAGCCGCCGCGCAGAACTTGCCGCTGCATCGTCTGCCGCTTGCCGCCATGCAGGCGGTCGAGCCCAGAATCACCGACGAGGTGTTCGCGGTGCTCTCGGTCGAGCGCTCGGTCAGGAGCCGCACGAGCTTCGGCGGGACCGCGCCGGCCAATGTGCGCGCCCAGGCCAGAAAATGGTTAAAGCGCCTCGAAAAGGGGCGCTGACGCGGCTGCGGCCACATCGAACAACCAACTATCGCCTCTTTTGATCGATCTGCTATAGGGGTGCGCGCGATGGGGGAGTATCCGGTGACCGGTGGTTCGTTGGCGAT
This sequence comes from Pseudorhodoplanes sp., assembly GCA_019187085.1. Lineage (GTDB taxonomy): Bacteria > Pseudomonadota > Alphaproteobacteria > Rhizobiales > Xanthobacteraceae > Pseudorhodoplanes. The sequence continues at coordinate 365,105 of JABARS010000001.1, read as the reverse complement.
GACTCGGTGGGTGGCCGTCACGGCGCTGCTGTGCGTGGCGCTCGCGCTGTCCGCATGCGGGCGTAAGGGCGCGCTCGATGCGCCGCCGGCCGCGCTCAACGATCCCAACGCGGGCACCGAAGCGCAGCCGCAGGCCGAAGAGCAGGGCTCCGTGCTGCGTCCGGGCGGCGCCAATGCGCTTCCGGTCATTCGCGGCCCGAAGAAGCGTATTCCTCTCGACGCCCTGCTCGACTGAGATTGCGATGCATCACTTCGCCTATCGCGACGGCGTCCTTTGCGCCGAGGCGGTAAATCTGGCCGCCCTCGCGCAATCGGTCGGCACCCCGCTCTACTGCTATTCGACCGCGACGCTCGAGCGGCATTATCGCGTTTTCGCCGAAGCTTTCGCCGACGTGCCGTCGCTCGTCTGCTATGCGGTCAAGGCCAATTCCAACCAGGCGGTGATTGCGACGCTGGCGCGGCTCGGCGCGGGCGCCGATGTCGTTTCCGAGGGCGAGCTCAAGCGTGCGCTGAAGGCGGGCGTGCCCGCGGACAAGATCATGTTCTCCGGCGTCGGCAAGACCGACCGCGAACTCGCGGCGGCCGTCGACACCGGCATCCTGTGCGTGAATGTCGAATCGGAGCCGGAGCTGCACCGCCTTTCGGCGATCGCGGCCGCGAAGGGACGCACGATCGATATCTCGGTGCGCGTCAATCCAGACATCGATGCGCGCACGCACGCCAAGATCGCGACCGGCAAAGCCGAGAACAAGTTCGGCATTCCGATCAGCCGCGCGCGCGAGGTCTATCGGCATGCCGCAGCGCTGCCCGGCATCCGCGTGGCGGGCGTCGACATGCATATCGGCAGCCAGATCACCGAGCTGACGCCGTTCGCCGATGCCTTCGCGTTGCTGTCGGAATTCGTGGTGCAGTTGCGCGCCGATGGCCACACCATCGCGCATGTCGATCTCGGCGGCGGGCTCGGCATCCCCTATCGCGATTCGGCGAAGGCGCCGCCTTTGCCGGCCGACTATGCCGCCATCGTCAAGCGCGCGACCCGCGATCTCGGCTGTAAGCTGATTTTCGAACCCGGGCGTCTGATCGTCGGCAATGCCGGCATCCTGGTCACGCGCGTGATCTATGTGAAGCACGGCGATGCCAAGACCTTCGTGATCGTCGATTCGGCGATGAACGACCTCATCCGTCCGACCCTCTATGAAGCGCATCACGAAATCTGGCCGGTCCGCGAAACGGCGATTCGTTCCCGGCCGGTGACCGTCGACGTGGTAGGGCCGGTCTGCGAGACCGGGGACTATCTGGCGCTCGACCGCGAAATGCCGGAGCCCCGGCCCGGCGATCTGCTGGCCGTCATGTCGGCGGGCGCCTATGGCGCGGTTCAGGCCGGGACCTACAATACCCGTCCGTTGATACCGGAAATCCTCGTGCGGGGCGGCGAATGGGCGCAGGTTCGGCCCCGCCTGGATGCCGACGCATTGATTGCGTTCGATCGTCTGCCGCCCTGGCTCTAGAATTGTCTCAGGCCCGCCGGACCGCGTACGCTCAAGGCATCAAGTGAACTTGAGTGCATGAAACTTGCATCGCGTGATAGGCTTTTATGGCTATTGAGTCCGGGCAGCCCGAACGAAAGAATGGCTGATGCAGGGTTCCCAAGGTTCCCAAGGGTCCTTTGAGCAGGGGCAAACGGGTGCCGCGTCCGTGACCGGGCAGGCGGCAGAGCGCCTCGAAAAGGCCGTCCGCAAGGCGCGCTGGGGCCTGCTCTGGGAACAGGTCTGGCCGCCCCTGGCCGCTCTGCTCACCCTCGGCGGCTTCTTCTTAAGCCTGTCCTGGCTTGGTCTGTGGCTGTCTCTGCCCCCACTGGGACGCGCTGCGGGTGTTGCCTTGTTCGGTCTTGCCGCGATCGCATTCCTGTGGCGGCTCGTGCGTATCCAGGTGCCGGACCGCGCCGCGGCGCTCGTCCAGCTCGATCGCAACAGCGGCCTTGCGCATCGGCCCGTCACCGCGGTCAGTGATCGCCTTGCAACGACGCAGACCGATCCGATGTCGGTTGCGTTATGGCAGGCCCATGTCGAGCGCACGCTGCACGCCGTGCGTCGTCTGCGCGCGGGCTGGCCCGCGCCGCGCCTTGCCGCTCACGATCCGTTCGCGCTGCGCGCGCTTGCCGCCATTCTCGTCGTCGCGACCTTCATCGTGGCCGGGGGCGATCGCGGCCGCCGTGTTGCCGCGGCCTTCAACTGGCACGGCGTCGTCGCGCCGCAGAATTATCGCGTCGATGCATGGGTGACCCCGCCGGTCTATACCGCCCGTCCGCCGGTGATCCTGGCCGGGCTGCGGCCCGGCGAGCCCGCGCGCGCGAGCGCGCCGGTCGCGGTGCCGGTCGGTTCGGTGGTCGTGATCCGCGCCACCGGTCTCGACGCGCTCAATGTGGCGGCCGCCGGCGGTCTCGCCGACGACAAGAACGATCATCCGGTGCCGCCGCCGGCGGGAACGCAGGAGCGCCGCTTTGTCGTGCAGGGCGACGGCGAGGTGACGCTACGCGATCTCGGCCGCGCGACCTGGGCCTTCACCGCCATCCCCGATCGCGCGCCGACCATTGCGCTGACCAAGACCCCCGAGCCGCAGGTGCGCGGCGCGCTGCAGCTCAACTACAAGATCGAGGACGATTACGGCGTCACCGAAGCGTATGCGCGGTTCGCGCGGAAGGAAACGCCGGGCGCGAAGCTGGCGCGTCCGCTTTACGGCGCGCCCGATTTCTCGCTCGTGCTGCCGCAGGCGCGCACCCGCAATGGCGTGGGCCAGACCACCCGCAGCCTCGCCGACCATCCCTGGGCCGGCACCGACGTCCTGCTGACGCTGACCGCGCGCGACGAAGGTGGCAATGAAGGCCGTTCGGAGCCGGTCGAAATCCAGATCCCGGAGCGGCTGTTCATGAAGCCGCTGGCGCGTGCCCTGATCGAGCAGCGGCGCAATCTGGCGCTCGACGCCGAGGCCAGACCGCTCGTGCTGATGGCGCTCGAGGCGCTCGCGATTGCGCCGGAAAAATTCATCCCCGAGAGCGGCGTCTATCTCGGCCTGCGTTCGGTCTTCTGGCAGCTCACCGGCGCCAAGACCGACGACCAGTTGCGTGATGTGGTCGGCCGTCTGTGGCAGATGGCCGTCGCCATCGAGGACGGCAACGTGTCGGACGCCGAGGCCGAATTGCGGGCGGCGCAGGAGCGGCTGCGCGAGGCGCTCGAACGCGGTGCGAGCGACGAAGAGCTCAAGCGCCTGACCGACGAGTTGCGCGCCGCGCTCGACAAGTTCATGCAGGCGCTGGCCGAGCAGATGCGCAGGAATCCGCAACAGCTCGCGCGCCCGCTCGATCCGAATGCGCGCCAGTTGCGGCCGCAGGATCTCAAGAGTATGATCGACCGGCTCGAGAACCTCGCGCGCTCCGGCGCCAAGGACGCCGCCCGCCGTCTGCTCGAAGAATTGCAGTCGATGCTGGAAAATCTGCAGATGGCCCGGCCCGGCGCTCCCAACGAGGGCGAGGAGGGCGACGACATGATGTCGGCGCTCGACGAACTGGGCGACATCATTCGCAAGCAGCAGCAGTTGCGCGACCGCACCTTCCGGCAGGGGCAGGACCAGCGTCGCTCGCAGCGCGGCCAGCCCGGCGAGCGGAACATGGGCGAGTTGCGGCAGGATCAGCAGGCGCTCAAGGATCAGCTGCGCAAGTTGCTTGAGCAACTGCGCCAGCGCGGCATGGGCCAGCAGCCCGGCGATCAGGGCGATCAGGGGCAGCAAGGCCAGCAGGGGCAGGGCGGCATGGAGCAGCTCGGCCGTGCCGGCGAAGCCATGGGCGACGCCGAGGGCGAGCTGGGCAGCGGCAATCCGGACGGCGCCGTCGATTCGCAGGGGCGCGCGCTCGATGCGCTGCGTAAGGGCGCGCAGGGCATGGCGCAGGCGCTGCAGCAACAGCAGGGCACCGGACCGGGGCAGGGGCAGCCGGGCCGCATCGGTCCCTCGCGCGCGCAGCAGGAGACCGATCCGCTCGGCCGGCCGTTGCGCGGGCGCGATTACGGCGACGACGTCACGGTGAAAGTGCCGGGCGAGATCGATGTCCAGCGGGCGCGCCGCATTCTCGAGGAATTGCGCCGCCGCTTCGCCGATCCGCTGCGGCCGCAGATCGAGCTCGACTATATCGAGCGTTTGCTGCGCGATTTCTGACCTGTTTGTGCGGGCTCGACCTAGCGTTCCGCCCGCATGGCGAGCGCACCCTTCACCGCGCCGCGGATGTCGGCGAGCGAGAACGGTTTCGTGATCACGTCGTGAATCAGCGAGGCGAGGCCGTGCGCGCGCTCGCGCTGGTCGGCATAGCCGGTCATCAGTACGATCGTGAGGTCGGGGTCGTCGCGTCCCGCGGCAAGTGCCAGTGCGATCCCGTCCATCACCGGCATGCGGATATCGGTCAGCAGCAGGTCGAAATGGCCGCGCTGCCCGGAAAGCACTTCGAGCGCGGCTGCGCCGTCGGGACAGGCCGCAACCTCGTGGCCATCCTGAACCAGCGCGCGCGCGATCAGTGTGCGCAGTGAGTCTTCGTCTTCGGCAAGCACGATGCGGGCCATCATCATTCTCCCGTCATTTCAGCGCTGTGGTTGCGTCGCGGCGGTTATAGAAGCGTACGACGATGTCGTGGGACTCCGTGGGCGGCGAAGCGAGTCGCGACCGGAAAGGCATCCGCTCGCCGGCATTGGCGAAGGGGCGCGGGGGCATCGCGGTCCAGCTATAGATTTCCAGCCCGCGGCCGTTGAGCACGGCAAATCGCAGACGCGGAATCTCGACCGGTTTGGAGGCGACACTTGCGATCTCGCCTTCGATGGCCAGAACCGGAATGCCTTCGTGCGTTTCACGCGAAACCTTCAGATTCTCGAATACGAGTCCGCGCAGATTCACCTCGAGGCCGAGCCTGTCGTAGAAGGAGGCGGTCTGCGGCGCGAGGCGCACGATATCGGCGCGCCAGCCCAGGATGATCGCGGTCGTCGTGACCAGGATCAGCAGGGCCGTCGGCAGCGGGGCGAGTGGCCAGCGCACGGCCGGGATTTTCGGAAAGCGGCGCGTTTTCCTGGCCCGCGCGCGGGCGCGACGCGCGGCGAAATTCTCCACGCTGCCGCCGGTGATCGGGAACAGGCTTTCGTCGATCGGAGGCGGCAGCTCTCCCTCGGGCGGCACGATCGAGGGGCTATCGGCGAATACGGCCGCAGGGTTGCCGGCCGGGTTCGCATCGAAGATGTCCGGTGAAGTGCCGTCCCCGGTCAGGTCCGGATGAAGGGCAAAGCCCGGATCGTCGCTGTCGGTGGGTTCGGCCGGCCATTGCCCGGCGGGCGCCTGATCGAGGTTATCGCTTTCGGGATTGTCCGTGCGCGCGGCGTTGTCGTCGGCACCGCCGCTCGCGGTTGCCAGTGCGTCCACGGGCTCCGCAGAGGCCTCCGCGATGCTTTCGGCGAACCAGACCGTGCGGCAGCGCGCACAACGCACCGTACGGCCGCCGGCGCCAAGCGCCTGCGGTCCAAGTTCATAGGACATCGCGCACTGGGGACAGACAATGAGCATGCTCGAACGAACCCGCGAATCGCACTCCCGAAGGGCCGTGGCCGGGACCCTAGCAGCCGTCCGTTAACGGATCGGAAACCATAACCGCCAGATCCGGCCCCCCTGCCGCGGACGACGAACGGCTATGGCAGGGCCGTCCAATCCTGTAGAAGTCATTGCGTCTTTTGCGAAAATGCAGTTCCCGGCAGGGCGGCGGCCGGGCGGGGCGTAAAACGGCACGGGAACCGGAGCGGCGGGTGGTCCGATTCGAAAATGTCGGCTTGCGATACGGCCCGGGTCCCGAAGTGCTGCGGGACCTCAATTTCCGGATCGAGCCGCACTCCTTCCAGTTCCTCACCGGGCCTTCGGGCGCCGGCAAGACTTCGCTGCTGCGGCTGCTGTTCCTGTCGATCCGGCCGACGCGCGGGCTGGTCACCCTGTTCGGTCATGATGTCGCACGGCTGAGCAAGGACGCGCTGGCGACGCTGCGGCGCCGGATCGGGGTCGTGTTTCAGGACTTCCGCCTGCTCGATCACATGACCACCTACGAGAACGTGGCGCTGCCGCTGCGCGTGATGGGTCGCGACGAGGACAGCTACCGCCACGAGGTGGTCGAGCTTTTGCAATGGGTCGGCCTCGGTGAGCGCATGTGGGCGCTGCCGCCGGTCCTCTCGGGCGGGGAAAAGCAGCGCGCGGCGATCGCGCGCGCGGTCATATCGCGCCCGCAATTGCTGCTCGCCGACGAGCCGACCGGCAACGTCGATCCAGGGCTGGCGCAGCGGCTGCTGCGGCTTTTCATCGAGCTCAACAAGTCGGGCACCTCGGTCGTCATCGCCACCCACGACATTGCGCTGATGGACCAGTACGACGCGCCGCGGCTCGTCCTGCACGAGGGCCGGCTGTATCATTACGGCGAGGACAGCATGTTCGAGGAAGCCTACGAGGACGATTTCGAGGAAGGGTTCGAATAGCGGGATGACCCAGATGCGCGACCCCATCGAATTTTCCGCTCCTGCGCGCCGGCCGCGCGGGCCGCTGCCGCGCACCGAGACGCCGATCGTTCCCGCCGATTCGATCGGCGGGCGAGCGCTCGTCGCCGTTGTCGCCATCATGACGTTCCTGGCGGCGATGACGACGGGCAGCGTGATGATGATCCGCAACGCGGCCGTAGACTGGCAGTCGGAAGTCTCGCGCGAGGTGACGATCCAGGTGCGTCCGGGCTCCGGCGACGTCGAGGCCGACGTGCAGAAAGCCGCCGAGATCGCGCGCGCTTTTCCGGGTCTGAGCGACGCGCGCGTCTATAGCCGCGAGGAATCCGCGCGCCTGCTCGAGCCCTGGCTCGGCAGCGGCTTGTCGATGGAGGATCTGCCGGTGCCGCGCGTGATCGTGCTGCGGTTCGCGGGCGGGCAGCCGCCCGATTTGTCCGGTCTGCGCCGCAATCTCGCCGCCGCCGTACCGGCCGCGACGCTTGACGACCATCGCGGCTGGATCGAGCGCATGCGCGCGATGGCGAATGCCGCCGTCGTCACTGGCGCGGTCATCCTTCTACTGGTACTGGCGGCCATGATCCTGTCGGTGACCTTCGCCACGCGCGGGGCGATGGCGAGTAACCGGCCGGTCGTGGAAGTGCTGCATCTGGTCGGCGCGCGCGACGGCTTCATCGCCGCCGAATTCCAGCGCCATTTCCTCGTGCTCGGATTCAAGGGCGGCCTGCTCGGCGGCGGGGCGGCGATGGCCCTGTTCGCGCTCGCCGGCCTGCTCGGCGGATGGCTCGCGGGAACGGCGGCCGGCGACCAGCTCGCGGCGCTGTTCGGCTCGTTTTCCATCGGTTGGGAAGGCTATGCGGCGCTTCTGATCCTGATCGTGGTGGCTGCGGCGGTGACAGCGGGCACTTCGCGCCACACCGTTAACCAGACCCTCGAAACGGTCTGAACTTCCGGGTCACGCCCGCGCCGGAATCCGCGCTATGATTTCCGCGCAATGAAATCCACGCGATCCGCCGAACACCATCCCGAACGTCCGGGCCGCCTGTCTGCGGGCCTGACGCGACTTGTTGCCTTTGGGGCCGTGTGTGCGGCGATCTTTGTCGCGGCGACTTTCGTCTGGTTCGTGACCAGCATCGCCGACGACGAGACCAGGCTCGACGTCGACGCCGACGGCATCGTCGTTCTGACCGGAGGCTCCTCGCGCATCGCCGACGCGGTGGAATTGCTGGCACTGCGCCGCGGACAACGACTGCTGATTTCCGGCGTCCACCCGGCGACCAGCCAGCGGGAGATCGTCCGGCTCATGCCCGACTACCGGCAGGTGATCGATTGCTGCGTCGATCTCGACCGCAGCGCGCTAAACACCGTCGGCAACGCCATCGAGACGCGCCGCTGGACCGAAAAGCGCGGCTTTAAGTCGCTGATCGTGGTGACCTCCAACTATCACATGCCCCGCGCGATGGCCGAACTCGCCCATCAATTGCCGGATGTGCGGCTGATTCCGTTCGCCGTGGTCACCCACAAGCGCGACGCCCTATGGTCGAGCGAGCCCACGATCCGGCTCCTCTTTTCCGAATATCTGAAGTATATGCTCGCGCTGGCGCGCATGCGTTTTGAGCCTGCGTCCTGATCCCCCCGCCTTCGGACCTCTACCCGTGAGCATCATCGTTCGTTCTGTCGTCTTCAACACGGTGTTCTATCTTGCGCTGTTCGTCTACCTGATCGTGGCGCTGCCGACGCTCGCCATGCCGCGGCGCGTCTTGATCGCGCTCGTCAAGAACTGGGCACGCTTCAATTTCTGGCTGCTGCGTACGATCTGCGACGTGCATATGCGCATCGATGGCCTTGAGAGGATTCCGCATGGGCCGCTTCTGGTCGCCTCCAAGCACCAGTCGATGTGGGAGACGTTCGCGCTGATGACGGTGTTCGAGGACCCCGCCTTCATCCTCAAGCGGGAATTGTTGTGGATTCCGTTTTTCGGCTGGTGCGCGCGCAAGGCCGAGATGATCCCGGTCGACCGCGGCGCCCGCTCGCAGGCGCTGTCCGCCATGACGCGGCGCGCCAAGGTCGAGGTTGAGCGCAGCCGGCAACTGATCATCTTCCCGGAAGGCACCCGGCGGGCGCCGGGCGCCGAGCCCAAATACAAGTTCGGGGTCGTGCACCTGTATTCCGAGATCGGCGTGCCGTGCCTCCCGGTGGCGCTCAATTCCGGGCTCTTCTGGCCGCGGCGCTCGTTTCGCCGCTTCCCCGGTACGATCAGGGTCGAGATTCTCGATCCGATCCCGCCCGGCCTCGACCGCCACGCCTTCGCCGCACGTCTGCAAAGCGACATCGAGACCGCGACCGCGCGTCTGGTCGCCGAGGGCAGGCCGCGGCACGCCGGCAAGTGAACGCGATGGCCGAGCTCCGGCTCGAGGACAGGGGCACGGCGCAACCCTATCCGGCACCGGGCAGGAGGCGGTGCGGTTCGTGCGGTCCCTTCAGACGTTCGGCGAGGGCATGCAGGTCCCGGTCACGGCAGCCGAGCTGTTCGAGGGCCGCGACCGTCGCCAGCACATAATCGGGATTGGCGCCGGAACGCCCATGCGCCTGCCGGATGTGGTGCAATTGCTCTTCCAGCGTCAGCCGGCCGGCATATTGCGGGTGTCCGCGGTCGACGACATAGACCAGCGCCGGAACAAGGCGCTCGGATTTGCCGAGCAAAGTGACGTTACGCACCCGCTCCCGATAGACCATCGTGACCTGCTCGCGGGCACGCAGATAGGCGAGCGTGTCCTTGCGCCTGGCCGGGTCGATACGGAAGGCAACCCCCCGGCAGGCGCCGCCGCGGTCGAGGCCGAGCACGAGGCCGGGCCGCTCCGGCGTCCCCCGGTGCACGAAGGAATAAACGCACAGCGAGCGGTGGACGCCAGTCATCCGCGCGGGCATCTGCTCGATAAATTCGAAGCCCGGCCGCCACATCAGCGAGCCGTAACCGAAAATCCAGAAATCCTCGGCCATTTCCGACGGGAAGGTTATGTAAGGGGACACGGGGGGTTGAGGAGCGTATGAGGAACCGGCTCAAGGCATCTTCGAAAGGCCGCAATCGCACGCTTCTGACATGAGAGATTGAAGGGCGGAATTCAAGGACACTTTGGATGCAATACGAACCCGCAGCCCGTCTGCCCGTGCATTCACGCGGCGGGTCTCGTCGCTGGCTTTTCCTCATCCTGTTTTTGGTGATCGCCGCGGGCGGCTGGAGCGCGTTCTGGTTCTATGCCGCCGACCGCGCCAATACCGCGCTCGTGGGCTGGCTGCAGCGCGAGGAGCGCGCCGGCCGCGTCTATAGCTGCGGATCGCAGTCGCTCGGCGGCTTTCCCTTCCGTATTGAGGTGCGCTGCCGCGGCGCCGCCGCCGAGCTGCGCGCGCTCAACCCGCCGCTGTCCCTGCGCCTGAACGACGTTCTCGTTGCTGCCCAGATTTACCAGCCGACCTTGTTGATCGGGGAATGGAGCGGCCCGCTGACCGTGTCCGAGAACGGCCATCAACCGACCATGACGGCCTCCTGGGCGCTGGCGCAGACCAGCGTGCGCGGCCAGCCGCGCGCGCCCGAACGCGTATCGATCGTGCTCGACAGGCCGGTTGTGGATCGCGCCCAGGCGGGCACGACCGAGCGCCTGCTTGCGGCGAACGGCGCGGAGATCCACGGGCGCATAGTTTCGGGAACCGCGCGGGAAAATCCCGTGATCGACATCGCGATGCGCGCCAATGCCCTGAGCGCAGGGCCGCTGCATCCGATCCTCGCCGCGGCGACCGATGCGGAGATCGACGCCACCCTGCGGGGGCTGGAAGACTTCTCGCCCAAGCCGTGGTCCGCGCGCTTCCGCGAGATCCACGAGCGCAACGGCCGCATCGAGATCAGGAGCGCGCGCGTGCGTCAGACGGACTGGGCGGCGGCCGGTGCCGGCTCGCTCGGCCTGTCGCCGAGCGGACGCCTTGACGGCGAATTACGCATCACCGTCGCCGGCGTGGAGAAGCTCCTGCAGCAGATCGGCGTCGACGGGTTGACGCGTCCGGGCAGCGAGAACCGCGAAAAAATGAACGACGCCTTCAATGCCCTCGACCGGATCGCGCCCGGCCTGGGCAGCCTTGCGCGCGAGAAGGCCGCGCCTGCGATCGCGGCCGGCGCCGTCGCCATGCTCGGCCAGCCGGCGGAACTCGATGGTCGCAAGGCGGTGACGCTGCCGCTGCGCTTCCAGGACGGCGCCATCTTTCTCGGTCCGATCCGGGTCGGCCAGACCGCGCCGCTGTTCTGAGCGTCAATCGTCGTCGGACGCGTAGGGCCGCGGCAGCGAGGCCATCGGCAGGCCGCCATGCGCACGGCCGAAATCGGGCCTCGCCGAATCCTGGCCGAGTTGCACGATGCCGCGGCGGATCGCCCGCGTGCGCGTGAAATGATCGAACAATGCCTCGCCGTCGCCGCGGCGGATCGCCCGCGTCAGCCGCGACAGGTCCTCGTTGAAGGTGCCGAGCATTTCGAGCACCGCGTCCTTGTTGTGCAGGAAGACGTCGCGCCACATGGTCGGGTCGGAGGCGGCGATGCGTGTGAAGTCGCGGAAGCCACCGGCGGAGAATTTCAGCACTTCGGATTCCGTCACTTCGCCGAGCTCGTTGGCGGTGCCGACGATGGTGTAGGCGATCAGGTGCGGCAGGTGGCTCGTGATCGCGAGCACGAGGTCGTGGTGGTCCGGCGTCATGGTCTCGACGTTCGCGCCGATCGCGCTCCAGAACGCCTTGAGCCGCTCCACCGCCCGCGGATCGGCCCCTTCCGGCGGCGTGAGGATACACCAGCGGTTGACGAAGAGTTCGGCAAAGCCCGCGTCGGGACCGGAATCCTCCGTGCCGGCGACCGGATGCGCTGGAACGAAATGCACGCCCCGCGGAATATGCGGGGCCATGTCGCGCATGACCGCGGCCTTGACCGAGCCGACATCGGATACGATCGCGCCCTTCTTCAGGTAAGGCGCGATGTCTTTGGCCACCGCCCCCGAAGCGCCGACCGGAATGGAGACGATGACGAGATCGGCGTCCTTGACAGCTTCGGCGCTGGTTTCCGTCACCTGATCGGCGAAACCAAGCTCGACCACGCGCCGACGCGTCTGCGGCGAGCGGGCGGTGACGACAATGGTCCTGGCAGTGCCCGCGGCGCGGGCCGCGCGCGCGATCGAGCCGCCGATGAGGCCGGCGCCGATCAGCGCGAGACGATCGATGAGGGGGGCGGATATCACAAGGCCGCTCCGAGAACTCTGACTGCACCCCTCTCCCCGCGCAGCGGCGGGAGGGTGAATTGCAGAACTCTGCCGATCATCATTTCCCCATGAATTCCGCGAGCGTCTTCACCACCAGGCGGTTCGCTTCCTCGGTGCCGACCGACATGCGCAGCGCGTTCGGTAGGTGATAGGCGCGCACCGCGCGCAGCACGCAGCCGCGCGAGGTCAGGAGCGCGTCGGCGTCTTTCGCCATCTTGCCGGGTTTGTCCGGGAAATGGATGAGGATGAAATTGCCGACGCTCGGGGTCACCACCAGGCCGAGCTTGCCGATTTCTTCGGTCAGCCAGCCGAGCCAGCGCTCGTTGTGGTCGCGCGAGCGCTCGACATGGGCGGTATCGGCAAGCGCTGCGATGCCGGCCGCGATGGCCGGCGCATTGACGTTGAACGGTCCGCGGATGCGATTGAGCGCATCGACGATGTGCGCAGGCCCGTACAGCCATCCGAGCCGCAGCGCCGCAAGGCCGTAGATTTTCGAGAACGTGCGGCACATCACGACATTCTCGCTCGTCGCCACGAGCTCGATGCCCGCCTCGTAATCGTTGCGCCGGACATATTCGGCATAGGCGGCGTCGAGCACGAGCAGCACATGCGGCGGCAGCCCGCGGTGCAGCCGCTTGACCTCGTCGAAGGGGACGTAGGTGCCGGTCGGGTTGTTCGGATTGGCGAGGAAAACGACCTTGGTGCGCGGCGTCACCGCCTTAAGGATTGCGTCGACGTCGGCGGTGAAATTTTTCTCGGGCGCGACCACGGGCCTGGCGCCGGTGCCAAGCGTTGCGATCGGATAGACCAGGAAGCCGTGCGTGGTGTGGATCGCCTCGTCGCCGTCGGCGAGATAGGCGCGCGCGATCAGGTTGAGCAGGTCGTCGGAACCCGCCCCGCAAATAATGCGGTCGGGATCGAGCCCGAAGGTGCGTCCGATCGCTTGGCGCAGATCGGTCGACGCGCCGTCCGGATAATCCTGCAGATGCGCGGCGACGGTCTTATAGGCTTCGATGGCGCTGGGGCTCGCGCCGAGCGGCGTCTCGTTGGACGACAGCTTGAAGACCTTGGCGACACCCGGCGCCTGGCTCTTGCCGGGCACATAGGCGTCGATCGCGAGGACGCCGGGACGCGGGACGGGACGCTGCGGCACAGTCATTTCAATTTTACTCCAAAGAACGTCAGCGCAGCGCGGACCTTCAGGCCGGCGGCTTGCGCTCGCTGCCGGCCACCGTATAGCGGGTTGCGTGGCTGCCGACGAGGGCGCAGGAGCGCACCGAGGCGCCGGCCTTCACCAGTGCCTGCGTGATCTGGTCGAGCGTGCGCCCCTCCGGCACCGAGACGAGTAGCGCCGCCCCGTCGAACGCGCCATCCGGCAACGCGACAAGCTCGGCGAGCGGGGTGACCGCCCGTGCCGCCGCCGCCGACCAGCCCGATACTTTCAGGCTGAAGACCTCGACTTCTTTGACGAGCGCGTCGGCGGCCGGCCAGGAGACCGCAAACACCGGCAGCGAGGCCGGATGGTCGGGCCGCTCCACGAATGGCAGACGGGCGATGATTTTGGGCGTCGTCCCGCCCTCCAGCAAGGCCCACCAGGGGTCGCTGCCAGCCACAGCGATGGCGGGCACGAGCCCCAGGTCGCCCTTGGAGGCCGAAACCGCATTGACGACGCCCGCCGCCCCCATATGACCGACGAACGGCACCGTGAAGCCGAAATGGAAGCGGGCGGAATCGCGGATGGCGGCGTCCCCGGCGATAAGGTCTGCGTGCACGGAATAGGGTGCCTGCACATGCGTGAAGGTCGCGATGATGACGCGCCAGATGCTCTCGACGGTGTCGAGCGGCAGAATGCCGTGATGGCGCTCGACGAGCTTGCGCATCATCGAGGCCTCGCGCGCGGGCCGGAATGCGGAACCCGATTCCTGGGTCTTTTTCACCGCGATCAGGCTTTCGATGATCTCGCCGCGCTCGATCAGGAGGCGGTGCATGTTCTCGTCGATGCGGTCGATCTCGGCGCGCAGGTCGGCAAGCGTGGGCTGATCGGGTTTGCGTCCGCTCATGGTAAAGTCGCAAAATCCATTGACAGGGCTGGTCCGCGACCTACCTAGTTCGGCCGCTCCAGCCCCTGAACCGGGGTTCTTGCTAGCCGGGATAAGCGGGATGGTCGAGGCCAATCTGACTGCCACACGGGACGGTCCGCCGCGTGCGCGCGAGGCCGACGAGCCGCGGGATTCGGTCGTGGTCCGGTTCGGCGCCGACCAGCCGCTGCGGCTCGATGCCGGGGTTTCGCTCGCGCCGTTCCAGATCGCCTACAAGACCTATGGCCGCCTCAACGAAGCCCGCACGAACGCGGTGCTGATCTGTCATGCCCTGACCGGCGACCAGCATGTGGCGAGCACCCACCCGGTCACCGGCAAGCCGGGCTGGTGGGACATCATGGTCGGCCCCGGGCGGCCGATCGACACCGAGCGCTATTTCGTCATCTGCTCGAACGTGGTCGGCGGCTGCATGGGCTCCTCCGGCCCCTCCTCGACCAATCCGCAGACCGGGAAGCCGTGGGGGCTGGAATTTCCGGTGATCACCATCCGCGACATGGTGCGCGCGCAGGCGATGCTGCTCGACCATCTCGGCATCGAGCGGTTGTTCACAGTGGTCGGCGGCTCGATGGGCGGGATGCAGGTGCTGGAATGGGCGGCGACCTTTCCGCATCGCGTTTTCTCCGCGCTGCCGGTCGCATGCGCGACGCGTCATTCGGCGCAGAACATCGCCTTCCACGAAGTGGGCCGCCAGGCGGTGATGGCAGATCCCGAATGGCGCGGCGGACGCTATCTCGTCGAAGGCACCAATCCGCGGCGCGGACTTGCGGTCGCGCGCATGGGTGCGCATATCACCTATCTGTCCGATGCCGCCTTGCATCGCAAGTTCGGCCGGCGTTTCCAGGACCGCGACAATCCCACTTTCTCGTTTGACGCCGATTTTGAGGTCGAGAGCTATTTGCGGCATCAGGGCATCTCGTTCGTCGAGCGCTTCGACGCCAATTCCTATCTCTACCTGACGCGGGCCATGGACTATTTCGACATTGCCGCCGATCATGACGGCGTCCTGTCGAACGCCTTCAAGGACAGTCCGGTGCGTTTCTGCGTCGTCTCGTTCACCAGCGACTGGCTGTTCCCGACCTCGGAATCGCGCGCCATCGTGCATGCGCTCAACGCGGCCGGCGCGCGCGTTTCGTTTGCAGAGATCGTGACCGACAAGGGCCACGACGCTTTCCTGCTCGACGAGCCGGAATTGTTTGCGATCGTGCGTGGCTTCCTCGAAGCGGCACGCAAGGCGTGCGGACTGGAGCCCTGATTTCCGTGACCGCCACTTCCTATCAGCACGACATGACGATGCAGAGCACGGCGCGCGCGCCGGGCAATGTGCGCGTGGACCATCTGGTTGTCGCCGGCATGGTCGCGCCCGGCTCCAAGGTGCTCGATGTTGGCTGCGGCGACGGCGAATTGCTGCGCATCCTCTCCGAGACGCGCAACGTCGACGGACGCGGGATCGAGATCTCGCGCGAAGGCGTCAACCAGTGCGTGGCCAAGGGTTTGGCTGTGATCCAGGGCGACGCGGATACCGACCTTGCGGATTATCCAAACGACGCCTTCGATTATGTGATCCTGTCGCAAACGCTGCAGGCGACCTCGCGTCCGCGCCAGGCGCTCGAGCACATGCTGCGCATTGGGCGGCGGGCGATCGTCTCGTTCCCAAATTTCGGGCACTGGAAAATTCGCCTCAAGCTCCTGTTCGGCGGGCGCATGCCGCAGACCGATAATCTGCCGGGCACCTGGTACGACACGCCCAACATTCATTTCTGCACGATCAAGGATTTCCGCGAATTGTGCGGAACGATCGGTGCGGAGATGGAGCGCGCGGAAGCGTTGCACGCCTCCGGCACGCCGATGCGTTTCGCCGCGCCGTGGTGGTTCTGGAATCTGTTCGGAGAGCAGGCGGTATTCCTCCTTAAGCGACGAACGTGAGTGACGTCGCCGCGCGCCGCAAAATTTGCGTGCATGCCTTATTGGTTAAGGAAAATACGCTCATTCTGAATCGACGCGACGGAATTTTCGCGGCCTGATTCCGACTTTTGCGCATCGTTGCAGGAATTGATCGCGCGCGCACGGAACCATCTCGCTTCGTCGCATTCTCGCCCTGATTGGCCGGCATCGCGCGCATCTGCGGTGCGGTTCGCCGCAGATTCGCGAATGCGTTTTCGGCGGGGCGCGCCGGAAGCGCGGGGCGCGAGGGCGGGAGCCTGATCCCGATCGGCGGTCAACGCCGTTCTCCATGGTCAGGCTCATCAGGCCGCTTATCCGCCTGCAAGATGCGGAGCGTGGCCGCAAGAATGGGACGAACTGATGCATTTGAAAGACAAGAGAAAGAACACTTTGATCGCTTTACTCGCGGTGGCTGCTTTGGCGACGGTCAGTATTGCAACGACGGCGGATGCCCGCCCGCGCCACGTGAAAGTGCGCGAGGCGGCGGCGCCGTCCGTCAGTCCGATGGCCGTCGATCACCGCTATGACCTCAACAACGGTGACACCGGCGCAGTCGTGCAATCGTCGCACAAGGCCACGCGCCGCGCGGCGGCGTCCGCCGCCTTTGCCTTCGGCTCGTCCGCGCTGGTGGCCGAAGCGCGCCGCCATGTCGGCACCAACCCGACCGGCATGAGCGCCCTGTGGTGCGCGCGTTTCATGAACATGGTGCTGGAGCGTAGCGGGCGGTCCGGCACCGGCTCGAACATGGCGAGTTCGTTCGCGTCCTACGGCCGGCGCATCGCCGGTCCGCAGGTCGGGGCCATCGCGGTCATGTCGCGCGGCAAGCGCGGCGGACATGTCGGCATCGTCAGCGGCATCGATGCGAGCGGCAATCCGATCATCATCTCGGGCAATCACAACAGGCGCGTCGCCGAGACGGTCTATCCGCGTGGGCGCGTCTATGCGTACGTGATGCCGCACTGACGTTTCATCGCAATACGCCGTCCGGCCTCGCCTGTGATGAGGCCGGGCGGCGCGCTAATGTCTGCGCGGTTCCTATTTGTGAATGAGCGTGCCGGCGCCGTGATTGGTGAAGAGTTCCAGCAGCACCGCGTGCGGCACCTTGCCGTCGAGGATGACGACGCCTTCGACGCCCTGGTCGAGGGCGGTGATGCAGGTCTCGACCTTCGGGATCATTCCGCCTGAAATCGTGCCGTCGGCGATCAGCTTGCGCACGTCATCGACCGACATGTCCTGGATGAGCGTCTTGGACTTGTCGAGCACGCCGGGCACGTCGGTGAGCAGCAGCAGGCGCTTGGCCTTGAGCGCGCCCGCGATATAGCCGGCGAACGTGTCGGCGTTCACGTTGAAGGTCTCGCCGGCCGCTCCGGCGGCGATCGGCGCGAGAACCGGGATGAGTTCGCGGCCGAGAATCTGGTCGAGCACGGTAGTGTCGATACGGTCCGGCTCCCCGACGAAACCGAGATCGACAACGTCGGCGACCGGGACCGGCCCGGGTTGCGTCACCTTGCGGGCGATCACCATGTTGCCGTCCTTGCCGGACAGCCCGACGGCCTTGCCGCCGGCCTGGTTGATGTAGCTCACGATCTGCTTGTTGATCGACCCCGACAGCACCATCTCGACGATTTCGACGGTGGCAGCGTCGGTCACGCGCAGGCCGCCGGAAAACTGCGACTTGATGCCGAGCCGGTTCAGCATGGCCGCGATCTGCGGGCCGCCGCCATGCACCACGACGGGATTGATCGCGGTCTGCTCGAGCAGGACGATGTCGCGCGCGAACATGCGCGCGGCTTCCTCCTCGCCCATGGCATGGCCGCCATACTTGATGACCACCGTCTCCTCGTCATAGCGCTGCATGTGCGGCAGCGCTTCGGAGAGGATGCGGGCCTGTTCCTGCGGGCTCGTGGTCATGGATTTCGTTCCTGACGGAAAATTCGGACGGCGCCCTTTTAGCGGGGCCGGCCGCGATGCGGAAGGGGCGTCGCCGGTCAGGGGCGCAGGGTGGCGAGCGCGGCTGCCGCAAGCGCGATCCACGAGAGAATGAGGATGGTGCCGCCGGTCGGCGCCGCCATCGGGAACAGGCGGGTGCCGGCATAGGCGCGCAGTACCAGATCGCCCGCGAACAGCGCGGCACCGCAGACAAGGCCGACAGCGGCCGCAAGCGCGATCGGGCGTGCGAGCAGGCCCTGGACGATGGCCGCGGCGACCGCGACGACGGCGGGGGCATGGAAGAGCAGCATCTGGCTCGCGGTGTCGAGGCCCGCACCCGGCCGCGCATGCGCACCGGCGGCGGCCAGTACCACTCCGGCCGCGCCCATCAGACCGGCCAGCGCAATCAGGATCGGCAGTGCCATGGTTCGCTCCTATCGTCGCTCGGCCAGCAGCCGGGCAATGGCCGCCCGCAGTTCTGCGATGCCCGTGTCTTTGCGTGCGGAGGTGACGAGCACCTGCGGAAAGGCGGCCGCGCGCCGGGCGATCGCGGCTTGGGTCTCGGCGATCCGCGCCTGCAATTCGTCCTCGGTCACCTGGTCTGCCTTGGTGAGCACGATCTGGTGGCTGACCGCCGCCTCACCCAGAGCATCGAGCGCGGGCATGTCGGTGTCCTTGATGCCGTGGCGCGCGTCGATCAGGAGATAGACGCGGGCGAGATTGGCGCGTCCTTTCAGGTAATCGTGGATCAGCGCGGTCCATGCCGCGACCTTCTGCTTGGGCGCCTGGGCATAGCCGTAGCCGGGCATGTCGACGATGCGCAGCGGCCCGCCTTCGCTAAAGCAGATCAGTTCCTGTGTGCGCCCGGGCGTATGCGAAGTACGCGCGAGGCCGTTGCGGCCGGTCAGCGCATTGATCAGGCTCGATTTGCCGACATTGGAACGGCCGGCAAAGGCGATCTCGATGCCGGCCATTTTCGGCAGCCGGGCGAGCGTATCCGTCGCCCAGAGGAACTTCCATTCACCGGCAAAAAGTGCGCGCCCGGCGCGGATCTCACCGGAGGTGAAGCCGGTACCCGCCGGCTTTGTCGCATCCGTGCCCGTCCCGGCCATGTCCATTTCGTCCATGTCCGTTCCCGTCCATGCCCGTTTCGCTCGTATCTGGGCCGGTATCGGCCGCCGTTACGACAAGCCGCTCTTCTTCACGAATATCGACTTGATGTTGTCGATCAATTCGATTTTCGCTCCGTGCTTGCGCATGATGTAGGATTGCTGGATCACCGACAGCGTGTTGTTCCAGGCCCAGTAGATGACGAGTCCGGCCGGAAATGTCGCCAGCATGAAGGTGAACAGTACCGGCATCCAGTCGAAGATCATCTTCTGGGTCGGATCCGGCGGTGCCGGATTGAGCTTCATCTGGAACCACATCGTGACGCCCATGATGAGCGGCCAGACGCCGAGCCACAGGAAGGCGCCGATCACCGGCAATTGGGTCGGGTCGAACGGCAGGAGGCCGAACAGGTTGAATACGTTCGTCGGGTCTGGCGCGGCGAGGTCCTTGATCCAGCCGTAGAACGGAGCATGCCGCATCTCGATGGTGACGAAGAGCACTTTATAGAGCGCGAAGAAGACCGGAATCTGGATCAGGATCGGCAGGCAGCCGGCCAGCGGATTGATCTTCTCCTTCTTGTACAATTCCATCAGCGCCTGCTGCTGCTTCATCTTGTCTTCGGCATAGCGCTCGCGGATCATCATCATCTGCGGCTGCACCGCCTTCATCTTCGCCATCGAGGCATAGGACTTGTTGGCGAGCGGGAAGAAGGCGAGCTTGATAACGACCGTGACAGCAAGGATCGCAAGGCCGAAATTGCCGAGCCACTTGAACAGCCAGTCGATCACCCAGAACAGCGGCTTGGTGATGAAATAGAACCAGCCCCAGTCGATCAGAAGTTCGAAGCGATTGAGGCCGAGCTTTTTGTCGTATCCGTCGACGACGGCGATTTCCTTGGCGCCCGCGAACAGGCGGCTATGGGCGGTGGCGCTCGCGCCCGGAGCGACGGTGACCTGGTCGAGCAGATAATCGGCCTGATAGGTCTTCGCCGTGCCGAGCGTGCCGCCGGTGAAGCGGGCCTGCAGCTTGGCCTTGGGATCGGGCAGCAGCGTTGCCGCCCAGTATTTGTCGGTGATGCCGAGCCACGCGTTGGTGACCTCGTAGTTCACCGACTTCTTGTCCTCGATGTTCTGGTAGGTCAGCTCCTGCAGACCCTGATCGCCGAGCACGCCGATCATGCCTTCGTGCAGGATGTAATAGCCGAGCGTCTGCGGCTTGCCGTGCCGCGAAATCAGCGCATAGGGATGGAGCGACGCCGGTGCGGTTCCCTTGTTGGCGATCTGATCGGTGATGGTGAACAGATAGCGGTCATCGATGCTGATCGTGCGCCGGAATTCGAGGCCCTCGCCGTTGTCCCAGGCCAGCGTGACCGGGCTTCCGACCGACAGCTTGTTGGAGCCTTCCTGCCGCCAGAGCGTGTCGGCGGCCGGCAGCTTCATGGTCGCGCCCGGGCCGGCGACCCAGCCGAACTCGGCATAGAAGGGATGCGGGCTGCCGGAGGGGGACAGGAGCACGATCGCCGACGATTTGGGGTCCACGGTCTCGCGGTATTTCACCAGCGCGACGTCGTCGATCCGGGCGCCGCGGAGCGAGATCGAGCCGAACATGGTCGGCGTCTCGATCTGGATGCGCGGCACACTGGCGATCACCGCCTCCCGGGCGGGCTGCTGACCGGGCAGCGGCACGGCGCCGGGCACAGGCGCGCTGGCGCCCGGAGCCTGGGGGGCAGCGCCGGGCGTTCCCTGCGGCTGCGGGGTTCCTTGTGGCTGTGGCGTGCCCGCCGGCGCAGGAGCAGGCTGGGTCTGGGCTTGTTGCTGGCGAGTCTGGGCTTCCTGCTTCTGCTTCTCCATCTGCGGCACGCCGACGAAGTACTGCCAGGCGATCAGCACGATGGCCGAAAGGACGATCGCGAGAATGGTGTTTTTCTGGTCGGTCATCGGGGGCTCTTAATGGCGATGCGCACGTTGGAGGGCGCCGGCAAGGTCTTGGCGAATCCGGTCGAACGGCAGCGACAATGCCGCGCGCCGTCCAACCAGCACATAGTCATGGCCGGTGTGGAAAGCTTTCAGGTCGGCCAGCCGCACGATTTCGCGTAGGCGCCGGCGAACGCGGTTGCGCTCGACGGCATTGCCGACCTTTTTCGAAACGGTGAACCCGATCCGGGGAGGCCCGCCGGCGGCGCGCCGCTTGGCCTGCAGCAGGAAGCCCGCAGCCGGGATTTTGGCTCCGGTTGCGGCGCTGAGAAAGTCCTCGCGTTGCCTCAGTCGCTCCATCGGGAGGGGCAGGCATCGACCTGCCGCGGACTCAGGCGGACAGGCGCTTGCGACCGCGCGCCCGGCGGGCCGCGACCACCTTACGGCCGCCTTTGGTCGCCATGCGGGCGCGGAAACCGTGACGGCGCTTGCGCACGAGTTTGCTCGGTTGATAGGTCCGCTTCACGGGTCTTCTCCGCTGGGCTGGGATGCCGGCTGATCGGGATAGGATGCGCCGGGCGGGGTCTGTCTGACGGCACGCGGTCGGCGCAAAAGTCCCGCGGCTTATAAGGGAGAGGAGCCTGACCCGTCAATGCGAGCCTCGCCGGAGCCGTGTGCGCCCCTTGCGGCTGCGGCCGGCCGGCGGCCGTTCCTTAATGCCTGATTGATCACGATTACGGTCAAAATCCGGTGACCCGCCGGTCGCGGGGCCGCTCCGGGTGTAAGAAAAGTCGGCGATGCCGCAGCCGGACTGTCCGTGAAAGAGCCCGACAAAATCCCCCCGCCTGGCCGGGCCGATCCGTCCGGGGAGACGTCCCGCCCATGGCTGCGGCGCATGCTGCCCCTTGCTGGTCTCGTCTGTGTCGCAGCCCTCGTTTTCGGGATGGGCTGGCATCGCCAGATCGCACCTGAAAATCTGGTGCAGCACCGCGAGACGATCATGGCGTTCGTGGCCGCGAAGCAGCTAACCGCGATCTCCATTTTCATGGCGGTCTATGTGGTCGCCGTCGCGCTGTCCCTGCCCGGTTCGTGGTTCCTGACAGTGAGCGGAGGATTCCTGTTCGGTACGCTGGCCGGCGGCGGCGCGGCGGCGCTCGCGGCGACCATCGGCGCCTCGGTTATTTTCCTGGTCGCACGCAGCGCGTTCGGAGAGCATCTCGTCCGCCGCGCCGGGCCGATGGCGGAAAAGCTGGCGCAGGGGTTCCGCGATAATGCGTTCAGCTATCTGCTTTTCCTGCGGCTGGTACCGGTCTTTCCTTTCTTCCTTGTCAATCTGGTGCCCGCGGTTGCCGGCGTCCGGCTGCGCACCTTCGTGGCGGCAACGGCGGTCGGCATTCTGCCGGGCGCGTACGCATTCGCTTTTTTCGGCACCGGGCTCGATGCCGCCTTGGCCGAGCCGGCCGCTGCCTTTCACGCCTGTATGGCGCAGGGGCGGACGGATTGCCGGCTCGATTTCGGTGTGCGCGACGTACTGCAACCGAAGCTGCTGTTCGCTCTTTTCGCGCTCTGCGTCGTCGCGCTCGTGCCGGTCGGGGTCAAGTTCTGGGCTCGCCGCCGCCAGCGCGTGATTTAATGGCGCCAGAGCAGGGGCGGGAAAAGGAGGCAATGACGGCATGCTCAAGCCCGATATTTGCGTGATCGGAGCCGGATCGGGCGGGCTTTCGGTAGCGGCCGCGGCGGCTGCCTTTGGCGTGCCCGTGGTCCTGATCGAGAAGCACAGAATGGGTGGCGACTGCCTCAATACCGGTTGCGTTCCCTCCAAGGCCCTGATCGCTGCCGCGCGCCGTGCGCATCTGGTGCGTACAAGCGGGGCCTTCGGGATCGAGGCGACCGTGACGGTCGATTTCACCAAGGTGCGCGCCCATGTGCACGAGGTCATCGCCGCCATTGCGCCAAACGACTCGGTGGAACGTTTCCGTGGGCTCGGCGTTCGCGTCATCAAGGGTGAGGCGCGGTTTGTCGGTCCGAAGACCGTTCGCGTCGGCGACACGACGATACAGGCACGACGCTTCGTGATTGCGACCGGCTCAAGGCCCGCGCTGCCGTCCATCCCCGGGCTCGAGCGGCTGCCCTATCTCACCAACGAGACGGTGTTCAATCTTGAACAATGTCCGCGCCATCTCCTGGTCATCGGTGCGGGGCCGATCGGTCTCGAGCTCGGTCAGGCGTTCCGGCGACTCGGTGCGCAGGTGACCGTGCTGGAGGCGGCGGCACCGCTCGCCAAGGACGATCCGGAATGCGCCTCGGTGGTCCTCGATCAACTGGCGCGCGAGGGAATCGATATTCGTACCGGCGTCACGATCGCGCGCATGGATACGGGACCGGCCGGCGTGAGGGCCGTGCTGCAAATGGGGGCAGGGGAAGAGGCAATCGACGCCAGCCATGTGCTGGTGGCGGCCGGCCGGCGTGCCGTCGTCGAGGGCCTTGGGCTCGATGCCGCCGGCATAAGTTGCGGTCGAAACGGCATCGTCGTGGATAAGGGCCTGCGCACGACCAACCGGCATGTCTATGCCGTCGGCGACATCGCGGGCGGGCCACAATTTACACACGCTGCCAATTATCATGCCGGACTTGTGATCCGGAACGCGCTGTTTCGCCTGCCGGTGTCTGCCGACGACAGCCTGATTCCGCGCGTGACCTTCACCGATCCGGAACTCGCGCATGCCGGGTTGACCGAGGCACAGGCGCGCGCGCGCCACGGCGCCGTCCGGGTTGCGCGCTGGCCGTACCGCGAGAACGACCGCGCGCAGGCGGAGCGTGAGACGCATGGCCACATCAAGGTCGTCATGAGTGCGCGCGGCCGGATCCTGGGAGCGACCATCGTGGGAACGGACGCAGGGGAACTGATTTCGACCTGGGCGCTTGCGGTCGAACGCAGGATGAATATTCGCGCCATGACCGGTGTTGTTGTTCCATATCCCACGCGGGCGGAGATCGGAAAGCGCGCCGCGATCGATGTCTTTGCCCGCGGTTTGACGAGTCCGCTTGTGCGACGCATCATTGGCTGGCTTCGCCGCCTCGGCTGAAATGCGATGAACGAAAGCGTCGATACCGCACGCCGTCTTGGGCTCCGGGCCGGTCCGCTGGGTCTGTCGGGCAAGTTGCTCTCACTCACGATCCTGTTTGTCATGCTCGCGGAAGTGCTGATCTATGTGCCCTCGATCGCGAATTTCCGGCTCAACTGGCTGAACGACCGGCTGGCTTCGGCCCATACGGCGGCGCTGGTTCTGGATGCGGCGCCGAGCGGAATGGTGCCGGAAGAACTCGCACGCCAGATCCTGTCCAGTATCGGCGCGCGCGCGGTCGCCATGAAGATGGGGCAGCAGCGCCGTCTGCTGGCCGCGACCGATATGTCGCCTGAGGTTCACCGCGAGATCGATATGCGCGACGTGCGCTGGTTCCGTGCCATCCGCGGCGCCTTTCAGGCGCTGTCGGACAGCGAGAATTGCATTCTGATGGTGATCGGGCCGGCGCCGCGCGGCGGCGAATTCATCGAGATCATCATCGACAATGCGCCGCTGCAGAAAGCGATGTACAGGTTCTCCTGGAACATTCTGATCCTGTCGCTGATCATTTCCGCCATCACCGCCGCGCTTGTCTATTTTGCGCTGCATTACATGTTCGTGCGTCCGATGCGGCGCATCACCGAGAACATCACGCAATTCCGCGGCGATCCGGAAAGTCCGGCGCGCGTGCTCATCGCTTCGCGCCGCGCCGACGAGATCGGGATGATCGAGAACGAACTCGCGGCCATGCAGCGCGAACTGGCCTCTCTGCTCAACGAGAAGAGCCGGCTGGCCGCGCTCGGACTTGCTGTTTCGAAAATCAATCACGATCTGCGCAACATGCTCGCTTCGGCGCAGCTTCTGTCGGACCAGTTGTCGGGGTTGCCCGATCCGCGCGTGCAGCGTTTTGCGCCCAAGCTGATGCGTACGCTCGAGCGCGCGATCGCGTTCTGCCAGTCCACATTGTCGTACGGGCGCGCCCACGAGCCGCCGCCCGACCGCAAGCCGGTGGCGTTCGGCGAACTGGTCGGCGAGGTGCGCGAATCCTTGGGTCTCGCCGGCGAAAGCCCGATCGGCTGGATCGCGGCGATCGAACGTGGGCTGACCGTCGATGCCGACCACGAGCAATTGTTCCGCGTCCTGCTCAACCTGACCCGCAACGCCAAGCAGGCGCTGGAAGGCCGGGCTCCGAACGATCCGGTACGTGACCAGATTCGCGTGACCGGTCGCCGCGAGGGCGCGGTGGTCGTGATCGAGGTATCCGATACCGGCCCCGGCCTGCCGGCGCTGGCACGGGAGCATCTGTTCGAGGCTTTCCAGGGCTCGGCCCGGCCGGGCGGGACCGGGCTCGGCCTTGTTATCGCTGCGGAACTGGTCAGGGCGCATGGCGGCGAAATCCGCCTGATCGAGGGCACCCTTGGCGCCACCTTCCGGTTCACGATTCCCGACCGCACACTCGATCTGAAGGCCTCGCGCGACCGGCGGGCGAGCGCCTGAAAAATCTTGCCATCGTGCCGCAGCGAGGCTAGCAATGCCGCCGTTGCGTGCCGATTTTACCGCTTCCGGCCGTTTCAAGCGCCCGTAGCTCAGCTGGATAGAGCACCAGACTACGAATCTGGGGGTCAGAGGTTCGAATCCTTTCGGGCGCGCCATTCTTCTCGTTTGACGGTTCGCAAGCCTGCGGTCCTGCGCCGGTAGCTCAGCTGGATAGAGCACCAGACTTCGAATCTGGGGGTCAGGGGTTCGAATCCCTTCCGGCGCGCCATTTCTCCACCAATCCAGAACAAAGCTGGGCACCGGTTCGCTACTGGACCTTAGAAGCGGACGGGCAGCGACATACATCACCGCCCCATCACCGCGAACACGCCCCAGCCCAGGTATTCACGCGTATGCGCGGCGTAGCGTTTGGGTTCCGAGGTCAATTTGGCTCGAACTTCCTTCGCGAAATCGTCGTGGGGATTCTCTTCTAGCCATCGGCGCATGGTGAGCCACTTGGCCGCCTCGTACCTGTCCCAGCCGTCCTGGTTTGCCAGAACCATTTCCACGACGTCGTAGTCCAGGTCGCCGAAAGACGCGATAAGGTCGGGAAGCATCAAAAAGTCTGAGATCGAACCGGCGCCGCATCCCTTGGCAACCTCTTCGCTAGGCGGCAACCGCAGCCAGTACGGCTCTCCGATGAGGATGATCCCTCCGGTGCGAAGGCTTTTTGCCAGGAGCTCGATGGTACCGGCGACTCCCCCGCCGATCCACGTGGCACCGACACAGGCTGCCACACCGACCTTTTCGTCGGCCACATAGCCGGCTGCGTCGCCGTGGATGAACTCGACTCGATCGGCGACCCCGAGTTGTTCAGCGCGCAACTTTGCTTGCTCGCTGAACAATTGACTCATGTCGATACCAGTGCCGCTAATCCCGTAATCGCGCGCCCAGGTGCACAGCATCTCGCCCGAACCGCTGCCGAGGTCCAGCACACGGGTCTCTGGTTCCAGGCGCAACGCCTCGCCGAGAGTGGCGAACTTTTCGGGTGTGAACGGATTATGGATACGGTGTGCACTTTCGGTGATGTTGAATATCCGGGGAATGTCCACTGTCGAAGGCCCTTGGTGTGTAGATGGATTTGGTGAACAACCAATAGTGTATGAATTTTACTGACCGGAGTAGAGCGCTTCCGTCGCATTTGGCTCAAACGTGCAGCGCCTGTCGGCTTTGCGCCACCATCTACCACTGCCGCCTTCAACATCGAATTATACGGCTCCAACAATGACATACCGGTGCCCAGTTTCATCCTCTCCGGCGCGCCAATCAAGCATGCGGGATCGAGCGGTGCATCGTCGGCTCGCCGGCCTCATTCCCGCAGCCCGGTCACGCGCCGCGCATGGTTGCCGGCTTGCCGTGCGCATGGCGGTTGGCTATCGGGTCGTAATGGCCGGGCGGCGCTGCGGGTGCGGCATGGGCTTTGAGATCGAGCGCAAATTCCTGTTGTGCGGTGACGGCTGGCAGTCGCTGGCGAGCGGTCGTTCTTCGATCCGGCAGGCTTATCTGTCCTCGGCCGGCAAGGCCTCCGTACGGGTCCGCATCAAGGACGACGTCCTGGCGACGCTGACGATCAAATCGCGCGCGGCCGGTCTGCGCCGCCTCGAGCTTGAGTATTCGATCCCGGTGACCGATGCGGAGGCTTTGCTGGAGCTGCGCGACGGTGCGGTCATCGAAAAGGTTCGCCATATCGTTCAATGCGGCGGCGCGACCTGGGAGGTTGATGTGTTCGGCGGCGAGAATACCGGCCTCGTCATCGCCGAAATTGAACTGCAAAGTGCGCATCAGGACGTCGCCTTGCCGGACTGGATCGGAACCGAGGTGACCGGGCAGGCGCAATACTACAATAACGCCCTGGCCCAGCGGCCTTATCGTATGTGGTCGTAACCGGGCGCGGTCGCGCCGAAGGCGGCAGAATTTGGTCATGACGGCGATAGGGTGGATTTCCTGCACGACGAGATGGCAAATGCTCGCCATGCGGCCGCTTGCTTTTACCGCCGTGCTTCTTGGTGTGACGGCGCCGGCCATCGCGCAGGACGTCGTGAAGGTCTCCGTCGGACAGCGCGGGAACTGGGACGCGTCGGTTCCGGAAATCGGGCAGCGCGCGGGGATTTTCCGCAAGCACAGGCTTGCGCTTGATATCGCCTATACCAGCGGGCCGACTGAGACGCTGCATATGCTGATTGCCGGCGAGGTCGATGTTGCAGTCGCCGCAGGCACTACGAACGTCCTTGCCGCCTATGCCAAGGGCGCGCCATTGCGGGTGCTGGGTGCGGGGATGACGGGGGCTTCCGATCTCTACTGGTATGTGAAAGTTGCTTCGCCCGTGCGTTCGTTCAAGGATGTTGCCGGCCGCACGATCGCATTTGCTGCCGAACACAGCCTGACTCACCGGATTGTCGGTGTGCTTTTGAGTCAGCATGGGCTGAAGGCAAAGCCGGTCGCTACCGGTGGGCCGGCCGGCACGCTGACGCATGTGCTGACGGACGCCATCGATATCGGCTGGGCCGCGCCGCCGTTCGGGCTCGATCGGGTGGAAAGCCAGCAGATACGCATCGTCGCAAACGGCAATGACGCTTCCGCATTCAAGGCGCAAACCGTGCGCCTGATCGTCACCCACGCGCGGGCGCTGGAAACGCGCAAGGTTTTGCTCGACCGCTACATGAAGGCTTATCGCGAGACGATCGACTTCATGTACACCGATGCGGGGCTGAAAACCTATGCCGACTGGCTCGGCCTGCGGATGGAAACAGCGCGGCGCGTGCGCGACGGCTTCTATCCGAAGGCGGCGCTCGATCCGGACGCCGTCCGTGGTCTCGATGCCAGCCTGCAAACCCTGGCCACCTTCAATATCCCGAGCGAGTCATTGACGCGTGAGCGCCTCTCCGAACTGTTGCAGGTATCCCGGCGTTGACATGGCCAGCCGCGCTGCGGGCCAGAAAATCCGGATCCGGATATGCGGCACTGCGTCTTCATCATATCGCCCGAAGGCCGGGCTTTTGTCTTGCGCCGACGGTGCGCGCACGTTACCTCACGCAAGCATGCCGGTCTGGGCCGTTTGGCCACCGCGGGGATCTGAATGGTTGGATTTTTTCGCGCCGTAGCGCGCATGATCGACGAAAAGATCGGCTGGAACCGCATCGGGATCGTCTTGAGCCTCACGATTATCGTCGTGGCGCTCGTCGTGCTGTACCGGATGCTGCACGACATCGATATCGACGATGTCTTTGCCGCTTTGCGCAACACCTCGCCGCGCGATGTCGGCCTGGCCGCCTTGTTTGTTGCCGCGGGCTACGTGACGCTGACCTTTTATGACCTGTTCGCGCTGCGCACGATCGGCCGGCCGGAAGTGCCTTACTGGACCGCCGCGCTTGCCGGGTTCACGAGCTATTCGGTCGGCCATAATGTCGGGGCCAGCGCCTTCACCGGCGGCGCCGTGCGCTACCGCGTCTATTCGGCCTGCGGGCTGTCGGCGGTTGAGGTGGCGAAAGTGTGCTTCGTCGCCGGTCTGACGTTCTGGCTGGGCAATGCCACGATGCTCGGGCTCGGCATCGGCTACGCGCCGGAAGCGGCAAGCGCGATCAACCAGCTGCCGCCCTGGGTCAATCGCGTCCTCGCGCTGATCACGCTGGCCGTGCTTTCGGGCTACGTTGTCTGGGTCTCGATGGCGCCACGCGCGGTCGGCCACAAGAGCTGGAAAGTGGCGCTGCCGGGCGGCCCGCTAACCATTCTGCAGATCGTCATCGGCATCGTCGATCTCGGATTTTGTGCGCTGGCCATGTATATGCTGGTGCCCGATGAGCCGCATATCGGCTTCATCACGCTTGCGGTGATTTTCGTTTCGGCGACGCTGCTCGGTTTTGCCAGCCATTCGCCGGGCGGGCTCGGCGTGTTCGATGCGGCCATGCTGGTCGCGTTGTGGCAGTTCGACAAGGAAGAATTGCTGGCCGGGCTGCTGCTGTTCAGGCTCCTTTATTATATCGTTCCCTTCGCTCTCGCGCTTGCCATTCTGGGAATTCGTGAAATCATCCTCGGGATGCTCGTGCCGAACGTTCCGCATGCCGGCGACATCGCCGCCGATGTGCTGAAGGAGGAGCCGGATACGGGCGGCGGCGAAAGCCGCAAATCGGATGCGGAGCGAGCGCGCGACCTCGATGCCCGGTGCTGACCGTCGGGACCTGATTGCCGGACTGGGCGCCTGGGCGGGCGTCGGCGCTGCAATCGCACTGATTCTGATATTTGCATTGTCCGGCAAGCTGGCTCCGGGGCTCGCGACGGTGGCGGTTATGCTTATCGCAGCGGCCGCGTTCGCGGGCCGCGCGCTGGCGCGCCGTCAGCAGGAGAAGAATGCCGCACGCGTTTTTGCGCCGGCTTCGCTCGACGATGGTGCGCTATTGCAGGCGCTTGTGCAGGCCTTGCCGGATCCCTCGATCGCGCTCGACGGTGACGGCCGGGTCGTCGCCCTCAATGCTTCGGCGCTCGGTGTCGCTCCGGCGCTGCGCGCCGGCGAGCCGGCCTTGCTGGTGCTGCGAACTCCAGAACTGATCAATGCCGTGCGTCGGGTCCTTGCCGGCCGGTTGCCAGAGCAGGTGGAGTTTTCCGAACGCCTGCCGGCCGGGCGCTGGTTCGAAGTCTTCATCAATCCCATCGCCACGCCGCCGGATGCGCTGGCACCGCAGAAGGATCTCATCCTGCTCACGTTCCACGATCTGTCGCAGTTGCGCCGGGTCGAGGAAATGCGCGCCGATTTCGTCGCCAATGCGAGCCACGAACTGCGCACGCCGCTCGCCGCGCTGTCGGGGTTCATCGAGACGCTAAAGGGGCCGGCGCGCGATGACGCCGGCGCGCGCGAGCGTTTCCTCAACATCATGGAATCGCAGGCCACCCGCATGGCGCGCCTGATCGACGATCTGTTGTCGCTGTCACGGATCGAACTGAACGCACACCGGCGGCCGGACAAGCCGGTCGATCTCCTGTCGGTCGTCCGGCAGGTGATCGATGCCCTGCAGACGCTTGCGCGCGATCGCGGCGTGGAGGTTTCCATTGCGCCGCCGCCCGCGCCTCTGGTCGTTCCCGGCGATCGAGACGAACTCATCCGCGTATTCGAGAATCTGATCGAGAATGCATTGAAATACGGTGCTTCCGGAAAGCGGGTCGAGATAACATTCGCGCGCACGGGCAGCGGTCAGCCGGAAGCGGCGGTTGCGGTACGCGATTTCGGTCCGGGCATCGCGGCCGAACATCTGCCGCGGCTGACCGAACGCTTCTATCGGGTCGATGTTGCAGGCAGCCGCGCCCAGGGCGGCACGGGGCTGGGGCTTGCGCTCGTCAAGCACATCCTCAATCGTCACCGCGGGCGGCTGAGCATCGAAAGCCGGTTCGGCGAAGGCGCGACCTTTACCGTGCGGCTACCGCTGCAAGACGGCGTTCCCGCCGCTGTGGACAAAAAGCCCTGACATTTCCAGCGTTTGGGCTGTCATCCCGTTGTCACCCAAACGTCATAGGACGATGACATGCAAACCCTACGACTTGCGGCGTCACAGAGGCTGCCAATGAAAGTCGAAAGGCGGCGGACGTCATTCGTATCGCATTGAAGAAACGTCAAACCGAACACGCCGAACAGATTTTGACCGGAGTCGCGCGATTCCGGCAGACCGGATTTTGGCGAACAGGAGAGAGAGTATGAAACACTGTAAATCGCTCATCGTGGCCGGCATGCTCGCGGCGTCGGTCGCCGCGGCGCAAGCGGCGGACATTTCCGGCGCCGGTGCGAGCTTTCCTTATCCGATCTACACCAAATGGGCGGACGCCTATAAGAAGCAGACTAGCGTCGGTCTGAACTATCAGTCGATCGGCTCGGGCGGCGGCATCAAGCAGATCAAGGCGAAGACCGTGACCTTCGGCGCAACTGATGCGCCGCTGAAGGGCGACGATCTCTCGGCCTCTGGCCTCGTTCAATTCCCGATGGTGATGGGCGGCATCGTGCCGGTCGTCAATGTCGATGGCATCAAGCCGGGCGAGCTCGTTCTCGACGGTCCGACGCTCGCGAAGATTTTCCTCGGCGAAATCAAGACCTGGGACGATGCCGCGATCAAGAAGCTCAATCCGGGCGTGAAGCTGCCGAGCCAGGCGATTGCGATCGTGCACCGTTCCGACGGATCGGGCACCACTTACAATTTCGCCTATTATCTCGCCGAAGTGAGCGCAGACTGGAAGTCGAAGGTCGGCGTCAATACCTCGCTGCAGTGGCCGGCCGGTATCGGTGCCAAGGGCAATGAGGGCGTCGCCAACAACGTCGCCAACACCAAGGGCTCGATCGGTTATGTCGAATATGCGTATGCGAAGCAGAACAAGCTTTCGCATACGAACATGATCAACAAGGCCGGCAAGAACATCGCCCCGAATTCGGAGACGTTCCAGGCTGCCGCCGCGAACGCGGACTGGAAGTCGCAGCCGGGTTACGGCGTGATCCTGGCCAATCAGCCGGGCGACAACTCTTGGCCGATGACCGCGGCCACCTGGATCCTCGTCTACAAGCAGCCGCAGGATGCGGCGGCGACGGCCGAGGCGCTGAAGTTCTTCGACTGGGCGTACCGGAACGGCGGCAAGATGGCCGACGAACTCGACTATGTTCCGATGCCGGCCGGTGTTGTGAAGGCGGTCGAGAACACCTGGGCGACTGAGATTAAAGACGGCTCGGGCAAACCCATTTTCTCGATGACCAACTGACCTGACAAATCGGGAAAGGCGCTCTCGCGGCGCCTTTCCTTTGTCTATGAAGCGACATGACGGCTTGTGCGGGCCTCTCGGACCCGCTTGAGTCGGTCGGGATTGTCCATCCTGACCGCTGACTTGAGGAAGGAGAGCCGCCGATGTCGTCCGCCGGGAGGCGACCTGTGACAGATCTGGCGTTAAGCGGTGCCCATTTCGGCTCCAAGGTGATCGAGGAGCGGGGGGCGGTCCTTCGGCGCCTGCGCCGGACTGACAGTTTGTTCCGTGTTGCCACGCGGACAGCCGCTTACACCGTTCTCCTGATCCTGAGCGGGGTCATTCTGGCGCTTATGATCGGCGCATGGCCGGCGCTGAGCACGCTCGGGATCGATTTCTTCATCACGCAGGACTGGAACCCGGTCACCGAGAAATTCGGCGCGCTGGCGCCCGTGTACGGCACGATCCTCACCTCGCTGATCGCGATGGCGATCGCGGTGCCGGTCGGAATCCTGATCGCGTTGTTTCTCACCGAGCTGTGCCCGATGTGGCTGCGCCGGCCGATCGGAATAGCGATCGAATTGCTCGCAGGCATCCCGAGCATCATCTACGGCATCTGGGGCCTGTTCGTTTTCGCTCCATTCCTGCAGCAGACCTTGCAGCCATTCCTGATCGCGCTGTTCGGCCCCATTCCGCTGCTTTCCAGCCTGTTTGCCGGTCCGCCTTACGGCATCGGCATGCTCACCGCTGGGCTTGTGCTGGCCATCATGGTCCTGCCTTTCATCACGTCGGTCTCACGCGACGTTTTCGACGCCGTGCCGCCGGTGCTCAAGGAGGCCGCCTACGGCATGGGCTGCACGACATGGGAGGTGTTTTCCAAGGTTGTGCTGCCCTATGCGCGCGTGGGTGTGATCGGCGGTGTGATGCTCGGGCTTGGCCGTGCCCTCGGAGAGACCATGGCGGTGACCTTCGTGATCGGCAACGCGCACAAGATTTCCGCGTCGATCCTGGCGCCCGGCACGACCATCTCGGCGACCATCGCCAACGAATTCACCGAAGCGGTCGGCGACATCTATACTTCGTCATTGATTGCGCTCGGCCTTCTTCTGTTCGTCATCACGTTCGTTGTCCTCGCCATCGCGCGCTACATGCTGCTGCGGATCGAGCGCCGGATCGGTTAGCGCCATGATATCGCTTTATGCAGGACGAAAGCGGCGCAACGGCCTGATGATCGTGCTGGCCTATGCCGCAACCGCATTCGGCCTCGGCTGGCTGGTGCTCATCCTCGGCCAGTTGCTGTGGGAGGGCCTCAGTGGCCTCTCGCTGCAGGTCTTCACCGAGATGACCCCGCCGCCGGGCGGCTCCGGCGGCCTTCTCAATCCGATCGTCGGCAGCCTCATCATGACCACCCTCGCGGTTCTGATCGGCACGCCAATCGGCATTCTGGCCGGCACCTACATGGCTGAATACGGCCGCTACGAGAAGCTGACGAGCGTCGTTCGCTTCATCAACGACATCCTGCTCAGCGCGCCTTCCATCGTTATCGGCCTGTTTGTCTATGAAATCCTGGTCGTGTCGATGGGTAACTTTTCCGGATTTGCCGGCGCGGTGGCGCTGGCGGTCATCGTCGTTCCGGTGGTCGTGCGCACGACCGAGGACATGCTGCTGCTTGTGCCGAACACTCTGCGCGAGGCTTCGGCGGCGCTCGGCCTGCCGCGTGCCCACATCGTGCTGACCATCGCCTATCGTGCCGCGCGCGCGGGCATTCTAACCGGTATCCTGCTGGCGATCGCGCGCATCAGCGGCGAAACTGCCCCACTCCTCTTCACCGCGCTCAATAACCAGTTCTGGAGCACGAATCTCGGCGCACCGATGGCGAGCCTGCCGGCGGTCATCTTCCAGTTTGCGCTGTCGCCCTATGCCGACTGGCAGCGCCTCGCCTGGACCGGCGCACTGATCATCTCGTTCACCGTTCTCGCCTTGAGCATCATCGCCCGTATTCTTTCCGCACCGAGAAAATCGTCATGAATGTAGCATCGATGACAGCACCTGCCGTCAGCCATGCGGCGTCCGATCGCGCCGGCTTGCATGAGAAGGTGACGATCCGCAATCTCGATTTCTATTACGGCGACTATCGTGCGCTGAAGGACATCTCGCTGTCGCTTTACTGTAACAAGGTGACCGCCTTCATCGGCCCGTCGGGTTGCGGCAAGTCGACTTTGCTGCGCGTGCTCAACCGGATGTACGATCTGTATCCCAATCAGCGCGCAGTCGGCGAAGTTCGCGTCGACGGGCGCAACATCCTCGACAGTAAGACCGACCTCAATCTCCTGCGCGCGCAGATCGGCATGGTGTTCCAGAAGCCGACGCCGTTCCCGATGTCGATCTACGAGAACATCGCATTCGGTATCCGTCTCTACGAAAAGCTGTCGCGCTCGGAGCTTGACGGACGTGTGGAATCGGCCTTGCGCCGGGCGGCGCTCTGGGACGAGGTCGGCAACAAGCTGTCGGCGAACGGCATGAGCCTGTCCGGCGGTCAGCAGCAGCGCCTCTGCATCGCCCGCACCATCGCCGTGCAGCCGGAGGTCATTCTTTTCGACGAGCCCTGTTCGGCACTCGATCCCATTTCGACCGCAAAGATCGAGGAGCTTATCGACGAGCTGAAGGACGATTATACGATCGTGATCGTCACGCACAACATGCAGCAGGCGGCCCGCGTCTCGGATTTCACCGCCTTCATGTATCTCGGCGAGCTTGCCGAGTTCGACTCGACGACGACGATCTTCACGTCCCCCAAGGACAAACGCACGCAGGATTACATCACGGGCCGCTTCGGCTGATACGGCGAAGCGCCAGGGAAAACGCCATGTCCGATCACATCGCAAAGGCTTTCGACGTCGATCTCCACGAGCTCAACCGCATGGTCGCCGAGATGGGCGGGCTTGCGGAAAAGGAGATTTCCGAGTCCGTGCTGGCGCTCGTCCGCCGCGATGCGGACCTCGCCCGCAAGGTGATCGCGGCCGATCCGACGATCGATGCGCTCCAGCTCGAAATCGAGGAGAAGTCCACCCTGACCATCGCGCGCCGCCAGCCGATGGCGGTCGATCTGCGCGAGATCGTCGGCGCGCTGCGCGTCGCCAACGATCTGGAGCGGATCGGCGATCTTGCCAAGAATATCGCCAAGCGCGTGCTGGCGACGGCGGGCGAGGAGTTTCCCTCGCAGAAGCTGATCCGCGGCCTCGAGCGCATGACGTCGCTCGTGCTGTCGCGGCTCAAGCAGGTGCTCGATGCCTACGCGGCGCGCGACCTGGAGGGCGCGCTCGTGGTCTGGAAGACCGACGACGAGATCGATGCGATGTGCATCTCGCTGTTCCGCGAATTGTTCACCTACATGATCGAGGACCCGCGCAACATCACCTTCTGCATCCATCTGATGTTCAGCGCCAAGAACATCGAACGCATGGGCGACCACGCGACCAATATCGCCGAAACCGTCCATTACATGATCGAAGGACACCCGATCACCGGATCCCGTCCGAAGGGCGACACGACTGCCTTCGAAATGGTGCCGGCGCGGGGATGATGGGCTGAAATCCATGACCGTGCAGGCCGCCCGTATCCTGATCGTCGAGGATGAGGAGCCGCTGACGCTGCTCCTGCGCTACAACCTCGAGGCGGAAGGCTACGAAGTAGATTCGGTGGCGCGCGGCGATGAAGCCGAAACGCGGCTCAAGGAGCAGGCGCCCGATCTCGTCGTTCTCGACTGGATGCTGCCGGGATTGTCGGGGATCGAGCTTTGCCGGCGTCTGCGCGCGCGCCCGGAGACGAAATCGCTGCCGATCATCATGCTGACGGCGCGCGGGGAGGAGAGCGAGCGCGTGCGCGGCCTCGCGACCGGCGCCGACGATTATGTGATCAAGCCGTTCTCGGTGCCCGAACTGCTCGCGCGTGTGCGCGCATTGCTGCGCCGCTCGAAGCCAGAGCGCGTGGCCGACGTTCTGTCGCTCGGAGAGATCCAGCTCGATCGCGTGCGCAAGCGCGTCACACGCGGCGGCCGCGATATTGATCTCGGTCCGACCGAGTATCGTCTGCTGGAATTCCTCATGGAGCGTCCGGGTCGCGTGTTCACGCGCGAGCAATTGCTCGACGGGGTCTGGGGCAGTGAGGTCTATATCGACGAACGCACGGTCGACGTGCATGTCGGTCGCCTACGCAAGGCGCTCAATCGCGGCAACGACGTCGATCCGATCCGCACCGTCCGCGGCGCCGGTTATTCGATCGACGAGCGCTTCGGCAAGATGGCGTAACGGGCCGCGTCAGGGCCGGCTTGCCGCAATCGGTTTTTCCGGATGCTTGTCGGCTTGCGGGCGGTCTCGCGTGGGAGCGCGATCCTGACCCGCCCGCTGCAGCGTCAGTCGCGTCGGCGATCGCGGCGCTGCGCGGGCGGCTGATAGGCGACCCGCACGTGGTAGCCGCAATAGGGATGGCCGGCCACCGGTGCGCCACCGCAGAAGAAGAAATCCGGTCCCGCCGGGTCGCCGATCGGCCAGCGGCAGGTGCTTTCGTTGAGTTCGAGCAGGCTGCGGCGCTGCCCGATCGGAATGATATTGTCGATCACTTCCGGTTCGGCTTCGGCCTCCATGTCGTAGGCATAGGCGAGCGCGGTATTGCCGCGCATAGCCGGGCGCACACGGACCATGTGGCTGTGGCGCGGCTTGCGCGGCCGCGGCGCGGCCGACGAAGGGCTCTTGGCGCGGCCGGACAGGCCAAGACGGTGGACCTTCCCGATGACGGCGTTACGGGTGATGCCGCCCAGTTCCGCAGCGATCTGGCTGGCCGAGAGGCCGTCGGCCCACAATTTCTTCAGGAGTTCAACGCGTTCGTCCGTCCAGTTCATGAGGCTTTTCTCCTCCTTGGCGGCCGTGCCCGGCGCGAATCTGCGGAATCCGTCTCCCTTGCCTGGCAGCGGTTAGGCCGCCCGACGCGTCTGCAAGTACCCATGGCACGCTAAACTGTTGTCCGCCGCACGAGATGTCGTATCCGACGACCCCGACGCTACAATATGGCGGGACTCGCTCGCAAGAGTCCGGCCCGTCAAGTCCCCGGTTTTCGGCCAGTTTCCACCGCTTCTTGGTGAAGTTGCGGCAATGCCGTACCTTTCCGGTGCGGTTGACACTGAAGGGCTGCCAATAGAATATTTAAGCGTGCCGCCCGTCGGGGCGGCACATTTCGTTTCCGACGGCGCAAAGAACGTCGTTGATGATCGGAAAACGGTCGTGAAGTCGCATCTATTGCCGACCTATGCGCGTGCCGACCTCGCTTTCGAGCGGGGCGAAGGTGCATGGCTGGTTTCGACTGCGGGCGAGCGTTATCTCGATTTTACCGCGGGCGTTGCGGTCAACGTGCTTGGCCATGCCCATCCGCAACTGGTCGCCGCGCTGACCGAGCAGGCGCAGAAGATCTGGCACGTCTCCAACCTGTTTCGCATTCCGGAAGCCGAGCGGCTGGCCGAGCGGCTGTGCCGCGAGAGCTTCGCCGACACGGTGTTCTTTGCGAATTCCGGCGCCGAGGCGCTGGAATGTTCGATCAAGATGGCGCGCAAGTTCCACGCCGTGCAGGGCAGACCGGAGCGTTTCCGCATCGTGACGTTCGAGGGCGCTTTCCATGGCCGCACCCTCGCCACGCTCGCAGCCGGCGGGCAGAAGAAATATCTCGAAGGCTTCGGGCCGGTGACCGAGGGCTTCGACCAGGTCGCCTTCGGTGACTTCGACGCGGCCAAGCGCGCGGTCGGTGATGCCACGGCGGCGATCCTGATCGAACCGGTCATGGGCGAGGGCGGGGTTCGCGTCGTGCCGCCGCAATTCCTCAAGGCCTTGCGCGAACTTTGCAACCAGCGCGGCTTGCTGCTGATGTTCGACGAAGTGCAAACCGGCGTCGGCCGCACCGGCGAACTGTTCGCCTATCAGCGTTCCGGGATCGTGCCCGACATCATGGCGCTCGCCAAGGCGCTGGGCGGCGGCTTTCCCGTCGGCGCCTGTCTTGCGACCGCGGATGCGGCGCAGGGCATGACGGCCGGAACCCACGGTTCGACCTTCGGCGGCAATCCGCTCGCCATGAGCGTCGGCAATGCGGTGCTCGACGTCGTGCTGGCTCGGGGATTCCTGGAGAATGTGCGAAAGATGTCGCTGCGCCTGAAGCAGCGGCTCGCCGAACTGAAGGACCGCTTTCCCTCCGTCATCGAGGAGGTGCGCGGCGAGGGCCTGCTGCTGGGCCTCAAGGCTGCGGTGCCGAACGGCGATCTCGTCAAGGAACTGCGTGCCGAGAAGCTGCTCGCAGTGGCTGCCGGCGACAATGTCGTGCGTCTCCTGCCGCCGCTGATCATCGGCGAGGCGGAGGTCATCGAGGCGCTCGGCATGATCGAGCGTGCCTGTTCGCGCCTTGCCAGCACCGCGAGCAAGGAGAAGGCCGCCGTATGACAGCGCCCAGCATCCGGCATTTTCTCGATCTGACCGACATTCCCAAGGCCGAGCTGCGCGGGATGATCGAGGCGTCGCGCCTCATGAAGGCCAAGCGTCAGCAATTGCGCGCCGCCGCGCCGCGTCCGCTTGCCGGGCAGACGCTGGCGATGATTTTCGACAAGCCGTCGACCCGTACCCGCGTCTCGTTCGATGTCGCCATGCGGCAGCTCGGCGGCGACGCCATCATGCTGACCGGAGCGGAGATGCAGCTCGGGCGCGGCGAGACCATTTCCGATACCGCCAAGGTGCTGTCGCGCTATGTCGACTGCATCATGATCCGCACGCTCGACCACACGATCGTTACCGAGCTTGCGCGGTACGCGACCGTGCCGGTCATCAACGGGCTGACGAAGCTCTCGCATCCCTGCCAGGTGCTGGCCGACGTCATGACCTATGAGGAGCATCGCGGCTCGATCCGCGGGCGCACCGTGACCTGGAGCGGCGATGCAAACAACGTTCTGACGTCGTGGGTGCACGCGGCCGAACGCTTCGAATTCTCGTTGCGGGTGGCAAGCCCGCGCGAATTGCGGCCAAAGCCGTGGCTGCTCGACTGGGTCAAGGCCTCGGGTGCCGCGATCCAGATGTTCGAAGACCCGGAACAGGCCGTAGCGGACGCCGACTGCGTGGTCACCGACACCTGGGTGTCGATGGGCGACGAGCAGACGAAGGCGAATCGGCACAACCTGCTTAAACGCTATCAGGTCAATGCTGAACTGATGGCCAAAGCCAAGCCGGACGCGGTGTTCATGCACTGCCTGCCGGCCCATCGCGGTGAGGAAGTGACCGACGAGGTCATGGACGGGCCGCATTCGGTCGTCTTTGACGAGGCCGAGAACCGCTTGCATGCGCAGAAGGGCATACTTACGTGGTGCCTAAATGCGGCTGTGCAATGACCCATAACGACGACACTTCCCGGATCCCGGCTCTTCACTCGGCAGACGACACGATCCTCCCGTTCGAGGTCGGAGCCCTCGATTTGCGCGGGCGCGTGGTTCGTCTCGGCCCCTCGGTCGACGAGATTCTGTCGCGCCACGATTATCCCTTGCCCGTCGCCAAGCTTCTGGGCGAGGCGGTGACGCTTGCCGCGCTGTTCGGGTCGGCGCTGAAATTCGACGGCCGTTTCATCCTGCAGACCCAGACCGACGGTCCGGTCCGCATGCTGGTGGTCGATTACGCGACGGAAGGCGGCATCCGTGCCTGCGCGCGCTTCGACCGCAACCGGCTGGATGAGGCGCTCGCATCGGGCCAGACCAGCGCCGGCATGCTGCTCGGCCGCGGTCATCTGGCCATGACGATCGATCAGGGTGCGGACATGAACCGCTATCAGGGTGTGGTCGCCCTCGAGGGACGCGGTCTCGAGGAGGCGGCGCACGAATATTTCCGGCGCTCCGAGCAGATTCCGACGCGTGTGCGTCTGGCCGTCGCGGAAGAGTTCCGTGCGGAACCCGACGGACCGCGCCATCGCTGGCGGGCGGGCGGAATCTTGCTGCAATTCCTGCCGAAGGCGCCGGAGCGCATGCGCACGAACGATCTCGATCCCGGCGATGCGCCGGAGGGCATTGCGGTCCACAGCGTCGCCGAAGATGACGCCTGGGTGGAGGGGCGCTCGATCGTTGAGACCGTGGAGGATCTCGAGCTGATCGATCCCGCGCTCTCCACCGAGCGGCTGGTTTACCGGCTGTTCCATGAACGCGGCGTGCGCGTGTTCGACAATGCCCAGGTCGCCGCCCGCTGCACCTGCTCGCGCGAAACCGTTTCGGCCATGCTGAAGAGCTTTCCGCAGCAGGATCGCGACGACATGGTCGAG
The DNA here is from genome assembly GCA_019187085.1 of Pseudorhodoplanes sp. Taxonomy (GTDB): domain Bacteria; phylum Pseudomonadota; class Alphaproteobacteria; order Rhizobiales; family Xanthobacteraceae; genus Pseudorhodoplanes. Next base: position 324,640 of record JABARS010000001.1, on the reverse strand, counting down.
GAGGGGACGATTTCCGTCACCTGCGAATTCTGCAACGAGACCTATCGCTTCGATCCTGCCGAAGTGTCGGACGCGGACGACAAGCTCAATTGAGGGTGCGGCCGGCTTCGGCCGCGTCGAGCGAGAAGGCGGGAATCTGGATGTCGAAGCTCTCCCCGTCCGGCGTGACCATGCGATAACTGCCGCGCATGAAGCCGGAGGATGTGGTCAGCGGGACGCCGCTGGTATATTCGAACTTCTGGCCGGGCTCGATGACCGGTTGTTCGCCGACGACCCCGGCGCCGCGCACTTCCTGGACCCGGCCGTTGGCGTCGGTGATGTGCCAGTAGCGCGTTTTCAGTTGCACCGTCTCTTGGCCGTTATTGGCGATTTCGATCGTGTAGGACCAGAAGAAGTGTCCGCGTTCCGGGGCCGAGCGTTCCGCCAGGAAACGCGGCGTCACCATCACTTCGATGTCGCGGGTGGTGGCACTGTACATGGAGCTTCGGACCTTGAATCGCAACGTCATTGGCCGATCATTCAACCGTGACATTGGCGGTCTTGCAACCGCCGACGCTCTCGGCAATGCTCCTTCCGCATCTTGTTGAAGCCCATCCCGCGGCGGCCCATGTCATTCATGGACACCAGGACAGTCCAGCCCGTCATGACGACGGAGCGCGATCTGCGCCTCGATCTGTTCCGTGGTATCGCGCTATGGCTGATCTTTCTCGACCATATCCCCTCGAACATTGTCGCCTGGCTGACGATCCGCAATTACGGATTCAGCGACGCTACCGAGATATTCATCTTCATTTCTGGCTATACTGCCGCCTTCGTCTATGGCCGCGCCATGCGCGAGCGCGGATTTGTGATTGCCGGCGCGCGCGTCTACAAGCGCGCCTGGCAGATCTATATCGCACACGTCTTTTTGTTCACGATCTATCTGGCGCAGATCGCCTATGTCGCGCGCGGGTTCCAGAATCCGCTCTATGCCGAAGAGATGGGAATCCTGGATTTCCTGCAGCAACCCGACGTCACGATCGTCGAGGCCTTGCTGCTGAAATTCAAGCCGGCGAACATGGACGTGCTGCCGCTCTATATCGTCCTGCTGCTGCTCTTCCCGCCACTCCTGTGGCTTCTGTTACGATGGCCGACGACGGCACTGGCCGCCTCGGCAATCATCTATGCGGCGGCATGGGAGTTTGGCTGGAATTTCCCCGCCTATCCGAGCGGCTACTGGTTCTTCAATCCGTTCGCCTGGCAATTGCTGTTCGTGTTCGGGGCCTGGTGCGCGCTCGGCGGCGCGGAGAGGCTCGGCGGCCTGCTGCGCTCGCGCATCACATTGAGCCTGGCGGTGGCCTATTTGCTGTTTGGCTTTTTTGTAACGATGACGTGGTATTTCCCCCGTCTTGAGTATTTGTTCATGCCGAAATGGCTGTCCGACCAGATGTATCCGATCAGCAAGACGAATCTCGACGTCCTGCGCTTCGCGCACTTTCTGGCGCTCGCGGCCGTGACGGTCTATTTTGTGCCGCGCACCTGGTCTGGGCTCACCTCGCCGTTGCTGCGTCCGGCGATCCTGTGCGGGCAGCATTCGCTCGAAATCTTCTGCATCGGCGTGTTTCTGTCATTCGCCGCGCATTTCGCGAAAGTGGAGTTCGCAGGCGGAACAGTCATGCAGATCGTGGTCAGCGTCGTCGGCATTGCATTGATGATCGCAGCGGCCTGGCTGATCGCCTGGTACAAGCGGGTGGAGGGGCGCAAGGCGACCGCGCGCCCGCAGGCCGCGCGCGCCGATCTTGCGGGAGGCGAGACGTGAAGACGCGAGACGTGAAGACGATTGTGTTCCTCGCGGCGCTGCTGTTTGCGTGGACGGGAAGCGCGCACGCGCAGGCTCCGGATTCGTGCGACCTGCCGGCTTATCTTCTGTTCAGCGACAGCGAGCTCAAGCGCGTCGCCCAGGCGGTGCAGGATAACAAGCGTCTCGACATTGCCGTGCTTGGAACCGCGTCGTCGGCCCTCGCGGGCCCAGACGGCGGTTCCAGTGCCTATCCGGCACGCCTGCAGGCGGCGCTGTCGCGACGCCTTCCGGGTGTGATGGTTAACGTCGTTTCTCTGGCGAAATCGCGGCGAACGACCGCCGATATGGCCGGGGAACTCAAAAAACTGCTGGCAGAGATAAAGCCCGCTTTGGTATTGTGGCAGACAGGGACGTTTGATGCTATCCGGGGCGTTGATCCGGCGCAGTTTCGGGAGACGCTCGAAGACGGCGTGGCGGATTTGCAGGCTGGCGGTGCGGACGTTGTCCTGATCAACATGCAATACAGTCCGCGTACCGAGTCCATGATCCACATTGCAGCCTATGCCGACAGTATGCGAGCCGTCGCGCGCGAGCGCGATGTACCGTTGTTCGATCGCCTCGCGCTGATGCGGTACTGGAACGATGTCGGCGCATTCGATTTCTATGCCGCCGGCAAGGATCGCGGACTGGCCGTGAAGGTGCATGATTGTCTCGGACGCGCGCTCGCCGCGTTGATTTTTGATGCGGCAAAGCTTGAAAAACCGGACGGGCAGGCAGGGCAATAGCAATCATGACGCTGCCGTTTCGTCCGAGCGCGGTTCTTGCCGCAAGCTTGTTTCTCGTTGCCCTGCCACAGCCTATACGCGCGCAGGAAAGCGTCGCCGATGCGCCGGCACCGCTTGCAGGATGCAGCGCACCCGCCGGCCTTGGCAGGTTTGTCAATCCGCTGCCGCGTACGGCGCGCCGTCTCGCCGCGGGCTTGCCGGTCAAGATCGTCGCGATCGGCTCGTCTTCGACCGCGGGTGCCGGCGCAAGCTCCCCGGCGCATTCGTATCCGAGCCGGCTCGCAGCCGAGCTTGCGGCGGCATTCCCCCACGCTTCGATTTCAGTGCTGAACCAGGGCGTGAACGGCGAGGTGACGCGCGACATGATCGCGCGCTTCGACACAGCCGTGATCGCGGAGAATCCCGACGTCGTGATCTGGCAGGTCGGCACCAATTCGGTCCTGCGCGATCAGCCGCTGCAGCCGGCGGCGGCGCTGATCCACGACGGCCTCGCGCGGCTGAAGCGGGCCGGCGCCGACATTATCCTGATTGATCCGCAATTCGCGCCCAAGGTGCTGGCCAAGCCTGACGCGGACGGCATGGTCGATCTGATCGCGCTTACGGCCAAGAAAGAAAACGTCAACCTATTCCGCCGCTTTGCCGTGATGCGGCACTGGTATCAGCACGAACGGATGCCGTTCGAGCGCTTCCTGTCCCCGGATGAACTGCATCTGAACGACTGGAGCTATGGCTGTCTGGCCAGGCTGCTGGCGGGCGATATCGCCGAGGCCGCGACGCGCTCCACGCTCACGGCCGGTGTTCACGCGCCGCGCTGACCCGGCCCGCCGGGGTCGGGTCGCACTTCGTCCGAGATACTTCTCCGAAATACTTGTGTGCGGCCGGGCTCATTCCCTTTGAGCGCGGGCGCGGCCACGCTACATCTGCCGGGCCGGGAGCGGGGACTGGATCAACGTGACGTCGACTTCGGCATCGGGCGGCGAGGGCATTTTCCCGGACCACATGATTGCCGCGCTTGCGGATGCGGGCGCGATCCGCTATGCGCATCCCTTTGCCGACGACCAGATACAACCGGCGAGTCTCGATCTGCGGCTCGGTCCGGTCGCCTATCGCGTGCGCGCGAGCTTCCTGCCCGGCATGGCCAGCAACGTCCTCGACCGGATCGAGGCGCTGACGCTGCATACGATCGACCTGTCCGAAGGCGCGGTGCTGGAAACCGGCTGCGTCCATATCGTGCCGCTGTGCGAGCAACTCGCCTTGCCGCCGGATGTCGCGGCTTCCACGAACCCCAAAAGCTCGACCGGTCGACTTGACGTGTTCACGCGCGTGATCGCGGACCGCGCACGCAGCTTCGACCGTATCGAGGCCGGTTACCGGGGTCCGCTTTACGCAGAGATCAGTCCGCGCACCTTTCCCGTGCTGGTGCGCGAGGGCTCGCGTCTTTCGCAGATCCGCTTCCGGCGCGGACAGGCTACGCTCGACGCGGCAGCGCTGCGCGCGCTGCACGCGCGCGAGAAGCTCGTCGACAGCGATCATGCCGACGTGAGCGAGGGCATCGCGGTCGGCGTCGACCTGTCGGGGTTCGGCGCCGACGGGCTGATCGGCTATCGTGCCAAGCGCCATACCGGCCTGATCGACGTTGATCGCCGCAGCGGCTACGACGTCGCCGATTTCTGGGAACCGATGACGGCGCGGCGCGACCGCAGCCTGATCCTCGACCCGAACGAGTTCTACATTCTCGCCTCGAAGGAAGCGGTACAGGTCCCGCCGGATTTCGCCGCCGAGATGGTGCCGTTCGATCCGCTGGTTGGCGAGTTCCGCGTCCATTATGCGGGTTTCTTCGATCCCGGCTTTGGCCATGCCGGCGTGGGCGGGCGCGGGGCGCGCGCGGTGCTTGAAGTGCGCTCGCGGGAAGTGCCGTTTATCCTCGAACACAGCCAGATTGTGGGGCGCCTCGTCTACGAGCGAATGCAGGCGCGTCCGTCCAGACTCTATGGTCAGGGGATCGGCTCGAACTATCAGGCCCAGAGCCTGAAACTGTCGAAGCATTTTCGCGCGTAAAGCCGACATAACTGCGGAAATCTGCGGCGCGCCTGCACACAGTTGCGATTTCATGTGCGCGTCGCAATTTAATGAAGAAGATATCCGCTGCGGCACCGATTACATTTCGTCGATTATTTCCTGCGATCGCGCTCTGCATTAGCAACCAACGTTGCGACGCTGATCATATTTTTGACGATCGGCATGATCGCCGAATTCGGTTTCCGCGCAGCACGCGGTCCGTTTTCGAAACAAAATCTTTCGGAGACCGAATATGCGCTACGTGACATTGGCTGCCGCGTTGCTGAGCGTGGCGGGCGTTACGCCGGCTTTGGCGGCGAAAAAGCAAACCAAACAGCACGCGCCGATGGACGTGAGCTGGAATAGGTGTTTCGATCTCGGCATGGTTCGTGGCGTTCACATCGAGAATGGCGAATTGCCGGGCTGGATGGAGGCATGCGCCGCCGGCAAGATTCCGTTCGATAATGCTGAATTCAGGCTGGTTATGCGGCCGGCCCAGTAACTCGGCCGAGATTTTCGCGCGGCTTAGCCGACGTCCGGGCTCCGGCGCCGGGTTGCTGTGGGATGCCTGTGCGAGATCAATGTGCTTCCCATAAGCTGTGGGGCCATGGCGGCAGGTCATGGCCCTGCAGTGGGGATGGCGACCGGCATTCTCGCCGGCCGATCCGGAAAATGCGCACGACAAAGCGTCCTCTGCTACCGCCCGCGAGCGGGGAAAATGCCCGCACATTTATGCGCTTTTTATTCGCTGCTAGGCAGTGCCCCTGCGATCGGGTAAAAACAACGCGGCTCTTGCGGCGCGGGCGTAGTTCAGTGGTAGAACGACAGCTTCCCAAGCTGTATGTCGTGGGTTCGATTCCCATCGCCCGCTCCAGCCTCGCCTGACCGCATCCCGTTTTCGCTTCCCCCCTGACGCGCCCCTGTGGCCGGCCTTGCCGCCGCGCTTCAGGCCACCGGGCCGGCCGGCCAAGGTGTCGCAGCGGTTGCCTGAGGCTTCTTTCCGCCCTATCTGAAGACACGGTAAGGCCGCCCGGGCCCGGCGCCGCCGATCGACGGGAATACGATGTCCGAAACCGGCATTCGATCTGCACCGCGTACGTTCTGGCCGATCTGGCTTGCCGTCGCCATCGCGACGGCAATGGTGGCGGGCACGCTTGCGCTCTGGGTCCATTACGGAACCGCAGTATTCTACGAAATGATCCTCGCGGGCATTGCCGCCTGCTTCTAGCGCGCGATCCGCCGAAGCCGGTTCGGCGGCGCGATCGCGTAAAATCAAGGTGCCCGGCCCGCAGCCCGGCTTAAACGGGGCCGATCCCGGTCCGGATGCAAAGCAAGAAAAGGGAATGCGACCCGATGAGTGCGCGTACGACCCGCATTATTCTCGTCATATCGGCGTTTCTGACCGGCCTGATGATGTTCGTCAGCGTGGCCTTGATCATTTCCGGCCGCATGCAATCGCCCACCGTCCAGGTCGCTTCGGCAATCGGCGGCCCGTTCAGGCTGATCGACCATAACGGCAATGAAGTCACCGATCAGTCTCTGAAGGGTCGCCCGTTCCTTGTTTTCTTTGGCTTCACGCACTGCCCGGACGTTTGCCCGACCGCGCTATTCGACGTTTCGGAAGTGATGCGCGCGCTCGGCCCCGACGCCGACCGCACCGCCGCCTTGTTCGTCACCGTCGATCCCGAGCGCGACACCCAGGCCAAGCTCAAGGATTATCTGTCGAGCTTCGATCCGCATCTGCGCGGCCTGACCGGCGACGAGAAGGCACTCGCGGACATGCAGCGCGCCTATCGCGTCTACGCCAAGAAGGTGCCGCTCGATGGCGGGGATTACACGATGGACCACACCGCGCTGGTCTATCTGATGGACAAGGAAGGCCGCTTCGTCGCGCCGTTCAACCTCAAGCGTCCGCCCGAGGCCGCCGCCGCCGACCTGCGAAAGTATCTGTAGCGCCGGAGCGTTTGCCGTATCCGCCGAGCCGCGAGGTGACCGCGCGGCCGTGCTCGGTCTTTTCCCAGCGGTAGGGAGCGACGACGAACTGGAACAGTGCGCGCCACGCTGCAAGCGACAGCAGCAGCCAGTAGAGCGGCATCAGCGCGAGCGCCCAACCGAATCGCAGCAGGCGCCGGCGTGCGAGCCCGATCATGGCGAGCACGCCAGAAATCGCATAACCGGTGATCAGCGTCGTGCCGTGCAAGCCGGTTATGACGAGATCGGTAACGGCCTTGTCGCGAAGAAGCCCGGCTCCGGCCGATAATTCCCAGGCGAGCGCGGCTGCAAAGATCAGATGCACGAGAGATGCGAGCACCGTGCCGCCGACAACGAGCTGGAACACGGCAAAGCCGGGAAACCCAAGCTCGCGAACGAGCCGGACCGGATGTCGCATGTGAACGAGCCACGTCTGCATCCAGCCCTTGAACCAGCGCGTGCGTTGCCGCAGCCAGGGCCCGAACCGTGCCGGCGCCTCTTCGTAGGTCGAAGAGGAAATCATCGCCGTGCGGTAGCCCATGCGGGCCAGCCGCATGCCGAGATCGGCATCTTCCGTTACATTGTGCGGATCCCAGGCGCCGGCCCGCCGCAGGGCCTCGGCGCGGAAATGGTTCGACGATCCTCCGAGTGGTAGCGGCAGTTGCCACAGCGCAAGTCCGGGCAGGAAGACATCGAACAGGCCGGCATATTCGGCCGTGAACATGCGCGTCAGCCAGCTATCGGCCGTGTTGTCGATCGTAAGACGCGCCTGCACGCAGGCGAGCCGCCAATCGTGAGTCATGAAAGCCTCGGCCGCACTGCGCAACTGGTCGCGCTCCGGCCGGTCCTCGGCGTCATAGACCGCGATTAGGGAGCCGCGCGCGAACGGCAAGGCCGCATTGAGTGCCTTCGGTTTCGTGCGCGGCGCGGCCGTCGGCGCAAAGATAATTTCCAGCGGGTAATTCAGTCCGCACTTTGAAATCGCGAGCAGCGTTTCCTGGTCGTCGGGTTCGAGCACCAGCTTGATGTCGAGCTTCTCGGGCGGATAGTCGAGCCTCCGCAGCGCCTGCAGAAGCTGGGGCACGGCGGCGGCCTCGCGATAGAGGGCGACGATGATGGAGTAAGCCGGCAGTTCGATGTCGGACAGATGCGCGCGGCGGCGCCACATCAGGCCGGTGGTGAGCGCGCCCAGAAGGCGCAGGCCGGTCCAGCCGAGAAAGATCAGGGCCAAAGCGATGTCGACCGCGGTGATAACGGCCCTAGCATTGAACCATAGGGCCGCGCCGAGGACGGCGGCGGCAGCGGTCAGCGCAGCGAGCCGGCCGCCGCCGCGCGTGCCGGCCGAATAGGCGGGAAATTCGGCTTTCAGCGCATGCGCGGCGCGGTATTCGATCACGTCCGCCGCATGATGGAAGACGAAGCGCTGCAGCCGCTCCATCGTGGTAATGCGCACCTGTGGCGCCAACTGGGGGTGGGCGGACAGGAAGGTCACGAGATGGCGGGCGGCGTCTGCGCGCAGCACCACCGTCAGAACAAGCCTGCCATCGACGATCAGCGGCAGGGTCCGCGCGGCCACGGCCTGCATCAGATCGACATCGTCGATCGGCACCTGGCTGCGACCGAGGCCGTCCAGCGGTTCGAAGCTCAGGCCGAGCCAGCGCGCCAGGTCGACGGCATAAGCCTCTTCCGTGATGTGACCCTCGGCGATCAGGACCTGGTCGGCTCCGGTGCCGATCTCGGCGGCCCGCAATTCGGCGGCGGCCAGGATGCCGGGCGAGATCCGGTGACGGACGCATTCGATTTCGTGGCAGCGGACAAGGCGGCTGCGGACGCGGTCGGCAAATTGCCGCAAAAGGGCGGGATCGGTCTCGACCGCCCCCACGCCTCCGGACCAGCCTGCCGCTGGCGCAAAACGCCCCCAATTCATCCCGCCCCGCAACGCAGACCACTGTTACGCCACCACGATTGGTCTATAAGCGGACGCGGCGGCACAAAGTTATCGAGATGCAGCTTAGGCATTTTTCCATATCGCCCCGTCGATACAAGGGGGCTTGGCGCGGCCTTGCGGCCGGCGCGCTGGCGCTGGCGCTGGCATCGATCTCGCCGGAGGCCGCATCGGCCCAAAGCCTGCCGGCCGTCCAGCCGGCTGCCACTCCCGCCTATCCCGGCTTCTGGGACCCGCGGCGGCGGCCCGAAAGGCCGGATCTGTCGCGCCTGACGCTGATCCGCTTTTTGACCGAAACCGATTATCCGCCGTTCAATTATGCGCGCCCGGATGGCAATCCGACTGGGTTCAATGTCGATCTGGCGCGCGCGGTCTGCGACGAGTTGCAGATCCAGTGCACGATCCAGATGCGCCGGTTCGATACCCTGGTGCCGGCGCTTGCAGCCAATCGCGGCGATGCCCTGATCGCTTCCATCGCCGTGACGCCGGCCACCCGCAAAATCCTGGACTTCACCGATCCCTATTATCGCGTGCCGGCGCGTTTCGTGGCGCGGCGGGACGCCGCCGCCGGCGAGGTACGGCCCGAGCTTCTGGAAGGCAAGAAGGTGGCCGTCGTCGCCGGCTCGGCGCACGAAGCCTATCTGAAGCTTCTATTCACCGAAGCCGAGCTGCGGCCCTATCCGTCGGCGCAGGCCACGCGCGACGCGCTGCGGCGCGCGGAAGTCGATTACATTTTCGGGGACGCGATCGCCCTGTCCTTCTGGATCAACGGGACGGAATCGGTCGGCTGCTGCGCTTTCGCCGGCGGCCCCTTCTTCAACAGCCATTTTTTCGGCGAGGGTGTCGGCATTGCGGTGCGTCGCGGCAACGACACGTTGCGTCTGGCTTTGAACTGGGCCCTGTTCCGGTTGTGGGAAAAGGGTCAATTGACCGACCTGTGGCTGCGCTATTTCCCGGTCAGCCCTTTCTGACATCCGATTTGACGGCAAGGGCCGTCGTCACCTAAACGTCCGCATCAGGAGAGCATGATGGCGGTGAGCGAAATTGCATTAAATCTGCGGGAGATAGCCGAGCAATCGAGCGCCTGGCCCTTCGAGGAAGCGCGCAAGATCGTCGCGCGCCTGAAGAAGCGGCCGAAGGACGAGATCATTTTCGCGACCGGCTACGGCCCCTCCGGCCTTCCGCATATCGGGACGTTCGGAGAGGTGGCGCGCACCACCATGGTGCGTCACGCCTTTCGCGTGTTGACCGACGACAAGGTGAAAACGCGTCTCATCGCCTTCTCCGACGACATGGACGGGCTGCGCAAGGTGCCCGACAACATTCCCAACAAGGACATGGTCGCCGAGCATCTCGGCAAGTCGCTGACGAAGGTGCCCGATCCGTTCGGTACGCATCCGAGTTTCGGCGAGCACAACAATGCGCGGTTGCGGGCCTTCCTCGACACGTTCGGATTTGAATACGAGTTCATGTCGGCAACGACTTGCTATCGTTCGGGTCGCTTTGACGAGACGCTGCTGCGGGTCCTGTCGCATTTCGATGCGGTGATGGGAATCATGTTGCCCTCGCTGCGCGAGGAGCGGGCGCAGACCTATTCGCCGTTCCTGCCGATTTCCGAGCGTACCGGCATCGTGCTGCAGGTGCCGGTGATCGCCCACGATGCCAAAGCCGGCACCATCACCTATGAGGATCCGGACACGAACGAAAAGGTGACGACGCCGGTCACGGGCGGACGCTGCAAGCTGCAATGGAAGCCGGATTGGGCCATGCGCTGGGTGGCGCTCGGGATCGATTACGAAATGGCCGGCAAGGATCTGATCGATTCCGTCAAGCTGTCGGGCGAAATCTGCCGTGCCATCGGCGGCCTGCCGCCGGAAGGGTTCAATTACGAGCTGTTCCTCGACGAGAAGGGGCAGAAGATTTCAAAGTCCAAGGGCAATGGGCTGACGATCGACGAATGGCTGCGCTACGCGAGCCCGGAATCGCTGTCGCTGTTCATGTACCGCGAGCCGAAAGCGGCCAAGCGGCTCTATTTCGACGTCATTCCACGCCACGTCGACGAATATCATCAGTATCTCGACGCCTATCAGCGTCAGGACGACCGGCAGCGGCTGTCCAATCCCGTCTGGCATATCCATTCGGGACGCCCGCCAAAGATCGACATGCCGGTCACATTCGCAATGCTGCTCGCGCTGGTCTCGTCGTCGAACGCGGAGAATGCCGGAACGCTATGGGGCTTCATCGGCCGCTATCGGCCGGGGGTCACGCCGCAGACGCATCCCAAGCTCAATCAGCTCGTGGATTACGCGATCCATTATTTCCGCGACTTCGTGCTGCCGACGAAGACCTATCGCGAGCCGGGTGAACAGGAGCGTGCCGCGCTCATCGACCTGCGTGACGCGCTCTCGCAGCTCGCGCCGGACACGAGCGCCGAAGATATCCAGAACGTCGTCTATGAAGTGGGTCGCCGCGAGCCGTTTCTCGACGAGAAGAAGAAGGGAAAGGACGGCCGTCCGGGCGTATCGCTCGAATGGTTCAACATGCTCTATCAGGTCCTGCTCGGTCAGGAGAAGGGCCCGCGTTTCGGCTCGTTCGTTGCCGTCTATGGGCTCAAGAATACCGTCGAGATGATCGACGGTGCCTTGGCGCGCTCGGCCTGACGGTCGCCTCAGCCGGACTTGAGCAGGAATCGCCGGTGCGGCGGCTGCACCGGCCGCGCATTCATCGGATAGAGTTTTGCGAAAGCGGCGATGTCGGCTTCGGCAACCGAGACAGGTTCGATCAGAAGGTGCCAGTCGACCGTCTCGCTGCAGGGCGGCGTGGTCAGCGATCCGGAGTAGCGATAATAGCTGTGCCGGTCCGGTAGCAGCGCCATCGGATCGATTGCGGGATCCGCGGCCGCATGGCCTTTCTTCTGCGGCATCGACTGTACGATGCGATTGAACGCCGCATTTGGCTTTCCGGCGGTCATGAGGATGCCGACGACCGCAAGGCTGCCCGCCGCGCTGCGGTGAACGAAATGCACCTCCATCGGATAACCTTTGCCGCCGATCATGTGCTCGCTGGGGCGGTGGAAATGCATCTGCAGCAGCGCATATTTCTGACGCTCGATCGAGAGCGTATTGCCCTCCGGAAAATCGAGCTGGATAGTGTGGCCATTATTGACGATCGTGCCCGCGCGCTTGCTCCAGACGAATTGCAGCGGCGGCAGTTTTGCGTCGATTGAACCCTTGATGTCGATCGGCGATTGCTGGACGCCGACCGAGCAGACCCGGCTTGCATTATCGATCTCGCCCCATTTCGCGGGCCCGGTATTGCCCTCGTAACTCCAGTGGGCGCCCTCCGCGGCGAAGCCTCCTTTTGCGCAGAGCGGACAGAGTACAGCACCAAGTATTCCTTTGAGTGCGCTGCGTCGATTCATGTCGCTCCCCTGAAATTCCAAAAGCAGGAATATCGATGCATGGAACGAAAACGGACGCGCAGAATGTGCACCACGCATGAAGGATACATAAAAAACAGGAGAAGGAAATTACTGGCTTGCCCAGACGATACGCGCGATCCACAGCACGTCGCCCGGAGAAATCGTGCGATCGGGATGATCGGCGTTCAGGGATTGCAGCTCGATCGTCTTGCTTGTGCGACGGTTGAGCTGTTTGACCATCACCTCGCCCTTGCGGGTCTTGACCACGACGCGGTCCCCGCGGCGGATCGGAGCCGCGGGCGAAACGACGATCACGTCGCCCTTGCGATAGGCCGGCTCCATCGAATTGCCGGAAATTTCCAGCGCATAGGCGTGCTCGTCGGTGACCGACGGAAAGGCGATCTCGTCCCAGCCTTTGCCGACCGGAAAGCCGCCGTCGTCGAAATAGCCGCCGCCCCCGGCTTCCGCGAAGCCGATCAGCGGCACCGCCTGGATAACTGCCTTGCCGCTGTCGGTGAGCAGGGTGATGAAGGTGTCGACCGTGGTGCCGCTGGCGGCCAGCGCCTTGGCGATCGATTCGGTGGAGGGCCAGCGGGCGCGGCCATCGGGGGTGATTCGTTTGGATTTGTTGAAGGTGGTCGGGTCGAGACCGGCTTTCTTGGCCAGACCGGACGGAGAAAGGCCGGCCCGTGCCGCCAGGCGGTCAATACCTGCCCAGATCTGGGCATGCGTAAGCATGGACTGTGCCGCCATGGGTGCCCGTTCCTATGACTTTTATCCTACATCCGTTAGTGCGTTCCGGCAGGTCTGTCCAGCGTAATCCGCGCCGGCTTTCTTGAACAAGCGCAAAGGCGTCGATACCGTCCCCGCGACCCTGCCCGGAGAGATTCTTGATCGGCTTGTTCGACCGCTTCGCCAGACCCTTGTTGCGGGCGCTGGATCCGGAAGACGCGCACCGGCTCGCTATTTCGGGCCTGAAGTTTGCGCCGCTTCCGGCCACGTCGGCCGACGATCCGCGTCTGAAAACCCGTGTATTTGGCCTGAATTTTCCCAACCCGGTCGGGGTGGCTCCCGGGTTCGACAAGAACGGGGAGGCACCCGACGCCCTTCTCAAGCTCGGATTTGGCTTCGTCGAGATCGGTACCGTGACACCCCGGCCGCAGACCGGCAATCCGCGACCGCGGATTTTCCGGCTCGATGCCGATCGGGCGATCATCAACCGGCTCGGCTTCAACAATGAGGGGATGGAGGCGGTGCTGGCGCGGCTTGCGCGGCGCGCCGACGGAGGCGGCATCGTCGGAATCAATATCGGCGCCAACCGCGACAGCCCCAACCGCGTCATCGATTATGTGCGCCTGATCGAGGCTTTTGCGCCGGTGGCGAGCTATCTGACCGTCAATATCTCGTCGCCCAATACACCGGGACTGCGCGACCTGCAGCAGGCGAGCGCGCTCAACGATCTCCTGGGACGCGTCGTCGAGGCGCGCGACCGGGTACGCGCGCGGGCGGGGCCTGTACCCGTGCTGCTGAAGATCGCGCCCGACCTGTCGCTGCCGGAGCTTGACGACATTGTCGGCGTCGCGCGGGCGCGCAAGCTGGACGGCATGATCGTCGGCAACACCACTTTGTCGCGGCCACCGACGCTGAGGGAGCACGTAAAGGCCACCGAGCAGGGCGGCTTGTCCGGTCGCCCGCTCTTTGCGCTTTCGACCCGGATGCTGGCGGAAACCTATGTGCGGGCGGAGGATGCCTTTCCGCTGATCGGGGTCGGTGGCATCGATTCAGGCGCCACCGCGGTGCAGAAAATCCTTGCAGGCGCGAGTTTGATCCAGATTTACACCGCGCTCGTTTTCGAGGGTCTGGGTCTCGTCGCCGCGGTCAAGTCCGGCATTCTTGCCGCCATGCGTCAGCACGATTGCGAGAGATTGAGCGATCTCGTCGGCGGCAAGGCCGCCGACATGACTGCGGAGCCCTGGCCTGCCTGATCGCAGCGGCGCCCCCCATAATCGACAAAAATGTCCGCGTCAGCGGCCGCGCGGCGTGTTGATCAGGCGTACGACCAGCCAGATCGGCAACACGATCACCGCGCCGAGGATGAAATAGCGCCACACAAGATCGATGGCGTCGTAGCCGAGATTCCAGATTCGCCAGATCAGGTCCTTGATGCTCTGGATGATATTCCAGGGGTCGAAATTGAAGGCGTGCAGGATGAACCCGATCAGGATCGACAGCAGGATAAGCCGGAACAGCACGGCCAGGGGCTGGCCACCGAAAAAACGGGTGATGGTGTCGTTCGACATGACCTCTCCATTTTCCGGCCCACGCCGGTTCTTGCGAGCCCGCCGTCCCGCTATTAAAGGACGTGCGCGCCGGCTTTCAATGCCTTGCGCCAATTTTTCCGCTTTCGCTGGCAGGCCGGAGACGGCCGGTTGGGCCGATCTGCGACGAGCGGTTCTGCTGCACGTCCATCCCCCGGGCTATACCTCTGATCCGGCAGGCGGAGCCGGCATGAAGACGCAGAGCTTTTCAGCCGCACCGGACCTGAGATAAGAGCGTGTTGGGCCGTTTGGCCGCGTTCGGGAGCTATATGTTTCAGCCGCCGTCTTTCATGGCCATGTCGTCGGGCGATCTTGCCGCCGACCGGCGCTTTGAATGGGCGCGCGACTGCCAGGTGCGCGGCGAAATTCCGGCCGCCATCGATCTTTTGCGGCAGGTGCTTGAGCTCGTCCCCGATTATGCCGCCGCCTGGTTTGCGCTCGCAAGCCTTCTTGAGAAGCAGGGCGAACGGAAACAGGCCGTCGACGCTTACCGGAAGGCGCGTGCGGCCGATCCGCATGACCGCCACGGCGCGCTGCCGTGTCTCATTCGTCTGGGCGCGGCGCAGACCGCCGAATTGCCGCCTGCCTATATTCGTTCGCTGTTCGATCAATACGCGCCGGTCTTCGATTCGGTGCTTGTCGGGGGGCTCAATTACCGGCCGGCGCTGTTGTTCGAGGCGGTGCGGGAGGTTTTCGATCATGAGAGGCGTCGGCCGAGCGCAGCAGCCGTTCTCGATCTAGGTTGCGGGACAGGGCTTGCCGGCGAGCGCTTCCGCCCGGTGACCGGTCACCTCTGCGGCGTCGATTTGTCTGCCGGCATGGTTGCGCAGGCTCACAGGAAGGCGATCTACGATCGGTTGCATATCGGCGACCTGCTCGAATTTCTCGAGGCGGACGGTGCAGCCGGCAACCGCTACGATCTCGTGATCGCGGCCGACGTCTTCGTCTATGTCGCGGACCTGGCTCCGGTCTTTTCCGCCGTCGCCCGTATTCTCGCCGCGGAGGCTTTGTTCGCATTCACGCTTGAAGCCGGTGTTGCGGAAGCCTCGATCCTGAAGAACAGTCTGCGCTTCGCGCACGGGCGCTCCTATGTGTCCGCGACCCTGTCCTCCGCCGGGCTCGCGCTTCTTATCATGCGTGAAATAACGTTGCGCACGGAGAAGGGCGAGCCGGTACCCGGTCTTCTTGTGGTTGCGCGCCACAATTAAGCGCCGGCGCTCGCGCAATATCACGGACGAAAACTGATCAGGCTTTTCCTGCAAGAGGACAATCCCATTTCCTCCCTGTGCGCCCGTTCGGAACCGCACGCGTCGCCCGGCACGGCTTCGGACGAAATTGCGGCTGTTCTGCCGGAGCCGTTCCGTCGCTGGTTTGCGGCGCGCGGCTGGGCGCCGCGCGCGCATCAGCTTGCGCTTGTCGAGAAGGCGCGTGCCGGCCGCTCAACGCTTCTGATCGCGCCGACGGGCGGCGGCAAGACGCTTGCGGGCTTCCTGCCGAGCCTTGTCGAGTTGCATGGCCGCGCGAATGCTAGCGGACTGCACACGCTCTACATCTCGCCGCTGAAGGCGCTTGCCGTCGATATCGCGCGCAATCTCGAAACGCCGGTGCGCGAGATCGGGCTGTCGGTGCGCATCGAGACCCGCACCGGCGACACGCCGGTCTCCAAGCGCACGCGCCAGCGCCGCAATCCGCCCGACATTCTGCTTGCGACCCCCGAACAGCTTGCGCTTCTGCTCGGCTCCGCGGACGCGCCCTATCTGTTCGGTTCGCTCAGGCGCGTGGTGCTCGACGAATTGCACGCGCTCGTGACCTCAAAGCGCGGCGACCTGCTCGCGCTCGGGCTTGCCCGCCTGTTCCGCCTCTCGCCGCGTCTGCAATCGATCGGCCTGTCGGCGACCGTCGCCGACCCGCAGGAACTCTGCCGCTATCTGGCGCCCCAGCGCGAGGACGCGCCTGCAGCCGACCTCGTCATAGCGCAAGCCGGGGCGCAGCCGCACGTCTCGATGCTCGAACCGGGCGAAGATCTGCCATGGGCCGGCCACACCGCGCGATATGCGCTGGCGGACATCTACAATCTCATCAAGGCACACAAGACCACGCTGGTCTTCGTCAATACCCGCAGCCAGGCGGAGATGATCTTCCACGAATTGTGGGGGATCAATGATGACGGCCTCGCCATCGCTCTGCACCATGGCTCGCTTGATGTCGCGCAGCGCCGCAAGGTCGAAGACGCCATGACCAAAGGGCGGTTGCGCGCGGTGGTCTGCACCTCCTCGCTCGATCTCGGCGTCGACTGGGGTGATATCGATCTCGTTATCAATGTCGGTGCGCCGAAAGGTTCCTCGCGTCTTCTGCAGCGGATCGGCCGCGCCAATCACCGGCTCGACGAACCTTCGCGCGGCATTCTTGTGCCGGCCAACCGGTTCGAGGTGCTGGAATGCCGTGCCGCGATCGAGGCGGTCGCCGACAATGCGCAGGATACGCCGCCGCTGCGAGAAGGTGCGCTCGACGTGCTTGCGCAGCATATTCTCGGCTGCGCCTGCGCGGAGGCATTCGATGCCGACCAGCTTTATGCCGAGGTGCGTACGGCCGCTCCCTATCACGGCTTTTCGCGCGCGGACTTCGATGCGGCGGTCAATTTCGTCGCGACCGGCGGCTATGCGCTGCGCGCCTATGAGCGCTTCGCCAAGATCAGGCAGGGCCGCGACGGGCGGTGGCGGGTGGCTCATCCGCGCTTCGCGCAATCCTGGCGCATGAATGTCGGCACCATCGTTGAAAGCACGATGCTGAAAGTGCGGCTTGTCCGCTCCCGCCATTCGAGCAAGGGACCGGGCGGGACGATCGCGCGCGGCGGGCGTGTGCTCGGCGAGGTCGAGGAATATTTCGCCGAAGGTCTTGCGCCCGGCGACACCTTCGTCTTTGCGGGCGAAATTCTGCGTTACGAAGCGATCGTCGAGGATGAAATCTATGTCTCGCGCACGGACGCAAGCGATCCCAAGGTGCCGGCGTACGCCGGCGGCAAGTTCCCGCTCTCGACCTATCTTGCCGCGCGCGTGCGCGGGTTGCTGGCCGATCGCAGCCAATGGACGCCGCTGCCGGCCACCGTGCGCGAATGGCTCGACATCCAGCGTTACCGATCGCAATTGCCTGGGATGCAGGAATTGCTGGTCGAGACGTTTCCGCGCGCGTCGCGGCACTATCTCGTCTGCTACCCGTTCGAGGGTCGCCTCGCGCACCAGACGCTCGGGATGCTGTTGACGCGCCGGATGGAACGTGCGCGCCTTAAGCCGCTCGGCTTCGTCGCCAACGAATATGCCCTTGCGGTCTGGGGGCTCGGCGATGTCGGTGCGCATATCGCCGACGGACGGCTGCGGCTCGCCGATCTGTTCGAGGTGGACATGCTCGGCGACGACCTGGAAGCCTGGCTCGCCGAAAGCGTCATGATGAAGCGCACCTTCCGCTCGAACGCGGTGATCGCCGGGCTGATCGAGCGGCGGTTCCCGGGCAAGGAAAAGACGCGTCGTCAGGTCACGGTCTCGACGGATCTGATTTATGACGTGCTGCGCAAGCACCAGCCCGATCACATCCTCCTGCGCGCCGCGCGCGCGGATGCGGCGACCGGGTTGCTCGACATTCGCCGCCTCGGCGAAATGCTGTCGCGCGTCAAAGGCCGAATCGTCCATAAACGGCTTGAGCGGGTGTCGCCGCTCGCCGTGCCGGTCATGCTGGAGATCGGGCGTGAAACCATCCATGGCGAGGCCGGCGACGCAATTTTGGCGGAAACGGCCGACGAACTGGTACGGGAGGCAATGCGTGACGCCTGAGGCCGGCGCGATCGTTCTGGGCGGACAGGCGTTCGTCGGCGATGCCGACGGCGCGCTGTATTGGCCGCACGAGCGCCTGCTCGTCGTATCGGACCTGCATCTGGAAAAAGCATCGAGCTTTGCGCGGCGCGGCGTTTTCCTCCCGCCCTATGACACGGCGACGACGCTGGCGCGGCTTGCGGACGTCGTGCGGCGATACGTCCCGCGCGCCGTGATCGCGCTCGGCGATAGTTTCCATGACGATGACGCGCCGCAACGGCTCAACGGGCCGGACCGCGATACGTTGCTGTCCCTGCAGCAGGGTCGCGACTGGATATGGATTTCCGGCAATCACGATCCCGATCCCGCGATCGGCATCGGCGGCATATTTCGCGACAGCGTCGTTTTCGGCTCGCTGACGTTCCGGCATGAACCGGCCGCCGCGTGCGATGGCGGCGAGGTTGCCGGCCACCTGCATCCGGTCGCGCGCGTGCGGGCGCGCGGCCGTTCGGTAAGCCGCAAATGTTTCGCCTGCGACGGACAGCGCCTGATCATGCCGGCATTCGGCGTATTGACGGGCGGCCTGAACGTGCGCGACCGCGCCTTTGCGGCCGTGTTCAGCGCGCTCGATTTCACCGCCCACATGCTGGGACGTTCGCGCCTTTACGCGATCGCGGCGTCCCGCTGCCTGCCTGATTGAGTGCTCAATCGCGCCGGAACACGATCGAGGCGAACCATCCGGTCATCAGCGCCATCATCAGGGTCGCGATTCCGTAAAGGAACGAATGATCGCGCGCCGCGCTGACGATGAACTGCTCCAGCCCCACCTTCACGATTTCGAGCGCCGACGACGTCCTCGCAATCGAGACGCCGTCGGCGAACAGCTTCACGTCGACCTCGTAATTTCCGATCTGCGATTCCGGCGGGATGACGATGCTTGCCCGGAATAAAGTCGGCGTCAGAAATGTCACCGCAGCCGGGTCCTCGCGGTAAAGCCCGCGCTCCTTGCGCAGGCGGAGCAGGGCTTCACGGAATTCATTGGGCGGAGACAGGCCGAGTGCGGATGCGGACTGGGCGAGCGCGATGCTGTCGAAGCCGATTTCCAGCCGCCGCAACGTCGCAGCTGGTGCGATGGCGTCCAGCGGTTTGTTGCTCAGGACCGCAAGATAGGATGGTGTGCGATCGAACGTATAGGACTGCGCGTTCGTCCAGATGCCGAAGACGCGGTTCTTGCGGCGGACGACCATGGTCTCGTGCGGTCCGGTCACCGAGACCACGATATCGTACCCTCCGCGCCGCGGCACGGTCGCAGCATCGCGCTCGATCGAGCCGAACAGTACGAGCTCGGTGCCGGCGAAGTTCGAGCCGACCAGCACCTGATGCGTGGACAGCGATGAGATGAGCCGTTCGGCGCTCGCCGGGATTGCGCCGCCGGCGAGCGCCGCGATGACGGCAAGAAGGGTGTGCGGCCGAATCATCCTCCGGCCCCGACGATGCGCAGCGAGAACAGTTCCTGCGGCTCGATCAGGAAGTCGAGCGCGAAACGGAAGCCAACCGTCAATACCATCATGCCGAGCAGCAGGCGCAATCGCTCCGCGCTCATCCTCTGCCCCGCGCGCGCGCCGAATTGCGCGCCGGTGACGCCGCCGATCATCAGGATCAGTGCCAGCAGGGCGTCGACGAGATGGTTCGTCATGGCATGCAGCACGGTCGCCGCGGCCATGGTCACCAGCGTGAGCACCGTGGAGGTGCCGATGACGGTCGATGTCGGCACGCGCAGGAAATAGATCAGCATCGGGACCAGCAGGAAGCCGCCGCCGATGCCCATAATGGCGCCGATGAATCCGATGACGAAGCCGATCAGCGCGACCGGGATGGCCGAGACATAGATGCGGGAGACCTTGAACCGCATCTTGAGCGGCAACCCATGAAACCAGCTATGGCTTCCGGGCCGGCGCGGCACGGCGGGCTGGCCGTGCAGGCTGCGCACGATGGCGCGCACGCTCTCGAACACCATCAGTCCGCCGACGATCGACAGCAGCGACACGTAGGACAGGCCGATCATCAGATCGAGCATGTCGAGCGAACGCAGTTTCGTGAACAGCCAGACGCCGGCGAGCGTGCCGACGAGACCGCCCGAGAGCAGGACCGCGGCAAGCAGGCTATCGAGCGCCCGCCGCCGCCAGTAGCTGATCGCGCCTGAGAACGACGAGGCCGCGATGTGGCTGGTCACGCTTGCGACCGCCACCGCCGGCGGCACGCCGATGAAGATGAGGAGCGGCGTCATCAGAAATCCGCCGCCGACGCCGAACATGCCGGAAATGAATCCGACCGTGAGCCCCATCGCGAGCACGACCAGCACGTTGACCGGTATATCGGCGATCGGAAGGTAGATTTGCACGAGTCGGTCTGCCTGTGGGCGCGGGGGTGCTCGCTGACGGATCGCGGCAGAACCGGGGCAATACTCGCGCATCGGCCGCGGCGCCACCGCGTGCCATCGGTACAGAATCCTGCGGAAGAGTCGATCTATTTATGCGCGCTTGGTGAAGGGTTTTGCCTTCACGACGGAGTGATCCGCATCGGCGCGATATGCCGCGGCTTCTTGGGCGGCTTGGCGGTCGCGTTCGCCTTGTCCCATCCGCCTTCGGGGACCCGCACGTTGATCGCCTCGGCCGGCTGCGGTGCCACGGTGAAGGTCTGGATGGCCAGCCGCGCCGCCATCAATGCTTCCGGGTCGAGCCGCGCTGCCACGTCGTCGCGTTTCTTGGCGGCTTCCTTGTCGCCCTGGTTGGCGGCGAGGGAGAACCATTTGAAGGACTCGGCGAGATTTTGTTCGACGCCGATACCGCGGGCGTAAAGGATGCCGAGATTGTATTGGCTGTCGGCGATGCCGCGGTCTGCGGCTTTTCGGAACCAGAGCGCGGCGGTCCGGTAATCGGTTTTGCCCTGATGGCCCTCGGCATGCAGCACGGCCAGATTATGCATCGCCTTGGCGTTGCCTTTGTCGGCCGCCGCCTTGTAGAGCTGACGGGCGGTGTCGAGGTTCTTCTTCAGGCCCTGGCCCTTTTCGTAGAGGCTGCCGAGCCGGAATTGTGCGGGCGCGAGCCCGGCGTGGGCGGCGCGTGCGAGCCAGCGCGCGCCTTCCTCGACATCCTGCGGCACGCCGCGGCCTTCGAGGTGGCGCATGGCGATCTCGTAGGCGGCAGCCGGGTCGCCGGCGGCGCCGGCATTCTGAAGCGCGACCGGCAGTTTATCCGAGGGCTTGGCATCCGGATGCGGTGCGGCAAACGGGATCGTCGTCTGGGCCGGTGCCGGCGGCGTGATCTGGTCGGTGCGTGAAACCGATCCCGTGACTTCGGTCTCGGGCTCGCGGGCGGCAATGCTCGTCGGCGCCTGCGGAGCGGAAGACGGAGAAACGCCCGGGTCTGCCGTCTTGCCGTCGTCCGCGTCGTCCTGCGAGGCGGGATTCTCGCGCATCAACCCCGCCTGCTGTTGCGACGTAACGATAGGCAGCGAGGCTTCAACTACCGCGCGCGTATCGGGGTCGAGCATGTTGAGCGCAATGCGCAAGCCGGCGACGACGATCAGGATCGCGCTCGCACCCGCGATCAGGGAGCGCACCTTCTGGCCCAGCGTCTTATGGGTCTTTTCGGAAGCTCCGTCCTTCGCCTTTTCCTTGCCCTTGACGGATGAGCCGGATTCGGGGGCTGCGGCCTGCGCTGCGCGTCGTGCGGCGGCGATGAAATTCATCGAGCCGGAGCCCGAAGACGCCTGCGGCATGCCGAGCGCCGCTTCGGAGGCCGCGATGCGTTCGGCGGCCGAACCGCCGCGCTCGCGCGGCACGCCCGAACCGGGCTCGAGCGGATAGTCGGGCGGCAGACTAGGGTCGATCGGCGCACGCGGGCGCGCCGGCGGCGGCCCGGCCTTTGCCGGCTGGGCGGCCGGCATGGTCGCGGGTGGCATCACCTGAGCTGTTACCGGAGGCGCGGAGACCGGTCTCGAACCTGCGCCGGGGGCGAGCGGGGGCTGCTGGTCCATTCCGATGCCGGGACCGGCATCCGGCGACGGCGCGGAAGCGATTTTCAGGTCCGACCGGACGGTTTCAATCGTGGCGAGCCGGTCGACGACCGCATCGACCGTACCGTGCACCGCTTCGATCGAGTCCTGTGCTCGCGCCAGGTCGCGCTTGAGATTGTCGAGCGCAGCGGGCGGAGTTTGCGCTTCGCGCGCGACGCTCGAAGGGGCGCCACGCATTTCCTCGATCCGCACCAGCAGGTCAGCCAGCCCGCGCTCGATCGCGTTCAACTGGCTGAGCTTTGCATCCGAAGCGTCGAGCTTCGAGGCAAGATGGACAATGCGGTCCTCGAGCGTGCCGAGCGCAAACTGCTCGCCGCTGGTCAATTCGCCGCGATCGAGCCGCTCGGTGAAGCTCTTCAGCAGCGCCTCGACGCGCGGCGGCAGCGGGTTGCCGCTCATGCTCTGCTTGATCTGATCGGACAGCGCAGCAAGGCGCTGTTCGATCCCCGATACCGCACCGGCACTTGTGGGGGCGGCAGCTACGCTGTCGATTTTCTGCGACAGGGCCTGCATTTCGCCGGCCAGCTTGCCGAGCGAATCGTTGGAGGCGACATGCGAAACGATTCCGCGCAGCGCGGCGATGGCCGCTTCGAGCTGTTTGAGGAAGGTCGGATCCTGGCTGCTCGCGCCCATCTGGTCGATGCGGTCGGAGAGGTTGCGGATCGCGCTTTCGAAGCCGGCGAGGCTCTCGGCCGGGCGAAGGTCGCGCAAGCCATCGCGGACTTCGGCGAGCCCGTGCTCGATATTCTGGATCGCGGCGGGATCGATGCCCGCCTGGCGGCTGTCGACAATGCGCTCGGCGAGCTTGCGGATTTCGCTTTCGAGCGCTTCGATTGCGCGCTGCGGCGCTGCGTCGGCGACGCGCGCGCCAATGTCGGCCAATTCCTTGCGCAGTGCGGCGATATCCTCGTTGTCGCGGGGCCGATGCAGCGCTTCGATCTGTTCGGTGATGCGGCGCAGCTGGTGTTCGAGGCCGGACAAATCCTGCACCGGCCAGCGCGGGACGGGCTCATGTCGCCGGGCGTAAGCGGGAGCTTCGTAATGGGGCGGATAAACCGGCGACGGAGCGAAAGCGGGCGCCATTGCAGGCGCCAGCGGCGGGGAGGCCGGCACGGGAAAGCCGGCGTCGAGCATGTGCTGACGCGCGGAAATTTCGGCGATGGCCTGCTCGATGGAGTTCGGCCACGGGTCGACCGGCGGCGGCGCGTATTGCGGCGCGCTTGGCGGGGGAGGCGGCGGATAGGGGGAGCCGGCACGCTCGCGCGCGATCAGTTGGTCGAGGCGGCGATCGATGCGGTCGAGGCTTTCGTCGAGGCGGTTCTGCGCAATGTCGCTGTTATCATCGAAGGAATCCGTATTCGTCGCGGTCTGGTCCTCGATCGCGCGGTTGAGCCATTCGCCGATGGAAAGACCGGAACGGCGGGCAGCCCGCCGCACGCTGTCGCGCAGCTCCGGCCGCACGCCTCTGACATTCCACGATACGCCGAATTTCATGCGCCCACCCGCTCGGACGGGCGGAAGTGTCTGTCCGCGCGTCCGAATTGAACCAACGTCTCCGAGAGATAGGGTCGGAAAGCACGAACCTGTCCTCGCGCCCGACTTTTTCGCGTTACGGTAAATAACTGGTTAAAGTGCGGGAATCGCAGGGAGAATCGCTGCCGTGCCCGACCTGCATCCACCCGCGGGTTGGCCGCATCTTCGCCTTTACGGCGGTGTTAAGTGGCGTCTGCGATGCTGGCGGGCGCCGGAGGCCAGGGGAAAGTCGACGGCAAGCCATTGATCCGCCGCGCGGATTTTCGATCTTTGGGGACTGCGACCATGCCGACCTATCAGGCGCCCGTCGACGAGGTGACCTTCATTCTCAACGACGTGCTGCGAATCGAGCGCTTCAACAACTTGCCGGGGTTTGCCGAGGCGACACCAGATGTGGTGGAAGCCATCCTCGTAGAAGCCGGAAAGTTCTGCACCGAGGTGCTCGCTCCTCTGAACCGTACGGGCGACGAGGAAGGATGTACGCGCCACGAGGATGGCCGCGTCACGACGCCCAAGGGATTCCGCGAAGCCTACCGGCAGATGGTGGACGGCGGTTGGCTCGGGCTCGCCGCGCCGGCCGAATTCGGCGGCCAGGGACTGCCCGGCACGCTCACCGTCGCGGTCAACGAATTCCTCGCCTCCGCCAATCTCGCTTTCTCGATGTATCCGGGGCTCGTGCAGGGCGCGGTCGCGGCCCTGCTTGCGCACGGTTCGGATGCGGCAAAGAAAGTCTATCTGCCGAAGCTCATCTCCGGCGTATGGGCCGGCACGATGAATCTCACCGAGCCGCATTGCGGCACCGATCTCGGCCTGTTGCGCACCAAGGCGATGCCGCAGCCCGACGGCTCTTACAAAATCACCGGTACCAAGATTTTCATTTCCGGCGGCGAGCAGGATCTCACCGAGAACATCATCCATCTCGTGCTCGCGCGCATCGAAGGTGCGCCCGCGGGCACCAAGGGCATCTCGCTGTTCATCGTGCCGAAAATCCTGCCGAACGCCGACGGCTCGCTCGGTGCGCGTAACGGCGTGTCCTGCGGCTCGCTCGAGCACAAGATGGGGATCAAGGCCAGCGCCACCTGCGTGATGAATTACGACAACGCGACCGGCTTCCTGATCGGCGAAGCCAATCGTGGCCTGCAGGCCATGTTCGTGATGATGAACGAGGCGCGGCTCGCGGTCGGCGTGCAGGGGCTCGCGCTGTCGGAGGTTGCCTACCAGAACGCGGTGACTTACGCCAAGGAGCGCCGGCAGGGCCGCGCGCTCTCCGGCGCCAAGGAGCCGAACCAGCCGGCCGATCCGATCATCGTGCATCCGGACGTGCGGCGCATGCTGATGACGATCAAGGCCTTCAACGAAGCCGCCCGCGCACTCGCGCTGTGGACCGCGCTCAAGGGCGACATCGCCTGGCGCTCGCCCGACGAGAAGGAGCGGCAGGCCGCCGACGATCACATGGGCCTGCTCACGCCGGTAGTGAAGGGCGTGCTCACCGACATCGGCTTTGCCAACACGGTGATGGCGCAGCAGGTATTCGGCGGCCACGGCTATATCGCTGAAAGCGGCATGGAGCAGTTCGTGCGCGATGCGCGCATCCCGATGATCTACGAGGGCGCGAACGGCATTCAGGCGCTCGATCTTGTCGGCCGCAAGCTGCCCAAGGACGGCGGACGCGCGCTGCAGACGTTCTTCGCCGAGGTGCAGGGCTTCATCAATGAGCACAAGGCCGACGAGGCGATGAAGCCCTATGTCGGCCCGCTCAACACCGCGCTCAGCCATCTGCAGCAGGCCACGATGTGGTTCATGCAGAACGCGCTCGCCAAGCCCGATCATGCCGGCGCCGGCGCCAACGATTACATGCACCTGTTCGGTCTCGTCGCGCTCGGCTACATGTGGTGCTGCATCGTCAAGGCCGCGCGCGAGAAGCTCAAGGCCGGCGCCAATGGCGCGACCGAGCGCATGAACGGCAAGCTCGTCACCGCGCGTTTCTTCATGGAGCGCATGCTGCCGGAAACCGCGACGCATCTGGCGCGCATTCAGGCCGGCGCAGATTCGATGATGGCGCTGGGGGCAGAGGGGTTTTAGGCTTTAACGTTATCCGAGGGCGGCCCTAAGATTCGAATGAAAGGCGCGAAAGCCAGTCGTTCTTGCTGCCGCTGTTCGTTCGCTGCGCTTTATTTCTTCGACTAGCAATTCCGCTTTTTGTGATCCCTGAATATATGCATCCAAATCAGACATTGACCATAGATAGGGTCATTTTTGGAGATATTCAGGTATTGATGCGTCGTTCAAAACAAACGAGGCCAGAAATTGCTTCTTTCTATGGCAACATAATTTCCCATGGCACCCACCACGACACTTTTGCTCTGTGGCTTATGACAGCACAGCAAGGGTTTGATAAGTCCGGCGCCACGTGCCTTGGCTGACGCTATTCCTGTTGCGCTGCGACATGTGCGCTGCTGGCGTCGGCCGCGAAGTCGGTCATAATGGCGCAAGGCTCGTAGGAGCCGGTCTCCGGCGGAGGCAGGTCATGGTGACGGCAACACAGCAAACCGCAAGTCCCGTCGACCTCGATACGCGCGCTGCGATCGTCGCCAACCGCGACGGCGTGATCCTGGAATGGAATCGGGCGGCGGAAGTCATCTTCGGCTATTCGGCGGCCGAGGCGATCGGGCAGAGCATCGAAATCGTCGTTCCCGAGGAGGAGCGGGCGGATCACTGGCGCGGCTACCGCCGCGTCTTCGCCGACAACCGCATGAACTACAGCCCGGACCACATTCTCGATATCGAGGGCATTCGTCGCGACGGCTCGCGCGTGCCGCTCGATGCCATGCTGCAGCCGGTCTACGACGGCTCCGGCCACATCGTCGCCGTCACCGCGCTGGTCTGCGTGCAGACGGCGGCCTCGGCCGCCTGATCGCAGCGCAGGGCGAGGACAGAGCCGGTCCTGCATCGCGGCAGGAACAGGGGAAGCCCCCAGCCGCTTGCGTCAGTCTGCGTCAGGGGAGCGCGACCTCGGGCGCGACGAGCCGCCGGTAGAGGTGCCAGGTCGTGTGGCCGAGCACCGGCAGCGTCACCAGCAGGCCAAGAAAAAACGGCAGCGCCGACAGGATCAGCAGGACGACGATCACGGCCGCCCAGCCGATCATCGGCACCGGGCTCGTCACCACCGCGCGCACGCTCGTGATCATGGCGGTGATGAAATCGACGTCGCGGTCGAGCAGCAGCGGAAAGGAGACGACCGTGACCGAGAACAGGATCAGCGAGAGCGCGGCGCCCACCAGGTTGCCGATTGCGAGGAACAATAGCCCCTCGTTGGTCGTCAGCACGACGGTGATAAACTGCTCAAGTGTGGAGAACGAGGCGTTCAGCCCCAGAAACAGCGCCATCAGGAAGCGCACCTGATAGATCCACATAATGAAAATGAACAGCGTGACGAATGCCATCCACCCGATCTCGGGGCGTCCGCGCATGGCGCCGACAATATCGAAGAAGGTGGCCGCCTGACCGGCTTCGCGGCGGCGGCTCACTTCGTAGAGGCCGACCGCCACGAACGGCCCGATCAGGGCAAAGCCCGCGGCCAGCGGATAGGCGAGATAGCTGATGCCGAGCGCGGTCACGCTCGCCACGATGGCGATCCCTCCGACTGCGTAGAGCATGCCGAACAGAAGGCCGTAGAGCGGGGCGGCCTGAAAGTCGCGCAGGCCCTGCGCCAGCGACTCGGCGATGTCGGCGGCCCGCACGGGCCGCACCACCGGATCGGTCTTGCCGGAAATCGATGTCATTGTCCTCCTCCCAACGATTTTTCAGTCATCGGGGCAGAGGCGCGGACGCGCCGCCTTGATTCGCATCAATATCCGGACCGGTCGCGGACGCAACGTTTGCGACCTTTGCGCGTTGGACCTGCGCACGCGCGCGGGCCGCGCGAAAACCACGGGAGATCCGGATGGCACGCAAATATTCCCGCTCCGCCTCCAAGGACGTCGAACGCGCCATGCGCAAACGCAAGAAAGGCATGCTGCGCAGCGGCCGCAGCGGACGCAAGGTGAAAAGCCGCAAGCAGGCCATCGCCATCGGCCTGTCGGAGGCTCGCAAGAAGGGCAAGAAAGTGCCGCGCAGGAAGACCCGCAAGAAGAAATGATCAGGCGCCGCTATAGCCCCCGACGATCGGCAATATCTCGCCGGTAATGTAGCTCGAGCAGGACGGCGCGGCGAGGAACACATAGGCCGGCGCGATCTCTTCGGGTTGCGCCGCGCGTCTCATCGGCGTGTCGCCGCCGAATTTCTTCACCAGGGCGGCCGGCTTGTCGGCGGGATTGAGCGGCGTCCAGACCGGGCCGGGAGCGACGACGTTCACGCGGATGCCGCGATCGACCAGGTGCGTGGCGAGCGAACGCGCGAAGGCGTGGATGCCACCCTTGGTCATCGAATAGTCGAGCAGGTTGCTGTTGCCGAGCAGGCCGGTGACGGATCCCGTCATGATGATGGCGCTGCCTTCCTTCATGTGCGGAACGGCCGCTTTGGCCAGATGGAAATAGCCGTAGAGGTTCGTCTTCAGCGTGCAGTCGAAATGCTCCTGCGTGATCATTTCGAATTCCGGGACGTGGAGCTGGAAGGCGGCATTATTGACGAGGATGTCGAGCCTGCCGAATTCCTCAAGCGTGGCATCAACCGCCGCCTTGCAGAATTGCGGATC
Source organism: Pseudorhodoplanes sp. (assembly GCA_019187085.1). Classification (GTDB taxonomy): domain Bacteria; phylum Pseudomonadota; class Alphaproteobacteria; order Rhizobiales; family Xanthobacteraceae; genus Pseudorhodoplanes. Next base: position 296,256 of record JABARS010000001.1, on the reverse strand, counting down.
CGCGACATTGCCCGACAGCAGGATGCAGCGGCGGCCTTCCGCTTCGACCGCGCGTCTGGTCTGTGCGGCGTCCTCGTGCTCGCTGAGATAGGCGATCGCGACGTCGGCGCCTTCGCGCGCATAAAGGACGGCGACCGCGCGCCCGATCCCGGAATCCCCGCCGCTGATGAGCGCCACCATGCCCTTGAGTTTCTCCGAACCCTTGTAATGGGGCGCGTCGTACATCGGTTCGAGCTTCAGGTCGGCTTCGAGGCCGGGCTTTTTCAGGTGCTGCTCGGGAAAGGGCGGTGCCGGATATTCGCGCGCCCCGGTTTGCGGAACCTTGTTTGGCGCCTTGTCTTTGCCCTTCGCGCTTGCGGCCTCATCGATTCTGCGCTGGATGGCGCGATGACGCTCGGCGACCAGTTCTGCATCGGCGACGAAGCGCTCGGCGGTGGCAGGTTTGATGTCATGCTGCATTGGAACTTCCGGCCTGTTGCGCTGACCATTCCAGAACTTCGGACGCGCCCGCAGGTTCCTTGCAGCGCCCGTCGCCGGACGCCTTGCATACCTCATGCCGATGCAGGGAAGGGTTCGATCGGTCAGCCGACGAGCCCGACGAGGGCGTAGAAGGCAGCCGCGATCAGCGCAGACGCCGGCAGGGTGACGATCCAGGCGGTCACGATGTTGCTTGCCACGTTCCAGCGCACCGCCGAGACCTTGCGCGCGGCGCCGACGCCCACGATCGATCCGGTGATGGTGTGCGTGGTCGAGACCGGGATGCCGAGCCCGGTCGCCGCGAACAGGGTGATGGCGCCGCCGGTTTCCGCGCAGAAGCCCTGCATCGGGGTGAGCCGCGTGATCTTCGATCCCATCGTGTGCACGATACGCCAGCCGCCGAACAGCGTGCCGAGCCCCATCGCCGCCTGGCAGATGATCACCACCCAGAACGGTACATGAAATTCGCTGCCGAGATGGCCCTGCGAGAACAAAAGCACGGCGATGATGCCCATCGTCTTCTGGGCGTCGTTGCCGCCATGGCCGAGCGAATAGAGCGAGGCGGAAACGAATTGCAGGTTGCGAAACACCGTATCGCCCATGCGCGGATGGGCGCGCACGAACAGCCACGACACCGCCAGAATGAGAAAGAGCGCGAGTACGAAGCCGGTGAACGGGGACAGCACGATGGCGGCCGTGGTCTTCGACAGGCCGGTCCACACCACCGCCCCGCCGCCGGCTTTGGCCACGCCCGCCCCGACCAGCCCTCCGATCAAGGCGTGCGAGGAGCTGGAGGGAATGCCCGCCCACCAGGTGACCAGGTTCCACGAGATCGCCCCCATCAGCGCGCCGAAAATCACGCGCGCGTCGACGACGCTCGTGGCGACGATGCCGGTGCCGACCGTCTGTGCGACGTGCAGGCCGAAAAATAGGAAGGCGATGAAATTGAAGAAAGCCGCCCAGACCACCGCGTAACGCGGGCGCAATACGCGTGTGGAGACGATAGTGGCGATGGAATTGGCCGCGTCGTGCAGGCCATTGAGGAAATCGAACAGCAGCGCGACGGCGATCAGTCCGATCAGAACAGGCAGGCTTAGGATCGCGTCCATGCGCGTGACGACCGACTAGAGGTGATCGGTGACGAGGGCGTTGATCTCGTTGGAGACGTCCTCGAACCGGTCGACGATCTTCTCCAGGCTGTCGTAGATGTCGGTCCCGATGATGAAGTTCATTGCGTTGCCGCCCGGACCCTCGCGCAGGAACAGCGCTTTGCGGCCCTCGTCATAAAGGCCGTCGGCGCGCTCCTCGACCTGGATGATCTCGCCGGTGAGCTGGTTCAGGCGCGGGGCGTTCTTGTTGATGGCCTTGAGCAGCGGCACCGCCTGCGCGACCAGGTTCGCGGCCTGCAGGATCACGTCGCCCATCTGCTGCATGGCGGGCTCAAAGCTACGCACCTCGAACAGCATGATCAGTTTGGCGGTCTTGTTCATCTGGTCGATGGCGTCGTCCATCGACGTGATCAGATCCTGGATGTCGGAACGGTCGAAGGGGGTGATGAAGGTGCGGCGCACGGCGGTGAGCACTTCACGCGTGATGTCATCCGCCTCGTTCTCGCGCGCGATGATCTGCTGACAGAAATGCGGAATCTGGTCGCCGCCACGCAACAGGCCTTGCAGGGCGTGAGCCCCCGCGACGATTACGTCGGCGTGCCGGTTGAACAGTTCGAAGAACCGTTCCTCCTTCGGCATGATCGCCTGAAACCAACTCAGCATTAGCCCGACCCGGCGACAGAATCGGCCCAATGGTAGGGGGCCGCGCCATTGCAGGCAAACACAGGCTGCTCCGGAACGGGAGTTATCCCAGCACGCCGGCGGGGTTCGGCGTGCCGGGATGGCCGGTTATGCCCGGTGCGCGTTATTTTTTCGCGAGCGCCGCGTCGACCGAGAATTTGCCGGCGCCGGTGACCAGCACGATCAGGGAAGCGCCCATGAAGGCGATACCTTTGAGGAAGTTGGTGTACTGGGCCGCCTGCTGAGCCGCCGGGTATTCCCAGTAGCGGTGCGCGAGCGCGGTCGCGATCAGGCAGAACAGGAAAACCACGATCGCGGCATAGCGGGTAGCAAGGCCAAGGATCAGGCAGACGCCCATGCCAAACTCGATGAACGGCACGATGTTCGACAGCAGACCGGGCGCGGGGGCACCGAGACTCGTCAAGTAGCCAGCGAAGCCGGCCATGTTCATGATCTTGCCCCAGCCGGCCGCCACGAACAGCCAGCCCAGCAGCACGCGTCCGATGAGCAGCAGCGTATCCGTCGATCCATTTGCAAACCCGTCCGCCGCCGACAATGCGGGGTGCGATGATGATTTCGAAGCCATGGAACGTATCCCCCTGTTTGAGCCGGAACCGGCCGGCGCTAATGGACATGAACACCGCCACGGGGCGGCTAAGTCCGCGTCTCCTTCATTGCAGTGCAGCGAGCGCTTGCCTTTCGTGCACGGAATTTGGCAGACGAAACCGTGACCGTCTTATCCCGCGCTGCAAATACCCATCACATTGCCGTCATCGGCGGCGGGCCCGCCGGCCTGATGGCGGCCGATGTCCTGTCCGTGCGCGGGCTCAAGGTGACGCTGTTCGAGCGCATGCCTTCGCCCGCCCGCAAGCTGCTGCTGGCCGGCCGCGGCGGTCTCAACCTGACGCACAGCGAGGACGCCGCGCGTTTTCTCACACGCTATGGCGCTGCGGCCGTGCATCTGAAGAAGGCGGTCGAAGATTTTTCGCCGATCGACCTGCGTGCCTTCAGCGAGAGTCTCGGCCAGCCGACATTCGTCGGCTCGAGCGGGCGGGTATTCCCGCAAGCGATGAAAGCCTCGCCGCTGCTGCGCGCCTGGCTGCGCCGGCTTGCGGGTGCGGGCGTCGTCTTTGCGCTGCGCCATTGCTGGCGCGGATGGGACGGCGAGGGACGGCTCGTCTTCGAGACGCCGGAGGGGACGAAAATTGTTGCGGCCGACGCCACGGTACTCGCGCTCGGCGGCGCGAGCTGGCCGAGGCTCGGCTCCGACGGCGGCTGGGTCGCGATCCTGCGGGAGGCCGGCATCCATATCACGCCGCTCAGGCCGGCCAATTGCGGATTCCGTGCGGCGTGGTCGGCGCATTTTGCGCAGCGGTTCGCGGGCGCCCCGCTCAAGCGCATCGCGCTGATGTTCGAAGGGCAGAGCGTGCGCGGAGAAGCCATTGTCACGCGCGAGGGGATCGAGGGCGGCGCGGTCTATGCGCTGTCAGCGCCGTTGCGCGATGCGCTCGCGCAGGCCGGCGAAGCGCTGCTGCAGATCGATCTGCGCCCCGATCTGAGTCGGGAGGTGCTGGCGCAGCGGCTCGCCGCACCGCGCGGCAAACAGTCGATGGCCAATGTGCTACGCAAGGCCGCCGGGCTGTCGCCGGTCGCCATCGGGCTTGTGAACGAAGCCGTGCAGGGGCGCACGGGGCAGCTTTCCGCGTACGATCTTGCCGCACAGATCAAGGCAGTGCCGGTGCGCCTGACGGCAACCGCGCCGATCGGGCGCGCGATCTCGACCGCCGGCGGCATCGCTTTCGCGGAGATGGATGCACATTTCATGCTGCGCCGCAGGCCCGGCATATTCGCAGCCGGCGAGATGCTCGATTGGGAAGCCCCGACCGGGGGCTATCTGTTGCAGGCCTCGTTTGCGACCGGAGCCGCCGCTGCGCGCGGTGTGCTGCATTATCTGGAAAGTCGTGCCGCGAGAGCGCGATCGTGAACGCGCTTACCGTCTATGGCGGGCTGTTTCTCACCGCATTCATCGCGGCGACGATTTTTCCTGCGCAGTCGGAGTTGGCGCTGGCAGGCCTCTTGCTGAGCGGCGCCTATCCGCCGGTGCTGCTGATCGCCGTCGCCAGCGTCGGCAATGTCGCGGGTTCGCTCGTCAACTGGGCGCTCGGCCGGTTTGCCGAACGTTTCCGCGACCGGCGCTGGTTCCCGGCAGGCTCTCAGACTCTTGCACGCGCGCAGACCTGGTACGCCCGCTACGGCTACTGGTCCTTGCTCGCAAGCTGGATGCCGTTTATCGGCGATCCGCTCACCGTCGCGGCGGGCCTGCTGCGCGAGCCGCTCTGGCGTTTCCTGCTGCTGGTTGCGATCGCCAAGACTGGACGCTATCTCGTGCTGGCTGCAGTCACGCTCGGCTGGACCTGATCACGACTGCGCGTTCTCGATATCTTCGCGCAGTATTTCGAGCTCCAGCCATTTCTCCTCGGCTGCCGCAAGCTCGGCCTGTGCTCTGGCCAGGGCCGCCGATGTTTCGTCGAACAGCTTGCGGTCGCGCGCATAGAGGGTCGGATCGTCGAGCGTCGTCTGCAGCGCGCGTATCTGCGCTTCGAGGGCGGCGATCTGCTTGGGCAGATTTTCGAGCGCGTATTTTTCGTTGAAGCTCAGCCGGCGCTTCATCGATGCGGTGGACGGCGGCGAGGATTCCGCGGCGCGCTCCTTTGCGGGGGCGGGCGCTTTCTTTACGACGACGTCGGCGCCGCGCTGGGCGAGCATGTCGGAATAGCCGCCGGCATATTCGGTCCAGCGACCGTCGCCTTCGGGCACGATCACGGCATTGACGGTGCGGTCGAGAAAGTCGCGATCGTGACTGATCAGGATCACGGTGCCGTCATAGTCGGCGATGGCCTCTTCCAGCACGTCGAGCGTTTCGAGATCGAGATCGTTGGTCGGCTCGTCGAGCACGAGCAGGTTGGAGGATTTGGCAAAGGCGCGCGCGAGCATGATGCGTCCGCGTTCTCCGCCCGAGAGCGCGCGCAGCGGCGTGCGGGCCTGTTCGGGCGTGAACAGGAAGTCCTTCATGTAGCTCACGACATGACGGGTCTGGCCACCGACCGAGACGGTGTCGCCGCGCCCGCCGGTGAGTGCCTCGGTCAGCGTCCAGTCGGGATTGAGGTCGTCGCGGTCCTGATCGAGGGCGGCGACCTGCACGTTGGCGCCGAGGCGCACGGTGCCGGCGTCGGGTTTCGATGCGCCGGTCAGAAGACCGAGCAGGGTGGTCTTGCCGCCGCCGTTCGGTCCGACGATGCCGATGCGGTCGCCGCGCAGGATGCGCGTGGAAAAGTCCGACACGATGGGCCGGCCGTCGAAGGCTTTCGCGATGCGTTTAGCTTCGATGACGAGCGTGCCGGATTTGTCGGCCTCGGCGGCGGCGATCTCGGCCTTGCCGGCGGCGGCGCGCCAGGTGCGGCGCGTCTCGCGCAGGGTCTGCAACTGCGCCATGCGCCGAACGTTGCGCTTGCGGCGCGCGGTGACGCCGTAGCGGACCCAGTGTTCCTCTGCGGCGATCTTGCGGTCGAGCTTGTGCTGCTCGCGCTCCTCCTCGGCGAGGATATCGTCGCGCCGCGCCTCGAATTGTCCGAAGCCGATATCGAGCCGCCGCGTCTGGCCGCGGTCGAGCCAGACCGTGACGCGCGACAGCGTCTCCAGGAAGCGCCGGTCGTGGCTGATCAGCACGAGCGCGCAGCGCCGCGCGGCGAGGTCGCGCTCCAGCCATTCGATCGCCGGCAAATCGAGATGGTTGGTCAGCTCGTCGAGCAAAAGGATGTCGGGCGAGGGCGCGAGCGTCCGCGCGAGCGCCGTGCGCCGCGCTTCGCCGCCCGACAGGCGGGCGGGGTCCTCGCTGCCGTCGAGGCCGAGCTGTTCGAGCAGATAGCGCGCCTGATAGCGGTCGTCGCCCGGGGCGAGCCCCGCCTCGACGTAGGACAATGTCGTTGCATGGCCCGAAAAGTCCGGTTCCTGCGGCAGATAGCGCAGCGTCGCGCCCGGCTGCACGAAGCGCGTGCCATGATCGGCCTCGATCAGGCCGGCGGCGATTTTCAGCAATGTCGATTTGCCGGAGCCGTTGCGCCCGACAAGGCAGACGCGCTCGCCCGGCGAGACCGACAGGTCGGCTGCTGTCAGCAGTGGGGTGCCGCCAAACGTCAGCGCAATGTCACAAAGCTGGATCAGGGGTGGTGCGGCCATCGCCGCGGATATAGCGCGCCCGGCCGGGAAGCCAAACCGCTTGTCGTCGTGCCTACCCGAGGGCGATCCCGGCTCTCCGGTTTCGCCCTCGGCCGGGATGACATCATGTGATTGAGAGATGCCGTCATCCCGGCCGAGCGAAGCGAGGGCCGGGACGTTTGAAATTTGCGCGCCCATGCAGCCTGCGGATCCCGTCGTGACTGTGTTACGGCCGCCGGGCCTCGCGGCTCTCGCTTCCTTCCGGCGCGGCCGTTATGCTGGCGGCACGGATTCGCGAATGGATGCCCTCAGCCTGCCTCGACCGGCCTGGATGACGGAGGATCTCGTCCTCCTCGAGGAGCAGGCGCGCCGCTTCATGGCTGCCGAACTCGTGCCCGATATCGAGCGCTGGCAGGCCGACGGCATCATGGACCGCGCCGCCTGGATGAAGCTCGGCGCGGCCGGCCTGCTCTGCGCCGCCATTCCCGAACAATATGGCGGCGCCGGCGGCAGCTTCGCGCATGAGACCGTGATCAACCGCGAATTTGCGCTCGCGGGCCTCGATTCGATCGGCGCTCCGCTGCATTCGGGGATCGTCGCGCCCTATATCCTCAAATACGGCACCGAGGAGCAGAAGAAGCGCTGGCTGCCGAAGCTCGCCACCGGCGAACTGGTCGGCGCCATCGCCATGACCGAGCCCGGCACCGGCTCCGACCTGCAGGGCGTGAAGGCGACCGCGAAAAAGTCCGGCAACGGTTATGTGCTCAACGGCTCCAAGACCTTCATCACCAACGGCCAGCACGCCAACCTGATCGTCGTCGTCGCCAAGACCGATCCGGCGGCCGGCGCCAAGGGGACTTCGCTGATGGTGGTGGAGACCGACGGCGCCGAGGGATTCCGGCGCGGACGCAAGCTCAAGAAACTCGGCATGGACTGGGCCGACACGTCGGAGCTTTTCTTCGAGGATGTGAAGCTGCCGGCCGAAAGCCTGCTCGGCGAGCAGGAGGGGCAGGGCTTCGTCCAGTTGATGCAGGAGTTGCCGCAGGAGCGGCTGATCGTATCGACGGCGGCGATCGGCATGATCGAGCGCGCGCTGGCGCTGACCATCGCCTATGTGAAAGAGCGCAAGGCATTCGGCAAAGCGATCATCGAATTCCAGAATACACAGTTCGAACTTGCCGAATGCAAGAGCGAGGCGACCATCGGCCGCGTGTTCCACGATTACTGCGTCGAACGCCACATCCGGGGCGAGCTGGATACCGTCACCGCCTCGATGGCGAAATACTGGCTGACCGATCTGCAGGGAAAAATCGTCGATCGCTGCCTGCAATTGTTCGGCGGCTATGGCTATATGGACGAATATCCGATCTCGCGCATGTTCCGCGATGCGCGCGTGCAGCGCATCTATGCCGGGACCAACGAGATCATGAAGCTGTTGATTGCACGGAGTTTATGAGCAGGTGCAGTCGTCCCGGCTCAGCGACCCGCAAGGGTCGCGAGAGCCGGGATCGTCAGCCGATAGCGGCGATCGATTCCAGCTCTCGCGCTTCGCGCTCGGCTGGGATGACGATCAGAAGGAGAGGCCCATGACCGAAGCCTTTATCTACGATGCTGTGCGCACGCCGCGCGGGCGCGGCAAGAAAGACGGCGCCCTGCACGAGGTAACGACGCTCAATCTGGCGACCCAGGTACTGAAAGGCATCAAGGAGCGCAATGGGCTCGACACCGCCATGGTCGACGACGTGGTGATGGGTGTCGTCGATCCGGTCGGCGAGGCGGGGGGCGACATTCCGCGCATGGCGGCGATCTGCGCGGGCTATGGCGAAGGCGTGCCGGGCGTGCAGATCAACCGCTTCTGCGCCTCGGGCCTCGATTCGATCAATTTCGCGGCCGCCGAGATCATGTCCGGCCAGCACGACATGACGGTCGGCGGCGGCGTCGAATCCATGAGCCGCGTCGGCATCGGCGCCTCCGGCGGCGCCTGGCCGGTGGACCCGATGATCGCGCTGCCGTCCTATTTCATGCCGCAGGGCGTTTCCGCCGACTTGATCGCGACCAAGTATGGCTTCTCGCGCGACGATGTTGACGCCTATGCGGTGGAAAGCCAGAAGCGCGCAGCCGCGGCATGGGAGGCGGGGCGTTTTGCGAAGTCGGTGCTGCCGGTGCGGGACGTCAACGGCATCACGATCCTGGCCAAGGACGAGCACATGCGGCCGACCACCACCATGCAGTCGCTTGCGCAATTGCAGCCTTCGTTCGTGCAGATGGGCGAGCTTGGCGGCTTCGACGCGGTCGCGATCCAGAAGCATCCGGAAGTCGAGGTCATCAATCACGTGCACCATGCCGGCAATTCGTCCGGCATTGTGGACGGCGCGGCGGCGGTGCTGCTCGGCAATGTCGAGGCCGGCAAGAAAGCGGGCCTGAAGCCGCGCGCGAAAATCCGCGCCTTCGCCAATATCGGATCGGAGCCGGCGATGATGCTGACGGGGCCGATCGACGTGACGCACAAGGTGCTCAAGCGTGCGGGCATGACGCTCGGCGATATCGACCTGATCGAGATCAACGAGGCGTTCGCCTCGGTGGTGCTGCGCTTCATGCAGGCGATGGACCTCGACATGTCTAAGATCAACGTCAATGGCGGGGCGATCGCGCTCGGTCATCCGCTCGGCGCGACGGGAGCGATGATTCTCGGCACCGCGCTCGACGAGCTGGAGCGGCGTAACCTCAACACCGCGCTCGTGACGCTGTGCATCGGCGCCGGTATGGGTACGGCGACGATTATCGAGCGTGTGTGAAGAAGACCGCGATGCCGAAAATCGACATAGCGAAAGCGGTCGTGCGGACCACGACGATCTATCCGGCCGAATTTGCCGATGCGACGAGAGGGCGCGAAAAGGTCGCGCTCGGCAATCTCGCAGGCCTGACCCAGTTCGGGGTTAATCTCACGCGCCTCAAGCCGGGTGCGTCGTCGTCGCTGCGCCACTGGCACGAGCAGGAGGACGAGTTCGTCTATGTGCTCGAAGGCGAGGTGGCGTTGATCGAGGACGAAGGCGAGACGTTTCTACGCGCCGGTGACGCGGCGGGCTTCAAGGCCGGCGTCGCCAACGGCCATTGTCTCGTCAATCGCTCGAACCGCGACGCGCTGGTGCTGGAGGTCGGTACGCGCGCGGCGAACGAGCGCGCGCATTATCCGGACGCTGACCTGAAATTCGAGCGCGACGGCAAGAGCGCGCGTTTCTTCCATATGTCCGGCGAACCTTATCCCGAACAACGCTGACGGGGGCAAATGCCATGAGCTACACCAATTTCCGGCTCGATATCGACGCCGACGGCATCGCGCTGGTGACCTGGGACATGCCCGAGCGCTCGATGAACGTGATCGACCTGACCGTGATCGAGGAGTTGTCTGCCATCGTCGAGAAGATCGCGGCCGATGCCGCGATCAAGGGCGCGGTCATCAGGTCCGGCAAGGACACGTTCTGCGCCGGCGCCGATCTCGGTTTGCTGGAGCGGCTGATGCGCGCCTTCGCCGAGATGGAGCGCAGCCAGGGCGAGGAGGCGGCGGCCACCGTCTTGTTCGAGGAGAGCCGCAAGCTCTCGCTGCTTTACCGGCGCATCGAGACCTGCGGCAAGCCGTGGGTCGCCGCCATCAATGGCACCGCGGTCGGCGGCGGCTTCGAATTGTGCCTTGCCTGCCACCATCGCGTCGCCGCCGACAATCCGAAGACGCGGGTCGGCCTTCCGGAAATCAAGATCGGGCTGTTCCCCGGCGCCGGCGGCACGCAGCGCATCGCGCGCATGATGCAGCCGGCCGACGCGCTGCAGATGATGCTCAAGGGCGATCAGCTTCGCCTCAACCGCGCGAAAGCGATGAAGCTTGTCGACAACGTGGTGGCGCCGGACGCGCTCGTCGGCGCGGCGAAGGACTGGATCAAGGCCGGCGGCAAGCCGGTGAAGCCCTGGGACGAGGACGGTTTCAAGCTGTCGGGCGGTCCGGTCTTCTCGAAAGCCGGCATGATGACCTTCCCGCCGGCCAACGCGATCTACCGGCGCGAGACCTACGACAATTATCCGGCCGCGCGCGCGATCATGCAGACCGTGTTCGAGGGCCTGCAGCTTCCGATGGACATTGCGCTGCGCGTGGAATCGCGCCACTTCGCGAAAATCCTGCGCTCGCCGGAAGCCGCCGCCATGACGCGCACGCTGTTCGTCTCGATGCAGGAGCTGAACAAGGGCGCGCGGCGGCCGCAAAGCGTGCCGGCGGGGAAGCTGAAGAAGATCGGCATCCTCGGTGCCGGCTTCATGGGCGCCGGCATCGCCTATGTCAGCGCCCAAGCCGGCCTCGACGTCGTGCTGATCGACCGCGACCAGGAGAGCGCCGACAAGGGCAAGGCGCATGCGCACAAGCTCGTCACCGACCAGATCAACAAGGGTCGCGCGGCGACGACGGATCGCGATGCGCTGCTCGCGCGTATTACCCCATCGGCCAACTATGCCGCGCTCGCCGGCTGCGACCTCGTGGTCGAAGCGGTGTTCGAGGACCGCAAGGTCAAGGCGGAAGCGACCGCGAAGGCACAAGCCGTGCTGCCGGAGGCCGTGTTCGGCTCCAACACCTCGACGCTGCCGATCACCTCGCTTGCGGAGACGGCGAAGGATCCGGCGAATTTCATCGGCATCCATTTCTTCTCGCCGGTCGACAGGATGATGCTGGTCGAGATCATCCTCGGCAAGAAGACGGGCGATCGCGCGCTCGCCACCGCGCTCGATTTCGTGCGCGCCATCCGCAAGACGCCGATCGTGGTGAACGACAGCCGCGGCTTCTACACCTCGCGCGTCGTCGGTACCTATATCCGCGAGGGCCATCTGATGCTCGCCGAAGGCGTGCCGGCGGCGATGATCGAGAATGTAGGACGCATGGCCGGCATGCCGGTGGGGCCCTTGTCGCTCAACGATGAGGTCGCCGTCGACCTCGCCTGGAAAATCCTCAAAGCCACCGAAGCCGATCTCGGCGCGGCGGCCGTCGATCGGCGCCAGAAGGCGCTCTTGTCGGAGATGGTCGAGAAGCTCGGGCGGCTCGGGCGCAAGAACGGCAAGGGCTTCTACGACTATCCCGAGAAAGGACAGAAGCGGTTGTGGCCCGGCCTTGCCGACCTGCAGAAAACGAAGCTCGATCCCGACCGCATCGACGTGCGGCAACTGAAGGATCGCCTGCTCGCGATCCAGGCGCTGGAGACCGCGCGCTGCTTCGAGGAGGGCGTGCTCACCGACGTGCGCGAGGCCGATGTCGGCTCGATTCTGGGCTTCGGTTTCGCGCCGTTCTCCGGCGGCACGCTGTCCTATATCGACATGATGGGGGTCAAGCGCTTCGTCGCGCTGTGTGAGGGGCTTGCGCGCGCCTGCGGCGAGCGCTTTGCCCCGTCGCCGCTGCTGCTCGATCTGGCGGCGAAAAGCGAGACCTTCTACGGCCGCTTTGCGCCGGACCGCCGCAAAGCGGCGGCGTAAACCCCGTGTCTTTACCGCTCGTCTCCGCGCAAGCGGGGGCGAGCGGAGAAATTCTCAGTTCGCGGCTTAGCTGACGCATCCAATCCGGTTAGCCCGCAAGCACCCTTGCGATCCGCTCGCCGGCGTCCCTGATCTGCGCCGGGTCGCGCGCGAAGCATAGCCGCACGAATTCCTCGCCGCCCGGACCGAATGCGCTGCCCGGCGCGAGTCCGACCTGCGCCTCGTCGATCAGGCGGAACACGAGACGTCGCGTGTCGGTTTCGCCGTCGACCTTGAAGAAGACGTAGAACGCGCCCATCGGCGGCGCGAAGCGGCAGCGGCCGGTACGCGTGAGTGCCTCGCAGATGATGTCGCGGCTCGCGCGCGCCCGTGCCACCTGCTGCGCGATGAAGGCATCGCCCCGTTCGAGCGCGACGATGCCCGCGCGCTGCATGAATTGCGCGACGCCCGAGGTCGAATACTGGATGAGGTTCTCGACCACCTGGCCGAGCGAGGGATGCACCGCGATCCAGCCCATGCGCCAGCCGGTCATCGCCCAGTTCTTCGAAAACGTGTTGACGAAGATGATCCGGTCTTCTGGGTCGACGATGTCGAAGAAGGAGGGCGCGCGCGGCCCCTCGCCGTACCAGAAGCGTGCGTACGTCTCGTCGGCGACGATCCACAGGCCGTGCTTGCGTGCGAGCGAAAGCAACGCTGTCAGCTCCTGCGGCGTCGCCGTCCAGCCGGTCGGGTTGGAGGGCGAGACGACGAAGAGGGCGCGCGTGCGCGGCGTCACCGCCGCCGACAGGCGCTCGAGATCGAGCGACCAGCCGTCATTGCCGAACGTCATCGGCACGCAGACCGGTCGTGCGCCGGCGACCCCGCAGGCCGCCGCCGCATTCGGCCAGGCCGGCGTCGGGACGATCATCTCGGTGCCGGCGCCCGTCGTCATGGCCACCGCGATCTGGATCGCCTGCATTCCGGAGCCGGTGACGTAGAACTGCTCCGGGTCGAACGGTTGGCCATAGAGCCTGACGTGATAATCGGCGAGCGCCTGGCGCAGCTTGGGGTGGCCGCGCTGCCAGGTGTAGAAGGTCTCCCCCGCAGCGAGCGCTCGCGCGGCTTCCTCGGCAATGAAGGCGGGCGTCGGCAGGTCGCCTTCGCCGGCCCACAACCCCATGACGCCGCCGCGGCGGCGTCCGTAATTCATCGCTTCCACGATGCCGCTTTCGGGCGCCTGCCGCGCATCCGCGCGCAGGGCCGCGACCAGCGGCGTGACGGTCTCGCTCATCGGCGGCGGGCGCTCACTTCTTCGCCAGCAGGTCGCGGATTTCGGCGAGCAGCACTTCCTGGCGGGGCGCCGGCTTGGCCTCTTCCTTCCTGGTCTCCTGCGCCTTCAGGCGGTTGATGCCCTTGACCGCCAGGAACAGGGCGGCGGCGATGATGGCGAAATTAATCACGATGGTCAGGAAATTACCCCAGGCCAGCACCGCCCCCTGCTTGCGGGCCTCGGCCAGCGAATCGGCGGTCACCGCGCCCGAAAGCGCGACGAAATAGTTCGAAAAGTCGAGCCCGCCGGTGACGGCGCCGAATACCGGCATGATCATGTCGCCGACCAGGGATTCGACGATCTTGCCGAAGGCTGCCCCGATGATCACGCCGATGGCGAGGTCGACGACGTTGCCTTTCATCGCAAATTCGCGGAATTCCTTGAGCATCAGGGCCTCCTCTTGATCCCGGCAAAACGTGTATGATGCGCCGGCGGGTGAAGTCACACTGCCGCAGGAACCGTGATGCTGCAAGGTTGGGTCGTCGTCCTCATTGCGCTCGGATATATCGGGCTGCTGTTCGTGATCGCGAGCTACGGCGACCGCGTGCGCAGGATCGGCCGCGGCTCGCGCTCGCGCCTTTTGATCTATCCGCTCTGCCTCGCGATCTATTGCACCTCCTGGACCTTCTTCGGCTCCGTAGGGCTCGCCTCGCGCACGGGCTTCGACTTCCTGACGATCTATATCGGCCCGGTCCTGATGGTCGGCCTGTGCTATCCGCTGCTGGCCCGCATCATCCGGCTCGCCAAGGAACAGAACATCACCTCGATCGCCGACTTCATCGCCGCCCGCTACGGCAAGCGGCAGGCGGTGGCGGCGACCGTGGCCCTGATCGCGATCGTCGGCACCATTCCCTATATCGCGCTGCAGCTCAAAGCCGTGTCGGCATCGGTCGGCACGATCTTCGTCCATGGCTCGGGCATGAACGTGGTGGCGATGCCGGTCATTGGCGACATCTCGCTGCTCGTGGCGCTGACCATGGCGGCCTTTGCCGTGCTGTTCGGCACGCGCCATATCGATGCGACCGAGCACCAGGACGGCCTGATGCTCGCCATCGCCACCGAGTCGCTCGTCAAGCTCGCGGCGTTCCTGGCGGTCGGCGTATTTGTGACCTTCTGGATGTTCGACGGGCCGGCGGCGCTGTTCTCGCAGGCGATGAGCCGGCCGGATACGGCGGCGGTCCTCTCCTATACGCCGAAATTCAGCGCCATTTTTGCGATGACGATGCTCTCGTTCTTCGCGATCATCCTGCTGCCGCGGCAATTCCATGTCACGGTCGTCGAGAACCATCAGGAATCGGAAATCCGGCGTGCCGCCTGGGTATTTCCGGTCTATCTCGTTCTCATCAACCTGTTCGTGATCCCGATCGCGCTTGCCGGCCTCATGACCTTTACCTCCGGCAAGGTGGACAGCGACATGTTCGTGCTGGCGCTGCCGCTGTCGGCCAATTCCCACTTCTTCGCCATCCTCGCTTTCGTCGGCGGATTATCGGCGGCGACTGCGATGGTGATCGTGGAATCGGTCGCGCTTGCGATCATGGTCTCCAACGACCTGATCGTGCCGCTCGTCCTCCAGCAGCGCTCGCGCCTGATCACTGCGCGCGCCGACGTCGGCTCGCTCCTTCTCACCGTGCGCCGGATCGCGATCTTTGTGATCATGATCCTGGCCTATCTCTATTACCGCTCGGTCGGTGAGGCGCAGCTCGCCGCCATCGGCCTGTTGTCGTTCGCCGCCGTCGCGCAACTCGCGCCGGCGTTCTTCGGCGGCCTGCTCTGGCGGCAGGGCACCGCGCGCGGCGCCATCGCCGGCATGACCGTCGGCATCGTGGTCTGGGGCTATACGCTGCTGCTGCCCAATATCGCTGACGCCGGCTTCATCGGCACCTCGATCCTGACCGAAGGTCCGTGGGGATTGACGTCGCTGCGGCCGCAATCGATCCTGGGCCTCGATCTGAGCCCGCTCGCGCACGGCGTGTTCTGGAGCCTTGCGCTCAACATCGTCGCCTATGTCATGTTCTCGCTCGGCCGCGCGCCGGCCGCCATCGAGCGCATGCAGGCTGACCTGTTCGTGCCTTCGAGCCTGACGCCGGTGCCGAGCTTCCGGCTCTGGCGGACTTCCGTGACGGTCGAGGAACTGACCACTACGGTCGCGCGCTATCTCGGCGAGGAGCGCACGCGCATCTCGTTCGAGAATTTCGCCGCTTCGCACGGCATCAATATTGCGCCCGGCAGCGACGCCGATTTCCAGCTGCTGCGCCATGCCGAGCATCTGCTGGCGTCGGCGATCGG
This sequence comes from Pseudorhodoplanes sp., assembly GCA_019187085.1. GTDB lineage: Bacteria > Pseudomonadota > Alphaproteobacteria > Rhizobiales > Xanthobacteraceae > Pseudorhodoplanes. Next base: position 280,677 of record JABARS010000001.1, on the reverse strand, counting down.
CGCGGCCTCCTCGCGGCTCGTGCTGTCGCTGCTGCTGCGCAAGCGCACGGTGTCCACCAAGGCCGCGCTGAAGCTGCTCGACGACGCCAATGCGGCGATCCATTACAACCGAGAAATCCTGCAGACCGCGCTGGAACACGTGCGCCAGGGCATCGCGGTGTTCGACAAGGAAATGCAGCTTGTATGCTGGAACCGGCAGTTCGGGGAAATCCTCGACCTGCCGCACGACATGATCGGCATCGGCGTACGGCTCGACGAAATCCTGCGTCACCATGCCGGTCGCGGCATGCTCGGGGCTGGCTCGCCGGTGGCGCTCGTGCGCGACCGCATCGACCGCTATGCTTCGGGGAGCGAGCCGTTCCTCGAGCGCTTCCCCGACCGCGGGCTCGTCATCGAGGTGCGCGCCAACCGGATGCCGGGCGGCGGCATCGTTGCGACCTACACCGACATCACCCCGAGCGTGGAGGCGGCCGAGGCGCTGGAACGCCGCGTGCGCGAGCGCACGACCGAACTGACCCGCCTGAACGCCGAACTTGCGCGCGCCAAGGCCGACGCCGAGGAAGCCAACATTTCCAAGACGCGTTTCCTCGCGGCCGCGAGCCACGATATCCTGCAGCCGCTCAACGCCGCGCGCCTTTACGTGACTTCGCTGGTCGAGCGCCAGGGCGGCGGCGAGGACGCGCGTCTGGTCAGCAACATCGACGCTTCGCTCGATGCGGTGGAAGAGATTTTCGGCGCGCTGCTCGATATTTCGCGGCTCGATACCGGCGCCATGAAGCCGGAAATCGTCTCGTTCCGCATCGACGAATTGCTGCGCCAGCTCGAAGTCGAGTTCGCGCCGCTGGCGCGCGAGAAGGGCTTGAAGCTTGTCTTCGTGCCCTCGTCCTTGACTGTGCGCTCCGACCGGCGGCTCTTGCGGCGCCTTTTGCAGAATCTCGTATCCAACGCCATCAAATACACCCGCAAGGGCCGCGTGCTGGTCGGCTGCCGGCGGCGGCGCGGGCGCCTGCGCATCGATGTCTGCGACACCGGCATGGGGATTCCGTCGTCGCAGAAAAAAAACATCTTCCGTGAATTCCATCGCCTCAACGAGGGCGCCAAGGTGGCGCGCGGCCTCGGCCTCGGTTTGTCGATCGTGGAGCGCATCGCGCGCGTGCTCGATCACAAGGTCGAATTGCGGTCGATGCCAGGCAAGGGGTCGCGCTTCTCGGTGGAGGTCGCCATATCGATGGCGGCGGCCGGTGTCACCGTGCGGCGCGATGTGCCGCGCGTCGATGCCGGCCAGTTGGCCGGCGTTGCCGTCCTGTGCATCGATAACGATCCGCAGATTCTCGACGGCATGGAAACGCTGCTGCGCGGCTGGGGCTGCACCGTGCGCAAGGCGACCGATCTGACGAGCGCGATTGCGGTGCTGGAGGAGGATCCGGTCGCGCTCAACGGGCTGCTGGTCGATTATCACCTCGACGAAGGCAACGGCATCAACGCCATCGTCGAATTGCGCCGCCGCCTGCACACCGATCTGCCGGCGATCCTGATTACGGCCGACCGCACCGTGCGCGTGCGTGACGAGGCCAAGAACCGCGACGTGCCGGTGCTCAACAAGCCGGTCAAGCCGGCGGCCCTGCGGGCATTATTGGCGCAGTGGCGGATGCAGCGCGTGGCGGCGGCGGAGTGATTGCGGTTTTTGCCGGCGGTCAGCCTTCGGCGACCGCGTTCTGCGGCCACTGACCGACCTCGATGCGCGAGGCGGCGATGACGGCCTGGGTGCGGCTTTCCACGCCGAGCTTCTGAAGGATCGCCGACACGTGCGCCTTCACAGTGGCTTCGGAGACACCGAGCTCGTAGGCGATCTGCTTGTTGAGCAGTCCTTCCGACAGCATCATCAGCACGCGCACCTGTTGCGGGGTGAGCGTGGTCAGGCGCGCCATCAGTTCCGAGGATGCCGCGTCATTGCCGGCATTGAGGTCGACGTCCGGCGGCGTCCATACGCCGCCCTCCAGTACGCCGGCGATCGCCGCGCGCATGCCCTCGACATCGAGCGTCTTGGGGATGAAGCCGGACGCGCCGAAATCCATGCAGCGGCGGATCACCGAAGGATCGTCATTGGCCGAAACCACGACGACCGGCACGCTCGGATATTGCGCGCGCAGATACATGAGGCCGGAAAAGCCGCGGACGCCCGGCATGCTGAGGTCGAGCAGGATCAGATCGACGTCGCCGCCGGCATCGAGGATTTGGGACACTTCATCGAATGAACCGGCTTCGGCGATGTCGGTATGTTCGAACAGTCCGCCGACCGCTTCGCGCAAGGCGCCGCGGAACAGCGGATGATCGTCGGCAATGACCAGACGGTATTCGGTCGATGGGCTCAATGGTTAATCCGCGTGGCTTTCCGCCGGCCCGGCGGGCGTTGCCAATGTACAACATTTTGAGGCCGGGCAAGTAACCGACGTCAAGAAACCGGCGTCAAGGCATTTGGGTGCGATCTGCTGCCGCGCCGGCGGCCGGCGGGGGTCAATTCACCCGCCCGAGCCGAGAAATTGCAGCACCACCTGACGCCGATGGGGTCGTGTGCGGTGCTCGACGAGGTAGATTGCCTGCCAGGTGCCAAGCTGCATGCGCCCGCCCGCCACCGGCACATGCAGCGAGACATCCGTCAGCATCGTCTTGACGTGTGCGGGCATGTCGTCGGGACCCTCGACGTCGTGGCGCCAGCCCGCATTCGCCGGCGCGAGCCGCTCGAGCGCGGTGACCAGGTCGCGCTGCACGTCGGGATCGACATTCTCCTGGATGGTCAGCGACGCCGAAGTGTGACGCAGGAACAGGAGCAGCACGCCGTCGCCGGCGCGGCATTCGCCGAGAAAGCGCGCCGCCTCCCGCGTGATGTCGACAAATCCGGTCCCTGGCGTGTCGATGGCGAGTTCGGCCATGGCCACCACGGTCTGCATTACGGTTTGCGGTGCGGACAGGCGCGTGGCCACGAGTTATCCGCTTACGTCTTGCCGGACATGTCCTTCTGGACCTGTCCCATCATTTCGATGAGCCGCCGCCAGACCTTCTCGACGAAGCTCATGACGCGGTCGATATCGGCCTGACTCGGCAGCTTAAGTTCGGGCGCCTTGCCGGTCGCGCCCGGCTCCGGCCGCGACGGCTCCGGCAGCGGCAGGCCGCGCGCCAGAAGATCCTTCTTCAGCGCGGCGTTGCTGTTCTGCAGGCGCGCGATTTCACTTTCGAGCGCGGCGCGTTCGTCGGGCACGGTCTCGCAGCTCCAGCCTGCGGGCCGGTGCTGGCAGAGCGACACCTGGCCGTTGCGTCCATCAAGTCGCAGGAATCCGTCCTCGACCTTGTGGAAGCTGAAGCGGACATCCGATTCCGGCGGCGTGCTTTGGGCGAGTGCAGGACCGGCGACGAAAAGCGCGCCGGTGAGGACTGCGGATGCGGCAGCACGTGCGGCAAGACGGGCCATGTTGATCTCCCGGAACGCAGGCGCGCGGCACCAGCATCCCATGCTCCGATACGAATTCCGAACGGTTTTGCCGCAGCGCGGCGCATGGCGCTTGCGGCGACGTGGATGATCGCGACTAATACATTGATCGAACAATACTTTCGACCGATGCACGGCGCCGCTCCTTTTCTTGACTCGCATACCCCCCATCAGTATGGTCCGCGCGGCTTTGAGGGCGGCGAGGGGCATCTTTCCAACCTTGAACAACCGCGAGTGTCGAAAGCATGGCGAACGGCGCGCGCGACAAGGAGGGACCGGAGCACCGGCCCGCTGACGAAGCCGCCCTTTCCGCGAGGCTCCGGCGTCTCGGCAACAGGCTCGGCTCAGTCAGGCCGGGTCGACCTGCCGAACCGCCATCCGGCGCCGGACCGACCGCCGATCCTTCGGCGATCGCACGCGGCTTTAGGCTCTCAACGGAGCTTGTGGCCGGCGTGATCGTCGGTGCGATGTTTGGCTGGCTGCTCGATCGCTGGCTCGGCATCTCGCCATGGGGGCTGATTGTCTTTCTGCTGCTGGGCTTCGCCGCCGGCGTCGTCAATGTGATGCGCGCGGCGGGCGTCGCGCCCGGGCCCGGCAGGACAGGCAACGGTGTGAACAAGGACTGACATCGCCGCAACGGCGATCTGACGAGGACCCGATCCGGCCATGGCCGACCCGATCCACCAGTTCAAGATCAACAAGATCGCCACCATTGCCAATGTTGGCGGGCACGAAATCGCTTTTACCAATTCGTCGCTCTATATGCTGATCGCCGCCGGCGTGGTTACGGCGCTGATGGTCGGGGCAACCGCGCGCCGGTCGCTGGTGCCTGGCCGTCTGCAATCGGTGGCCGAACTGTCCTACGAATTCGTGGCGGACACGCTGAAAAGCTCCGCCGGAAGCGAGGGGATGAAATTCTTCCCGCTCGTGTTCACGCTGTTCATGTTCATCCTGACCGTGAACATGATCGGGCTCATTCCCGGCACCTTCACGGTCACGAGCCATATCATTGTGACCGCGGCGCTCGCGCTGCTCGTCTTCTTCACCGTGATCGGCTACGGCGTCTACAGGAACGGTTTCAAGTTCCTCAAGCTGTTCGTCCCGAGCGGCATTCCGATTTATATCCTGCCGCTGATCGTCTTCATCGAGGTGCTGTCGTTCCTCTCGCGCCCGATCTCGCACTCGGTGCGTCTGTTCGCGAACATGCTGGCCGGCCATATCACGCTCAAGGTGTTCGCCAGCTTCGTCACCATGCTCGGCGGCCTTGGTTTCGTCGGCTGGCTCGGCGCCATCCTGCCGCTCGGGCTGACCGTGTCGCTGACCGCGCTCGAAATGCTGGTCGCGTTCCTGCAGGCCTATGTGTTCACCATCTTGACCTGCATCTATCTCAACGACGCCATTCACCCGGGCCACTGACCGGCCTGACCATTTTCCTTCTTCCGCAACAAGGAGTTCTCTGATGGATCCGAACGCTCTCATGACCGCCGCCAAGTATATCGGTGCCGGCATCGCGTGCATCGGCATGGGCGGCGCCGGCGTCGGCGTGGGTACGATTTTCGGTAATTATCTGGCCGCCGCGCTGCGCAATCCGTCGGCCGCCCAGGGCCAGTTCGGCAACCTGATCTTCGGCTTCGCGGTGACCGAAGCGCTCGGCATCTTCTCGCTGCTGATCGCGCTCCTGCTGCTGTTCGCCGTCTGATTCTTCGCAGACCCTGCGGCGCGCGGACGTTTTGCCGTTCGCGCGCGCGATGACCGGAGCGGCCGATGGCTACCAATACCGCGCACACCCAGGCACCGGGCGGAGCGAAAGAACCGTTTCCGCCGTTCCAGCAGGACACGTTCGCGTCCCAGTTGCTGTGGCTCGTCCTGATTTTCGGCGCGCTGTATTTGCTGATGGCGCGGGTCGCCCTGCCGCGCGTCGGCGGTATCGTCGCCGCGCGCTCCTCGCAGATCGAGAGCGACCTTGCCGAGGCGCAGCGGCTGAAGGTCGAAACCGAAGCCGCCGTCGCCGCCTATGAAAAGCTCTTGGCGGACGCGCGCGCCAATGCCCAGGCAATCGCGGGCAAGACCCGCGATTCGCTGATGGCGGAAGCCGACCAGCGTCGCAAGACGCTGGAAGACCAGCTCAACCGCAAGCTCGACGAGGCCGAGAAGGCAATCGTTGCCACCAAGTCGGCGGCGATGGCCAATGTCAAAGGCATCGCGGTCGATGCTGCGACTGCGATCGTCGAGCGCCTGATCGGTCAGGCTCCGGCCGAGAAATCGGTGGCGGATGCCGTCACCGAAGTCCTGAAACGCTGAGGTGCGCCGATGGCCGTCCTGATGCAACCGGAAACCTGGGTCGCCGTCGCTTTCGTGATTTTCTTCGGCATCCTGGGCTATGTCGGCGTGCATCGCACGCTGCTCGACACCCTCGACAAGCGCAGCGCGCGCATCAAGGCCGAGCTCGACGAGGCGCGTCAGCTCAAGGAAGAGGCCCGCAAGCTGCTGGCCGAGTACCAGAACAAGCGCGGCGAGGCGCAGCGCGAGGCGGACGCCATCGTTGCCGGCGCCAAGGCGGAGGCCGAGCGCATGGCGGCGGAAGCCGACGCCAAGCTGCAAGACTTCATTGCCCGCCGCACCAAGATGGCCGAGACCAAGATCGCCCAGGCCGAAGCGCAGGCCCTGGCCGACGTGCGCAGCGCGGCCGCGGAGGCCGCCGTGACCGCGGCCGAGAAGGTGCTGGCGCAGACCGTGAGCGGCAAGGTTGCCGAGCGGCTCTTGGCGCAAGGCATTGACGACGTTAAGAAAAAGCTGAACTGAGCGGCCGGCGCGGACAGCCGCGCCGCCGCAATTCCCGCCTCCATTCGGTATTTTGGTGAGGAACCTGTGCACAGCCTTGTGCACAGGCGTCGCCGTATGTTGTTACCGCGTCCGATTTTCTTATCTTTGATTCGCGAATCACGTTGCGTGCGTGTCCGGGCGTTTGATCCTTGGGGAGCCGTGCGTGATTGTCTTCGATTGCAACGGCGTTCTGGTCGACAGTGAGCCGATCGCCATGTCGGTGGCGGCCGAGGCCTTTTGCACGATCGGCCTGCAGATCACCCCTGACTTGATCGCCCGCTATTTCACCGGCCGGCGGCCGGCCGACATGTTCGCCGACATCGAGGCCGCGACCGGACTGCGCCTGCCGCCCGATTTCGGCGCTTACGTCGCGCGCACGACGCTTTCGCGTCTGCAGCAAGAATTGCGTCCGATCCGGCACGTGCAACATGCCTTGTCCTGGCTGCGTGGGCCCAAATGCGTGGCGTCGTCGTCGCCGATCGACCGCGTGCGCGCGAGCCTCGAATGCACCGACCTGCTGCGCTTCTTCGGGCCGAACATTTTCTCGGCGACCCATGTGTTCGCCGGCAAGCCGGCGCCCGATCTGTTCCTGCATGTGGCGAGTCGGGTCGGAATCGCCCCGCAGGACTGTATCGTGGTCGAGGATTCTCCGGCCGGCGTGATGGCGGCGCGGGCGGCGGGAATGACGCCGGTCGGCTTTGTCGGGGGCAGCCATGCCGCGCTCAATCTGGCGAGCCATCTCACGGCTGCCGGCGCGCGCGCGGTGATCGCCGACATGCGCGCGCTCAAGGCGACGGTGCTGCAATTGCGCGGCTATTAGAGCGTCTGCGCCAGAAGACGGTTTATTTCTTCACGCGCTTCCGCTCCGGGAGAGGAAGGCTTCAGGCTGGTCAACGCGTCCTAGCGGCGCGGCGCGGGCGGCTTGCGGGGCGGGCGCTTGGGCGCCTGCCTTGCCGCCGCGAGCGGATCGAACCCGATATAGACCACATAGGCACTGAGCGTATCGGCGTTTGGCTTGGGAACGGTCAGGTCTTCCTCGATGTGCATGAAATTGACGTGCGCCTGTCCCTCCGGGATGATCACCGGCACGTTGTAGAATTTTGTCCAGATCGTCTTCGGGCTCGGACCTTCCTGCACGAGCGCCAAGCGCAGCGGGACGTCCATCTGTCCCGGTCCGCCCGCAGGCCCCAGAATGATGCGACCTTGCACGCCGACCTTGATCGTCAGCGTCGGTCCAGCCACGCGGCATTCGCGCGCGGTTTGTGCAATCGTTCCCTGGTAGCGCAGCTCCGCCGTCGCCGGATCGCGGCTGGCGGCGGTAACCGAAAGCGTGGACGCGCCCTGGCGGATTTCGACCGGCGGGCAATCGGCGGGATCGAACGAATCGGCGGGTGTGCTGTTCTGCGCAAACGCGCCGCTGGAAGCCGCAAAGCGCTCGGCGAGCGAGGGTGAGCCGCCGGTGCCCCCGCCTGCAGTCGAGGTCGCGTCACCCGAGGCGCAGCCGGACAGACCAAAGGCGACAGCGAGGGCGGCCGTCACGATGACGGCGGTCCGGCTGGCGGCTGACATGGATACCCGGGAACGATCACGCATGGTCTGTACTCGCCGCATCTTATAGCAGCCCAACAATGGCGTACCCAAGCCCGCGGGGCGGCGGAGCGTCGCAAGGGTTAAAGCGGCGGGGAAATCGGGTCGTCGCGTAACCGCGCATAGAGCAGGTGATCCTGCCACAGGCCGTTGATGCACAGATATTGACGGGCGCGGCCCTCGCGCACGAAGCCGGTGCGCTCCAGAAGCCGGATGGAGGCCTCGTTGGTCGGAATACAGGCGGCCTCCAGCCGGTGCAACCGCAGCGCGTCGAAGACGAACGGGATCAGCGCCCGTACGCCGGCCGTCATGCGGCCGCACCGGGCGAACGGTTCGCCGATCCAGTAACCGAGACTTGCGGTCTGCGCCACGCCGCGCCGCACGTTGGTCAAAGTCAGCCCGCCGAGCAGCCGCTGCGGCTCCTTCTCGAACAGGAAGAACGGATAGGACAGGTCGGCGCGCATGTCCTCGCTGTAGCGCTTGAGGCGGCGCCTGAACGAGGCGCGTGTCAGTTCGTCCTGCGGCCAGGTGGGCTCCCAGGGTGTGAGGAAGGCGCGGCTTTGTTCACGCAGCTCCGCCCATGCGGCATAGTCGGACATCTGCGGGGCGCGCAGCACCACGCCGTCGCCGGGAATGACCGGGATGAGGTCGGTGACGCTGATGGTTCGGAAAAAGGCCATGTGCGGGCCGCGTGATCTGCGTCGCGCCGAAGCCGCCGCGTTGCCGGGTGGTAAGCGTCAGGCGGCCTTGCGGAAGGCACTTTCGGCAATTGCGGCCGCATTCTCAAGCCCCTTGCCGGGGCCGAGCGCGGCGACCGCCGGCCGACTGCGCGCGATCAGGGCTCGTCCGGCGGCGCGGACGCTGTCGACGCTGACGGCGTCGATGCGCGCCACAAGCTCGGTCAGCGGGATCGGCCGGCCATAGGCGAGCATCTGGCGGGCAATCTGCTCGGCGCGCGCGCTCGAGCTTTCCAGTGCCATCAGCAGGCCGGCTTTCATCTGCGCTTTCACGCGTGCGATCTCCGCCGCGGTGACGTTCTCGGCCGCGCCCGCGATCTGGTCGATGACGACCTGCATCAGTTCGGGGGCGTCGGCGGCGTCGGTCCCGGCATAGAGCCCGAAAAAGCCCGTGTCGGAATAGGGCATATGAAAGCTGTAGATCGCGTAGCAGAGGCCGCGCACCTCGCGCACTTCCTGGAACAGGCGCGATGACATGCCGCCGCCGAGCGCGCTGGCAAAGACCTGCAGGCTGTAAAGCTCCGGATCGCGTTGCGGCAGGCCCTCGAACGCGATCGCGATATGGGCCTGTTCGAGGTCGCGGTTCTCGACGCTGGAGCGGCCCTGGAAGTGCGCCGGCGCGGGCGTGGGCGCCGCCGGCTCGCGGAAGCTGCCGAACAGCCGCGCGACTTCGTCGGCGACCTGCTTGTGATCGACGGCGCCGGCCGCGACGACGAACATGTCGGGCGCGCGGTAATTGCGCGCCAGATAGCCGCGCAGATGCTCGGGCCGGAAATCGCAGACGCTCTCGCGCGTGCCGAGGATGGGGCGGCCGACCGGCTGGTTGGGAAACGCCGCCGACTGCAGGCGGTCGAAGACGAGATCGTCGGGTGCGTCCTCGGTCGCGCCGATTTCCTGCACGATGACGTTCTGCTCGCGCTGCAATTCGACCGGATCGAAAGCCGGCTCGGCCAGAATGTCGGACAGCACGTCGAGCGCGAGCGGCACGTTGGCCTTCAGCACGCGCGCATAATAGGCGGTGGTCTCCACCGAGGTCGCGGCATTGAGGTCGCCGCCGACCGCCTCTATCTCCTCGGCGATCTGGCGCGCCGTACGCCGGTGCGTGCCCTTGAATGCCATGTGCTCGAGCAAATGCGAAATGCCGTGCTCTTGGATTTCCTCGTCGCGGCTGCCCGAGCCGACCCACACGCCGAGCGAGGCCGTCTCCAGATGCGGCATCGTGTCGGTGACGACGGTGAAACCGGTCGGCAGACGGGTGATTTCGACGCTCATGCTGCGGCACCTCCACGCGCGGCGCGGCTCGCCGCAAGGACAAAACGTTCGATCTCCGCCGGATCTGGCGGCAGGATCGTGAAAGTCTCCGGCTTTTCGTTGAGACCGGACAGCCAGTCGGGCAATTCCGGCCGCCGGCCGCACGCCGCCTCCACCGCATCGGGAAATTTGGCCGGATGCGCAGTGGACAGCACGATCATGGGCAGCGCGGGATCGCGCGTTTCCTTCTCGGAGACCGCGACGCCAACCGCCGTGTGCGGATCGATGAGCTGGCCGGTCTCGCGCAGCGTGGCGCGGATCGTCGAGGCGACCTCGTCCTCGCCGGCGCGATCGGCGGAAAACAGCGCGCGCATGCGGGCAAGCATCGCAGCCGGCGTCTCGAAGCGCTGCGACTGGGCGAGTGTACCCATCAGGCTGCGCACGAGCGCGGGGTCGCGCCCGCTTGCGTCGAACACCAGCCGTTCGAAATTGGACGAGATCTGGATATCCATCGAGGGCGAGGAGGTCGCGACGACGTTGCGGATTTCGTAGGCACCGGTTGAAAGGGTGCGCACCAGGATGTCATTGACATTGGTCGCCACCACCAATCGGTCGACCGGCAGACCCATGCGGGTTGCGACATAACCGGCGAACACGTCGCCGAAATTACCGGTCGGCACGGTGAAGGCGATCTTGCGGTGCGGCGCGCCGAGCGCGACCGCGGCAGTGAAATAATAGACCGTCTGCGCGACGATGCGCGCCCAGTTGATCGAGTTGACGCCGGACAGACGCACGCGGTCGCGGAAGGCGTGATGATTGAACATGCCTTTCACGAGCGCCTGGCAATCGTCGAACGTGCCTTCGATCGCGACGGCGTGAACGTTCGGATCTGCGGCAGTGGTCATCATCCGCCGCTGCACCTCGGAAATGCGTCCGTTCGGGAACAGCACCACGAGATCGATGCGCGAGCGTCCGCGGAAGGCCTCGACCGCGGCGCCGCCGGTGTCGCCGGACGTGGCGACCGCGATGGTGGTGCGTTCGCCGCGCTGTTCCAGCACGTGGTCCATCAGCCGCGCCAGGAACTGCATGGCGAGGTCCTTGAACGCCAGCGTCGGGCCGTGAAAAAGCTCGAGCAGGAACGTGTTGACGCTAAGCTGCGCCAGCGGGGCGACCGCCGGATGGCGAAAGCTGCCATAGGCTTCGCGGGACAGCCGTGCGAGATCGCCCTCCGACAGCGTATCGCCGACGAACGGCCGGATCACCTCGGCAGCCACTTCAGCGTAGGGACGTCCGGCAAGCGCGGCGATGGCCGTGGGCGACAAGGTTGGCCATGATTCGGGCACGTACAGCCCGCCGTCGCGGGCCAGGCCCGTGAGCGTCACGTCGGTGAAACCGAGCGGCGGCGCCTCGCCCCGCGTCGACACATAGCGCATGGCCAAATCTTCCATATCCCGCCGAATGGGCCGGGACGGCCCCGGGATATTCCTCTAACCTTTTGAAAGGACTTACTTTTAGTAGCGGCGCGCCACTGCGGCCGAAGCCCGCGGGCAGACTAATGCCTCACCCCGTCTTTCACAAGGAAGCGGATCTTCCGGCCGATTTGCGCCGCTCCCGGCGCTGGCCCGCGACCCAGAAGCCGAAGACGCCGGCGAGAGCGGCGGCAAGGCCGAACCAGGTCAGCGCATAGCCGAGATGACTGTTACGCAGGGTGGGCTTGAGCGTGCCCGGTTGCGGTCCGCCGCCGGGCGGAACCGGGCTTTGCTGGGCTATGTAGAACGGCGCGACTTCGCCCCAGCCGAGCGTGCGCGCCATGACGCGCTGGTCGGCGACGAACCAGGTGTCGGCGCCGCTGTCGTAATCGGCGACGAACAGGCTCGAAGGCTGCGGCCAGCGCAGATAGCCGACAATGTCGGCTGGACCGCGGGCCGGCATGACGTTCTTGTCAGGGCTGAAGCCTCGATTGACGGCGACAAGACGGCCATCCGGCAGACGGGCCGGCTGGAATACGAAATAGCCGGGCGACTTGATATCGTTGCGCAAGGTGCTGCCGCCGACAAAGACATAGGCGGGATGCGCGTCGCCGACGAAATCCGCGCGCAACTGTACGCGTGTGAATTCCGCCTGCTCGGGCGTGAGACCGGCCCATGTCGCGGGCGGCGGCAGCGCGATGGGGTCCGCCGCCAGCCGTTGCGTGAGCGTTGCGATCAGGTCTTCCTTCCAGGCCTTGCGCTGCATCTGCCAGACGCCGAGCCCGGTCAGCACCGCAAAGCCTGCGAGCGCGGCAATGGTGGAGACAAGCAGGGAGCGCGAACGTGGTTTTTTCACCGCCGCTCCCTGGTCTCGATCCGACCTTCCTGCGCCTTGTGATGGAATTGCAGCGCGATCATCAGGCTCTTGAGCGGGCGCAGCGGAAGAAGCGTGACTGCGAGAATCAAGGGACCCCACAGCGCGGCATGCAGCCAGAACGGCGGCTGGTAGACGAACTCCACGACCAGCGCCGCGAAGACCACCACGAAGCCGGCCAGCAGGATGATGAAGACCGCCGGGCCGTCGCCGGAATCGGCGAAATTGAAATCGAGGCCGCAGCGCTCGCAGCGCGGCTTGAGCGAAAGAAAGCCCTGATAGAGCTTCCCCCCTCCGCAATTGGGGCAGCGGCAGGTCAGGCCCGCAACAAGGGGCGAGGGGCGAACGGTCATGGTTTTATGGTGTCCCTGGCGTAGGTCGCACCGACGCGCGAGCCGGTCCGGCGGGATTTATTTAATACCGCGGCCTGCCCCGAAAAAGAGCCTTGCGCCGTCGCAATTGCATGGGCGCGCAATAAAAACGTGGGTGCGCAACAAAAAAGGGCGGCTTGCGCCACCCTTTTTCACTTTCGATCCGAACGCGGGGATCAGTGACCGCCGCCGGCCACCGGTCCGCCATAGCCCCAGACATAGATGCAGGCGAACAGGAAGATCCAGACTACGTCCACGAAATGCCAGTACCAGGCTGCGAACTCGAAGCCGAGATGCTGCTTGGGCGTGAAGTGGCCGGCATAGGCGCGTATGAGGCAGACAGTCAGGAACAGCGTTCCGATGATCACATGCGCGCCATGGAAACCGGTCGCCATGAAGAAGGTCGCGCCGTAGATGTTGCCTTTGAAGGCGAACGCGGCGTGGCTGTACTCGTAGGCCTGCACGCAGGTGAACAGCACGCCGAGCACGATGGTCAGCCACAGCCCGTTCTTGAGGCCGTTGCGGTCGCCTTCCAGCAGCGCATGGTGCGCCCAGGTGACGGTGGTGCCCGAGGTGAGCAGGATCAGCGTGTTGAGCAGCGGCAAGTGCCAGGGATCGAACGTCTCGATGCCCTTGGGCGGCCATATCCCGCCGACCAGATCGTGGCGGGCGAACTGGTTGGCGTCGCCCGGAAACAGGGCGACGTTGAAATAGGCCCAGAACCAGGCGACGAAGAACATCACTTCCGAGGCGATGAACAGGATCATCCCGTAACGGTGGTGAAGCTGCACCACGCGAGTGTGGTTACCCTTGTGCTCGGCCTCGTTGATGACGTCGCGCCACCATCCGATCATGGTGTAGAGTACGCCGATCACGCCCGCCGCGAAAACGAGCGGGGCGGCGGCATAGGACTTGTGCATCCAGCCGATCGCGCCGATTGCCAGGATCAATGCCGAAATCGAGCCGACCAGCGGCCACGGACTCGGATCGACCAGGTGATAATCGTGTTTGACCTTATGAGCGTCGGCCATGTCTTTCGTCTCCGTTATTCCTCATGACGGCACCGCCAAGGTGCCGCTCAGCTCCCTTTGCCCGACGGCGCGCGGTCGGCAACGGGACGCTGCGATTCGCGCTGCGGGTAAAAAGTATAGGACAGGGTGATGGTGTCGCGTACCTGCGCGTCCGGTTCGTCGGAGAAGGACGGGTCGACATAGAACACGACCGTCATGCGCCGCGTCTCGCCCGGCGCCATCGTCTGCTCGTTGAAGCAGAAGCAGTTGATCTTCTGGAAATAGGCTCCGAAATTGAGCGGAGCGACATTGTAGGCGGCGACGCCGTGCGTCTCGCGGGCGGCGAGATTGGTCACGATGTAATCGACGGTGACGACCTCGCCAAGCTTCATTTCCATCGTCGTCCGCTCGGGCGTGAAACGCCAGGGCAGGCCGGGCCCGACATTGGCGTCGAAGCGAACCATGACCGTGCGGTCGAGAACGCGGCCGGGCGCGGAGGTCGCGATCTGGGTCGTGCCGTTGAAGCCGGTGACGCGGCAGAACCAGTCGTAAAGCGGGACCGCCGCATAGGATGCCCCGACCATCAACCCGACAAAAGCGCCGCAAACGCCCGCCACGATGAGATCGCGGCGGGTTGTGGGGCGGTCGTGCGGGTTCGTGCTCGTGGTCATGCGGTCACAGCGGCCGGTTGAGGACACCGGGTCCCTTCACAAGCGTAACGATATAGAAGAGAACCGCCAGCGCGGCGAGCGAGAGCGCGATCGCGATCGAGCGTGCGCGGCGTGCGCGCTTCTGCTCCTCGGTCAGCACGATGCCTTCGTTCCTGGGTGCCGCCCGCCTGCGTGCCGCGTTCGTGGTCTTGGCCCGCACCGGAGCCTTTTTCTTCTTTTCTCTGGGCGCCATCGTTCATCTCACCACGTCAGGCGCGGCAATCCCATGCCTTGCTCGACGAGCAGCACGGCGAAAAGCACGAAAAGATAGAGGATCGAGAAGGCGAACAATTGCCGCGCGGCCGTCGCGGTCGCTTCACCCTTGGCGGCGGCGCGCAGACGCAGCGCAAATGCGATCGTCAGCGCGCCAAATGTCACGGACGTCATGCCGTACAGCAAGCCAGTATAGCCGAGCAGCCAGGGTGAGGCTCCGACCGGCGCCAGCACGACGGAATAGATCAGGATCTGGCGGCGGGTCTCCCGGTCGCCGGCCACGACCGGCAGCATCGGCACGCCGGCACGCGCATAATCGTCGGTGCGCACGAGCGAGAGCGCCCAGAAATGCGGCGGCGTCCAGAAGAAGATGATCAGGAACAGCAGGATCGATTCGATGCCGATCGCGCCGGTGGCGGCCGCCCAGCCGATCATGGGCGGGAAAGCGCCGGAGGCGCCGCCGATCACGATGTTCTGCGGCGTCGAGCGCTTGAGCCAGACCGTATAGATCAGCGCATAAAAGACGATGGTGAAGGCGAGCAGCCCGGCGGACAGCCAGTTCACCAGCACGCCCATCACCACGACGGAAAATCCGGCGAGCGTCATGCCGAAGGCGAGCGCCTCGCCGGCCGTCACGCGCCCCTGCGGAATGGGCCGCTCGATCGTGCGGCTCATCAGGGCATCGACATCGGCGTCGTACCACATGTTCAGCGCACCGGCGGCGCCGGCGCCGATGGCAATGCACAGGAGGGCAGTGAAGCCGATGACCGGATGCACGTCGCCGGGTGCGATGACGAGTCCGACCAGCGCCGTGAACACGACAAGTGACATGACGCGCGGCTTGAGCAGGGCGAAATAATCGGCGACGCCGGCGACGCTCGGCTCAATCCGCACGTTGTCACTTGCCACGGGCATTCCGTCTTTCTCCCTACTGCAATCGCAGATGACGCATCGGCGATTGCAGGCTTATCTGACGCGCGGCAGCACTTCGAACTGGTGGAAGGGCGGCGGCGAAGACAGCGTCCATTCCAGCGTGGTGGCGCCGGCGCCCCACGGATTGGCCGCGGCCTTCTCCTTGCGCGTCAGCGCGAGCGTCATGCCGATCAGGAACACGACCACGCCAGCCGCCGATATGTAGGAGCCGACCGAGGAGACGTAGTTCCAGCCGGCGAAGGCGTCCGGATAGTCGGCGATGCGGCGCGGCATGCCGGCGAGCCCCAGGAAGTGCTGCGGGAAGAAGATGATGTTGACTCCGATGAAGGTTAGCCAGAAGTGCAGCTTGCCCCAGAATTCCGAGTACATGTAGCCGGTGATTTTCGGGAACCAGTAATACCAGCCGGCGAAAATCGCGAACACCGCGCCGAGCGACAGCACATAATGGAAGTGTGCCACGACGTAATAGGTGTCGTGCAGCGAGCGGTCGACGCCGGCATTGGCCAGCACCACGCCGGTCACGCCGCCGAGGGTGAACAGGAAGATCAGGCCGATCGTCCACAGCATGGGCGTACGGAACTCGATCGAGCCGCCCCACATGGTCGCGATCCACGAGAAGATTTTCACGCCGGTCGGCACCGCGATCACCATCGTGGCCGCAACGAAATAGGCCTGCGCGGCAGTGTTCATGCCGACCGTGTACATGTGGTGTGCCCACACGATGAAGCCGATGCCGCCGATCGCGACCATCGCATAAGCCATGCCGAGATAACCGAAGACCGGCTTGCGCGAGAAGGTCGATACGATCTGGCTGACGATGCCGAAGCCCGGCAGGATCAGGATGTAGACTTCGGGATGGCCGAAGAACCAGAACAGGTGCTGGAACAGGATCGGGTCGCCGCCGCCGTCCGGGGCGAAGAAGGTGGTGCCGAAATTGCGGTCGGTGAGCAGCATCGTGATCGCCCCGGCGAGCACCGGCAGCGACAGCAGCAGCAGGAACACCGTCACCAGGATCGACCACACGAACAGCGGCATCTTGTGCAGGGTCATGCCCGGGGCGCGCATGTTGAAGATCGTGGTGATGAAGTTGATGGCGCCGAGGATCGAGGAGGCGCCCGCGATATGCAGCGACAGGATCGCGAAATCGACCGCCGGCCCGGGATGGCCCGAGGTCGAGAGCGGCGCATACAGCGTCCAGCCACCGCCGACGCCGGGCGAGCCCGGTTCGCCTTCGACGAACAGTGAGATGCACAGCAGCGTGAACGAGGCCGGCAGCAGCCAGAACGAGATGTTGTTCATGCGCGGGAAGGCCATATCCGGCGCGCCGATCATCAGCGGCACGATCCAGTTGCCGAAGCCGCCGATCATGGCCGGCATGACCATGAAGAAGATCATGATCAGGCCGTGCGCGGTCGTGAAGACGTTGAAGGCGTGCGCGTCGCCGAAAATCTGCATGCCGGGCTGCTGCAGCTCCATGCGCATGCCGATCGACAGCGCGCCGCCGATCAGGCCGGCGATGAGCGCGAACACAAGGTACATCGTGCCGATGTCCTTGTGGTTGGTCGAATAGGCGAACCGGCGCCAGCCGGTGGGGGTGGCGTGGTCGTCATGAGCGGCGGGGGCAGAGTGATGCGCCGTCTGAGCCATGATTGAGTTTCCTTAGGGTCTTTTGGTTGTTGGTGGCTTGGAAGCGCTGCACGCCGGTCGCGCGGGCGTGCAGCGCCGTAACTTCGGTTCTCGTCAGTTTCCGGCCGGAATCTCGCGTGCCGCCACAGTCAGGGGCTCGCTCGGACCGGTCGCATATTTCTTCTTGGCTTCCTCGACCCAGGCCGCGAACTCGCGATCGCTGACCACGCGCACCGCGATCGGCATGAAAGCGTGGTCCTTGCCGCACAGTTCCGAGCACTGGCCGTAATAGACGCCTTCACGCTCGGCCTTGAACCAGGTCTCGTTCAGGCGCCCCGGGACGGCGTCGACCTTGATGCCGAAAGCGGGCACGGCAAAGGCATGAATGACATCGGCGCCGATCACCTGCACACGCACCACCTTGTTCACCGGAACGACGAGGTCGTTATCAACAGCGAGCAGGCGCGGCTGGTTCGGCTGGCGGTCCTTGTCCTGCACCATCAGCGAGTCGAATTCGAACTTGCCGTGGTCGGGATAGGCATAGGACCAGAACCACTGCTTGCCGATCGCCTTCACGGTGACATCGGCCTGCGGAATCGCCTGCTGGTAGAACAGCAGACGGAAGGAAGGAACCGCGATTGTGACCAGGACGAGGACCGGGATGACGGTCCAGGCCACTTCGAGCAGGGTATTGTGCGTGGTCTTGCTTGGAGTCGGGTTGGAGCGTGCGTTGAAGCGCACCATCACGATGAGCAGCAGCGCCAGCACGAACAGCGAAATGGCGGTGATGATGTAGAGCAGCAGATTGTGGAACCAGTGGATGTTCTCCATCACCGGCGTTACCGCGCCCTGCAGGCCGAGCTGCCAAGGCGACGGCTGGCCGGTCGCCGCGAAAGCCTGGGCGGACACGGCCAGAACGGCGATGGCCGCCCAAGCGAAAGCGATCATTAGTCTCTGCACCTGCATGGTCCTGCTTGCTCCTTCGGCAAATCCCGTCACGAATTTATGCCAATCCGCTGGGATTCAAGATCGTCGCGCGGGGCAACCCCGCTCTCGGCATGGCTTCCGCCTGGGGACAGAAATCCGCATGCGCGCGCGGCGGGGGCGGGGTATTCCCTGTGCTTCTCAAACCATAATTTAGAGTGGCTCGCAACGAGCCTGATATCCCGTCCAGTGCGACATCCTGCGGGGCGGCAAGGCCGGCAGAACCGCATTCTTGACACCCTTTTCCGGGCATGTACCGAGGCCCGTGATCATGCCGCCCGGGCGATTCGTCCGCCCGGCGCCGCCGTGCGGCAGTTTGTGCGGCGCGCTGGGCAGGAAAGGGGAAGAATGAGCCTTCACCGTCATGTGCGCCGGTTCGTGCGCCTCCTTGCTCCCCTCACGTTTCTCCTGACGGTTGTGACGTTCTCGTCCGCCGACCGCGCCCAGGCGCAGGGAGCCGTGCGTTCCGTGCATGGCGAGTGGCAGGTGCGCTGCGATACCCCGCCCGGCGCCCAGGGCGAGCAATGTGCGCTGATCCAGAGCGTTACGGCCGAAGACCGGGCAAATATCGGTCTGACCGTGATCGTCCTGAAAACTGCCGACAAGAAAAGCCGCCTGATGCGGGTGGTTGCGCCGCTCGGCGTACTGCTGCCGTCCGGCCTCGGACTGAAAATCGACAATACCGACATCGGGCGCGCAGGATTTGTGCGCTGCCTGCCTAACGGGTGTGTCGCCGAGGTCGTCATGGACGACAACCTGGTCGGCCAGCTCACCAAGGGCCAGACCGCCACCTTCATCATCTTTCAGACCCCCGAGGAAGGCATCGGTTTCCCGATGAGCCTGAAGGGGTTCGGCGACGGCTACGCCAAATTGCCCTGACGCCCGCCGCGGGCCATGGTTGCCGCCGCCGGCCCTGCGGCGGCGCGGCGGTCTCGAAATTGCCCTCCGGCGAGGTTATGTGTCGTTGGCGATGCAGCCACATGTCTTCCCGAACGCCGGTGATCCGCTCATGACGAAAGCTCCGACCTCCCTGATCGATCGTGCCGGCCTCGACCGCGACAAGGTCGCCGGCATTCTCACCCATGGCCTCGATGGGGCCGACGACGGCGAACTATTCCTCGAATATCGCCAGTCGGAGGCGCTGCTTTTCGACAATCACCGGCTCAAGCAGGCCACCTATGACACCGCGCAGGGCTTCGGGCTGCGCGCCGTCAAGGATGAGGCGGTCGGTTACGCACACGCCTCCGACGTGTCCGAGGCGGCAATCCGCCGGGCCGCCGACGCCGTGCGTGCGGTGAAAGGCGGCTATTCCGGCCGCTATGCCGAGGCGCCGCCGCGCAGCAACGTGCGCCTTTACGCCGACGACAACCCGCTCGACGCGCCCGGCTTCGAGGCGAAGGTCAAGCTGCTGCAGGAAATCGACGCCTATGCGCGTGCGCGCGATCCGCGCGTGCGGCAGGTTTCGGTCAGTCTTGGCGCGTCCTGGCAGGTCGTGGAAATCCTGCGCGCCGACGGCGAGATCTACCGCGATGTCCGCCCGCTCGTTCGCATGAATGTCTCGGTGGTGGCGGGCGACGGCACGCGTCAGGAAACCGGCAGCCACGGCTATGGTGGGCGCGAAGGCTACGAGCGGTTCATCGAATCGGGCGCCTGGCGCAGCGCGGCCGACGACGCCGTGCGGCAGGCGCTGGTCAATCTGCAATCGGTGCCGGCGCCGGCCGGCGAAATGGACGTCGTGCTCGGTCCCGGCTGGCCCGGCGTCATGCTGCACGAAGCGGTCGGCCACGGGCTCGAAGGCGACTTCAATCGCAAGGCGACATCGGCCTTTGCCGGCCTCATGGGCCAGAAGGTTGCCGCGAAGGGCGTCACCGTGGTCGATGACGGCACCATCGCCGCGCGCCGCGGCTCGTTGTCGATCGACGACGAAGGCACGCCGACCAATCGTACCGTGCTGATCGAGGACGGCGTTCTGGTTGGCTACATGCAGGACCGGCAGAATGCGCGCCTGATGGACATGAAGCCGACCGGCAACGGCCGCCGCGAATCCTACGCGCACGTGCCCATGCCGCGCATGACCAACACCTACATGCTCGCGGGCGATCGCGATCCGGCGGAAATCCTAGCCTCGGTGAAGAACGGCATCTATGCGGTCAATTTCGGCGGCGGCCAGGTGGACATCACGTCCGGCAAGTACGTGTTCCAGTGCACCGAGGCCTATCGCATCGAGAATGGCAAGATCAGTGCGCCGCTCAAAGGTGCCATGCTGATCGGCAACGGTCCGACCGATCTGCATCGCATCTCCATGATCGGCAACGATTTGGCGCTCGACCAGGGCATCGGCACCTGCGGCAAGAACGGTCAGGGCGTGCCCGTCGGCGTCGGCCAGCCGACGCTGCGGATGGACAGGATCACCGTCGGCGGGACGGGCTGAGCCGCGTCCTCAGACCGAAAATTTCTGTCCGCATTTGCGGCAGGTGATATGGTAGATTGAGCGGCCGCACGAGGTACAGTGCGCACAGATGCGCCGCTCGCTGTCCCATTTGACGACGCCATCGCAAGCGTCGCAATTCGTGACGTCGGTTTTGAAGCCGCAGGCGGGGCAGGTGTATCCCATGCGCGGTCGCATAAGGTTTTCCCTGGCAGCCTTACAGGTAGGCGATCGTACGCCCGGCCGCGGCCACCGCGAGCCAGATCGCAAATGAAGCTATCCCGGCGATGCGCGCGGCCTTCGGCAGCGGCCGCTGCGGCGGCAGGTCGCGCACCCGTGATGCGGTGAAAAACTCGAACACGGCAAGGTTCGCAAGACCGAGCGCGATCAGCGCGAGCTTCACCTGGAACACCGGATTGATGATGACGTGGCTCGCTTCGGCCGTGAACAGCACCGCGCCGGTGAGCGCCAGCCCGGCAAAGCCCGCAATGGCGACGTTGCGGAAGGTCCGCAGGACGGCGCCCGGCGCGGTCGCCGCCAGCGCCCCGGCCAGGCGCAGGTCCATGACCGCGATCGCGCCGGCAAAGACCACCAGCGAAACGATGTGGCCGACATTCGCCGCCATGTAGATCCAGGTCGATTGCCGGATCGCGGCGCCGAGCGCGGACGCTTCCAGGGCCACGAAGACGGCCGGGGCCGCGTCGGTCATCAGCGCATCTCGTAGGTCTTGCCGTCGACCGTGATGCGCTCGGCGCGCATTTCGTTCTTCTCGACGGTGGAGGGGTAGCCGTAGGCGGTGACGGTCTTACCGGCGGCGATGATTTGGGCAAGCGCGCCGCGGTTGGTCATGCGGAAGGTGGGTGCGAGCGTCACGGTCCAGACCTTGTCGGTTCCACGCACGGTGATGGTGGCGTGCGGATTTTCGTATTTGGAGGTCAGGATCGGGCCGGTCACGGTCACCGGCTTGGAGGCGTCATAGCTGCCCCAGCCGTGATGGGCGGCGGCGGTGCCTGCGAGCAGCAGGCTTGCGGCGAGCGGCAAGGCGAAGCGCGTCATTGGCGGGCTCCCATGGATCGAGACGAAAGAGCAGCCTCTACCTGACAACACCGGAGATGCAGCAGGGCTTCCGTCGCGGCGGCTTAATTTGGCTCTTGAGGAAGCAGCGCGGCGCCGCCCCGATATAGCCGGGGCGGACATAGGTCCAGGCGCGGCAGCGGCCATCGGCCTCGCAGGCTGTCTGGCAGGTCTTGCCGTCGGGATCGGCGGCCACCGAGGCTTCGCGATAATCGCCGCCCAGCCGATCGATCGAGTATTCGACCGCGCTGCCTTTGGGCTCAACGACGGCGGCCCCGCGTACGCCCGACACGCAGCAATCGTTCTTCACCCGCGGCGTGACCTTGTTCTTAAGCCAGCAGACGGCCTTGTCGACCGCCGTGTGCGGATAGGAGAAGCTCCAGGCCCGGCAGCGACTGTCGCGTTCGCAGCTTGCCGCGCACGCCGCCGGATCGCCGGCGCGTACCGCAAAGCTCGAATAATCGCCGCCCGGCCGGTCGTAGCCGGTTTGCGCGCGGACGCCGGATGGGCCGCAGATTCCAGAGGCAACGATGAAAGCGGCAGCCGCCATGATCAGGAAAGACCGCATGATCCCCCAGCGTCGATTGTTCGGTGCCCCGGTCGCGCATGTTAAAGAAGCACCTGCGATGACGCGAGGCCGTGTCGCCCCCGAAGGAACGCTCATCCACCAGACAAACGATCGAATACGGCCGCACCGGAAATCCTCCCCCCGCCGATTACGGTTTGTTTATTGGCGACACGGCGGATGACGGCGCGGCCAAATGAAAGCGCCCACCGGGGACCGGTGGGCGCTTCGGGTCCGCAATCCTGCGAGGGGAGGCAGGGGATGCGGACCGTCGGCCAATCCAGGCAGGATTGGCCGGGGGCAGCGGAAAAATGGCGTTACAGCGTGTAGCGGGCCGGACGGTCGGTCCGGGGCAGCGAAAAGCCCGGACCCGGCACCAGCGCGGGTGAGACGACGTTCGCCGGCTGGCGGCCAGCGCCGTCATGGCGGTTGCTCCGACGCTCCTTGGCCCGCGCCGCCAGAATGGTCGTCGGATCGGTCCAGAGCGGCTGGCCATAGGCGTCGCGCAGGTCGCTGCGCGTGAGGCCGATATCGGCCAGCATGCGGTCGTCCATCCTGGCCAGCGTGACGGCCTCGCGGCGGTGCTGGAACGCGCGAGCGACTTTACGCAGCCCCCCGAGCGTGGCGCCGGCGATCAGGGCCAGCGTCGAGGGCCGGTAGGGGGACAATAAGGTCCACTGAAACGACGTGGTCACGAGAACCTCCATGGTTTCGGGGGGTGCAGACAGGTTTTCCGGCGAGCCGCCGGAACCACCGAAGTCGAAACCGATTGCGATGCAGCATCCTTATGCTCCTCTCCTATTGATAAGTGAAACGAATGTTTTTAATCTGAATAATCATCATCTTTGATGATTGGATTTTATTCCGCGAACCACTGCAGGAGCCCGGCATGGCCGCCCTCATCGACATCGACCAGTTGCGGACCTTCATCGCGATTGCGGAGACCGGCAGCTTCACCAAGGCGGCGGAGATCGTTCACAAGACCCAGTCCGCCGTCTCCATGCAGATGAAGCGGCTCGAGGAGCGGCTCGACAAGCCGATCTTCGCGCGCGACGGACGTGCCTCGAAGCTGACCGATGACGGCGAGCGCCTGCTCGAATACGCGCGCCGGATCGTGAAGCTCAATCTGGAAGCGCTTGCGCTGTTCGCCGGGCCCGAACTGACCGGCAGCGTGCGGCTCGGCGTGCCCGACGATTATGCCGATCGCTACCTGCCCGAAATCATGGCGCGCTTCTCGCGCGCCTATCCCGGCGTCGAGCTGACCGTGATCTGCGAACCCTCGTCCGATCTTCTGGAGCGCATCGATTCCAACGAACTCGATCTGGCGATCATCACGACGGCCGCCGCGCAGCGGCCGTCGGAAACCTTCCGTCGCGAGCGCCTGCTCTGGGTGACGTCGAACCGCCACGCGACGCATCGCGAAGAGCCGCTGCCGCTGGCGCTCGGCCGCCAGAGCTGCGCCTGGCGGCACATGGCGCTCGAATGCCTGGAGAAGGCGAACCGGCCGCACCGTCTGCTCTACACAAGCTCCAACGCCGGCGCGGTGGCCGCCGCCGTGCTGGCGGGGCTTGCGATTTCGGTGCTGCCGGAATCGGGGCTGCGGCCGGGAATGCGCGTGCTGACGCCGGCCGACGGATTTCCGGAGCTGCCCTATTGCCGCATCGGCCTCGTGCGCAATCCGCATGAAACGACCGCGCTTGCCGACGCGCTTGCCGAGCACATCATCTCCTCGCTCGACAACATGTCGGATGCGGTCGTGCAGGCGGCGGAATAGCGGTCAGCTCAGCGACGCCGCCTTGGCGCCGAGCAGGCGCACGAGATCGGCCGGCGGCAGCTCGATCTGCAAACCCCGCCGTCCGCCGTTGAACAATATTGTCGGGTGGGCGAGGGCGTCCTGTTCGATGAAGACCGGCATGCGCTTTTTCTGGCCGAACGGCGAGATGCCGCCGACCCGATAGCCGGTAATGCGTTCGGCGTCGGCAGGTTTAAGCATGGCGGCGTCCTTGGCATTCGCCGCCGCCGCAAGTTTCTTCAGGCTGACTTCGCGATCGGACGGCGCCAGCACGCAGACCGTCGTGTCGCCTGCGCGGGCCATCAGCGTTTTGAGCAGGCGGGCGGGATCGATGCCGAGCGCCTGCGCCGCCTGCAGGCCGATGCTGTCGGCATTGGGATCGTAATCGTATTCGTGCAGTTTGAAGGCCGTGCCGGCTTTCTCGAGCGCGGTGGTTGCCGGCGTCTTCCTGGCCATCAGTAGGCATATTCCGTGAAGATCGGCTCGACTGATCCGGCCCAGGGGCCGCGAAACTTCTCCAGCAACTCCTCGGCCGGCGTGATGCCGCGCGCTACCAGTTCCTCGAGCGGCTCGAGATAGCGCGTCTCGTCGACACCGCTGAAATTACGCCGGCTGCGCCGCGTCAGGCCTTCACGCGCAAACGTCAGCGTCTGACGCGCCAGATCGAGCAGCGTGCTTCCGCGTATTGTCGCCTTGAAGCCCTGTCGCGGCACCGCATCGCGCAGCGCCTGACGCTCCTCGGCGCTCCAGTCGCGCACGATCTGCCAGCAGGCATCGAGCGATGTCTCGTCATAGAGCAGCCCGACCCAATAGGCCGGCAGCGCCGGTAGCCGGCGCCACGGTCCGCCGTCGGAGCCGCGCATTTCCAGGTAACGCTTCAGCCGCACTTCCGGAAAGATGGTCGAGATGTGGTTGGCCCAGTCGGAGATCGTCGCGCGCTCGTTCGGATGCGAGGCGAGCTTGCCCGCGAGCAGGTCGCGGAATGACTGGCCGGCCACATCGATATAGGCGTCGCCGCGCTTGATGAAATACATCGGCACATCGAGCGCATAATCGGCCCAGCGCTCGAAGCCCATGCCGTCCTCGAACGCCCAGGGCAGCATGCCGGAACGGTCAGCGTCGGTGTCGCGCCAGATTTCGGAGCGGAACGAGAGGAAGCCGTTCGGCCTGCCTTCGGTGAACGGTGAATTGGCGAACAGGGCGGTCGCCACCGGCTGCAGCGCGAGCGCTACCCGCAGCTTCATCACCATGTCGGCTTCGGAGGAAAAGTCGAGATTGGTCTGCACGGTGCAGGTCCGGTACATCATGTCGAGGCCGAGGTTGCCGACCTTCGGCATGTAGTCCGTCATGATGCGGTAGCGGCCCTTCGGCATGGTCGGAATGTCGGCGCGCGTCCATTTCGGCGTCATGCCGACGCCGAGAAAGCCGATACCGAGCGGCCGCGCGACCTCGCGCAGTTGCGCCAGATGCGCCATCAATTCGGTGTGCGTCTGGTGGACGGTCTCCACCGGCGCGCCCGACAATTCGAACTGGCCGCCAGGCTCAAGCGAAATGGCTCCGCCGCCGGTCACGTCGAACAGGCCGATGATGTTGTCGCCCTCCATGATCGGCTCCCAGCCGAGCAGGAGCTGCATGCCCTCCAGCAACGCGCGGATGCCGCGCTGTCCGTCATAGGGTACGGGGCGATGGCCCTCGACCGTGAACGGAAATTTCTCGTGCTCGGTCCCGATGCGCCATTGCGCGCGCGGCTTGCAGCCCTCTTCGAACCACGCGACGAGCTCGTCGCGCCGCTCGATGGGCGTCATGTCGATCTGGTCGCGGGCCATGGCTTCCGGCAATACATCGCGGCTGAGGGGCCGCGACCTTACACGGGCCCCGCGCCGCAGGGCAATGTGCGGGGCGAAACCCTGCTCCGCGGCGCGGGCGACTGCGCGCGGCCGTTTTGCCCCGCACGCCGGTTCCGGTCATAAACGCGCATGCCTCGTCCCTCGCAACTGATTCTGCTGCGCCGTTTCGCCGAGACGCTGCTTTATGCGGCGGCTGGCGGCGCTGCATTCGGTCTCGCCGGCTTGCCGGCGGGCTGGCTGTCGGGCGCGATCCTGCTGACGGCGGGCGCAGCGCTTGCCGGGCGTCCGATCCATGTGCCGAATCTGTTCTCGCGAATCCTGTTCGTCGTGCTCGGCATCTCGCTCGGCGCCGCCGTCACGCCCGACACCGTGCTGCGCATTGCGACCTGGCCGGTCAGCATGTTCGCGCTTGCGCTTGCGATGAGCTGTTCAACACTTGCGATCGCGCTCTATCTGCAGCGCGTGCACGGCTGGGACATCATGTCGGCGCTCTTTGCCGCAGCGCCCGGCGCGCTCTCGCAGGCGCTGGCGCTCGCTGCCGACGCCAATGCCGATCTGCGTTCGGTTGCGATCGTGCAGACCGTCCGGGTGCTCGTGCTGGCGGTCGGCCTTCCGCTGATCATCGCCGCATGCGGCATGGCGGGCGCCCCGCCCGAGCCGGTCCCGCTTCCGTCATTGCGTGAAAGCGCGGGCGAGCTTGCGGTCCTGACGCTGCTTTCGACGCTGGCGGCGCTGATCGCCTACCGGCTGCGCATGCCGGGCGGACTGATCGTCGGCTCGATGGTGATGTCCGGTCTGCTGCACGGCGCGGGCTACGTGCAGATCAATCTGCCGTCCGGCATCGTGACGGCCTCGTTCGTGGGGCTGGGCGCGCTGATCGGTTCGCGGTTCGCGGGTACCGACTTGGCCCGCATGCGCGCGCTAGCGGGTGCCGCGTTCGGTGCGCTGGCGGTGGGTACGACGGTCGCCGCGCTGTTTGCGTTCGCCGCCGCCTGGCTGTTGTCGCTGAGCTTTGCCGACGTGCTGATCGCCTATGCGCCGGGCGGACTGGAAGCGATGACGATCCTCGCCTTCGCGCTTCATCTCGATCCGGCTTTTGTCGGCGCCCATCACCTGTGGCGCTTCTTCTATGTCTCGGTGATGATGCCGGTCGCAGTCGCCTATGCCACGCGCCGCCGGATGACCAGCGGCGAGCAATAGCCGGGCTTACTCAAGCCGAACTTACTCGGCCGCGAGCGCGCGCCGCAGCGGTAGTTCCAGGCGCTGCCACACATCCACCAGCGCGTTCGCCAGCGCGTCGACGAGCTTGTCGTCGTGATAGGGCGAGGGGGTGACGCGCAGCCGCTCGGTGCCTTTCGGCACGGTCGGATAATTGATCGGCTGGATGTAGATGCCGTGGTCGGACAGCAGCATGTCGCTTGCCGCCTTGCATTTTTCGGGGTCGCCGACCGCGATCGGGATGATGTGGGTCTCGCTCGGCATCACCGGCAGGCCGGCGGCGGTGAGCACCGCCTTGGTGCGCGCTACGCGATCCTGGTGACGGTCGCGTTCCCATTGCGAGGTCTTCAGATGGCGGATCGAGGCGGCTGCGGCCGCGCACACCGCCGGCGGCAATGCGGTCGTGAAGATGAAGCCCGGCGCATAGGAGCGTACCGCGTCGCACAGCGCCTCGCTGCCGGTGATATAGCCGCCGAAGCAGCCGAAGGCCTTGCCGAGCGTGCCCTCGATCACATCGACGCGGTCCATCACGCCGTCGCGCTCGGCAACGCCGGCGCCGCGCGGGCCATACATGCCGACCGCATGGACCTCATCGAGATACGTCATTGCATTATAGCGTCTGGCGAGGTCGCAAATCTCCCCGATCGGGGCGATGTCGGCATCCATCGAATAGATGCTCTCGAACACCACGAATTTCGGCCGTGCCGGATCGGTCTCCTTCAGGAGCCGTTCGAGATGGGCGAGATCGTTGTGCTGGAAAACCACCTTGTCGCAGCCGGACTGGCGGATGCCTTCGATCATCGAATTATGGTTGTAGGCGTCCGACAGGATCAGGCAGTTCGGCATCAGCCTGGCGATGGTCGAGATGCCGGTCTGGTTCGACACGTAGCCGGACGTGAAGACGAGCGCCGCGTCTTTGCCATGCAGGTCGGCAAGCTCTTTCTCGAGTTCGATCAGGGGGTGGTTGGTGCCAGAAATGTTGCGCGTGCCGCCGGCGCCGGTCCCCATGCGGGTGGCGGTCTCGACCATGGCGCCGATCACCTTTGGATGCTGGCCCATGCCGAGATAATCGTTGGAGCACCAGACAATGATTTCGCGCGGCCCGGCCGGCGAATGCCAGATGGTTTGCGGGAAGCGGCCGGCGATGCGTTCGAGATCGGCGAACACCCGATACCGGCGCTCCTCGCGCAAGCGGGACAGGGCGTCAGTGAAAAAGGCGTTATAGTCCATGGCGTCTCGCAGTTCGTGGCCCGCGATGGCTTTGACCGGAAGGGGAACCGGGCCTTGATACCCTTTTTAGAAGCGTTCAAGCCTTCTTGTCGAGGCGCAATAGGCAGCAAATCGCGACCATCCGTCTTTGATCGTAATCAAATGGCCCCGGATTGCATGCGAACCGCGCCCTCAGCGCATGTTTCCGGCCGTTCGCCGGCCGGCCTCGGCATGGCCTCTGGAGGAACCCGCCCGCCGCACATGCGTTTCCTGATCATCATGCATCGACATCAAGGAGCCGCTTCATGGGACGAGGCCTGCTGTTATGGCTTATCGGCATCCCTTTGCCGATCATTCTGATCGTCTGGCTGTTGGGCGGTCTGAACTGATCGTTCGACAGCGAATGCCGATCGGAAAGCCGTCCGCCTTGTGCGGGCGGCTTTTTCGTTTCGCGGGCGCGCCGGATCATGGCGTCTGGATCGAGCGGATGAAGGCGGTGATCGCCCTGGCCTCGTCGCGCGTCAGCTTTGTCTGCGGCATGTCGCGGTGGCCGGCGATCAGCCCTTCCCGCAGGCGCTCCTGAAAGCCGTCGAGTTCGATGCGCGCGGCAAGATGCCGGAACGAGGGCGCGCCGGGATGCGTGCCCGCGCCTGTCACGTCCAGTGAATGGCAATGGCCGCATAATTGCGCGGCGAGCGTGCGTCCCCGCTCCACCGGCGTGCGATCGAGCGCAAGCGCTGCGCTGCCGAGAAGCACGATCGCGGCGAAAGCGGCCAGCGCCGCTGTGCGCTTGCTGCGGTCAGTCTTCGGCATCTTGCAGCGTCAGGATGTAGTTGACGATCGCCCCGGTTTCGTCGGGGCGCAGTATGATGTTCGGCATGCGCCGATGCGAGCTGTGCAGCGCCGACCACAAGGCCGGCACCGACATGCCCGGGACATTGGCGATCCGCTCGAAGCTCGGGGCATATGCGTTGGGCGAAACATATTGACCCGATTGCACTGCATGACATTCGGCGCACATGCTCTGTGCGAGGACGCGGCCCGGATCCGGCGCGCCCGGCGGCCTTGGACGCTGGGCCGTCGCCGAGGTTGCGGTCGCGGTCAGAACGATCGCAGCCAGGACGATATTAAGGGACTTGATCATTTGCGCCACTTTCGAAGATTGATTCTGAAATTAAACTAAACGACAGCAAGCGTCCGTATTTTGAGCCATGTCATGGCACCGTGCCTGCCACGACGACGCTGGCGGCGCAGCATGCATCGAGTAGCATGGATAGGGCAGCTTGGGGCTGCGGGATGCTGTGAATGCCGTGGTGCTGGATGGTGCTGCCGGACAGGATTGAACTGTCGACCTCTCCCTTCATCACACTGACGCTTTCGCGTCCGCCGCGTTGCGGCGTTTGTGCGCTGGACCATCCCTTCGCCATTGATCCTGTCGGATCGTTAGGCGCCACCCGTCTGGCCTCTACACCTTCCCGGCGAGCCGGGCTTGGCTCGGGATTGCCGTCGGCTGGTCCGGACGGTTTCCCCGAATTTGGGCGGTGCGCTCCCGGTCGTTTCCGGCCGGGTGGGCAAGTCTACCAAGGGAGTGCTCTACCACTGAGCTACGGCAGCGAACTCGACTCTCGTTACCCCTCTGTTGCCCCGGGCGTGGGGCGAAAACTCTAAGTACCTCCTCCGCTGTCAGTTTCAAGCGAAAGCGTCTCCACTTACCAAGGGAGTGCTCTACCACTGAGCTACGGCAGCTTTGAATGAGGCCGGTCTCGAAAACGCAGCGGCCGGCGCGGCTGTAACTGCCACAAGGGGCGCGCCGCCGCAAGGATGGCAGAAGTCCCGCAAGGCGCGGGCGGCCCGCTTGAAAGCGGGCCCGGTTGGGGCTAGGTCGACCGCTATGCCGGCCGAAAACGAACGAAAAAGCCGCCCCGACGCGTCCGAGCGTCGGGCCCGGGCTTTGCGGGACAACCTGCGCCGCCGTAAGGTGCAGGAGCGGGAACGGTCTTCGGCGACAGCCGACGAGGCTGAGTCCCTCGGCGAGGCGCGTCCGGTGCAGGACGGGCGGGAGCGCTGATCATTCCCACTTTCGCCCGATTCGCGCGGCGAGGTGACAGGGCAGAACGGCACACTGGGGTGCCGCAGCGGGGGCTTTACAATGGATCGTATTCGTATCACCGGCGGGCGCCCGCTCCATGGCGAGATCCCGATCTCGGGCGCCAAGAATGCGACCCTACCGCTGATGATCGCGAGCCTGCTGACGGACAAGACCCTCGTCCTCGACAACGTGCCTCATCTCGCCGACGTGGTGCAGCTCCAGCGCATCCTCAACAATCACGGCGTGGATGTCATGCTGTCGGGCAAGCGCTCGGGCGATGCCGACAACAAGGGCCAGACGGTCAAGATTTCGGCCGAGAAGATCGTCGACACGACCGCGCCCTACGAGCTCGTCTCGAAAATGCGCGCGAGCTTCTGGGTCATCGCCCCGCTCGTTGCGCGGATGGGCGAGGCGCGGGTGTCGTTGCCCGGAGGCTGCGCGATCGGCACCCGACCGGTGGACCTCCTGATCATGGCGCTCGAGCGTCTGGGCGCGAAAATCGATATCGAAGGTGGCTATGCCATCGCGCGCGCCCCGCGCGGCCTGCGCGGCGGGGAGATCGTGTTCCCGAAAGTCACGGTCGGCGGCACGCATGTCGCGGTGATGGCGGCCGCGCTTGCGCAGGGCACGACCGTGATCGAGAACGCGGCCTGCGAGCCGGAAATCACCGACGTCGCCGATTGCCTGGTCAAGATGGGTGCGCGCATTTCGGGCGCCGGCACCCGGCAGATCGTGATCGAGGGCGTGTCGAGCCTGTCCGGCGCGCGCCACAGCGTGCTGCCCGACCGCATCGAGACCGGAACCTATGCGATGGCGGTGGCGATGACCGGCGGCGACGTCCTGCTGCAGGGCGCGCGCGCCGAATTGCTGCAGTCCGCACTCGACGTGCTCGTGCAGGTCGGCGCAACCGTGACCGCGACCAACGAGGGCGTGCGGGTGGCGCGCAATGGCGCCGGCATCGCTCCGGTCGATGTCACGACCGAGCCGTTCCCTGGCTTCCCGACCGACCTGCAGGCGCAGCTCATGGCGCTGATGACGCGCGCCAGGGGCACCTCGCATATCACAGAGACCATTTTCGAGAACCGTTTCATGCACGTGCAGGAGCTGGCGCGGCTCGGCGCGCGCATCTCGCTCGACGGTCAAACCGCGACCATCGAGGGCGTCGAACGGCTCAAGGGGGCGCCCGTGATGGCGACCGACCTGCGCGCCTCGGTCTCGCTCGTGATCGCAGCCCTTGCCGCCGAAGGCGAGACGGTGGTCAACCGCGTCTATCACCTCGATCGCGGGTTCGAGCGGCTGGAGGAGAAGCTCGGCCAGTGTGGTGCCGCGATCGAGCGCATCAGCGGCTGACGGTCTTCGTGTCCGCGGGGAAAATCCGGATGAGGGGCTGCAGGCCGGCGGGGGCGCTGCAGATGGCGCGCGCCGTCGCGCTCGCCGTTGCGGTTCTGGCAACGCCTTCGCGCGCCGCCGATTGCAAGGATGCCGTGACCAGGCTCATCGCCGAGCATCTGGGCGTCGATCGCGCGAAGGTCGTTTCGGGCGCGAACCTCGAAAAGGATTTCGGCGCCGACGATCTCGATCAGGTGGAACTGGTTCTCGCCATGGAAGAGCAGTTCAATATCGAGATTTCCGACGAAGACGCCGACAGGATGAAGACGGTCGGCGACATGCTGGCCTACGCCAACAAGAATGCGAAAACGGGCTGCCGATGACCGGCGGCGCGGCGCGATCGCTGTCTGTCGTCGCCGCTTTTGTTGTCTGCTCAGCCATGTTCGCAACGCCGGTGACCGCGCAACTGGCATGCCGGACCGATCAGAAAAGCACCGCCGTCGTCGAACTGATGTTCGGGCGCAAGATCGGTAAGCGCATCGGCGTGAACGAGGCGGCCTGGATGCGCTTTGTCGATCGCGAGCTAACCCCGCGTTTCCCGAACGGCCTGACGATCGTGGACGCCGCCGGCCAATGGCTCGATCCGGTGCGAAAACGCGTGGTGCGCGAGCCAAGCAAGATCGTCACGATCGTCATCGGCGATCCGGAGGCCGACCGGGTCAAAATCGACACTGTGACGGAGGCCTACAAGAAACGCTTCCGGCAGCAGGCGGTCGGCGTCATCGTGCGGCCGGCCTGCGTTTCGTTCCAGTAATGCGCTCCGCAAGCCTTGCGTCCCCTAGCGCGGCTTCCTAATTTTCATTCGACAAGCGAACATCCGGCGGGACCGGCACGGCCATGGACACGCTCAAGCTCATCGCCCTCGACAAGGAGGATCTCGAAGTCGTGTCCGCGCATCTGCAGGACGCAGTGGTGCGGGTCGAGGACATCATCTGGCGGCCGTCCGAGCATCGTCTCGTGATCGGGCTCAACCGGTTCGACTGGGAATCGGCAAGCGCGGAAAATCCAGCCTGGCAGCGCCGCCGGGCGGCATTGCGCTTCGACCGCGTCGTGTCGTTCAGGGCGCGGAATGTTTCATCCGCCGACAAGGATAAGGTTCTCAACCTGCTCGCGCTTGAATTTGCCGAAACCTCGCCGCCGGCCGGCACGGTGACGCTGGTGTTTTCCGGTGATGTCGCGCTGCGGCTCGACGTCGAGTGCGTGGAGACCGAGTTTGTCGATCTCGGGCCGGTCTGGGCGACGTCCTGCTGTCCCGATCATGAACACAACGCCGATATGTCCGGGCCGAACTGCCCCGACACGAACAGTCCCGATCCAGATTCCGCCAAGACGCGGCCTGCCTGATTCCGTGAGGCCGCGGTCATGAGCGCCAGTTTGCCGTCCGGGCTGCGCGCGGCGATCGACCGTGCACTGGAAGGCCGCACCCGTGCGGCACTCGCAGCCAAAGCCGCGCACCTTTCCGACATCTATCGCGCGGGCGGCAATTCCCATACGGCCGTCGCCGACGAAGCCTCCGCGCTCGCCTATGCGCTCGCCCGCATGCCGGCGACCTACGCCGCCGTCGCCGCGGTGCTCGCGGAGACCGGACGCCGCGCATCCGACTTTTCGCCGCAGACGCTGCTCGATGCTGGCGCGGGGCCGGGCACGGCGAGCTGGGCCGCGAGCGAGCATTATCCCGGACTGACCGCCATCCGCATGACGGATGCCAGTCCCGTCTTTATCGATCTCGCGCGGCGTCTTGCGTGCGAGGGCGCCCATCCCGCGCTACGCGATGCAGCGGTTGCACCTGGCGACCTCGCGCGCACTGAGGCTGCGCTTGCGCCGTCCGATCTCGTGATCGCCGCCTATGTGTTGGCCGAGCTTGCGGATGCGGCCTGTTCGGAGGCCGTGACGCGGCTCTGGGACGCGTGCGGCGGCGTGCTCGTGCTTGTGGAGCCCGGCACGCCGGCCGGCTACCGGCGCATCATCGCCGCCCGCGCGCGCCTGATCGCCGCCGGAGCCGTCATCCTTGCACCGTGTCCGCATGCGCGTGCCTGTCCGCTGCAGGAGCCGGACTGGTGCCATTTCGCGACGCGCCTGCCGCGCTCGCGCGACCATATGCTGGCCAAGGCCGCGGCGGTGCCGTTCGAGGACGAAAAGTTCTCGTATCTGGCGGTCGCGCGTGCGCACATTGCCGTAGCGAAAGCCGAGGCGCGCGTGCTTGCGCCGCCACGTCGGAGCAAGGCGGGCCTCATGCTGAAGCTGTGCCGTGACGAGGGGATCGCCGACGTTGCCGTATCGCGCCGCGACCGCGCCGCGTTCACGCGCCTGCGCCACGTGCGCTGGGGGGACGACTATTGATGGGCGAGCGATGCGTGCGCTTTGGCCGCAGCGTCCCACTCCGCGCGCACGTCGGGATCAGGCTCGGTGCGATGCTCTGCCGCCAGATCCGCGAAGGTCAACGCATCGGCAAGCTGCGCCAGCGCCCACACCGCGGCTCCGCGCACAAGGGCGGACTGATCATCGAGCCGTTCGCGGACGTCGTGCAGGAACGCGTGGTTGCCGCTGTTGCCGATCGCGATCAGCACGTTGCGCACGAACCGGTCGCGGCCGGTGCGCTTGATCGCGGTCTTTGCGAACAGCGCGCGGAACTGCGCATCGTCGAGCCGCACCAGATCGCCGAGCGCCGGAGCGCGCAACGCCGCGCGCGCGACAAGTTTTGCGTCGCAGCCCTGCTGCGCGAACTTGTTCCACGGACAGGCCGCAAGGCAGTCGTCGCAGCCGTAGATTCGGTTGCCCATGGCGTGGCGCAGGTCGCGTGGGATCGGTCCCTTGTGCTCGATTGTCAGATAGGAAATGCAGCGCCGTGCATCGAGGCGATAGGGCGCGGGAAAGGCCCGCGTCGGGCAGATGTCGAGGCAGGCGCGACAGGAGCCGCAATGGTCTTCGACCGGCTCGTCGGCAGGCAATGCAAGCGTGGTGAAGATCGCGCCCAGGAACAGCCAGGAGCCGAATTCGCGGGAGACGAGGTTGGTGTGCTTGCCCTGCCAGCCGAGGCCCGCGCGCGCGGCGAGCGGCTTTTCCATGACCGCGGCGGTGTCGATGAAGACCTTCACGTCGCCGCCGGCCTGCGCCACCAGAAAGCGCGCGAGCGCCTTGAGGCGCGGCTTGATCACGTCGTGATAGTCGTCACTCTTAGCATAGACCGAAATCGCGGCGCGGTCTTTCGTAGCGAGGACGGCGAGCGGGTCGTGGTCTGGCCCGTAATTGACGCCGAGCATGATGACCGCGCGCACATCCGGCCAGAGCTGATATGGATCGCCGCGGCGCTCGGCATGGCGCGCCAGCCAGTCCATGTCGCCGTGGCAGCCTTCGGCCAGGAAATGCTGCAGTCGGTCCCCCGCCTGCGGAATGGAATCGGGCGCGGCGACACCGAACGCATCGAAGCCATGCCGGAGCGCTTCCGCCTTCAGCGCGGCCTTGATCGCACCGGCGTCGCTCAGAAGTCGAGGTCGACGTAGGTCGCCGAAGGCGTGATGCCGGTCACCGTTTCCGCCAGGAGCGGACGGAACGAGGGGCGCGACTTCATTCGCGCATACCAGTTCTTCGCCGTTTCGTCTTCGTTCCAAGGTACGTCACCGAAATAATCGACCACCGAAAAATGCGCGGCGGCGGCAAGGTCGGCATAGCTCATCTGCTCGCCCGCAAGCCAGTCGCGCCGGCCGATCAGCCAGCCGATATAGGCCAGATGATACCGGATATTGGTGCGCGCGGCACGGATCATCTCGGTGTCCGGCGACCCGCCGCCTTTCTCGGCCGGCATATGACGCTTGTAGAAGCGCTCGCGCACCAGCGGGCCGGACACCTCGTCGAACATTTTGTCGTTGAACCAGGACATGAGACGGCGGACCTCGACGTGCGAGAAGGCGTCTCCCGGCATCAGCCGGTGACGGCCCAGCATGTCGCCGCGCGTCTCCTCCAGATATTCGGCGATGACGCCCGCGCCCGGAACCGCGGGCCGTCCCTCCTCGACCAGCACCGGCGTCGTGCCGGCCGGGTTGAGCATCAGGAAATCGTCGCGTCGCTCCCAGAACCGCTCCTCGGCGAGCCGCACGTCGAGGCCGAGTTCGCCGAGCACAAGGCGCGCGAACCGCGAATGCGGGCAGACCGGATGATGGAAAAGCGTCAGCATGCGGGCGAATCGTTCCGGAAGCTAAATTATAAAGAAGCGAAAAAGCGGCAAACTGTTGAGGGCGCGCGACTTTACAGAAATGATATCTCCCGGTTCCGGGTAAAATCACCTAGAGCTAGCGTCCTTCCGCGCGGACCCTACCGCGGCACCATCCATTATTTCCCGGAGAGCATCATGTTGTCCGATCTGCTCACGGCCGGATTTCTCGGCATTGTCGAGGGGCTGACCGAGTTCCTGCCGGTGTCCTCGACCGGCCATCTGCTGCTGCTCGAGCGCTTCTTCGGGTTTTCCGACGACGAATTCGGCAAGACCTTCGTGGTGCTGATCCAGCTCGGCGCCATCCTTGCCATCCTGTCGATCTATTTTGCAAGGCTGTGGCGCATCTTCATCGGTGCCTTCTCCGATCCGGCTCCGCGCCGCTTCATCTTCGGCGTGCTGCTGGCTTTCCTGCCGGCGGCGATCGTCGGCGCGGCCGCCCATTCCATCATCAAGGGCGTGCTGTTCAATCCCTGGATCGTGTGCTTCACGCTGATCCTGGGTGGCGCGATCCTGCTCTGGGTCGACCAGCTCGACCTGTCGCCGCGCTATCACGATGCGACGCGGTTCACGCTCGGCATGTATCTGCTGATCGGCGTGTTCCAGTGTCTTGCCATGATCCCCGGTGTGTCGCGCTCGGGCGCGACCATCGTCTCGGCGATGCTGCTCGGCGCCGACAAGCGTTCGGCGGCGGAGTTTTCCTTCTTCCTTGCCATGCCCACGATGGCGGGTGCCTTCGCCTACGATCTCTACAAGAGCTACGGGCAGATGACGGCCGACAATACGCTGATCGTCGCCGTCGGCTTCGTCAGCTCGTTCATCATAGGCTTCATCGTGGTGAAGACGTTCCTCGACTACGTCACGCGTCACGGCTTCGCGCTGTTCGCATGGTGGCGCGTGGTCGTGGGCACCCTCGGGCTGATCGGGCTTGCGCTCGGCGGCTGAGGCTCAACTTCAGGCCTGGCCGGTCTGGAATTGTCCCGCCTTGCGGAAGCGCCACAGGTAGCTCGGCACGACCGCTTCCAGCGTCGTTGGCGCAATGCCCAGTCCCGCGAAGGTGCGGCCTTCGCGCACGGCTTCCTCCGACACGACGTTGTCGTAGCGCAGAAGATCGACCTGATCGGGCGTCAGCAGTGGCTTCGGCAGGAATTGAAGGAACATCGCCTGCAGCCGGGCGAGCGCGAACGGCACCGGTACCAGCAGCCGTTTGCGCCCCGTGGTCGCAAGCACGTATTCCATCAGCTGGCGGAAGGTCCGCACTTCCGGCCCGCCCAGTTCGTAGGTCGTGCCGGGTTTGGTCTTGCCGTCGACGGCCAGCGCGACCGCTTCCGCGACGTCGGCGGCATAAACGGGCTGGAACTTCTGTTCGCCGCCGCCGATCAGCGGCAGCGCCGGAGTAAAGCGCGCGAGCGAGGCGAAGCGGTTGAAGAAATCGTCCTCCGGCCCGAACAGGACTGATGGCCGGAAAATCGTGGCGCCGGGATCAGCCGCGAGCACGAGCTTTTCGCCCTGCGCCTTGGTCCGCGCATAGGCCGAAGCGGAATTTTCGTCCGCACCGATGGCCGAGACATGGATCACCCGCGCGCCATGGGCGGCCGCGGCAAGCGCCACCCGCTCTGACCCGAGGGTGTGGACGACGTCGAAGCGCTGGGCCCCGCGCTCGTACAGGATCGCGACCAAGTTGATGACGACCGAAGCCCCCCGGACGGCCGCCTCGATCGAGGCCGGGTAGCGGACATTGGCCTGGACGGCGTGGATCTGGCCGACCGTGCCCAATGGTTGCAGGTGTCCGGCGAGGTCCGGGCGGCGGACGGCCACCCGGATGCGGTAGCGCCGCCGGGCCAAGGCACGGACAAGGTGACGGCCGAGGAAGCCGGAGCCGCCGAATATGGTAACGAGGGTATCGGTGCTGGTCTGGAGGCTCATCGGGCTATTCCATGCGGTCGCGAAGGCAGGTCGAAAACTGCCGCCGTTAGAGACCAACCCTCTTCGATTGACAAGGCCGAACCGCGGCACTTATGTGTGCCGCGTTGCCCAGGTGGCGGAATTGGTAGACGCGCTGGTTTCAGGTACCAGTGGCGCAAGCCGTGGAGGTTCGAGTCCTCTCCTGGGCACCACTCTTCTTTCGCGGTCGTTCCTGCGCCGCGCGGGGGCGAGAGCCCCTCACCACAATCCGTAGGCCGACCACTTTTCCTCGGGGATCGGCGCACCGATCTTGAAATCGAACGACTGCACCGACAGGCGATCGGATGCGGCCTCGCAGGTGAACGAGAAGCCGTACCATTTGCCCCGGCTGCGGAAGGCGCCGCCCGAGCCGACGATCGTATCGCCGTCGACCTGCGGACGGGCGAGCGCGCCGATCATCGCACGGTCCGGGCGGTAGGTCTTGCGGTCTTTCCCGATCATGCGCATGGCCTCCGCATCGCAGACCTGTTCCAGCCGCAGTTCCGGGTCGAGCGTCTTGAGCATGGCCTTGAAGCGGGCATCCATGGCCGTCGCGGGCGCGTCCGCAAGAAAAAGGACAGACAGGACCAGCACCGCCAACCGCATTACCGTCTCCGCTTGGTCAAGAAGGTCGGGCCGGATGGAGGGGCCCGCGAGAATCGGCCCCACCGCGAGGCGGCGGGGCATTTCGATTGCAACAAATCGTCCCGCGGCTCAAGTCTCGATAGCAGGCTGCGACGACAGGATGCGGTCGTGATCCGCTGCATACGCCGAGCGGGCCGATTCTTGCGCAATCGCCGACAGTACTGATAATCACAGCCTCGTCGGCGGACTCACAGGCCGGCTGCGGACATTAGCCTGCCAGAGGCGCCCGAAAGGCTCGAACCAGCAATGACGATCCGCTTGCATCGCGGCGACCTTCCCGATCTCTCGCGCTACAAGACCGCCGTGGCGATCGACACCGAGACCATGGGCCTCGATCCGCATCGCGACCGGCTCTGCGTGGTGCAGCTTTCGCCGGGGGACGGCAGTGCCGACGTCGTGCAGATTCCGGCAGGTGCGCGGGCCGCGCCCAATCTGACCAGGCTGTTCGCCGACCGGTCGATCCTGAAGATTTTCCATTTTGCGCGCTTCGACCTCGCGGCCCTGTTCCACGCCTTCGGCGTGATGCCGGAGCCGGTATTCTGCACCAAGATCGCTTCGCGCCTGGCGCGGACCTATACCGACAAGCATGGCCTCAAGGACGTGACGCGCGATTTGCTCGGGGTCGATTTGTCCAAGCAGCAGCAATTGTCCGACTGGGGTTCCGAAACGCTGTCCGAGCCGCAGGTGGCCTATGCCGCCTCCGACGTTCTGCATCTGCACGCGCTCAAGGACCGGCTGGAGACGCTGTTGGTGCGGGAGGACAGGGCCGAACTGGCCCGCTCCTGCTTTACGTTCCTGCCGACGCGCGCCCGGCTCGATCTGGCTGGCTGGGCGGCGGAGGACATTTTTTCGCACTCCTGACCGGCATTTTCGGCCCTGCCGCGCCGGCGACGCCCATTCAAGGCCATATTCAACGTCTTAGTGGCGTAGGGATTTTTCGCTCAGGGGATCATAGAATACTGACATACCGGCGATTCTCCGCGGCCTGTCCGGTGCGTCTGTGGCCTCGATGTCGGATGCGCGTTGGTATCGATGCGCGTAGAAGTCGGATGCGCATAGCTGCGCTTTGTCCAGCCTAGCCAGGGTGCCATGAACCGCATGGTCTATACACGGTCGGACGAGGTCGCCGAGCCCGGCTTCATGGCGCAGGGCGGCGGCAGCGAACGCGCATTCCGCGGCGCCCAGCGGCACAGCCGCAACGTGCGCCTGCTGCGCATTCTCATTCCGGCCGGTCTCGGTCTCGCGGCGGCGGTCATTCTGGGAATGACCTATTTCAACCCGATGCGCCTTCTCTACAAGCTGCCCAGCGATCTCGGCACGCTCGTGATTTCCGGCAGCAAGATCACCATGGAGTCGCCGCGGCTTGCGGGCTTCACGCGCGATTCGCGCGCCTACGAGGTCAATGCCCGGGCCGCCGCGCAGGATCTGGCGCGGCCCGATATCGTCGAGCTGAAGGACCTGCGCGCCAAGATCGACATGCAGGACAAGAGCGCGGTCGAGATGCTTTCGACCGGCGGCGTCTACAATACGAAATCGGAAATCCTGACGCTCGGGCCCGGCATCCGTCTGACATCGACGACAGGCTACGAAGCGCGTCTTGCGGAAGCGGTAGTCGATATCCGCAAGGGGAACATCGTCTCCGACAAGCCGGTGGAAGTGAAAATGCTCAAGGGCACGCTCAATGCGAACCGGCTCGAAGTCCTCAATGCCGGCGAATTGCTGCGTTTTGACGGCGGGGTCGCGATGACGCTGATGCTCGATCCGCCCGCGGGGGCCAAGGAACAGAAAGAACAGAATGCGGAGCAGAACAAGGGGCAGCCGCAGGCGCCGGTTTCGCAGGAGGCCGCGGCGCAATGACGAGCTTGCGGACGATCGTACTGGGCGTCGGACTCGCAATTGCCGCGAGCGTGCCGACTTTCGGTCAGCAGGGCATTCCGAACGCCCTGCAGGGCTTCTCCCAGAACCGCGACAAGCCGGTGCAGATCGAAGCAGCCTCGCTCGAGGTACGCGACAAGGACAAGGTCGCGACCTTCGTGGGCAACGTCAACGTGGTCCAGGGCGACACGACGATGCGCTGCAAGTCGCTGCTGGTGTTCTACGATCAGGAGAACAAGGCCGGCGCCATGAAGGCGGCCAAGCCCGGGCCCGGCGGGCAGCAATCGATCCGCCGGCTTGAGGCGCGCGGCGGGGTCGTCGTCACCCAGAAGGATCAGACGGCGACTGGCGATACCGGCATTTTCGATATGAAGTCGAACACCATCACGCTGGCCGGAAGCGTCGTCGTCACGCACGGCCAGAACGTGCTGCGCGGCGACCGGCTGGTGGTGGACATGACGACGGGCGCCGCGCGCGTCGAATCGGGCAAGGGGCGCGTGCAGGGCCTGTTCGTTCCGAGCAGCACTGACAAGCCGGCGGGCAAGGAGCCGGCCAAGGACGCCCGGGAGCGTCCGAAGGATACCGAGACGGCGCCGGCCCCGGCGGCGCGGCCGGCCCCGAGCGCCGCGCAGGAGCGGGCCCGGCCCGTGGCCCCGCGCGGGATTTACTGACTGCGCGCGCTTTTGTTGAAAGCCGTCCCGGCACGGATTATGACCCGCCCCATCGACCGTCAGCCCTGAGGCCACGTGCTCGACCTTGTCCTTCGCCTTTTCGGAAGCCGCCGCCGGTCCGGGCCGAAACGGAAGAAATCGTCGCAAGCTTGGCGCGCCGAGCTGGAACAGCTTTACAGCGGACGCGGCAACGGCAGCCGACCGGCACGGGCCGAGGAGCCTGCATCCGCGCGCCAGCCGCGGCGCACGAGCGCGCCTGCGCGGCTTCCCGGCCGACAGGGTTATCTGGCCGCCCACGGCCTTGAAAAAAGTTTCGGCAGCCGCAAGGTCGTCAAAGGCACGAGCCTGTATGTCCGGCGCGGCGAGGCGGTGGGGCTGCTCGGGCCCAATGGCGCCGGCAAGACGACCGTTTTTTACATGATCACCGGCCTGATCAAGGCCGACAGCGGCAGCATCGAGCTCGACGGTTACGACGTGACGCCGCTGCCCATGTATCAGCGCGCGCGGCTCGGGATCGGTTATCTGCCGCAAGAAGCATCGATTTTCCGCGGCCTGAATGTCGAGGACAATATCCGATCGGTGCTCGAGGTCGTGGAGCCGAACCGCAAGCGTCGTGAATACGATCTGGATTCGCTGTTGGAGGAATTCAGCATCACCCGGTTGCGCAAGACGCCGACCATCGCGCTGTCGGGCGGCGAGCGCCGCCGCGTGGAAATCGCCCGCGCGCTGGCGTCGCGGCCCAATTACATGCTGCTGGACGAGCCGTTCGCGGGCATCGATCCCATCGCGGTGGGCGACATCCAGCAATTGGTCAAACACCTGACCTATCGCGGTATCGGGGTATTGATCACCGACCATAATGTGCGCGAGACGCTCGGCCTGACCGACCGGGCCTATATTTTCTATTCCGGCGAGGTCCTGATGGAGGGCCAGACCGAGGAAATCGTGAACAACCCCGACGTCCGTCGCCTCTATCTCGGCGAGGAATTCCGCCTCTAGGGTAACCTGCGGTACGCGAGGCGCCGAAGGCGATTTACCGTCCGCGCCGCTCGACCGATTTCTAGCCGATTTTCTACATGCACAAATCGTGCCGAATGTCTAAAAGGGCGCCATGGCCCTGACGCCCCGACTCGAATTCCGCCAGACCCAGGCGCTGGTGATGACGCCGCAGCTGATGCAGGCCATCAAGCTGCTGCAGCTCTCGAACCTGGATCTGGCCGCCTATGTCGAGCAGGAGCTTGAGCGCAATCCGCTTCTGGAGCGCGCCGGCGACAATGATGCCGCCGCGTCCGAACTGGAGCCGACCGATGCGGAGCCGGCTTTTGCCGCCGAAGAAGGGTCGGGGGGCGACGAATGGATGGGTGGCGAGCTGGAGACGAGCCGCGGCGTGATCGAGGAGCAGCTCGGTACGCGCCTCGACAACGTTTTCCCCGACGACGCCGGGCAGGGCGCAGGCACGGTCCGCCAGGACGACACGGTCGCCGCCTATTCGGAATGGGCGAGCGTCGGCTCCGGCGGACGCGACGACCCCGATTACAATCTTGAGGCCTTCGTCTCCGCCGAGCAGACGCTGGCCGAGCATCTGGCCGAGCAGCTCGCGCTTGGGGTCAGCGATCCCGCTCGGCGGATGATCGGGCAATACCTCATCGATCTCGTCGACGAGACCGGCTATCTCAGCGGCGATCTTGCGGTGATCGCCGACAGGCTCGGCGCGCCGCTTGCCGAGGTCGAGACTGTCCTCGAAATCCTGCAGACTTTCGAGCCGGCCGGCGTGTGCGCGCGCTCGCTCACCGAGTGCCTGGCCATCCAGTTGCGCGAGCGCGACCGTCTCGATCCGGCGATGCAGACCATGCTGGTCAATCTCGATCTGGTCGCCAGGCGCGATTATGCGTCGCTGCGCAAGCTGTGTGCGGTCGGCGACGAGGACCTCGCCGACATGATCGCGGAGATCAGGCGACTCAATCCCAAGCCGGGCCTCGCCTTCGGCTCGACGTCGGTCCAGCCGATCGTGCCCGACGTTTTCGTGCGGCAGGTCCCGGACGGGACGTTTGCGGTCGAGCTTAATTCGGACACGCTGCCGAAGGTTCTGCTGAACCAGAGCTATCACGCCCGTGTTTCGAAGACGGCGGCGAACGCCCAGGACAAATCCTACCTCGCCGAGCAATTGCAATCGGCGACGTGGCTGATCCGCGCGCTCGATCAGCGCGCCCGCACGATCCTGAAAGTTGCCACCGAGATCGTGAAACAGCAGGATGCGTTCTTGACGCACGGCGTCCAGCACCTGCGCCCGCTCAACCTCAAGACGGTGGCGGATGCGATCTCGATGCATGAATCGACGGTGTCGCGCGTGACCGCCAACAAATACATGGCGACAAGCCGCGGCATCTTCGAACTGAAGTATTTCTTCACGTCGGCGATTGCGGCCGCCGACGGCGGCGAAGCGCATTCGGCCGAATCGGTGCGCCACCGCATCAAGATCATGATCGACGCCGAAGCGCCGGAGGCCATTCTCTCAGACGACATGATCGTCGACAAACTGCGCGAAAGCGGAATCGACATTGCGCGCCGCACGGTCGCGAAATATCGCGAGGCGATGCGCATCCCCTCATCGGTACAAAGGCGGCGCGACAAGCAGGCGGTCGCGCTTGTGCGCTGAAACGATCTGCGTATGTTCCCTATTGATCGCGATTGTGCATGCCGCGCGGCAGGACCTGCATATCAGCGCATCGGCGGATGCCGCACGGCGCAGCCGCAGCATGCGCGGATATCGGAATGGAATAAGATTTTTCTAAAAAATCTGGAATTAATAATTCCAGATTCATGTCTTGGCATTGCTGCAAAATACAGCCGGTTCACGTCATCAAAACCCATTGACGCCACGGCAGGTGGTCCTTATGGTCCGCCGCCTCCCGATAGCATCGTTAACAAACACTGACACGGACCTTTCGGACCCGTTTCCAATGCCGCTCATCGATTTTGTCACGCCGAGCGCGGTGATTCCCGCGCTCAAGGTCAATGGCAAGAAGCAGGCGATCCAGGAGCTTGCCGCGCGCGCGGCTACGCTGTGCGGCCAGAACGAGCGTGTGATTTTCGAGACGCTGTTGCAGCGGGAAAAGCTCGGCTCGACGGGAATCGGCCACGGCATCGCGATCCCGCACGGCAAGCTGGCGAAGCTCGAACGCCTGTTCGGCCTGTTCGCGCGGCTCGAGCGACCGATCGACTTCGAATCGCTCGACGGCCAGCCGGTGGACCTGATTTTCCTCCTGCTCGCCCCCGAAGGTGCGGGGGCCGATCACCTCAAGGCGCTCGCCCAGGTGGCGCGTCTGCTGCGCGATCCGGAAATTGCCCACAAGCTGCGTGAATCGCGCGACAGCGAAGCGCTTTATGCGGTATTGACGCTGCCGTCCTCCGCCGCGGCCTGACCGTCGGCGGCGTTGCCGCCCGGCCTCGTCAGTGGACGCTGACCATCTCCAGTTCCTGGCTCCAGGCGTTCGCGATCGCGGCTTCGCGCGTATCGGTGAGCAGGATCGGCGTGCCGTCCGCCGCGTGCAGGGCGAACAGCCTCATACCCGGCTGCATCGGGGGCGCACCCGGATAAAGCTCATTCACGTCCTCCGACATGATCGGCTTGACGTATGCGATCTCTCCGTCGCCGAGCCCGGCAAAAGCCTGCGCGGACATCACGGTCTTGGTGGTTTCAGGGTCGTTGGTCATGGACTCGACTCCCTTCTTCCTCAATGCCTCCTGCGAGGCACGGTTCCATCGTTAATCGTGCGGCGTGATCGATATCGTGCGCACGACGCGTTCCGGCTCCGGACGCGCGAGATCGATCGAAAGCAGACCGTTCTTCAGATCCGCACCCAGCACAT
This sequence comes from Pseudorhodoplanes sp., assembly GCA_019187085.1. Classification (GTDB taxonomy): domain Bacteria; phylum Pseudomonadota; class Alphaproteobacteria; order Rhizobiales; family Xanthobacteraceae; genus Pseudorhodoplanes. The sequence continues at coordinate 235,783 of JABARS010000001.1, read as the reverse complement.
TCATCCCCTCGGCCAGCACGAAGGTGCGCTGGAACTGGCGCGCGGCAATGCCGCGGTGCAGATATTGCCGGCTCTTGTCCTCGGTCTGGCGACCGCGGATCACGAGCTGGCTTTCCTCGACGGTCACGTCGAGCTGGTCGATTGTGAAACCCGCAACGGCAAGCGTGATGCGCAAACGCTCCGGATTGTGGTCGTCGCGCGCCAGACGCTCGATATTGTAGGGTGGGTATCCGTCGGCGGCTTTGGCGACGCGGTCGAGCGCACGCTCGATATCGTCGAAGCCCAGCAGAAACGGACTGGATAACGATGGCACTCGGGACATCGCAAAGCCCTTTCAAACAAGCGACTTTGACGGGGCCCTCGCAAGGCGCCCCCGTGACCGGGCAGACCTGCCCGGTCACGCCCATAATATGGGCGGATGCGGTTTGGTGTTCAAGAAGCGTACCTGCGGCGCGCCGGTTCCGCCTTATGACGCCATGGACTGGCTGCCGTACGCGGCTGCAGGACGAGCGCCGCCGGCCGAACTGAATTTCCAAAGAACGGGTTTCAGAAAACGGGCCATGTCCGATCGGCGGTCGCGGTGGGAGAAATTGGTGGAGCCAGGCGGGATCGAACCGCCGACCTCTTGCATGCCATGCAAGCGCTCTCCCAGCTGAGCTATGGCCCCGATGCCGCGTCCGCGGCAGGTCGCCTACCATACTTCCGGAGCGACCTTAAGTCTCGTCTTCCTTTTCGATGCCGTCGCCGATGATGTCGGTGACGTCGTCGCTGCCTTCCTCTTCCTCGATGAACGCGGCGTCGTCCATGGTCTCGTCGTCTTCGACCTCGATGTCGTCGGTATCGGGCACCTCGTCACTGTCGGCAGCGGCTTTCGACTTGCCCTGCGCCTCGGCGTCCGCATCCTCCAGCGAAACGAACTCGGCACCCTCCGTCTCGGGACTCTCGACTTCGTTGGTCATGGCGGCAGCGCTGCTGGCCCCAGCCGCGGCGGCGGCTGCGGCGGCCTTGCCCGCGGCGTCGGACCGCGCCCGGCTGACCGGCACCACGACCTCGAACACCGTGCCGCACTTCGGACATACGATCGGATTCTTGCTCAGATCGTAGAATTTCGCGCCGCAGGAACCGCAAAGGCGCTTGGTGCCAAGCTCTGGCTTTGCCACGGGTGAATCCTCGGAAGCCGGGAAAATCGGCGCTTCACTTGGCCGCTCCATCGCCGGCTGTCAATAGAGTTTCCGGGCGGCAGGGTCGCGGCAGGTCCCTGTGCGGCATGGATGGCGCCTGCGGGAGGCATCCTGTGCTGTGCCGCCACGCGGCCCCATGCGCGGCGGCGCGGGGCCGAGGCCGGTGACGCGCCGAAGGCCATCATGTTAGGAGGGCGCTCCTGCCGACCCGGAAAGCACGTCCGTGACCCACGCCGCCTCCCTCCAGCCGCTCGCTGCACGTCGTTCCGGCGCCCTGAACGGGCGCGTGCGCGTGCCCGGCGACAAATCGATTTCCCATCGGGCGCTGATTCTGGCGGCGCTCGCCGTCGGCGAAAGCCGGATTGCCGGCCTGCTCGAGGGCGAGGACGTGATCAATACCGCCAAGGCGATGCGGGCGCTGGGCGCACAGGTCGCCCGCGAGGGCGAGGGGGCCTGGAGCGTCCGCGGCACCGGCGTAAGCGGATTTGCCGAGCCGCGTGACGTGCTCGATTTCGGGAATTCCGGGACTGGCTGCCGTCTTGTCATGGGCGCGGTTGCCGGCTGTCCGATCGCAGCCATATTCGACGGTGACGCCTCGCTGCGCAAGCGGCCGATGAAGCGCGTGCTCGAACCGCTCATGCGGATGGGCGCGCAGGCGGTGGCGCGCGGCTCAGGTGGCAGCGATCTTCCGCTCACCCTGATCGGGGCGCGCGATCCGCGTCCGATCGTCTACGAGCCGCCGGCGGCGTCCGCGCAACTGAAATCGGCGGTATTGCTGGCCGCGCTCGGTGCGCCGGGCATGACCACGGTGATCGAGAAGGAGGCCACGCGCGATCACACCGAGAAAATGCTCGGGCATTTCGGCGCGCAGGTCAGGGTCGCCCCGCATGGCGAACACGGTCGCCGCATTACGCTCGAAGGCCAGCCCGAATTGTCGCCGGCCGCGATCCGGGTGCCAGCCGATCCCTCCTCGGCCGCGTTTCCGCTGGTGGCGGCCCTGATCGTTCCGGGTTCCGACATCGTGCTCGATGGCGTCATGCTGAACCCGTTGCGCACGGGACTGTTCGAGACGCTGCGCGAGATGGGTGCCGGGGTCGAGATACTGGACCGACGCAACGACGGCGGCGAGGACATGGCGGACCTGCGCGTGCGGGCATCCGCGCTGCGCGGCGTCGAGGTGCCGGCGGCGCGCGCGCCCTCGATGATCGACGAATATCCCATCCTCGCCGTGGCCGCCTCGTTTGCGGAAGGCGTCACGCGCATGCGCGGCCTGCATGAGCTGCGCGTCAAGGAATCCGATCGCCTGGCGGCGACCGCCGACATGCTGCGCGTCAACGGCGTGGAGACCGAGATCGAGGGCGACGACCTGATCGTGCATGGCCGCGGCCGCACGCCGGGCGGCGGCACGGTCGCCACGCACATGGATCACCGGCTGGCAATGTCGGCGATGGTCATGGGACTTGCCAGCGACCGGGCGGTCGCGGTCGACGATGCGGCCTTCATCGCCACGAGCTTCCCGGACTTTGCCGGCCTGATGCGGCGGCTCGGGGCGGACCTGTCATGATCATCGCCATCGACGGACCGGCGGCTTCGGGCAAGGGTACGATTGCCAAGCGTCTCGCCGCGCATTACGGCCTGCGGCATCTCGACAGCGGGCTCCTTTATCGCGGCGTGGCGAAGGCGGTGATCGAGGGCGGGCGCGATCCTGCGGACCGCGACGCGGCGGTCGCCGCCGCGCGGGCGTTCGAGCCCGGCCGTTATCCCGCAAGCGCGCTCAAGGGCGATGACGTGGCCAAAGCGGCCTCCCAGGTCGCGGCCATTCCGCAGGTGCGCGAGGCGTTGATCGCGTTCCAGCGCAGCTTCGCCCGCACCAGACCCGGCGCCGTCATCGACGGTCGCGACATCGGAACAGTTATCGCGCCGGATGCCGACGTGAAAATCTTCGTGACCGCGACGCCCGAGGAGCGCGCCCGGCGGCGCCTGCTCGAACTGCAGGGCCGCGGCGAGGCGTCCGACGAAGCGGCCGTGCTGGCCGACATCCTCGCCCGCGACGCGCGCGACACCGGCCGGGCGGTCGCCCCGCTCCGGCAGGCGCCGGACGCGCACTTGCTGGATACGACGCATTTGGCTATAGACCCTGCCGTCCGGGCCGCCATCGACATTGTCGAGGCCGTCCGAGCGGGCCGAAAGCCGGCCTAACCGGCTTTCGCTTTGGAGGATAGCCCGTTCCGCCGCCTCTTCCGGAGGCACCGGACCAAACCATCGTTCCGATCGAACGGCTGAACGCGCCGGCCCGCCGCTTGCGGCGGTTGCCACAGGTCTTGCGGGACCTTTGGCCCGTGCGTCCGGAACGCCCATGACACCAACCGCCGGCGACACCGCTTCAGGAGTTTCTATGGCTGCCACCGCTACCGCGCCCTTGCGCGACGATTTTGCGAAGATGCTCGAAGAGTCCTTCACGCATGGCCACATGCAGGAAGGATCGGTCGTCAAGGGCATCGTCGTCGGCATCGAAAAGGATGTCGCCGTCATCGACGTCGGACTGAAGACCGAAGGGCGCGTCGCGCTGCGCGAATTCACCGGACCCGGCCGCGGCACCGAGATCAAGGTCGGCGACGAGGTCGAGGTCTATCTGGAACGCGTCGAGAATGCGCTCGGTGAAGCCGTGCTCTCGCGCGACAAGGCGCGCCGTGAGGAAAGCTGGGGCAAGCTGGAACAGGCCTTCAAGAACAACGAGAAGGTCACCGGCGTCATCTTCAATCAGGTCAAGGGCGGCTTCACCGTCGATCTCGACGGCGCCGTGGCGTTCCTGCCGCGCTCGCAGGTCGACATCCGTCCGATCCGCGATGTCACGCCGCTGATGAACGTCAACCAGCCGTTCCAGATCCTGAAGATGGATCGCCGCCGCGGCAATATCGTCGTCTCCCGCCGTACGGTTCTCGAAGAGACCCGCGCCGAGCAACGCCAGGAGCTGGTCCAGAATCTCGAGGAAGGCCAGGTCATCGACGGCGTGGTCAAGAACATCACCGATTATGGCGCGTTCGTCGACCTTGGCGGCATCGACGGCCTCCTGCACGTCACCGACATCGCCTGGCGGCGCGTCAATCACCCGACCGAGGTGCTCAATATCGGTCAGCAGGTGAAGGTGAAGATCATCAAGATCAACCACGAGACGCACCGCATCTCGCTCGGCATGAAGCAATTGCTCGACGACCCCTGGCAGGGCATCGAGGCGAAATATCCGGTCGGCGCCCGCTTCAAGGGCCGCGTGACCAACATCACCGACTACGGCGCGTTCGTGGAACTGGAGCCGGGCATCGAGGGCCTGATCCACGTCTCCGAAATGTCCTGGACCAAGAAGAACGTCCATCCGGGCAAGATCGTCTCGACCTCGCAGGAGGTGGAAGTCCAGATCCTCGAAGTCGATCCGGTCAAGCGCCGCATATCGCTCGGCCTCAAGCAGACCATGCGCAATCCCTGGGAGGTCTTCGTCGAGAAGTACCCGCCCGGCTCGATCGTCGAAGGCGAAGTCAAGAACAAGACCGAGTTCGGCCTGTTCCTCGGCCTCGACGGCGACGTGGACGGCATGGTCCATCTGTCCGACCTCGACTGGAAGCGTCCGGGCGAGCAGGTGATCGAGGAATACAAGAAGGGCGACATGGTGAAGGCGACCGTTCTCGACGTCGATGTCGAGAAGGAGCGCATCTCGCTCGGCATCAAGCAGCTCCAGGGCGGCGATCCGATGACCGAAGGCGCGGCCGGCGACCTGAAGAAGGGCGACGTCGTGACCTGCGAGGTGGTCGGTGTGAAGGAAGGCGGCATCGACGTACGCATCGCCGGCGTCGAGCTGGAGACCTTCATCCGCCGCGCCGATCTCGCCCGCGACCGTGCCGATCAGCGGTCCGAGCGCTTCCAGGTCGGTCAGAAGGTCGATGCGCGCGTGACGCAGTTCGACCGCAAGGCCCGTAAGATCGCGGTCTCGATCAAGGCGCTCGAAGTGCAGGAGGAGAAGGAGGCCATCGCGCAATACGGCTCCTCGGATTCCGGCGCGACGCTCGGCGACATCCTGGGCACTGCGCTCAAGCGCGCGGGCGGCGACAAGGCCGAGGACGAAAAGGCCGACTGACCCCGATCAGCCGCGCCACCTCGAGAAATCAGGAGCCCCGGTGGTCAAAACCGGGGCTCTTTGTTTCGACATTTTTATTCATAATCAGGGCAGTCCCGGCACTGATTCTCGACCCCGGCGCTGCAGGATGGCGCCCCTCGACGGAGGCTAGTCATGTCGCTCGATGCCGATTATATCGTCGATCGTCGCCGGATGCGCCGCAAGCTGACATTCTGGCGGGTTTTCACGATCGTGCTGATCGCGGGCGCCATTGCGGCGCTGGCGCTGGTGACCCCGCGCGCCATTTCCGATCTGTCCGACGGTACGGCCGGGGCGATTGCGCGTATTCGTATCAGTGGCCTGATCCGCACCGACCTGCAGCGGGTGGAGGCGCTGGAGCGCCTGGGCCGTTCGCGGGCTCGCGCCGTGATCGTGCATATCGACAGTCCCGGCGGCACCACCGCTGGCGCGGAGCAATTGCACGACGCGCTCATGCAGCTCAACGAGAAGAAGCCGATGGTCGTCGTGGTCGACGGCCTGGCGGCGTCCGGCGGCTATATCGCAGCGCTCGCCTCCGACCACATCGTCGCCCAGAGCGCATCCCTGGTCGGCTCCATCGGCGTGCTGGTCCAGTATCCGAATTTCTACGAGCTGCTGAAGACGGTCGGCGTCAATGTCGAGAACGTCAAGTCCTCGCCGCTCAAGGCGGCGCCGAGCGGCTACGAGCCGACGAGTCCGGAGGCGCGCGCTGCGCTCGCGGCCGTCGTCATGGATTCTTATGACTGGTTCAAGAACCTGGTGCGCGACCGCCGCAAGCTGAGCGACGACAATCTCGTGAGGGTTTCCGACGGGCGTATTTTCACCGGCCGGCAGGCGATCGATCTGCGGCTCGTCGACGAGCTCGGCAACGAGAAGACCGCAATCGCCTATCTCGCGCGCGAGAAGCAGATACCGGCGACGACCCCGATCCGGGATTATAATCTTCGTTCGCGGTTGAGCGACTTTCCTTTCCTGCATGTCGCGGCGGTGGCGATGCTCGATGGCGTCGGTCTGTCCGGCCTCGCGCGGCAGCTGGAGGCGTCCGGTGCGTGGACCGCGGCCGAGCGACTCAACCTTGACGGTCTATTGGCGCTTTGGCACCCTGTGACCGGTGACTGAAGGCCGGATGCGATTTCACCAATGCGGAACGGGCATCGATCGGCAGACCTGTCAGTATGAGCAGACCTGCCGATATGACATGAGGCGTTTTAGGTAACGACGATGATCAAGTCCGAGCTTGTACAGCATATCGCGGCGCAAAATCCCCACCTCTACCAGCGGGACGTGGAAAACATCGTCAACGCGATTCTTGACGAGATCACCGCGGCGCTTGCGCGCGGCGACCGGGTCGAGCTTCGCGGCTTCGGCGCCTTCTCGGTCAAGCATCGTCCGGCGCGCACCGGCCGTAATCCGCGCACCGGCGCGCATGTGTCGGTCGACAAGAAGAGCGTGCCCTTCTTCAAGACCGGCAAGGAGATGCGCGAGCGCCTGAACAAGGAACCCGGCTGAGCCGGCGGCCGCGACCGGCGTCGGCGTGCAGCGGGAGCGGCGGACGTTGCCGCGCCGCCGTGACGGGACAGGGATGACATGCTGCGCAGGGTCGTACTTTTCGGTCTCCTCATTCCGCTTGCGATCGTGCTGATCATGTTCGCGGTTGCCAACCGCGAGGTCGTAACCGTCTCGTTCGATCCGTTCGAGCCTACGCAGCCGGCGGTCTCGCTGCGGATGCCGCTGTTCCTTCTGATCTTCGTGACCCTGATCGCGGGCGTCGTGCTCGGCGGCTTTGCTACCTGGCTGCGGCAGGGACGCTACCGGCGCGCCACGCGCGGCCTGCGCAACGAGATGGCCGGGTTGCGGCGCGAGGTCGAGACCCTCACGACCCGGCTCGATCTGCCCGATGATCGCGCGTCCCAAAGTCCGCCGCCTGCCGGCGTGACCCGCATGTCGCTGCAGCCGCCCGTCCAGTGACCGCCGGACCGGGCCGCCCGATGCGCATCGTCGACGCCGCGGAACTGTCGCGCCTCCTGCAGTTTGGTCCGCTGATCGAGGCGCTGGCCGAAGCGTTTCGCGGCGACATCGCCGTGCCCGTGCGCCATCATCATACGATCCCGCAGGCAGGCGGCGACGCCACGCTCCTGCTGATGCCGGCCTGGACCGGATCGGGAGGCTCCGGCCCGCGCTATCTCGGCTGCAAGATCGTCACCGTTTTCCCGGGAAATGTCGGGATCGGGCTGCCGTCGCTCTACGGGCAATACCTGCTCCTGTCGGGCGATACCGGCGAGCCGCTGGCGATGATCGACGGTCGGGTGCTCACCGCCTGGCGTACGGCGGCGGCTTCCGCTCTGGCCGCGCATTATCTTGCGCGCGCCGACGCTACCCATCTCGTGATGATCGGGGCGGGTGCGCTGGCGCCGCGGCTCATCCGCGCGCACATGAGCGTGCGCCCGATCAGTCGCGTGACGCTCTGGAATCGTACCCGCACGCGGGCTGAGCAATTGGCCGAACTGCTGCGCGACGACGACCTCGGCGCGGTCGAAGTAACGGTTGCCGACGATCTGGCGGCGTCCGTGCGGGAGGCCGATATCGTCTCCTGCGCGACGCTTTCGGCGGAACCGCTGGTCCGCGGCGCATGGCTGAAGACGGGCGCGCATGTCGATCTGGTCGGTGGCTTCACGCCGAAGATGCGTGAGGCCGACGACGATGCGGTCCGGCGCGCGCGCGTTTTCGTGGATACGCGCGCCGGCGCGATGAAAGAGGCGGGCGACATCGTCGATCCGTTGTCACGCGGCGTGTTGAAGGAAAGCGACATCCAGGCCGACCTGTTCGACCTGTGCCGTGGCACGGTGCCGGGCCGTCAAACGGCGGACGAGATCACACTGTTCAAGTCGGTCGGCACCGCGATCGAGGACCTCGCTGCGGCGAAGCTGGTGTGGCGGCTCATCGGATCGTGAGCGGGACAAAAGCGACCGCCGGGTGTAGAAATAAAATTGAAGAGCCGACCAATGACTCTCCTCGTCAAAATCTGCGGCCTGAAAACGCCAGAGGCGCTTGACGTCTCGCTGGCCGCCGGCGCCGACATGGTCGGCTTCGTGTTCTTTCCGCCGTCGCCGCGCAATATCGGCTACGAGGCCGCCCGTTCGCTCGGCGCGCAGGCGCAAGACCGCGCCGTCAAGGTGGCGCTGACTGTCGACGCCGACGACGCGACCTTTGAGCGTATCGTCGAAAGCCTCAAGCCCGGCCTGCTTCAGCTTCACGGCCATGAGACGCCCGAACGCGTCGCGGTGGTGCGCTCGCGTTTCGGTCTGCCGGTGATGAAGGCGCTGCCGATCGCCGAGCGCGCCGATCTTTCCCCCATCCACCTGTACGAGAAGGTTGCCGACCGGCTCCTGTTCGATGCGCGGCCCCCGCGCGGCGCGACCCGGCCGGGCGGGCTCGGCCGTTCGTTCGACTGGACCCTGCTGAAAGGCCTTGATCCGGCCGTTCCATTCATGCTTTCCGGTGGGCTCGATGTCGGCAATGTCGCCGAGGCGCTGGCCATCACGGGGGCGCCCGGCGTGGACGTCTCCTCCGGCGTGGAGCGCGGGCCGGGGGAGAAGGACCCTGCTAAAATTCATGCCTTTGTGCGCGCCGCGCGGGAGGGCTATGCCCGTGCGCAAACGATGAAAGTTGCGAGTAACGCATGACCGTCCAGCAGCCCAATTCCTTCCGCACCGGCCCGGACGAGACCGGCAAGTTCGGCATGTTCGGCGGCCGCTTCGTCGCCGAGACGCTGATGCCGCTGATCCTCGATCTCGAAAAGGCCTATGCCGAGGCGCGCCACGATGCCGCGTTCCAGAAAGAGATGGACGGCTATCTCGCGCACTATGTCGGGCGGCCGAGCCCGCTCTATTACGCGGAGCGCCTGACCGAGCATCTGCGTGCGGCGTCCGCGCCGGGCGGCGGTGCGAAAATCTATTTCAAGCGCGAGGAACTCAACCATACCGGCGCACACAAGGTGAACAATGTGCTCGGCCAGATCATGCTGGCGCGCCGCATGGGCAAGCAGCGCATCATCGCCGAGACTGGAGCCGGCATGCACGGCGTTGCGACCGCGACGCTGTGCGCGCGCTTCGGGCTCGACTGCGTGGTCTATATGGGCGCGGTGGACGTCGAGCGGCAGAAGCCGAATGTGTTCCGCATGAACATGCTGGGTGCGGAAGTGCGCCCGGTCGAGTCCGGCTCGAAGACGCTGAAAGACGCGATGAACGAGGCGTTGCGCGACTGGGTGACCAATGTCGAGAACACGTTCTATTGCATCGGCACCGTCGCGGGCCCGCATCCCTATCCGATGCTGGTGCGCGATTTCCAGTCGGTGATCGGACGCGAGACGCGCGAGCAGATGATGGCGGTCGAGGGGCGCCTGCCGGACTCGCTCGTCGCCTGCATCGGCGGCGGCTCGAACGCGATGGGGCTCTTTCACCCCTTCCTCGACGATGCGCAGGTCGAGATTTACGGCGTCGAAGCGGCCGGCCACGGGCTTACCACCGGCCTGCACGCGGCCTCGCTCTCCGGCGGCCGGCCCGGCGTGCTGCACGGCAACCGCACCTATCTGCTGATGGACGACGACGGCCAGATCAAGGATGCGCACTCGATCTCCGCCGGTCTCGATTATCCCGGCATCGGGCCCGAACATTCCTGGCTGCACGACATGAAGCGCGTGACCTACCTGTCGGCGACCGACGACGAGGCGCTCAATGCGTTCCAGCTCTGCAGCCGGCTGGAGGGCATCATTCCCGCGCTCGAGCCTGCGCACGCGATCGCCAAGATCCTCGACCTCGCGCCCGGAAAACCGAAGGACCATCTCATGGTGGTCAATCTGTCCGGCCGCGGCGACAAGGATCTTGCCTCGGTTGCCCAGCATCTGGGGGGCACGCTGTGACGACGCGTATCGACAGGAGGTTTGCCGACCTGAAGAAGGACGGCCGCGCCGCTCTCGTGACGTTCCTGATGGCGGGCGATCCCGATCCCGAATCCTCGCTCGCGATCATCTCGGCCTTGCCGAAAGCGGGCGCCGACGTCATCGAGATCGGCATGCCGTTCTCCGATCCGATGTCGGACGGCCCGACCATTCAGGCCGCCGGCATGCGCGCGCTGAAAAGCGGAACCACCCTGCGCAAGACGCTCGAGCTCGTGCGCGGTTTTCGCAAGACCGACCAGCAGACGCCGGTCGTGCTGATGGGCTATTACAATCCAATCTACGTCCACGGGGTGGAGCGGTTCTTGTCGGACGCGATCGGGGCCGGTGTCGACGGCCTGATCGTGGTGGATCTGCCGCCCGAGGAAGACGACGAACTCTGCAAGCCGGCATTGAAGGCGGGAATGAATTTCATCCGCCTGGCGACGCCGACGACCGACGACAAGCGCCTGCCGACCGTGCTGCAGAACACGTCGGGTTTCGTCTATTACGTGTCGATCACCGGCATCACCGGCGCCGCTGCACCGGACGCCGATCGCGTGGCGCAGGCGGTCGCGCGCATCAAGCGACACACCGATCTACCGATCGCGGTCGGGTTCGGGGTGCGCGATGCGGCGCGCGCGCGCGCCATCGCGCAAGGCGCGGATGGCGTCGTGGTCGGCTCGGCGCTGGTCGAGGTTCTGGCCAAGAGCCTCGACAAGGACGGCAAGGCCACGCCGGCAACCGTGCCGGGTGTCGCGGCGCTGGTTTCGAGCCTTGCCGACGGCGTGCGCTCGGCGCGCCGGCTGGCCGCCGAATAAACCAAACCGGCCGGTCGGGCTTGACCCGCCCGTTGCCCGCGCCATGTGATAGATTGTTCGCGAGCCGGGCCGCACCGGGCCTTGGCCGCCAATAGCCGGAAAGAGCCGATGAACTGGATTTCGAACGTCGTGCGGCCGAAAATCCGCTCGTTCCTCAATCGCCGCGACACGCCGGAGAATCTCTGGATCAAGTGTCCGGAATCGGGCCAGCTCGTCTTCTACAAGGACGTCGAGGCCAACCAGTTCGTCATTCCCGGCTCCAACTATCACATGCGCATGGGCGCGAATGCGCGCCTGAAGCTCCTGTTCGATGACGGCGTGTACGAGGAAATTCCGGTTCCCGAAGTCGCGACCGATCCGCTGCGGTTCCGCGATTCGCGCCGCTACAGCGATCGCCTGAAGGACGCGCGCGCCAAGACCGGCCTCGACGACGCCGTCAAGGTCGGGTTCGGCACGCTCGACGGCCTTCCGGTGACGGCTGCAGTGCAGGACTTCGATTTCATGGGCGGTTCGCTCGGCATGGCGGCCGGCGAAGCCGTGATCAAGGGGTTGGAAGCGGCGGCCGAACGCGACACGCCCTTCATCATGTTCGCGGCCTCGGGTGGGGCGCGCATGCAGGAAGGCATCCTGTCGCTCATGCAATTGCCGCGCACGACGGTCGCCGTCGAAATCCTGCGCCGTGCGAACAGGCCCTATATCGTCGTGTTGACCAATCCGACGACCGGTGGCGTCACCGCCTCCTACGCCATGCTCGGCGACGTCCATATCGCCGAGCCCGGCGCGCTGATCGGTTTTGCGGGGCCACGCGTGATCGAGCAGACCATTCGCGAGAAGCTGCCGTCCGGATTCCAGCGTGCGGAATATCTGCGCGAGCACGGCATGGTCGACATGGTGGTGCATCGCCATGAATTGCGGCCGACCCTGGTCAATATCTGCCACGTGCTCATGAAGGCGCCGCGCGTCGCCCCGCCTCCGACATTGCCGGCGCCGGCTTCGTCCGACGTGTCCGCCGGAGCCTGACGGGCGAACGCCGCCCCCGAAGCGAAGCGCCATGACCGGGATCGACGCCACGCTCGCGCGGTTGACCGCGCTGCATCCCAAGCGCATCGATCTCTCGCTCGACCGGATGTGGCAGATCCTCGCGCGCCTGGATCATCCCGAACGGAAATTGCCGCCGGTGATCCATGTCGCCGGCACGAACGGCAAGGGCTCGGCCATCGCGTTCATGCGGGCGATCCTCGAAGCCGCCGGCAGTCGCGTGCACGTCTATACCTCGCCGCATCTTGTGCGCTTCAACGAACGCTTTCGTCTTGGGGCGCCCACCGGCGGGCAGTTTGTCACCGACGCGGAGCTCGACGCGGTGTTGGGCGAATGCGAGGACAGGAATGGCGGGTCGCCGATCACCGTGTTCGAGATCACCACGGCCGCGGGACTGCTGCTGTTCTCGCGCCATCCGGCCGACGTGCTCCTGCTCGAAGTTGGGCTCGGCGGGCGGCTCGACGCGACTAATGTGATCGACCAGCCGCTCGCAAGCGTCGTCACGCCGGTCTCGCTCGATCACGCCGATTATCTGGGCGAGGACCTTGCAGGCATCGCCGCGGAGAAGGCCGGTATCGTCAAACGCGGAGCTCCGGTCGTCGTGGCGCCGCAGACGGATGAGGTGATGGACGTTATCCGGCGTGCTGCCGAGCGCGTGCGGGCGCCGTTCAAGGCGGCGGGAGAGACCTGGGTCGCAAGCGAGGAGCACGGGCGCATCGTCTATCAGGACGAGGACGGGCTGCTCGATCTGCCCGCGCCGCGGCTCGTCGGACGCCATCAAACGGTGAATGCCGGCACCGCCATCGCGGCGCTGCGTGCTGCCGGCTTCAAGCCGCCGATGACGGCATTCGAAGCGGGTCTCCTGCGGGCGGATTGGCCGGCCCGCATGCAGCGCCTTTCACAGGGCCGGCTGGCGGCGATGATCCCCCCGGGAAGCGAGTTGTGGCTCGACGGCGGACACAATCCCGACGGCGGACGGGCGATCGCCGTTGCGCTCGCCGATCTCGAGGAGCGCGTGCCGCGTCCGCTGGTCATGGTTGTGGGAATGCTGCAGACGAAGGATCATGCCAGCTTCCTGCGGCATTTCGCAGGACTGGCGTCGCATCTTTATGCGGTCCCGATTCCGCAACAGGAGAAGAGCCTCCCGCCGCAGGCGATCGTCGCGGCGGCGCAGTCCTGCGGCATTGCGGCAGAGCCGGCCGACAGCGTGAGCGAAGTGCTGAAGCGGATCGGCACGCGCGGCATTGTGCCTTCGCCGCGTATCCTGATCGCCGGCTCGCTCTATCTCGCCGGCGACGTCCTGCGGCAGAACGAGACGCCGCCGCAATAAATCAAAAACGAACGGCCGGCATCACGCCGGCCGTCACATCCGTCACGTTGCGGCGATCAGACCGCCGCCGTGATCCATTGCTCGAGTTTCTGCTTGGGCGCGGCGCCGACCTGCCGCGAGGCGAGTTCGCCGTTCTTGAAAATCATCAGCGTCGGAATCGACATGATGCCGTATTTCGCGGCGGTGTTCGGATTCTCGTCGACATTGAGCTTGACGATCTTCACCTTGTCGCCCAGCGCACCGGAAATTTCGTCGAGCGCCGGCGCGATCATCCGGCAGGGGCCGCACCATTCCGCCCAGAAATCCACCACAACGGGACCGCTGGCCTTGAGAACCTCGCTCTCGAAGGTCGCGTCCGATACCTTTTCGACGGCCATGAAACACCTCGTTTCGAATCGTGGGCGGAAATGCCTTGGCGGGGAACGTATGGACCACCCTTGCGGGGGTCAAGCCCGCGTCACGCGGAGGTGAGTATTGCCATTTGCGCATCGAGCGCGGCCACCGGAATCTCCATCATTTCCGCGCTGTCGGTCCAGATCAGCGCCGCGCGAAACGCGTGCTGCGGAAAAACGAGGCGCAGGACGGCCCGGTAAAGCGCAAGCTGGCGGATGTAGGCCGGATGCCGGGCGATGGCTTCCGCCACCGTTTTCGGCGCGGGCCGGTTCGACTTGTAATCGGCGATCAAGACCTCCCGATCGGTGATGCACAGCCGGTCCACCTGGCCGCCGATGCGCAAGGCCGGCTCCCCGGCGCGCGCGATCGTGCCGGCGATGGGGACTTCGGCCCGGCTGCCCTCGCCGAACAGGGGAGCAAATTGCGGGTCGTCAAGGATCGCGAAAACCTGCGCGCGCACTTGGATGCGGCCGGCTTCGTCGAGCTTGGTTGCCGGGCGCTCCAGATAAGTGTCCGCCGCCCGGGCGCCTTCGGCGCGCGGGATGTCGGGCAAGGCCTGCAACAAGCGATGCAGCGCGATGCCGCGCGCTCGGGCGGCGCTGCGGCCGGAAGCGAAATTGTCGGTTGCGTCCGCCGTCTCCTCTTCGGCCTGCGAAGGCGCGATCGCGATGCTGTGCGGCGCCTCGCCCGGCATCGGACGCCGCAGCCAGTCCGGCAGCGATACGACATCCTGCGGGGAGGGCGTGCTCCGCGCGCCTGCGCCGGTTGCGACGCCCGATCCTGGCTTCTGAAAGACAAGGATGTCGCCGTCTGCGGCTGTTTCTCCGACAAGCTCGCCCTGCAGCGCGTTGCGGACGAGATTGTACCAGCACAGGTCCGGCCGCGCGCGCTTGCCTTCGTATCCGCAGACGATCAGGTGCTGGGCGGCGCGCGTCATCGCCACATACAGAAGGCGGCGATACTCGTTCTCCGCCTCCGTCAGAGCGGTGGTGCGCGTGCCCGAGACGGCGGGGCCGTCGTTCTTCTTCGCGCCCGCCCAGACCAGTGCGGACGCCGCGCCGGGTGGCGCATCCGGGCGCGGCAGTGCGAGCAGGCGCGGGGCGCGCGGCCCCTCCGGGCGCGTCGTGGTGTCGGCGAGAAAGACGACAGGCGCTTCGAGACCCTTCGCGCCGTGCACGGTCATCACCCGTACCTCGTTGCGGGCAATGTCCATGTCGCGCTTGATCTCAGTTTGGGCCGCGCGCAGCCAGACGAGGAAGCCCTGCAGCGTCGGCGTCGCGCGGCTCTCATAGGCCAATGCGAGGTTGAGGAACTCGTCGAGCGCGTCGGCCGCTTCCATGCCAAGCCGCGCCAGGATGCGCGCGCGCGCGCCCTGCGGGCCGAACAGATGCGCATAGAAGGTAAACGGCGTCTCGCTGCGGGCGAGCGCGGCCAGGCGGTCGATCTGCGTGGCCAGTTCGGGATGACGTGCGGCGAGCGCCTCGCGCAGCGTGCCTGGGCGATTCCAGGCCAGTTCGTAGAGCGCGTCCTCGTCGAACCCGAACAGCGGGCTTTTGAGCGCCACGGCAAGCGCGAGATCATCCTGCGGCAGCAGCAGCGCGTCGCCGAGCGTCATCAGGTCTTCCACGGCGATATGCTCGGTGAGCTTGAGCCGGTCGGCGCCGGCGACGTCGACGCCGGCGAATTTCAGCGCGCGGATGATCGCCTCGAACAGCGGCCCGCGCTGGCGCACCAGCACGAGGATGTCGCCGGCCGCGACGCCGCCTGCGATCATGGCCTTGGCGCGCCGCGCGATGCGTTGTGCGAGACGCACCTGCGGGTCGCTCACCGAAACGGAATCGAAGGGGGCGTCCCAACCTTCCGGCTCATGCGCATCATCGGGCGTTTCCAGCTCCCAGATCTCGACGCGGCCGGGTGCGGCGTCGGGGAGCGACTCGTGCCGCAGGACGCCGGCCACGTCGGAGGTGATGCTGGCATAGATGGTGCGCGCCTGAAACACATTATCGACCGCCGCCAGCACGCTTGCGCCGGAACGGAAGGAATAGTCGAACTGGACATGACGCCAGCCGAACTGCGGCCGGTCGAACACCTTCGCGAATTCCTTGCGCATGGTGTCGAATTCGTGCGGGGCGGCGCCCTGGAACGAAAAGATCGATTGCTTCTCGTCGCCGACGGCGAACACCGTACGCTTGATGCGCGCGCGCGCGCCGGCGCCGGCCGCGAATTCCGACACCAGCCGCCTGATGATCTCCCATTGGTCCGGGCTCGTGTCCTGGGCTTCGTCGATCAGCACATGATCGATGCCGTAATCGAGCTTGTAATGGACCCAGGACATCGCCTTGGGGTCGAGCAGGCCGAGTGTCTTTGCGATCAGGTCGTTATAGTCGAGAAGGCCGCGCCGGTCCTTCTCGGTGCGGTAGCGCGCGATGGCGGCATGGACGATGGTCAGCAGGGCCATGGTGCGCTCGCGTGTTGCCGCGGCGCGCCGCCGCTCGATCTGGGTGATCAGCCGCGATTGCTCGCGCGTCAGCCGGCCGGCAAGGTCGGGCTGGGTCTCCCAGAGCGTTTTGGTGAGGAGCGACGCGCGCGGTTCCCGCGCCTGGGTGAAGAAGACGTCGAGATAAAGTTCGACGCGCTGTGCCCCCGTGGCCGCCGCAGCGGCGCGCAGGCGCTCGCACTGCTCGTTGTCGCGCTTGGAGCCGCTCGCGCAGATGTCGGCCGCGCGCAGCCATTCGGCAGCGGGAAAGAGCGGACCGTCGACGATTTCGGCATCGATGCTTTCCGGCGTGTCGTCGGGATTGATCGCCAGGATGTTCGATAGCGACGCCGCCGCGCCGTCAAGCCCGCCGGTCTGTTCGATCCAGCGCATCACCGTATCGCGCTTGCGGATCGCTTCGTTGATCAGATCGCGGATCGTCGTATCCGCGGCGCCCGCGATCACGGTGCCGAGCGCGCGGCCAAGCGCGCTGTCGGGCGCCGCCGCGGCCTCGAGCAGGACCGCAAGGCTTTCGCGCTCCAGCAGTTCAAGCTCGGCGCGCTCGTCGAGCACCGCGAAGCGGGCGGCGACATTGGCCTCGAAAGGAAACTGGTGCAGGAGGCGAGTGCAGAAGGCATGGATGGTCTGCACCTTGAGCCCGCCCGGCGTCTCGATCGCCTCGGCGAACAGCCGCCGCGCCCGCGTCATGGTCGCGGGGCCGGGGTCGGCAACGCCGATGGCGCGGATCGCGTCAGCAAGCTGCCCGTCGTCGAGTGCGGTCCAGCGGCGCAGCGTATCGAAGACGCGCGTTGCCATGTTGGCGGCGGCCGCCTTGGTGAAGGTGAGGCAGAGGATTTTTGAGGGATCGGTGCCGTTCAGCAAGAGGCGGATGGCGCGCTGGGCGAGCACATGGGTCTTGCCCGAGCCGGCATTGGCCGACACGAACGCGGAGACGTCGGGGTCCGAAGCTTCCGTCTGGCGCTGCCGGATGGCGTCGGGGATCGATCGCGGCGCACTCATTCGTCGCTTCCTTCGCCGCCGGTCGCCGACCACTCCTTCACGCGCGCAAGATCGTCATAGGTGCCGTAGCGGTTCTTCCACATCGGCATGAGCAGCGAGCGATAGGGCTGGCTCGCATTGTCGAAGCGCTCGACTAGGGTCTTCAGTCGCGCCAGCGCATGGTCGGCGGCGGCGTCCGGCGGTTGCTTGAGGTCGAGCGTTTCCGCCGTCCCGCCATTGTCGCCGCCCCGGAGCTGGACATAGACAAGCTCGTCGACCGTGCAGCCGGCCGGCACTTCGGCAAAGCCGCCCTGGCGCAGCATGGCAGCTTCCAGCGTCAGTTGCGGAGCGAGACCGAGGCGCACCTGCTTGGCGCTCGGCGTAATGCCGGTCTTGAAATCGAGGATGGCGTAGCCGCCGTCCTTATGCTTCTCGATGCGGTCGATGCGGCCCGACAGCGTGAAATCGCCGGTCACCGCCAGCGCGCCGCTCAGCTCGGTGAGGATCGCATCCGCGTCCGCGCGCCGTCCGTTCTCCCAGTCGGCAAACCAGCGCGCGATGCGTTCGAAGCGCGGCCACCAGAATGCGCGCGCCTCGGGGAAATCGTCGAGCGGCGCAAAGACCTCGCGGCCGATGCGGATCAACTCGCCATGGGCATCGGCCGGCAATGTGTCGCGAAAGCATTTGCCGAAGCGGTCGATCGCCTCGTGAATAGCGGTGCCGCGCTCGGCGGGGCTCGGCTGGGCGCC
The DNA here is from genome assembly GCA_019187085.1 of Pseudorhodoplanes sp. Taxonomy (GTDB): domain Bacteria; phylum Pseudomonadota; class Alphaproteobacteria; order Rhizobiales; family Xanthobacteraceae; genus Pseudorhodoplanes. Next base: position 217,719 of record JABARS010000001.1, on the reverse strand, counting down.
GACCGGATCGAGCCGGTTCAGTTTGAGAATGTGGCGGGCATAGATGGTATAGGGGTCGCGCAGCCAATGCTCGATCTCGGTCACCGACAGGCGCTTCGGTCGCGCTTCCCGCGGTGGGCAGGGCGCGGGCGGCGGCGCGGGAGTTACGTGTTGCGGGCGGTCGAGCGCGCGCGCCCAGGCCAGATAGCGGTCGCCGCGCCTGCAGGCGGCGGCCCATTGCGTCTCTCCGCCGACGGCGGCAAGGCGCTGCAGGAAACGCGAAGCGACCGCAGGAGCGCCCGCGACCTTGGCGGACCGCGTCAACAGCACGTCGGGCGCTCCGAGCGCCTGCGCAAAGTCGTGCGCCGACAGCCCGATCCGCCGCTCCGGCAAATCGAGGCCGAGCTCGCGCCGCATCGGACGGCTGAGCCAGGGATCGCTGTTGGTGTCGGACGGCCAGGTACCTTCGTTGAGACCGGCGAGGATGACGCGATCGGCATGCTGCAGGCGCGCTTCCAGCGGCCCGTAGATGCGCACGCGCGCGCCGGGATCGCCTGCCCGCCGCACGGTGCGCGCGGCTGCGAGCGCGTGGAAAATATCGGGATAATCCGACAGCGCGATCTCGGTCGAGGCGGCGGTCGCGCTTTCTTTCAGCTCCTCGTAGAGTCGCGCGAGCGACTCACTGCCGTCGTCGTTGCCGGCCGCGGATCCCTGACGCAGGTTCTCGATGACAAGGCGGTGCTGCTCGGCGATGGCGCCGAGCGTGACGGGTTTCGTGCGGAACGTTTCGAGCGGTGCGAGCGCTGCGGCAAGGTCGTCGGCCAGAGCCGCCGCTGCGGCAAGGTCGGCCTTGCCGAGTGCAGTGCGCGGGTCGCGTGGATGAAGCATGCCGCGCGTGCGCCGCAGGGTCTCGACCGCATGCCTGAGGCCGGCGCTTCCTGTGCGCGGGCGCGGGCCGCGCAGCACCGCGCGTTCGAGCGCGCAGGTGGCGTCGGCGAGCGTTGCGGCGTTGCGGTTCAATGCGCAGAGAGGATGTTTCAGCAGGGCCAGCAGCGAGGCGGGCGCAACGCCACCGAGCGCCGTCTCCGCCACAAGGCGGGCGAAGATGCCGGCCGGCGTTTCCGTGAGCGGTCCGCCGCCGGAATCGTCCACCGGTACCCGCCAGCGGGCCAGCGCGGCCAGCACGCGCCGCGCCAGCGCGCGGTCGGGCGTGATCAATGCGGCGGTGCGCTGCCGGCTTGCCGGCGTGCCGTCGTCGACCGCCTCGCGCAACGCGACCGCAACCGCGAGCGCTTCTTCTTCCGGATGCGCGGCTTCGACGACCGCAACGGACGCGATGGCATCCGCAACATGCGCCGAGAATCCCGTCTCGCCCGTGCGCGCGAGCCATTGCTCGGTCGCGTGCGCGGGCCGCAGCGCTTCCGAAACGAAACGCTCGCGCCCGTGCGGTCGCGCAGGAGCGAGGATTTCGACCGCCGCGCGTGCCACGCCGATGCGCTTGAGCAGTCCGGCCAGAGCGAATTGTGGATGGCCCGGCGTGCCGGGTTGTTCGTCGCTGCCCGCGATCAGGTTCCAGGAGGCCTCGTCGAGATCGGTATCGAGGCCGGGCAGCACGACCGCGCCGTTCGGCAAAGCCGCGATGGTGGAAAGAAGCCGCGCGGTCGACGGCATCGAGCCGGTGGAGCCTGCGGCCACGACCGGGCCGGCGGCATGGTTGCGCAGCCGGCGGGTCTCGGCTTCGATCAGGCGGTCGCGGTGGACCGCCGCGTCGATGACGCCGAGTTCGTTCAGGCGGCCAGGCCACGCCGTGCGCGCGATTTTCAGAAATTCGAGCGTCAGGTCCCAGTAGCGGTCATGCTCCTGCGGGACGAGCGTGTCGAGGCGGCTCCAGTCGACCTGCCGCGTCGTCATGTCGTCGATCAGATGCCCGAGATCGCCCGCGAGCGATAGCGCCGCCGCCGGCGTATTGGCGACCAGCGGCGCGCCCTTTTCCGGCGCGATGAGGGTTGCCCAGCGCAGGATCAGGGCCGCGAGCAGGAGCTCGCGCTCCATGCTTTGGATGACCGGCGGCAAGGCGAGCAGTTCGTGCGCAAGGCCGGCAGACGCAAAATGCGCAAACGCGATCTCGTCCTCATCGACGTCGCCGATCGCAACGATGCGCGGCAGGATGGCCGCTTGCGTGCCAAGCACGTCCAGGAAGACGTTCTGCGCCACGCGGCCGGCGCGTCGCGTCGGCAGGTAGAGCGTGACGTCGGCGAGCGCGAGCGGATTTGCCGCTGAAAAGCCCGGCACCAGCCGTCCATCGAGCAGCGCCTCGATCAGCGCCGGCAGGAACGGGACGGACGCCGGGATGGTGAAAAGACGCGGGCTGTGGTCGGCCATCGATCGATTATAGGGTGCGATCCGTTGCATCGGGAACCGGCGTATCGGAAACCGGCGCGGGCCGTCGCAAGACCGCAGGTCCGCGCGTTCCGTCTTGCGTGACCGTGGCGTATCCGATTCGCCTGCGGCCGATCACGCTTTCAGGCGGCGCTGGCCAGGATGGCGTCTTCCGCGAGCTTGATGGCGTCCGGGGTGCCAACATGCATCCAGACACCGTCGAGGCGCAGCCCGTAGAGGCGTCCCTCATCCTCGGCGCGATTGAACAGGCGGATGAGCGAGAATGCGCCCGCGGGGGCGGCCTCGAATAGCGCCGGCGACAGGATGGCGGCGCCGGCATAGACGAAGGGAGCGACGTCGCGTTCCGCTCGGCGCGACAGGGTGCCGTCCGGCTGCATGAAATAGTCGCCGCGGCCGGCGTAACCGATGCTGCCCGTGCCCGGGGCGAGCAGCAGGAGCGCATCCATCGCGGCCGGATCGAACCTTTCGGCAAGGCGCACGAGGTTCGGGCGAACGCCGTCGATCCAGATGCTGTCGGAATTCAAATGGAAGAACGGCTTGTCTCCGAGCAGCGGCAGCGCCTTCACAACGCCTCCGCCGGTGTCGAGCAATTGCGCGCGCTCGTCGGAGAAGACAACGCGCGGCCGCTGCCGGCCGGCGAGCCTCGCCTCGATCTGGTCGGCGAGATAATGGACGTTGACGATCGCGGTCTCGACGCCCGCCTCCGCGAGCCTGTCGAGCACATGCTCGATCAGCGGCTTGCCGCCGACCGCGATCAGCGGCTTCGGCGTCGTTTCGGTGAGCGGACGCATGCGCTCGCCCAGTCCGGCCGCAAGCACCATTGCCGTCGTGATGCCGCTCTTGCCGGCATCGGACGGCGGACGCGCGTTACGGTTGGTCACGGTGCGGGGTCCTTATTCGTCATGTCCGGGCCATGCCGGGACGTGCACGGCATACCAGCCGGCGAGGGGGGCGAGCGAGGGGTGTGCGAGCGAGCGTTGCAGATAGCCCCATATGCGCGGCATATGATGCAAATATTGCGGCTTGCCGTCGCGGCGTTCGAGACGGGAGAAAATACCGAGGATTTTCGAGGCGCGCTGGGCGGCGAGCGTCGCGTAATGCTGCACGAAGCGCGTAGCGTCGAAATTCGGATCACTCTGGCGCCGCGCCCGTGCATAGCGGCCGAGCAGGGCTAATTCCATCTGCTCGGGCACGTCCACCCGGGCATCCTGCAGAAGTGACGCAAGATCGTAGGCCGCGGGCCCGATGACGGCATCCTGGAAATCGAGAACGCCGATGCGGTCGGTGCCCAGCCGGTCCGGCAGCCAGAGCAGGTTGGGCGAATGAAAATCACGCAGCACCCAGACCGGATCGGAATTGATGACCGGCTTCAGTGCCTCGCGCCAGAGCGCGGCAAAGGTCGCGCGCGCGGTCTCGTCGACGCCGGCATCGAAGCGCGGCAGATACCAGTCGAGCAGCAATTCGGCCTCGATCAGGAAGGCGTCGAAGTCGTAGCGCGGCAAGGTGTAGTCGGCGGCGCCGGGCACGGGGATCGTCTCGACGAACTCGTAGCTGTGGAAGGACAGGAGCGCATCGACGGCCGCGCTATAGCGCTCCTCGATCGGCGCCGGCGGATCGCCGGCGACAACCGGCTCGGTGCCGAGATCCTCCATGACGACGAAGCCGTGCTCGATGTCGGCGGCGAAGATTTCCGGTGCCGAAAGGCCGCGCTCGCGCAGCGCGTGGGCAAGCGCCACGAACGGCCGCACGTCTTCGGCGAGATGGGCGACGGCGCTGTAGGGCTTGCCGTTGCGCACCGGCGGTCCGTCCGTTCGCGCCGGCGAATTCATCAGAATGGCCGAGCGGCCCTCGGAGCTCAGGCGTTCGTAGAGACGCGTGGAGGCATCGCCCTGCATGCGCTCGCGGTGCGCGCTGGCATAACCGGTCAGTTCGAGAAAGCGCCGCAGCGCCGCGAAGCGCTCGGCGCGCGCGGCGAATTTTCCGTAGCCGGTGATGCGCACCTGCCGCCATTCCAGGCCGCGTTGCGGGAGCAGCGTCAGCGCGATGTCGAGCCGGTCGTGCGGCAGGAACCCCGCTGCGCGGTCGGGCCATTCGAGCAGCACGACCGCCCCTTCGGCGAGATCGTCGAGGCCGAGTTCCGCCAGCTCGCCCGGCCCGCTCAGGCGATAGAGGTCGCAATGCACGAGCGGAAAGCGCGGCAGGTCATAGGTCTGGACCAGCGTGAAAGTAGGGCTCGGAACCGCGACCGATTCGTCGTCGGCGAGATGGCGGATCAGCGCGCGCGCAAACGTCGTCTTGCCGGCGCCGAGATCGCCCGACAGCGTGACGAGGTCGCCGGGCTCGAGCGCCATGGCGATGTCGGCGGCCAGGCGTACGATCGCGGCCTCCGAATCGATCGTGATGGTGGAGCTTGATCCGCCGGGCGGGGTCGGGATCATCGGTCTACCCGCTTACGCGGCCGCGACGCGTTCGGCGCTCTGCTCGATCGGAAATGCGCAAATGACGGTCGTGCCCCGGCCCACATCGGAATCGAGCATGACCGTACCACCATGCAGTTCGACAAAGGAACGCACAATCGAGAGGCCGAGGCCGGCGCCGCGGTGGTGCGAGCCGAGCGGGTGGGTCTCGAACCAGTCGAAAATGCGATCCTTCATCTCGATGGGGATGCCCGGCCCCTGATCGGTGACCGCGAAGACGATGGATTTGTCCTGCCGGCGCGCGCTGAAATGCACGGTGCCGCCGGCCGGCGAGAAGCCGACCGCATTGGACAATAGATTGAACAGCACCTGCCGGACGCGCCGGCTGTCCGCGACGAACGCGCCGATGTCGGGGGAGGTGCGGACGTCGAGCCGGATGTCGTCCTTGACCAGGCGGTCGCGGATACCTTCGGCGGCCTCGTCCATGACCCGGCGGATATCGACGGAGCCCAGATTGAGTGTCATCGCGCCGGCGTCGATGGAGGCAAGATCGAGAATGTCGTTGATGATTGCGAGCAGGGCGTTGGTCGATACCGTGATGTAGCTGAGATATTCGGCCTGCTTGGCATTCAGCGGACCGGTCGCCGGGTCGCCCAGGAAATGCGCAAAGCCGATGATGTTGGTGAGCGGCGAGCGCAGCTCGTAGGAGACATGGTGCAGGAAGTCGATCTTGATCTGGTCGGCGGCCTCCAGCGCCTCGTTGCGTTCGCGCAATGCGCGCTCGACATTGACCGTGTCGGTGAGGTCCTGGAACGTCACCAGCGTCGCGCCGTCCGGCAGCGGGATCGTGGCGCAGGTGATCACGCTGCCGTCGCGCCGCTCCAGGCGGCCGCTCATCGGCTCGCGCTGGCCGATTGCGGTGATGGCCGTGCGCAGGGCGCGCAGCGTCTCGTCCTCGGGATGCAGCGGCGCGCACCAGGCGATCACCGCCTCGATATGCGGACGCTCGGCCAGCGTCTCGGGCGCAAGCTTCCACATATGCGAGAAAGCGGGATTGTAGAGGCGCAGGCGTCCATCGCTTGCGAACACCGCGACCGCCTCGGCGAGATTGTCGAGCGTCTCGCCCTGCACGCGGATCAGCGCGTCGAAACGCCGTTCCAGATCGAGGCGTTCGGTCACGTCGTCGAACAGATAGGTGACGCCGCCTTCCGGGTTCGGCGTGGTCACCACCCGGATGGTACGGCCGTCCGGCAGGTGCCAGAGCGCCTCGCGCGCCTCGAGCGCGAGATAGGCCTCGTGGAGCTGCTTCTTCCATTGCCGGAAGTCCTGCTGCTCGGGCAGCTTGTGGGCGCTGCGCAGTCGGTCGAGCACGGCGGAGTCCGACGGGTTCTGGTCGAGGAAAGCAGACTCGAGGTCCCAGAGCGTGCGGTAGGCGCTGTTGTAGAAAGTCAGTGTCCGGTCGGCGCCGAAAATGGCCACGCCGGTGGCGAGCTGATCGAGCGTACGGCGATGGGCGTCCATCATGCGGGCAAACTCGGTGCGCATGCCTTCCGCCTCGGTCATGTCGATGCCGATGCCGGCGCTGCCGCGGCTCGTGGGCACTTCCAGCACGTCGAGGATATGGCGCGCGCCCGCCGCGATCGCCGGCATGCGGCTGCGGAAGCTGCGACCCTCCGCACGCGCCCGTGCCACCTCGCGCCGCGCCGCCTGGTCGAGCAGCTCGACGCCGCGGGCGACGACTTCGGAAGCGTCCTGCGCCTCGACCGCCTTGGTGTAGGCGCGATTGACGAATTCGAGTTTGCCGGCCGCATCGCGCGTCCAGACCGGCGAGGGCAGCGTATCCACGAGCGCGCGCAGGGCACCGGCCTCCGCGATCAGTTCGTTGTACTTGACGCGCAGCGCCGCCAGTTCCTTGGCGAGACCGCGCACGTCGCGCAGCCGCAGCACCGCGCGCCCGCCGATCACCCGTCCCTCGGCGTCGACCGGATGCCCGGCCAGCGTCGTCAGCGCCATGGCAAAACCCTCGCCGCTGGTGCGCAGCACCTCGAGCGCCTGCTCGATCGCGCTCGCCTGGTCCGGCGCGAGCCATGAGCCGAACGCGAGCACGCGATGCGGATCGCCGGCCGGTGCGACGATGGCGATGTCGCCGGTGATTTCGGGTTCGTCGGAAGCGGCGGCCCAGGCGACGATGATCTGCGGCTCGGACAGCAGCAATGCGTTGGCGCGGTCGAACTCGGCGGTGAGCGCGGCGATCTGGTCGCGCGTGCGGGCTTCGTTCTCCGCTGCGTTCCGCCGGACCCGCACCAGCAGGACCGCGGTGACGAGCGCAAACATGAGCGCGCCGAGCGTGACGCCGAGCGTAGCCATCATGTGCCGGTCGATCACCGCAAACGCGCTCATCAGAAATTCTTCGCCGGCCGCGGTTTGCGCGCCCGCATGCGTGGCGATTGTCAGAGCCGGCAACAGGACGCCCGCAGCCGCCGTGAGCCGTCCAGCCCGATGGCGCACCGTGACGCTAAGCCGGCCGCTGATTGTCCGGGTCATGCCCGCATGTCCGTTGCCCAAGGGCCGCTCGCGCCTTCCGTTGTCCGGAAAGCTGATGGAAACTAACAGTTTGACGCGAGAACAGCCGCCGCATGACGCGTGGGCGCCTGCGAATCACCCAACTTTAGCGCCCACGGCCGGCGGGCCAAGAGTCCAGACCGTGAACAGGCGATTGCGGAGCGAAGGGATCGGCTCAGCGCTTGACGGAGGCACGGATTACCAGATCCTCGACGCTGATCTCTCCGAGCGCGGCGGAGAAAACGCGTTCGGCCTGCGCGATGGCGGGGAGCACGACCTCGCCGACGAGGCCGTCGATCGGCAGCTGGTGGTCGGCGGAATCGTCGACCGTGCCGGCGGCGCGCAGGATTTCGGCTGCCGTAATCGATTGCTGCTCGCGCCCGAGCTCATAGCCGCCGCGCGGCCCGCGTACGCCGCGCAGGATGCCGTCATGCACCAGCGCCTGCAGAACGGGCTCGAGATGGCGTGGCGGAAGGCCGTGCCGGCTTGCAAGCGCCTTGGCCGAAACCGGCCGCTCTTCCGAGTTAAGCGCTACATCGATCACCGCGGCAACAGCAAGCACGCCCTTGCGGGAAAGCAACATTGAACGCCCTCGGTGATTTATGGCGCATAACGCTAATATATCACTTGCCGCGAGGTCCAGCCTTTCGCGTCTAAAATCCCCGTGTTTTCAAACCGGTGGAGCCAAAACCACTGTCTCCGCGCGTAGTTTCGTCGAGCGCATCGACGACCTCGAAATTCGCAAACACATAGGGAGCAATCACAAGCTGCGCGATCCGCATTCCGCGCGTCACGACGAACGCCGACGCGCCGTGATTGATTAGAACGACTCCGATTTCACCCCTGTAATCGGGATCGATTGTGCCAGGCGAATTGAGCACCGTGATGCCGTTGCGCGCGGCGAGCCCCGAACGCGGGCGCACCTGCGCTTCGAAACCTGCGGGCAACGCGATTGCGATGCCGGTGGGCACGGAAACGAATGCGCCGGGCGCGATCGTCAGCGGTCGCTCGGCTGGCACCGCGGCGAGCAGATCGAGTCCGGCGGCGCCGGCGCTTTGATAGGCCGGAAGCGGCAGATCGGCCGCGTGCGGCAGGCGGCGGACAGGAACCGGAACCGCCGCGCTCATGACAGCGCAGCCGCGATCTTCGCGACCAGCGCGCGCGCCACCGCGTCCTTGGATTGCTGCGGCCAGGATTCGATGCCTGCGCCGGTGACAAGATGCACGCTGTTGCGATCGCCGCCCATGACTCCGGTCTGCGGGGAGACGTCGTTGGCGACGATCCAGTCGCAACCCTTGCGCTGCAGTTTCGCCCGCGCGTGCTCGATGACGTTTTCGGTTTCGGCGGCAAAGCCGATCACAAGGCGCGGCCGCGCGCTCTTTCGGGCGGCGACAGTCGCCAGGATGTCCGGGTTTTCCGTGAGCGACAATTGCGGCGGTCCGCTGCGGCCCTTCTTCATCTTCTGTGCGCCGGGGGCGTCGATTCCCCAGTCGGCGACGGCCGCGGCAAAGATGCCGACATCGGCCGGGAGCGCCTTCTCCACCGCCTGCATCATTTCGCGCGCGGTTTCCACTTTCACGACATGCACGCCGGCCGGATCCGGCAGATGCACCGGCCCCGAAATCAGCGTGACGCGCGCGCCGGCGCGCGCGGCGGCTGAAGCGATCGCATGGCCCTGTTTGCCCGAGGAGCGGTTGGCGATGTAGCGCACCGGATCGATCGGCTCGTGGGTCGGTCCGGAGGTGATAAGCACGTGCCTGCCCGCGAGCGGTCCGGCCGCCGCAGGCGAGGCGAGCAGACCTTCGATCGCGGCGACGATTTCGAGCGGCTCCGCCATGCGGCCGATACCGGCTTCGTTGGCTTCGGCCATCTCGCCGGTATTCGGGCCAACAAAGTGCCGGCCGTCAGCCTTGAGCTGCTCGACGTTGCGCTGTGTCGCGCGGTTGTCCCACATGCGCGGATTCATGGCCGGGGCCAGCAGCACCGGCTTGTCGGTCGCGAGCAGCACCGTCGACGCGAGGTCGTCGGCATGGCCGCCTGCCATCTTTGCCACCAGATCGGCGGTTGCGGGCGCAACGACTACTATGTCAGTGTCGCGCGCGAGCCGGATATGTCCGACATCGAATTCGCTCTGGACATCGAACAGGTCGGTGAAGGCGCGTCCGCCGCACAGGGCGCCGATCGACAGCGGGGTCACGAATTCCTGTCCGGCCTTGGTCACGGCGCAGCGCACGTGCGCGCCCCGCTCGCGCAATCGGCGGATGAGATCGAGCGATTTGTAGGCTGCGATCCCGCCCCCGATCACCAGCAGAATGCGCCTGTCTTTCAGCATGACACTTGTCACCGCCCGCGTCCGCGCCAGCCTTCGGCCCGATTACCAGATTAGTCTACCCGTCTGGCCGGCTATGGTTAATGGGCTAACGGATCAGATAAGCAAGATAGGCCAGAAGCCCGGCAATCGCCCATAGCGCGCGCACCGTCCAGCGGTTGCGGTTCGCCTCGGCACGGCCGATGGCCTCGACCGTCTCCGGCGCCAGGACAAGGCCGTTGCGGGTGATGGCGTCGAGCTGCTCGACGAGCGTCGCTCCGCGCGCGAGCAGAACCGGGACGCCGGACACGAAGCGGCCGATCTCGCTGACGCCTTCGACCGCGCCCTCGATGCGGCCGGCCGGCCCGAGATGCCGCTCGATCCATTCGCGCACCACGGGCTCGGCAGTGGTCCACATGTCGAGTTTGGGATCGAGCGAGCGGGCTACGCCTTCGACCACGACCATCGTCTTTTGCAGCAGCAGCAGTTCGGTGCGCGTGCGCATGTCGAACAGGCCGGTCACCTCGAACAGCAGCATCAGCAGACGCGCCATCGAGATTTCTTCGGCCGTGCGGTTATGGATCGGCTCGCCGATCGCGCGGATGGCCTGCGCGAAACTCTCGACCGAATGGTGGGCAGGCACATAGCCGGCCTCGAAATGAATCTCCGCCGTGCGGCGATAGTTGCGCGTGATGAAGCCGTACAGGATTTCGGCGAGGAAACGCCGCTCCTTGAGGCCGAGCCGGCCCATGATGCCGAAATCCACGGCCACCAGCCGGCCGGCATCGTCGACGAACAGATTGCCCGGATGCATGTCGGCATGGAAGAAGCCGTCGCGCAGCGCGTGACGAAGAAACGTCTGGATCACGGCGCGGCCGAGCTGCGGCAGGTCGAAGCCCTTGGCGCGCAGCGTCTCGTGATCGGACAGATGCGTGCCCTCGATCCATTCCAGCGTCAGCACGTCCTTGGCGGTGCGCTCCCAGTCGATCGTCGGCACGCGGAAATCCGGATCGTCGCGCGTGTTCTCCGCCATCTCCGACAGCGCCGCCGCCTCCAGCCGCAAATCCATTTCGAGCGCCACCGACCGGCGCAGCGTTGCGGCGGTCTCGATCAGGCGCAGCCGCTGCGCCTCGGCGGAGAAGTCTTCCGCAAGCCGTGCCACGTAGAGAAAGGCGTCCTGGTCGGTCTTGAAACGCCGCTCGATCCCTGGCCGCAGCACCTTCACGGCGACCGCCTGCCGTCCCTCCGGCGTCTCGATTTCCGCGCGGTGGACCTGCGCGATGGAGGCTGCGGCTACTGCCGGGCCGAAGGTGGCGAATATCTTCCCGAGCGGTTGGCCGAAGGCTTTCTCGACCGCCTCCTGCGCCTGCGCCTGCGGGAAAGGCGGCATCTTGTCCTGCAGGGTTTCCAGATCGCGCGCGAGAGATATCCCGACAATGTCCGGCCGCGTCGCCAGGAACTGCCCAAGCTTGACATAGGTCGGGCCGAGCTGCGTGAGCGCCGCCGACAGGCGGTTCGTGATGCCGTGCGCGCCCGGCCGCTCGATGAGGTGCGCGAGATAGAGCCCGGCGCGCAACGTGGGCGGCACGGCCTGCGGATCGACCAGCGAGAACACGCCTTCGCGCGCAAACACGAAGCCGGCGCGGGCGAGGCGGAACGAATGGGTGAGGAAGGAGATCACGAGCCGATGCGGGAGTCGGGCGGTTTCAGCAACGCCACGCCGAATGCAGGGCGACGATGCCGCCGGACATCGGCGTATGACTTACGCGCGAGAATCCGGCTGCGCGGATCATGGCGGAAAATCGTTCGGGCTTGGGGAACATCTGGATCGACTCGACAAGATAGCGATAGGCCTCCGCATCGCCGGCCACGGCCTGTCCGATCGCGGGAATGGCATTGAACGAATACAGTTCATACAGGCGGTCAAGGAACGGAACGTCCACTGAGGAGAATTCGAGGCACAGGAAATGTCCGCCCGGCCGCAGCACGCGGCAGGCCTCGCGCAGCGCGGCGTCGATCCGCGGCACGTTGCGGATGCCGAATGCGATCGTGTAGGCATCGAAGGTGCGGTCCGCAAAGGGCAGCGCTTCGGCGTTGCCTTCGGTGAATTCGATCCCGGAGGCAAGCCCGCGCTGCGCCGCCCGGTCCCGCCCGACCGCGAGCATGTCGGCATTGATGTCGAGCACCGTGACCTGGGTGTTGGGCCCGCCCGCCTCCATAACCCGCATTGCGATGTCGCCGGTGCCGCCGGCCACGTCGAGCAGATGAAAGGAGCGCTCGCCGCGCGGCGGATTAAGCGCGGTGACCAGATGGTCTTTCCAGGCCCGGTGCAGGCCGCCCGACATCAGGTCGTTCATCAGGTCGTAGCGGCGGGCGACCTTGTGGAAGACGTCATCGACCAGCGTCTGCTTGTCCACGAGCGGGACCTGGCGAAAGCCGAAATCGGTCTGCTGGTCGGTGGTGGCGGTCATCGGACGATCCTGTCGGCGGGACGATAGCGCGGGGCTGCGCGCAAGGCTACAAAGGCGCCGGCGGCATTCCGCGCATCCGGGTGCCGGAAGGTAGCCCGCATGTCAATTCGGTTTACGGCTTTCGGCGACGACGCGCCGCATGCGTGGACCGCCGGCGGCCCATGAAGGGAGAGGAACGCAATCGATGCCCGAATTGCCCGAGGTGGAAACCGTCCGGCGAGGGCTCGCGCCGGTTATGGAGGGTGCCCGCTTCCGCAAGGTGGAGGTGCGGCGCCACGATTTGCGGTGGCGGCTGCCGAAGGATTTCGCCGCCCGGCTGGAAGGCAAGACCGTGACCGGGCTCGGCCGCCGGGCGAAGTATCTGCTCGCCGATCTGTCGTCCGGCGACGTGCTCATCATGCATCTGGGAATGTCGGGCTCGTTCCGCATGGCGCAGGAGGATCGCGAAACGACGCCGGGCGCCTACCATCATGAGCGCTCCAAGGCCGAAGCGCATGATCATATCGTGTTCCACATGTCCTCGGGCGCGCGCGTCACGTTCAACGATCCGCGCCGGTTCGGTTGCATGAAGATCGTGCCGCGCGCCGATCTCGACCGCGAGCCGCTGCTGCGCTCGCTCGGTCCGGAGCCGCTCGGCAATGCATTCGGCGCCGAACTGCTGGCAAAGGCCTGCCGCGGCAAGAAGACCTCGCTCAAGGCCGCGCTCGGCGACCAGCGTCTCGTGGCCGGGCTCGGCAACATCTATGTTTGCGAGGCGCTCAACCGCGCGCGGCTTTCGCCGCGCCGCCTCGCCTCCACCATCGCCGACAAGATGAGCCGGCCGAACGAGAAGGCCGAACGTCTCGCCGACGCCATCAAGGCCGTGCTGGTCGAGGCGATCAAGGCCGGCGGCTCGTCGCTGCGCGACCATCGCCGCACCGACGGAACGCTTGGTGATTTCCAGCATTCTTTCCGGGTTTACGACCGCGAGGGCGAGCCCTGTCCGACGCGCGCTTGCAAGGGCAGGGTGCGGCGGATCGTGCAGGCGGGGCGCTCGACCTTTTATTGTCCGGTTTGCCAGACCTGAACCGGTCGCGCGGCCTGCGCGCGATGCATTGCCGCGGGCGGGCGCCGCCTCATGTCTTGCGACGTTTGGACTTTGTCGAAGAGCGGTGGCGTTCAAGCGTCGCCAGCATGTGCGCGGCGCGCTTGCTGTATTCGTCATGCAGGTGTTCGAGCTCGCGGTCCGACATCAGCTCTGCAGCGGCGAGCCTGTTGGCGGTGCCGTGGTTTGCGAAGATCAGCGCGTCGAGTTTGACCTGGAGCGCGATCGTGTCGCGGTTTTGCGTATTCTGGATCAGGAAAACCATCAGGAACGTCACGATGGTCGTCGATGTGTTGATCACGAGCTGCCAAGTGTCGCTGAAGTCGAACAGCGGGCCCGTCAGCCCCCAGATTATCACCAGCGCCGCCGCCAGAAAAAAGGTCGCCGCACGTCCGGCAAAGTGGGCCGCTTTTCCCGCGAGATATGCGAACCAGCCCTGCCTCGGCTGCCGCGGTACTTTCATGGAACGGATACGACGACGCGCCATGTCAACCCCGCTTCATGTCTGAATGGCTGAGCCAGATGATCCCGGGAAGGCGTACCGCGGGCAGGATCGCGTTCGGTCGTGCTCACGCACGCGGACAGCCAAGGCGCGATGACATGCGAAACGATGTCATCCCGCTTTAGCGGTCATTGCCGGCGAGCACCGCGCGCGTTGCCGTATCGGGTCCGAACTCGTCCACATTGTCCACGGCGAGCAACCTGGCGAGCCGGTTGCGCGCCCGGTTCACGCGGCTCTTGATCGTGCCGACCGCGCAGCCGCAGATCGTGGCGGCCTCCTCGTAGGAAAATCCCGACGCGCCGACCAGAATCAGCGCCTCGCGCTGTTCGTCCGGCAGTTGCGCCAGGGCGTGGCGGAATTCCTCGAACTCGATGCGGCCAAGCTGCTCGGGGTGCGATTTCAGCTGTTCGGCATAGGTGCCGTCGGTATCTTCCACCTCGCGCTTGCGCTTGCGGTATTCGGAGCGGAACAGGTTGCGCAGGATCGTGAACAGCCAGGCGTTCATGTTGGTGCCGGGCTGGAAGGAATGGATATTGGCGAGCGCGCGCAGCATGGTTTCCTGCACGAGGTCGTCGGCACGGTCCACGTTGCCGGACAGCGAAATGGCGAACGCGCGCAGGCTCGGCACCGCGGAAAGAATCTGGTCGCGAAGGGCGGGATCCAGCTTCATTCGGCTTTTCCCTCGTCTTCGGAAGGTTTGTCGAGCTTGGACAGGAGTTCCGCGAAGCGGTCAGGGACCCCCTCCTGCACGATGCCGTCGTACATGGCGCGCAATTGCTGCCCGATCTTGACCTGAATTTCGCGATTGAGCCCGGTATGGGCTTTTTCCGCGGAGGGTGCTGTGTGCATCTGCGTTACGTGCGACTTGTCTGGTTTCTTCTCGGTCATCTCGATCCTCGCAGTCGCCCCGCCGGTCGGGGGTGGGGCGACTCCCCGTGCGTGAGCCGATAACGTAAGAGATGGAAGTCGGTTCCCGTCGTCAGGAACTTTTTTCGCGCGCCGGCGTTGAGGTCCGGATTTCAGTGAATGGGAGGGATTTTTCGTGTCCGCTTCACAGACGATCGCGCCTTATTTGCCGTTTTTGCGCCGTTATGCCCGTGCGCTCACCGGAAACCAGATATCCGGCGATGCCTATGTCGCAGCCGCGCTGGAAGCCTTGATAGAGGATCCCTCGGCCCTGTCTGCCGTCAGCCAGCCAAGGGTATCTTTATACCGCCTTTTCACGAAAATCTGGAATTCCGTCGTCATGAACGGCGTCGTCACCCCCGCCGAGAAGGGACTGCCGGCCGAACAGCGTCTCGGCAGCATTACGCCGAAGCCGCGGCAGGCTTTCCTGCTCGTCGCGCTTGAAGGCTTTTCCGAGCAGGAGGCGGCCGACATCCTCGACTGCGACGTCGCCACCTTGCGGACATTGGTCGAGGAGTCGGGCCGTGAGCTGGCCGCCGAAATCGCCACCGATGTCATGATCATCGAGGACGAGCCGTTCATCGCCATGGACCTGGAGGGCCTCGTCGAATCGCTCGGCCATCGTGTGCTCGGCGTGGCGCGCACGCACAACGAGGCGCTTGCGCTGGCCAAGACCAAACGGCCCGGCCTCATCCTCGCCGATATCCAGCTTGCCGACGGCAGTTCGGGTCTCGACGCCGTCAACGAGCTGCTGCGCGGATTTGAGGTGCCGGTGATTTTCATCACCGCCTATCCCGAACGCTTCCTGACCGGCGAACGGCCGGAACCTGCCTTCCTCATCGCCAAGCCGTTCCAGCCGGCGACGGTCTCCGCCGTGGTCAGCCAGGCGCTGTTCTTTGAGCGCAAGGCGCGCCGCACCGAACGCCGCAGCGCCTGACCGGCTTCGCGTCCGCGCCGATCCATCGGCCGCGCAAAGAAAAGCGGCGTGACCCGCCCAGGCAGCGTCACGCCGCAAATTGACCGGCCGGACACGAGGGGGAGGGGGGATACCGGCCGGTCGTATTTTCAACGCGCGGCGGCGATCCCGGTTCCGGTGTGCGAAGGTGACGAAGCGTTTGATGAGCATGACCCGGGACGAGGAATCGAGCGAGGTGGTCGGCGCCGAAGCGATGCAGTTGCTGGCGCAGGAACAGGCCGCGCATGCAAAGACCCGGCAGGAACTGATCGACATCCAGCGCCGCCTCGACGAATGCCTCGACCAGCACAAACGAGATATCGGCCTGATCGAGGCGCGCTTCCAGACCGCGCTGCACGGCGCGCGCGTCTGCGTGTTCTCGCAGGATTGCGCGCTGCACTATGACTATGTCTCCAAGCCCCTGTTCGGTTTGCCGACCGACGCCATTCTCGGAAACGTCGACGAGGATATTCTGCCAGCGCCGGCGTGCGCGCCGATCGTCGCGGCCAAGCGCGAGGTGCTTGCGACCGGCGAGCCGCGCGACCTGGAGATCAGTATCGAACGCGACGGGATCATCTGGTACGATGTTCATATTGAGGCGATGCGCGATCCTGCCGGCCGCATCGCCGGCCTGACGGGGGCAGCCATCGACATTACCGGCCGCAAGGAAAGCGAGGCGCATCTGCGCCTGTTGATGCGCGAACTGACGCATCGCTCCAAGAACCTGCTCGCAGTGATCCAGGCGATGGCGCGCCAGACCGCCAAGCATGCCGGCACGACCGAGCGTTTCCTGGCGCGCTTCGGCGCGCGGCTGCAGGCGCTTGCCCGCTCGCATGACCTGCTCGTGCAGGAAAGCTGGTACGGAGCCTCGCTCTACGATCTCGTCCGCTCGCAGCTCGGGCATTATATCGAGCGAGACAATCCGCAGGTGGCGGTGGACGGCCCGACGGTGCGGCTGAAGCCGGAAGCCGCGCAAAGCCTCGGCCTTGCTTTGCATGAGCTTGCGACCAATGCGGCAAAATACGGCGCGCTGTCGCGCGCGCGCGGCCGTGTCGCGATCGGCTGGCAGGTACAGGCGGACGGCGGCGTCGCCCTCCACTGGATCGAGAGCAAGGGGCCGAAAGTGGCGAGCCCGATGCGCCGCGGCTTCGGCAGCCTGGTGATCGAGCACAATCTTGTGCGCGCGATCGAAGCCGATGTCGAGCTTGCTTTCGAGCCGGACGGCCTGCGCTGCCGGATCACGATTCCGGCATCGCAGCTTCTGGAGGCGCGCGACGCCCTGGAACGCTGAACGCGGTCGCGCGTTGACTGCGCGTCCAAATCATCGGAACAACAAGAGGCGTTCCATGCGCGGATTTTCAACGCGGTTCGGAACCGTTTCCGGTGCGGCCGCAGCCATGCTGGGCTTGGCCGCGTTTATCGACATCGCCGGCGCCGAGCCGGATTCTTTCAGCGTGCGCTGGGCGGTTTTCGCCGTCCCGCCCAAGGGCGATCGCCTGATGATCGCAGTGCGCGACAGCGGGTCACAGGCGCAGCAGTCCGTTACGGTCGTTCACAACGATGCGTCTGCGCGCGTTACCATCGCCCGCAAGGCCGTGCACCGGCCGGCCGCGCCCGATACACACGCGCCCATGCATACGGTTCCCGGTGAATCGGGGCGCGGACATAACACCATTCTCGACGGTTGCGATCCCGCGTTCAGTCCGGTGACGACGCCGGATGGGGCGAATGTCGCAGGCCGCTGCCTTGCATCGCTGCGCCGGCTGCAACATTTGGCCGCACGACGCTGAGTGCATTGCGCGCCCCGGGAGCGGATGGAATCGAACGGCCGGATCGGACGATCCGGCCGTTTTTGTTCCGATCTCGCACAGGGACCAGACGGGTGCCTAGATCCGCCCGAGCAGCACAAGGATCAGCACCACGATCAAAATCGTGCCGAGCAGTCCGGAAGGACCGTAACCCCAGCCCGCGCTGTAAGACCAGGAGGGGATGGCGCCGATCAGGGCAAGGACGAGAATGATGAGAATAATTGTGCCAAGGCTCATGGAAAAACTCCGCTCGTGAGGCGGTGCGTGATCGCCGCATCGCTGCGCCAGCGCCGCGTGGAAAAATGACGCCGCTCGCGCCGCGTCGGCATGCCAACGCCGGCCGCACGGCCGGGTTCCACCTTCCACAATTGGAACAAATTTGAGGTCTTTGCGTTTTGTTGCTTTGCCATTGCACGCCGCATTCGCCGGCATGCGTCACTGGAATTTTCCGAACAGGAGGTTGCCCATGATCCGCATCGCGACAGTCGCTGCCGCGCTCGCCGCTCTTTCGTTTGCCATGCCGCAGCCCGTGGCCGCGCAGGCGCGCGTGAAAGTCGGCACGCTCGCCTGCAACATGTCCGGCGGCCTCGGCATGATCGTCGCTTCGCGCAAGGAGCTGCGCTGCACGTTCTCGCCGTCGGCGCGCGGCTGGCGGCGTGAAGCCTATGCCGGCGCCATCACGCGGGTGGGCATCGATCTTGGGGCCACGCGCGGCGGCCGTCTGGTCTGGGCGGTGTATGCGCCGACCAATGCCGGCCGGGCCGCGCTGGCCGGCCATTATGGCGGTGCCAGCGCGGAAGCCACCGTCGGTATCGGCGCGGGCGCCAACGCGCTCGTCGGCGGTTCGCGTCGCACCGTCATGCTGCAGCCGCTTTCGGTGCAGGGCCAGACCGGCGTGAGCCTTGCGGCGGGCGTCGCCGGCCTCTCGCTGCGTCCCGCGCGCTGAGGTCCGGGCAGAAAACCGGAGTGAACGGCCGCCGCTGGCGGCCGTTTGCATTTATTATGGCGGGTCGGACTGCGGCGGTGACGGGAGGAAATGCGCGTGCGCGTGATCACGGTTGAGCCAGGGCAAGCGCACTCCGCGCGTCTGGAAGACTGGCCGGAGCCGCCGGCGTCGGACGGCGGCCTGCTGGTGCGCGCGCTCGCGCTCGGCGTCTGCGGCACCGACCGCGACATTCTTGAAGGCCATTACGGCTCCGCACCGGCGAGTAGTCCCAGGCTCATTCTCGGCCATGAATCGCTCGGCATCGTGGAGGAAGCGCCGGCGGGCTGCGGCTTCGTTGCGGGCGACCGGGTGGTCGGGATCGTCCGCCATCCCGATCCGCTACCCTGTCCCGCTTGCGCGGCCGGTGCGTGGGACATGTGCCGCAACGGCCTTTATACCGAGCACGGGATCAAGGAGCGGCACGGCTTCGGCGCTGAGCGATATCGGCTCGCGCCCGAATTTGCGGTGAAAGTGGATCCCGCGCTCGGTCTTGCGGCGGTGCTCACCGAGCCCGCGAGCATCGTTGCCAAGGCGTGGGATCATGTCGAGCGTATCGGGCGGCGCGCGCCGGCCTTCGCGCCGCGTACGCTGCTCGTCACCGGCGCCGGCCCGATCGGGCTGCTGGCAGCGATGTTCGGCCACCAGCGCGACCTCGATATCCATGTGCTCGACCGTCACCAGGATGGTCCCAAGCCCGCGCTCGTGCGCGCGCTCGGCGGCACCTACCACACCGCGCCGGATTCGCTCGGCGGAGCGGCGTTCGACGTGGTGATGGAATGCACGGCCGCGACGCCTCTCATCGTGGAGGCCGTTACGCGCTGCGCGCCGGCCGGCATCGTCTGCCTGCTGGGCGTCTCCTCGCCCGGCGCGCGGACCGACTTCGACATCGGCGGCTTCAACCGCACGCTCGTTCTCAACAACGCGGTCGTATTCGGGACGGTGAATGCCAACAGGCGGCATTATGAGGATGCGCTCGTCGCGCTCGCCAGGGCGGAGCGCTCCTGGCGCGAGGCCCTGATCACCCGCCGCGTTCCGCTCGCGCACTGGGCGGAAGCGTTCGCTCCCCGTCCGGACGACATCAAGGTCGTTGTCGAATTCAGCCTCTGAGGTCCGTTGTCAGGTGGTCAGCCAGGCAAGGCCGAGCGCCAGGCAGACAAGCGCGGTGCTCGCGATCAGCACGATGAGGACCGGCCGATCCAGATACCCCTGGCGCGATTCCACCGGCGTGAGCACCGGCGCGCCGAAAAATCGTCTGAAGACCATGGTCTGCTCCCATTAAGACGTTGAACCTTCTCGGGGTTCAGGAACACCAACGCAGTGGCGACGCTGGCAGTTCCGGATTCGGCGCCGATGACCGCTCTTTGGTCATTTTTGGAGCTGAAAGCTGCTATGCTTTGGCGATTTTGCGGCGGTCCGAGCCCTTCGGCCGCGCCATTTCATGAGGAGCCCCTTTGCCATGTCCACGTCGACCTGGGTCGTTCTCGGCGTCATTGCCGCCGCCGCCGCCTACATCGTCGCAATCTATAACCGGCTGGTGGCGTTGCGGCAGCGGGTCAGCCAGGCATTTGCCGACATCGACGTCCAGCTTAAACAGCGCCACGATTTGATCCCGAACCTCGTCGAGACCGTGAAAGGCTATGCCTCGCACGAGCGCGAGACGCTCGACGCGGTCGTCAAGGCGCGCAATGCCGCCATCGCCGCCCACGGCCCGGCCGCCCAGGCGAGCGCCGAAAATGCGCTCAGCGGCGCGCTGCGTCAGCTCTTCGCGCTGGCCGAGGCCTATCCCGATCTCAAGGCGAACACCAATTTCCAGCAATTGCAGACCGAGCTTGCCGATATCGAGAACAAGATCGCGGCCGCCCGCCGCTTCTTCAACAATGCGGTGCAGGAATACAATACCAGCATCGAGCAATTCCCGGCGGCATTCATCGCCGGGCCGTTCGGCTTCGTGCGCCGCGAATTCTTCGATCTCGGCGAGGCGCGCGGACAGGTCGAGCAGACGCCGCAGGTCAAGTTCTGAGCGCCTGGCGGCACGTCGCCGGCGCCGGCACATGACAGGGGTCTGAGCGATGGCCGCCTATGGTCTTTATACGCACATCGCCAGCAACAAGCGGCGCTCGGTGCTGCTGCTGATCGGGCTGTTCTTTCTCGTCTATCTGATGGTATTCGCCGGCGCACTGGCGGGCGAGGGCTTCCTGCGCGACGCTCCGCTCGACGTCATCGTCGGGGCGGCGGTCAACGACCTGATCGTCGCCTTGCCGTTCGCCACGATCGGCACCGCGCTCTGGATCCTCATCGCCTGGCGGTTTCACCAGGCGATGATCGATGCGCTCACCGGCGGCCGCGAGGTCACGCGCGAGCAGGAGCCGCGCCTCTACAACCTGCTTGAGAATCTGTGCATCTCGCGCGGCATCACCATGCCCAGGCTCAAGGTGATGGAGAGCGGCGCGCTCAATGCCTTCGCGACTGGCCTCAACGAGCAGCAATATTCCATCACCGTCACGAGCGGCCTTGTCGGTGCGCTCACCGACGCCGAGCTTGAGGCCGTGTTGGCCCACGAACTGACCCATATCCGCAACGGCGACGTGCGCATGCTGGTGATCGCGGTGATCATTGCCGGGGTGGTCTCGTTCTTTGCCGAGCTGTTCTTCCGCTTCTTCTTCAACTGGCGCGGGACGTCGCGCTCAAGCGGCTCGTCGGGCGACCGCAAGGGCGGCGGGGCGGCTGCCATCTTCATCGCGATCGCGCTGGTCGCCGTCGCCTGGCTCCTGTCGGTCGTGATCCGGTTTGCGTTGTCGCGCTCGCGCGAATTCCTGGCCGATGCCGGCGCGGTCGAGCTCACCAAGAATGCGGATGCGATGATCTCGGCGCTGCGCCGGATCGAGGGCCGCGGCGAATTGCCAGGCGTGACGTCGGCGGTGATGGAAATGTGCGTCGACAATCCGCGTGAGGGTTTTGCCGACCTGTTCGCCTCCCATCCCTCAATCGAGCGGCGGGTGGCGGCGCTGGTAGAATTCGCCGGCGGCCGCGATCCCGGACCGCTGCCCTTGCCGGGCGACGAAAGCGCGACGCAGCCGGCCGCGCCCGGGCCGCAGGCCGGGCAAGAGGATGCATCGGCGGGCGGGACGTTGAACCGCGGGCCGTGGGGGCCGCCGCTTCCCGGCGTTGCCATCGATCCGGCAGGCGACCGCTGGGGCGTCCGCCGCTCGTGATCCGGACGGTTATTGAGGGCGGTAGATTCCGGTTTGCGGATCGCGTTTGAGCTTGCCGTTTGCCGGGGGGACCGCCTGCGGCGCGGGGTCGGCGCGCGCGGCGGCCAGTTCTTCGTTGATGCGCCGATGTTCTTTCGCGATCAGGCGCGCCAGCGCTACAACGCCGAGCGCGCCGAGCGCCCACAGCACGAGTGGCGGAAAAACCGGCATCGTCATTCTTCCCCGTCAGAGTCCGTAGCGCGCCCAGATTGCGCGCTCCTCGATCGCCGACACGAGTTCGTCGGCAAGCCCTGGTCGCATGAGCGGATCGATCCCGACGCCAGGGACCCGGCGTCCGAACCAGCCACGCTCGGCGATCAGCGGCGTGACGACCTTCTCGCCGAACTTCTCGCGCAGGACGCTGCGGATCTCGCCGACCCGGTCGACGAGCCCGAGCGCCCTGGCGCGGTCGCCGACCCAGTATTCGCCGGAAAACAGGGCCGAATCGGGGCCCTTCAGGCGCTTGCCGCGGCGCTCCTTCACGAGCGCAATGAACATGTCGTGGATGTCTTTCTGGATTGCCTTGAGGCGATGCACGTCCTCCGGCTTCTCCGGCAGGAAGGGGTCGAGCGTCGACTTGTATTTGCCCGCGGTATAGATGCGCCGCTCGATGCCGAGCTTTTTGAGTGCCTTCTCGAACCCGAAGGTGGCGCCGATGACGCCGATCGAGCCCACGATCGAGGACGGATCGCAGACGATCTCATCGGCCGCGCAGGCGATCATGTAGCCGCCCGAAGCTCCCACATCCTCGATGAAGACGATCACCGGCAGGCCGCGCTCGTCGGCGAGCTGGCGGATGCGGCTGTAGATCAGGTGCGACTGCACCGCCGATCCGCCCGGCGAGTTGATGACGATCGCCACCGCTTTCGCCTTGCGCGGCTTGAAGGCGGCGTCGAGGAGGCGCGCGACGCCGGCGAGCGTCAGGCCGGGCTTGAGCGGCGTGGAGAGGCCGATGACGCCGGACAGCCGCACCACCGGCACCAGCGGACCCGCGCGCAGCCGCGCGGGGATCAGGCGTTCAAGGAAACGTGAGCGAATATCAGATTTTGCCATGGGTTGGTCATAGGACGGGCGCGCGTTGCGCTCAAGTTACGCATCGTTAACCGAATTTCGGTCCTTTGCGGAAGGAACGACACGGCGCCGCACGCGTTGAAGGCGGGACGGAGGCAGCAATGAAAATCTATGCTCTGTTTATGCTGCTCGGCATTCTAACGGTTTGCGCGCATTGGCCGGCGGTCCGGGCCGGCCGCAGGTTCAGCCGCAAGTCGTCCGCGCCAGCGATGCTGCGCGGCGCATAACGGCCTCCGCCTCGGCGGTCGGTCGGCCGTGGAGGTCGTTGAGGACAAGCGGCGGCAACATTTCTGGAGCCTGCGACGGTGAGGTCCCGTTCCTGATCGCATTGGCGATGACGCGGATCGGCGGCTCGCCGGCGCGACCGTGAACGGGCCGCAGCGCAAGCTGCCGGAAATCGTCGGCAAGCGCTTTGGCAAGGTCTTCCGCGCCGTCCGCGCGCCAGATCACGGTTACCGTTCCTCCCTCGCGCAGCAGCCACGCTGCGGTCGCAAGCCAGGCCGTCAGCAGCGCCTGCGAGCCCGCATGCGCGCGCTGCCGCAGCGGATCGGGGGAAAGCTGGCCGCCGGGTGTATCGAACGGGGGGTTCATCAGCACATGGTCGGCGGCGCTGGCGGGCAGGCCAAGCGCGACGGGATTACCGGATGCGTCGGCGGTCAGCACGCGCATGCGCGCGCCGAATCCGTTACGCGTCGCATTCTCCCCGGCGAGGGCCGCCAGCATCGGCTCGATCTCGATCATCGTCAGATGCAGGTCCGCCACGCGCGCCATCAGCGCAAGCCCGGCCGCGCCGACCCCGCTGCCAAGCTCGACCGTCCGCTCGCCCGGTCGCGCCGGCACCGATGCTGCGAGCAGGATGGCGTCGTGGCCGAAGCGGTGGCCGCGGCGGGGCTGCAAGAGTTTCAGGCGGCCGCCGAGGGCTGCGTCGTCGGTCAGCCGTTCGCTGTCAGGGAGCATCGGGCCGCAGCTCATGTCCGAGGCCGGCGTCGCGCAGCAATTCGCGCGCGCGCCGCTCGTCCTCGCCGGCCACCAGCACGCGGCGGGGCAGAATGCCGAGCGAGCCTTCGATTACGCTCATGTTGCGGTCGAGCACGAGGTGGTGGATGCCGGCGCCGTTGAGCAGCGCCTCGACCGCCGAGATCAGGACGGGATCGTTGGTGCGCACGATCTCCTGCATGGGGGTCTAGCTCCGCGGCGTCTTGCGCCGCTCCTCGAGCCCGCGCTGCGCAAGATAGGCGAGAAGCTTCACCTCGCGCCGCCCGCGCGTCACCGTGTCGAGGATCAGGCCCGCCGCGAAGGCGAGGAAGGCCGCGAGCATCATGCCGGTCGCGAGCACCGCGGTCGGCAGGCGTGGCACGAGGCCGATTTCGAGATAGGTCACGATCACCGGTATGGCGAGGCCGACCGAGGCGATGGCGAGGAAAGCGGCGATGCCGGAGAAGAAATTCAGCGGACGCTCCGAGCGGTAGAGACGCATGATGGTCCACAGGATGCGGAAGCCGTCGCGCCAGGTATTGAGCTTGGACTGCGAGCCGACCGGCCGTGCATAATAGGGCGTCGCGATCTCGCCGACCCGAAGATCGAGTTCGAGCGCGTGCACCGTCAGCTCGGTCTCGATCTCGAAGCCGCCGGACAGGACCGGGAACGATTTGACGAAGCGGCGCGAGAACACGCGATAACCGGACAGGATGTCGGTGAAGCGGCTGCCGAAGACCGAGGCGACAAAGCCGGTGAGCAGGCGGTTGCCGGCGCGATGGCCGCGGCGATAGGCCGCGTCTTCCTGGCTGATGCGGGCGGCCACCACCATGTCGCGGTTATGCGCGATGAGGTCGGAGATCATTGCCGGCGCGCTCGGCGCGTCGTAGGTGGCGTCGCCGTCCACGAGCACATAAACGTCGGCCTCGACGTCGGCGAACATGCGCCGCACGACATGGCCCTTGCCCTGCTTGGCCTCGCTGCGCACGATCGCGCCGGCCGCGCGGGCGGCGACGACGGTCCCGTCGGTCGAGTTGTTGTCATAAACGTAGATCGCGGCCGCCGGCAGCGCCGCTCGAAAGCCGGCAATCACCTGGGCGACCGCCTTCTCTTCGTTGAAGCAGGGCACCAGCACGGCGATGCGGAGAGGGTCTTCCGGCTTGGTTCCCGGCCGGCCCACCTTTTTCGTCGGTCTCCGCATGGCTCCTCCCGCATCCGGCCGATTTGGCCTTGCGGCATCCGATACTCTTGCTGCATTAGCATAGCGTTTCTATGCTCGCGCGTCCTTTATCGGGAGAGAATTCTTGGCCGTCGTCATTCCCTTTGAAAGCCAGCCGCACGCCACGATCGAAAAGCTTGTGGCCCTGGTCGCCGCCGACATGAAGCGCGTGAACGCCGCCATTCTGTCGCGCACCGGCTCGCAGGTCACGATGATCCCCGAGGTCGCCAATCACCTGATTTCCTCCGGCGGCAAGCGCCTGCGCCCGATGCTGACCATCGCCATGGCCGCGCTCGCCGACTATGCCGGCGACGGGCATATCAGGCTCGCGGCGGCGGTGGAGTTCATGCATACCGCGACGCTCCTGCACGACGACGTGGTGGACGAAAGCGAAATGCGCCGCGGCAAGCTCGCCGCGCGCATGCTCTGGGGCAACGAGGCGAGCGTGCTGGTCGGCGACTTCCTGCTCGGCCAGGCTTTCCGCATGATGGTGGAAGTCGGCAATCTGCGCGCGCTGGAAATCCTCTCCAGCGCCGCTGCGGTCATTGCCGAGGGCGAGGTGATGCAGCTTGCCGCCGCCAAGAACACGGCGACCACCGAGGACGAGTATCTCGCAGTCATTCGCGGCAAGACGGCCGAATTGTTCGCGGCCGCCTGCGAGGTCGGCCCGGTGCTGGCGGGCCTCGCCAAGGCCGATCTCGCCGCCTGCCGCTCCTACGGGATGAATCTCGGCATCGCGTTCCAGCTCGTCGACGACGCGCTCGATTACGGCGGCAAGGCCGCTAAGCTCGGCAAGAATGTCGGCGACGATTTCCGCGAGGGCAAGATCACGCTGCCGGTGGTCTTGAGCTTTCGCCGCGGCTCGGCCGAGGAACGCTCGTTCTGGACGCGCGTGCTCGAGAAAGGCGAGGCCACCGACAGCGATCTCGAATATGCCATCGCGCTGATGAACCGCCATCGCGCGATCGAGGACACGGTCAAGCGCGCCCAGCATTATGGCGGGATCGCCAAGGACGCGCTGGCGCTGTTCCCGTCCTCGCCGGTCAAGAACGCGCTGGAAGAAACCGTCGATTTCTGCATCGCGCGCGCGCATTAGCCAGGCCGCACGGTTCTCACTGCGGGTCGCCGAGAACGCTTTCGCGGATCCACCAGTCGGGATGGCGGGCCTGCAGCGAGCGTGCGGCCGCCCGCGCAGGTCCGGCGTCGAACAGGCCGAAACAGGTCGCGCCCGATCCCGACATGCGGGCAAGCCGGCATCCGTCCTGCGCGCGCAGCGCCTCGAGCACGTCCGCGATTGCCGGACACAGCGAGATTGCGGGCGCTTCGAGATCGTTGCCGTACCGGTTCAGGTAGGACATCAGCGTTCGTTCGTTCGCAAGATCGATGGCGATATCGCCGGTTTCCAACGGCGCTGTCGAAGCGGCGCGGTCGAACGCGGCGAACACCGCGGCGGTCGGCGTCGCGACGCCCGGATTGACCAGCACGCAGGGCAGCGGCGGAAGCCGCAGCGGTGCCGAAAGGATGTCGCCGGTTCCGCGCATGATGCGCGCGCGCGGATCGAGACAGACTGCGACGTCGGCGCCGGTCGCGCGTGCGGCCGCGAACACGTCGGGATTGTCCGGTGGCAGCGCGTTGAGGTCTGCGAGGAGCCGCAGCGCGGCGGCCGCGTCCGACGAGCCGCCGCCGAGGCCGGCCGCTGCCGGCAGATTCTTGGTGAGGAAGAGGTGTCCGGCGCGCAGATCGGAGCGCGCATCCAGCAGGTGCCGCGCGGCCACGAGAACGAGATTGCGCTCGGGCGCGCCGGCCGCCGCCGCGGTCGGCCCCTCGACCGTGAGCGCAAGCGGCGCGTCTGGCGCAAGCCGCACGACGTCGTGCAGGCCGGCAAAGGCCACCAGGCTGTCGATGTCGTGATAACCGTCCGCGCGGCGCAGGCCCACGCGCAAAGTCAGGTTGACCTTGGCCGGTGCGGCCCGCGTGAGAATCGTCGCCTCCGCCGCCACGAAAGGAGTCAGCCGCCGTTCCGCGGCTTCTTGCCCTGATCGGCGGTGGTCGAGGTTTCCGCCGGCAGACCGCTGCGCAGCTTCTCCTCGATCTTCTTCAGCTCTTCGGGCTCGGGTTTGAGGTCGCGGGCATGCGACCACTGGAATTCGGCCTCCAGCGTGCGGCCGATCTTCCAGTACACGTCGCCGAGATGATCGTTGATGGTCGGGTCTTCCGGCTTCAGCTCGATCGCGCGCTCAAGATACTTGACCGCCTCGTCGTAATTGCCGAGCCGGTAATACGCCCAGCCGAGCGAGTCCACGATATAGCCGTCGTCGGGCCGCTGCTCGACCGCGCGGCGGATCATCGCCATACCCGCGTCGAGATTGATGCCCTGATCGACCCAGGAATAGCCGAGATAATTGAGCACGTGCGGCTGATCGGGATAAAGCTCCAGCGCCTTCTTCATGTCGGCTTCGGCGAGGCTCCATTTCTTGGCGCGCTCGTAGCAGATGCCGCGGAAATAATAGGTGGTCCAGTTGGCGCGTGTCGGCTGCGGAACGAGCGTGATTGCCTTCGAATAGACCTCGCCGCATTCGGCGTAGCTCTTGCGCGCGCGCAGGATATTGCCGAGCGCGATGATCGCCTCGAGATCGTCCGGATGCTCGGCGATCAGCTTCTGCAGGCGCGCCTTGGCTTCCTCGGTGCGATCGACCGAATCGAGATTGATCGCCTGCTGGATATCGGCGTTGCGGTGCAGGGGAGAATGCGGCGACACCCGCTCGTAGGTGCGGAT
The DNA here is from genome assembly GCA_019187085.1 of Pseudorhodoplanes sp. Lineage (GTDB taxonomy): Bacteria > Pseudomonadota > Alphaproteobacteria > Rhizobiales > Xanthobacteraceae > Pseudorhodoplanes. Next base: position 190,050 of record JABARS010000001.1, on the reverse strand, counting down.
GGCGAGTTCCGGTTTCTTGATGCCTTCATAGATGTCGGCGAGCGAGAGCAGCGCCATGCCGTTTTGCGGGGCGAGATAGAGCGCAAGCTGCAGATAGACGAGACCGAGGTCCTCGCCGCCGCGCCGTCCGAGCGCGGCGCCGAGGCCATAGAGCGCTTCGGCGGCGCCCGCCTGCGCCGTTTCGACGAGAGGCGTCAGCTTTTCGCCGCGCTTGATCGCCTGCATGTCGGCGACGATCAGCGGATGGCGCGGCAAGGCCTTGTCGAAAACCTCGAAGACCGCGAGCGCCTCGTCCTTCTGCCCGAGGCGCGAGAGCACGCTGCCATAGGCCTGCACGACGCGCAGCGCGCCGTTGTCGAGCTTGTAGGCGCGCTCGAGCCGCTTGGCCGCTTCCTTGCGGTTACCGCTGGCGTCGAGGATGAGGCCGGTATGGAGATCCTTGAACAGCCCGTACCAGTCCGGGCCGGCCAATTTGTCCAGGGCATCGACCGCGCTCCTGGTGTCGCCGGCGCCGTAGAAGGCCCAGGCGCTGAGCATGGCGGCGACGAGATCGGTCACCGGGCCGCGTACCGATTGAGAGAAATTCTGCCGCGCGGGCGCATATTGCCTCTGCTTGAGTGCACGCACGCCGACGACCAGGCGCGCAACGCGATCGTTGCGGTTGGCCTGCAGCAGGCGGTCGGCGAGGCGCGCGGCCTCGTCGATATTGCCGTCGGCGAGGACCGAGACAAATGTGCGTTCGAGCAACTCGTTATTCTTGGGATCGGCGCGCAACGCGGCGCGGAAATAGGCCGCGGCCGAGGCGGCGTCGCGCTGGACGCTGGCATGGCGGGCGGCAAGATAGCTTCCCGACGCGGTTTCCGGCTCCGCGATCGAGCTCATTTGCGCTTCGTTCGAGCGCGACTGCGCCCCGGCCATGGTCGTCAAAGCGAGGCTGACAACGACCGAAGCCGCGGCGATTCCCCACCGCGGGCGGTTTGGTGAGAGAAGGCGCACGAAATTCTCCATTTTGCGGGCTGGGTCGAATCGAACCGCCTTCCCGCCGGGCCTCGGTTTCGAGAATGGCCTTTTTGGACGTGAGCCGCAAGGATGCGGCTTTCGGTACAATCCTGCGGGTGCAGTGGGGCGGGATCGTGGCCGCAACCCGCCATCGCAGACGGGGTGATTGCCTACATATTGGGATAATTCGGTCCGCCTGCACCTTCCGGGGGAACCCAGGTGATGTTGCGGTTGGGGTCCTTGATGTCGCAGGTTTTGCAGTGAACGCAGTTCTGCGCGTTGATCACGTAACGCAGGTCGGCGCCTTCGCCCACCCATTCATAAACACCGGCCGGGCAATAACGGGTCGAGGGTCCGCCGAAAACGTCGTGCTCGGACCGGCGCTGCAGGTCGGTGTCGCCGACCAGGAGATGCGCCGGCTGGTCTTCCTCGTGATTGGTGTTGGAAAGGAAGACCGAGGACAGGCGGTCGAACGAGATTTTGCCGTCCGGTTTTGGATAGACGATCGGTGTGCATTCGGCGGCCGGCTTGAGCGTGTCTGCGTCGGCCTTGCCGTGGCGTTGCGTCCTGAACAGCGAGAAGCCGAGTGTGTTGGTCCACATGTCGAGCCCGCCGAGCATCACCCCGACCACAGTGCCGAAGCGCGACAGGAAGGGCTTGACGTTGCGCACCTGCCATAGATCGCGTCCGACCGGCGAATTGCGCCAGCCGCTTTCGTAATCGGAAAGCTCGTCGTGCGCGCGGCCGGCGGCGAGCGCGGCCGCGCACGCCTCCGCCGCCAGCATGCCGGAGGTCATTGCATTGTGGCTGCCCTTGATGCGCGGCACGTTGACGAAGCCCGCCGCGCAGCCGATCAGCGCGCCGCCCGGAAAAACGAGTTTGGGAACGGACTGGTAGCCGCCCTGCGTGATGGCACGCGCGCCGTAGGCGATGCGCTTGCCGCCTTCGAATGTCGCGCGTACCGAAGAATGCGTCTTGAAGCGCTGGAATTCCTCGAACGGCGACAGATACGGATTCTGGTAATTGAGCGGGACGACGAACCCGACCGAAACGAGATTGTCGCCGTAGTGATAGATGAACGATCCGCCGCTGATCGCAGTCGGCAGCGGCCAGCCGAAGCTGTGGCGCACGAGGCCGGGACGATGCCGCGCGGGATCGACCTGCCAGATTTCTTTCAGCCCGATGCCAAATTTCGGCACGTCGCGGTCGTGCGCCAGATTGAATCGCGCTAGCAGAATCTTGGTCAGGTTTCCGCGCGCGCCTTCGGCGAACAGCGTGTAGCGGGCGCGCAGTTCCATGCCGCGCGTGAACGAATCCTTGTGCTTGCGGTCCTTGCCGATCCCCATGTCGCCGGTGGCGACGCCGGCGACGGTGCCGTTTTCCCCGTAAAGGATCTCGGCGGCCGCGAAGCCCGGATAGATTTCGACGCCGAGCGCTTCGGCCTTCGCCGCCAGGAACTGGCAGACCTGGCCGAGCGAGCCGATGAAGCAGCCGTGATTGCTCATCAGCGGCGGCGCCAGCACGAGCGGGAAGGAGATTTCGCGGCTTTCCGTCAGCCAGGCGAAGCGGTCTTCCTTCACCTCGGTGGTCAGGGGGCGGTCGGGATCGTTGCGCCAGTCGGGCAGCAGCCGATCGAGTGCGGAGGGATCAATCACGGCGCCGGAGAGGATGTGGGCGCCGACCTCCGAGCCCTTCTCCACGACCACGACGGAGACCTCGGGCGCGACCTGCTTGAGGCGGATGGCGGCGGAGAGCCCGGCCGGGCCGGCGCCGACGATCACGACGTCGAAATCCATGGATTCGCGGGGCGGAAGTTCCTGTTCACTCATGCGGGGTCAATCCTGGAGCGGAATTGTTTTTGAGCAATTCCATGAATTGCGCCGCCTGACAATGGGCTGGCATAGTCCGGGGGGCGCAAGGCTGGGGAGGCGTCGCGCAGCGGCGCTTCGCCCCGGAGCCGGGTTTCGAGGGGATCGATGACAGCGCAAAAACAGCAGGCGGCCCGCGATCTGCTCGTCTTCTACGGCGAGGCCGGCGTCGATGCCGTGCTCGGCGAGACTCCGGTCGACCGACTCGCCGCTGCCGAGCCGCGCGCGCCGCAGGCCGATGCGTTCGACCCGCCGGCCGCGCCGGCGCGCAAATCCGCGATGCACGACAGCGCACCCGCGCAGCGTGCCGCGCCCGCTGCGCCGCTGCCACCCGAGGAGGCGGTGATGGCGGCCCGCGAAGCCGCGCGAAAGGCCGAAAGTCTTGAGGAGTTGCGCGCCATTCTCGAGCGTTTCGAGGGCTGTGCGTTGCGCGCGACTGCAAAACGGCTCGTCTTTGCTGACGGAAATCCCAAGGCACGCGTGATGTTCGTGGGCGAGGCGCCGGGCCGCGAGGAGGATATTGAGGGCCGCCCCTTTGTCGGCCGGTCGGGAAAACTGCTCGATCTGATGCTGGCCGCGATCGGGCTCGACCGCAGCAAGGTCTATATCGCCAACATCGTGCCGTGGCGCCCGCCGGGCAATCGCGACCCTTCGCTGCACGAGACCGCGATCTGCCTGCCGTTCATTCAGCGGCAGATCGAGCTTGTGAATCCCGACATCCTGATTTGCCTCGGCAAGCCTTCAATGGCGACCCTGCTCGGGGTGAGTGAAGGCATCCGCAAGATGCGCGGCCGCTGGCTTGTCTATAAAGCGGGAGATCGTGAGATTCCTGCGATGCCAACTTTTCACCCCGCCTATCTCCTGCGATCGCCGCTGGAGAAACGGTTGGCGTGGCGCGACTTTCTCAGCGTGAAAAAAGTGCTGGCCCGATGATGTGCGGCAGTCTCATCTGCGCCGGCCGGGGCCGGCGCAGATGATAGCGTCCATTCAGCCGGTGACCGCGAACTTCACCGCGAAGATTACCGCCAGCACGATGATGGCCGGGGAGGCGTCGCGGATGCGACCGGTCAGCAGCTTCATGAGGACATACGTGATGAAGCCGAGCCCGATGCCGGTCGCGATCGAATAGGTGAGCGGCATCGCAAATGCCGTCACCACCGCCGGGGCGGCTTCGGTCACGTCTTCCCAATCCATCTCGGCGAGCCCGCGCGCCATCAGGCAGGCCACGAACAAAAGCGCGGCCGAGGTCGCATAGGCCGGGATCATGCCCGCCAGCGGCGAGAAGAACAGCGCCAGCAGGAACAGGATCGCCACCACCGCGGCGGTCAGGCCGGTGCGTCCGCCGGCGGAGACGCCTGCGGTGCTCTCGATATAGCTCGTCGTCGTCGAGGTGCCGATCGAGGCGCCGAACATCGCCGCGAAGCTGTCGGAAATCAGCGCCTGCTTCATCCGTGGCAGCCGGCCCTGCTTGTCGAGCAGGCCGGCGCGGTGGGCGACGCCGATCAGCGTGCCGGCATTGTCGAACACGTCGATCAGCAGGATGCTGAGCACGACGATGACGAACGTCAGCTCGAAGACGCGCGAGAAGTCGAGCTGCAGGAAGGTCGGCGCCAGCGACGGCGGCATGGAGACGACCCCGGTGAATTGCGACAGCCCGAGCGGGATGCCGATGATCGACACCACGAGGATGCCGATCAGCGTGCCGCCCAGCACGCGCAGGTAATTGAGCGCGACGATGAGCACGAATCCGAGCAGGAACAGGATGACGGTCGGATTTTTGACGTCGCCGAGCGTCACCAGCGTCACCGGATTGCCGACCACGAGCTTGGCCTGCTGGAATGCGATGATGCCGAGAAACAGCCCGACGCCGGCCGAGATCGCGAATTTCAGGTTCCGCGGGATGGCGTCGATGATGTACTCGCGGATGCGGAATACCGACAGCAGCAGGAAGATGATGCCGGACAGGAAGACTGCGGCCAGCGCCTGCTGCCAGGAATATTTGTAGCCGATCACCACCGTGAACGCGAAGAACGCGTTTAGCCCCATGCCCGGCGCCAGCGCGATCGGATAATTCGCGTACAGCGCCATCACCAGCGTGGACACCGCGGCCGCGATGCAGGTGGCGACGAAGACGGCGCCCTTGTCCATGCCGGCGGCGCCGAGGATCTGCGGATTGACGAAGATGATGTACACCATCGTCAGGAACGTCGTGACGCCGGCGATCGCTTCGGTGCGGACGCTGGTTCCGTTCTTCGTGAGCTGGAAATAATTGTCGAGCATCGCCTCGAAACCGCCGCTCGCCGGAGCGGCGGATTTCGCCGTTGCTGTCGTACGCGATTTCTTGGCCATTGATCTCCCCTCGCCCGGAATGGAGAGCGCCAAGTTACCGCCCCGACCGCGCCGTGGGGCGGACCGGGCCGGGTTGTGCACCGCTATTCTTTGCTGAGAATCGTTGACGCTGTGGACCGCTTCTGCCGTGTGCAGGCTGTGATTCGGCGCGTCGTTGTCCCGTTGCGTCGCGAAATCCCACTGCTGCGGGCAATGGCACAGACGCCGGGCGCTTTCGCTGCGAGAGGGCGGCGGCCCGCACTTGGGCCCGCACTTGGGCCCGCACTTGGGCCCGCACGGGCGGCGGCCATGGTCTGCGGAACGGGACCGGATTCGCAATCCGAAATCATGATAGAGTAATTATTTATCGCGCGGGAACTTTATCACACGGGAACCTGGCGCGCCCATTGTGTCTTGTCGTCTGATCGTGCGCGCGGGGCGCGTTTATATGCGCCGGCTGCGGACATGGTTGCTCCTGCCGGCCTGCGGCGGAGCTCGAAGCTGATGCAAGAATCGAGGAGCTTGCCGTGGATTTCGATCCCGTTCTGCTCGCCCGCATCCAGTTCGCCTTCACGGTGACATTCCACATCATCTTCCCGAGCTTCACGATCGGCCTGTCGGCCTATATCGCAACGCTCGGCGTGCTCTGGCTGCGCACCGGCGAAGAGCGGTTTATCCGCCAGATGCGGTTCTGGACTAAGATTTTCGCGGTCTCGTTTGCGATGGGCGTCGTTTCGGGGATCGTGCTGTCCTACCAGTTCGGCACCAACTGGAGCCGTTTCTCGGTCGCGGTCGGCAACGTGATCGGCCCGCTGATCGGCTACGAGGTGCTGACCGCGTTTTTCCTCGAGGCGACCTTCCTCGGCATCCTGCTGTTCGGGTTCAACCGCGTGCCGCGCGGGCTCTATGTCCTGTCGGCGGCGGCGGTCGCTGTCGGGACGGCGATTTCGGCCTTCTGGATCCTCTCGGCCAATAGCTGGATGCAGACGCCGGCCGGACATGAGGTGCGCGGCGGCATCGCCTATCCGGTCGACTGGCTGACGATCGTCTTCAATCCAAGCTTCCCCTATCGCTTCGCGCACATGCTCAATGCCGCCTATCTGACGACGGCGTTCGTGGTGCTGGCGGTGGGCGCACGCTATCTGCTCGCCGGACATTTTCTCGAGGACGCGCGCACGATGGTGCGCATGGCGATCGGCCTGCTCGTCATCCTCGCCCCGCTCCAGCTCGTGCTCGGCGACTTGCACGGCCTGAACACGCTCAAACATCAGCCGATCAAGGTCGCCGCCATGGAAGGGCATTGGGACGGCAGCAAGCCCGGCGATTTCCATATCTTCGCCTGGCCCGACGAAAAGAACGAGACCAACCGTTTCGCGATCTCCATTCCGCGCGGCTCGTCCCTCATCCTCACGCACGATCCGAACGGACTGTTTCCCGGCCTCAAGAGCGTGCCGCCGTCGGAGCGCCCGCCGGTGCACAATGTTTTCTTTGCGTTCCGCATCATGCTCTATATCGGCTTCTTCATGATCGCGGCGGCGCTGTTCGGCGCGCTGTTGTGGTGGCGCGGACGGCTGTTCGATACCCGCTGGTATCTGCGCATCGTGGCGCATAGCTGGTGGATCGGATTTGTCGCGGTGATTGCCGGATGGGTGGTGACAGAGAGCGGCCGCCAGCCCTGGCTCGCGTATGGCATCCTGCGCACTGCGGACGGGGTGTCGCCGGTGCCAGCGGCGAGCATCCTCTCGACGCTGCTGCTGTTCGTGTTCTGCTACGGCATCGTGTTCTCGATGGGCATCTATTACATCAACCGGCTGATCGCGAAGGGGCCGCAGGGTTCCGCGATCGAGGAATCGGAAGGCCTGCCGAGCCGGCCGCTTGCCGCGGCCGGACGTGCGGCCGGCGAAGCGATGTGAGCGGAGGCGGCGATGGAATGGTATCTTCCCGTCATCTGGGCCGCCCTGATCGGGATCGCGGTCGCGATGTATGTCATTCTCGACGGCTTCGACCTCGGCGTCGGGATCCTGTTTCCGTTCTCCCGCAGCGAAGCCGAGCGCGACCAGATGATGCGCTCGATCGCTCCGTTCTGGGACGGTAACGAGACCTGGCTCGTACTCGGCGGCGGCGGATTGTGGGTGGCGTTTCCCGCCGCCTACGCGGTGATCATGCCCGCCTTCTATCTGCCGGTGATCGTGATGCTGCTCGCGCTCGTCTTTCGCGGCGTGGCGTTCGAGTTCCGTCTCGTCTCGCGCAGCAAGACCTGGTGGAATTTCGCTTTTGTCGCCGGCTCCGCGATCGCGGCGTTCGCGCAGGGCGTCATTCTCGGCGCGCTCATCCAGGGTGTGACGGTGCGCGACGGCGCCTATGCCGGCGGGGCGTTCGACTGGGCGACGCCGTTCGCGGTCATGTGTGGGGTGGCCTTGGTCGCGGGCTATGGCCTGCTCGGGGCGACCTGGCTCGTGATGAAGACCGAGGGGCCGGTCGCCGAGCGCGCGCGCGGACAGGCCGGCCTCCTGCTGCTCGCGGTCCTCATCTTCATGGCGGCGGTCAGCCTGTGGACGCCGCTTGCGATCGAGCGCGTGGCAGCGCGCTGGTTTTCGTTGCCGAATTTCTACTATCTGTGGCCAGTGCCGGTGCTCACCGCGCTTGCCGCCTGCGCGCTATGGCGCGGGCTCGTGCGCAAGTACGACGCCGTGCCGTTCCTGTCGGCGATTGCGCTCTTTCTGCTCGGCTATCTCGGTCTCGTGATTTCGAACTATCCCTATCTCGTGCCGCCGTCGCTCACGGTCTGGGATACGGCGGCTGCGCCCTCCAGCCAGATTTTCATGCTCATCGGCACGCTCGTGCTGCTGCCGATCGTGCTCGGCTATATCGTGTTTGTGTACTGGCTGTTCCGCGGCAAGGTGCGCGAGGGCGAGAGCTATCACTGAGCCGGCGCGCCCTCCGGCGCGCGCGGCCGCAGCATCGCCCAGCCGATGCGGAACGGCATCAGCCGTCCCTCGATCATGCGTTCGAACACGCGCGGCACCTCCGGCACGAGGTCGGGAAACTGCGCCTTGATGTCCGGCGGCGGCGTGCCGGCGGCGTCGGTCGCCGGCCAGACGATGACCGCGCCTTTTTCGACGATGTCGTCGCGCCGGATCGTGCGCGTGACGTTATTGTCGATGAAGATCGAGGGCCGGCTCGGCGCGAACATCGCCACGAGCGAGGCGAGCCGCGTCTGGCCGCCGACGATCGTGAGCGGGCGGCCGGTGCGACGCTCGAAGTTCTCGGCCAGATAGCGCGCCATGGCCGGCGCCGGCTGCGTGATGCGCAGTTCGATGCCGGTCCAGGGCGTGATCAGCGCGGCGAACGCGGCAAGGAGCGGCGGCAGCAGCAGGAGCAGCGCCCAGGCCGTCGCCAGCAGGCGCTGGTGATGCAGGGCGAGATTGTCGCCGGCCGCGATCACGAGCGCAAGGGCGGACAGGACGAGGGCGGGGCTGAGCACCACCGGCGAGGTCTGGCCGGAGAGCGCGGAAACCAGCGTCACCAGCAGCGGCGGCACGAGCGCAAAGAAATAGACGAACCGGCGCGCGAACGGATCGACCACCGGGCGACGGATGACGATGCTCTGCGCGCGCCGTACGCGCGTGGCGTTGGTGGCGATGACGATCAGGATCAGCAGCCCGGCATAGCTGAGCGCGAGAATGGCGGCGAGCCGCCCCCAGGCGGTGAGTGTGCCGACGAGCGCCTCGCGCGAGGCCAGCGCGGCGAAAGCGGGCACCTTCGCATTGCCGACCTGATCGACCCAGACGAGGTGCGGAAACAGGATCAGCACGGCGAGGACGCCGGCGATCAGCGGATGCATGGTGCGCACGATCGTGGCCATGCGCCCGCTGAGCAACGCGAATAGCGGCAGCAGTGCGGCCAGCATCAGGCCCTGATAGCTGATCAGGCCGAGCACGCCGATGTCGATGGCGAGCGCATACCAGGCCGCGGGCTGGCCCAGTCCGGCGGCGCGGTAGAAATGCAGCAGCGCAAGCGCCCAGACCGGCATCGAGAGGATCGCGGGCCCGAAATCCGGCGTCGGCGCGCCGAGCGCGGTGATGCCGGCCATCAAAAGGATCGCGAGCACGGCGTGATGGGCGCCGACGATCAGCGTGCCGAGCGAGAAGACCGCGCACAGCGTGACGATCAAGCACAATTGCGACAGCGCATAAACGCCGAGCAGGCCGCCGATATGGAATGCGATCTCCGCCGCCCAATAGGCGAGCGGGGGACCGAGCTCGCCACCGAACGGAAAGCCGTGGCCGATCGCGATCACGTCGGCGACATCGCCGGGCGGCGCGACATAGAACAGCCACGGCACCAGCGTCCACAGCAGCGCCTGGATCGACACCGCCAGCCAGAAAATGAATCGCGGCCGCGTGCGGATCAATTCGATGAAAAGGGAGACGGTCAGCATTGCGGCGACGGGCGGGCCTCGGGACGGCGGGCAATTACAGGCGCGCGCTCACAGAGGCAACCCGTCCTCCGCAAGGTCGGCATCATCCAGATTATCACCATAAGCGCGGGCTACGGGCGAAAAACTGCGGCGGTGGTGGATGGTCGGTCCGAGCCGCTGCAGCGCCTCGGTATGCTCGGGCACGCTGTAGCCCATGTGGCGCTCGAAGCCGTAGCCGGGATAGGCTGCACCCAGCCGCGCCATCAGCCGGTCGCGGGTTACCTTGGCGACGATGGAGGCGGCCGCAATCGAGGCCACGAGCGCGTCGCCGTGGATGACCGGACGGCATTCGCACGATACTGCGATCCGGTCGCAGCCGTCGACGAAGACGAGGCCGGGGCGGACCGGCAAGGCCTCCACCGCCCGCGCCAGCGCCCACAGCGAGGCCTGCAGGATATTGTCGCGGTCGATGCGCGTGCAGGAGCCGACCGCGACGGCGACCTCGGCGGTCGCGCAGATCGCGTCGTAGAGTTTTTCGCGCGCGGCCGGCGGCAGCTTCTTGGAATCGTCGAGACCACGCGGCACGCGCTCCGGATCGAGGATCACCGCCGCCGCAACGACCGGGCCCGCAAGCGGGCCGCGGCCGGCCTCGTCGCAGCCCGCCACCGGTAAAAGCCCGTTCTTCATGGCCGCCCGTTCCCGGCGGAAGGTCGGCCGGACGGCTTCTTCGCGGAGCGGCAGGCGAGGGGCGCGCGGAGTGGCGAGACTCATGCGCACTTTTTAGCTCTGCATGCCGGGGATTGGAATTCACGATGCCGCCGCCGGCGCAATCTGTTGATATCTAGACAGTCTTCCGCGGCCGCAGAATCAAGGGCCCTGTACAGCGAAGCCGGCCGCCTTCCATTCGGGAAATCCATCCTCCAGCCGGCGCGCCTTATAGCCGCGTTCGCGCAGCAGCCGCACCGCCTCAAAGGACAGGACGCAATACGGCCCCCGGCAATAGGCGACGACTTGGCGATTCTTCGGCAACTTGAATTTGCGGCCACGCAGGGCACTCAAAGAGACATTCACGGCGCCGGGCAGATGGCCGAGGCGGTATTCGTCCTCGGGACGTACGTCGAGCAAGGTTGCGGTGCCGTCACGAAGCCGTTGCATCAGCTCCGCGCGCGTCACCGGCTCCATGGAGTCGAGATTGTTGAAATAGCTGTGCATCACCTCGCGCGCCTCGGCGACGTTGCGCTCTGCGATGCCCCGAAGCGCGGCAAGCGCTTCGATCACCGGGCCGTCGGCAAGACGATAGACGACATTCTTGCCTTCGCGTCGTGCGGCAACGAGCCCGCCCCGTCGCAATTGCTGCAGGTGCTGGGACGCGTTCGCGACCGAAAGGCCGGTGCGCTGCGCCAGCGCCTCGACCGGGCGTTCGCCCTGAGCAAGCTGTTCCAGCAGCTCGAGTCTGTGAGCATGGCCGAGCGCGCGCGCGATGGCCGCGAAGCTTTCGTAAAGGCGTTTTTTTGGTGGGTCCTGGTTCAATGGTCGGGTTTGGTTTAGATAATTCAATTGAATGATTGAATAATAGCCGCGTCCGGTGCAAAGTCAAACTCTCCGCATTCGGAGGGCACCATGAACATTCTCATCATCCTCAACGATCCGCCCTATGGCACGGAGCGCGTCTACAACGCGCTGCGCCTGGCGCATGCGCTGCTCAAGAGAAGCAGCGGCAGCGTAGTCACCGTGTTTCTGATGGCCGATGCCGTGCTGGCGGCGCGAGCGGGGCAGCAGACGCCCGAGGGCTATTACAACGTGGAGCGCATGCTGAGGCGCATTGTCGCCGCCAAGGGACGGCTCCTCCTGTGCGGCACTTGCATGGATGCGCGCGGACTGCCGGCGGATCAGATGATGCAGGGCGCGGATCGCAGCACCATGGATGCCCTGGCCGAGGCGACGGAGGATGCCGATCGGATCCTTGTTTTCTGAATAAGGATGCAAGTGCCATGTTGCGCAAAGCGATGCACCGTCAGGTGCTCCTGCTGGCGACGGCCCAGGCGCTGTTTCAAACGGCGTCGGTCCTGGTGATGACAGTGGGAGGACTGGCCGGCGGTCAGATCGCGACCCATCCCCAATTCGCGACGGCACCGATTGCAGCCATGTTTCTCGGCACCGCGGTCACGACCATCCCGGCCTCGGTCTGGATGGTCCGTGCTGGCCGCCGCGCCGGGTTTGTTGCTGGCGCAATACTCGGCACGGTCGGCGGTCTTGTCGGCGTTTGCGGAATTGTCGTGGGATCGTTGCTGATCCTTTGCGCAGGCACCTTTCTGGTCGGCGCCTATCAGGGGTTTGCGCAATTCTACCGCTTTGCGGCCTCCGAGGTGGCCGACGACGGTTTTCGGCCGCGGGCAATTTCGCTCGTGTTGGCCGGGGGCGTTGTCGCGGCGCTTCTCGGGCCTGCGCTCGGTCGTCTAGGGGTGACGCTTATCGATCCCCATTATGCCGGCTCGTTTCTGCTGCTTGCGGTCGTCTCTCTGGCGGCTGTCGGCTTGCTGCAGGGCGTCCGGGTCCCGCAATTGCGCGTCGCCGAGGCCGAGCCGGCCGGTCGCCCATTGCATCAGATCGCTCGGCAGCCGGCCTATCTGGTCGCCCTGTTTGGCGCGGCGACCGGCTACGGGATCATGATCCTTGCGATGACCGCGACACCGCTGGCCATGATTCATCACGATCACGGACTGTCGGAAACCTCCGTGGTCATCCAGCTCCATGTGCTGGGAATGTTTCTTCCGTCCTTCTTCACTGGCTCGCTGATCGAACGATTCGGGGTGCTCCCGATCATGTTTGCCGGTGTGGCACTGTTCTTCGGCCATATTCTCATGGCCCTCAGCGGCACCGGCTTTGCGTCGTTCGCCGTGGCGCTCGTCTTGCTCGGCATCGGCTGGAATTTTCTTTATGTCGGCGGCACAACGCTGTTGACCGGGACTTATGCCGCATCCGAGCGCGGACGCGCGCAAGCCGCCAATGACATGACGATATTCGTCGTCGGTCTCGTTTCGTCGCTCGGTGCGGGTGCGTTACTGCAAGCGGTCGGCTGGCAGATGATGAACTTGCTGCTCGTACCCTGGCTGGTGATCGCGGCGCTGTCGATTCTCTGGCTTGCATGGCGGCGCAGCCGCGCGGCGCTATTATGATGCCGACGCAGCCGATGGGCGTGTGCAAATGGCAACGCCTTAGTCGGGCAGTGTCGGGCGGCCGTCGGGCGTCAGTGGAAACTGGGGATTGAACGCCACCTCCCAGACATGGCCGTCGGGGTCGGCGAAGTGGCCGTGATAGCCGCCCCAGGACGCTTTCTGCGCGGCGACGAGGATGCGGCCGCCGGCCGCTTTCGCCTGCGCCATCGCGGCGTCGACCATGGCCTCGCTCGCGCAGTTCCAGGCGAGCGTTATCCCGCCTGCGCCCGGACGCTGGTCCGCGCCCGGCAGGCCGGCATCGCGGGCAAGGTCGGACAGTCCATAAAGCGACAGCGCAATGCCGCCGGCCTCGAAAAAAGCAACGCCCTTCGCGGCGCGCATTTTGCGCTTGAAGCCTAGCCGCTCGTAGAACGTCGCTGCCCGTGCGAGATCGGCAGTGCCGAGCGTGATCAGACTGACATGGGCGTGAGCGGTGGTATTCGAGTTGGTCATAGGCGTTCCCGAATGGACGAACCCCGGGGCGCGAGAGCCTCGCGAACCTTCCCGGCCGCACAGCCGGCCGGGAAGATTCGCCGCCGGCGGGCCGCTTTATGCAGCTTCCGCGGCGGTGCCCCGGGGAAATGACAGGGCAATTGTCGAACGGTCAGAACAGGCTGAGTTGCTCCGATCCTTTTTTCGGTCGCTGGAAATGTTCGACGGTGAGCCGGGTGCGTTCGGTGTTCAGGCCAAGCTTCTCGCAATGGGCCTCGAAGCGCCGGCCGATCATCCAGGCATAGGGGCCGGTTCCGGTCATGCGCTTGCCCCAGGTCGAATCGTAGTCCTTGCCGCCGCGCATGTCGCGCACGAGCTTGAGCACGTGGCGGTAGCGGTCGGGGAAATTCGCCATCAGCCATTCCTTGAACAGGTCGCGCACCTCGAGCGGCAGCCGCAACAGGACGAAGCCCGCGCCCTTGACGCCGGCAAGTGCTGCGGCATCCAGAATGCGTTCGATATCGGCATCGTTGATGGCCGGGATCACCGGCGCGACCATGACCGAGGTCGGAATGCCGGCCTCCGAAAGCCGGCGCAGCGCTTCGAGCCGGCGGGCGGGTGTTGCCGCGCGCGGCTCCATCGTGCGCGCGGTCATGGGGTCGAGCGTCGTGACCGAAATTGCGACCTTGGCGAGATTGCGCTTTGCCATGCGCGCCAGGATGTCGATATCGCGCGTGACGAGCGCCGACTTGGTGACGATCCCGACCGGATGTCCGCTGCGCTCCAGCACTTCCAGGATGCGCCGCATGATCTCGTATTTCTTCTCGATCGGCTGATAGGGGTCGGTATTGGTGCCGATCGCGATCGTGCGCGGCGTATAGCCCGGTGCGGACAATTCCTTTTCGAGCAGGGTCGGCGCCTCCGGCTTCATGAACAGCCTGGATTCGAAATCCAGACCGGGCGAGAGGCCGAGATAGGCGTGCGTGGGCCGCGCGAAGCAATAGACACAGCCGTGTTCGCAGCCGCGATAGGGATTGATCGAGCGGTCGAAGGAGATGTCGGGCGATTCGTTGCGCGTGATTATCTTGCGGGTGGCGTCGATCTGCACGCTGGTCTTGAACGGCGGCAGGTCTTCGAGGCTTTGCCAGCCGTCGTCGAACACGATGCGCGCCAGCGGCTCGTAGCGTCCGGAGGCATTCGACAGCGTGCCGCGTCCGCGGCGGCGGTCCCGGGGCACGCCCGTGCCGAGCAGGCCGGTCGTGTCGGTCGCCGCCGGGGCAAAGTCGCCCGCCGGCGCGGAGGGCAGCGGCGCCGGCGGGCTTCTGAGGGCTGCAGAGGATCGAGCCATGAAAATAAACCTAGAGCGGTTCATAGAACAAAACAAGAACTTTAATCCTGGAACCGGATCGCTGTTGATTTCGCCAGATAGCGTGGCATTGCAGCGAAAGGACCCAAGCTCTTGGGGGCAACGGGCGAGGCCGGGGCAGGTTCCCCGTGTCGGCGCCATGCATCCGGAATGACGATGATCAGCGTGATCATACCGACCCGCGAATCGGAGCGTCTTCTGGTGCGCACGCTTGCGTGCCTCGTGCCGGGGGCGACCGCGGGCCTCATTCGCGAGGTCATCCTGGCCGATGCGGGATCCACGGACGAAACCGCGAGCGTCGGCGACGTGGCCGGCTGCCGTTTTCTGGCCCTGCCCGGTCCGGCGGGCGCACGGCTTGCGGCGACCGCGGCGCAGGCGCGTTCGGACTGGCTGATGTTCGTTGTGCCCGGCGCGCTGCTTGAGGAAAGCTGGGTCGGCGAGGCGCGGCATTTCATCGAGACGGCCGAGCTGCATCGCGTTGCGGTTTTTCGCCGGGTCGCGGCCGGCCAGTCGCAGGCGTCGGCGGCTGCCGAGCTGCTTGCGCTGCTCGCTGCCGCCCTCGGCGCGCGGCCCAAGCCCGAACAGGGCCTTTTGATCGCCAAAAGCCGCTATCGCGAGCTGGGCGGGCACCGCGCCGCCGCGGCCGATCCCGAGCGCGAATTGCTGCGCCGCCTGCCGCGGTCGGCGATCGTGCGCCTGCGCAGCGGGATCGCGCTGTCGCGCGTTTGAATCACGTGGAAACGAGGCGCGTGCGGCCAGCGATTGCGGTATCCGGCCTTCGGTCAGTTATTTGACTAAGTCAAATAATTATGGAAGCCTGTTTCCGCCGCAAGAACGCGGAGGAGACGGATGGCTGGCGCCGTCGCAAAACAGGATGTGGACGCGGTCCGCCGCTTCAACCGCTTCTACACGCGCCAGATCGGGCTGCTGCAGGACCGGCTGTTCGACAGCCCGTTCTCGCTGACCCAGGCGCGCGTGCTTTTCGAGATCAGCCAGCGCGGCGCCTGCACGGCAAGCGACATCGCGCAGGAACTCAGTCTCGATCACGGCTATCTCAGCCGGACGCTGCGGCGTTTCGCCGACGACGGGCTCATTTCAAGGACGACCGACAAGGCTGATGCGCGGCAATCGCTGCTGACGCTGACCGCGAAGGGACGCAGGGCGTTCGCCCGGCTTGATGCGCGTTCGCATGAGGAAATCGAGGCGATGCTGCGCCCGGTGCCGGCGGCACGGCGCCGGCGCGCGATCGCGGCCATGGACGACATCGGCGCGATCCTGGGCGGCAAGCCGGCGCCGGCCTGGCGGCTGCGCACGCATCGTCCGGGCGACATGGGCTTCGTGGTGGAGCGACACGGCACGCTTTATCCCGCCGAGTATGGCTGGGACAGCCGCATCGAGGCGCTGACGGCGGAGATCGTCGCGGCGTTCCTGAAAAGCTTCGATCCGGCGCGTGAGCGCTGCTGGATCGCTGAGTGCGACGGTGAGACGGTCGGCTCGGTTTTTCTGGTGCGCGAGACCGATGAGGTCGCGCGCCTGCGCCTGCTCATCGTCGATCCCAAGGCGCGCGGTCTCGGCATCGGCCGCCGTCTCGTCGAGGAATGCATCGCGTTTGCGCGCGCGGCCGGCTACCGCAAGATCACGCTGTGGACACACGCCGTGCTCGTCGCCGCGCGGGCAATCTATGCGCAGGCCGGCTTCCGGCTGGTCGAGGAATGGACGCACGACGAGTTCGGCAAGTCCGAAGCGAGCGAGACGTGGGAGCTTTCGCTTTGAGCAATTCTCCGCTCATGGCCGTACCCGGGGGTCTGGCTTTGCCGACCCGAGCACAGGCTCAGGCGGGAATCCGGCCGGGTCCCCGCGTTCGCGGGAACGGATGGGCAGGATGCCCTAACCCGTCGCGCCTTGCGCAGGAGATGCTTCAGATGCGTGTAGCGTGGCGCGCGGCGGATGCGTCCCCGCCGCGCCGGATCACTGCGATCAAAGGTTCGTGGCGGCAAACGTATTGCAGGCCGAAACCTTGCCTTCCTTGAAGCCGAT
The DNA here is from genome assembly GCA_019187085.1 of Pseudorhodoplanes sp. Classification (GTDB taxonomy): domain Bacteria; phylum Pseudomonadota; class Alphaproteobacteria; order Rhizobiales; family Xanthobacteraceae; genus Pseudorhodoplanes. The sequence goes on along the minus strand of JABARS010000001.1, from coordinate 173,385 downwards.
CGAGAACCAGCGCTGGCGCTGGACCGAGGAGCCGTGGGTGAAGGAATCCGGCACCACGGTGCCCTGCGTCTGACGCTGCAGGCGGTCGTCGCCGATGGCGGAGGCAGTCTGCATGGCGGCCTCGATGTCGCCGGGATCGAGGAAGCTCTTGCGCCGTTCGGAGCGGCTCGCCCAGACGCCCGCGAAACAGTCGGCCTGCAATTCCACGCGCACCTGGATGCGGTTGGCTTCGGCGCGGCTGCCGACCTGCTGCTGCATCTGCTGGGCGCGCGGCAGCACCCCGAGCAGGTTCTGCACGTGATGGCCGATCTCGTGGGCGATCACGTAGCTGTAGGCGAATTCGCACGCCTTGCCCGAGCAGCCGCCGAAGCGCCGCTCGATGTCGCGGAAGAACGAGGTGTCGAGATAGACGCGCTGGTCGAGCGGGCAATAGAACGGCCCCATGGCCGAATGCGCCGCCCCGCAGGCCGAGCGCGTCGCGCCCGCGAACATGCGCAGCTTGGGTGCGCGGTAATTCTGCCCGTTCTCGCGGAAAACCTGGACCCATACGTCCTCGGTATTGCCGACCACGGCGGCCACGAACTGGCCGGTGCGGTCGCTCGGCGCGCCGGTGCGTGCAGGTGCCGGCGCCTCGCGCTGCTCCATGCCGGGAACCCCGCCGCCGGTAATGACCTCGGCCCCGCCGATCAGGATGCGCGGATCGATGCCGAGCGCCCACCCGATCAGGCCGAGAATGATGATGGTGCCGATGCCGAGGCCGCCCTGGCCCATCGGCAGGCCGAAGCCGCCGCCGCCCGGTCCGCTGTCGCGGGCATCTTCGACATTATCGCTGCGGCGAAAATCTTCCCAGCGCATCCGGTCCTCCCGTTCGCGCGCACGAGCGTCGTTTCGAGCGTTCGTTACGCGCGCGCATCAATCAAGGCCCATATTTGAAGGCCACTTGGCGTCTTTTCAATGGTTTGTTCACCACTGCGCGTGGCGGAATTTCGACGGCGGCAAAATTTGCCGGCCGCTGTTTCAAAATCGTACGCAATTGCAAAGCGTTAGACGCGACCAGTTAGGCGATTTTTTACCCAAACCGATCATGGTGCACAGCGTCGGTTGTAGGTCCCGCGTCGCCGACCGCGTCGCCTGAGTCAGAGTTCTGAGTCATGGTAGAGTCGCGTCGCGGGGCGCCCCATCGGGCGCCCCGTTTGACTCAAGAGTCCAAGGATAGCGCCCGCGTGGTTGCGGGTGACTGCGTCGCCGGCATGGCGGCGCTGCCGGCGGAATGCGTCGATCTCGTCTTCGCCGACCCGCCCTACAATCTGCAGCTCCAGAGCGACCTGAAGCGGCCCGACGATTCCAGGGTCGATGCCGTCGACGACGACTGGGACAAGTTCTCGAGCTTCGCCGCCTATGACGCGTTCACGCGCGAATGGCTCACCGCCTGCCGCCGCGTGATGAAGCCGGCCGCCACGCTGTGGGTGATCGGCTCCTATCACAACATCTTTCGGGTCGGCGCGATCCTGCAGGATCTCGGCTTCTGGATCCTCAACGACGTGGTCTGGCGCAAGACCAATCCGATGCCGAATTTCCGCGGCCGCCGCTTCACCAATGCGCACGAGACCCTGATCTGGGCCGCGCGCGAGCCGAATGCCAGGGGTTACACCTTCAATTACGAGGCGCTGAAGGCCGGCAATGACGACGTGCAGATGCGCTCCGACTGGACCATCCCGCTGTGCACCGGCGAGGAACGGCTGAAAGGCCGCGACGGCAAGAAGCTGCATCCGACCCAGAAGCCGGAAGCGCTGTTGGCGCGTGCCATCCTGTCGGCCTCGCGGCCCGACGATCTCGTCCTCGATCCTTTCTGCGGCAGCGGGACCACCGGCGCGGTGGCCAGGCGGCTCGGCCGGCGTTTCGTCGGCTTCGAGCGTGAGGAGAAATATGTCCGCGCCGCGCAGAAGCGCATTGCTTCGACCAGGCCTTTGGAGGCGCCCTCGCTCGTGCCTTTCATGACCGCGCGCGAAGCTCCGCGCGTGCCGTTTGCGGCGCTGATCGAACGCGGCCTCGTTTCGCCCGGAGCAAAGCTGGTCGATGTCCGCAAGCGTCACAAGGCGCTGGTGCGTGCCGATGGCGCGATTTCGCTCGGCGAGAAGGTCGGCTCCATCCACCGCATCGGTGCGTTCGCGCAGGGGCTCGAAGCCTGCAACGGCTGGACCTTCTGGCACCTCGAGACGCCGAAGGGGCTGACCGTCATCGACGACCTGCGCGCCAAGGTGCGCGCGGAGATGGCTCTCTAGGCCGGTCCGCGCCGCCACGCGAACAGCCGTCCGTCGATCGCGGCAAGGCCGAGCGCGATCAGCGCCATTCCGAGGAAATGGTTCGCCCCGAGCCGCTCGCCGAGGACAAGCGTGCCGAGCAGGATCGCGCTCACCGGGATGAGCAGCGTCACCAGCATGAGATTGGTCGCGCCCGCGGTCGCAAGGATCCGGAAGAACAGGATATAGGCGAGCGCGGTGGACACGATCGCAAGCCCGCCCACTGAGGCGATCACCGGCCATGACGGCATGGCGAGCGTCCATGGTTGCTCGACAGCGAGCGAAAGCGGCAGCATCAGCACGCTCGAGGCGATCAGCATTCCGGTCGCGGTCACGACCGGGGCGACGCCCATACGGTTGAAGCGGCGTCCGAACACTCCCGACAGCGCATAGCAGACGGCGGCGGCGAGCACGGCAAGCTGCGCCAGAAGATCGCCGCCGTGTCCGGCGAGCGCGGAAGGCCCGATCATCGCGGCGACGCCGCCGAATCCGATCAGCACGCCGGTGAACCGTCCGGGCGTGAGCTTTTCGTCGGCGGTGAGCCAATGCGCGATCACGACGGCGAACAGCGGCGTCGTGGCATTGAGGATGGAGGCGAGCCCGCTTGCGATCTTCGTCTGGCCCCAGACCACGAGGCAGAACGGCAGCACGTTGTTGAGCAGGCTCATGCCGAAAAACGCAAGCCACACGCCGGCACCCGACGGCAGCGCAAATCCCATGATGCGGATCGCCATGACGAGCGTCGCGGCAGCAAGCGTCACCCGGATGCAGACGATGGTCAGCGGCGGCAATTCGGCGACCGCGATGCCGATGAAGAAGAAGGAGCCGCCCCATAGCACCGACAGGGCCACCAGCAGGCCCCATTCGAAGGCGTTCATCGTACGGTTGATCGGTGCGGACATGAGGCGGAAAAGGCGGAGGGAAATCGTAAGCTATCCGAAACGGCGAAAGCAGCCACCCGCTTTCTGCGCGGGGCAGCCACCCGGAAAGCTGATAAAATAAAAACATTCGTCCCACAGGAGGCTGCCAGGAGGCTGCAATGTCCACCGAGATGACGGCCATTCAAATCCGTTTCGATGAGCAAACCCTGCGGAAATACGCGACCTGGTTCCTGGTCTATGGCGTGGTGATGGCGTTGCTTGGCGTGCTGGCGATCGTCATGCCGGGGGTCGCTTCGCTCGCCACGAGCCTGTTTGTCGGCTGGCTCATGGTCGCCGGCGGCGCGCTTGGGCTTTATGCGGTCTTTGCGGCAGGCCGTGCGGCGCCGGGCTTCGGGTGGAATCTCGTCACCGCCATTCTCTGTCTCGCGGCCGGCATTGTGATTTTATGGAATCCGGTTGCAGGCGTGCTCACGCTCACTATCGTGCTCGCCGCCTATCTGCTCGCAGGCGGCGCGGCGAAGCTCCTCCTGGCGTTTCAGCACAAGCGCGACGTTCCGCGCGCCTGGGGCTGGGTGCTGGCAAGCGGGCTGCTCGACATCGTGCTCGGGCTTCTGATCGCGCTCGCTTTGCCGGGCTCCGCGCTGTGGGCGGTCGGCCTTCTGGTCGGCATCAATCTGCTCATGACCGGCGTCGCCATCGCCGTGTCCGCGTTAAGTTGCCGGAAGATGGCGGCTAGTAGCGGCAAGACATCCTGAGCGCGGCGCCGGACCTGTCGCCGGCTATAGTTCGCAGAGCAGGCGGTAGATGCCGATCTCGGCGTCGCCGCCGAAGGCCTGCGTCATCTGTTCCGCGCACTTGCGGGCGTCGGCTTCGCGCAGTGTCTCGACCATGAGGCAATCGCTGATCCTGCGGTCGCCGCCGCGCAGCTTTTCCTCCGTCGACATCGACGGAGGCGCGTCGGCCGTGGTCCAGATTTCGCCGCAGGCGACGCCGTCTCCGGTGACGAGTTGCGCCAGCGTGTCCGACAATGCGTCCGCCTCCTGCGGACGTGCGAACCGCGCGGTAACGGCGAACGCTCCGCGCATCTCGCCGCGCCGCGCGGCGAGATGACACACCGTGCGGTTCATGTTGCGGAACACACCCGACATCATCTCGACGGTCAGCGGCGTCGGATTGTTGACGCGTTCGAGATAGGCCGGCGAAGTGAGGACGTCGGGGGAATCCGTGAGATAGAAGACGAAATATTTCGGCGCGCCGCTGACGGCTTCGTGCCGCCGGCCGCGTCGGAAGCCCGGCACGGCCAGACGTTCGGCGAGATGCTCGCTCTGGAACCAGTGTTCGAAATCGGCCTCGCGGCTCGGCGCGCAATCGTTCCAGATCGCCAGGATGCCGGGCCGGCTGTTCGTCGCGGTCATGGCCCCGCGGCCCTTACTTCGCCGCCGTCACCATGATCTCGACCTTGTAGTCGGGTGCGGCGAGCCTCGCCTCGACGGTGGCGCGCGCGGGCGCGTTGCCGGGCGATACCCAGGCGTCCCATACTCCATTCATCTCCGCAAAGGTCGCCATGTCGGTGAGCCAGATATTGGCGGACAGGAGTTTTGATTTGTCGGTGCCGGCCTTGGCGAGGAAGCCGTCGATCTGGGCGAGGATGTCCTTCGTCTGTTCGCTGACGCTCTTGCCCTTGGGATTGTCGGCGACGAGGCCGGCCAGATAGACGGTGTTGCCGTGCACCACGGCCTTGCTCATGCGCGGGCCGCTGTCGAAACGCTGGATCGTCATTGCGGGGTCTCTCCCTGATGGTCTTGCGATGATTGCGGACGGTTGAACGCGAGTGTTGTGGGCCGCGTTCGTCTCATCTTGGCGCGGGCGCGTCAATCTTGCGGATAGAAGAGCGGATTCCACTTGAACGCAGGATCGGCGATGGCGTCGAGGCGGGTCGCCGGCGGATGCGCCAGCAAGCGAAGCCCGTACGTCGCCGGTAAGTCGTGCAGGCCGGCCGACGCCTTGCTGTAATGGATCTCGTCCGGCTGCAGCATGACGTCCTCGGCCGCGTTGCCGGCGAGCAGGGAATTGCGGCCTTCGTATTTCGACAGCCAGGCTTTGACGTCGCTGCGCCGGATGGTGACCTTGCCGCTTTGGCCGGTCGCGATCGCGCACCAGTAATCGAGGTTGCCGAAACTCGTCACCACGGTCACGACGACAAATCCGCTGCCGCGCCGGAAGACTTGCGCATCGGGCATGTCCGGACCGGTTGTGTCGAGCTTGGGCGGCTCGTCGTAGGCGCCGAACACGCCGTAATTCCAGTCGCCCTGGGCGTAGCAGGCGTCGATATAATTCCGGTCTTCCATTTTGGCCGGCGGTTGCACGCCCTCCACGCCGATATTGGCGATCTTCGCCCGGAAGACGGTGTCGATCGTAAAGCGGTCGGCGGACTCAAGCGCCGCGATTTTCTTTAGTATGGCCGGGGCGATGGCGGCATGTTCGGCATAGGCGACAAGCGCGCGCAGGCGCGCGACTACGGGCGCTGCCTGCGCAGGATCGAGACCGGCAAGCGGGGATGCGAACGCCAGTACGCCGCCGGCTTCCAGCCGCCGTTCGACCGCCGGACGCGTCAGGCGTCCCCACATCGCGCGACCGCCCATGAAGGCGAGTGCGCAGGCCCCGGTGCAGCGTGCGCCCCTGACGATGCGGGTATGGATCCAGCCATCCTGCAGAAAGCGGCCGAGTGCGATGCCGGCATCGAAGTCGCCTGCCTCGCCGGACAGCATCAATGTGATGAAATTGCCTTCGCCGAGCGAGCCCCAGGAGCCGCCGGCCTCCGCGTTTGCTGCGATCGCTTTGGCCAGGCGCTCGGGATCGCCGGGAGCGATCTCGCCAGTCATGCGCAGCGCCAGACGTCCGCCACGGACCTTGCCGGACGCGATCGCGCAGTTCCGGATTTCGGACTTTCCGGTGTCCTCGCTCTGGTCCGGGCAGCTCTTGAAGGCGACCTCGAACTCCGCGGCCGCCGCCGGCATCGCGGCAATAAGGAACAAGACTGCGGCGAATGCGAACCGCTGCACTTCTTTGTGGAAAGCCCGAGCGGTCATGGCGGTTTGTTCTCCATTACCCGGCAGGATTACTCGGCGGGAACCGTCGCCGGCTCACCGCATCATAAGACGAGATCGGCGCCGCGCCAGCGGTCAGCCGGCGGGCGATCGGGCAATGTGCTGCATTGTTTTTGAACCGCGTGCATGAGAAAAGCCGGGCGTTGCGATTGGGGGGACTGCAATGACCGTGCTTGTCGCCGGCGGAGGGATCGGCGGATTGACCGTGGCGCTCAGCCTGCACCAGATCGGCGTCCCGGTGCGGGTGTTCGAAAGCGTGACCGAGATCAAGCCGATCGGCGTCGGCATCAATGTGCTTCCGCATGCCGGGCGCGAGCTGATCGAGCTTGGCCTGCTCGACCGCCTCGACGAGACCGCGATCCGCACCCGCGAGCTCGCCTATTATTCCAAGCACGGTAAGCTGATCTGGAGCGAGCCGCGCGGGCTCGAAGCCGGCTACAGGTGGCCGCAACTCTCCATCCATCGCGGCATCCTGCACCAGCTCCTCTACGATATCGCGCGCGAGCGCATCGGCGCCGACAACATCCTGACCGCCCATCATTTCGTCGGCTGGGAGGAAACCGGCAACGGCGTGCGTGCGCGCTTTGTCGGCAAGGACGGCAAGCCGGTCGGAGAATATGAGGGTTCGCTGCTGATCGGCGCCGACGGCATCCACTCGGCCATGCGCGCGCGGCTTTATCCGCGGGAGGGCGCGCCGATCTGGAACGGGCGCATCCTCTGGCGCGGGGTGACGTTCAGCGAGCCGTTCCTCACCGGCCGCACCATGATCATGGCCGGCCACGAGACGCTGAAATTCGTCTGCTACCCGATTTCGCGCGCAGATTCGGAGCGCGGTCGTCCGATGATCAACTGGATCGCCGAGCGGCATCTGCCGCCCGGCTATCAGTGGCGGCGCGAGGATTACAACCGCGTCGGCAAGCTGGAAGAGTTCCTGCCCCATTTCGAGGACTGGCATTTCAACTGGCTCGACGTGCCGGGGCTGATCCGCAATGCGGAATATTGCTACGAATATCCGCTGGTCGACCGCGATCCGCTCGAATGCTGGACGTTCGGTCGCGTCACGCTGCTCGGCGATGCCGCGCACCCGATGTACCCGATCGGCTCCAACGGTGCCTCGCAGGCGATCCTGGATGCGCGGGTGCTGGCGCGCGAAATCCTCGCCCGGGGCCCGACGCCGGAAGCGCTCGCCGCCTACGAGGCCGAGCGGCGGCCGGCCACCAGCCGCCTCGTCCTGCTCAACCGCCAGAACGGCCCCGAGCAGGTGATGCAGCTCGTCGAGGAGCGTGCGCCCAACGGCTTCAACGACATCGCCGAGGTGCTCTCGCGCGAGGAGCTCGAAAGCATCGCAGCCAATTACAAGAAGGTCGCCGGCTTCCAGGTCGACGAGCTCAATGCCCGTCCGCCGATCGTGGCGGTGCCGAAGGCCTGATCGCGGCCCACAGACAGCGCGCGCCGGGAGGGAACCGGAACTTTCCCGATGTCCGCCGCTTATTCCTTCTGACTGAAACCAGGAGGAAACGATGGGTTGGTTTAGCGCCGATATCGAGACGATGGACGACCTGTTCCTGCACACGCTGCAGGACATCTATTACGCCGAGAACAGAATCGAGAAATCGCTGCCGGACATGATCGCCAAGGCGTCCGACAGCGAGCTGAAGAAGGGCTTTCAGGCACACCTGAAGCAGACCCGCGGCCAGATCCGCCGGCTGGACCAGGTCTTCAAGAAGCTCAAGCAGGAGCCCAAGGGCACGAAATGCCCGGCCATCGACGGCATTATCGACGAGGCCAACGACATTGCCGCCGACGTCGCCGACAAGACCGTGCTCAATGCCGCATTGATCGGCGCCGCGCAGGCGGTCGAGCATTACGAGATCACGCGCTACGGCACGCTTGCGGCCTGGGCCAAGCTGCTCGGCAAGAACGATGTCGCGCGCCTGATCGCCGCCAATCTCAAGGAAGAGAAGGCGACCGACAAGAAGCTGTCCTCCATCGCCAAGCGCAAAGTCAACAAGAAGGCGCTTGCGCGCAGCACGAAGCGCAAGGCGAACGGCGCCGCCCGCGACGAGAACCGCTACATGCAGGCGATGGCCGGCGTGCCGGCCATCTGATCTCGCCTCATCGGGCGACGACGATCGGCTTGCGGGCGAGCTGCACCACCTTGCCGGCAACCGAGCCGAGCGTGATCCCGGCGGTCTGCGTCAGCCAGCGGCGCACGACGCCGGGGCGCGGATCGCCGACCACGATCAGGTCGCAGCCTTCCTCGGCCGCGCAGCGGATGATCGTCTCGACCGGCTCGCCGATCTCCACGCGCAGATCGTGCGCGATGCCGGCCCGGCCGAGCCGCCGGCCAACGCCGCGCACGATCGGTCCGCCGACGTCCCTGGTCAGGCGATCGATGATCTCGTCCTTCTTGAACGATTCGTAGCCGCGCAGCCGCCATTTCTCCGGCTCGTTCTGCACGTTGAGGACCACAACCTTGATCGACTTGTCCTTCTTGGCAAGCGACAGAAGGTAGTCGACGACGCGGTTTGTGCGCTCCGAGCCGTCAACGGCTGCCAGGATCTTGCGCGGATGTGAGGCGCTCATTGATGTCTCCGTTGGTGCTTAGCCCGGCAGGAGCAGGAAGGCTGCCGCGGCGACGAGTGTGGGGCCGGCGGCGGCCGCTGCCAGTCCGGCCGCGCTGATCGAGCCTTCCTCGAAACTGTCTTTCAGGATCGCGAAGCCGGCCGGGTTGGGCGCGTTGGCGATGACCGTCAGTCCGCCGCCGGTCACCGCGCCGGCCACCAGGGCGTACTTGAATTCCTCCGACACGCCCTCGACCAGGGAGCCGAGATAGGTGAGCGCGGCATTGTCGGTGACGGCCGTGAGCAGGGTTGCGCCCACGAACAGCGTGCCTGAACCCATGTCGGCCAGGAGCGGCTGCAGCCACCATTTCTGCTGGCCGCCTATCACGACGAGACCGGCGAGAAAGAAGCCGACCAGCAGCCCCTGCCGGAGGATCAACTGGGTTTGATGCTTCTTGTAGGCCTCGGTGAAGCCGAGGAAGAACAGGAACAGCGCCATGAACACCACGAGGTGATGATTGAAGACCACGACGCCGACGAGGAAGAGCAGATGGATGAGGATGACCGGCGCCGGCACTTCAAGCCGGGTCAGTGCGGCGGGCATGCCCGACATCCCGTTCAGGCAGGAGCGGAACAGCAGCGTCACCGCGGCCGCGTTGATGACGACGGCGACCGCGGCCTTCCAGCCGAACTTGGTGAGCATGATCGTGAGGTCGAAGCCCCAGCGCTCGGCCACCATCAGCACCGGCGGCGCCGCGTAGGGCGTCAGCGTTCCCCCGATCGAGATATTGACGAACAGCACGCCGAGCGTTGCGTACATGAACGACGCCGGCATGTTTCTGTCGAAATAGGCCTGGCGCAGTAGCATCGCCGAAAGCGTCATCGCCGCGGGCTCGGTGATGAACGACCCGAGCAGCGGCCCCACCGAGAGCAGCGTGAAATAATAGGCCATTGATCGCTCGAACGGCAGAACGCGCGCGACCGTCTGCAGGACCACCGCCGCGAAATCGATGACCGGGCGGCTCGCCGCGATCACCATGATCACGAACACGAAGGCCGGCTCGGTGAAGTTTCGGCTTTCCAGATAAGTCAGCGTGTCGGTTGTGCCGGCCTGCGTCACCATGAACACGATCAGCACCATGGCCCAGAAGCCGAACACCACCTCCACTTCGCCGAGTAGGTGCCAGAGGCCGGCATGGCGCGGATAAAGGTGGGCGAGATGCTCGAACACGCGCGTGGAGAAGGTATGCGCGACGGCCGCGGCAAAGATCGCAAACGACACGATCTCGATCGTGGACGGAGTTTCCATGGACGCCGATCCCCTCCGCAATGCGTGCGCTCAACCCAAAGCGGTTGCCGCGAGCCCCCAGGGGATGGGAAGCTGCGCGGGAAAATCGTGTGCCGGCAATTCGGTGCAGCTCCCGGCGGGGGAGTGCCGGGTGCCTGCTACCAGAGTAGAACTACCCAATCGCGACGACGGGGCGCACGGGAGTAAGAGGGCATGCAGAGACGGTCCACGCAGACGGTCGGTCCGGACATGCCGCTCGCTCGCCTCCTGTCGCGTTCGCACTTCACGGTCGCCGTGATTTATGTCGCGGGCTATGTGCTGCTGGACTGGATCAGCTTCGTTCACCCGTTCGCGTCGTTCGGCATCACGCCCTGGAATCCGCAGACCGGTTTGAGCTTTGCGCTCGTTCTGCTGTTCGGCCTCGAATTCGTGCCATGGCTTTTCGTCGCGCCGTTTCTTGCCGACCTGATCGTGCGGCAATTGCCGCTGCCGGTCGTCACGGAATTTTTCATGGTGCTGACGAGCGGCGCCGGCTACGGCAGCGCGTCGGCGCTGCTGATGTCGGCGCGCGTCGGCTTTGACGTGCGGCTGTCGACTAAGCGCTCGCTGCTTCTTTTGATGGCCTTCACGCTGGCCAGCGCGGCTTTGGTGGCGCTTGTGCACTTCCTGGTGCTGCGCACGTCCGGGATCGTCTCGGGCGCCGACTTTTTTCAGGTTGCCCTGCGCGCCTTTGTCGGCGACATGATCGGCGTCATGGTCTTCACGCCCTTTCTGCTGATCCTGATTACCCGCAGCCGCTTCCCGCGCCCTTCCTGGGAAGTCGTGCTGCTGGCGGTCCTGATCATTGCGGCGATCGCCGGCGTTTTCGCTGTTGCGGTGTCGTTCCGTCTGCAGTTCTTCTATCTGCTGTTCATTCCGATCGTGTGGACGGCCGTGCGGTTCGGGCTCGAGGGCGTATCGAGCATGCTCGTCGTGGCGCAGATCGGCCTCATCGCGGCGATCCAGATATCCGGCCAGAGCGCCATGGACGTCGTGTCGTATCAGGCGCTCATGGTCGTGCTCGCGGTGACCGGGCTTGCGATCGGGGTCCTGGTCAACGAGCAGCAGCGCACGCAGCAGCAATTGCGCCTGCAGCAGGATGCGCTCAACCGCGCCTCGCGGCTCGGCACCATGGGCGAGTTCGCCGCCGCCGTCGCCCACGAGATCAATCAGCCGCTGACCGCGATCGCCAATTTCACGCGCCTCGCCAAGAGCGCGGCGGAGGTGCAGCCGCCCAACGCCGCCGTGATCGTCGAGGCGACGTCGGGCGCCATCGAACAGGTGGATCGCGCCGCCAATGTCGTGCGCGGCTTGCGCGATTTCATCCGTCTCGGTCGCAGCCAGATCGAATCGGTGACCGTCGCGCGGCTGGCGAGCGAGACGCAATCCTTCTGCCGCGCCGAGCTTGACCGCTTCGGTATCGAGTTCGAAACCCGGCTGGAGCGCGACCTGCCGCGCGTGAAGGCCGACCCGCTGCAGATCGAGCAGGTGCTCGTCAACCTGGTCAGGAATTCCGCCGAGGCGCTGGCGCAGGCCGGCCGCCACGACGGCCATGTGCGGATCGAGGCCGCGCGCGAGACCGGCGGGCGTGTTCTCATCCGCGTCGTCGATAATGGGCCCGGGCTAGATTCGGACCTTGCTGAGGCGCCGATCGTGCCCTTCACCAGCACGAAAGGCGACGGTCTCGGTCTCGGCCTGTCGCTGTCGCGCTCGATCATTGAGGCGCATGGCGGTCGGCTGAGGATCGACAGCGGCCCGGGTGGCGTCGTGGCCTCGTTCTCGCTGCCGGCGGCCGAAGGCGCGGAGGCCGTGTCGTGACCGCCATCGCGCTGATCGAGGACGATGCCGCGATCCTGCGTTCGCTGCAGATGCTGCTCGAGAACCGCGGCATGACGGTGCGCTGCTTCCGGTCGGCGGAAAGCTTTCTCACGGAGCTGCAGCAGCAACCGCAGGATCCGCCGGCCTGCGTCGTGTCCGATATCCGCATGCCGGGCATGTCGGGCCTCGACCTGCTCAACGAGGTGCAGCGGACCGTGCCGACGCTGCCGGTCATCCTTATCACCGGCCACGGCGACATCGCGATGGCGGTGATGGCGATCAAGACCGGTGCGTTTGATTTCATTGAGAAGCCGTTCGACGACGAGCGGCTGATCGCCAGCATCGGCTCCGCTGTCGAGCGCGGCGCGCGCGAGCGTATCCGTCATAGCGAGCGCGCGGAACTGGAAGCGCGGGTCGCCGAATTGTCGCCGCGCCAGCGCGAGGTGATGCAGCTAGTGGCCGACGGCCTTTCGACCAAGGAAATCGCACTCAAGCTCGATATCAGCCCGCGCACGGTGGAGAATTATCGCGCCTGGGTGATGGAGAAGATGGGCGCGAACAATCTCGCGGCCCTCGTGCGCAAGGTAGTGCTGCTGCAGGAGCGCGAGACCTAAAGCATGATCCCGAAAAGTGCGAAGCGGTTTTCGGAAAAGATCATGCTCAAACAGAGCGCTAAAGCGGGATGACGATTCAAGGAAAACTCATCCTGCTTTAGAGCGTTTTCGGGCGGCGTGAGCGCCGGTTCGCGCGAAGAAACCGCGTCAGGACAAAAGCGAAAACCCTGCTTTGATTCCATCACAACAGGAAAGGCTCTAGCCGCCGAGCGCGTGCGTGATCGCCTTGCGCATCACGTCGGGAAAGGTTTTGTCGGCGATGTCCTGCATGCAACCCGTCGCGACGCGTCCCCGCGAAGGATCAGGACAGCAGGAGGCGACGCACCGATACCGTCCGGGCGCGGTCGGGTGGGTGCCGCCGGACTGCCCGCTTTCGCAATCCCGGCCGTAATATCAATAGCTTGTCCGTCAGCGATACGTTTGTGCGCGGCGGCGCGATATCTGCGCCGTTTTGCTTTGAAGGGCCGGCAAGCGATGGTATCTTTTTTACATACTTTGGCAGTCGAATTTCTCCCAGGTGTGCCGGGGGTTTCGATGAAAGTGCTCACTGCATTTCTGGCTGTGGCGTTCCTGGTCGTTACGAATCCTGCTGCATCGGCCCAGCCATCGGATGCGGCCGATATCAGCTTTTGGCAGTCGGTCGAGAATGCCAAGGATCCGGCCGAGCTCGAGGCCTATCTCAAGGCCTTCCCGAACGGAAAGTTCGCGCCGCTCGCGCGCATCCGCCTGAACAGACTCAAGTCCGGTGCCGCGCCGCCGCCGGCGCAACCTTCGCCGGCGCCCGCCGCCACGGCCGATGCAAAAGCCGTGCACGAATGCGATCGGCTGGTCGCGAACCCCTTCGATCCGCAGCGCGTCAGCGCCGGTCTTCCGCCGGACAAGGTCGAATCCGAACGGGCTATCGCCGCCTGCCGGCAGGCGATCGCACAGCAACCGGACAATCCGCGCTTCCAGTATCAGCTTGGCCGTGCGCTGGAGGTTGCAAAAAACTACGCCGAAAGCCTCGAATGGACGCACAAGGCTGCCGCGCAGAAATACCCGATGGCGCTGGGGTCGCTCGGCCGCGTTCATCACTTCGGCATCGGTGTCGTTAGCAAGGACCTGCACAAGGCGGCCGATTACTTTCGCCAGGCGGCCGAGCTTGGTCATGCGTTCGCCATGACCGCATTCGGACAAGTCATCTTTGAACTGAAGGACGAGCGGCGGTACGGCGAAGCGGTCGAATGGTATCGCAAGGCCGCCGCGCTCGGATCGGCGCACGCGCTGACCGGGCTCGGCTATGTCTATGCCAATGGATTCGGCGTCGCGCGCGACTATGGCGAAGCCGTAAAATATTTCCGGCAGGGAGTCGAAAAGCGCGATTTCTGGTCGATGTACCATCTGGCCCGCATGCAGATGTACGGGCAGGGCGTACCGCGCGATCTCGGAGAAGCGCGCAAAAATCTGCAGATGGCGGCGCAGGCCGGTCATGTGCCCTCGATGAGGTCACTCGGTTTTGCATTGATGAATGGCTCGCTTGGCCGCAACGACTACCTAGAGGCGATGCGCTGGCTGCGCCTTGCATCGGAGAAGGGCGACGGCGAGGCGGCGGCCACCGTCGGCTTCCTCTACGACCGCGGTCTGGGCGTGGCGCAGGATTTCGGCGAGGCGGTGCGCTGGGCGCGGATTGCCGCCGACCGCAACAATGCTGCGGGCCTGTATAACCTCGGCCTGGCTTACCAAACCGGCCGCGGCGTAGCCAAGGACGAGAGCGAGGCGGCGCGCTTGTATCGCAAGGCGTCGAATGCGAGCGGAAACGCGAGCGCCAACGCCGACTATAATTTGTCTCTCATGTATCTGAACGGAACGGGCGTCGCCCGCGATCCCGCCGAAAGCACCCGCCTGATGCGCAAGGCCGCGGACGCCGGACACAACATGGCACAGGTGGCCTATGGCCTGCGTGCCGAACAGGGTGTCGGCATGGCGACAGATTTGCCCGAAGCCATTCGCCGTTACCGGAAGGCTGCGGAAGGTGGCAATTTTCAGGCTCATTTCCAGCTCGCCCGGGTTTACGAGCGAGGCATTCATGTCGCGAAGGATCCGGAATTGGGTGCCTCGCACCTGTTCGAGGCGGTGAAGGCGCGTGCCGCTACCGGCGCCGCCGGCGACAATTCATGGATGGCGCAATTGAAAGTTTCCGCCGAATTCATGCGCGCATTCCAGCGCAAACTCAAGGACGCCGGCCATTACCGTGGCGCGCTCGACGGCAAGTTGAGCCCTGTGGTCCGCGAGGCGGTCGACCGGCTTTCCGCCGAATTCAAGAAGCGGCATCTGGGCGCGGCGGATACCGGGAAGAAGGATTTCGGCGTGGATACCGGTACGGATTTCGGCAGCCTGAACTGACAAGGGGAGACGCGGCATGAGCGCACCCGGCTTTGATGCAAAGATGCGGTCGAGCGAAAGCGCTCGATCCCCGATCCCGGCGTTGCAGGTATCGAGATTTTTTATTGTGCTGCCCGCTGCCCTGCTCATGTCGGTGCCTGAAGTGCGAGCGGACGCGTGCGATCCGCTGCGCGATCGTCTCAGTCAGGCAAGCGCCATGGACGATATTTACCGCAAGAACCTCAAAAAACTACGCGATCTGCACAACAGCATTTATCATTCCAGAAAAGAAATTCAGTCATTGAGGGAAGGGTGTCAAACCGAGATGACCCTTGGCAGATATAATACATGCGACCATCTGAGGACGCTGGCGCAAGGCGGGGTCGAGACCAACATCAACTCTCTCGCAACGCAGTTGGACAAGATTCAGGCCGACCTTGACGCCGAGTCGGCCAAGTTCGAAGAGAATGCCAAAGAGATCGTCTATGCCAAAGGCGCCATCGACAAGTGCGTCAGCGAAGAGCAGGCGCGCAAGGAAGCGAACACGGCCGCCGCCGAACGGATCAAGCGTGCCGGTGAGTGCGGCAGCGAGGCGGTCGAGCGCGAGTTCAGCGCCGCGCGAGCGAATTTTCTCAGCGAATATTACGAAGAATCCAGGAGCAAACTGCGGCAGATTTCCGAACAATATGGCAAATGTCCGGGCGTTTCGGAGCGCGTGTCCAAGGGCGACAAGATGATCGACACCGTTCAGTCGATCAGCACGCGGGTCGGTACCGCCGTCAACAGTTGCAATATCGGCGAGATGGAGCGTTTTCTCGACTGGCTCAAAAAGGTGAAGTTGCCGCATCCGGCCATGCATGTCTGGGCCAAGGACGCGCGCGAGAAAGTCGGCCCCTGCCGGAACAGCCGGGTTGCGGATGCGCACGACGATTGCCGGCTCAACGTGGGGGCCGGATATTCCGCCAGAATGCTGCCCGACGGCGGCTATCACTGCGTTCCCGACAAGGAAACCGCCGATGCTTGGTGCGCAAACCAGCGCAAGGACTGGTATGCGCGCAATGTGAGCGAGGCGGGCACTATCGAGTGCTGGCCCAGTACCACGGCGCAAACGGCGGTCTGCGAGGACAAGTTCGGCGCGGGCGCCACGGCTATCAGCTATCGCGACGGCAATGTGCAATGCCGCCGACCGCCGGCGCCGCCGACAACGACGGCGAGC
Organism: Pseudorhodoplanes sp.; assembly: GCA_019187085.1. Taxonomy (GTDB): domain Bacteria; phylum Pseudomonadota; class Alphaproteobacteria; order Rhizobiales; family Xanthobacteraceae; genus Pseudorhodoplanes. Next base: position 157,197 of record JABARS010000001.1, on the reverse strand, counting down.
ACCGTTCCGCCGCCGGCACCCGCCGCCACCGCCCGGACGCGTCCGCGCAAAGCCGCGCGTCGTCCGCCGCCGGTCTATCGCAATCCGGGCTACGATGCGGCGGTGGCCGGCGCCGTCGCCACCGTCCTCATCCAGAGCATTATCAGTGCGCGCAACGCACGCCGCCCGCCGGCAATCGCGGTGCCGGCGAGCCGTTGTCATTACAATCGCTTAGGCAAGCTGCATTGCAGCGGCGGTTGAAGTCAAACTCCGGGGCGGAGACTGGCTGCCCGATGTCGGTGACGGCTCAGTCGCTGATGCCATGGGCAATGACCTTGCGCATGACGTTGGGGAAAGCTTCGTTTGCAATCTTGTGCTGTGGCAGCCAGCGCGCGTCTTTAGGCGGGCGTGCGCCGGCGGCCGCGCGGGCGCGATAGACCGTCAGTTCGAGCGGGAAATGCGTGAAGACATGGCGCACGACGCCCGGCACGCGTTGCCATGCCGCCTTGAAGGGGGCGTGCGCGAGCGCATCGCGTTCGTCGAAATCATGCGTCCAGTCGGTGGTCGGCACTTCCATCATGCCGCCGAGCAGGCCGGCCGGCGGGCGCACGCGCGCAAGGATCGCGCCGTCCGCGCGCACGGCGACATAGGCCGCGCCGCGCCGCAAGGCGCCGTTTGCCTTCGGCGTCTTGCGCGGAAAGGTTTCCGCGTCGCCGCGCCGGTGTGCGGCGCAGGCATCGTTCCACGGACAGAGCGCGCAGGCCGGCCGCTTCGGCGAGCACAGGCTGGCGCCGAGGTCCATCATCGCCTGCGCGAAATCGCCGGCATGGCGGGCCGGAGTCAGCGCCTGCGCGTGCGCATGGATGAGCGGCTTGGCGGCGGGGAGCGGCGTCTCGATCGCATGCAGGCGCGCGATCACGCGCTCGATATTGCCGTCGACCGGCGTTGCCTTGCGTCCGAAGGCGATGGCGGCGATGGCGGCCGCGGTATAGGCGCCGATGCCGGGCAGGGTGCGCAGCGTGTCCTCGGTATCGGGGAACGCACCGCCGTGCCGCTCGACGATTGCGCGCGCGCAGACGTGCAGGTTGCGCGCACGCGCGTAATAGCCAAGTCCGGCCCAGAGCTTCAGCACGTCTTCGAGCGGGGCCGACGCCAGATCTTGCAGTCGCGGCCAGCGCGCCAGGAAGCGCTCGAAATAGGGGCCGACCGCCTTCACAGTGGTCTGTTGCAGCATGATCTCCGAGAGCCAGACGCGATAGGGATCGGCCGGCTCGCTTGGGCGCGCCCGCCAGGGCAGATGGCGGCGGTGGCGCGCATACCAGGCGAGGAGCGTGGCCGCCCGCGGCGCCGGCTCTCGCGGAGCGGGTGGCTTCGCCGCGGCTCTCTTCCGTACGGTTTTCTTTCGCGCGGCCGTCTTCTGCACGACCTTGGCCGGCCGAGCCTTTTTCCGGACGCGCGGGGCTGCTAGCGTCATGGCCTTGTCGATCTGGCAGAGTGGCTTCACGTGAACAAGCCCCGATCTTTTGGCCGTCCACTGGGGGATGTGGCGCAGCGGCTTCTGGCCGGCAGTTTCGCCCGTCAGGGTTTCGCGTCGGCGGAACTCGTCACCCGCTGGGCCGAGATCGTCGGTGCCGACATTGCCGCCCATGCGGAGCCGCTGAAAATCCAGTGGCCGCGCAGTCCCGAGCCGGAGGTGCGCGAGCCCGGCACCCTGGTTCTGCGCGTTCAGGGTCCCGCCGCGCTCGAAACGCAGCACATGGCCCCCGTCATTCTGGAGCGGGTGAACCGCTATTTCGGCTGGCAGGCGGTGGCGCGGATCGCGATCCGTCAGGCCCCGCTCACGCGCCGCAGCCGGCCGAGGCCGGCCGCTCCCGATCCCGCCGCCTGCGCGCGGGTGGCCGAAAGCCTGCCGCAGGTCGCCGACGAGGGCCTGAAAAGCGCGCTGGCGCGGCTCGGCGCCGCAGTCAAGCGAACGTGAGGCGCGCCGCCGCCGCCCTGAACCGGCCCGCCATTGCCACAATTGCGATTAAGAGATAGCTCCTTGGCCGGACAGGGCCATGCGGCCAATAAGTCCCCATCAGCACGGAGTTTTTCAGTGATCACCCGACGCGATTTTGTTGCCGGATCGGCGCTGGCCGCCACGGCCCTCACCAGCTTCGGTCCGGGCGTCATGGGGCTTGCCCATGCCCAGCAGGCCAGCCTTGCCGAAATCGCCAAGGCCGGTCCGCTCGGCGACGAGGTCGTCGGCAAGCAGGACGCCCCGGTCACGATCATCGAATATGCTTCGATGACCTGCGGCCATTGCGCCGCGTTCCACAACACGACCTATCCGGAACTGAAGAAGCGCTACATCGACACCGGCAAGGTCCGCTACATCTTGCGGGAGTTCCCGCTCGATCCGCTCGCCGCCGCCGGCTTCATGCTCGCGCGCTGCGCCGGCAAGGACAAATATTATCCGATGGTCGAGATCCTGTTCGAGAAGCAGAAGGAATGGGCGGTGCAGCAGCCGCTGCCGCCGCTCACCGCCATCGCCAAGCAGGCTGGCTTCACGCAGGAGCGCTTCGAGCAGTGCCTCTCGGATCAGAAAATCCTCGAAGGCATCGAGGCGACGCGCACGCACGCGGCCGAAAAGCTCGGCGTGAATTCGACGCCGACCTTTTTCGTCAACGGCAAGATCCTCCGTGGCGCGGTCACGATCGACGAACTGGCCAAGGAAATCGAGCCGCTGCTGAAAAGTTGACGGGGCGGGGCGCGGGCGCGGGTTTTCGCAATTTGCCGATTCGGGCGAGCCGGGCGTCTGGCGCGGCCTTGCCGGGGCAAGGACTTGGGTAAAACAAGGACTTGGGTAAAACATTCCGGGCAGCTTGCGGCGCTGCCCGGCGCTGGCCATTGTTAATGCGACCGCCGATTCGCCGCCGCAACCGCTTGAGTGCGCGTGCGGATTCCCAATCGCTCCGGGCCGGGGCGCAACGACCCGATCAAGGGTGGAGTGCAATACCTCGATGAAGCTTACGCGACTGCGTCTCATCGGATTCAAGTCTTTCGTCGAACCCACGGACTTCCTGATCGAACCCGGTTTGACCGGCGTCGTCGGTCCCAACGGCTGCGGCAAGTCCAATCTCGTCGAAGCGCTGCGCTGGGTGATGGGCGAGACCTCGCACAAGTCGATGCGGGCCGCCGACATGGACGCGGTGATTTTCTCCGGCTCCAATACGCGGCCGAGCCGCAACAATGCCGAAGTGTCGATGGCGATCGACAATAGCGACCGCGCGGCGCCGGCGACCTTCAACGAGCACGATTCGCTGGAAGTTTCGCGCCGGATCGAGCGCGAGCACGGTTCGACCTACCGTATCAACGGACGCGAGGTGCGCGCGCGCGACGTGCAGATCCTGTTTGCCGACGCCTCGACCGGCGCGCGCTCGCCGGCGCTCGTGCACCAGGGCCGTATCGGCGAGATTATCCAGGCGCGCCCCGACCAGCGTCGCCGCGTGCTGGAGGAGGCCGCCGGCATTTCCGGCCTGCACGCCCGTCGCCACGAAGCCGAGTTGCGTCTGCGCGCGGCTGAGCAGAATCTGCAGCGTCTGGAAGACGTCATCGGCCAGCTTGCAAGCCAGATGTCCGCGCTCAAGCGACAGGCACGCGAGGCGGTGCGCTATCGCGAGGTTTCCGCCAAGATCCGCAAGCAGGAGGCGACGCTCTATCACCTGCGCTGGGTCAGCGCGAACCAGGAGGTCGAGGAGGCCGAGCGCGCCAAGGATCTCGGCACGCGCGAGGTGGCGGCCGCCATGCTCGCCCAGTCCGAGGCCGCAAGACACAAGGAGGAGGTCGCCGCCGCCGTCCCGCCGCTGCGCGAGGAAGAGGCGCGCGCGGCCGCCGCGCTCCAGCGCCTCGTCATCGCCCGCGAGAATCTCGATCGCGAGGAGGAGCGCGCGAAAGAGCGTCTCGCCGAACTCGACCGCCGGCTGCTGCAGCTCGCCGATGACCTGGCGCGCGAGAAGCAGCTTTCGACCGACGCGGATGTGGCGATCAACCGGCTGACAGCCGAACAGGAATCCCTGACCGGCGAATTGCAGGCCGGAATTGCCCGACGGGAATCCGTCGACGGGCGAGTGACGCAGGCCGATGCGGTGCTGGCGGTTTCGGAGAAGAATTTCGCCGAACTGACCGGCGCACTCGCCGATCTCACCGCCCGCCGCAATCAGCTCGACGGCGCGGTCCGCGATCAGGACCAGCGTCTGGCCAAGGTGGAGCGCGAGATTGCCGAGGTCGAGGCCGAGCTTGCCAAGCTTGATGCCGACCGCAACGGCCGGCACGATCTGACGCAGCTTCAGGCCGCGGTCGATCAGTCGCAGCAGGCGCTCACCGACGCCGAAGCTGCCGCAGTGCGCGCGGAAGCCGCCCATTCCGCCGCGCGGCAGGCGCTCGATGTTGCCCAGCGGCCGCTGGCGGACGCCGAACGCCGTACCAACCGGCTGGAGACCGAAGCCAAGACGCTTGCAAAAGTGCTGCACGTCGACGCCGGCAAGCTGTGGCCGGCGGTGATCGACGATGTCACGGTCGAAAAAGGCTACGAGGTCGCGCTCGGCGCCGCGCTCGGCGACGATCTGGAAGCGCCGGTCGATCCGAAGTCGCCAATGCGCTGGAGCGGAGCGGCCATCGATCCGGCCGATCCGAAGCTGCCCGACGGCGTCGAGCCGCTGACGAATTATGTGCGGGCGCCCGAAGCGCTCGCGCGGCGTCTGGCGCAGATCGGCCTCGTCGATCGCGCCGCCGCGCCGAACCTGATGCCGCTGCTCAAGACCGGCCAGCGCCTCGTTTCGCGCGAAGGCGACCTGTGGCGCTGGGACGGCTTTGCCGTCGCTGCCAATGCGCCGACGGGGGCCGCCCGCCGGCTCGCCGAGCGCAACCGCCTCGCCGAGATCGAAGCCGAGCTGCAGGCCGCGCGCGTCGAAGTCGAGAGCAAGCGCAAGGTGGCGGCGCAGGCGCAGGAAGAGGTGGTGTCCGCGGCGCAGGCCGAGGCCAATGCGCGCTCGCGCTGGCGCGACCTGCAGCGCCAGTCGAGCGAAAGCCGCGAACGCCATGCCGCGGCCGAGCGTGAAATCAGCCAGCAGGCGGCGCGGTTGTCGGCCCTGACGGAGGCGAAGACGCGCCTGCATGCGACGCGCGCCGAAGCGGAAGCCGCCAAGGTCGAGACCGCGCGGCTGTTGTCGGAACTCGCTCCCGTTGCCGATCTCGAAAGCCGGCTCAATGCCGTGCGGGTGCAGATCAACACCGAGCGCGCGCAGGCGGCCGAGGTGCGTGCCGAGGCGCAGGCGCTCGCGCGCGAAGCGGAGATCGCGCGCCGCCGGCTCGACGCCATCGCCGGCGAACAGAAATCCTGGGTCGAAACCAGGGAACGCACCGCCACCCAGATCACCGCTCTGGAGGCGCGCGTCACCGAGACCCGCAACGAGCACGCCGCACTGGCCGATGCACCGAATGCATTCGCCGAGAAGCGCGTGGCGCTGATTGGCGAGGTCGAGGCGGCCGAGAAGGTGCGGCGCGATGCCGGCGACCGGCTGGCGCAGGCCGAAACTACACTGAAGGAGGCCGACGCCGCCGTTCGCGCGACGCTCGACGCCCTAAGCGCGGCGCGCGAGCACTCCGCGCGCACCGAGGAGCGCAGCGAAGCGGCCAAGCGCCGCGTCGCCGACGTCACGCACGAAATCCGCGACATGCTCGAAGTCGAGCCGCACGAGGTGGCGACGCTTGCCGAGATCGCCGAGGGCGCGGTGCTGCCGGCGCTTGCCGAGATCGAGACCGACCTCGAGAAGCTGCGCCGCGACCGCGAGCGTCTGGGAGCGGTCAATCTGCGCGCCGACGAGGAATTGCGCGAAGTCGAGACCCAGCACGGCACGCTGACCGCCGAGCGCGACGATCTCGTCGAGGCGATCAAGCGGCTGCGCCAGGGCATCCAGAACCTCAACCGCGAGGCGCGCGAGCGCCTCTTGGCGTCGTTCGAGGTGGTTAACGGTCACTTCAAGCGGCTGTTCACCGAACTGTTCGGCGGCGGGCAGGCGGAGCTGCAACTGATCGAGAGCGACGATCCGCTCGAAGCCGGTCTCGAAATCATGGCCAAGCCGCCCGGAAAGAAGCCGCAGACCTTGTCGCTGCTCTCGGGCGGCGAGCAGGCGCTGACCGCTCTGGCGCTGATTTTCGCGGTCTTCCTCACCAATCCGGCGCCGATCTGCGTGCTGGACGAGGTGGACGCGCCGCTCGATGATCATAATGTCGAACGTTTCTGCGATCTACTCGACGAGATGTCGCGTTCGACCGAGACCCGCTTCATCATCATCACGCACAATCCGATCACGATGGCGCGCATGAACCGGCTGTTCGGCGTCACCATGGCCGAGCGCGGCGTGTCCCAGCTCGTGTCGGTCGATCTCGAAAGCGCGGTGAAGATCGTCGACCGGGCCGGCGCGGCCTGATCCGCGCTTTGAGAGGCCCAGCATGAGCGGGCGGCAGTGCTGCCCGCTTTGCCGTGCATGGCCTTTCGGCGATCGTATTCACCAAAATGCAAGCGATTAGGCGGCATAAAGCTAAAATTGAAACCATCAATCCGCCCGGTCCCGCATGCCGCGTAACCCGAAGGACAAAAGGCGCAGCCAGCGCCGGCCGCTTCGCTATCCCGCCCGCATCGTGAGCGTTGACGGCCGGGAAACCATACCGTGCGTCCTGACCGATGTGTCCCAGACCGGAGCCCGGGTCCGGATCGAGGACGACGGAACGCTGCCCGACGATTTCATCCTGCGGCTGGCCGAGGGCAACAGGCCGCGCCGGGTCTGCCGTCTGGTATGGCGGGCGAAAAGCCAGGCCGGGGTCCGTTTCGAGAAGGAAGAGGCCGAAGCCGGCTCCGGCGGCGTCCCGCCCGGCCGGATCGCCTGAGGGCATGTCAGCACATTCCAGCGTCATTCCCGCTGCCGCGGATCGCGCCCGCCGCAACGTGTGGCCGGGAGCGCATCGCCTGCCTATATGATGACGACGCAAACCGGCGCCGGTTTGCCGCCGGAGCGGCGTTTCCCTGCGATCAGGGTTGACGCCCGGCCCGCCAGACGCCATTCAGCGCAAGACCGGGTCGCCGCCCGCGGAAGTCGATCATGCCCGTCCGTCTCGATAGCCAGTCTCCGGATTTTTCCGCGCGGTTTGCCGATTTTCTGGCCACCAAACGCGAAACGGCGGCGGACGTCGAAAAGGCGGTGCGCGACATCGTCGCCGACGTGATCGGGCGCGGGGATGCCGCGCTGATCGACCTGACGGCCCGCTTCGACCGGCTCGACCTCAACCGCACGGGTCTTCGCGTTTCGGTGGCTGAGATCGACGCGGCGCAGAAAGCCTGCGCCCCTGCCGCGCTCGATGCGCTTGCGCTCGCACGCGCGCGGATCGAGGCGTTTCATCTGCGCCAGCGGCCGAAGGACGACCGCTTCACCGATGCGCTCGGCGTCGAATTGGGCAGCCGCTGGACCGCGATCGAGGCCGTCGGCCTCTACGTGCCCGGCGGCACCGCGGCCTATCCCTCGTCCGTGCTGATGAATGCGGTGCCGGCCAAGGTGGCCGGGGTGCCGCGTCTCGTCATGGTGGTGCCGGCGCCGGGCGGCGTGCTCAATCCGCTCGTGCTTGCGGCGGCGAAACTTGCCGGTGTCGACGAAATCTATCGCATCGGCGGCGCCCAGGCGGTGGCCGCGCTCGCTTACGGCACGCCGAGCATCGCCCCGGTCGCCAAGATCGTCGGTCCCGGCAATGCCTACGTCGCCGCCGCCAAGCGGCTCGTTTTCGGCAAGGTCGGCATCGACATGATCGCCGGCCCCTCCGAGGTGCTGATCCTCGCCGACCGCAGCGCCAATGCCGACTGGATCGCCGCCGACCTTCTCGCGCAGGCCGAGCACGACGAGGCCGCGCAATCGATTCTGATCACCGACGACGTCGCGCTCGCCGAGCGCGTCGAGCGGTCGGTGGAGGCGCAGCTCACCACCCTGCCGCGTGCCGCGATCGCGCGCACCTCCTGGCGCGACTTCGGCGCCACCATCATCGTGCAAAAGCTTGCCGAAGCGGTGCCGCTGGTCGATGCGCTTGCGCCGGAACATCTGGAACTGATCGCCGACGACGCCGAGGCGCTGGCCGGGAAGATCCGCAATGCCGGCGCGATCTTCATCGGCGGCTACACGCCGGAAGCGATCGGCGATTATGTCGGCGGCTCCAACCACGTGTTGCCGACCGCGCGCTCGGCGCGTTTCTCGTCGGGGCTCGGCGTGCTCGATTTCATGAAGCGCACCTCGATCCTCAAGTGCGGGCCGGAACAGCTTCACGCGCTTTCGGCTGCCGCGATCGCGCTCGGGGAGGCGGAGGGGCTTGAGGCGCACGCGCGCTCGGTCGCCATCCGGCTCAATCGGCGATGAGCGGCGACGGCAAGCGCTTCAGTCTCGTCGAGGTGCGGCTCGATGAAAACTCCATCGGCCGTTCGGGGCCCGACATCGAGCACGAACGCGCGGTCGCGATCTACGATCTGATCGAGCAGAACTCGTTCGCGCCGGTCGACCATCCGGGCGGTCCCTATGCGCTGCACCTGAGCATGGCGGAGAGCCGTCTGGTTTTCGACATCCGCACCCAGGAGGGCGCGCCGGTCGTCGCGCATTTCCTGTCGCTGACGCCGTTCCGGCGGATCGTGAAGGACTATTTCCTGATCTGCGACAGCTATTATCAGGCGATCCGCACCGCAACTCCCGACCGCATCGAGGCAATCGACATGGGGCGACGCGGCCTGCACGACGAGGGCTCGAACATCCTGATGGAACGACTGAAAGACAAGGTGACGGTGGATTTCAACACCGCGCGGCGTCTGTTCACGCTGATCTGCGTCCTGCACTGGAAGGGATGAGGCCGGGCGATGGCGGCGGGGTCGCGCATCGCAAAGCCGCAGGCCGTGTTGTTCGCCTGCGGTCTCAATTCCATTCGCTCGCCGATGGCGATGGCGATCGCGCGCTGGCTGTTCGGCAAGACGATCTATGTCGGTTCGGCCGGGGTGCGAAAGGGCGAGCTCGACCCGTTCGCGATTGCGGTGATGGAGGAGATCGGCCTCGATCTGTCCAGGCACAGGCCGCAGACCTTCGAGGAGATCGAGGAATGGGAGGGCCTCAATTTCGATCTGATCGTCACGCTGTCGCCGGAGGCCCATCACAAGGCGCTCGACCTGACGCGCACGATCGCCGCCGAGGTCGAATACTGGCCGACGCCCGACCCGAGCGGAGCGGCCGGCAACCGCGAGCAGATGCTCGATGCCTATCGGCAGGTGCGCGACCAGCTCATGAAGCGGATCAAGGAGCGGCTGGGCCGGCCGGCAGGCGGCAACGAATGAGCATTTTGGTTGAGAGTTTTGGACGATTCCGCTAGTTTCCGCGGCCATTCGAGGTCCCATCAGGCCAATGGCGTTGGCCGGTTTTTCAGCCCCGTCGGCACGAGCTGGATTTCGTATGTCGAAGGAAGAACTGCTGGAATTTCCCGGTGTCGTCACGGAACTGCTTCCGAATGCCACCTTCCGCGTCAAACTTGAGAACGACCACGAGATCATCGCCCATACCGCCGGCCGCATGCGCAAGAACCGAATCCGCGTGCTCGCGGGCGACAAGGTGCTGGTGGAAATTACGCCGTACGATCTCACCAAAGGCCGGATCACTTACCGCTTCAAATAACGTCCGCGACCGGCTTGCCGCCGGCGATTTCATCAGGGCAGATCAGCGATGCGAGACGAAGCGACCATTTGCCGGATCCGTTCCGGCGATGACGGTGCGAAATGATCGGCCGTCCCAAACTCGTGCTCGCGTCGGGTTCGCCGCGCCGGCTTGCGCTGGTCAACCAGGCCGGCCTCGAGCCGGATGCCTTGCAGCCCGCCGACATCGACGAGATGCCGCTGAAGGGCGAATTGCCGCGTGCCTGCGCCAACCGTCTGGCGCGCGCCAAGGCGGAGGCCGCGCTCGCCGCCGTGCGCATCGATGAGGAATTGCGCGGCGCCTTCATCGTGGCCGCCGATACCGTGGTTGCGGTCGGCCGGCGCATCCTGCCGAAAGCCGAAACGCTCGACGAGGCCGGGCAGTGCCTGCGCCTCCTCTCCGGCCGCAACCATCGCGTCCATACCGGCATCTGTCTGGTGACGCCGAAGGAGACGTTTCGCCAGCGGCTGGTCGAGACCCGCGTGCGCTTCAAGCGCCTGACCGAGGACGATATCGAGGCCTATCTCGCCTCCGGCGAATGGCGCGGCAAGGCGGGCGGCTATGCGGTGCAGGGTCTTGCCGGCACCTTCGTCGTTAAGCTCGTCGGCTCCTACACCAATGTCGTCGGCCTGCCGCTCTATGAGACCATCAACCTGCTGGCAGGCGAGGGCTTCCCGGTCCATTTCGGCTGGCTGAACAACTGAGAGCTTTGCTCTTGACCGGCGCTCGTTCGGGGCGCTTGAATTTTTGCCGTCAATGGATGCGCCGGGACGGACATGAACCTTGCCTACTGGCTTGAGCGGGCCGGCCGCAGTCATCCGGACTGGCCGGCGACGGCCTGCGGTGCGCGTGTCGTGCGCAGCTATGGCGCGCTCGCCGGGCGGGTGGCGCGGCTGGCCGGTGCCTTGCGCGGCACCTTCGGGCTGCAGACCGGCGACCGCGTCGCGATCGTCGCCAAGAACAGCCCCGAATATCTGGAGATGCTTTACGCGGTCTGGCATGCCGGGCTTGCCGCCGTTCCCGCCAACGCCAAGCTGCATGGCGCGGAACTCGGCTACATCCTCGAGCATTCCGACGCGCGCGTCTGTTTTGCCTCCGCGCCGCTCGACGCCAAGATCGCGCCGCATGCGCCGAAATCGCTCGAACGGCTGATCGTCGTCGGCAGCCGCGACTTCGAGACTCTGTTCGCAGCCGATCCCGTCGATGTCACCGCGCGCGGCGCGGACGATCTTGCCTGGCTGTTCTATACCTCGGGCACGACCGGGCGCCCGAAAGGCGCGATGCTGACGCATCGCAACCTGATCCAGTTGAGCCATGCCTACCTCGCGGAGGTCGATCCGACGCAGCCGGGCGATCCGATCCTGCATGCGGCGCCGATGAGCCACGGCTCGGGCCTCTACATCATGCCGCACGTCATGCGGCTCGGGGCCAACGTCATTGCGGAATCCGGCGGCTTCGAGCCGCAGGAGATTTTCGACGTCGTGCGGCACTGGCCGCGGCTGTCGATGTTCGCGGCGCCGACCATGGTGAAGCGGCTCGTCGAGTCGCCGGCGGACTGCATCGCAGAGAACTTCCGCACCATCGTCTGGGGCGGCGCACCGATGTATTTCGAGGACGCCGTGCGCGCGCTCGAGCGGTTCGGGCCGCGCCTTGTGCAGATCTACGGGCAGGGCGAAAGCCCGATGACGATCACGACGCTGTCGAGGCAGGACATTGCCGCGCGCGATCATCCGCGCTGGCGCGAGCGGCTTCTGTCGGCCGGCCGGCCCTTTGCCTGCCTCGAGGTCAAGGTCACGGATGCGCAGGGGCGGGCGCTGCCGGCGGAGGAGACGGGCGAAATCCTGTGCCGCGGCGACGTCGTGATGCCGGGCTACTGGAACAATCCGCAGGCGACTGCCGCCTCGCTCAAGGACGGCTGGCTGCATACCGGCGACATCGGTGCGTTCGACGCCGACGGCTATCTCACGCTCAAGGACCGTTCCAAGGACCTCATCATTTCCGGCGGCTCGAATATTTATCCGCGCGAAGTCGAGGAGGTGTTGCTCAGGCATCCGGCCGTGCGCGAAGTCTCGGTCATCGGCCGGCCCGACCGCGAATGGGGCGAGGTGGTCGTCGCCTATGTGGTCGGCGAGGCGGCGGCCAAGGACCTCGACGCGCTGTGCCTGTCGGCGATCGCACGCTTCAAGCGGCCGAAGGATTATGTGTTCATCGAGGCGCTACCGAAGAACAATTACGGGAAGATTCTGAAAACCGAATTGCGCGCGCTCGATGCGAAAAAAGGAGCGGGGTCATGAGTGGCCGTTTGCAGGACAAGGTTGCGCTCGTGCTCGGCGCCGGCTCGGTCGGCCCGGGCTGGGGCAACGGCAAGGCCGCGGCGGTGATGTTCGCGCGCGAGGGGGCGAGTGTCGCCTGCGTCGACATCAACAGGGCGGCGGCGGACGAGACCGCGGGCCTCATCCGTGCCGAAGGCGGCAAGGCCGTTTCGCTCGCCGCCGACGTGACGCGCTCGGCCGACATCGCCGCCGTCGTGGCCGGGACCCGCAAGGAATTCGGCCGCATCGACATTCTAGACAACAATGTCGGCATTGCCGAAGTCGGCGGCGTGGTCGAGGTGTCGGAGGAAACCTGGGACCGCGTCATGGCGGTCAATCTCAAGAGCGCATTTCTGGCAATGAAGCATGTCATCCCGCTGATGGAGGCGCAGGGCAGCGGATCGATCATCAACATTTCCTCGATCGCGGCGCTGCGCTACACCGGCGTGCCCTATGCCACCTATTATGCGAGCAAGGCCGCGCTCAGCCACCTGACGCGCACGACGGCCGTGCAATATGCGCCCAAGAAAATCCGGGTGAACGCGATCCTGCCCGGCCTGATGGAAACGCCGATGGTGGAGAAGGCGGCGGGCCTCGCGCAATCCTATGCCGGCGGTAACGTCGAGGAGATGTGGAAGGTGCGCGCGCGGCAGGTGCCGATGGGGTTCGGCGGCAATGCCTGGGACGTGGCGCATGCCGCCGTCTATCTGGCGAGCGACGAGAGCCGCTACGTCACCGGCATCGAGCTTGTGGTCGATGGCGGCATCACGCTGAAATATTCCTGAGCGCCGCGCAGCCCGTCATGGCCGCGCGGGCCTTGCCCGGGCGGCGGGCCGGTTGATGCCGGCGGCGGACGACTTATCTACATCTGCGCCACATTCGGATTTGCAGCATGACCAGTCCTTCTCTCGCGCCCGGCAAGCCCTGCCCGATCTGTGGCAAGCCCGCGCTCGAGCGCTTTCGCCCGTTCTGCAGCCGCCGGTGCGCCGACGTCGATCTCAATCGCTGGCTGTCGGGCGTCTATGCGGTTCCGGGGGTGGAGGCGGAAGACGACGAGGCCGCCGGCCCGAAGCCCGACGACGGGCAGGATTGACGCTGGCTGACGGCGGCCGGCCGGCTTCGTCCGGACGCGGCGGGCAGGCGACGCGGGAGATGGCCTTCAAGAACGAGGCTTGGCCTTAAGGGGCCTTCAAGAGGAAGCGCAGACCGAGCGGATAGCGCGCAAGATGTACCGAACCAGGGATGAGGCTAAAGCCGACGTGTTCGATTACATTGAGCGCTTCTACAATCCCAAGCGCCGACACTCGACGATCGGCTATATGAGTCCGATGGAATTCGAACGGCAGGCAGGATTAGTTTAGGCAGGTGTCAACGAAACCGGGTGCAGGCCAGTAGGACCTTTCCTGTGAAAGAGCACTACCCTCGATTCTACCCCGTCCTACCCGCGCTGCCGCGAGGAGAAGCTACTCACGGTGAGCAGGTGCACCGCCTCTAACCGATTGAAACGACTCGCAGATTGAGCAGACTTGAGCCGCAGTGAGATTCGATGAGGAAGTTAGAATGGTGCCAGGGGCGGAAGCATACCGGCCGCGCAAGGTTTTGAGGGGTCTGGAGAACCGGCGCGGCGATTTTTCCTACTACCCTCAAACCTACCCGCGCGGAGATTTTGCGCGGTGGTTCGATTCCGCTTCGCACCGAAAAGCGCCGACGCAAGACCATACACTCGCGCGGCTTCGGCGGAAAGAAAAAAGAGATGCCATGCGCAGCTATGCGCACGTTGAGGCGTCCTGCATATCGCTCTATGCTCTGCGTTGCCTGCTAGTTGGCCTTGCACGCATCCGCGTGCAGGTCCCTGCGGCGTCGACGTCGCTCTTCCAAGGAGCACGTCGGTGCAACAGGTCAACAAACTGGTATCGAAGAAGGAACTCAAGTCGATCTACGGAGTCCCCTATTCGTTCGCTCACATTGCGCGGCTCGAAGCCGCCGGCCAATTCCCCAAGCGGGCACGGCTGGGCGCCTGTCGGGTAGCGTGGGTAGCTCGGGAAGTGGAAGCCTGGATCGAGGAGAGACTGGCAAACCGCGCTTAGACATCTCCTTCTCGAAGGGCAGAGCCCCGGCGGTCCAACGCCGGGGCTCTTATTTTGTCTTGCACTACTAAACCGCTATTTCATTTCGACCAGAGTCCGTCTGTGCTCTGTCAGTGCAGAGGCGGAACCGTCGACAGCAGTATTTCCTCCTCAGAAGTTTTCTCATCGTCCCCTCGCGGGGGTGGCAATGCTTCGAGCCGCGCTCTCAAATCGCCGACCACCGTCTCAGCAAACTTAGTAAAGGCCTCAAGCCGTTGTATCCGGTCCTGCAATTCTCGTCGAACATCAGCATTAGGGTCTCGCTCTCTTCCAAGGTCAGCGGTATTTGAAATGTAACGAATTACGATTTCCGAAACGCCCTCCTTAATGCCGGCTCCTTCCGCCAGCTTGACCCACTCTTTAGACTTGTCGATGGCTGTGTCTGCCGCCCTTGCAAGGCAATAACCAATCAGCACCTTCGCCGTGTAGTCAAGACCAGCGTCACAATCGCGTACCGGAACACGCTCCCGATCATTCCCCGCAGCCGGCGTGCCGTCTCGCGCCGGCCGCTTGTCTCGATCCGCTTCAGCAGCTGCAGGATTTCGGCAGCTGTGATCTCCGCGATGGGGCGGTTCGTGAGTGGTCCGGCAAGGTCTTTGAGCAGCCAGCGGTTCTTGCTGAGCGTCGTATCGGCCGCGTCGTCCGCCTCTTTTCGCGCTAACAGCTCATCGGCAATCGCGCCGAACGTATTGTCGGCCGCCACCGTCGCTGCTTGCTTCTCTTGCTTGCGCTTGGCCGACGGATCAGTGCCGTCGACCAGCAAGCGCCGCGCCTCATCGCGCTTCGCGCGAGCATCGGCGAGCGAGACAATCGGGTACGGCCCGAACGTCAACATGTTCTCGCGGCCTGCGAAGCGATAGCGGAAGCGCCACAGCTTGCTTCCGTTTGTCTCGACGAGCAGATGCAGCCCCGCACCATCGGACAGCTTGTAGGGCTTCTCTTTCGGCCGCGCTTTGGTGATCGCGAAATTCGAGAGGCGCATGCGGGTAGGACTCCGTTGAGGCCCGCATTCTACCCGTTTCCTACCCGCATTTTGAGGCGTAAGGGCGTGTTCCAGTGTGTCGCTATGCGCCGCCGACTTCGGCTAAGTGTATGAAATTATTTTTGAATGAGCTTCGATGAGGAGCTATGCAAAAATGTAATGGTGCCCAGGGGCGGAATCGAACCACCGACACTGCGATTTTCAATCGCATGCTCTACCAACTGAGCTACCTGGGCGCCGTGGGCCCCGCGAGCGGGGGCCGAAGGAGAGCGCGGGCGTTATAAAGGCCCGCTGCCGCCCTGTCCAGAAGGCTCTGAAATTGCCGTCAAATCGGCCCCGATTAATGCCGGCGCACCGGCGTGGAGGGGTCACAAGCGAGCACGCCGACACCCCGTTCCTTGTCCGATCCAAAGGCCAGTGCTGCAGCCCGCCGACCCTCTTTGCCCGCCCTCTTTATTGAAGGCCGCACTTCTTCTTGAAGGCCAAATCCAATTCTTAAGGCCACATCCTGTTCCTAAAGGCCAAAGCCCCGTTCTTAGAACCACGCCCTGCGTTGCCCGCCCGTCGCGTCCCGCTCGCCGGCCCTCTTCGTCGAAGACCACGCTTCCTCTTGAAGACCAAGTCGAACTCTTGAAGGCCAAGTCGAATTCTTAGGGTCATCTCCTACATTGCCTGTGGACCTGCGGCGAGCAGCAGATGCTCACGATCGCCAGGACATTGATGGGCAATCCGACCTTGCTGCTGCTGGACGAGCCCTCCGAAGGCCTCGCGCCGCGGCTCGTCGAAACCATGGGCGAGGCCATACTGCGTCTCAAGCAATCCGGGCTTTCGATATTGCTCTCGGAGCAGAATATCCATTTCGCCGACCGGATCACCGATCGCGTCTATGTGATCGAAAAGGGCTCGGTCGCCTATGACGGGAGCATTGTGGCGTTCCGCGAGTCGCGGGACGTCCACGAGAAGTATCTGGCGGTGTGATCTTCGTTTGCGGTGCGGGTTCACCCACCGCTATTTAAACGCGATCGTCGCCGGTCCCGCTTCGGCACGGCCGATGATGCGCGCGGCCGGATAGCCGGCGTCGCGGATGAATTGCGCGATCGAGGCCGCCTTGTCGGGCGCGCAGGCGGCCAGCAGTCCGCCCGAGGTCTGCGGATCGGTCAGGAGATGCCGGCGCCATTCCGGCAGGTCGTGCGGCAGCGTCGCGCTCGCGCCGTAGCTCGCGAAGTTGCGGTGCGAGGCGCCGGTGACGAAGCCGTTCTGCGCCAGCGTTGCCGCCTCCGGCAGCAGCGGCACGTCGTCGAGCCGGATGCGCAGCGAAAGCCCCGAGCCGCGCGCCATCTCCAGGCCGTGACCGAGCAGGCCGAAGCCGGTGACGTCGGTGATGGCATGCACGTCCGGCATTTTCGCCAGTTCCGCGCCGACGCGATTGAGCAGCGTCGTGGTCGCGATCAGGTCGGCATAGCCGGCCTGCGCCAGCGCGTCTTTCTTGATCGCCGCCGAATAGATGCCGACGCCGAGCGGCTTGGTGAGGATGATCGCGTCGCCGGCTCTGGCGTCGGCGTTGCGGCGCAGTTCCTGCGGGCTGCAGATGCCGATGACGGCGAGGCCGTAGATCGGCTCGGGACAGTCGATCGAATGCCCGCCGGCCACCGGGATACCGGCGGCCGTGCAGACATGAGTACCGCCTTCGAGGATGCGGCGCACCTGCGCGGGCGCGATCTTGTCGACCGGCATGCCGAGGATCGCCAGCGCCATGACCGGCCGGCCGCCCATCGCATAGATGTCGGAGATCGCGTTGGTCGCCGCGATCCGGCCGAAGTCGAACGGATCGTCGACCATCGGCATGAAAAAGTCGGTGGTTGCGATGATGCAGGTCTTGTCGTCGAGTTGCCAGACGGCGGCGTCGTCGGAGGTCTCGGTGCCGACCAGCAATTGTGAATACACATTATTTCGCGGGATCGCCGAGAGCAGGTCCTGAAGCACGGAGGGCGCGAGCTTGCATCCGCAGCCGCCGCCATGCGCGAGGCTTGTCAGTCGAACTTGCGGGATATTCATGGCTCCGGTCTCCTCGTGGAATTTCGGATGGCGCCGCGCATGGAACAGCTCGCCGGCTCATGCGTTGGAACAGAGCCGGCGACGGCCGCCGCACGTGATCTACCACGTGATTTGCCTTGTGACAGGAGCCATCCATGACAGCCCGTCTATTGCTTTCGATCGTTGCCGCCGCCGTGATTGTCGCCGGCGGCGCGGCGCTGGCGCAGGATAAGCCGGTATCCGGCGAGCAGCCGCCGCCGGCCCAGCAATCCGCGCCGGCCGATTCCTCGCATGCGTCCGGCCACGATGTGCAGACGGGAAAGCCGGAGAGCGGCGAAGTCCAGAACAACGAACCGCATGCCGGCAGCGGCCAGACAAAACGCGAGGCGGAGACGACGGGCGGAGCCTCGACACCACGGCTCGACGTCCCTCCATCGGATCTCAAGCGCTAGCCTTGACCGGCTTTTGGGCCGGCTTGTTGGCCGGGTTGGTCTGCGCGGTGGGGCGCCAGGCCGAAACGAGGTTCGCGACGGCTCCCGCAATATCGCCGTCGGCGACATAGCGTCCGAGCGAGAGGCGCACCGCGCCGAGCGCCTCCTCGGCGGGAATGCCCATTGCCAGCAGGATCGCTGAAGGGTCTTCGCGGTCGGCATGGCAGGCGGAGCCGGTCGACGCCAGGACATGCGGGCAATTCTGCAGCAGCACGCGCCCGGACACGCCGGGAAACAGGACATTGAGCGTATTGGGAAGCCGGTCGGTCGGGTGTCCGGCGAGTTTCAGGCCGGGAATTTCCTGCTGCAGGCCGGCGAGCAGCCGGTCGCGCAAGTGTGCGAGCCGTCCTTGCTCGTGCTGAAGATGCTCAGCCGCAAGCACGCAGGCGCGCCCGAGCGCGACGATGCCGGCGACATTCTCCGTTCCGGGCCGGCGTCCGTGCTCCTGTCCGGCGCCGAACAGGATCGGCTGCAGTTGCACGCCGCGCCGCGCGTAGAGTGCGCCGATGCCCTTGGGCGCATAGAGCTTATGGCCGGCGATCGACAGGAGGTCGACGCCCATCGTACGCACGTCGACCTTGATCTTGCCGAGCGATTGCGCCGCATCGGCATGCATGAGTGCGCCGTGACGCCGTGCCGCGGCGGCGATTTCGGTGACCGGTTGCAGCGTGCCGATCTCGTTCTGCGCATGGATGACGCTCACAAGCGCGGTGTCTGCGCCGATGGCCGCGGTCATCGTGGCGGGATCGACGCGGCCGTCCGCGCGCGGCGCGATGCGGCGCACCGAATAGCCTCGCTGCTCCATCGCCGCGCAGGTCGCCTCGGTCGCCGGATGCTCGATGGCGGTGGTGACGATGACGCGCCGCCCGGACTCGCGGCTCGCCGCGCCCGCGATCGCCATATTGCTCGCCTCGGTGCCTCCGCTTGTGAAGATGATCTCGTCGGCGTTCGCTCCGATCAGGCCGGCGACCTGGGCGCGCGCGGTCTCGATCGCATCGCGCGCGACATGCCCGGGCGCATGCGCGGAAGAGGGGTTGCCGAAATTCGTGTGCAGAAAGGGCAGCATGGCCTCGACGACAGCGGGGTCGACCGGCGTCGTCGCGTTATAGTCGAGATAGATCGGCTGCATTGCTCACCTGGAAGGATGCCCGGCAGCCCGGGCGAACTGCACATCTCTATCAAGCCGGCGGTGGAGGCGGCGTCGGCCGCCTCCACCGTCGTTTTTCATGGTCGCAGGATCAGACGGAAATTTCCTGCGAGGTGAGCGTGTACCTGAAGTTGTCCGGATCGAGGCAGTCGAGGCGAACCGATGCGACTTCGGCCTGCGGATACATCAGGAACTCGAGCTTCGGTCCGGCCGACCCCGGCAGCGCGATGTCGTGCGCAAAGTTGTAGGCGAGCCAGTTGCCCTCCCACGACCCGAGCAGGACGGAACGCGCGGCGACCACTTTCGGATCGTTCATCTGCAGATTCGCCGGCGGCTCCTCGAGGATGACCTTGCGGACGTCGGCCGGATCGACCGGCACCCAGCCGAAGCCGGCCAGGTAGACTTCAGCGCGGCAATGCTGCGCCTTGGTGATGTTGGCGGTGCCGGCGCCGAGGCTCTTGTAGCCGAACTTCGAGGGCGCCACGCGCACGCCATACACGTCGCGCGCCGGCAGGCCGGCGGCACGCGCGAGGCCGACATAGAGCGCGTTCAGGTCGGCGCATTTGCCGGTCAGGTCGCCGGATTTGAGCATGGCGGCGACGTCGCCAATGCCGCAGCCGCGGGTCTTCGGGTTGCGCGCGCTGTTCTCGACCACCCAGTCGTAGATTTTGCGGGCTTTTTCGATGTCGCCCTTCGCGCCTCCGACGATCTTGTCCGACGTCTGTTTCACGATCCCGTCGACCGGGATGAGCGCGGTCGAACCGGTATAGAGCTTGCGGTCGGCGTCGGACAAAGCCTGCGCCTTGACGGGCTTCGAAAGGTCGATCGCGCGGTCCTGCGCCGAAATCTGGCTGACGATTTCGATCGCCGGAGCCTTTTCCGATTCGTCCCACTGCGCATGGACGAAGGCGGCCTTGTATTTCGGATCCGTCTTCAGTGCAGCCGTCTTCGCGTTCGTTGTCCATTTCGATGCGCCGGACTTGAACCAGCCGGCCTCGTTGACCGAAGGGACCGGAATCCAGGCCTGCACCTTGCCCTTCGGGTTGGCGATTTCGAGCTTGGTGGTGATCTGGAAATTCTTCCAGCCGCCCGGTTTGGGCGCGAAGGTCGCCGCCTGTGCGAACGCGCCGCGCGGCAGTGTCGCGACGGCGGAAAAAGCGGCGCCGGCTTTGAGCAGATCGCGTCTGTCGATTTTCATCTTATCCTCCCGTTTGAGTTGGTTTGGTTCGCTGCGGGCGCGGCGCGGCCGTGCCCGCAGTTGCTCTGGCTTTGAGAGTCTGAAGAAGTTTCGGAAAATCGAGCCGATCCCATTCCAGGTCCTGCTCGACAAACAGACGCGGCGTCAGGTTCGCATCGAGCAGATAGGAGGTGGGAAGGGTCTGGACGTTCCAGGACTTTGCGATCGCGCGGTCGCGATCGAGGAGAATCGGAAGCTGACCGGCGACTTTTCGAAGAACCGCTGCACGCGCCCGTCCGGCTCGGCGACCGAAATCGCGACGATATGTATTGCGGCATTGCTGTGTTGCGCGTTGAAGCGTTCGAGTGCCGCCATCTCGGGCCGGCAGGGCTCGCACCAAGTCGCGAAGAAATGCACCAGCACCGGGCGACCCCGGTAGCCGGCAAGCGAACGTTTTGCGCCCGCGATGTCGGGAAGCGTGAAATCCGGCCGATGGCTGCCGGAAAATATTTTCAGCAGATCGTGTGGATCGCCGGCCGGCGCCGATGCAGCCGGATTGGTGGAAACGGTCTGCGCACTGACGGAAATAGTTGCAAATGTAACCAGTGATGCAGCGAAACGGACAAGCACGCTCTGTCGGTAGCGCCGTGCACCGGTACGCGTGCGTTGGAGATGTCGGCCCCGGACCTCGGGAGCGGCCATTGTCGGCACGAGGCCATAGGAAAGGTCACAGGCAAATGCGTCAAGACGATTCTTCGTGAGCGCCCGGCGGCCTACCGGGACATGAAATCGCATGTTCCGGTGCAGGAAATGTTGCATTGCATAATAGAAATTTGCGATCGCACAATTTTGGTAGCTTCATCAACTCCGTTCACAGTCTCGTTTCCGGTGCGCGCGCGTGTCGCAGAAACCCGCGATGACGCGTGTTTCACGACGTTGTGCGGCGATATGAACGGGCCACGGAGTTTGACTTTAGAATAACCCAAAAATAGTCTTCGATGACGAACTTTATGTTCGGGCTGTCCCCCGTTGGGGGCCAATCGAGGAATGCCTCTATGAATATGGAGCTCTCGCGGCGCTCTTTTATGAAGGGCGCCAGCGCGGGTTTGGCAGGGACAACGCTCGGATCGCTTGGATTTGGTGAAATCGAAGCGGCACACGCAGCGTCAATCCGGCCATTCAAACTCGCGCGCACCAAGGAAGCACGCAGCAGCTGCCCATACTGTGCAGTGTGCTGCGGTATGCTTGTCTTCTCGGCCGAGAATAAAGCCGGCAAGCTCGAAGTCACCCATATCGAGGGCGACGCCGACAATCCGGTCAATCGCGGGACACTTTGTCCGAAGGGCGCCGGCGCGCTGGACTATATCCGCGCCAAGACGCGCGTTAAGAACCCGATGTATCGCAAGCCGGGTTCGAACAGGTTCGAGCAGGTCACCTGGGACTTCGCAATGGAACGCATCGCGAAGCTCATGAAGGAAGACCGCGACGCGAACTTCATCGACAAGAACAAGGACGGCGTGACCGTCAATCGCTGGCCGACCATGGCTTTCCTCTCGGGCAGCTCCTGCACCAACGAGACCGGCTGGATCACCTGGAAGGTGGCTCGCGGTCTGGGGATGCTGCAGATCGAGAACCAAGCAAGGATATGACACGGACCGACGGTGTCCAGTTTGGGCCCAACATTCGGTCGCGGTGCAATGACCAACAACTGGACGGACATCAAGAACGCTGATGTCGTCTGGATCATGGGTGGTAACGCTGCAGAGGCTCACCCCTGCGGCTTCAAGTGGGTCACGGAAGCGAAAGCTGAGCGTGGTGCGAAGCTGATGGTGGTCGATCCGCGGTTCACGCGGTCGGCGGCTGTCTCGGATCACTATGCGCCCATCCGGGCGGGCAGCGACATCGCGTTCCTGTCGGGCGTCATCAACTATCTGCTGACGAACGACAAGATCCAGCGCGAGTATGTCAAGAACTACACGAACATCTCCTACATCGTGAAAGAGGGCTTCGGCTTCAACGAAGGACTCTTCACCGGCTACGACGAGAGCAAGCGCACCTACGATCGCAGCTCGTGGGAATACGAAATCGGTCCGGACGGCTTTGCCGTGCGCGACGAGACGTTGGCCCATCCGCGCTGCGTGTACCAGCTGATGAAGAAGCACTATGCGCAGTACACGCCGGAGACGGTGGAGCGCGTCAGCGGCACTCCGAAGGACAAGTTCCTGAAGGTCTGCGAAATGGCGGCGTCGACCGCGACGGGTGATCGTTCGATGACGATCATGTACGCGCTCGGCTGGACGCAGCATTCGCACGGCGCTCAGAACATCCGTTCGGCGGCCATGATCCAGTTGCTGCTGGGCAATATCGGCGTGCCGGGTGGTGGCATCAACGCGCTTCGCGGTCACGCGAACGTGCAGGGCATCACCGACATCGGAACGCTGACGGCGTCCTTGCCGGGCTATCTGGCAATGCCGACCGACAGCGAGCCCACGCTCGAGTCGCATCTGGGCAAGCGGACCTTCAAGCCGCTGCAGGCAAACCAGACCAGCTACTGGCAGAACTACCGGAAGTTCTATGTGAGCTTCCTCAAGAGCCTGTACGGCGAGAAGGCGACGAAAGAAAACGAGTTCGGCTATCAATGGATGCCGAAGCTCGACGTTGCCTATGACGTCTTGCGCATGTTCGAGGTGATGCATCAGGGCAAGACCACCGGCCTTCTGTGCCAGGGGTTCAACCCGCTGATGTCGGTCGCCTACAAGGCCAAGACCGTTGCCGCACTGTCGAAGCTGAAGTTCCTGGTCAGCATGGACCCGATCGAGACCGATACGGTCCGTTTCTGGGAGAATCACGGCGAGTTCAACGACGTCGATCCTTCCAAGATTCAGACCGAGGTGTTCATGCTGCCGGTCACCTCGTTCGTCGAGGAGGACGGAAGCTTCACGAACTCGAGCCGCAACATCCAGTGGAAATGGAAGGCGGCCGACCCGTACGGAGAGTCGAGGAGGGACATCGAGATTCTCGCTGACCTCTATCTGCGGCTCAAGAAGCTGTACGAGAAGGATGGCGGCAAGGGCGCAGAGCCGTTCCTCGCCGTCGACTGGAACTACAAGGACCCGACGCATCCGTCTTCCGAAGAGGTTCTGAAGGAGCTCAACGGCAAGGCCCTCGTGGACCTGAAGGATGCCGAAGGCAAAGTTACGCGTGCCGCCGGCTCGCAACTCGCGAGTTTTGGCGAAATGCGTGATGACGGCTCCACCGACGGTGTTCAGTGGATCTACACCGGCATCTACGGGCCGAACGGCAACATGGCGCAGCGTCGCGACAACAGCGACCCCTCCGGGATGAACGTCTACGGAAGCTGGGGTTTCTGCTGGCCGGCAAACCGCCGCATTCTCTACAATCGCGCTTCGGCCGACCCGCAGGGCAAGCCGTGGAGCGATGCCAAGAAGTATGTGTACTGGAACGGCGAACGCTGGACCGGTGCGGACGTGCCGGACTTCGTTCCGACCATCCCGCCGGAACGCGGAACTGGTCCGTTCATCATGAATCCCGAGGGCGTCTCCCGTCTGTTCGCCCGCGGCTTCATGGCGGATGGCCCGCTCCCGGTCCACTACGAGCCGTTTGAGTCACCGGTTACCAACCCGCTGTTCCCGAAGGTTCGGGGCAATCCGGTCGCGCGTGTCTTCAAGGGCGACATGGAAGTCTTCGGTTCCGCCAAGGACTTCCCCATCGTCGGCACGACCTATCGTCTGGTGGAGCACTTCCACTACTGGACGAAGAGCGTGCACATGAACGCCGTTGCCCAGCCTGAATTCTTCGTGGAAATCTCCGAACAGCTCGCGAAAGAAAAGGGCATCAGGCCGGGACAGATGGTCCGGGTCTGGTCCAATCGCGGGCAGGTGAAGGGGAAGGCTGTCGTCACGAAGCGGCTTGTGCCGCTGAAGATCGACGGAAAGACCGTCCATCAGGTCGGTCTGCCGCTCAACTTCGGCTTTATCGGTGAAACCAAGAAGGCTTCGCCGGTGAATTCGCTGACGCCGGCCGTGGGTGACGCGAATGCGCAGACGCCTGAATTCAAGGCGTTCCTCGTCGATATCGAGCCCATTCCTGGGCCGGTGGCATAAGGGAGGCTGAAACCATGTTTCCTCCGATCCCGAACCCCACCACCCAGGCCACTCCGGCGAAGTTCGGCGAAGCCGACCTGATCCGGCGCTCCGCTTCGAACATCACGCCTGCCGCCAAGCGGCAGACGGAAGTCGCGAAGCTGATCGACGTGTCCAAATGCATCGGCTGCAAGGCATGCCAGGTGGCGTGCCTTGAGTGGAACGATCTGCGCGAGGAAGTCGGCGTCAATGTGGGTCTCTACGAGAACCCGCACGACCTGACGCCGAACACTTGGACGCTGATGCGTTACACCGAGTACGAGAATCCCGAATCCGGCAATCTCGAGTGGCTGATCCGCAAGGACGGCTGCATGCATTGCGCGGATCCGGGCTGTCTCAAGGCCTGTCCGGCGCCTGGCGCGATCGTGCAGTACTCCAACGGAATCGTCGATTTCGTGAAGGCCAACTGCATCGGTTGCGGCTATTGCGTGAAGGGATGCCCGTTCAACATCCCGCGCATCTCCAAGGTCGACCATAAAGCCTACAAGTGCACGCTCTGCTCCGATCGCGTCGCGGTCGGCCAGGGTCCGGCCTGTCAGAAAGCCTGTCCGACGCAGGCGATCGTTTTCGGCACCAAGGACGAGATGAAGAAGTGGGCCGACAAGCGCATCGCCGACCTCAAGTCGCGCGGGTTCAAGAATGCCGGTCTCTACGATCCGCCCGGCGTGAGCGGTACGCACGTCATGTACGTGCTGCAGCACGCCGACAAGCCGCAGATTTATGCGGGCCTTGCCAACAACCCGACGATCAGCCCGATCGTCGAGCTTTGGAAAGGTCTGACGAAGTATGCGGGCTTGACCGCGATCGGCGCGTTCGCCGCGTTCGGTCTTCTCCACCATATCGTCTCGGGGCCCAACCGGGTCTCCGACGAGGATGAGAAGAACGCCAAGCGGCTAGCACAGGGACGTTCGTGATGAGACACTCGGAAGTAGCACCCGGTGATAGCGTTCATCCCGGCGACCCTGTGGTCGTTGACCGCTACACCACCGGCGCGCGGATCAACCACTGGATCACGGCGGCGAGCCTCGTGCTCCTCGCCTTGTCCGGCCTCGCGCTGTTCCACCCAAGCCTGTTCTTCCTCAGCGGACTGTTCGGCGGCGGAAGCACGACGCGCATGATCCATCCGTGGATCGGCGTCATCCTGTTCTTCAGCTTCCTCGGTCTGTTCCTGCGTTTCTGGAAGCTCAATCTCTGGGAGCGCACGGACAATGTGTGGATGGGCCGGCTGCGTGATGTCCTGACCGCCCACGACGAGAACCTGCCCGAAGTCGGCAAGTACAATGCCGGCCAGAAGATGGTGTTCTGGTCGATGTCGCTCCTGATCCTCGTTCTGATCACGAGCGGCATCGTGATCTGGGATCAGTATTTCTCGGAATACTTCTCCATCGAGCAGAAGCGGATTGCGGTGCTGATTCACGCCATCACCGCGATCGTTGCGATCTGCGTCTGGATCGTCCATGTTTATGCGGCGATCTGGGTCCGCGGTACGATCAGCGCCATGACGCGCGGCCGGGTGACCGGCGGCTGGGCATGGCGGCATCACCGCCGCTGGCTGAAGGAATTGGTCACGGGCAGGCCGTGAACTGAAACAATGGATGCGGCGCCGGTTCGCCGGCGCCGCATACCGGTACGCCACGTGGCCCGTGCGGTTCGTGAGGTAGAGTAATAATGAGCAAAGCCGGCGATATCGAACCAGACCCTTCCGTAATCGGTAACATCGCCAAGCCGCCCTTCGTACGGCTTCCTGATTCCAGACAGCTCTTCACCGATCGCGCGCAGCGTTTTCGTGCGCTAGCGGACGGGCACGAGCTTGCCTCCTATCTGCTGTTCCTGGCCGACTTGTCGCAAGCGCAGGCGGATATCCAGAGCGATCTGCCCGAGCCGGAAATGCCGGCGGCCGAAACGCGCGCGCGCGCGAAGGCGCACAGTATGCCGCCGCTCGACCGCGGCCGCTTCACGGCCGACGCGGCGTTCGACGTCGCCTTCGAGCGGCTGACGGCGGCGGCGGAGCCGATCGACATGCCGGCGCCGGCGCGTGAGGCGCTAACGCGCCTCAAGCACGCCGATGCGACGATCCCGACGATGGTGCGCAATGTGCTCGACGACGCGATCCCGATCGAATCGATGGCCGAGCACGTCTTCGTTGCGGCCGCCCTGCAGGTGCATTTCGCGCGCCTGGCGCAGCGGCTGGATGCCGCGCAGCTTGTCCCCGTCGGTGACGGCGTCTGTCCGGCCTGCGGCGCCGCGCCGGTCGCGAGCCTCGTCGTCGGATGGCAGAATGCCGACGGCACGCGCTTCTGCTCCTGTTCGCTTTGCGGCACGCTCTGGAACTTCGTGCGCGTGCGCTGCACGGTGTGCGGCAAGACGGACAAGATCACCTATCAGGAAATCAGCGGCGGCAACGGCCAGATCAAGGCGGAAGTGTGCGAGACCTGCGGCAGCTACAGCAAGGTGCTCTACCAGCAGAAGAACGCCGTTCTCGACCCGGTGGCCGACGACGTCGCCTCGCTCGGGCTCGATCTTCTGGTTCGCGAATTGGGGTTCCGGCGCGGCAACGTGAATCCGTTCCTGCTCGGATATTGATCGGGTCCTGCACCCATGAATCGGCAGTCCGCAGCATTGACTCGTATTCCCTCCGTCGACGAGGTGCTCAAGACCTCCGTCGCGGGCGATCTCATTGCGCGGTTCGGGCGTCAGGCCGTCGTCGGGGCGGTCCGCGCGACGCTCGATGCGATGCGCACCGGGATGCGAGCCGGCGATAGCGTCCAGTCCGGCCTTGAGGATGTCGCCGCCGCGGCGGGCGTCAGGCTCGAACGGGATGTGCGCCCCAATGTGCGGCCAGTTTTCAACCTCACCGGAACGGTTCTGCATACCAATCTCGGCCGTGCGATCCTCGCCGAGGCGGCGGTCGAGGCGGCGGCGGCGGCGATGCGCCAGGCGCTGGCGCTCGAGTTCGATCTCGAAACCGGAAAGCGCGGCGAGCGCGACTCCCTCGTCCGCAACCTGCTGTGCGAGCTGACCGGCGCGCAGGACGCCACCATCGTCAACAACAACGCGGCGGCCGTCCTGCTCGTGCTCAACACGCTGTCCCGGGACAGGGATTCGGTGGTCTCGCGCGGCGAACTGATCGAGATCGGCGGCGCGTTCCGCATGCCCGACATCATGGCGCGCGCCGGCGCGCGTCTGGTCGAGATCGGCACCACCAACCGCACGCACATGAAGGATTACGAGGCGGCGGTCCGCCCCGACACCGGCCTCGTCCTCAAGGTCCACACCTCGAACTACAAGATCCGCGGTTTCACCAAGGAGGTGCCGGCGCGTGAGCTTGCGGCGCTGGCGCGCGGGCGCGGCGTGCCGCTGGTCAACGATCTCGGCTCGGGGACGCTTGTCGATCTGTCGCGTTACGGGCTTGTGCACGAGCCGACGGTCGCCGAAGCGGTCGCCGAAGGCGCCGACATCGTCACCTTCTCCGGCGACAAGCTGCTCGGCGGGCCGCAGGCGGGCTTCATCGTCGGCCGCAAGGATCTGATCGCGCAGATCAACAGGAACCCGCTCAAGCGCGCGCTGCGTGTCGACAAGGTGCGGCTCGCCGCAGTCGAGGCGACGCTGCGCCTATACCGCGACCCGGACCGGCTGCAGGAGCGGTTACCGACGCTGCGCATGCTCGCGCGCCCGAGAGCCGACATCGTCGCTCTCGCGCAGCGGCTGCTGCCGGCGGTGAACGCGGCCGTGGGCGCGGGGTTTGCCGTCTCGGTCGTCGATTGCGGCAGCCAGATCGGTTCCGGCGCGCTGCCGGAAGAGCAGATCGAAAGCGCCGGCATCGCCTGCCGGCCTGCCGGCCAGGGCGGAAGCGCGCTGATCGCTCTGGCGGCGGCATTGCGCGCGCTGCCGGTCCCGGTCATCGGCCGTATCGAGGATCAGGCGCTGGTGCTCGATCTGCGCTGTCTGGAAGACGAAACGGGCTTTGTCGGCAATCTGCGGGCCCTGCAAACTCCGGGAAGCCGCTGATGGGATGGCTCGGCCGCATCATGGCGCGCAAGGACGCATCCGGCGCCGGGGACGTCGCCGAGCAGATGCGCGCGGCGTTCGAGGCCGCGCAGCGCGGGGATTACGAGACCGCGCTCGCGATCTGGGGACCGCTCGCGCATGCCGGCGTTCCGCGCGCGCAGAACAATGTCGGCGCATGCTTTTCCGAGGGGCTCGGCGTGGAGCGCGACGAGGCGCTGGCGCTTCGCTGGCTGACGCTTGCGGCCGATGCCGGCGACAGCGTTGGCCAGCGCAATCTCGCGGCGATCTATTTCAAGGGCCAGGGCGTCGAATCGGACCCTGCCCGCGCGGCCGCGCTCTATCGTTCCGCCGCCGAGTCAGGCGACGCGCCCGCGCAGGACATGCTGAGCTGGATGCTGCTCGAAGGCGAGATCATCGAACCCGATCATGCACAGGCCCTGCGCTTGGCGGAAGCGGCCGCGGCACAGGGCGTCGCGTCCTCGATGACCCGCGTCGGCATGATCTACCACAACGCGCTCGGCGTCGATCGCGACCCGCAGCAGGCGGCCCTGTGGTGGGACAAGGCGGCCATCCGCGGCGACGCCGACGCGCAGGCCATGCTGGGCGCCGCCTATCATCTGGGCGCGGGCGTTCCCCGCGATCCCGTCGTCGCGCTTTCCTGGCTGCTGCGCGGCCGCGAGGGCGGCAGCGAGCTGGCCGTGCCCTTCCTCGATGCCGTGCGCGCGTCGCTGACCCCGGTCGAGCTCGCGCGCGCGCGCGAGCTTGCCGAGAAGCCGTTGCCGGAGCCGGTCGCATGATCGTCGGAACGGCAGGCCATATCGACCACGGCAAGACCGCTCTGGTGCGCGCGCTCACCGGCGTCGATACCGACCGGTTGCAGGAGGAGAAGCAGCGCGGCATCTCCATCGATCTCGGCTTTGCCTACCTGCCGGCCGGCGAAGGGCAGATCATCGGTTTCGTCGATGTGCCGGGACACGACCGCTTCGTGCACAACATGCTGGCGGGCGCGACCGGCATCGATTTCGTGCTGCTCGTCGTGGCCGCCGATGACGGCGTCATGCCGCAGACCGCGGAGCATCTGTCGATCGTCGATCTGCTCGGCATCGAGCGCGGCGTGGTCGCGGTCACGAAATGCGATCTCGTCGATGCCGGCCGGCTCGCCGAGGTGAAGACGCAGATCGCAAACGTCCTGTTGCCGACCGCGCTGGCCGATGCCGAGATCGTGCCGGTCTCCTCGGTCACCGGCGAAGGGATCGATGCCCTGCGCCAGCTTCTGTTCAAGGCCGCGCAGGGCGCCGGCAGCCGCACCGCGAAGGGCCGCTTCCGCCTTGCCGTCGACCGCTCGTTCATCCTGCCCGGCGCTGGCACCGTGGTCACCGGCACCGTCCTGTCTGGCATGGTCGCGATCGGCGACCGCGTCACCGTGAGCCCCTCGGGCCTCTCGGCGCGCGTGCGCTCGATCCATGCCCAGAACCGCCCCTCGGAGACCGGCCGCGCCGGCGACCGCTGCGCGCTCAATCTGACGGGCGAGGGCATTTCCAAGGACGCCATCGCGCGCGGCGACGTCGTGCTCGATCCCGAATTGCATGCGCCGGCGGACCGCATCGATGCGACGCTGCGCGTCCTGCCGGGCGAGCCGCGCCCGATCGCGCAATGGATGCCGGTGCGGCTGCATCATGCGGCTTCCGAAACCGGCGCTCGCGTCGTGCTGCTCGCCGACGAGCCGCTGGCGCCCGGCAGCCAGGGCTATGTGCAGCTCGTGCTCGATCGGCCGATCGCGGCCGCGGCCGGCGACCGGTTCGTGCTCCGGGACACCAGCGCGCAGCGCACGATCGGCGGCGGCCGCTTCCTCGATCTGCGCGCGCCCGCCCGCAAGCGCCGCACGCCCGAGCGTTTCGGCCAGCTCGAGGCCCATGCCGTCGCCGATCCGGAACGGGCTTTGCTGCAGTTGCTCGACCGGGCGCCGGGTTATGCCGACCTCACCGTGTTCGCGCTCGACCGCGCGCTGGCGCCGGCCGAGGTCGAGGCGATCGTCGCGCGCAATTCGCTGGTGCGGATCGGCACCGCGAAGAGCACGCTGGTGCTGTCGCCGGCGCAGTGGCTCAAGCTCAAGCGCAGCCTGCTCGCGGTCCTCGAAAAATATCATGCGGAAAATCCGGATCTGGCCGGCATCGGCTTCGAGCGGCTGCGGCTGCAGCTCGAGCCGCGCCTGCCGGCGCCCGCCTTCGCCGCCATGCTGCAGGGTCTCCAGCGCACAAAGGACGTCGCGCTCGACGGCGCGTGGGTCAAGCTGCCGAGCCACGAGGTGCGGCTCAGCCCGCAGGACGAGGTGCTGTGGAACCGGATCCGTCCGCTCATCAGCGGCGGTGAACGCTTCCGGCCGCCCCGGGTGCGCGACATTGCCGGCCTGCTGGCGGTGCCGGAAGCGAATGTCCGCAAGCTTTTCAAGTTGCTGTCGCGCATCGGCCGGGTCGACGAGGTCGCGCAGGACCATTTTTTCCTGCGCGGAACCGTCGCCGAGATGGTGGACATCGCGACCGACCTCGCCGCCAAAGGCGAGGGCGGCCAGTTCACGGCGGCGCAACTGCGCGACCGGCTCGACAACGGACGCAAGGTTGCGATTCAAATTCTGGAATTCTTCGATCGCCATGGCGTAACATTACGGCGCGGCGACCTGCGGCGGATCAACAGGCACCGGCTCGATCTGTTCCGCCGGCCGGCCGCCGCCGACGAGACACTCGGTTCAGGAAGAGAAGCGTCCCCGGTGGGGCGTCCGGACTTCAAATCCGGGAAGGGCCGCGAGACGGTTCTTAGTGGGTTCGACTCCCACTCTCTTCCGCCAATCAGCAGGAAGGCGACGCGATGACGGCAAAAGCGCTCGACGACTTCATCCGCGGCCTTGAGCAGACCGCGCATGCCGCCAACGTCGCCGAAGAGGCTTTTCGCGCCGACGTGGCACGGCGCATCAGGGAGCTCGAGCAGGAGCGTGCGTTCGCGTTCCGCAGGCTCAATCTGCTGCGTGCCCTGTCGCCCGCCATCCTCGCGGCCAAGGACCAGGAGGAGGCTGAAGCGCACGGGGCGGCCGCGCTGTTGCGCGAGCTTGGCTGGAGCAACGCGAGCGAATCGCAGCACGAGGTCGCGGAACGCTTTGCGCCCGTCATCACGGCGATTTGGCAAACCGGCCGCAGCGAGGACGAGAAAGCCGATGCGGCGCCGGTCGCCGACGCGCTGGCGGCGTTCGAGAAATGGTTTGCGGCGAACCGCAACGGTCCTTTCCTGAGCCTGATGGAAGTCGAAATTCAGGAGTTGCCGCTTGTCGAAGTCTGACCCGGACGGGCACGATACGTCGAGCTTCGACGAATGGGTGGTGGAGGAATTTCACCGCAGCCGCGGCTTCACCGCGCTGGTCGTGCTGATGAAGTTCGATAACATGACGGTGCTGCCGCTGCGTTCGACCTTCATGCACATCGTCGGCACCGAGATCAGCTGGAGTCAGTTGAGCGCGCTGTTGTCGAGCTCCGGCGTGCATTGGGATGCGGTGCTGTTCGACACGCTGACGGCGGACGACGGTGGTCCGGTCGAGGATTACGCGGCAAGGCTTGCCTTGCGCACGCTTGAGAAGCGAGTGGTCGAGGACCGCCTCGTCATCAACGAAGGCCATTTCTTCGACCAGTGGGGTCGCCGCATGATCATCGAGGAGATGCAGCCGCAATGACGCGGGTGCTGCGCGTCATCGACACCGGCCTGCGGCCTGCGCGCTGGAACGTCGCCATGACCGCCGCGCTGGCCGAGCTGCACGGCGAGGGCCGGATCGCGAACGCGCTGCGCTTCCATCGATACCCTGAATCGGTACTGGTCGGGCGCCATCAGGCGCTCGCCGACGCCGTCGAGGTCGGGGCTTGCCGCGCCTTTGGCATCGAGATCGCGCGCCGCATGTCCGGTGGCGGGGCGGTCTATATGGCGCCGGGCGCGCTCGCTTGGGATTTCGTCGTTTGCCGCAGGGACGTGCCTGCGCATCGCGACGCTGCCAATGCCGCGATCTGCGAGGCGATCGCCGCCGGGCTCGCACGGCTCGGCCTGCCTGCGCGCTATCGCCCGCCCGGCGAGATCGAGGTCGAGGGGCGCAAGATCTACGGCTCAAGCGGTTATTTCGAAGGCCGCACGCTGCTGCATCAGGGAACCGTTCTGCTCGAAGCCGATATCGGTCGCATGGCGGAGGTCCTGAAGCTGCCGCCGGACGAATCCGCTCACAAGAAGCGCGGTCTTGCCCGACGCCTCGTCGGCATTTCCGAACTGCTCGGGCGCGTGCCCGATCCCGGCGCGATCGAGACCGCGGTCGCAACCGCGATCGCCGGTGCGTTCGGGTTCATCCTGCAGACCGATGCGCCGCAGGCGCAGGAGGTGTTGCTTGCCGACGTGCTCTTCGCACGGGAAATGTCGCAGGATTCGTTCGTTTTCGACGCGACGCTGCCGCGCGCGGTCCGCACGGTCGCCGGCCGCGACGGCGTGGTGAGCGCCTATGTCCGCCTGCATCCCGGCGACGAGTGTCTGATCGAGCAGATCTGGCTGACCGGACAATTCGAGGCGTCGCCTGCGCGCGCCATCGCCGATCTCGAAGTCTCCTTGCGCGGCCTGCCCGTTCGTCAGGCCGCGCAGCGGGCGTTTGCGGCGCTCTCGGACGCAAGCGTCAGATTGCGCGGGACGACCGGCGGCAGCATCGTGGCGGCGATCGTGAACGCTGCGGAGAAGCAGCAGCAGGCGGGCCTGTCGTGACGCGCCGGCTCCTGATTGTTCTCGTCAATACCGATCCGCGCAATCCGGAGGAGCTCGGCGCGCCCTTCTATCACGCGGCGGTGGCGGCGGCGATGGACTACCAGGTCGATGTGGTCTGCACCGCGACGTCGGGGAAGCTGATGATCAGGGGTGTCGCCGAGACCATCCATGTCAAGGCCGGTCATCCGATGACCGTCTATGATTGGATCAAGGAGGCGCATGGGCACGGCGCGAAATTCTGGGCCTGCCCGGCCAATCTCGATCTGTTCGACATTACCGAATCCGACCTGATCCCCGAATGCCAGGGCATGATGGGCGCGGCGACGATGATCAGCGACATCATGGATGGTGAGTGCCGGGTCCTGACCTATTAGGAGGCGACGTGCCGATCATCCGCGGCTGCAATTTTCCCGACGATCTGCTCTACGACGTGCCGCACCACGCCTGGTATAAGCCGCTCGGCGACGGCACGGTGCGCGCGGGCATGACGCCGGTGGCGATTGCGCTTGCGCGCGAAGTGCTGGTCTTCACGCCCAGACGCGTCGGGACGGATTTCGAGAAGAACCGCTCGTTCGCCACCGTCGAGAGCGCCAAATGGGTCGGCGCGGTGCGGGCGGGGTTCGACGGCGTCATCGTCGCGCTCAACGAGCGACTGATCGCGCGGCCGATGATCGTCAACGCTGACTGTTACGGCGAAGGTTGGATGATGATCGTGCGGCCGGCCGCGTCCGACTGGCAGGACGGCCTCGTCACCGGCGCTGCGATCGGACCCGCCTACGAGGCGTGGATGGACAGCGAGGGCTTCGCCGGCTGCGCGGCATGAAGAGCACCGGACCGGTCGATACCGACATCGTTCTCGTCGGCGGCGGACATGCCCATGTGCATGTGCTCGTCGCGTTTGCGATGCGTCCGCAGCCCGGCGTGCGCATCACGCTCGTCGCGCGCGATCTCGAGACGCCCTATTCGGGCATGCTGCCGGGGCTGATCGCGGGTCTCTATACGCATGCGCAGGCGCACATCGATCTCGTGAAGCTTGCCGCCGCCACCGGCGCGCGGCTGATCCATGCCGAAGCGGTCGGGCTCGATCGCGTGTCGCGCAGGGTGCTGCTTTATGGTCGCGCGCCGGTCGGCTACGATCTCGTGTCGCTCGATGTCGGCATCACGCCCGCGCTCGACGCCATTGCGGGTGCTGCGCAGCACGCGATCGCGGTCAAGCCGATCGGCTCATTTGTGAATAAATTCAATAATTTACGGGAGGCTGCCGGAAAGGCCGCCGGCCCCCGGCATTTCGTCGTGATCGGCGGCGGGGCCGGCGGCGTCGAGCTCCTGCTGTCGCTGCGCACGCGGCTTCTGGCCGACGCGCGGGCGGCCGGACGCGACGCGGCCGATCTTGGCTTTGCGCTCGTCACCGACGGCGAGCTTCTGCGTTCGCATAACGCGCGGGTGCGCGACGCCTTTCGCCGCGTCCTGCACGAGCGCGCGATCGCATTGCATGAAAATTCGCGCGCGATCCGCATCGACGAAAAGTCCGTCGCGCTTGCGGGTGGCCGGACGCTGCCCGCCGATTTCGCGCTGGTCACCACGCATGCGGCGGCCCCCGGCTGGTTCGCGGGGACCGGGCTTGCGCTCGACGCAGGAGGATTCATTGCGGTCGGGCCGACGCTCCAGTCGCTGAACGATCCGGCGGTATTCGCCGCCGGCGATTGCGCGGCGCTGGTCGAGAGCCCGCGCGAGAAGGCGGGCGTCTATGCGGTGCGGGCGGGGCCGCCGCTGGCCGGGAACCTGCGCCGCTGCGCGCGCGGCGTTTCGCCGAAGGCCTGGCATCCGCAGAGCCGGCATCTCGCTTTGATCTCGACCGGCGAGCGCTACGCGATCGCTTCGCGCGGCGGACTGAAAGCCGAAGGCGCCTTTCTGTGGACGCTGAAGGACTGGATCGACCGGCGCTGGATGCGCATGTACCAGGACGTCGATCGCCTGCTGGCGCGGATGCCGGCACGGACCGGCACGGCGGCCGCGATAAAGCATGAAAGCGTCGAGATGCGTTGTGGCGGTTGTGCCGCCAAGGTCGGCCCCGGCCCGCTGTCGCGCGCGCTCGCCCGTCTGGATCGTCCGGTTGCCGGCGACGTGCTGGTCGGGCTCGATGCGCCCGACGATGCTGCGATCCTTCTTGCGCCGAAGGACCGGCATCTGGTGCAGACGATCGATTTCTTTCGCGCGTTCGTCGACGATGCCTATGTGTTCGGCGAGGTCGCGGCCAATCATGCGCTCAACGACATCTTCGCCATGGGCGGCGTGCCGCGTGCGGCGCTCGCCACCGTCGTCGTGCCTTACGGGCCGTCCGCCAAGGTCGAGGAGGAACTGTTTCAGGTGCTGGCCGGCATGCGCGCCTGCCTCGACCGCGAGCAGGTTACGCTTGCCGGCGGACATTCGAGCGAAGGTGCCGAGCTTGCGGTCGGGCTTTCCGTCACCGGCGACGTTGCGCCGGATAGGGTTCTTCGCAAGGGCGGACTGCGGCAGGGCGACGTGCTGATCCTCACCCGTCCGCTCGGGACCGGAATCCTGTTCGCGGCCGCGATGCGCGCCAGGGCGTGCGCGCCGCACATCGCGCAGGCGCTCGCGTTGATGCGCCGCTCGAACCGCGCCGCCGCCGCAATCGTCATCGAGCATGCAGCCTCGGCCATGACCGACGTCACCGGCTTCGGCCTGATCGGCCATCTCGGCGAGATGCTCGCGGCCAGCGGCGCGCAGGCCGGTCTCGATCTTGCGGCGATCCCGTTCTATGGCGGGGCGCTGCCGCTGGCCCGCGCCGGCATCAGCTCGACCTTGCTGCCGGAGAATCTGGCGCTTGCCGGTTTGCTGGCCGGCGACGTCGAGCCGCACGAACGGGCCGTTCTGTTCGATCCGCAGACGGCGGGCGGCCTGCTCGCGGGCGTGCCGGCGGCGCGAGCGGAATCCTGCCTGGCGCAGTTGAGAGATGCGGGCTACGAGGCGGCGGCGGCGATCGGAACGATCGTCGACGTCAGACGTGCGCCGAAGGATGTGCGCATCGCGGCGGCAGGCCGCATGCGCGACTGAGGGTGTCCCGCACGCTCAGCCGAATTTTCCGGCGAGCGCCTGCGCCAGCGCCTGACGCAGGAAATATTCGGCCGGATCGGTGACCCGCGCCATCTGGCCGATCAGCGTCAGCCAGTCCTCATCGCTTGCCTGATCGATGTAGCGGCGCGTCGCGCGGGCGGCATATTCGCCGACCGGCAGCTCGTTTTCCCGCGCCGCCGCCTCGACGCGCGTGACGAGCGCGAGGTCGTTGAGGCTCATCAGCGCTTCCAGCGCGGCATTGCCGTCGTCGAATTTGCGGATCAGGTCGCCGAGCAGCATCGCCTCGTCCTCAATTGACGCGGTGCCGCTCGGCATCGAGAGCGATGCCGTCGATATCGGCGGCCGCGACCAGCCGCGCGACATACTGGGCGAGCGCCGTGCGCGAGGCTCTTGCGTGCAGATAATGCGCGACATGGCCGGCGACGAGGTCGAACGGCTGCACCGTGCCGTCGCTGTCGCGGAAGCGGTTGCGGTTGTTGTCGTAATAGCGGCGGCAGGATTCGAGATCGGCGACCGGCACCTTCACCTCGCGTTCGACGAGCGCGCGCATCATGGCCTCGTCGTCGGTTTCCCGCCGCCCCAGCGCGTCGGTCTGCGGCTGCGGCACGATGCCGGCGCGCCGGGCTTCCTGCAGCAGGAGTTCGCGCACGACGAGCGCGCGCGCCGCCGCCTGCCAGGCGGCGATCGGCTTTGCGGCCGGATGGTTCTGCGCTTCGCGTGCGATGGCGTCGCGCGGGATCGCGACGCCGTTGACGGTGACCGGCGCGGGACGCTCGCCGATCGCCTGCTGGAGCGGGGAGCAGGTCATGATCCGTCACCGCGCCGGATAGCGCGGCGCGCCGGCCGGCAGTCCGCCGGCCGGACGGCCGCTGCGCACGATCTGGTAGCCGCGCCGTCCAAGATACCAGATCGGCGCACTCCAGACATGCACGAGACGGGTGAACGGGAACACGAGGAAGATCGTCATGCCCAGGAACAGGTGCGCGCGGAAGACCGGATGGGCGTCCGTGAGCAGGGCCGAGACGCCGGGTTGCAGCGTGAGAATGCCCTGCGCCCAGTTCATGAACTTCACCATTTCGTGGCCGTCGAGATGGTTGAGCGAGACCGGGATCGTCGCGAGCCCGAGGATGAGCTGTGCATAGAGCAGCAGCAGGATCGCGATGTCGCCGAAGCTCGAGGTCGTGCGGATGCGCGAATCGAACAGCCGGCGGTGGATCAATAGCGTCATGCCGACGAAGCAGGCGATGCCGGCAACGCCGCCGATGACGATGGCCATCCATTGCTTGAATGTGTGGGAGATGCCGAGCGCGTCGAAGATCCAGATCGGCGTCAGCAGGCCGGCAAAGTGGCCGACGAAGATCACCAGGATGCCGACATGGAACAGGTTCGAGCCCCACATGAGCTGGCGCCGGCGCAAGAGCTGGCTCGATCCGGTTTTCCAGGTGTATTGCTCGCGATCGAAGCGCAGCCAGCTACCGACCAGGAAGACGGTCAGGCAGAGATAGGGATACCAGCCGAAGACGATGTAGGTGATTGCATCGCGCATCTTGTTCTCCTCAATTCCGTGGCGCGCCGGCGGGCCGTCGGGCGGCGCGCAGGCGCGCGACGAGGCCGTCCTTGCAATTGTCGGCACCGGGACCGAATTTGACTTCCTCGTCCAGCCAGGCGGCGTCGAGGGCTTCGAGGTCGTTCGGGTCGGGATCGTCCTCCTGCAGCAGGTTGGCGACGTCTTCCGGCCGTGCCGTGACGGCGGCGAGTGCCGTCAAGGCGCGGAACACCGCCTCATAGGGCGAGTGGCGCTTGCGCAGCCGCTCGGCCACCGCGGAGAGGATGTGCACCGTCTGCGCGAGATGTTCCTGGGCTTCCTTGAACGGCAGCGTCGAGAGGAATTCCAGGAACAGCGGCAGGAAATCCGGCAGCTCCGAAGCGCCGATCGCAAGGCCGTGCTGCTCGTAGAGCGCCTTGAGATCGATCATCGCCTGGCCGCGGTCGCGGCTTTCGCCGTGCACGTGCTCGAACAGGTGCAGGGACAGCGAGCGGGTGCGGTCGAACAACAGGATGTAGCGCTCCTGCAGGTCGTAGATGTCGCCGCTTGCGATCTCCAGCAGCAGCGCCTGAAGCTGGTCGCGCAGGCGCGGCGGCACCAGCGCTTCGCGCTCGATGACCTCGCTGATCTCGCCCGTCGCCTGCTGGATTTCCGGCGTCGGATAGGCCAGCAGGGCGGAGAGCGCCTTGAAGGTTTTCGCCATCAGGCCATCTCCATCGGGTTCTTGGCGCGCTTGGGCGTGCCGAACAGGTTGACCTCGGTCGTGCCGCCGGAGCAGCCGTTGCCGAACGAGAAGCCGCAGGAGCCGCGCAGATCGTAGGCGTCCTCGCCCAGTTCGCGGTGCGCGGTCGGGATCACGAAACGGTCCTCGTAATTGGCGATCGCCATCACGTGGTACATCTCCTCGATGGCGAGGCCGGAGAGGCCGACGCGCTTGGCGATGCCCTCGTCGATCACGCCGTCCACCGTCTTCGCCCGCATATAGGCGCGCATGGCGAGCATGCGCTCCAGACCCTTCGCCACAGGCTCTTCCTTGCCGGCGGTGAGCAGGTTGGCGAGATACTTGAGCGGGATGCGCAGCGAGCGCACGTCCGGCATTTCGCCGTCGATGCCGATCTTGCCGGCCTCCGCCGCCGACTGGATCGGCGAGAGCGGGGGCACGTACCAGACCATCGGCAGCGTGCGGTATTCCGGATGCAGCGGGAAGGCGATCTTCCATTCCATCGCCATCTTCCAGATCGGCGAACGTTTCGCCGCTTCCAGCCAGTTGTCCGGCACGCCGTCGGCGCGCGCCTGCGCGATCACCTTGGGATCGTTCGGATCGAGGAAGATCGAGAGCTGCGCCTCGTAGAGATCCTCCTCCTTCTCGGCGCTGGCGGCCTCCTCGATGCGGTCGGCGTCATAGAGCACGACGCCGAGATAGCGGATGCGCCCGACGCAGGTCTCCGAGCATACCGTCGGCTGGCCCGCCTCGATGCGCGGGAAGCAGAAGATGCACTTCTCGGATTTGCCGCTCTGCCAGTTGTAGTAGATTTTCTTGTACGGGCAGCCGGACACGCACATGCGCCAGCCGCGGCACTTGTCCTGGTCGATCAGGACGATGCCGTCTTCCTCGCGCTTGTAGATCGCGCCCGAGGGGCAGGCCGCGACGCACGCCGGATTGAGGCAGTGCTCGCACAGCCGCGGCAGGTACATCATGAAGGTGTTTTCGAACTGGCCGTAGATTTCCTTCTGCACGCCGTCGAAATTGTAGTCCTGCGAGCGCTTCTCGAACTCGCCGCCGAGAATCTCCTCCCAGTTCGGGCCCCATTCGATCTTCTCCATCCGCTCGCCGGTGACCAGCGAGCGCGGACGCGCCGTCGGAAAGGCCGGCAGCTCCGGCGCCTTCTGCAGGTGCTCGTAATCGAAGGTGAAGGGCTCGTAATAGTCGTCGATTTCCGGCAAATCGGGGTTGGCGAAGATGTTCGCCAGCACCCGCCATTTCGAACCGATGCGCGGCTCGATCGCGCCGCTCTTCTTGCGCCGCCAGCCGCCGTTCCAGCGGTCCTGGTTTTCCCAGTCCTTCGGATAGCCGATACCGGGCTTGGTCTCGACGTTGTTGAACCAGGCATATTCCATGCCCTCGCGATTGGTCCACACGTTCTTGCAGGTGACCGAACAGGTGTGGCACCCGATGCACTTGTCGAGGTTCAGCACCATCGCGATTTGTGCGCGGATTTTCATTCTGCGGGCTCCATGTTCGGGACGACGGCGAGCGGCTCGGGCTGATCGGCGGTGGGACGATCGAGCCAGTCGACGTTGGCCATCTTGCGCACGATCACGAACTCGTCGCGATTGGTTCCGATCGTGCCGTAATAGTTGAAACCGTAGGATTGCTGGGCGTAACCGCCGATCATGTGGGTCGGCTTGATCACGGTCCGCGTGACCGAGTTGTGAATGCCCCCGCGCTGGCCGGTGATTTCGGAGCCGGGCACGTTCACGATCTTTTCCTGCGCGTGATACATCAGGCACATGCCTTCCTTCACGCGCTGGGAGACGACGGCGCGCGCGGCGAGCGCGCCGTTGGTGTTGTAGGCCTCGATCCAGTCGTTATCGACGATGCCGGCCTTCCTGGCGTCGGCCTCGCTGATCCACACGATCGGGCCGCCGCGCGACAGCGTCAGCATCAGCAGGTTGTCGGTGTAGGTGGAGTGGATGCCCCACTTCTGGTGCGGGGTGATGAAGTTGAGCACCACATGCTTGTTGCCGTTCGGCTTTACGCCGATCATCGGCGCGACCGTCTTCAGATCGACGGGCGGCCGGTAGACGCAGAGCGCTTCGCCGAAGGCGCGCATCCACAGATGATCCTGGTAGAGCTGCTGACGGCCGGTCAGCGTGCGCCACGGGATCATCTCGTGCACGTTGGTGTAGCCGGCATTGTAGCAGACCTTCTCCGATTCAAGGCCGGACCAGATCGGCGAGGAGATGATCTTGCGCGGCTGGGCCACCACGTCGCGGAAGCGGATTTTCTCGTCTTCCTTGGGAAGCGCGAGGTGCCTGTGGTCGAGGCCGGTGATCTGACCGAGCGAGTCCCAGGCCTTGACCGCCACTTCGCCGTTGGTCTCCGGCGCCAGCGTGAGCAGGACTTCCGTCGCGTCGATGTCGCTGTCGATGCGGGCGAGACCTTTGGTCGGCCCTTCCTCGGTGACGACGCCGTTCAGTCTCTTCAGGAAGTCCACCTCGTGGGCGGTGTTCCAGTTCATGCCCTTGCCGCCATTGCCGAGCTTTTCCATGAGCGGGCCGAGCGAGGTGAAGCGCTTGTAAAGATTGGGATAATCGCGCTCGACGACGGTGACCGCCGGCATCGTCTTGCCGGGGATCGGCTCGACCTCGCCGCGCTTCCAGTCCTTCACGTCGACAGCCTGCGCAATTTCCGCCGGCGTGTCGTGCATGATCGGCGTGAGCACGACGTCCTTTTCGACGCCGAGCACTTCCGGCGCCACACGCGAGAACGCCTTCGCGATCGCCTTGTAGATTTCCCAATCGCTCTTGCATTCCCACACAGGATCGACCGCCGCCGTCAGCGGGTGGATGAAGGGGTGCATATCCGAGGTATTGAGATCGTTCTTCTCGTACCAGGTCGCGGTCGGCAGCACGATGTCGGAATAGACGCAGGTGGTCGACATGCGGAAGTCGAGCGTGACCAGGAGGTCGAGTTTTCCCTGCGGCGCGTCGTCGTGCCAGACGACTTCCTTGGGCTTCTTGCGGCCGGTCTCGCCGAGGTCCTTGCCCTGCACGCCGTGGGTGGTGCCGAGCAGGTGCTTGAGGAAATATTCGTGGCCCTTGCCCGACGAGCCGAGCAGGTTGGAGCGCCAGACGAACAGGTTGCGCGGCCAGTTCGCCGGATTGTCCGGGTCGTGGCACGACAGCTTCAGTTCGCCGCTCTTGAGCGCGGCCGCGACATAGTCCTTCGGCTCCTGGTTCTTGGCCGCGGCGCGCGCGGCGATCGCAAGCGGATTAGTCTCCAGTTGCGGGGCGGAGGGTAGCCAGCCCATGCGCTCGGCCTGCACGTTGTAATCGATCATGGCGCCGTCCCATGGTCCGGGAGGCGCGGTCGGGGACAGGATTTCCTCGACGCCGATGGTCTCGTAGCGCCACTGGTCGGTGTGCGCGTACCAGAACGAGGTCGAGTTCTGCTGCCGCGGCGGGCGCCCCCAGTCGAGGCCGAAGGCGAGCGGCAGCCAGCCCGATTGCGGGCGCAGCTTTTCCTGGCCGACATAATGGGACCAGCCGCCGCCCGACTGGCCGACGCAGCCGCACATGACCAGCATGTTGATCACGCCGCGATAGTTCATGTCGGCGTGATACCAGTGGTTCATTGCCGCCCCGATGATCACTATCGAGCGGCCGTGCGTCTTCTCGGCGTTGCGGGCGAATTCGCGCGCGACGGTGGCGATCTGGTCGCGCGGCACGCCGGTGATCTTCTCCGCCCAGGCCGGCGTATAGGGCACGTTCTCGTCGTAGGACTTGGCGACATTGCCGCCGCCGAACCCGCGGTCGAGGCCGTAATTGGCGACGAACAGGTCGAACACGGTGGCCACCACCGCCTCGCCGTCGGCAAGCTTGAGCTTCTTCACCGGCACCTTGCGCATCAGCACGCTGCCGTGGTCCGAATGCGGGAAGTGCTCGTGCTCGATGTTGCCGAAATAGGGGAAGGCCACCTCTTCGAAGCCGTCATTGGCGTTGGCGAGCGTCAGCCGCAGGCTGGTGTCGCGGCCGTCGGAATCCTTCTCTTCGAGATTCCACTTGCCCTTCTCGCCCCAGCGGAAGCCGACCGAGCCGCGCGGCGCGACCACGCTCTCCGACGTCTCGTCGAAGGCGACCGTCTTCCAGTCCGGGTTGTTCTTCTCGCCGAGATTGCCGGCGAAGTCGGAGGCGCGCACGAAACGGTCCGGCACCAGCTTGCCGTCCTGCTTCACGAGCCGCACCAGCATCGGCATGTCGGTATACTGGCGGACATAGTTCTCGAAATATTCCGCCTGCCGCTCGATATAGAACTCGCGCAGGATGACGTGGCCCATCGCCATGGCGAGCGCCGCGTCGGTGCCCTGCTTCACCGAGATCCACAGGTCGGCAAATTTCGAGGCTTCCGAATAGTCGGGCGTGATGACCACGCTCTTGGCCCCGCGATAGCGCGCCTCGGTATAGAAGTGCGCGTCCGGTGTGCGGGTCTGCGGGACGTTCGAGCCCCACAGGATGAGGAAGCCGGAATTGTACCAGTCGGCGCTTTCCGGCACGTCGGTCTGCTCGCCCCAGGTCTGCGGCGAGGAGGGCGGCAGGTCGCAATACCAGTCATAGAACGACATGCACACGCCGCCGAGCAGCGACAGGTAGCGTGCGCCCGCCGCGTACGACACCATCGACATGGCCGGGATCGGCGAGAATCCGATCACGCGGTCCGGGCCGTAGCGCTTGGCGGTATAGGCGTTGGCAGCGCCGATGATCTCGGTCACCTCGTCCCATTTTGCGCGCACGAAGCCGCCCAGTCCGCGCTTCGTGGTGTAGGAATCGCGCTTCTTGGGGTCTTCGACGATCGAAGCCCAGGCCGCGACCGGGGTGCGCAGCGTGCGCGCCTCCCGCCACAGCTTGAGCAGGCGCGCGCGCACCAGCGGATATTTTACCCGGTTCCCGGAATAGAGGTACCAGGAATAGCTCGCCCCGCGCGAGCAGCCGCGCGGTTCGTGGTTGGGCAGATCGGGCCGCGTGCGCGGATAGTCGGTCTGCTGCGTTTCCCAAGTGACGATGCCGCCCTTGACGTAGATTTTCCACGAGCAGGAGCCGGTGCAGTTCGCGCCGTGCGTGGAGCGCACGATCTTGTCGTGCTGCCAGCGCTTGCGATAGCCATCCTCCCAGCGCCGGTCTTCCCGGGTGACCACACCGTGGCCATCCGAGAAGTCATCGACGACGCGGTTGAAGAATGTCAGGCGATCGAGGAAGTGACTCATTTCTGTCGTCCTTTCATTCCGCCGGTTGGGCGGCGGCACGGACTTTTCGGCCGCGCTCGATGTCGTGAAGCAGGCCGCCGCGCCGCGTGTAGTAGAACCAGGTGATCGCGACGCAGGCCACGTAGAAGCCGAGGAAGCCCCAGAGTGCGGCTTCCGGCGAGCCGGTGAGCGCGATCGAGGTGCCGTAGCTCTTCGGGATGAAGAAGGCGCCGTAGGCTGCGACCGCCGAGGTGAAGCCGATGATGGCCGCCGACTCCATTTCCGCCTGCCTGACGCGGCCGGCTGGCGTGAGCTTGGGCTCGAGCCGCGGCATTTCCGCACGCATGATCGCGGGGATCATCTGGAAAGTCGAGGCATTGCCGACGCCGGCCGCGAAGAACAGGACCATGAACATCGCGAAGAAGCCGGTGAAGGCATGCGCCTGATCCTTGATGCCGAGGAAGTACAGGACGCCTCCGACGGCCGCGATCATCAGGATGAAGACCCAGAAGGTGACGCGGCCGCCGCCATAGCGGTCCGACATCCAGCCGGTCGCCGAGCGCGAGAGCGCGCCGATGAGCGGGCCAAGGAAGACGAGCTTGAGCGAGTCGACCTGCGGGAACTGGGTCTTGGCCAAGAGCGGGAAGCCCGCCGAATAGCCGATGAACGAGCCGAAGGTTCCCGTATAGAGCCAGC
The DNA here is from genome assembly GCA_019187085.1 of Pseudorhodoplanes sp. Lineage (GTDB taxonomy): Bacteria > Pseudomonadota > Alphaproteobacteria > Rhizobiales > Xanthobacteraceae > Pseudorhodoplanes. The sequence goes on along the minus strand of JABARS010000001.1, from coordinate 112,961 downwards.
ACATGATCCAGTTATGCTTGCGCTGGAAGATCACGGCCTGGTCGGCGAACGAGGCCTTCATGGCCGCGATGTCGTTCATGCCGAACCAGGCGAGCGTCGCCGAGATTGCGATGAACGGGACCCACACGAAGCCGGCATTCTGCAGCCAGAGCTTCGTCGTGCCGGAAGCCTCGGCCGCGGCCTGCGGATCGCCGCCGAGCCAGCCGAACACACCGGCGGTGATGACCAGCGGGATGACGAACTGCACCACGCTGACGCCGAGATTGCCGAGACCGGCATTGAGCGCGAGCGCGTTGCCCTTCTCCGCTTTCGGGAAGAAGAAGCTGATATTGGCCATCGAGGAGGCGAAGTTGCCGCCGCCGAAGCCGCACAGGAGCGCGAGCGCCAGGAAGATGATGTAGGGCGTGTCGGTATTCTGCACCGCAAGCCCGATGCCGACCGCCGGGATCATCAGCGACCAGGTGGACACCGCCGTCCATAGCCGTCCGCCGAAGATCGGCGGCATGAAGGAGTAGAAGATCCGCAGCGTGGCGCCGGACAGGCCGGGCATTGCCGCGAGCCAGAACAGCTGGTCGGTCGTGAACTTGAAGCCGACGGCAGGCAGCTTGGCCACCACCACCGACCACACCATCCAGACCGCGAAGGCGAGCAGCAGGCACGGGATCGATATCCATAGATTGCGCCGCGCGATCGCGCGACCGCCCTCGTTCCAGAACGCCTTGTCTTCCGGCCGCCAGTCCTGAAGGATCGCCGGCCCGAGCTTGCCGACATGCTTCTCCTCGTGGATCCCCTCCATTTCCGGCAGTTCGGGCAGCTTGCGCAGCCTGGCCGCGTGCACGCCGCTTTCCATGCGCTGGATGGCGAGGTGCATCCACAACAGAGCGACCGCGGCGAACAGGAAGAGCAGCATGAAGCAGCTCGTCCAGATGCCGGTCAGGTCGTTGAGCACGCCGAACGCGATCGGCAGGATGAAGCCGCCGAGGCCGCCGATCATGCCGACGAGACCGCCGACCGAGCCGACATTGTTCGGATAATAGACCGGGATGTGCTTGTAGACCGCGGCCTTGCCGAGGCTCATGAAGAAGCCGAGCACGAAGGCCAGCACCGTGAAGGTGACGACGCCGGTCTCCATGTGGAAGCTGATCGGGCCGGTGATGCCTTTGATCGTGTACTGGGTCGGCGGGTAGGAGAGGATGAAGGTCACCAGCACCGAGACGAAGAAGGTCCAGTACATGATGCGCCGGGCGCCGTACTTGTCGGAGAGATGTCCGCCATAGGCGCGGAAGATGCTGGCGGGAACCGAATAGGCCGCGCCGATCATGCCGGCGGTCGTGATGTCGAGCCCGTAGACGCCGATCAGATAGCGCGGCAGCCACAGCGCCAGCGCCACGAACGCGCCGAACACGAAGAAATAATAGAGAGAGAAGCGCCAGACCTGCACGTTCTTGAGCGGCTCGAGTTCGAGCCAGGCGCTCTTGGGCCGCTGGCCGCGGGCCCGCCGCTGCTGTTCGACCGGATCTTCCTTGGTGGTGAAAAAGAAGATGATCGCCATCAGCGCGATCGCCGCCGCCCAGACCTGGGCCACCGTCGTCCAGCCGTAGGCGACGAGGACGAAGGGCGCGAGGAACTTGGTCACCGCGGCGCCGACATTGCCGGCGCCGAAAATGCCGAGTGCCGTGCCCTGTTTCTCGGACGGATACCAGCGCGAGACATAGGCGATACCGACCGCGAACGAGCCGCCCGCGATGCCGACGCCGAGGGCGGCGATCAGCATTTCGATGTAGGTCGAGGCGTAGGACAGAAGGAAGGTCGCGACCGCGGCCGCGAGCATCACCAGCGTATAGACGCGGCGCCCGCCATACTGGTCGGTCCATATCCCGAGGAAGATGCGGATCAGCGAGCCGGTGAGGATCGGTGTGCCGACGAGAAGCCCGAACTGGGTTTCGTTCAGCCCGAGATCCTGTTTGATGCGGACGCCGATGATGGAGAAAATTGTCCAGACGGCGAAGCAGACCGTGAACGCAATGGTAGACATCCACAGAGCGGCCGATTGGCCCTCGGGAACGCTTCTCGATTTGATGGTCGTAGCCATGATAATCCCCGGAATGAGACGCGGCGAAAATCACCCCGGGAGCGTGAAGGCCGCGTTGACTTGAATCAAGCTAAACACCGAATACCGAAGAATGCGCAATAGCTTACGAAGGTTGATCTTTCGTTTGATCGACTTATTATTTCTGGTTGATGATTATCAATACCGCTCGAACGCGATCGAGGCACTGCAAATGGGAACATCAAATGGCGCAAAACGGAAACATCAAATGATGCGTGACTCGGAGCGTGAAGTCATCCGCACGCTCGCCCTGTTCAAGGAAATTGCCGACGTCGAGTTCGAGCGCCTGATCGAGGGCGCATTTCTGCAGCGATTTCCGATGCATGTGGTGCTGATCAACGAAGGTGAGCATCCGGATTTTCTGCATGTCGTCGTCGAGGGAACCGTTGAATTGTTCGCCCGTTACGAGGCGCGCGAAACCACGATCGAAATTCTGCAGCCCGTCACGACCTTCATTCTTGCGGCGATCGTTCGCGACGACGTTTATCTGAAATCCGCGCGCACTTTGGCGCCAAGCCGCATTCTCATGATTCCTGCGGCAAATGTACGCGAGATATTTGGTCGCGATCCGGTGTTCGCCCGTGCGGTGGTCGACGAACTCGCCATCCGCTACCGGCGTCTTGTCCGCACGCTCAAGGATCAGAAATTGCGTACAGGCGTGGAACGCCTTGCAAACTGGATTCTCGAAGCCGACCGGCAGCAGGGCGGCAGCGGTCGCATCGCGCTGCCTTATGAAAAGCGCACGCTCTCCGCGCTGCTCGGCATGACACCGGAAAATCTGTCGCGGACGCTGGCATCGCTGTCGGCGCACGGCATTTCGGGCAACGGGCGCGAGATCGTGATTTCGGACCGCGGCGCGCTTGTGAGCTGCGCCAGGCCCGATCCGCTCATCGACGGGCCGGAATAGGCTCTGTCGCGCCGGCCGGGAGCCGCTGGGCGGCCAAAAAGCGCATGCGGCGAATTTGATCGAAATCAGAACCTGGGCGGCGGGATCGGACGATAAATTACCTTAGGCCGCCACCCGCGGCATGGGATGCGAAGAATGGACGAGGCCCTCATCAGGCGCCACGCGCTGCCGGTGCCGCGCTACACCAGCTATCCGACGGCCAATCACTTCTCGGCGCAGGTTGGAGTATCGCAATACCGGCAATGGCTCGATGCGCTGTCGCCGGCCGCGAAACTCTCGCTCTATGTCCATATCCCGTTCTGCCGCGAGCTGTGCTGGTATTGCGGCTGCAGCACCAAGGCGACGCACCGGCACCGGCCGATCACGGACTATCTGGGTTCGCTCGAAGCGGAGATTGCCGCAGTCGCGGCGGCGCTGCCGGGGCGGCCGCGCATCACCCATCAGCATTGGGGCGGCGGATCGCCGAACATCCTGCAGGCCGAGGACATCCTGCGCCTGGGCGCCGCTTTGCGCGAGCGCTTCACCATCGCCGTCGGCGCCGAGTTCGCGGTCGAGATCGATCCGCGTCTGCTCGCCCGCGACCAGGTCGAGAGCTTCGCCGCGATCGGGGTCAACCGCGTTTCGCTCGGCGTCCAGGATTTCGACATGGCCGTCCAGCGCGCGATCGGGCGCATGCAGAGCTACGACGAGACGCGGCTTGCGGTCGAGCTGTTCCGCGGCAGCGGCGTCGACTCGATCAATATCGATCTGGTTTACGGGCTCCCGCACCAGACGGAAGCAAGCGTCGTGCGCACGATGGAGCAGGTCCTGACGCTGTCGCCGGACCGGATCGCGATTTTCGGCTATGCGCATCTGCCTTCGCGCCTCAAGCATCAGCGCCTGATCGACGAGAAGGCGCTGCCCGGGCCGTTGCAGCGCTTCGCCCAGTCGCAGCGGCTGGCCGAGACGCTCATCGCCGCCGGCTACCGGCAGATCGGCATCGATCATTTTGCGCGCGCCGACGACAGGCTCGCGCAGGAGCCGCTGGCGCGCAATTTCCAGGGCTACACGACCGACGCCGCCGATGCGCTGCTCGGGCTCGGCGCGTCGTCGATCTCGCGGCTGCCACAGGGCTACGCCCAGAACGTCGTATCGAGTGAGGATTATGCCCGCCACGTCGCCGCCGACGGGCTTGCGACGGCGCGCGGCTGGGCGCTGAGCGAGGACGACCGCGTGCGCGCGGACGCGATCGAACGCCTGATGTGCGATTTCGATTTCTCGGCGCAGGCGTTGCGCCGCCGTTTCGGGCCTGCCGCCGACCCGGTCATTGCCGAAGCGGACGCCATCGTCGCCGAGGATGTCGACGGCCTCGTCGAAGCGACGTCCGACGGTTTCCGCGTCACGCCGCGCGGCCGGCCTTTCGTGCGCAACATCTGCGCGAAGTTCGACGCCTATCTGCCGCGGCAAATCGAGCAGCGCCGCCACGCATTGGCGATCTGAAACGTCGGCGCCTCAGCGGAGCTGATAGCTGATCGCGGGCGGCCGCCGGCGGGGATTGTCGCCTTCGGGCTGAGGCGTGGAGCCCGGCTTCGACGCCACGTAATGCGGCGCCGACGGCGCGGTCACCGAATAGGTCGCCTTGATGCCCGCGACCGAAAACAACAGCGCAAACGTCCACATGACGATCGAGATCAGCGACGTCCACAGCGCGAAGGTGAGATAGGTGTCGCGCAGCACTGTCGCGCTGGCCCATTGCGCATAGGCTTCCGGCGGCCGGAAGTCCTTCTCGATATAGAGCCACATTTCGGTCTTGCGGTAATCCTTGGTCAGCGCCTCGCGCGACTTCAGGATCAGGATGAACGCCATGATGGTGGTGAGCAGTCCGCCGGCCTGAAAGGCAAAGCGGGGGTCGAAGGACATCCCGGTCATCACGCAGATGATCCCCAGGAAACCGAACCCGCACGCGCGCATCACCGTCTCGAACGCGATACGGCGCATGTGTTCCATGTGTCGCCCTCGTGCCTTGTCCGCACGGATGCAAGCCTAGTCCAGTACGGACGCAAAATCCGTTCACGATCGAGTGTAATATCCGTCCCCTCCCTATTTCAATGCGCCCGCGGCCAGCGATCCCGCCAGCAGGGCGCAGGCAATCGCCGACGATCCCTTCGCAAAATGCAGCATGGCGTGTTGCAGGCGCTGACGGGCCCGGGCGAGACCGTATTCGTCACGCGGCCGCTGGTGGGGGGCAAGTCCGCGCCAGGCTTCCGTGCGTACCAGCCGTTCGGCCGACAGGGCGCTGACGCGATAAAGAAGAAACAGGCAGAAAATAAGCGCGATCTGGGCGCCGATCATCAGCGCCAGGGGCGGATCGAAACTGAAGCCGACCATCAGGGTCGTGCCGGTCAGGGCGACGAAGCCGGAATCGCGGGCCAGGGTCGAAAAGGCGTATTGGGATAAACGGTCTGGCACTCCGTCCGAGAAGAAATCCATGGGCTATCTCCAGATGAGATTTGCCCCCTCGTCGTTTCCCGCAAATCATATATTGCGAAGATATCAAGCAAAGGTCGTGCCACGCATATGCTGACGGACTTATTTGCGGCGGCAACGCGCAGTCGGAGAGCCGGTTCCAGTTTGGCCGGCGCGCAGGCACTCACGAATTCTGGCGATCAGAGTCCGATTTTGAGGAAGTTGCCGAGCGCCGGAAGCGTGAGGATGGCGGTGCCGGCGAGCCAAATCCACAGGGACGCGATCGTGGAATCGTCATTGGCGCCGATATAGCGCTCGTAGAGCGCGGCCGGTATGCCGCCGAGAATGACGGTAATCGTCGACAGCATGAGCGACGAGAAATAGGCGATCGCTGCTGTGCTTCCGAACAGCGGCTCCGACATCAGATAGGCCGAGATCTGGAACACGAAAAAGAAAAACGGATTGAATATTCCGTTGATCATCGCGAAGAAGGCGATGCCGATATAATAAAAATTACGCTCATTCATGATCGGGGCGTCCCTAAAAGGCCTGCCGACAGGAAGATCGCGACCAGCAGAACGCGCAGCCAGAACAACCAGACGAAGCCGAACAGCCACAGCACCACCGGCGCTGTCGCTCGTGGCGTGACACGGGAGATGAGGTTGAGAAACGGATCGGTGATCGCACAGAAGCCGCGCCAGATATAATTCTTCGAGTGGCGATCCATGATCAACCCGAGCAGAACCCGGCCCAGCATCGTGTACATTACGACCGCCAGGATGAAATTTGGGATGTGAAAATACCAGAGGTTCCAGAAAGAGCCCGTCATTGCCTTGTCCGTTTTCGCGGGGGGGGGCGCCCGCCGCCATCTTTTAGCTTTTAGCGGAAAGCCCGCGCGGGGTCGCGCAAAAAAAGAGCGGGGCCCGCAGGCCCCGCTCCATGTTCGGGGTAAGCCGTTACGTTATGGCTTAGTCCTTCTCCTGCAGCACCGTGCGGCCGCGCGGCTTGCGGATTTCGTCCACAAAGGCCTGCATCTCCGCCGACGGCGCCTTGCCCATCAGGCTGACCACGTAGATCACGAGGAAGCCGAGAGGCATTCCGAGCAATCCGCACAGGATGTTGTTCATCCCGAACCAGCCGATCTTGGACTGGAGCGGATTGGCGGCGCTCGCGGGCACGTCGGCGAGCCACTTCGGATCAGCCATCGTCTTGGCGATGTCGACCAGCGGAGCGCCGGTGACCGGGTTGGTGAGGGCCTTCATGCCGAAGTACGACACGCCCGCCTGCGGATAATACCGGGTGGTCACGAGGTAGAAGATGCACAGGCCGAAGCCCGCGATCATCCCCGCGACCGCACCCGTGGTCGTTGCCCGCTTCCACCAGATGCCCATGACGAGCGCCGGGAAGTTGCCCGCCATTGCCAGCGAGAACGCCCAGCCGACCATCGCCAGGATGTCACCCGGTTTGGTCGATGCCAGTGTTGCGGCGCCGATGGCCACAACCAGCAGCAGGATACGGGCGATCAGCAGTCGCCGCACCGTCGGCGCGTTCGGATCGAGCATCTTGTAGTAGACGTCGTGCGAAAGCGCGTTGGCGATGGCGAGCAGGAGGCCGTCCGCGGTCGACAGCGCGGCGGCGAGACCGCCGGCGGCGACCAGGCCCGAGATCACGTACGGAAGGCCCGCGACTTCCGGAGTGGAAAGCACGATCACGTCCGTGTTGATCACGAAGTCCTGCAGACGCACCACGCCGGGGTGTCCGGCGATCGCCTTACAGGCGGCCACGGCCGCATCCAGATTCACGGCGTTCTGGCCGCAGATCTTGATCAGGCCGAGTTCACCCCAGGTGAACAACCAGGGTCGCAGCTGAGTGACATCTCTGCCGATGATGTTGGAATACACCTCGAGCTTGGAGAATGCCGCATAGGCCGGCGCCGAGAAGTACAGCAGGAAGATGAAGAACAGCGACCAGGCCACCGACTGACGGGCTTCACGCACCGACGGGGTGGTGAAGTAGCGCATCAGGATGTGCGGCAGGGACGCCGTACCGACCATCATGCAGAAGATGATGCCGAAGAAATTCAGCGGGCTGTAGGTGAACCACGGCTGGATGTGTGGCTTGAGAGCCGCCGCGGTTGCCAGCCCGGCCTGCACCATCTGTCCTTCCCGGGCAGTGATTTCCGCAATCGCCTGTCCGTAAGTCAATTGCGGAATCGGAATTCCGTAATGCTTGGTGGACAGGATGATGATCGGGGTCAGGTAGGCAACGATGAGCACGATGTACTGGGCGATCTGCGTCCAGGTCACCGCGCGCATGCCGCCCAGCATCGAGCAGAGCAGGATGCCGGCAAGGCCCACGAACACCGCGAGTTCGAACGACATGCCAAGGAACCGTGAGGCGATGATGCCGGTGCCGTAAATCTGCGCCGTCACATAGGTGAACGAGGCGGAGAACAGCACGAGGACCGCGATAAAGCGGGCGAAGTTGCCGCCGAACCGGTAGGCCATGAAGTCGGGAACCGTATAGGCGCCGAACTTGCGCAGATACGGACCGACCAGCACCGACACCAGCACGTAGCCGCCGGTCCAGCCGAGCACCCAGGCCATGCCGTCATAGCCGAGCAGGAAGAGCGTGCCGGCCATACCGACGAACGAGGCCGCCGACATCCAGTCTGCGCCCGTTGCCATGCCGTTATAGAAGGCCGGAACGCGCCGGCCCGCGACGTAGTATTCGGAAACCTGCGCCGTGCGCGAGAGCACGCCGATGATGGCGTAGACCGCCAGCGTGAAGAACACGAACAGATAGCCGAGGACGCGGTTGGGAACGCCGAACTGCTCGAGGATGCCGAGCAGGACGACGAACGCCAGGAAGCCGCCAGCATAGAAGCCGTAGATTTTTCCAAGATTATTGATGAAGTCGCCGCCGCCTGAAGTTTGAGTAGCCATGTGTGTCTCTCCCCTCAGTCGTCTTCAGCCACGCCGAATTCGCGGTCGATGGCGTCCTGCTGCTTGGCGAAGACGAACAGGGCGACCACGAATGCGATCAGCGAGCCCTGCGCGGCCATGTAGAAGCCGAGCGGGAAGCCGAGGATGATGATTTTGTTCAGCGCAGGCGCGAACATGTGAACGATGTACCCGAAGAAAACCCAAATCCCGAGGTGTATCCACATCAGGTTGGTTGTCTTCTTCCAGTGGGCTTCGTCGTTTGAAGAAGTAGCCATGGAGTGTAGACCCTCCCTTTTTGAATCCGGACCCGTTGCCGGGCCGGGGTGTGATAATGCGGGGGGTACCGAGTGTCGGCTGTTTGCGGCTTCCCCCCGATGCCGCTGCTCCGCGCCCGGTCTTGCAGCCGGGTCGGGAGACGATGGAAAAAGGTAACATTGAGGCAGACCCCGACCTTATAAGACTTTCGGCCAAAAGAGGATAAATTAGACTTTGAAATATTTGGGATTTTCAGCCTAAGGGGGTTTCGCAATTGCGAAAAAACCTGTTGTCTCGCCGCTAGGGGATGAAACACATGGCCTTATTGGGCTTCTTCCGCCGCACGCCTCCGATCCGCACGGTGAAGGACCTGGCGGATTTCATCGACGAACAGGCTGCCTTTCTGATGCAGAAAGGCATTTTCGAGTATTCGCGCGCGCGCGCCGGCCCCTATGCCAATTCCATGCTGTCGGAGCCTGATTTCCAGAAGTCGGTCGAGGAATCGCGCTGGAAGGCCTATCCACTGGGTCTCGCCATGGTCGGCGAAATGGTGGAGGGCGTGCTGCGCCCGCATGTCGGCGACGACCAAAAGGAACGACGGGCCCTGCACGACGAGTTTATCGATCTCGTGCTGTCGGTCTTCGACCGCTATCCGGTGCCGCCGCAGATCGGCGAGGAGGTCTGGCGCGACGCGCGCAGCGCGCTTGCGCTCAAGCTCGACCAGGTCAGCACCCATCCGCCGAAACGGGCCATCGATATCCCCGAACAATATGCGAAGCGGTATTTCGAGATGATGCCGATTCACGAAGACATGCGCTCGGATGACGAGGGCACGACGCTCAGTTTCCTGAAACTCAATCTTGTTCACAGCCAGCAGGAATTGATCAAGCGCATGGATGTGGCGAGCATGGTCGCGCAATTGCGTCAGGCTGAATCCAGCGGATGATTGTCGCCTCCGGCAGCGCATGAGGAGACCATGACGAGCGCGAATCATGCCACGCCCCTGATGGCGCTCGATGCGGTCGTCCTCGATACCGAGACCACGGGTCTCGATCCCGCCAGGGCGCGGGTGGTCGAAATCGGCGCGGTGCGGATCCATAACGGGCGGGTCGACGAAGGCGCGACGCTGCGGCTCCTGGTGCGGCCGGACGAGCCGGTGCCGGCGGCCGCCACCGCCATCCACGGCATCGACGAGGTGACGCTGGCCGATGCCCCGGATTTTGCCGCGGCCTGGCCGCAGCTGCAGGAATTCATCGGCGGGCGCGTGGTGATCGGGCACACGGTCGGGTTCGATCTGGCTGTGCTCAAGCGCGAATGTGAGCGGGCCGGGATCGAATTCCGTCGTCCGCGCACGCTCGATACCCGGCTGCTGGCGCAGGTCGCGTCGCCGGCGCTTGCCAGCTACTCGCTGGAGAGCCTGTCGAGCTGGCTCGGCGTCGAGGGCACCGGGCGGCATTCCGCGCTCGGCGACGCCGTCACCACCGCGCGGATTTTCCGCGCTCTCGTTCCCAAGCTGCGCGAGGGCGGCATCCGCACGCTCGCCGAAGCCATGGCGTCCTGCCGGGCGCTCACCGACGTGCTCGACGAGCAGCACCGCGCCGGCTGGATCGAGGCGGTCGCCGCGCCTGCGCGCCGCGACGCCGAGCGCGCGCTCGGCCGCATCGACAGCTATCCCTACCGCCATCGCGTGCGTGACGTGATGAGCGCGCCCGCGAAATTCATCGCGCAGGGCCGCCCCGTGGGCGAGGCCCTCAGCCGCATGATGGAGGAGCGGGTCTCCTCGCTCTATGTGCGCGGCACCGATGCCGACGAGAACGGGATCATGGCCGCCGACGCCGGCATCGTGACCGAGCGCGACATCCTGCGCGCGCTGGCGCAGCGGGGCGCCGACGCGCTGTCGGCACCGGTGGAATCGATCATGTGCAGGCCGCTGGCGGCGGTGCCGGTGGATGCTTTCGTCTATCGCGCGATCGGGCGCATGGCGCGGCTGCATTTCCGGCATCTCGGCGTGGTCGACGATCTCGGCCGTATCGTCGGCGCGCTCTCGGCGCGCAATCTGTTGCGGCTGCGCGCGGGCGAGGCGGTGTCGCTCGGCGACGAGATCGACGAGGCGACCGATGTGCACCAGCTCGGTGTGGCTTGGGCCAAGCTGCCGCAGGTCGCCGCCTCCCTGCTCGACGAGGAGGTGCCGGCCCGCGACATCGCCGCGGTGATTTCACGCGAGCTGGGCGCGCTGACGCGCCGCGCGGCGGTGCTCGCGGAGGCGCGGCTCGCGGAAGAGGGGCATGGCGCGCCGCCCTGCGCCTATGCGTTCGTCGTGCTCGGCTCGGCCGGGCGCGGCGAGAGCCTGCTCGCCATGGACCAGGACAATGCCATCGTGTTCGCCGAAGGCGCGCCGCAGGGGCGCGAGGATGCGTGGTTCGCCCGCCTTGGCATCCATGTCGCCGACATCCTGCACGAGGTCGGCGTGCCGTATTGCGTCGGCGGGATCATGGCCAAGAACCCGCTCTGGCGCGGGTCGGTCGCGACCTGGAACGCGCGCATCGCGGACTGGATCCAGCGCTCGAGCCCGCAAGACCTGCTGGCGGTCGATATCTTCTTCGACCTGCGCGGCGTCCATGGCGACGGTCATCTGGCCGACGTCGTGTGGCGCGCGGCGTTCGAGGCCGCGCGCGGCCAGAGCACGTTCGCCAAGCTGCTCGCGGAAGCCTCGGGCAGCGTCGAGAGCGGAATCGGCCTGTTCGGCGGCATCAAGACGAGCGCAGGACGCATCGATCTGAAGAAAGCCGGCCTGTTCGGCGTGGTCAGCACCGCGCGCGTGCTGGCGGTATGCCATCACGTCGTCGAGCGCGCGACGCCGGCGCGGCTCGCCGGCCTCAAGGCGCTCGGCATCGGCGGCGCGAAGGACCTCGATGCGCTGTCGGACGCGCAGGCGGTCTTTCTCGACCTCATCCTGCGTCAGCAGGTTGAGGACATCGCGGCCGGGCGCGCCCCGAGCAACAAGGTGCAGGTCTCGCGGCTGGCTGCGCGCGAACGCGAGGCGCTGCAAAATGCCCTGCAGGCGGTTCAGCATCTCGACGCGCTGACGCGCGACATGCTGTTCCGCGGATAAGCCGGCTACGCTTCGCCGATCTCGCGCAGGACTTCTTCGGTATGCTCGCCGAGCGCGGGCGAGGCCCGCTCGCTCTGCGCCCGCCAGCCGTCGATGACGATCGGGCTGCGCACGCCGGGGATGGCGCCGCCGCGCGCCGCCGGATGCGCCGCATCGATGCGCAGGCCGCGATGGGCGACCTGCGGATCGGCAAAGACGTCCGCCAGCGTGTTGATCGGACCGGCCGGGACCCCGGCCGCCTCCAGCTTCTGCAGCAGGTCCTCGCGCCGGAATTTCGCCGTCAGCGGCAGCATGCGCGGGATCAGGCGTTCGCGATGGGTGACGCGCCCGGCATTGGTGCGGAAATCGGGATCGTCGGCGAGCGAGGGATCGCCGAGCAGCACGGCGAGCCGGGCAAACTGGCTGTCGTTGCCGCAGGCGATGATGATGTGGCCGTCCGCGACCGGAAACACCTGATAGGGCACGACGGTGGCGTGGGCATTGCCGAGCCGCGGCGGGATGCGCCCGGAGGCGAGGTAGAACAGCGCCTGGTTGGCCAGCACGCCGACCTGGGTGTCGAGCAGCGCCATATCGATATGACAGCCGCGGCCGGTGTGTTCGCGCTGGATCAGCGCCGACTGGATGGCGAGCGCCGAATACACGCCGGTGAAGACGTCGGCGAAGGCGACGCCCATGCGCATGGGATCGCCGTCCGCCTCGCCGGTCAGGCTCATGATCCCGCTCATGCCCTGGATCATCAGGTCGTAGCCGGCGCGATGGGCATAGGGACCGTCCTGGCCGAAGCCGGTCACCGAGCAATAGACGAGGCGCGGATTGTCCGGGGCGAGGCTCGCATGATCGAGACCGAACTTGGCGAGGCCGCCGACCTTGAAATTCTCGATCAGCACGTCCGACCGGTTTGCCAGCTTGCGCACGATGCGCCGGCCGGCTTCGCTCTCGAAATCGACGGCGACCGAACGCTTGCCGCGATTGCAGGCGTGATAATAGGCGGCGCCGAGATTTTCGCCGGCGGGGCCCTCCACGAACGGCGGCCCCCAGCCGCGCGTGTCGTCGCCGGCGCCCGGCCGCTCCACCTTGATCACGTCGGCGCCGAGATCGGCGAGGATCTGGCCGGCCCACGGCCCGGCGAGGATGCGCGCCAGTTCGAGGACGCGGATTCCAGACAGCGGGCGGGACATGAATAACTCCAGTGAAGCTCTCGATTGTCATGCCCGCGCTTGTTGCGGGCATCCCGTTTGGGGACGCAATGCTCACCCAAACGGGATGGCCGGGACAAGCCCGGCCATGACAAAGCACGATGGCAGAAGTGGTGTCACACCTTGAAGCGCGGATCGAGATAGTCGCGCAGGACATCGCCGAACAGGTTGAAGGCGAACACCGCAAGGCTGATCGCCGCGCCGGGGAACAGGATCATCCACGGCGCCTCGCGGTAGAAGTCGGCGGCATTGCCCGACAGCATCAGGCCCCAGGCCGCCGTCGGCTCGACCACGCCGAGGCCGAGGAAGGAGAGCGAGGCCTCCGCCAGGATCGCCTGGGCGATGAAGGCGGTGAGCATGATCAGGTAGGGCGCCACAACGTTGGGCGCCATGTGGCGGAAGATGATGCGGCTGTCGGAATAGCCGGCCGCGCGCGCGGCATCGACATAGGGCATCACCCGCACGCCGAGCGCGGCGGCGCGCACCACGCGCGCCACGCGCGGGATGATCGGGATGGCGATGGCGATGATCAGGTTCATGTCGACGCCGCCGATCACGAACTTGCGCAGCGCCGCCACGACCACGAGCGCCAGCACGATCAGCGGGAACGCGAGCAGGATGTCCATCACGCGCTGGATCCAGTTGTCGATCCGCCCGCCGAAATAGGCCGAGGCGACGCCCAGCATCGCGCCGAGCGTCGAGCCGATGAAGGACGAGGTGAAGCCGATCACGAGCGCGGTGCGCGAGCCGTAGATCAGCCGCGAGCAGATGTCGCGGCCGAACGCGTCGGTGCCGCACCAATGCTCCCAGGACGGCGCCACCAGCAGCGAGGCGAAGTCGATGGCGAGCGGATCGTAGGGCGCGACCAGTTCGCAGAAAATGCCGGCGAACATCATCGCGAAGATGATCACGAAGCTGACCGCGCCGAGCGGCTGCTGCTGGCAGAATTCCACCACCTTGTTCGGCGATTTCATGGCGGCGGTCGGCGTGGGCAAGGCTAGCGACATGGCGGGCTCGTCGGTCAGGTGTAGCGGATGCGCGGATCGAACACGGCATAGAGCACGTCGACCGCGAGATTGACGAAGACATAGAAGGCGGCGATCAGCATCACCATGCCCTGGATCAGGGTGAAGTCGTTGCGCGAGACGCTCTGCACGAACAACTGGCCGATGCCGTTGAGGTTGAAGACCTGCTCGGTGACCACGAGGCCGCCAACCAGGAAGGTGAATTCGAGGCCGATCACGGTGATCGCCGGCAGGAGCGCGTTGCGCAGCGCGTGGCGCGAGATCACGAGCTTCTCGTAGACGCCCTTGGCGCGGGCGGTGCGGATATAGTCCTCGTTGAGGACCTCCAGCAGCGAAGAGCGGATCATGCGCGCGACGACCGCACAATAGCGGTAGCCGACCGCCAGCGCCGGCCAGATCAATTGCGTGATATTGGCCACCGGATCGACATAGATCGGCGTGAAGGTGATCGGCGGCAGCCAGTTGAAGAAGGCGAGCAGGCTCAGCATGATCAGCATGCCGAACCAGAACGAGGGGATCGAGAGCCCGCCGATCGTGACGATGCGCACGACGTAATCGATCCAGGTATCGCGGAATAACGCGGCTGTCGTCCCCAATGGTATCGCGATGAAGACCGCGATCAGCGTCGCCATGATCGCGACCTGCAAGGACAGTTCGAGCCGCAGCGAGATTTCCTCCATGACCGGGCGCTCGGTCCACATCGACTTGCCGAAGTCGAGCGTGGCGACCCCGACCATCCAGTCGCCGAACTGCGTCATCAGCGGCTTGTCGAGGCCGAGCTTCTTGCGCTCCATCTCGATCGCCTCTTGCGAGACGTTGCCGCCGTCGCCGCGCAGCTTCACCTCCACGACGTCGCCGGGCACGATGCGTAGCATGAAGAATACAAGGACCGCGACACCCAGAAGCGTGGGGATCGTGAGCAGGACGCGGCTGACGACATAACGGAGCATGGTCTTCTCACTCTGAAGGGGGCCCTCTCCCCGCGGGCGCGGGGAGAGGATTTCGTGTCACGTCACTGGTTCAGCCAGACCTCGGCCAGATCGCCTCCGAGATTGTGGCTCGGGGACATTTTCCAGCCCATGACGGTCTTGTGGGTGAGCACGATGCGGTGCCACCATAGGAGCGGCTGCTGATAGGCCTGCTCGAACAGGCGCTTCTCGAGGGCCTGAATGAAGCCCTTGCGCTTGGCCACGTCGCCCTCGCGCAACTGCTTCTCGTAGAGATCGTCGATCACATCGTCATTGGCCCGCGATAGATTGAGCGGGTTGTTTTTGTGCGACAGATATTTCGAGAGAGCGAGCGTGGCGTCGTCGTTGAACAGGTTGGAGAAGTCGACCGCCACCTCGTAATTGCCGCTGCGCAGGGCGGCGAGATAGGGCGCGGTGTCGGACTGCTTGTGTTCGACCTCGACGCCGATCTGCCGCCACTGGTCGACCAGGAAGATGCCGGCCGGCGTGTAGGGCATGGCGAGGTTGCGGTTCCAGAGCGTGAACTTCAGGTTCTCCTGGCCCGCTTCCTTGAGCAGCTTCTTGGCTTCCTCGCGCGATTTCTTGATGTCCTTGGAGAAGCCGGGCAGCTTCACCAGTTCGGCTTCCGGCGTCGCCAGCGGGGAGCCCGGACGGATCACGCCGCCGACCGAGCGGAGCGTCGAGATGCGCGAGAGGCCCTGGCTGCCGCCCCAGCGGTCGATCGCCATGAGCAGTGCCTTGCGCACGCGCACGTCGTTGAACGGCGGCTTCTCGATGTTGAAGGCGACGAGCAGGTTCAGCGTCCAGCTCGATTCCTCGACGCGCAGCTTGTCGCCCATGGCCGCGACCATGCGGTCGCGCTCGGCCGGGGAGACGCCGCGGAACTCAGCCAGCACCTGGCCGCCCTGCAGGGCGTTCAGCATGGCGGCCGCCTGCAGCGTGAAGATGCCGCGGTACGAGTCGAGATAGGGCAGGCCTTTCTTGAAGTAGCTCTCGTTCCTCTTGCCGGCGACGTGGCTGCCCTTGACGTGCTCCACGAACGTGAACGGCCCGGTGCCGTTGATCTTGGTGCGCGGCGCGTTGGCGTCGGCGGCGAGGTCCTTCGCCGAATAGACGCAGTTCCACGGGCTCGCGAAATGGTCGAGCATGGAGGCGTTCACCGCCTTCAGCTTGAAGACGACGGTGGTCGGGTTCGGGGTCTCGATCGCCTCGATGTCGCTGAACGTCGCCTTGCGGTTCGACACCGCGCCGCCGGTCGGGTTGCGCAGCCGCTCATAGGTCGCCTTGATGTCGGCGGAGGTGAACGGCGTGCCGTCGTGGAACTTGACGCCGTCGTGCAGGACGAAGGTGTAGGTCTTCTTGTCCGGCGAGAGCGTCCACGACTTCGCAAGGTCGCCCTCGATTTGGGGGAACTTGGGAAGGTTGTAGCGCAGCAGCGTCGAATAGAACGGTGACGAGAAGTGCAGCGTCGCATAGGTGTCGCTGGCGTGGCAGTCGTAATGCGGCGTTTCCGCGCTGATCGCGAAATTCAGATTTCCGCCTCGTTTCGGCGTCTGCGCCGACGCCGGGCTGGCCGCAAACGCGACGGCCGCCAGTGCGAGGCTCAGCGTCCCCAACAATCGCTTCATGATATTTTCTCCTTGGGTTTCTTCCGTTGGTCCATGTCGTTGGCAGTGTTCTTGGGTTCGATCGTACTCCGCGGTTTCTGGATGGTCTGGGAATCGTCAAACCTTGATGCAGGCGGCGAAATGTCCCGGCTTGATTTCCCGCAGCAGCGGGACCGCTTGCCGGCATTCCTCGCTTGCCAGCGGGCAGCGGGTATTAAAGACGCAACCGGACGGCGGCGCCAGATGGCTCGGCAATTCGCCCTTGATCAGCCGCGGCTCGCGCCCCTTCTCGATCGTCGGATCGGGAACCGGGGCGGCGTCGAGCAGCACCTTGGTGTAGGGGTGCAGCGGCTCGGCATAGAGCGTGTCGCGATCGGCCACCTCCATGACGCGGCCGAAATACATCACGACCACGCGCATCGAGATGTGTCGCACCACCGCCAGATCGTGGGCGATGAAAAGATAGGCGAGGCCGAGCCGGCGCTGCAGGTCCTCCAGCAGATTGATGATCTGGCCCTGGATCGACACGTCGAGCGCGGAGACCGCTTCGTCGCAGACGATGAATGACGGCTCCATCGCCAGTGCGCGCGCGATGCCGACGCGCTGGCGCTGTCCGCCCGACAATTGGTGCGGATAGCGCGCGGCCATTTCCGGCCGCAGGCCGACCTGCTGCAGCAATTCCTCCACGCGGGCGTGCTGCTCCTTCCTGCCGGGGACGAGCTTGTAGACGTGCAGCGGCTCGCCGATGATCTCGCCGACCGTCATGCGCGGATTGAGCGACGAATAGGGGTCCTGGAAGATCACCTGGATTTTCCGCCGCAGCGTCTTCATCTCGCCGGCCGAGGCGGTGGCGATGTCGGTGCCCGCGAAGCGCACCTCGCCCGAGGTCGGCTGTTCGAGCTTGAGGATCAGGCGGCCGACCGTGGTCTTGCCGCAGCCGGATTCGCCGACGAGCCCGAGCGTCTCGCCGGGATAGATGTCGAAGGAGACGTCCTGCACGGCGCGCACCGTGCCGCTGTCGCCGCGCAGCCCGCCGCGCACCTCGAAATGCTTGACCAGATCGCGCACCGACAGCAGCGGCGTCGTCTCCTTCGCCACCGGAATCTCGCCGCCGCCGCCGATGCCCGTCCAGGCGAGCTTGCCGGCCGCGATTTCCGCATGCCGGTGGCAGCGCGACAGGCCGCCGAGATCGGTCTGCAGCAGGCCCGGTTCCTGTTCGCATATCGCGATCTTGAACGGGCAGCGCGGCGCGAACCGGCAGCCGGGCATCGGGACCGCAAGATTGGGCGGCAGGCCCTCGATCGTTTCGAGCTTGGCGCCGCGCGGGCGGTCGAGGCGGGGCACCGAGCGCAGAAGGCCCATCGAATAGGGATGGCGCGGCTTGTGGAAGACGTTCTCGGCGATGCCTTCCTCGACCAGGCGCGCCGCATACATCACGATGACGCGGTCGGCATAGCGCGCGACCACGCCCAGATTGTGGGTGATGACGATGAGCGCGATGTTGAGCCGGCGCGACAGGTCCTTCATCAGTTCGAGGATCTGCGCCTGGATGGTGACGTCGAGCGCGGTGGTCGGTTCGTCGGCGATGATCAGTTTCGGATTGCAGGCGAGCCCGATGGCGATCATCACGCGCTGGCGCATGCCGCCGGAGAACTGGTGGGGATATTGTTCGAGCCGGCGGGCGGGGTCGGGGATGCCGACGAGGCCGAGCAATTCGATCGCCCGTTCGCGCGCCTGCTCGGGCGTCATGCCGAGATGGATCTGCAGCGGCTCGGTGATCTGCAGCCCGATCGTCAGGATCGGGTTGAGCGAGGTCATCGGCTCCTGGAAGATCATGGAGATGTGCTGGCCGCGGATTTCGCGCATCTCCTCGTCCGACAGGTCGAGCAGGTTGCGTCCGTCGAAGGTGATGCGTCCTTGCGGAATGCGGCTGGTCATTTTCGGCAGGAGGCGCATGATCGACAGCGCCGAGACCGATTTGCCGGAGCCGGATTCGCCGACGATGGCGACGATCTCGCCGCGCTTGACGTTGAAGCTCAGGCCTTCGACCGCGCGCACCATGCCGCGCGAGGTTTCGAAATGGACATGCAGGTTGTCCACGTCGAGCAGAACGGAGTCCGATTGCGCCGGCTGCGCCTTGTGTCCGGGCTGCTGATACGATTCTACGAGTGTCACGCGATCACGCTCTGTCACTTAGCGACGGAAGGAACTTGCGACGACGACGCGACACAAGCGGTGAAATTCGGACCGGGCCTCTAGCATAGGGGTCCCCCGACGTCCTGGCGAATCATCCGGGCGCGTCACGATGCCAGCGCCGCGTTGCGCGGTCCCTGCTTCAGATCACGCAGCGATGCGACAAGGTCGGCGAAGCGCTCGCCTTGCACTGCAACATGATCGCGCAGCAGCGTGGCCGCGCGCGCGCTGTCGCCGTCCACGAGCGCGGCGAGGATCGCGTCGTGTTCCTGATAGGACGTTGCCAGACGGTTGCGCACGCGAAGCTGCAGGCGGCGATAGGGCTGCAGCCGCCGGTGCAGCGCCTTGGCCTGTTCGATCAGGAAGCTGTTGTGGCTCGCCTCGTAGATGCTGAAGTGGAAGCGCTCGTTGTCATAATAGTAGCGGTCGGCATCGCCGGCCTCGGCGCCGAGCGCGCAGGCGGCGTGGCTGTCGCGCAGGGTTTCAAGATCGGCGGGGGTCATGCGCCGCGCGGCAAGCCGTCCGCACATGGCCTCCAGCTCGGCCATGACCTGGAACATCTCGACGAGGCGCTCGGGGCTGACCTCGGCGACGATGGCGCCGCGATGCGGCCGCACCTCGAGCAGGCCGGAGGCTGCGAGCGCGTGCAGTGCCTCGCGCACGGGCGTGCGGGAGACGCCGAAGCGCTCGGCGAGCGTCGCCTCGTCGAGCCGCTCGCCCGGATGCAACCGGCCGGTCACGATCTCGTTTTCGATCTGGTCCTTGAGCTTCATCCCCTGGCCCGTTCTGTCACGCGCCTTATTGTTTGGTGGAGCTATTAGGCCATCTCCTTGCGTACTGTACAAGCCGTCTTGTATACATTCACACTCGTTTTGTAGACACATTTGGTGGATTTTATTGCCCCCCTCGCGGGCTCCCGGTTTTGCGGCATTGCAACAATCCCGTTGCAATGAGGCGCGGCGCCTCGGATGTCGGCGCATCGGCGAGTGTGCGGGCGGAGCGAGGCATCATGAACGGCAGTTTTTTTGGCGACATGCTGCAGACCATTGCCGAGCGCGGCCGGGCGCTGCTCGACCGCACGCGTCCGGCCCGCCCCGGCGCCGCGCGCCAGTCGGACACGCTGATCGAATTGTGCGAGGCGCTGCTGAGCGGACGCGGCGAGGCGTCGGGCGTGGCGCTCGCGCGCGAAATCCTCGCCACCTATGCCGCGCTGACGACCGGTCCGCGCATCGCCTTCTTCGAGGCGCTGGCCTCGCGCTTCGGGCCCGACCGCACGCGGCTGCATGCCGCGGTCGGCCGCTGGCAGAAGGACGAGACCGAGGAGACCATCGCCGAAATCCACCACGCCGCCGAGCCGCGGCGGCAGGAGCTGTTCCGCCGGCTGAACCTGGCGCCCGGCGGCACGGCGGCGCTCGTGCGCATGCGCGAGCAGCTGCTCGACGCCATGGATCATCGCGACGACCTGCGCGTCGTCGATGCCGATTTCGTCCACCTGTTTTCGTCCTGGTTCAACCGCGGCTTTCTGGTGCTGCGCCGGATCGACTGGTCGACGCCCGCCAACATCCTCGAAAAAATCATCAAGCACGAAGCGGTGCACAAGATCCGCAGCTGGGACGACCTGCGCCGGCGCATCGATCCGCCGGACCGCCGCTGCTACGCCTTCTTCCATCCCGCGCTCGTCGACGAGCCGCTGATCTTCGTCGAGGTGGCGCTGACCCGCGAGATCGCCGATTCCATCGCCCCCATCCTGACCGCGCAGCGCGAGGGCCTCGATCCGGAAAAGGCCACGACGGCGGTGTTCTATTCGATCTCCAACTGCCAGCGCGGGCTTGCCGGCGTCACCTTCGGCCATTTCCTGATCAAGCAGGTGGTGGAGGAGGTCTCGCGCGACATGCCGCGGCTCTCGCGCTTCGTCACCTTGTCGCCGGCGCCCAATTTCGCCGAATGGCTGCGCCGCGAGCGCAACGCCGAGAAGTCGCTCGCGCTGTCGAACGAGGATCGCGCATTGCTCGAAAATCTCGATATCGAAGGCTGGTGGCAGCATCCGGATTTCAGCGAACCGGTGCGCGAGCCGCTCATGCGCGCCGCCGCCTATTATTTCCTGCGCGCCAAGACGCCGCGCGGCACTCCTGTCGATGCCGTGGCGCGCTTCCATCTCGGCAACGGTGCGCGCCTCGAGCAGATCGATTTCCTGGGCGACGGCTCCGAGAAGGGTATCCGCCAGTCGCACGGCATCATGGTCAACTACCTTTACGATCTTGATTATATCGAGCAGAACCACGAGGCTTATGCGCAGCATCGCAGCATCGCCGCATCCGGCAGCGTGAAGCGCATGGTGCGCTCGGCCCCCGTCGAGCTGGTGCCTGTTTCGGGATAGGACGCGCCACGTCAATGAATCTGTTCAGCCTGATCCGCGGCCGGATCGCGTCTCCGCAGAAGGCCTTCATCCGCACCCCGGCCGGCGCCGTCCTCACCTACGCCGACATGCTGGCGCGCACCGCGCAGCTTGCCGATACGCTCGTGCGCGCCGGCGTGCAGCCGGGCGACCGCGTCGCGGTGCAGGTGGAGAAGACGCCGGAGAACTTCCTGCTTTATCTCGCCACGCTGCGCGCGGGCGCGGTCTATCTGCCGCTCAACACCGCCTATACGCTCGCCGAGCTCGACTATTTCATCGGCGACGCCGAGCCGGCTTTGGTGGTCTGCGATCCCGCAAAGCGCGCGGGGATCGGCGAGATCGCGGCGCGGCGCGGCGTGCGCGCGGTCGAGACGCTCGATGCCGCGGGCCGCGGCAGCCTGAGCGAGGCCGCCGCCGGGGCGCCCGCCGGCTTTGCCGACGTGGCGCGCACGCACGAGGACCTCGCCGCCATTCTCTATACGTCCGGCACCACCGGCCGCTCCAAGGGCGCGATGCTCACGCACCGCAACCTGTCCTCGAACGCCGAGACGCTGCGCGAATACTGGCGCTTCACGGCGAACGACGTGCTGCTGCACGCGCTGCCGATCTATCACACGCACGGGCTGTTCGTGGCCGGCAATACCGTCATGCTCGCCGGCGGGGCAATGATCTTCCTGCCGAAATTCGATGCCGACGAGGTGATGCGCCTGCTGCCGCAGGCGACGTCGATGATGGGCGTGCCGACCTTCTATACCCGCCTGCTCAGGCATCCCGGCCTGACGCGGCAGGCCTGTGCGCACATGCGCCTGTTCACCTCGGGCTCGGCGCCGCTCCTGGCCGAGACGCATACCGAGTTCCGCGAGAAGACCGGTCACGCCATCCTCGAGCGCTACGGCATGACCGAGACCAACATGAACACATCCAATCCCTATGACGGCGAGCGCGTCGCCGGCACGGTCGGCTTTGCGCTGCCCGGCGTGGACGTGCGCATCGCCGATCCGGAGACCGGGCGCGTGCTGGCGCAGGGCGAGGTCGGCGGCATCGAGGTGCGCGGGCCCAACGTCTTTCCCGGCTATTGGCGCATGCCGGAAAAGACCAAGGCCGAGTTCCGCGCCGACGGTTTCTTCATCACCGGCGACGTCGGCAAGATCGACGCGCGCGGCTATGTCCATATCGTGGGCCGCGCCAAGGACCTGATCATCACCGGCGGCTTCAACGTCTACCCGAAGGAGATCGAGAGCGAGATCGACGCCCTGCCGGGTGTGGTCGAGTCCGCCGTGATCGGCTGTCCGCATCCGGATTTCGGCGAAGGCGTGACGGCGGTGGTCGTGTGCAAGCCGGGGGCGGCCTTGAGCGAGAAGGCCGTCATCGCCGAGCTGGAGCGGCGGCTGGCCAGGTTCAAGCTGCCCAAGCGTGTTCTTTTTGTGGACGACCTGCCGCGCAATACCATGGGCAAGGTCCAGAAGAACGTGCTGCGCGAGCAGAATGCCCGCCTCTACGGCTGACATTTTCCCCGCCGCGCCTTCCATTCGCCGCGAAACTCGCTACATCGGTGGCGGTATTGCCATGTCCGTCATCTCCGTCGCCAACCTGTCGAAAACCTATGCCGGCGGCTTCCGGGCGCTGAAAGACATCAGCCTGGACATCCGCCGCGGCGAGATTTTCGCGCTGCTCGGTCCCAACGGGGCCGGCAAGACCACGCTCATCTCCATCATCTGCGGCATCGTCAATCCGTCCGCGGGCCGCGTCACCGTCGACGGCCACGACGTCGTCGCCGACTACCGCGCCGCGCGCTCAACGATCGGCCTCGTGCCGCAGGAACTGACCACGGACGCGTTCGAGACAGTGTGGGCGACGGTGGCGTTCAGCCGCGGTCTGTTCGGCAAGCCGGCCAACCCCGCCCATATCGAGAAAGTGCTCAGGGATCTCTCGCTCTGGGAGAAGAAGGACTCGATGCTGCGCACGCTCTCGGGCGGCATGAAGCGGCGCGTGCTGATCGCCAAGGCGCTCTCGCACGAGCCGCGCGTGCTATTCCTCGACGAGCCGACGGCGGGCGTCGACGTCGAGCTGCGCAAGGACATGTGGAACGTCGTGCGCGCGCTGCGCGATTCCGGCGTCACCATCATCCTGACCACGCATTATATCGAGGAAGCCGAGCAGATGGCCGACCGCGTCGGCGTGATCAACCGCGGCGAGATCGTGCTGGTCGAGGAGAAGGCCGAGCTGATGCGCAAGCTCGGCCGGAAGCAGTTGACCGTCCTGCTGCAGAAGCCGCTCGATACCATCCCCGACAGCCTCGCCGCGCACCGGCTCACACTCGCCGCCGAAGGCATGGCGCTGATCTACAATTACGATACCCGTGGCGAACGCACCGGCATCACCGCCCTGCTCGGCGATCTCAATGCCGCCGGCATCCGCTTCCGCGACCTGCACACGACGCAGTCGTCGCTCGAGGACATCTTCGTCGGACTGGTGAGCGAGCGATGAATTTCCGGGCGGTCCGCGCGATCTATGTCTTCGAGATGTCGCGCACGGCGCGCACGCTGCTGCAGAGCATCGTCTCGCCGGTGCTGTCGATCTCGCTCTATTTCATCGTGTTCGGCGCGGCCATCGGCTCGCGCATCCCGCAGATCGAGGGCGTGAGCTACGGCGCCTTCCTCGTGCCGGGCCTGATCATGCTCATGCTGCTCACGCAGAGCGTGGCCAACGCCTCGTTCGGCATCTATTTCCCGCGCTTCACCGGCACGATCTATGAAATCCTCTCCGCGCCGGTGTCCGCGTTCGAGATCGTGCTCGGCTATGTCGGGGCGGCGGCGACCAAGTCGCTCGTCCTCGGGCTTATCATTCTCGCCACCGCCGGCCTGTTCGTGCCGCTGCGGATCGACCATCCGCTCTGGATGGTGGCGTTCCTCCTGCTCACCGCCGTCACCTTCAGCCTGCTCGGCTTCATCATCGGCATCTGGGCCGACGGCTTCGAGAAGCTGCAGGTCATCCCGATGCTCGTGATCACGCCGCTGACCTTCCTCGGCGGCTCGTTCTATTCGATCGATATATTGCCGCCGTTCTGGCGGACGGTGACGCTGTTCAATCCGGTGGTCTATCTGGTCAGCGGCTTCCGCTGGAGCTTCTACGGCATTTCCGATGTCGGCGTCGGGCTGAGCCTTGCCATGACCCTCCTGTTTCTCGCGCTCTGTCTTGCCGTCGTGTGGTGGATTTTCCGCACCGGCTACCGGCTGAAGAACTGACGCGCATCGCGGCCGCTCAGCAATCATCCTGCCGGCAGCGAAATGCTCCGCTGCCGGCAGGATTTAGGCCAGTCGATCTTGCTGACAGTCAGCCTTACTGGATGTCGACGCGCGGCGAATAATGCTCAATCGGCACGCCCTGATACTGGCGCGGGGCCGGGAGCGTGCTCGCATAAGCACCGTAGCCGTCATTCATCCAGGGCTGCGCCTCGTGCGCCTGCGGCGGGGCGCCGTGCTCGCGCGGACCGTCGGTGGTCTGCAACGTGATCGCGCCGGCGGAAGCCACGAGCCCGGTCGCCAGGGCGGCGGCGAGGAAAGAAGTCTTCAGGATCGTCATGCTGTTTCTCCGATGTTTCATTGTCGACGTCTGCCCGAAGGGCGCTTCCTCCAGCGGGTTAAGAAACGATCGCGGATTTCGTTGCATCGTGCCGATCACACGGCAGTGAGCGTGCCCGTCTGATCTTCATCTTTGCGGCGCGCGCGTGTTTCCCGGAACAGGGCGTCCCGGAACAAGCCGGCTACGGATGTGCGTGCGATGTGTTCTTCGTGCGGTCGTGCCGCGTCCGGACCGTGACGGAAGTTTCGCGCCGCCGCGCGGCGCACGCGGTTCGACAAAATGAGGTTCGACAAAATGAAATGTGACGAAAGATCGATCTACTGGCGGCCGCGCTGCGCGCGCGTCGGCTGCACCTGGTGCACGATCCAGTTGCTGATCTCCTTCACCCGGATTGCCTTGTCGAGGATCATCTGGTCGAGCGCGTGGCGCCATGCGAGCCATTTGATGCCCGGGTCGGCATGGACCGCGTCGAGCTCTTTCGAATAGGCGAGCAGGTTCACCTCGTCGGGAAAGAAGCCTTCGTCGATCAGCGTCTTGCCGTAGCGCCGCAGCGTCGCGGCAATGTCGGCGAGCGTATATTCGGGGTGATATTGCACGCCCCAGGCCACCGCCTGGCCGTAACGCACCTCCGCCGACTGCACCGTCGACATCAGGTTGCTGGAGAGCACCTGCGTTCCCGGCGCCGCCGTCTCGACCTCGTCGAGATGGACGGTGACCGAGTTGAAGACCTCGTCCTTGCCGGCATACATCGGATGTCCGCGGCCGGCGGCGGTCAGGCGGATGCGGCGCCCGAAGCCGATCTCGCGGCCCTTCGGATTGCGCCGCACGCTGCCGCCGGCAGCCACCGTGATGAGCTGCAGGCCCCAGCAGCTCCCGAACAGCGGCGTCCCGGCGGCGAGCACCGCGCGCGTCAGCTCGATCTGCGGGTCGACATGGGGTCCGCGCTGATAGACGTGCAAGGCCGAGCCGGTGATGACCGCGCCGTCGTAGCTTTCCAAGCCCGCGCTGTCGGGCAGGTTGGCGCCCGGATCGGCCGGATAGCAGACGTCGACGGCCGCCTTCGGCAGCAATTCGCGCAGCAGCTCGGCATATCCCTCGCTCGGCGCCCGGCCGCCGGCGGCTTTGAGCAAGGCGCGGCCGTCGGCATTGTTGCCTTCGATGACGAGGAGGCGGGGGGCGGGCATCGGCTGTTCCAGGCGGCGGCCGGCGGGGCCGTGCGACGTCGTTCGCCGGCTACCATAATCCGATTTGCGGCAAAGTTGCGGACTGTCCGGTCGGCAATAGGTCGAAGCGTGCGTCATGGCGCTTGAGGGATGCGCGCGGCCCGCGCATTCTGCGGCAGTTGTAGAGAATCACGTGATGGCCGATTTCGACCTGGCGATCATCGGCGGCGGCATCAATGGCACCGGCATCGCCCGGGATGCGGCCGGGCGGGGCCTGCGCGTGCTGCTGGTGGAGCAGAACGACCTCGCGTCGGGCACCTCGTCGGCCTCCACCAAGCTGATCCATGGCGGCCTGCGCTATCTCGAGCGGGGCGCGCTGCAGCTCGTGCACGAGGCGCTGGCGGAGCGCGAGGTTCTCTGGCGCATGGCGCCGCAGATCATCCGGCCGCTGCGCTTCACGCTGCCGCCGGGGGGCGGCATGCGATCGGCGCTGTGCATCCGCATGGGCCTGTTCGTTTACGACCGGCTGGGCGGCCGCCGCCTGCTGCCGCCGACCCGCACTATCGACCTGACCCACCATCCCGCCGGCGTGCCGCTCAAGCGGCGCTTCAAGTACGCGTTCCAGTATTCGGATTGCTGGGTGGACGACGCGCGCCTCGTGGTGCTCAATGCGCGCGACGCCGCCGATCGCGGCGCGCAGATCCGCACCCGCACCAAATGCGTGCGCGCCGAGCGCACCGACCTGTGGCGGCTTTCGCTCACCCATCGCGGCACCCGCGAGATCGCGACCGCCCGCGCGCTCGTCAACGCCGCCGGTCCCTGGGCGTCGGAGGTCGACGAGATGGTGCTGCGGCGCCCGCAGGCCCCGCGCACCCGCCTCGTGCAGGGCAGCCATATCGTGGTGCCGAAACTGTTCGACCACGACGAGGCCTACCTGTTCCAGAATGCGGACGGGCGCATCGTGTTCGCCATCGCCTATGAGGGCGACTACACGCTGATCGGCACCACCGACCGCGATTTTACCGGCGATCTTTCCGCGGTCGCCGCAAACCATGACGAGATTAGGTATCTGTGCGAGTCGGCGATGGTCTATTTCCGCCGCCCGGTCTTGCCCGGCGACGTGGTCTGGACCTATTCCGGCGTGCGCGCGCTCCATGACGACGGCTCGCGCAAGCCCGAGGACGTCACCCGCGCCTATCACCTGGAGCTCGACAAGCGTTACGGCGAGGCGCCACTTCTGTCGGTCTATGGCGGCAAGATCACGACCTATCGCCGGCTGGCGGAATCGGCGCTTGCGATGCTGGCGCCGTTCTTCGTCATGCGGCCGATCTGGACGCGCGACGCGCCGTTGCCGGGCGGCGATTTTCCGATCGACGGCGTGCCGGCGCTCGTTGCGCAGACGCGCCGCCGCTGGCCTTTCGTCGGCGAAGCGCATGCCCGCCGTCTCGCCAGGGCCTACGGCACGCGGCTCGACGACATTCTTTCCGGCGCGCGCGACATGGGCGATCTCGGTGCGCGTTTCGGCGAGGACCTCACCGCCGCCGAGGTCCGATATCTGATGGAGCGCGAATGGGCGCAGACCGCCGAGGATGTGCTGTGGCGGCGCTCCAAGCTCGGACTGAAGCTGCCGGCGGCGGACGCGGCGCGGCTCGCCGCCTTCATGACGGAGAACGCGGCCGGGCCGCGCGGGCTTTCCGCCGCCGAGTAGGAGGCCGGCATGACTTGTCTGCTAGCCATCGATCAGGGGACCACGTCCTCGCGCGCCATCCTGTTCGACGCCGACCTGCGGCCGCTCGCGGTCGCCCAGCGCGAAATCCGCCAGATCTATCCCGCGCCCGGCTGGGTCGAGCACGATCCCGAGGACATCTGGCAGACGGTGGTGGCGACCGCGCGCGAGGCGGTCGCGCGCGCCGGAGCGGGCGCAAAGGACATCGCCGCCATCGGCATCACCAACCAGCGCGAGACCGCTCTGGTATGGGATCGCGCGACCGGCAAGGCCATCCACAACGCCGTCGTCTGGCAGGACAGGCGCACCGCCGACCGCTGCGCGGCGCTCAGGCAGGCCGGCCACGAGAGCGCGGTCGGCGGCAGGACCGGCCTTCTGCTCGATCCGTATTTCTCCGCGAGCAAGATCGCCTGGATTCTCGACCGGGTTTCCGGCGCGCGCGAGGCGGCGGCCGCCGGCCGGCTCGCTTTCGGCACGGTGGATTCGTTCCTGCTCTGGCGGCTCACCAACGGCGCCGTGCACGCGACCGACGCCACCAATGCCGCGCGCACGCTGCTGCTCGACATCCATCACGCCCGCTGGGACGCCGACCTGTGCGAGCTGTTCGGCGTGCCGATGGCGATGCTGCCGCAGGTGCGCGATTGCGCCGGCGATTTCGGGACGACCGGCCTGTTCGGCGGAAATATCCGCATTCTCGGCATGGCCGGCGACCAGCAGGCGGCGGCGATCGGCCAGGGCTGCTTCTCGCCCGGCATGATGAAATCGACCTACGGCACCGGCTGTTTCGCGCTGCTCAATACCGGGGCGACGCCGGTCGCCTCGCGCAACCGTCTCCTGACCACGATCGCCTGCCAGCTCGACGGCGAGCGCACCTATGCGCTGGAGGGGGCGATCTTCATCGCCGGCGCTGCGGTGCAGTGGCTGCGCGACGCGCTGAAGGTGATCGCCCACGCGCCCGCGGTGAACGAGCTTGCCGCGCGCGCCGACGAGGCCGAGCAGGTCTATCTCGTTCCCGCCTTCGTCGGCCTCGGCGCGCCGCATTGGGATGCGCAGGCGCGCGGCGCCCTGTTCGGCCTCACGCGCAATTCCGGCGTGGCGGAAATCGCCCGCGCCGCGCTCGAATCCGTCGGCTACCAGACGCGCGATCTGTGGGAGGCGATGTGCGCGGACTGGCCGCAGGCTGGCGCGGCCGGCGCCGTGCTGCGCGTCGACGGCGGCATGACCGCGAGCGACACCACGCTGCAATTCCTCGCCGACATGCTGGGCGTGCCGGTCGAGCGTCCCGCGGTCATGGAGACGACCGCGCTCGGGGCCGCCTATCTCGCCGGCCGCGCGGCGGGCGTGTGCCCGGAGCCCGCCGACTTCGCCCGGCGCTGGAGCTGCGAGCGCCGCTTCGATCCGGCGATGGACGCGGCGGCGCGCGAGCGCAAATGGCAGGGCTGGCGCGACGCCGTGGCGCGGACCTTGACGCGCAGTTAACCACGATGCGCCGGCGCGCCCGCGCGCCGATCGTTCAAATTGTCGGTATCGCTTTCACCCGGCCGTAAACGGAAAATGCTTCAATAATGCGCATCGAATTTGTGCGACGGCCTTCGCCATGTATTCAGCCATGCAGCGCACGCGCGAGGAACTGGTCACGTCGGCCCGGGTGCTGGTGATCGACGACGACTATTACATGCGCAAGGTGATCCGCAGCCTGCTGCTGGCGATCGGCATCAAGACCTTCCACGAGGCGGCCAACGGCACCGACGGGCTGGAGGCGATCTGCTCCTGGCATCCCGACATCGTCCTGCTCGACTGGGAAATGCCGGACATGACCGGCGCTGACTTCATGCGCTCCGTCCGCTCTCCGGGAACGTTCCCGCTGCCGGACGTGCCGGTGATCATGATCACCGGCCATGTCGAGCGCGACCGCGTCGTCCAGGCCATCCGGCTCGGGGTCAACGAATTCCTCGGCAAGCCGGTGTCCGCGCGCGCTCTGCACGACCGCATCCTGTCGATCCGCGCCCGCCCGCGGGTGATGGTCCAGATCGGCGACTATTACGGTCCGGAGCCCCGCAAGGTCACGGCCAACAGCCGAAATCTCACCAACCCGCTGGAGCCGATCTGGGTCGTCTGAGGCGGCCCGCGGCACTTCTCCACGATCAGGCGGCAATCAGGCGACTTGAGCCCGCCGGCCCTCGCGATTATAGCGTGTCGCCGCCGCAACGACGCGGCGCGCCGACAACTGGCTACGCGAGGACATCATGCCGGACAGACAGCTTTCCGATGCCGAAAGCGCAATCCCGGGGCGGCCGCCGCCGCTCGTTCGCTTTGCTTCCGTCTCCAGACGGTTCGGCCCCGTCACGGCGGTCGATTCGGTTTCGCTCGATATCGCGCGCGGCGAGTTCTGCGCGCTGCTCGGACCCTCCGGCTGCGGCAAGACCACGCTTCTGCGCATGCTCGCCGGCTTCGAGCGCCCCGACGAAGGCCGCGTCCTTCTCGACGGCGAGGACATCACCGACGTGCCGCCGCACCGCCGCGCCGTCAACATGATGTTCCAGAACTACGCGCTGTTCCCCCATCTCACGGTCGAGGCCAACGTGGCGTTCGGGCTGCGCCAGGAAAACATGCCCGCCGCCGAGATCCGCCCGCGCGTCGCCGACATGCTGGCGTCGCTGCGCCTCGACGGGCTGGAGAAGCGCAAGCCCGCGCAATTGTCCGGCGGCCAGCGCCAGCGCGTGGCGCTCGCGCGCGCGCTGGTCAAGCGCCCGAAAGTCTTCCTGCTCGACGAACCGCTGGCGGCGCTCGACAAGAAGCTGCGCTCGGAAACGCAGTTCGAGCTGCGCGAATTGCAGCGCAAGCTCGGCATGACTTTCATCGTCGTCACGCACGATCAGGAAGAGGCCATGAGCATGGCCGACCGCATCGCCGTGATGAACCGGGGATCGATCGTCCAGGTGGCGCCGCCGCGCGACGTCTACGAGCATCCCATTTCGCGCTGGATCGCCGAGTTCATCGGCGAGATCAACCTGTTCGAGGGCGTGATCGATTCCACCGGGCCGTCCGGCACCTGGGTCGACACCCCCGCCGCCGGCCGCGTCCATACGCCGAACGAGGTGCCCGCGCGCAAGGGCGACAACGCCTTCGTCGCGGTGCGGCCGGAGAAGGTGCTGCTGGCGCCGTTCGACAGCGATCCGGGCGCCTATAACAGCGCCAGCGGAACGCTCGTGGACGTTGCCTATCTCGGCGACACCTCGGTCTGCCGGATCAAACTCGATCGCGGCGGCTTCATGCGCGCCACCATCACCAATGCGCGGCGGAGGGGCGGCGAGCCGGTTGCGCCCGGCGCGCACGTGGCGCTGCGCTGGGAGCCGGACTCGGCTCTGGTGCTGGTCCGATGACCGCGCTCCGTTCCGCAAAGACGCGCGCGCCGTCGACGCTCGGCCGGCGGATGATCGTGCTCGTGCCCTATCTGTGGCTGTGCATCTTCTTTCTGGTGCCGTTTGCGATCGTCTTCCGTCTCAGCCTGTCGCAGACCGCGATCGCGCAGCCGCCCTACCTGCCGGTGTTCGATCCGGCCGCCGGCTGGGAGGGGATCCGCGACTTTTTCGCGGCCCTGTCGCTGGACAATTACCGCATCCTGTTCTCCGACACGCTCTATGTGTCGTCGTATCTGAAGAGCCTGCAGGTCGGGCTCCTCTCGACCCTGATCCTGCTGGTCGTGGCGTTCCCGATCGCCTACGGGATGGCGCGCGTCCCGCGCCGTCTGCAGCCGCTTCTGCTGATGGCGGTGATCCTGCCGTTCTGGACCGCGTTCCTGATCCGCATCTATGCCTGGATCAACATCCTGCAGCGCGACGGCCTGCTCAACGACGTGCTGCAGACGTTCGGGCTGATCGGCGAGCCGGTGACCTGGCTTGCCTCCGACACCGCGGTCTATATCGGCATCGTCTATTCCTACCTGCCGTTCATGGTGCTGCCGCTCTATGCGGTGCTCGAAAAGATGGACGAGAGCCTGCTCGAGGCGGCCGCCGATCTCGGCTGCCCGCGCTGGAAGGCGTTCTGGCTCGTGACCGTGCCGCTGGCGCTGCCCGGCATCGCGGCCGGGTCGCTCCTGTGCTTCATCCCGATCGTCGGCGAATTCGTCATCCCCGACCTGCTCGGCAGTTCGCAGACGATCATGATCGGACAGACGCTGTGGACGGAGTTTTTCGGCAACAAGGACTGGCCGGTCGCTTCCGCGCTCGCCATGCTCCTGTTGTGCGTCCTGATCGTGCCGATCGTCGTCTACCAGCACATGCAGAGCAAAGTCCTGGAGCGCGGCCGATGATCGTGCGCCGGCTGTCGCCTTTCAACCTCGTCTCGATCGCGCTCGGGCTTACCTTCCTCTATCTGCCGATCGCGATCCTGATCGTCTATTCGTTCAACGATTCGCGCCTCGTCTCGGTCTGGGGCGGCTGGTCGCTGCGCTGGTATCGCGCGCTGCTCGAAGACAGCGCGATGCTGGAGGCGGCCTTCGTCAGCCTGCGCGTCGCCATGCTGTCGGCGACGCTGGCGACCGTGCTCGGCACGCTCGCCGCGCTTGCGCTCGTGCGCGCCGGGCGCTTCCGCGGGCGATTGGCGTTCTCG
The DNA here is from genome assembly GCA_019187085.1 of Pseudorhodoplanes sp. Taxonomy (GTDB): domain Bacteria; phylum Pseudomonadota; class Alphaproteobacteria; order Rhizobiales; family Xanthobacteraceae; genus Pseudorhodoplanes. The sequence continues at coordinate 80,721 of JABARS010000001.1, read as the reverse complement.
GCGATGGTCTATGCGCCGCTCGTGATGCCGGAGGTCATCATCGGCCTGTCGCTGCTGCTGCTGTTCGTCGCCGCCGATTTCTCGCGCGGCTTCTGGACGACGGCGCTCGCGCACACCACGCTGACCATGTGTTTCGTCACCGTGATCGTGCAGTCGCGGCTGCTCGACTTCGACCGCAGCCTCGAGGAGGCGGCGATGGACCTCGGCTGCCCGCCGCTGCGCACCTTTTTCACCGTGACGCTGCCGCTGATCGCGCCGGCGATCGTGTCGGGCTGGATGCTGGCGTTCACGCTCTCGCTCGACGATCTGGTGATCGCGAGCTTCACCACCGGCCCCGGCGCCACCACGCTGCCGATCCGCATCTATTCGGAGGTCAGGCTCGGTGTGAAGCCGGAAATCAACGCGATCTGCACGCTGATGATCGCGACGGTGGCGCTGATCGTGGTCGTGGCCTCGCTCCTGTCCAAACGCTATTCCTCGACGCAGGAGCGGCGCGCGGCGCTGGGCGGTCCGCCGATGTGAGGCGGGCTTCAGTCGCTGTGCTGGCGGGGCGGCCGGAACAGATAGACCAGGAACCAGACCGGCAGGATCACGAGCGAGCCGAGCAGGAGGTTCGGCAGCGCCCAGTCGATCGCCTTGCGGCCGAGCTCGGTGACGCGGTCGGGCGTCATCCCGAACTCGCGGATCAGGTGGTCGGCGGTGATGCCGAAATGCGCGAGGATGGTGCCAACGATCAGCGAGGCGACCGCGATCTTCACCAGGGTGCGCATCATGTGGGGAAACATCGGGGTCCCGCCGGTCGCCGCTGATTCGTTTGCGCAAATCATAGTCGATCGCGGCGGCGCGGACACGCGCCGGCGGCCGCAGGGCCGATGCGGGCGGTTATTCGGCCGGTTTCTCGGTGCCGGGAATGGAGGTGCCGTCCTTGGCGCCGGTCAGGCGCTCGATGGCCGAGCGCACGGCCTCGCGCGCGCGGCGGTCGCGCACCGCGTCGAGCAGCGGGGCCGCGGCGCCGGATCGCTTAATCAGGATTTCCGGATCGGGCAGCATGATCGGATCGTCCCACGGGCCCTGCACGACGAACGGCAGCTCGAACGGCGCGCGCCCGTCGGTGACGGAGGCGGTGACGAGGCTCGCGGTGCCCTTCAGGTCGAGGTCGCGGGCGGGAATGGAGGCGGAACCGGCAACCGCGAGGCGCACCGACGGCCCCTGCAGCGTCATGTCCTCCACCGTCGCGGTGCCCTGCTTGATGCGGACCTTGACGGCGAGCAGTTCGAACGGCGTGCGCCCGCTGCGGAACTCGCTGCCGCCCGACAGCGGCCGCCGCTCGAGCCGCCGCAGCAATTGCTCGACATTGAGGCCGGTCAGCGCGCCCTTGCGTCCGGCGAGCGTGGCCGTGCCGTCGAGCGTGCGCGTGAGCGCGAGCACGTTCTCGCCGCTGCCCTCGATGGCGAAGGCGAGATCGCCCTTGCCTTCGACGCGGCGAACCCCGAACAGGTCGCCCATGCAGGTTTCCAGATCGATGTCGCTGAAATGCAGTTGCGACTCGAAGTCGGCGCCCTTCTCGACGGTCGCCAGCGTCAGCGATCCCTTGATCACGCCGCCATAGGCCTGCGACTCGCCGACCGTCACCACGAGCTTGCCCGACTTCAGGTTGGCGGCGACCGCGGTGCGGCCGAGTCTGGCGCTCGACAGGTTTATCTTGGCGGCCGACAGCCGCAGGTCGAGGTCGAAGCTGTTGAGGCCCTCGATCGCGATCGGGACGCGGTTCCATTCGCGCTGGTTGGCGGCGAGCAGGCGCATGGTGGAGACATAGGACGACAGGTCGAGCGTCTCCGAGGCCAGCGTGCCCTGCAGGGTCTGGCGTCCGTCGGTCGCGAAGGTGAGCACGCCCTCCGCGACGTTGCCGTCGAGCTCCAGGCTCACCCCGGTCAGCGCGATGGTGCCGCCGACGATGCTGGTCTTGCCGGAGATCGAGAACGCCTCGAAGCCGCCGCCGGGCAGCGGCCGCTGGCCCGACCAGAGCAGCGCCTTGCGCAGCGAGGGGCTGTCGGCGGCCATCGCGCCCTCGACCTTCAGCGTCGGGCGTAGGCTCATCGCGCCGTCGAAGGAGAATTTCGCCGGCGCGCCGCCGACCTTGATCTTCAGGCCCGAGCGCTGCCCGAGCAGGAGCGCGCCGAAATCGCCGAAGGCGACGCTCGTGTCGAGCGTCTCGCCGCGCCAGGAGAACGAGCCGGTGGCGGCGAAGCTTTTCGAAATGGCCGGCCAGGCGAGCGAGAGATTGACGTTGCTCAGCCGTTCCAGCACGGCGCGGCGATCGTCGCGGACGATCACGGTGCCGTCGTCGATGCGGATTTCCGAGAACGACAAGCTGCGCTCGCGCCGCGTCGCCTCCGGGTGGTGGGCGCGGGTGAGGGACGCGATCAGCGGCGCCCAGTTCGAGCGGCCGTCCTCGCGCAGGGCGAGCGTGATGCGCGGCCCTTCGAGCGCGACGTCGGCAACCTCGACGCGGCCGGTCAGCAGCGGAAAGAAGCGCAGCTTCACCGTCAGGCGGTCGGCGATCAGCGGCGGCTGGCCCTCGCCGGAATCGCCCAGCACCACGTCGGAGAAGCTCACCTTGCCGTAGGGAAAGAGCGACACCGACACCGCCCCGTTGAGCACCGGGTCGAGCCCGGTCACCGCCCGGATGTCGGCTTTCACCGTCTCGCGCACCTGGTCGGCCGGGATCAGGAACGACACCACGCCGAGCGCCCCGAAGATCACAAGGACCAGGGCCACAACGGCATATCCCAGGCGTCTGAAGCCGGTGGCTGCGGACAAGTTGACGGTTCCGATTTCGCGATGGATCGGGCCGGATTATACCGGCCGCCGGAATGCGGGCGCAACCTTGGGAGCGCTCTGTGACGCTTTCGTGGCCGGTCGGTTGTGCCGGTCGCGCCTGTGTTTTGCAGGGACCGGACGCAGGCGGCTAGGATGTCTGCAGGGCCGGGGAAATAACGGGGGGAATAATGCCGATGTCGGATTTGCCGCTGTGGACGCCGGGGCCCGAGCGCGTGGCCGCCTCCCAGGTCATGGCCTTCATGCAGCAGGCGAACCAGCGGCACGGACTGGCCCTGAAGACCTATGCGGACCTGCATCGCTGGTCGATCGGCGAGCGCGGCGCGTTCTGGAATCTGGTGTGGGATTTCTGCGGCGTGGTGGGCGAGAAGGGCGCCCGCCTGACCGAGGGCGAAGCCATGCCGGGCGCGGCCTTCTTCCCCGACGCGCGCATTAACTTTGCCGAAAATCTCCTGGCCCGGCCCGGCCGCGGCGACGCCATCGTCTTCCGCGGCGAGGACAAGGCGGCGGGCCGCCTGACCTGGGACCAGCTCAAGGCCGCGGTCTCCCGCCTGCAGCAGGCGCTGCGCGCGGGAGGCATCGGCAAGGGCGATCGCGTCGCGGCGATGCTGCCGAACCTGCCCGAGAGCATCGCCTTCATGCTCGCGGTGACCTCGCTCGGGGCGATCTGGTCGTCCTGCTCGCCGGATTTCGGCGAGCGCGGCGTGCTCGACCGTTTCGGCCAGATCGAGCCGAAGCTGTTCGTCGCGGTCGACGGCTACTGGTACAACGGCAAGCGCATCCCGCTCGCCGACAAGCTCGCCGCCATCGCCCCGCAGCTTCCCTCCGCGCAGCGCATCGTGATCGTGCCCTATCTCGGCGAGGCGCAAGCCGTGGCGCGCGCCGTGCCGCGCGCGGTCACGCTCGAGGCCTTCACCGAAGGCCACGCGCCGAAGCCGCTCGCCTTCGAGCGGCTGCCGTTCGACCATCCGATCTATATCCTCTATTCGTCGGGCACGACCGGCGTGCCCAAATGCATCGTGCACGGGGCCGGCGGCACGCTGCTCCAGCACCTCAAGGAGCATCGCCTGCAATGCGACGTCCGCGCCGGCGACCGTTTCTTCTATTTCACCACGCTCGGCTGGATGATGTGGAACTGGCTCGCCACCGGCATCGCCTCGGGCGCCACGCTCGTACTTTTCGATGGTTCGCCGTTCGCGCCCGATCCCAACGTGCTGTTCGATTATGCGCGCGACGAGAAGATCACGCTGTTCGGCACCTCGGCGAAATATATCGATGCCTGCAAAAAGGCCGGCCTCGCGCCCATCCGCACCCACGATCTCTCCGCGCTGCGGCTGATGACCTCGACCGGCTCGCCGCTCGCCGCCGAGAGCTTCGATTACGTCTACGGATCGATCAGGCGCGACCTGCATCTCGCCTCGATTTCGGGCGGCACCGATATCGTCTCCTGTTTCGTCGGCGGCGAGCCCACCGCGCCGGTGTGGCGCGGCGAGATCCAGGCCGCCGGCCTCGGCATGGCGGTCGATGTCTGGTCGGAGGACGGCCGCCCGGTGCGCCGGGAGAAGGGTGAGCTTGTCTGCACCGAACCTTTCCCCTCGATGCCGGTGATGTTCTGGAACGATCCGGAAGGGAAGAAATATCGTGCCGCCTATTTCGAGCGCTTCCCGGGCGTATGGTGCCACGGCGACTTCGCCGAATGGACCGCGCACGGCGGCATGATCATCCATGGCCGCTCGGATGCCACGCTCAATCCCGGCGGCGTGCGCATCGGCACCGCCGAAATCTATGCGCAGGTCGAGCAGATTCCCGAAGTGCAGGAGGCGATCGCGATCGGGCAGGACTGGGACAACGACGTGCGCGTCGTGCTGTTCGTGCGGCTGAAAGACGGCGTGACGCTCGACGACGCGCTGCGCGACAGGATCAAGGCGAAGATCCGCGCCGGCGCGACCCCGCGCCATGTGCCGGCGAAGATCGTCCAGGTCGCCGACATCCCGCGCACCAAGTCGGGCAAGATCACCGAGCTTGCCGTGCGCGACGTGATCCATGGCCGGCCGGTGAAGAACACCGAGGCGCTGGCGAACCCGGAAGCGCTGAAGCTCTACGAGGGGCTGCAGGAGTTGAGGAGCTAAAAGAGAATATTAGTTGCGTAAAGGAGAGTAATGATGGTCACAAGAATTTCGGCGCAAGAACGGCCGCTCGCTCGGACATGCTTACGTCTCGACATATTCCGCGATGCTGGTAGCCGCCGGCACCGGTAGTCCGTCCTCTTTCAATCCGTCGATATGAAAGCGGATCGCTTCGCGGATTTTGCGCTCCACTTCCTTCACAGTGCCCCCGTTGCGACACAACCCGGCAAGTCGGGTACATAGGCCGAATAATTACCCTCAACCTTCTCGATGACGACTGCGTAGCGCATCAGCGCTGCTCCTTCAAACCAGACTGCTTCGGAATAATGTGCAAAGTGCCGAGTCACGATCTCAACCGTCGTCATACAGGCGTACCCGGCGCCGCGACAAAGAACACGGGCGCTCCCGCATGGCTGTTTGATAGCTGTTTGACAATTGACTGTTCGATCGCCGGCGCTCGCGCTTTCCGGTGAAGGCGCGTGAAGGCATGCCTGCTTCGAAAGCAGGTCCGCTTTGTTGAACCGGCCGCCCGGTCGGCGCGACCAATAGACCATCGCTTCTCGTTTTTCCGAACGCCCATGCTCAATCAATTGTTCGCCGCCTTCCTGCATGCTTTGCCGTACGGGCTCGGCGCCGCTTTCATGGTGTTCATGGCGATAGGCTTCTGGCGCGGGCTGTCGCTGCGCCCGCTCGATCCCGACGAGCGCGTTCCCGATCCGAAATCGGTCTCCGATTATTGCGGGGGTCCGTGGGGACCGCCGCCGCGCTGGGCGCGCCGCCTGTTCGGCCGCGACTGATCCGCGTCAGCGCCCCGACGAGCCGTTCGTCGCCGCGGCCGGCGCGATGTCGGCAAAGCGCGTGAGCCGCAGCACCGGGATGATGCCGACGGCGACGATGAGGAGCGCCGCCAGCGCGCCTTCCTCGAAATTGCCGCGCGTCGCGAACTGGTAGATGTAGGTCGGCAGCGTCTCGACATTGAGCGGACGCAGCAGCAGCGTCGCCGGCAGTTCCTTCAGGCAATCGACGAACACGAGCAGCGCCGCCCCGCCGAGCGCCGCGCGCGAGAGCGGCAGGTGGATGCGCCAGGCGATGCCGGTCGGCTTCTCGCCGAGCGTGCGCGCCACGTCGTCCATCTGGGTCGGGATGCGCGCAAGCCCGGCCTGTGCGGAGCCGGTGGCGATGGCGAGGAAGCGGATCACGTAGGCGATGATCAGGGCCGCGCCGGAGCCCGCGAGCACGAGCCCCATGCTTATGCCGGCGAGCGTGCGCGTGATCCAGTTCAGGCCCTCGTCGAAGGCGACGAGCGGGGCGAGCAGGCCGAGCGCGAGCACGGTGCCGGGCACCGCATAGCCAAGTCCCGCGATCGTCAGGCAGGCACTTGCCAGCCGTCCGCGCACGAGCCGCACCGCCAGCGCCGCGCCCATGCCGAGCCCGATCGCGAGCAGCGTCGCGATGCCCGCGAGCAGAACGGTCATCACCGCATGGCGCGGCAATTCCGGATCGAGGCCGAACAGGAGCCCGCGCACGACCGTTTCGTGCGCAAGGAAGATCAGCGGCAGCACGAAGCCGGCCAGCACCGGCGCAAGACACAGCGCGCATGCGATCCAGCGCGCGGAGCCGCCAAGCGCGATGCGCGCGAGCGGGCGGTGGCGGCGGGCGGACGCATCGAAGCGGCGATGCCGGCGGCCGTAGCGTTCGAGCGCCATCAGCGCGACGACGGCGATCAGCATGACGCTTGCGATCTGGGCGGCGCCCGGCAGGCTGCCGCGATTGAGCCAGGTGGTGAAGATCGAGAGCGTCAGCGTGCGCACGCCGAGATATTCGCTCGCGCCGATGTCGTTGAGCGTCTCCAGCAGCACGAGCGATAAGCCGACCGCGAGCGCGGGACGCGCGAGCGGCAGCGCGACGTGCCGCACCAGCATCAGCGGCGAGGCGCCGAGCGTGCGTGCGACCTCCATCAGCGCCGCGCTCTGGGTCTGGAACATCGCCCGCGCGGCGAGATAGACATAGGGATAGAGCACGACGCCGATCATCAGGATCGCGCCCGGCAGCGAGCGTGCCGGGGGGAACCAGTATTGCGCCGCGGTCTGGTAGCCGAACAGCGCGCGGAAAGCGGTCTGGATCGGACCGGCGGCGTCGAGCATGCCGACATAGACATAGGCGACGATATAGGTCGGGAAGGCGAGCGGCAGCGGCAAGAGCCACACCAGCGTGTCGCGTCCGGGAAACTGGTAGGCGGTGACGAGCCAGGCGGTGCCGACGCCGGTGACGGCGGTTGCGACGGCCACGCCGGCAAGCAGCAGCGCGGTATCGGCGAGCGCGGCCGGCAGCACATAGGTGGCCAGATGCGGCCAGATATCGGGATCGCCCTGCCAGGCGATATGGATCAGGCTCGCGAGCGGGGCGAGCACGAGGGCGGCAAGCGCGAGCAGGAACAGCCGCGGCGCGAGTGCCGAGGGCCGCCACAGCGCGGCGTGCAGGGTTTCGAAAGGATGGCGAAGCGCGGCGGAGGTCATGAGAGGGACGGCGCGGGGCGTGCCGCGCCGTCCTGCATTGCAGGGGTCAGTTGTCGAAGCCGGTTTTGTCCACCAGCGTCGAGGCCGCCTTGGAATAGTCGCTGATCTTGGCGACCGGCATCGCGTCGGGCGTCAGCTTGCCATAGCCCGCGACGATCGGGTTGACCGGAACTTCGGCCAGCACCGGATACTCGTAGTTGATGTCGGCATAGATGTGCTGCGCCTTTTCCCCGACCAGCCATTCCATCAGCTTGACGGCATTGGCCTTGTTGGGGGCGTGCTTGGCGAGCACGACGCCGGACAGGTTCACGTGCGTGCCGCCGCCGGCAAAGGTCGGCAGGATGACCTTGGTGGCTTCGGTCCACGCCTTCTGTTCCGGATTCTTGGTCATCAGCGCCCAGTAATAGGTGTTGGCGACGCCCAGATCGCATTTGCCGGCCGCCACGTCGCGCGCCTGGTCGCGGTCGCCGCCGGAGGGCTTCTGCGCCAGATTGGCTTTCACGCCGCGCAGCCATTCCTCGGCCTTGGCTTCGCCGTACTTGGCGATATAGGCCGCGATCAGCGCATTGTTATAGGCGTGCTGGCCGGGGCGGATGCAGATCTTGCCCTTCCATTTCGGGTCGGCGAGTTCCTCGTAGGTGAGAGCGTTCTGCGTGACGCGGTCCTTGGATGCGAAGACCACGCGCGCGCGCATCGAGATGCCGTACCACAGGCCGTCCGGGTGGCGGTATTGGGCGGGCACGGCCTTGTCGAGCACGGCCGACTGGATCGGCTGCGCGATGCCGGCTTTCACCGCGTCCTGCAGGCGGGCGACGTCGACGGTGAGCAGCACGTCGGCCGGGCTGTTGGCGCCTTCGGTGGCGATGCGCTTGTCGAGGCCGGAACTGGCGGACACGACATTGACCTTGATGCCGGTCGCTTTCGAGAACTCGTCGAACAGCGGCTGGATCAGCTTCTGTTCGCGGTAGGTATAGACGTTGACCTCGCCGGATTGCGCCAGCACCGGACCGGTTGCCGAACCGATCAGGGTGGCGGCGGCGACGCACAGGGCGGCGCGCATCGTCATCGCGTTCATCAGGACGCTCCTCTCACAGATTTGCTTTGCGGATAGGTGTATTTTGTTTGCTGGTAAGAGCGCACGGGGGGGACGGTCAAGTCAATTTCCGCTGAAGAATCAGTATCCTGGAACGATTCCAGACTGGAATCAGTCCAGATTGCCGGGTTGGTCTCTGAGCATGCGAGGCAATTTTCGCTCAGGCCGAATGGACGACGACCCGCAGCGCCGGCGCAGCAAATTGTCTCAGCGTATTCGGACGTGCCGGTGCGCGGCCGCGTGCGGGGTCGGCGGCAAGCCGGCAATCTCGGCAACCAGCTTGCTGATCAGCGCCTGGCCGAAGGATTTGAAATCCTCGGCCACGATCACGAAGGCGCCCGGCCCGCCGATCACATTGTCCCGGTAATAGTTCGCGAGCCCGCCCGGCGGATTGGTGTGTTCGGGATTCCAGGGCAGCGGGCGTTCGCTCAGGATGACGAGCCCGTTGATGGTGACGCCGGTTGCCAGCGCTTCCTCGCGGGCGGCGGCGAGATCGCGTCCCGAATTGTGCGTACCGTCGCCGGACAGATCGATCGTGCGGCGTTCCGACCGGTAAGGCGCGCGCGCGAACTGCGCGAATGCGAAATCGATGCCGCCGCTGATCGAGGTGCGGTCGGCGAACGAGCGCGGCGCTTCGACGATCTGGTCGCCGAAACGTTTCGCCGACGCGCTGTCGGAGATCAGGGTCCAGTCGATCACGAGCTTCTGGTTGCCGACGCCCGACCATTCGACAAAGCAGACCGCGATGCGGCGGTTGCGGCCGGAGGTGATGGCGGCGAGCACGCGCGGATCGGCGATGGCCGCTGCATAGCCTTCACGCTGCAACTGGAATTTCGCGTGATCGACGCTGCGCGAGACGTCGGCGGAGAGGACGAGCAGCAGGTCGACCGGTTCGTCGGCCGCGGCGCCGACGCCTGGGCTGCAAACCAGTGCGCTCAAGGCGAGGAGGATGCCGGCCAATAATGTTCGCGCAGCCCCGGTCATAAGCCGCCATCTCCGCGAAGGTCCGAAGCGGATGGTAGCGGCCGCGGGCGGTGCTGTCAGCCGAAGGTGACGGTCAGTCCCGGCAATCCGATACCGGAAACGGCGGTCGACCAGGTCTGTCCGGGCGCGACCGGGAAGGCGGCGGTCAGGGTTCCGGTCGTGACCATCTCGCCGGCGCGCAGCGGATCGCTGCCGCGTTCGGCCAGTTCCTCGACGAGATGGCGCAGCGCGGAGAGCGGACTGCCGAGCACGTTCGCGCCGCTGCCGCGGTCGATCTCCCGGCCGTCGCATGACAGTACGATTTCGAACGAGGCAAGCGCGCGTTGAGCGTCGGGCAGACGGGCGATGTCGAACGTCTCGCCGAGCAGCAGCACGCCGTGCAGTCCGCCGGCGGCGACCGTGTCGGCCGCGCTGAACCGCCAGTCCGGAAAGATCGATTGCACGATCTCGAAACAATGCCCGACCTGTCCGATGCAGGCGAGGAGTGCGGCTTCGTCCATGCCGGCGTTCGGCACCGCCGACAGGCCGAACACGATTTCCGGCTCGATCCGCGGCTCGCACAGGCCGGCGAGCCGACAGACGTCGCCCTGTCCGGTGAGCCTGAGCAGCGTCGTGTTATAGACGTCGCCCCAGATCGGCCGGTCGACGCGGTACTGCGCCCAGATCGAGCGATTGGTGAAACCGATCTTGCGTCCGACCTGCGTCTCGCCGCGCGCCATGCGCAGGCCGCGCAAATGAGTCGCTGCGCGGTAGGCCGTCGCGAGCGAAAGGCCCGCTTCACATTCGCTGAACGGGGAAATCTGCCGGCCGCCGTCAAGGGCGGCGAGGACTTCGTCGGCGATCGCCGTCTCGGCCGTGCTCATGCGCTCTTAGTATGGTCCGCGCGGAACCCGACTTCAATCAGCGTGCCGGACTTGCGGTCGCTCCTGATCGCGAACGCCGCGCGGTTGGCCTCGGCAAGCGCCTTGGTCAGCGGCAGGCCCAGTCCGCTGCCGCCCGATCCCGCGCGCGCGGCCGTCGCGATCTGACGGAACGGCTCCATCGCCTGCGCGAGTTCCTCCGGCGTCATGCCCGCGCCGGTGTCGCGGATGCGCAGCGCGACGCGGCCGTCGTCGGTTGTCGCCGTCGAGACGATGACCTGTCCGCCGGCGCCGGCAAAGCGCACGGCGTTGGAGACGAGGTTGAGCAGGATCTGGCGTACCGAGCGTGCGTCGGCGATGATCTTCGGCAGGTCGGTCCCCAGCGACATGCGGATGACGATGCGCTCGCGCGCCGCCTGCGGCTGCATGAGCGCGAGCGACTGGCTGGTCAGCTCGTTGATGTCGACGGGAGCGGGCTGCAGGTCGAGCTTGCCCGCTTCGATCTTCGAAAGGTCGATGAGATCGTTGACGAGCGAGACCAGATGCTCGCCGGAGTGATGGATGTCGCGCAGATAGGTCTTGTAACGCTCGTTGCCGACCGGCCCGAACCGCTCGCTCATCATCAGGTCGGCAAACCCGATGATCGCGTTGAGCGGCGTGCGGATTTCGTGGCTGATCTTGGCGAGGAATTCCGACTTGGCGGCGGAGACCCTTTCCGCCTGGCGCTTGGCGCTCAGCAAGTCTTCCTGCGCCTTCTTCCATGAACTGACGTCGCGCAGCACGACGGCGAACTGTCCGCTGTCGTCGGCGCCGATGCGCCCGATCGTCATCAGCAGCGGCACGAGCCGGCCGTCGCCGCGCCGGGCGACGACGTCGCGTCCCTCGCTCAGCGCCTTGGGCGCGCCGGGACGGGCCAGCCAGTCGAGACAATCGCGCGCGGTGCGTACGGAATCGGGTGCCAGCAGGTCGAACACGTTTTGCGCTGCCGGTGCGGGCGCCGCAACGCCGAACAGCGTCTCGGCGCCGGCATTGCGCTCAAGGATGATGCCGGCGCGGTCGATGATGAGGATGCCGTCGGCCAGCACGTCGAGCGTCGCCCGCCAGGTCTGCGCCTTGCGGATTTCGTCCGGCGTTGCCGCAGGTGCGGGCTGCGCTTTCGCGCGCGGAGGCGAAAGGACGAGCGCCATCGCAGTCGTGCCGTCGAAGGGGATCGAGAACAGGCGCGCCTCGATCGGAATGTCGTCGCCGCGCGGATGCAGGATGCGCAGGCTTTGTCCGGCAGCGCCGTCGCCGGTGGTCGTTTCCTTGTGCGCTTCGATGAAGAGCATGTCGAGCCCGCCGGCTCCGGAAAACTCGGCGAGCGAGCGGTAGCCGGCGAAATCCAGGAAAGCCGGATTGGCGTAGAAAAGCTGGGTATGACGATAGACCAGCACGCCGACCGGCAGGCGCTCGAGCACGGGGCGTTCGACGGCGAGCGGATCGAACGGCGCAGGCGCGCTTTCGCGCGCTTCGGCGGGAGGCGCGAGCACGCTTGCGTGCTCGTCCGCGAGCGGCTTTTCGGCGGCGACCGGTTCGTCTTTTTCTTTTTGTTGCGCGGGTTGCGCGGAAGCGATGGCGTCGGCGCCGCGCAGGCGCTCGGTCAGGCGCGAGCCGATTTCGCGAAAGGCGTTGCGCTCGCCGGCCGTCAGCGTGGGCGTGGCCGGTTGCGGCCGGGTCTCTGCGGCGGCGCTGCGGAACGGGACGATATTCTCGCTCTCGTTCATGCGCGAGGGATTCGGCAGAACGGGCGAGGGGACCGCCTCGCGGTTGAAGCGCTGGCCGGATAGGGCGGCGATCCGCTCGACGTCGCGGCAGACGCCGAATCCGCGATAGCCGCGGAACCGGCGCTCGCGATCGAAGACCGGTAGTCCCGACATCTCGACCGGAAGACGCTCGTTCGTGCCTTCCACCGGCCAGTCGAGCGCGATTCCGCTCCAGGTCTCGTGCGTGGCGACCGCGCGCAGAACTTCGCCGTCCGGATCGAGCTCCAGCGCCGCTGCGATTTCGGTCCACGGCCGTCCGAACGTGGCGGCGACCGTCGGGCCGATCACTTCGGCGAATTCACCGCCGCCGAGACTGAAGCGGCCGGTGGCGTCCATCTGCCAGACGAACCGCAACGGATGCCGGCGCGTCTCTTCGTCGGGCCCCGACGATTGCGGAAACGGGCGCATCGCGGGCGTGAAAGACGGCTCCTGCGGCGCCGATGGCGTCGGCGCGGCAACGTCGCCGTCCTCGATGGGCGCGGCCGCGACGGTCGGTGCCGCCGCGTCGGCTGATGCGGGCGACGCCGGTTCTGCGGCGGGCGCTTCACCTGGCTGCGCAAAGGCAAGGAGCAGGAATGCCTCCTCGCCCGTGCCGAGCCTGATGAGTTGCGCCGGACGGCCGGCAACGATGCAGCCGGCCTCACCCGATGCCATGGCGCGTTCTGCCTCGTGCTCGATTCCAAGCGCTGCGAGCGCCGTCGTGTCTCCAAGCGCTACCGCGGCCGATGCATTGGCATGGATGAGCGTGCCGTCGGCGGCGAACGCGGCCGCTGCTTCGTCAGCCGGCAGGATGCGCCGCACCCGTTCGGCGAACGGCAGCGCCGGGCCCGCTGGCTCCGCTGCGGCGACAAGGATCGCATCGCGTCCCGACAGTGACATGCGTGAACAGGCGCACAGCAGCGGGCGACCGAAAGCCGCTCCGAAACCGCGCAGCCGTTCCAGCCGCGGCGATGCGTCGAATTTCAGCGTCGCGTTGAGGCGGGCGATCTGGTCGGTCGCGGCTTGCGTCGGCGCATAAGCGCTTGCGTCCGCGTCCGCATTGAGCGCGCCCGCGCCGACCGCGTTCGTCCAGATCAGACTGCGGCCGTCGGTCGACCACAGCCAGACCGGCCGCGCGCTTGCGACATGCGCGGCAAGACGCCGCTCGCGCAAGGCATCGGGCAGGGCATCGGGACGATGGTGCGGACGTGACGTCATGCGCGCAGCCAGCGGAACTCTTTGAATTTATTAAGTTCTTAATAGTCTTTGGCGGACCCCGCGTCCACGCTAGCGGTCTTTGTCGCTGGCAATAACCTTAAAATGGGACCGCCCTCGCGCGGTGTCATGAAACCGGGGGGGCGCCTTGGCCGTTCCAGCATTGACGCCGCCGGTGCAATGCCGGGACAATTGCGTGCTGGCCGGGGCCTTGGACAGGGAGATGATCATGGATCCGAAGAATTTCGAAATCCCCACAGAGATGCGCAAGTTCGCAGAACAGAGCATGGACCAGGCCCGCAAGGCGTTCGAGAACTTCATCGGCGCGGCCCAGCAGGCCGTGACCGATTTCGAGGGGCGCGCCAGTGTCGCGCGTTCCGGCGCCATGGATGTCGGCGAGAAGGCGATGACCTTCGCGCAGCGCAATATTGCGAACTCGTTCGAATTCGCCCAGCAATTGGTGCGTGCCCGCGACATGCAGGAAGTGCTCAAGCTGCAGGCCGATTACATCAAGGCCCAGATCGAGACGCTCAACCTGCAGGCCAGGGAGCTTGGCGAGGCCGCCGGAAAGGCCGCCACGGATTCGACAAGGCCGAAATCTTGACGCCGCCGTCGACCGTCTGCTGAACGCTGTTTTGCCGGGCAAGACCGGGCGGGGCCGTGCCCCGATGCACGGCCCGGCCCGCCTGTGCGATCGCATGCAAACAATCTGCGTCAGGTCGTCGTTGTTTTCATAAATATTTGATATCTCTAAATAAATATATTATTGTGCGACGCAATATTTTCTATTGCATCGCAACATTAATGGTGCTACATGTTAATCAATGAATGGCTGCTGTCGGCTTTTCTTCACCCCCTGTTCGCTTCGGAGAGGACCCATGAACGAGGCTTTCAATCCCACCACCACCGCTTTCAAAACGTTCGAAATGCCGAAGTTTGAAGTGCCGAATTTCGACCTGCCGAAGTTCGAAGTCCCGGCCGCGTTCCGCGAGGCCGCCGAGAAGTCCGTGACGCAGGCCAAGGAAACCTGGGAAAAGGTCAAGACGGCGACCGAAGAGGCGACCGACGTGCTGGAAAGCACCTACGCCACCGCCGCCAAGGGCACGGCCGATTACGGCCTGAAGGTGATCGATGCCGCGCGCATCAACGCCAATGCCGCCTTCGATTTCGCCGGCACCCTGCTGACCGCCAAGTCGCTGTCGGAAATGATCGAGATTTCGACCGCGCACGCCCGCAAGCAGTTCGATACCGTTTCGGCCCAGACCAAGGAACTCGCCGCCCTCGCCCAGAAGGTGGCGACCGAGACGTCCGAGCCGATCAAGGCCGGCGTGACCAAAGTCATGCAGAAGGTCGCCTGAGCGGTCTATGCCATCCGCAGCGGCTGGCCTCCCGGCCGCCTAAACTTCAAGCCCGGACCCGGTTGTCCGGGCTTCTTGTTGTCCGATTGGCGGGTGACCGTTCGAAGAATGGCCATCCCGCTTCAAAGCCGGCCGGTTTGCTTGCCAAAGCGGTATTTCGAAATTAGGGTCCGCCCGTTTTCGGCCGTGCAGCTGTAGCTCAGCTTGGTTAGAGCGCCTGACTGTGGATCAGGAGGTCGTTGGTTCGAGTCCAACCAGCTGTACCATCTAACCCTTTAAGACCGCTCGCCTCTTCGCCGCTTCGAGGGCGCAGGTCCGCCGGTTGCCGTCGCGTTCGGGCCGGCGCGGCGAAGCGCGGACCGTCCGGAGCGCGCCGACCGGCGGTGTTGGAGCCGGTTGTGGCGGGGCCGGCGGTGCTGCTGCGAAGATGGGCTTTGCCTCCCATCCACCAGGGATTGTCACTACCAGGAATTATCATGGCGACGATATGGAAGGCGTTGCTGCTACGGCGCGACGAGCCAGCGAGCCAGTCCGTAAGCAAGGCAGCCGCCGTATCCGCCGGAATTTGTCTTGGCTTCGGCCTTCTGTGTGCGGCGATCCTTGTCGCCACCTATTATCTCGGCGCCGCGGCCGGCATGGCGGATCGCTACTCCTTCCAGTTTGCTTTTCACTTTATCCCGGCGGCGATCTCGCACATCACTTACGGCCATGCGCTCGACTTCACCGCCTATGAAGCGGTACGCGAGGTCTTCTACCGGGAATTTGCGTCCGGCCGCTTCGATGCCGCCTTCCAGGCCGCGACCGCGCTCGGTGCGCACGCGCAGGACAAGGGCCTTTATTTCATCCAGAACGACAAGGGCGGCGTGCTCTATGCGGTCCTCGCCTTCCGGCTGTTCGGAATGGCGCCGGCCAGCCTCTACGATCTGTTTTTTCTGGTACTGGCGATCTCCGCCGCGATCTTCATCGGTGCATTCGCCAGATCGCCGGCCCGGCTCTTTCTCTTGGCATGTCTGCTGCTGGCGTTTTTCGTGCTGGCCGTTCCCTTGCAGTCCGACGTCCATAATATCGCCGGGTTTCACGGCCAGCGCGCGCTCTCCATGCTCGGCGTCGTGCCGCTGCTGCATCTGTTGTGCGCCGCCGGCGAGGAGAGGTTGACCCCCGGCATCGCTCTTGCCGTGATCGCGCAGGGCGTCATCCTCGTTTTCGTCTGCTTCATCCGCTCCTCCAATGTCTGGGCTTTCGCGCTGTTGGCGCTGGTCACGGCCTTCGTCGTGCTGCAAATCCGCCATGACGCCGCGCTGCGCGGCCACGCGCGGCGTCGTCGTTTCGGCGCGGTACTTGCTCCGCTGGTCGTCGCTCTGCTGTGCCTTCTGGCGCTGAACGCATACAAGTCGGCGGCCTTCAACCCGCGTTATTTTTCGGATTTCATCACCGACCGCGTCGCCTGGCACAACGCATATCTCAGCACCTCGCTCGACGAGCGGCTGCGCGACGTCTTGTCCGCGAAGCAGCCGCTGGCGGTCGGCGACGATTACGTGTTCCGCTCGCTGGAGAACTTTCTCGCCGCCCGAGGCCGCAAGGGCGAGCTCGACGCCATCGTCGCACGCAAGAACAGCGAGGTGCCGAGCGTCTATGCCGTTTCCGGCTATGACCGCCTGGTGCGCGAGATGTATCTTACCGCCTGGACCGAACATCCGTTCCTGATGATACGGCACTATGTCTACGCGAAGCCGAAGCTGATGCTGCGCGAGCTTATCACCATGACGCAGCCGGCCGAAGCCGCGAGCAGCAGGAACAGCCTCGGCGTGGAAAATCCGCGCGGCTATCGTCCGCTCGGCCTTTATGCGTCGCTGACGCTGCTGGCCGCTCTGGCCCTGCTTTTCCTGAGCGGGGCCGCCTTCCGGGCGCACGAGGTGCTCAGCGTCGCCGCGCTTGCGCTCGGCACGCAAATTCCGTGGATCAGCGTCTATCCGTTCTTCTATGCTGTTCCGGAATCATTTCTCGGATTGACCTTCGCATTTTATGCGGCAGCCGGATTGGCGCTCGCGTATTTCTGCGCGCGTCCGTCGCAGGGCGCACCGGGAGGAAGGGCGCGGTCGTGAGCAGCATTGAAAGTCCGGCACTGAGCGTCGTCATCCCGGTCCTGAACGAGGAAGCGCTGCTGCGCGCCAATCTTGAGGAACTGGCGTTCCATTTCGACGCCATTGTCGGCCGCGGACGCTGGCAGTTCGTCCTCGTCGACAACGGAAGCACCGACCGGACGCCGCGCATCATCAAGGAAATCCTGGCGGAGAATCCCGGCAGCAAGTCGGTTCATCTGCCCGGGCCCAATTACGGCGCCGCCCTGCGCGCCGGCTTCAAAAATGCCGAGGCCGATTTCGTCTACAATTGCGATCTGGAGCAATGGGACATTCCCTTCCTGGCCTGGGCCTGGAATGCGCGCGACCAGCACGACCTGTTCATCGGCTCCAAGCGTGCCGACCCGACCATCTGCAGGCAGTCGGGCCTGCGCTACTTTCTGAGCTGGGGCCTCAATACGCTCATCCAGCATCAGTTCGCCTTCATGGGGACCGACACGCACGGCCCCAAGCTGGTCAATCTCCGGCGCCTGAAGCCGCTGATCGAAAGCTGCATCAGCGACCGCGGGATGTTCGACACCGAAATCGTGCTGCGCGCGCTGCGTCAGGGCTTCCGCCTCGCGGAGGCGCCGATCGCCTTCGAGGAGCATCGTCCGCCGCGCAACAACATCGTCAAGAAAGTCGTCTGGAACGTCTTCGCCCTCTACCGGCTGCGGGAGCGGATGAAGGCGATCCCGTATCGCGGCCCGGTCGAGTTCCGCAGGTTCGCGCGCTCGGACGTGCTTTCGGTCTATGAGGGTCTGCAGAAGACGCGCGCCGCCGGTGGCGCGGCCGGTGCGCAGCCGCCGTCGCGGCAGGCGGTCCCGGGCACGCCATGACGGACGACGAGATGACCGGCACGCCGGCATTCGAGCAGTTGCGGGCCATCGCCTGGCCGTTGCCGCCGGGCGCGCACAGCGCGCCGCGATGGACCGGAGACGGCTTCATCGTCGACGGTCGTCCGGTGCCGGTGCTGCAGAATCGCGTCGGCGATACCGGGTGGAACGACGATCTCGCGGCCCTGGTGGAGGCCGAAGTCTCCGCCGAGCGTCCCATCGGGATTGCTTCGCGGCGCTACGCGATCGAGTCGCTTGCGCGCTACGGCGCGATACGTCCCGACGGCATCATCATGGAGATCGGCTGCGCCAGCGGCTATCTCCTCGGCGAGCTTCGCCGGCGCTCGGCCGAGGTCGGCCTGATCGGCTGCGATTACGCTTTGCAGCCGCTCCTCGGGTTGGCGGAGCGGCTACGCGGCATTCCGCTCCTGCAGCTCGACCTCGGGCAATCCAGCCTCCCGGGCCGGATGTGCGACGCCGTCGTGATGCAGAACGTCCTCGAGCATATCGAGGACGACGCAGTCGCCCTGCGCGAGGTTGCGCGGCTGCTGCGTCCGAACGGACTTCTCGTCCTGGAAGTGCCGGCCGGCCCGCAATTCTACGATTCCTTCGACCGTCTCGTCGGGCATTTCCGCCGTTATCGCATGCGCGAGCTGACGGCCAAGGTCCGCGATGCCGGATTCGAAATCCTGGATCGCTCGCATCTCGGATTTCTTGCCTATCCGGCCTTCTGGCTGCTCAAGCGGTACGGAAAGCTCCGCGGCGGCGATCAGGGGCCGGACTATGTCCTGCGCACCCTGCGCGCGGGCCGCGCCGGGCCGCTGCAGCGGACGGTCGCGCAGCTTGAAAGCGCGTTGCGTCCCTATCTGCCGATGCCGATCGGGATCCGCTGTCTGCTGACGGCGCGGGTCAAGTAGCAGCGCACTCGTTCGCGCCGTGCCCGCCGGTCATGGCCGCCCTGCCGTGACAATGAAGGTGTCCGCCCATAGCGGACTGGCGCGCCGCGCGAACCTGTTGAAATGCCAGACATAGGTGTCGGTCTTGAGCCGGTATTCGCGTTCCGCCCCGATGCGCGTCAGGAGCGGCGCGAGGAGGCGGCCGATGCTGTCCGGCAGCGCCATATAGATATGCCGCGCGCCGGCCTGCACGTCGACGAATCCGGCATTCCCGATCGCCTTCACCAGGCTGCGCTTCGAGAAGAAGCGCACGTGGCCCGAGTGCTGGACCTCCGACAAAGTCCAGCCCAGGAGCCCGGCAAGCCGGAAGACCCAGAAGGCGGAATTCGGCGTCGATAGCAGCAGGCGGCCGCCCGGCTTGATGACGCGCGCCAGTTCGCCGAGAAAAGCCGCGGTGTCGTTGACGTGCTCGATGACCTCGGAGGCATAGACGAGGTCGAAGCGGCCGTCCGGGAACGGCAGCCCGTCGGTGACGTCGCAGACATGGCCTTCGAACCCGTTGGCGACGAACTGCGCGATGGCGACCGGCGACACGTCGACGCCGACGACAGTATGGCCCTTGCCGCGGATGATCTCCGCGTTCAACCCGGTCCCGCAGCCGACGTCGAGCACCGTCAATGGCCGGTCCTGCGGCACCAGACTGCGCATGTAGGATTTGCTGCTGCGCTCGATCTCCCGGTGCCGGCTGTAGATCGCATCCGAGATGCGGCTCTCTTCCGACGCCTTTCTGGGCTGGGCCTGCGCCTGCATCTCAACTCACCCAAGCGGCCTTCCGTCCGCCTGTTGCGCCCTGAACCAGTCCCAGGTGCGCGCAATCCCGTCGGCAAGAGAAGTGCGCGGATCGAACCCGAACGCCGCGCGCGCCTTGGCGGTGTCGTTCCAGGTCGAGTGGATCTCGCCGGTACGGACCGCCTCGTAGCGCACATCGAGGCTGCGTCCCGTGACCCGTCCGATGATCGCGATCAGTTCGTTGAGCGGCGTTCCCTTGCCGGACCCCAATTGAAAGGTTCCCGTGGCGTCCGATTTCAGCACGCGCACGAGACCCTCGACAAGATCGTCGATGAACAGATAGTCGCGCTGCTGGGTGCCGTCGCCATAGACAATGAGCGGCCGCAACGCGAGCACCTGCTTGAGGAAGTGCGCGACGACGCTGCCCTTGTGCAGCGATCCCGGACCGTAGATGTTCGAGAACCGCAGCGACACGCACGCCATCCCGTAAGAGGCGGTGTAGGCCGAGCACAATCCTTCCGTCGCGAGCTTGGAGGCGCCATAGGGCGAAAGCGGTCGCGGCGGGAATTCCTCGGTCACCGGAGGCACGACGTCGCCGACGATGGCGCCGCCGGTCGAGGCATTGACGAAGCGGCGGATGCCCGCCCTGCGGCATTCCTCTAGCAGGCCGAAGGTTCCCGCCACGTTGGCATGGAACGTCTTTTCCGGCGTCTCGATCGACTCAATGACGCGCGTATGAGCCGCAAGATGCACCACCACGTTTACATCCGCGAGCGCGCGGCGGACGAGGCCGCGGTCGGCGATGTCGCCCTTCAGGAATGTCCCGGAAAAATCCTGCAGATTGGCCCGCGAGCCGAGGCTCTCGTCGTCGAGCACGACAATCTCGAATCCGCCGGCCCGCTGGAGAGTTGCCACCAGATTGCTGCCGACGAAGCCGCAGCCTCCGGTCACGAGCACCCGCGTCATGACGTCGGCTGACCGGCGTCGCCGATCCATTTGGAGCGGCACGGGATCTTGCTCAGGTCCGCGCGCGAGGCGAAAGCGCGGGCGATCCCGATCACCTCTTCCATCAGGCCGCTTTCCAGCGTGGTCGGCTTCAGCCCCATGCGCACGAGCGTGCTGTTGACGACATTGAGGCTGTTGATCTCGGCTTCGTTGCGGGGATTGTCGAGATAGTCGATCGTCGCGCCCGTCAGCCGCGAGACGAGTTGCGCAAGATCGGCGATCCGGTGCGCCTCGGTCATCTGGTTGATGATGCGCACCCGTTCCCCCTTTTGCGGCGGGTGGGTGATGGCGAGCTCGACGCACCGCACCGAGTCCTGCAGGTGGATGAAGGCGCGCGTCTGGCCGCCAGTGCCGTGGACGGTGAGCGGATAGCCGATCGCCGCCTGCATGAGGAAGCGGTTGAGGACCGTTCCATAGTCGCCGTCATAGTCGAAGCGGTTGATCAGATTCTGGTGGATTTTCGTCTGCTCGGTCTGCGTGCCCCATACGATGCCCTGGTGCAGGTCGGTCACGCGCACCTTGTCGTTCTTGTTGTAGTAGGCGAACAGGAGCTGATCCTGCGTCTTGGTCATGTGGTAGATGCTGCCGGGATTGGCCGGATAGAGGATTTCCTGATCGATCAGGTCGCCGGCCTGCGTCTCCACCTTCACCTTCAGATAGCCTTCCGGAATCGGGACGCCCTCGATCATCCCGTAGCCGTAGACGCCCATGGTTCCGAGATGGACCACGTGCGCATCGACGCCGGATTCCACGATCGCTGCCAGCAGGTTGTTCGTGGCGTTGAGGTTGTTGTTGACGGTATAGCGCTTGTGCCACGACGACTTCATCGAATAGGGCGCCGCCCGTTGCTCGGCGAAATGCACCACGGCGTCCGGCTCGAAGTCGCGCAGCAGCGTAAGGAGTCGGTGATAATGTTCCGCGATATTGAAATTGAGAAAAGGGATATCTTTTACCTTCAGCTCTTTCCATGTCGCCAGCCGCGTCCCGATCGGCTGGATCGGCGTCAGCGACGACACTTCGAGTTCGTTGTCGATGTTCCGTCTGGACAGGTTGTCGACGATGACGACGTCATGGCCGATGTCCGAGAGCCGCAATGCCGTGGGCCAGCCGCAAAAGCCATCGCCCCCAAAAACGACAATTCTCATCTTGTGCAGGTCACCGGATCGTTCAGAAACCGGCCGTTTGCTTAACATGAAAATTTGATGGCTCCTAGTATTCCGGCTCGCGGGAATCCGCCGACGGCAATGTGCGTGCTGTCGATCGAGGTGTGGAAATTCCGCAGCCGTTATCCGGATTTTCCAAAGTATCAAAGTATATGGCGCATTCCTTGGAGGGCAGGATGCGCGCGCGCCGGCGGCCGGGACCGGCCGGCGGCGCCCGGCCTACGAAAGATATTTCCAGCCGTGCAACGCCCGGTCGCGCGTCCGGAAGGCGGCAATCCGGTCCGCATAGCCCATCGTCAGTCCGATATCGTCGAGGCCCTTCAGGAGGCGCTCGCGGCGGGAGGGATCGATCGCGAACGGATAGGTCGCGCCGGCATGCGCGATGGTCTGGCGCTCGAGATCGATCGTCATCGCGCGTCCCGGCTCGCGGACGAGCGCGGCGGTCATCGCGTCGGCGTCGGCCTGCGAGACGATGGCCGTCAGCAGGCCGTTCTTGGTCGCGTTTTCGGAAAAAATGTCGCCGAACGAGGGGGCGATCACGCAGCGGATGCCGGAATCGTAGATCGCATAGACGGCCGCCTCGCGCGACGAGCCGCCGCCGAAATTGCGGCCGGCGACCAGGATCTTCGCCTCGCGCCATTGCGGTTCGTTGAGCGGAAAACCGGGCCGTTCGTTGCCGGCTTCGTCGCGCCGCAGGTCATGCAGCAGATGGCGGCCGAGGCCGTCCGCGCGCGCGATCTTGAGGAAGCGTGCCGGCAGGATCTGGTCGGTGTCGACGTTCGCCAGTCCGAGCGGGCAGGCGATGGCGGACAGCGTGGTGAACTTCTCCATCGCCGCTACCCCTTCCGTCCGGCAAGGAAAACGCGCGCGTCGGCGAGATGCCCGCTGACGGCCGCCGCCGCCACCATCGCCGGCGACATGATGTGGGTGCGCGCGCCCGGCCCCTGCCGGCCGCGGAAATTGCGGTTCGTGCTCGAGGCGCACCGTTCGCCCGGCGGCACGAGATCGCCGTTGATGCCCACGCACATGGAGCAACCCGATTCCGCCCATTCGAGGCCGGCGGTGCGGAAGATGCGGTCGAGCCCTTCGTCCTCGGCCTGCCGCTTCACCGATGTGGAGCCGGGCGAGACCAGCCCCGGGACCTTGCTGGTGCGGCCGGCAAGGATCGCAGCGGCCGCGCGCAGATCCTCGATGCGCGAATTCGTGCACGAGCCGATGAAGACGCGGTCGATGCGTACGTCGGTCAGCTTCTGGCCCGGCGTCAGCCCCATATAATCGATCGCCTCGGCAATTTGTGTGGCGCGCGCCGGATTGCTCTCGCGCGCCGGATCGGGAACGGCGCCGTCGATCGGCAGCGCGTCGGCGGGCGTGATGCCCCAGGTCACGATCGGCACGACGTCCGCGGCCGCAAGCGTGACCTCGCGCTCGAACGCGGCATCGGCGTCCGAGTGCAGCGTCTGCCAATGTTGCGCGGCGCGGTCGAGCATGTCGCCTTGCGGCGCGAACGGCCGCCCGCGGACATAGGCAAGCGTCGTCTCGTCGGGCGCCACCATGCCGCAGCGCGCGCCGGCCTCGATCGACATGTTGCAGAGCGTCAGCCGGCCTTCCATCGACAGGTTGCGGATCGTCGATCCGGCGAATTCGATGGCGTGCCCCTGCGCGCCGTCCGCGCCGATGCGCGCGATCAGCGTCAGCGCGATGTCCTTGGCGCCGATGCCCTCGGCGAGCGCGCCGTCGACGGTCACGCGCATGCGTTTTGGTTTCTTCTGCCACAAAGTCTGCGTCATCAGCACGTGGGCCACTTCCGAAGCGCCGATCCCAAAGGAAAGCGCTCCGAACGCGCCGTGCGTGGAGGTGTGGCTGTCGCCGCAGACGATCACGAGGCCGGGCAGCGTCAATCCCTGCTCGGGGCCGATGACGTGGACGATGCCCTGCCGCGGATCGTCGAGCCCGAACAGGGTGATCTCGTGCGTGCCCGCGTTTTCCTTCAGCAGCGCCACCATGCGCGCGATGTCCGGGTTTGCGATCTCGCGGCGATGACGCGTCGGCACATAATGGTCCGCGACGCCGAAGGTCAGGCCGGGCTCGGCGACCGTGCCGCCGCGCGCCTTCACCTGGTTGAAGGCGTGGAAGCTGCCCTCGTGCACGAAATGCCGGTCGATCCAGAGCAGGCATTCCCCGTTGTCCTGGCGCACGATCTCGTGCTCGGCCCAGACCTTGTCGAACAATGTATGCGCGTCGGTCATCCCGTTTCCCGCCGGGGCGATGTGCCGCAGACTGGTTGACGGACGCTATTGTATGCTAAATGATACCTAATAGAGAATAGCCCGGAGCGACATCCGGCAGGGGGGGCCGTGACCGATCGTCTCAGCGAAGCGAAGGCGCGCCAGGTCTATCTCGTGCTGCGCGACCGCATCGTGAGCGGCAAGCTGGGGCTCGGCGCGCGGCTGCCGAACGAGAACAATCTTGCCAGGCTGCATCAGGTCTCGCGCGTCACGATCCGCCGCGCGCTCGCCGAGCTTGCGCGCGAGAAGCTGATCGAGCGCCGCCGCTCGCTCGGCACGCGGGTCGTCTATCGCCCCTCGTCGGCGCCGCTCGTCGCCGACATCACCGGCATGCTGGCGAGCATCGCGGAGATGGGGCGGGGGACGGCGGTCGCGCTGTTGTCCTTCGAATACGTTCCGGCAGAAGGCCCGGTCGCGGAGGCGCTCGGCAGTAAGAGCCTCGAACTGCTGCAGCGCGCGATCCGCGTGCGTTCGGTGGACGGCGAGCCGTTTTCCTACCTGACCACCCACGTCCCGGAGCGCATCGGCGTGACCTTCAGCAGGCGCGAGCTGGCCGGCCGCCCGCTGCTCGAACTGCTCGAACGCTCCGGCGTGAAGGTCGGGCGCGCCATGCAGCAGATCGGCGCCGGGCTCGCGACGCCTGTGGTCGCCGCCGCGCTCGGCGTCAAGATCGGCTCGCCGCTGATCGAGCTGACCCGCATCGTGTTCGACGGCAAGGGCAGGGCGGTCGAGCATCTCCACGCCCTCTACCGGCCCGACCGCTACAATCTCGTCATCGAGCTTGTGCGCTCCGGGCGCGCCAATGCCAAGATCTGGGCGCCGGTCATGCCGGGCGCCCGCCCCCGTAATGCAAAGAGCCGATCCACAAGCCTGACAACATCGCTTTCATAGAGGGAGCCGCCATCATGACGGACAAGCGCAATACATTCAGCCGGCGCAATTTCCTGCAAACGACGGCCGTCGGCGTCGCCGCCGCTGCGACCGGAACCATCGCGATGCCCGCGGTCCTGCGCGCGCAGGGCGCCGGCGTGAAGCTCGGCGTGCTGCAGCCGGTGACGGGCGCGCTGTCCTATTCCGGCCAGCAGGGCAAGCTCGGTGCCACCATCGCCATCGACGAGATCAATGCCGCCGGCGGCATCAAGGGCATCGGCAGGATCGAGCCGGTTCTCGGCGACGCGCAGTCGACGCCCGACGGCGGCAATGCCGAGGTCGAGAAGATGAACGCCGCCGGCGTCGTCGCGATCGTCGGCGGCTATGCCAGCTCGATCTGTCTCGCCACCACCCAGACCGCGGCCCGCTACGACCTTCCCTATATCGTCGACGTCGGCGTGACCGATGCCATCGTCACGCGCGGCCTGAAGAACACCTTCCGCTTCGGTCCGGGCTTCGGCGTGATTTCCAAGAGCGCGCTCGACAACCTCGTCGCGATCAACGACAAGGCCGGCAAGCCGGCCAAGACCGTGATGATCGTGCACGAGGACTCCGCCTTCGGCTCGGGGCTCGCCAAGCTTCTGAACGCGCAACTGCCGGAGCGCGGTTTCCAGATCCTGGAGACCATCCCGCATCCGACCCCGACCCGCGACTTCAACAACGTGGTGCTGAAGATCAAGGCGCAGAATCCCGACATCGTCGTCCCGGCGAACTATTACAACGAGTATGTGCTGCTCGCGCGCACCATGCAGCAGCAGCGCGTGCGGCCGAAGGCGATCTATTCGGTGCTCGGGGGTGCCGCGTCCTCCTACAAGTTCGTCAAGGAATTCCCCGAGGCCGCCCAGTACATCATGGACTGCAATCACTGGTTCGATCCGCGCAATCCCAAGGCGCTCGAACTCAAGAAGAAGGTCGAGGCGCAGGGCCAGTTCTACACCTACGAGGTGTTCATGAACTATAGCTGCGTCCTGCTCGTCGCCGATGCGCTTGCGCGCGCTGGCGCCGCCGATCGCGCCAAGCTCAATGCCGCGCTCGAAAGCTCGACCTTCACCGGCCACGTCATGCCCTACGGCCCGACCAAGTTCGTCAACGGCCAGAACCAGGGCGCGGCGCCGGCCAACACCCAGGTGCTCGGCAACGACATCCAGGTGATTTTCCCCGAAACGTTCGCGTCGGCGAAGCCCGTCTTCCCGATGCCACCGGCCTGACGGCGCAGGCGCGGCGGCGTTTCGGCGCCGCTGCGCTCCTTTCCGGATCGAGCGACGGGCAGACGTGCAGACCGCGATCATCATTCCCGCCATTCTCAATGGCGTTCTGATGGGCGCGGTCTATGCGCTCGTGGCGCTCGGCCTGACTCTGATCTACGGCGTCCTGCACATCATCAATTTCGCGCACGGCGCGCTGCTGACGGCGGCGCTGTTCGCGGTCTATTTCTGCTTCCGCACGCTGGGCATCGATCCTTATGTCGCGGTGCTCGGGCTGGCGCCGCTCTTCTTCCTGCTCGGCTATGCGCTCCAGCGCTTCGTCATCGGCCCCGCGGCGCACGGCGAGGACAGCAACATCCTGCTCGTCACGCTCGGCATTGCGGTGGTGATCGAGAACGCGCTCCTCTATGTTTTTCGCGCCGACACGCGCACGATCGACGTGCCTTACGGCTTCAGCGTGATCGAGTTCGGCGGCACCTTCCTGTCGGTGCCGCGCGTCGTCGGATTTTTCGCGGCCTTCGCCGTCGCCGGCCTGTTGTGGGCGATCCTCGCCCTCACCGACACCGGAAAGGCGATCCGTGCGGTCGCCAAGGAAAAGCGCGGCGCGGAGCTCTCCGGCATCGACGTCGCCCACATCTATGCCATGACGTTCGGTCTCGGCACCGCCTGTCTCGCGGTGGCGGCCTGTCTGCTGATGCCCTCCTATTACGTCAATCCGCATGTCGGCAATGCGTTCGTCCTCGTCGCTTTCACCATCGTGGTGCTCGGCGGCATGGGCTCGGTGCCCGGCGCGCTGATCGGCGGCCTGTTCGCCGGCGTCGTCGAAAGCCTGTGCGGCTTCTATCTCGGCGAATCGCTCGGCCAGATCGGCATCTTCCTGATGTTCATTCTGGTGCTGCTGTTCCGCCCCACCGGCCTGCTCGGAGCGCGGGCGTGAAGGCCCCGGGCTATCTCTCCGTTGTCGCAGTGGTCGCAGCGCTTGCGCTCGTGCCGTTCGTCACGTCGTCCAACGTGATCCTGAATTTCCTCGTCATCGCCCTTCTCATCGCGCTGGTGGGGCAGGGCTGGAACGTGCTCGGCGGCTATGGCGGGCAGTATTCGTTCGGCCATGCCGCCTTCTTCGGGACCGGCGCCTACACCACGGCCGTGCTGCAGGTCCAGTACGGGATCAATGCCTGGCCGGGATTTGCCATCGGCATCGCCGCGGGCGCGCTGGTCGGAGCGGTGATCGGGTTTCTCAGCTTCCGCTCCGGGCTGAAGGGGTCTTACTTTGCGCTGGTGACGCTCGCTTTCGCGGAAGTGCTGCGCATCGTCGCAAGCGTCGCCCCGATCACGGGCGCCGGCGTCGGCACCCTGATCAGGCTCGACGTGCGCTTCGAGGCGTTCCAGTTCCAGAGCCGCGCCATTTTCTACTGGATAATTCTGGCGCTGGTCGCGCTGTCGCTCGTGATCGTGCGCATGATCGAGAATTCGCGCTTCGGCGCGCGGCTCGTCGCGGTGCGCGAGAACGAGGACGCCGCCCGCGCGCTCGGCGTCGATGTCATGGCGACGAAGCTCGGCGCGATGACGATCTCGGCGGCGATCACGGCGGCGGGCGGCTGCTTCTATGCGCAATATTATCTGTTCCTCGATGCCGGCATCGCCTACGGGCCGTGGATTTCGGTGGAGGCTCTGCTCGCGCCGATCATCGGCGGGGTCGGTACGATCTATGGCCCGCTGCTCGGCGCGCTCGTGGTCAAGACGCTGGGCGAGGCCGCAAAGCACGTCACCGGGACCGCGCCCGGCCTCGATCTCATTATCTATGGCGCGGTGCTGGTGCTGGTCGTGGGCTTCGCGCCGCGCGGCGTAGCCGGCCTGCTCGAGCGGCTGTGGCCGCGCCGGTCGCGGGCTCCCGCGCGGGCTGAAGAGGGGAAGAGCCGTGACTGAGCCGCTCCTCGGCGTGCACAATGTCTCGAAGCGCTTCGGGGGGCTTCTCGCGGTGAGCGAGGCGTCGCTGTCGGTGGAGAGCGGCCGCATCACCGGGCTCATCGGGCCGAACGGGGCGGGCAAGACCACGCTGTTCGCGATCATTTCCGGCTTCCTTTCGCCGAGCGATGGCCGCGTCGTCTATCGCGGTCGCGACATCACCGCGCTGCCGCCGCATCGGCTCGCGCGCGAGGGCATCGCGCGCACCTTCCAGGTCGTGCAGCCGTTCGCCGGCCTGACCGTGCGCGAGAACATTGCGGTCGGCGCGCATCTGCATATTGCCGGCCGGCGCGCGGCGCTCGCGGCCGCCGAGCGCACCGGCGAGGAGGTCGGTCTTGGCTCGGTGCTCGACCGGCCGGCAGGCGGGCTGACGGTCGCCGGCCGCAAGCGGCTCGAGCTTGCGCGCGCGCTCGCGACGCGTCCCTCGCTCCTTCTGCTCGACGAGGTGCTGGCCGGCCTCACGCCCTCGGAGATCCGCGACATCGTACCGGTGATCCGGGCGATCCGCGACCGCGGCGTCACCATCCTGATGATCGAGCATGTCATGCAGGCGGTGATGAGCCTCTCCGATCATGTCTTTGTCCTCTCCGAGGGCCGCATCATCGCCGAGGGGAAGCCGGCGGCGATTGCCTCCGATCCGAAAGTGATCGAGGCCTATCTCGGGCACGGGGCCGCGCAACGCTATGCCGGCGGGGCCGCCCATGCACACTGACCCGATCCTGGAGGTTCGCGCGCTACGCGCCGGCTACGGGGCGACCGAAATCCTGTGCGGGATCGATCTTTTGGTGAAGCGCGGCGAGATCGTCGCCGTTCTCGGCTCCAACGGTGCCGGCAAGTCGACGCTCAATCTTGCGATCTCCGGCGTCGTGCGCGTGCGCGCGGGCGCGGTTGTCTTTTCCGGCGAGACGATCTCGCAGAGCAGCGCGTCCTCGATCGTCGGCCGCGGCCTCGTCCATGTGCCGGAAGGCCGCCGCATCTTCCCGAACCTGTCGGTGCACGACAATCTCGATCTCGGCAGCTACCGGCGCGGCAGGGCGCACCGGGAGGAGAACCGCGAGCGCGTCTACGGCATTTTCCCGCGGTTGTGCGAGCGGCGCACGCAGCGCGCCGGCACGCTCTCCGGCGGCGAGCAGCAGATGCTCGCCATCGGCCGCGGCCTGATGGCGGAGCCGCAGCTCATCATCCTCGACGAGCCCTCGCTCGGTCTTTCGCCCTTGCTGGTGGAGGAATTGTTCGCCCTCATCGCGCGGCTCAACCGCGCCGGGCTTGCGATCCTGCTGGTCGAGCAAAATGTCATGCAGAGCCTCCACCTGGCGCATCGCGCCTACATCATGGAAAACGGGCGGATTGTGATGTCCGGCAGCGCCGAGGAGATCCGCAGCAATCCGGATCTCAAGCGCGCGTATCTGGGAATGTGACGATGGCCGAAAAGAACACACTCAGGACGCGTCTGCGAACGAAGCCGATCGTGGTGGCGCCGGGAATCTACGATGCGCTGACCGCGCTCATCGCGGGCGCCGCGGGTTTCGATACCTGCTACGTGTCGGGCGCCGCGATCGCCTATACGCGGCTCGGCCGGCCGGATATCGGCCTCGTCAGCGTCAGCGAGGTCGTCGATACGGTCGCGCTGATCCGCGATCGCGCCGACGCCCATCTCATCGTCGATGCCGACACCGGTTACGGCAACGCGCTCAATGTCGAGCGCACGGTGCGCAATCTGGAGCGCGCGGGCGCCAGCGCGATCCAAATCGAGGACCAGAGCTTTCCAAAACGCTGCGGCCATCTCGACGACAAATCGCTGGTGCCGGCGACGGAGATGGTCGGCAAGATCAGGGCCGCCGTCGATGCCCGCCATTCCGCCGACACCCTGATCATCGCGCGCACCGATGCGGTCGCGGTCGAGGGCTTCGAGCGCGCGCTCGACCGCGCGGCGCGCTATCGCGAGGCCGGCGCCGACATTCTCTTTGTCGAGGCGCCCAAGGCGCGCGAGGAGCTGGCGCGCGTCGCGCAGCATTTCGTCGGCGCGGTGCCGCTCATGGCCAACATGGTCGAGGGCGGCAAGACGCCGGCCCTGCCGGCGTCCGAGCTGGACGCGCTCGGCTTCTCGCTCGTGATATTTCCCGGCGGCATCGTGCGCGCGCTGGCGCGCACGGCGGCCGACTTTTACGCCTCGCTCGCCGCGCACGGATCGACCGAACCGTTCCGCGCCCGCATGCACGATTTCGATTCGCTCAACCGGCTGCTCGGCACCGCCGACATGCTGGCGCGCGGCAAGACCTACGAGGCGCCGGAGCCGCCATCCGGCCGCCAGTCGGGCGGCAAGCGATGAGGCTCGATCCGATCACGCTCGCGGTGCTCAACGGCCGTCTCGTCCAGATCGCCGACGAGATGGACGCGACGCTGTTCCGCTCCGCGTTCAACCCGATCATCGCCGAGGCGCACGATGCCTGCCACGGCCTCTATCATGCGAAGACCGGCGCGACGCTGGTGCAGGGCACCTCCGGCCTGCCGATCTTCGTCGGCGCGATGGCGTTTGCGGTCAAGGCGGTGATCGACAAGGTCGAGATCGATGGTCCGCCGCAGGCCGGCGACACCTATATCTTCAACGACCCCTATGATGGCGGCACCCACCTCAACGACTTCCGCCTGGTGCGGCCGCTGATCTGGCAGGATCGGGTGTTCGCCTGGATCGCCTCGGTCGGTCACTGGCTCGATGTCGGCGGCAACGTGCCTGGCAATTTCAACGCGAAGGCGACGGAAAGCTTCCAGGAGGGCTTCCGCATTCCTCCGGTCAAGCTGGTGCGCGACGGCGTCCTCCAGCACGACATTCTCGACATCCTGGCGGCGAACTCGCGTGTGCCACAATCGAACTGGGGCGACCTCAACGGCCAGCTCAACGCGCTCGATCTCGGCGAGAAGCGCATGCATGTGCTGCTCGGCGATTACGGCGCCGACACGGTGAGCACCGCGCTCGAAGCTCTGAGCATGCGCGCCGAGGCGTTGATGCGCGCCAATATCGCGGCGCTGCCCGACGGCGTCTATTCGTACGACGATTTCCTCGACAATGACGGGGTGATCGACACGCCGTTGCGGATCGCGCTCGATTTGACGATCGCGGGCGACCGGATGACGCTCGATTTCTCCCGCTCCTCGCCACCGTGCGACGGACCGCTGAACATCGCGCGCTCGACCGCGATCGCCTGCTGCTATGTCGCGCTCAAGCACCTGTTCACCGACGTGCCGGCCAATGCCGGCTGTCTGGCGCCGATCGCGTTCGTCGTGCCCGACACGACGCTGCTCGGCGTGTCGGCGCCGCGGCCCGTCGGCGGCTATACCGAAACGATCCTGCGCGTCATCGACACCATATTCGGCGCCTTTGCGCAGGCTGCGCCCGGGCGCGCCAATGGCAGCCCGTTCGGCACCATCAACGCGCTCTCGCTGTCCGGCTGGCGCACGCATGGCCGGCGCTGGGTGATGTTCTGCTTCTTCGGCGGCGGGCTCGGCGGCAATCCGCTGGGCGACGGGCTCAATCACGGCAACAACCCGATCTCGACGGCGACCATCCCGCCGGCGGAAATCCTGGAATCGCTTTATCCGGTCATGTTCACGCAATGGGCGTTGCGCGCCGATTCCGGCGGGCCGGGCCGTCATCGCGGCGGGCTGGGCGCCGTCTACGAGATCGAAGCGCTCGCCGACGGCGACACCGACGTCTTCCTGCTCGGCGAGCGCGGCAAGCATCCGCCCTTCGGCGTTGCCGGCGGCGCGGCGGCGACATGCAACCGATTCTTCTACGAGACCGACGAGGGCGAGCGCAGTCCGCCGCTCGTCTCCAAGATCACCGACGTGAAGATCCGCAAGGGGCGGAAAGTGCGGCTGGAGACGCCGGGCGGCGGCGGTTACGGCGATCCTTTCGCGCGCGATCCTGCGCTCGTGCGACGCGACGTTTCGCTCGGCTACGTCTCGCCCGCGGCGGCGGCCGCCGACTATGGCGTGATGCTGCGGGCCGACGGCTCGCTCGACGAGGCCGCGACAACCGCACGGCGCCGGGGGCGCGGACAATGAGCTCTGTCGATCGCGGCATCGTCGGCGTCGACGTCGGCGGCACGTTCACCGACCTCCTGCTGTTCGACGAGGCGACGCGCGCTTTCCGGACGGCGAAGGTGCCGTCCCAGCGCGGCAACGAGGCGGCCGGCTTCATGAACGGCCTGCGCACCCTCGGTTCGCTCGAACGCGTCGCCTCGATCGTTCACGGCACGACGGTCGGCACCAACACGCTGCTGGAGCGGCGTGGGCCGAAGATCGGCGTCATCACCACGCGCGGCTTTCGTGACGTGCTCGAGATGCGCCGCCGCGACCGCCGCAGCACCTGGGGGCTGTGGGGGGATTTCACGCCCATTGCCGACCGCGACATGCGGCTTGAGGTGAACGAACGGACGCTCGCCGACGGCACCCTGCGGGTTGCGGTCGATGCGGATGAGGTGCGCGCCGCGGCGCAGACCCTGCGCGAGCGCGGCGCGCAGGCGCTCGTGATCATTTTCATCAACGCCTACGCCAATGCCGACAACGAGCGCCACGCGCTTGCCGCCGCGCGCGAGGTCTGGCCGAACGAGCATCTGTCGGCTTCGCATCAGGTGCTGCCGGAAATCCGCGAGTTCGAGCGCTCCTCGACCGCCGCCCTGAATGCCTATCTCCAGCCCGTGGTCGGCGACTATCTCGCAAAGCTTGAAGCCGAGCTCAGCGGAAGCGGCTTCGGCGGCCAGTTTCATATCGTGCAGTCGAACGGCGGGGTGATGTCGACTGAGACCGCGCGTCGCCTGCCGGTGCGCACCGCGCTGTCGGGTCCGGCGGCCGGCGTCATGGCGGCCGCGGCGATCGCGCGCGCCGCCGGCTACGGCAACGTGATCACCTGCGATCTCGGCGGCACCTCGTTCGACGTGTCGCTGATCGCGCAGGGGCAGGCCTCGCTCGCGGCGCAGACCACGGTCGATTTCGGTCTCGTCATCCGCACGCCGATGATCGAGATCACGACCATCGGCGCCGGCGGCGGGTCGATCGCCTTTGTCGACCGCGGCGGCCTGCTGCAGGTCGGCCCGGAAAGTGCCGGCTCCGTGCCGGGCCCGGCCTGTTACGGCCAGGGCAACGAGCGGCCGACGCTGACCGACGCGCACGTCGTTCTCGGCCGCATCGACGCGAACCGGCCGATCGGCGGCAAGCTTGCGAAGCTCGACGTCGATGCGGCGAAGCGTGCGATCCTGGCGCATGTCGGCGCGCCGCTTCGTCTCGACGCGATGGCCGCGGCGGAGGCGATTGTGCGCGTCGCCGATGCGCGCATGGCCGGTGCGATCCGTCTGGTCTCCATCGAGCGCGGCCACGACCCGGCGAAGTTCGTCGGCATGCCGTTCGGCGGCGGCGGCGCGCTGCATGCCGGCGCGCTGGTGCGCGAGATCGGACTGCAATGCGCGCTGGTGCCGCGCTTTCCCGGCATCACGTCCGCGCTCGGCTGCGTCATCGCCGACCTGCGCCACGATCAGGTGCAGACCGTCAACCTGCTGCTCGACGGTCTCGATGTCACGGGCCTCGACGCGCGTATGGCGGAAGCGGGATGCGAAGCGCACGCGGTTGTCGCCGCGGCCGGCCTGTCGGTCGAGCGCATCGAGGTCGCCTACGAGCTCGACATGCATTATCTCGGGCAGACCCACACTGTTGCCGTCGCTTTGCCGGTCACGCTTGCGGGCGACACGACCGGCATCTCCGAAGCGGCGATCCGTTCCGCGTTCGACAGGGCCTATGCGGCGAGCTTCAGCCGACTGCTGCCCGGCATCCCGGTGCGCATCGTCTCGCTGCGCACGATCGCGACCGGGCGCCGGCCGCCGTTCGATCTGTCGGTCTTCCGCCCACCGGCCGATGCGTCGCGCGAGCAAGCCTTCAAGGGCAAGCGTCCGGTCTGGATCGACGGCGGCTGGCGCGAGACGACGATCTGGTCGCGGCTCGATCTTCCCGCCGGCGCCGTGATCGAGGGCCCGGCCATCCTCGAACAGCCGGATTCCACGGTGTTCGTCGATCCCGGCCTGCAGGCGCGCGGCGACGCGCTCGGTAATCTGATCGTGGAGCGCAAACCATGAATGCAGCACCCGTCCTGCTGCTGGTCGATCTGCAGAACGACTTCCTTCATCCGAACGGCGCTTACGGCCGCGCCGGCCAGTCGGCGCCTTCGATCGCGGCCTTGCCGCAGAGGCTTGCGCCGCTTGCGCAGGCCGTGCGCCGCAAGGGCGGCACCGTGATCGCGACCCTGTTCACGCTCGTGCCCGGCAAGGGCGGCGAGCCGATCATCGCGCCGCATCTGAAGGCGCTGCGCCCGTTCCTCAAGAAGAGCGATTTCGCGCCCGGTCAATGGGGCCAGCAGCTTGTCGAGGCGCTGCAGCCGGCGGACTTCGCGGTCGAGAAGATCGCCTATTCGGCGTTCTACATGACGCGCCTCGAATGGGTGCTGCGCAAGTGCGGCGCCGAACGCCTCTATGTCGGCGGCATCGTCACGAACGGCGGCGTCGCCTCGACCGTGCGCGACGCGCATGTGCGCGAGTTCGAATGCGTCGTGCTGGAGGACGGCTGCGCGGCGTTCTCCGACGAGGTGCACCGCGCCGCGATCGAGGGACTGCGGCCGGTCGCGGCCATCACCTCGGTCGCCGAGGCGCTGCGCGCCGTCGAAGGATCATGAGCAGGGTTCTTGCGGCCTCCGGCGTGGAGTTTGCGGCGAGCGTGCCGGTGCTGATCGTGGGCGGCGGCGCGGCCGGCCTGTGTGCGGCGCTCGCCGCCGCCGAGCGTGGCGCGGATCCCGTAATCGTCGAACGCGAAGCGCTGCTTTCCGGCTCGACCGCCCTGTCCGCGGGCCTCATCCCCGCCGCCGGCACCCGCTTCCAGCGCGAGAAGGGCATCGCCGACGAGCCGGCTCTATTTGCGCGCGACATCGCGCGCAAGGCGCACGACGAGGCCGATCCTGCGATCGTGCGTCTGGTCGCCGGGCGGTCGGCCGCGCTCGTCGAGTGGCTCGCCGACCGCTACGGCTTTCCCTTCAGCGTCGTCGACGACTTCAACTATTCTGGCCATTCCGCCCGCCGCATGCACGGCCTTGCGAGCCGCAGCGGCGCCGAACTGATCGATCGCCTGCGCGGCGCGGTGGAGCGGGTGGACGTCACGATCCTCACCGGCCGCGTCGCCGACACATTATATGCCGGCGCCGACGGCCGCATCGCGGGCATCGCCGTGAAGAGCGCCGACGGCGCGCATGAGTCCATCGGCTGCCGGTCGCTCGTGCTTGCCTGCAACGGCTATGGCGGCAACCCCGCCCTCGTGCGCAGCTTCATTCCCGAGATGGCGGATGCGTTCTATTTCGGCCACGCCGGCAATTGCGGCGACGCGGTGCTGTGGGGCCGCGCGCTCGGCGCGAAGCTGTCGCACCTGTCCGGCTATCAGGGCCACGGTTCGGTCGCCACCCCGCACAATATCCTGATCACCTGGGCCGTGATTCTGGAGGGCGGTTTCCAGGTCAATGCGGACGGCCGGCGCTTCAGCGACGAGTCGCGCGGCTATTCCGAGCAGGCGGTCGACGTGCTGCGGCAGCCGGGCGGCGTCGCCTTCGACATATTCGATGCGCGCATTGCGGCGGTCGCGCGCCAGTTCCGGGACTTTCGTGATGCCGAAGCGGCCGGCGCCATCGTCACGGCGGATACGCCCGAGGCGCTCGGCGTGCGTCTTGGGCTTTCGTCCGAAGCATTGGCGGCGGAATTCGCGCGGGTGCGCGATCTCAAGAGCGCGGGATCGGCCGACGCTTTCGGCCGCTCGTTTCGCGGCCTGCCGCAGCTCGCAACGCCGTTCCACGCGGTCAAGGTGACCGGCGCGCTGTTTCACACCCAGGGCGGGCTCGCGATCGATACCGGAAGCCGCGTGCTGCGCGCGGACGGATCGCCATTCCCCAATCTCTGGGCGGCCGGCGGGGCGGCGGCCGGGGTGTCCGGCAATTCCGCGGCCGGGTATCTGTCGGGGAACGGCCTTTTGACGGCGACGGTGCTCGGCCGCCTCGCGGGCGAGGAAGCCGCGCGCCACGCGGCCGCCTGACGGGTGCCTGCCGCGCGCTTTGCCGGTGCGTGCGGCGGGTCGCTGCCGTTTACGCCGCTTTCTGCGCGCTCGTCGCCTTCTGCAGCACGAAGTCGTATTTCACATCGTACCACGGGCCGCTCATCGTCTCGCCGTTCGGCGCCTTGCCGGGTCCCTTCTTGTGGAACTCGACGATGAGCGGCTCCTTCACGCCGAACACGACGTCGGTCTCGATATACTGGTCGCCCTTCTGGAACAGGTGGGTGATCACCGGCTTGTAGCCGGGCGCGGCAACGTGGAAATGGATATGCGCCGGCCGCATGTGGCTGATGTTCGTGCGGTTCATCAGTTCGCCGACCGGGCCGTCCATCGGGATCGTGTAGCCGATCGGCGCCACGGTGCGCACCGTGAAGGTGCCGTCGGGATTGCTGTGATAGACGCCGCGCATGTACTGGTCGCGGTCGCGCTGCGCCTCGTAAAGCCCTTCGCCGTCGGTCTGCCACAGGTCGAGCAGGGCGCCGCCGACCGGCTTGCCGTCGAGGTCGCGCACAGTGCCGGTGATCACGCAGGGGATGCCCGGCGCGTCCTTCGACATGCTCTGGCCGTCGGCGAATTCGTCGGAATTCGGGATGTGGAACGGGCCTTCCACCGTCGAAGGCGTGGCGCCGGAGGCGAGGCGGTTGTTGATCGCGTCGACCAGCATGCTCACGCCCATGACGTCGGAGGCGAGGATGAATTCCTGCCGCTTGGCGTCGCACATCTGGCCGGTGCGGGTCAGCCAGTCGATGGCGGCGAACCATTCCGCCGGCGTCGGCTCCACCTCGCGCACGAACGCGTGCAGGTGCTTGATCGCCGCCCGCATCACCTGGCGCAGGCGCGGATCGGGAATGTCGCTCCAGCGCTCGACGGCAAGGTCGGTCAGGTTGGCTTCGGTCACATAGGGCATTGGCGTCCTCCCGCAATCTTGTCCACGCGGCCTCGCCACGGACCGGCCGAATGACTGGTTTTGTTCTGAAATCTAACCGGTCCGGCCCGCCGATGGTCAAGCGGCTTTCTGCCCAACCTCGCCCAACGCCGTCCGGACGAGGCGTCAGGCGCCCCCGCGCACCGCATTCAGGGTTCCTCGATGATGGCGACTGCGCGCGTCCAGCCGGCGGACCCGCCGCGCACCTTCACCGGAAAGCACACAAGCGTAAATCCGGCCGCCGGCAGCACTTCGAGGTTGTGCAGCTTCTCGATATGGCAATAGCCGATGTCGCGCCCGGCCTTGTGGCCTTCCCAGATCAGCGCCGGATCGCCGGTGGTGGCATATTTCTCTTTCGTATGGACGAAGGGCGCGTCCCAGCTCCAGCCGTCGGTGCCGGTGACGCGCACGCCCCGCTCCAGGAGATAGAGCGTCGCCTCGCGTCCCATGCCGCAGCCGCGCGCGACATAATCGGGCTCGCCATAGGCGAGGCCGGCGGACGTGTTGACCACGACGATGTCGAGAGGCGCGAGCGTGTGGCCGATCCGACGCAGCTCGTCCTCGACGTCGCGCGCGGTCGCGACATAGCCGTCGGGGAAATGCCGGAAGTCGAGCTTCACGCCCGGCCGGAAGCACCAGTCGAGCGGGACCTCGTCGATGGTGATGGCGCGCCTGCCGCCGTCCATGGTGGAGGCATAGTGCCAGGGCGCGTCGAGATGCGTCGTGCAATGCGTGGTGAGGTGGATCCATTCGATCGCCCAGCCTTCGCCGTCCGGCAGGTCGCTTTCCTTCAGGCCCGGAAAGAAGCGCACGACGTCGGGCGCCGTCTGCCGGTGCGTCAGGTACTCGATCGCCGGTCCGTAGCCGGGCGGGTCGGCGGCGACATCGTTCTCGAGCGGAACCGAAAGGTCGATCAGTCGCCGCGCCATGCCGCCGCCTTCACGCGTTCTCAGTTCGGCGTCTGGTCGGCGAGCTCGGAGGCCATGATGCCGGCGCGCCGGCCCTTGACTTCCGAGGCGGAGAAATTCAGCTCGACCTTGACGCCGTTCGGATCGAACACGAAGAGCTGGTAGAGGCCCTGGTCGTTGACCTGGCGCTCCTTGTAGCCGACCCCCAGCTTGTCGAGGTGCGCGATCATCTCCTCGAGCCCGGTGGCGCGGAATGCCACGTGGTCGATCACGCCCGAGCCGCGCACGGCCTGCGATTCCTGGCCGAGATATTTCATGCGGTTCTCGGTGACCTTGGCGCCGCCCTGCGTCAGATGCAGCACGTCGCGGTCGCCGAGATAGAGCCAGTAGACCGGAAACTTGAAATCGGGGTGCGGGCCGACCTGGAGGCCGAGCACGTTCACATACCAGTCCTTGGTCGCCTCGATGTCCTCGGCCTGCAGCAGGAAATGTTCCATGAATGCGAGCGGCATGGCGTTTCCTCCCAGAGAATGTCTCAGTGTCTGCCGCCGGCGGCGGCAAGTCCAGCGGCCTTGCGCTCAGAGTCCGAGATAGAATTTGCGGATCAGATCGTTGTTGTTGAGTTCCTGCGCGGAGCCGCCTTCGAACGCGATCTTGCCGTGCACGATCACATAGCCGCGATCGGCGATGCGGATCGCCTGGTTGAAGTTTTGCTCGGCCATCAGCACGGTGAGGTGGTACTGGTCCTTGAGGTCGCGGATGGCGTCGATGGTGCGGCTGACCAGCACCGGCGCCAGCCCGACCGAGGGCTCGTCGACCAGCAGGATTTTCGGCGCCAGCATGAGCGCACGCGCCAGCGCCAGCATCTGCTGCTCGCCGCCGCTCATCGAGCCGGCGAGCTGCTTCTTGCGCTCGGCGAGCCGCGGGAAGGTCGCATAGCAGAAGTCGAGGTTCCTGGTTTTCTGCGCGCGCGCGGTGCGGCGGAAGGCGCCGAGCAGCAGGTTTTCCTCCACCGTCAGGCGCGGGAACAGGCGGCGGCCTTCCGGCACCAGCGCGATGCCGAGATCGACGATCTCCTCCGGCTTGCGGCCGATCAGGTCGTGCTTCTCGCCGTCAATTTCGGCGACGATGCGCCCCGCCGAGGGTCGGCACAGGCCCATGATGCATTTGATCAGTGTGCTCTTGCCGTTGCCGTTGGTGCCGAGCAGCACGACGGTCGCGCCCGGATCGACGCGCATCGACACGTCCTCCAGCACCCGGACCGAGCCGTAGCCGGCGTCGACATTCTCGATGGTCAGGCTATTGGCCAAGATACGCCCTCTCCACCTCGGCATCGCGGATGACGTCGTCGGGCTTGCCGTCGGCGATCTTGCGCCCGGAGACGAGCACGACGAGCCGCTGCGAGAAGCTCATTACCGCGCTCATGATGTGCTCGATCAGCACGATGGTCACGCCGCGTTCGTTCATGCGGATCAGGAGCGCGACGATGTCGTTGACCTCCGACTGCGACAGGCCGGCCATGGCCTCGTCGGCGATCAGCAACTTGGGATCGGACGCCATCGCGCGCGCAAGTTCGAGCTTGCGCATTTCGACCTGCGTCAGGTCGCGCGGGCGCTTCGTCGCCTTGCTTTCGAGCCCGACCAGTGCGAGCAGGTCGTGGCAGCGCGCGTCGAGGTCGGCGCCCGCGTGCGTGATGCCCGAACGCGCCTTGACCGTATAGAGCAGCGGCACGCGCAGGTTCTCGGCGACCGAGAGGCTCGTGAATGGACGCGGCAACTGGAAGCTGCGCGCCATGCCGAGCCGCGTGCGCTGGTGGGCGGGCAGGCCGTCGAGCGCGCGGCCCTCGAAGGAGACGCGGCCGATCTCGTTGCGCAGCGTGCCGCACAGGCAGTTCACCAGCGTGCTCTTGCCCGAGCCGTTCGGCCCGATCAGGCCGAGCCGCTCGCCGTTGGCGACGTCGAGATTGATGCCTTCGAGCGCGATGAAGCCGCCGAAGCGCTTGCCGACATTCTCGACCCTGAGCAGCGGGGCGCTCATGCGGCACCGGTCCTGGCGTTTCCGCCGGAGGCGCGCGCGGCGCCGATGCGCTGCCGCAGCTTGTCGAACAGGCCGAGCAGGCCGTTGGGTGCGATGACGACGAAGGCGACCAGCAGGAGGCCGACGAGCAACAGCGAGACCGCCGAGGAAATCGTCACCGTCGCGATCTGCTGCAGCGTGCCGAGCAGCAGCGCGCCGAGCAGCGGGCCGACCCAGCTCGTGGTGCCGCCGATCATCGGCATGGCGATCGAGTTCACCGCATAGGCCAGCCCGAAGGCCGAGGCGGGCTCGAGATAGCCGATATAATAGGGGAAGGGCGCGCCGGCCATGCCCATCAGCGCGCCGGAAATCGTCGTCGCGACGAGCTTCAGCCGTAGCGTCGGAACGCCGGAAGCCTCCGCCGCCAGTTCGTCGTCGCGGATGGTGGCGAAGCCGTAGCCGAGCTGCGAGCGCTCGATCGCGCGCGCGACGGTGAGCGCGGTGACCGACAACAGCAGCATCATGACGAACAGGTACTCGACATAATTGATGCCGGTCAGCGCATGGACTTGCGGGCGGATGACATAGGCGCCGCGCGAGCCGCCGACATAGTCCCAGTTCACGATCAGCGTCTGCAGCACGACCGCCAGCGCAAGCGTGGCGATGGCGAAGAACACCCCGCGCAGGCGCAGCGTCAGGTAGCCGGTGCCGAGCCCGACCAGGCCCGCGATGACGCCGCCCGCCAGCATCAGCACCGGGATCGGCGGCGGCACGGCCGCGGCGATGACCGAGGCCAGGCCCTCGGGCAGATATTTGGCGGCGAGGTTCGGCAGCTTGACCAGCGCCACGGTGGTGTAGGCGCCGAGCGCGAAAAACGCGGCCGAGCCGAAATTCACGTAGCCGCAATAGCCGCCGAGGATGTTCCAGGCGGTCGCCAACACCACGAATTGCAGGATCACGTAGCCGGCGAAGAAGACATAGTCGTTGCCGGCCAGGCGCGCGAGACCATAGACGACGGCGGCGACGATCAGCGAGGCGACGATGAAGACGGGCGTCCGCACGGTTCAGCGCCCCAGGATTCCGGAAGGACGAAACGCCAGCGTCAGCAGCAGGAAGCCGAACGCCACCGCCGGCGCCCAGGAGGGGCCGTAGAAGGTCGCCGTCAGGCTTTCCATGATTCCGAGCAGCATGGCGCCGATGACGGTGCCGGGCAGGCTGCCGAGACCGCCGAGCACGCAGATCGCAAACACGCGGCCGATATATTCGCGCCCGACCGAAGGCTCCACCGGCTGGATGATAATGAGGAGCGCGCCGGCAATCGCTGCGGTCGCGATCGACAGCGCAAAGGCGATGCGCTTGATGCGGACCGGGTCGGCGGCCATGAGCTGCAGCGCCATCTGGTCCTGCGCCACCGCCATGATGGCGCGGCCGGTATAGGTCTTGGTCAGGAAGAGCTGCAGGCCGCCGAGCAGCATGAGCGCGATCACGCACGGGATCAGCATGCGCATCGGCAGGTCGAAGGCGCCGAACCGGATCGTCTGGTCGATATAGGCGGCGTGCACGTAGCGGTAATCGACGCCGAACACGAGGATCAGCGTCACCTCGGTGACGAACAATAGCCCGAAGAAGAAGGCGAGCCCGCGCAGCGCCTCCTGTCCGCGCTTCTCGAACGAGACGTAATAGACCTGATAGACCATCGCCCCGAGCGCATAGAAGGCCGGCAGCACCATGATCGCGGTCAGGATCGGATC
Organism: Pseudorhodoplanes sp.; assembly: GCA_019187085.1. Taxonomy (GTDB): domain Bacteria; phylum Pseudomonadota; class Alphaproteobacteria; order Rhizobiales; family Xanthobacteraceae; genus Pseudorhodoplanes. Next base: position 39,029 of record JABARS010000001.1, on the reverse strand, counting down.
GACGCCGAGCCGCTGGTTGACGATGTAGGCGATGTAGGAGCCGAGGATGACGAAGGCCGGGTGCGCGATATTGACGATGTCGAGAATGCCGAACGAGATCGACACCCCGACCGTGACCGCCGCATAGAATCCGCCGAGCAGGATTCCGGCGATCAGCGCATTGATGAAGAGTTCGACCGGAATCGTCATGCCGACCTCGGCCGGTCCTCGGTGGGCGATCCGCAAGACGGGGCGAGCGGGAAATGCGGCGGCGAGGTCCGGCCAATGATCGAGTTCACGCTTCCCCCCATGACCGTCCTGTCTGGACGTTGTTCTTGTCTGGATGCTTGTTCTTGGCGGTTTCTTGGCGGTCAGTGTGCAGGATGGCCGTGCGCTTGGCTAGGGTGTTTGCGCGGGGGCGCGATGCGCGTCATGTCGCGGGGACCGCTGTTGGGCAATAGCCACGCGCGCAGGGATGCGGTTGCGGCCGCTCAGGCGGCCCGCCGCACCGAGTCGGGGATCGGCAGCGGCGCGTTCGCGCTGTCGAGGAATTCCACCGTCGTGAAGATCAGCTCGGTCGTGCCGATATTCTCCAGGTCGTGCACCTTGAAGGCGCCGCGCGCATAGGTCTCGTGGCGCGTCTCGCCGGGCGTATAGGCGTTCTCCACCGTGGTGCCGTCCATCAGGTGCTGGCGGGCGCGCCCGGCGGTGATGGCGGTCCAGAAATAGTCGAGCACATGACGGTGGAAGCCGATGCGCTGGCCGGGCCTGAGGTGGATGGTCCACACCCGTACGCGATCGTTTTCGGAGACAAGTGTTGTACCGACGCAACCGTTCGGCTGCGCGTGTTCGCGCTTGAATTCGGCCGCGATGTCCGCCGGCCACGGCGCGTGGTCGGTGCGGACCGCCGGCTTGTCCGTCATGGTCAGCGCCATCGTTTGCTCCACGGGGTTTCCTTCGTGCCGTCTGCCAAATTATACAGCAGGCTCGGGGCAGGGTGGAATGCCGGACCACGTTACGCTGCAACGCAGCGAGAACCATGACGCGCGACGCGCGGTCGTCGTCGGCGGCTCGATGAGCGGGCTGCTCGCGGGCCTCATGCTGCGGCAGGCCGGCTGGGCCGTGGACGTTTTCGAGCGCGTGGAGGGCGAGTTGTCCGGGCGCGGCGCGGGCATCGTCGCGCAGCCGGAACTGATCGCCGTGCTTGCGGGGCTCGGTCTTGCCACCGGACATCTCGGCGTTGCGGTCGAGCGCCGGCGGCTGTTCGATTCCGCCGGCCGCCTGCTGATCGAGCGGCCGTGTCCGCAGATACTGACCGCCTGGGAACGCGTCTACCGGCTGCTGCGCGACGCGTTCCCCGCAGCGCATTACCATCGCTGGCGCGCGCTCGCGGCTTTCGAGCAGGACGCCGGCCACGTGCGGGTGCGCTTCTCCGACGGTTCCGCCGTCGAGGCCGATCTCCTTGTCGGCGCCGACGGCATCCGCTCGACGGTGCGCGCGCAGCTTCTGCCCGAAGCGAAGCCGCTCTATGCCGGCTATGTCGCCTGGCGCGCGCTTGTGGCGGAAGCCTCGCTTTCGCCCGCCGTCCATCGCGACCTGTTCGAATCGATGTCCTTCTGCCTGCCGCCCGGCGAGCAGATGCTCGGCTATCCGGTCGCCGGCCCCGGCGACGACCTGCGTCCTGGCCGTCGCCGCTACAATCTCGTCTGGTACCGGCCGGCTGACGAGCAGACCGGACTCGTCGATCTGCTGACCGACGACAGCGGCATGCTGCATCCGGTTTCCATTCCGCCGCCGCTGATCCGGCGCGACGTGATCGCCGCCATGCATGCGGCGGCGCGCCGTCTGCTGGCGCCGCAATTCTCCGCGATCATGCAGGCGGTCGAAGAGCCGATCCTGCAGCCGATCTACGATCTCGCCGTCCCGCGCATGGCGTTCGGCCGCGTCGCGATCCTCGGCGATGCGGCGTTCGTCGCGCGCCCGCATGTGGCGGCGGGCGTGTCGAAGGCGGCGGACGATGCCGCCGCGCTCGTTGCGGCACTGGCGCAGGAACGCGATGTCGCAGCCGCCCTGCGGCGTTTCGAGGCCGAGCGGCTGCCGGTCGGGCACAGGATCATTTCGCGCGCGCGTCAACTCGGCGCCTATCTGCAGGCGGGTGCGGCAAAGGACGACGCCGAAGGGACGCGCCACGGCGTTCCCGAAGCCGTGATCGCGGAGACCGCGCTGACCGATTTCCTGAAAGCCTGACGGCGCTCAGCGCTTTCGCGCGCGCCGCAGCCCGGCCGCCTTCTCCAGCACCGCGCACACCGCGGCCGTGTCCTGCGCGCCGCGGCCGTCCGCGACCGCCTGCGCATAGACCGGCTGCGCTGCATCGAGCAGCGGGGTCGGCACGCCGATCTTGCGCGCGAGCGCAGAGATGATGGCCATGTCCTTCCGCCAGACCGCAAGCTTCATCGTCGCCTTGCCGTAACTGTTCTTTGCCATCATCGGCGCGCGCAGCGCGAAGATACGCGAGTTGCCGGCGCCGGCGCCGACGAATTTCACGATCTGGACGGGATCGAGCCCGGCCTTCATCCCGAGCACCATCGCTTCCGCGCTTGCCACGTTGTGGATCGCGACCAGCAGATTGGCGACGTATTTCATGCGGCTGCCGTTGCCGAAGGCGCCGAGGTCGGACACCTCGCGCGCAAAGCCCGCGAACAGGGGCTTGAGCTTGCGGATGGCGGCGCGCTCGCCGCTGGCATAGACCACGATGTCCTTCACGCGCGCCTGCGCGCCGGTGCCGCTGACCGGGCAATCGAGCATGATGTGGCCGGCCGCGCGCAGCGTGCGCTCGGCTTTCATCTTGTCGTCAAGCGCGAACGTGGAGGCTTCCGCGACGATGAGGGGCTTGCGCGCGGCGGCTGCGAGCGCGGCCACCGTCTCGTGCAAGGCGTGCGGATCGGGCAGGCTCGTGATGATCACCGGGCATCGTGCGGTGACCGCGGCCGCATCGCCCGCGATGGCGACGCCCGCGGCCTTCGCCGTCCGGCAGGCCGATGCACGGATGTCGAAGCCGGTCACGTCCCATCCGGCCGCGACGAGGTTGCGGGCGAATGCGCCGCCCATGATGCCGAGGCCGATGATGCCGACGCGGCCCTTCGGCCGTGCGGCCGCGCGTCTCGTCTTATGTTTATATTTTGTGGCCATGGCCGCCTGACCGCTCACATCGTTGCGCGAGTTCAAGCAAATTCGAGCCTGAGATTTCTTCCGACGGCCTGTGCCGCCCGTGTCAGCGTTCCAAGGGTCACCGATTCATTGTCCGGATCGAGCAGCCGGTCGAGCTGGGCGCGGCTGGTCCGCATCCGGCGGGCGAGCGCCGACTTGGTCAGGCCTTCTTCCTGCATCAGGGCATCGAGTTGACGGACCAATACGCGCTTGACGGCGCGCGCGGTCACCTCGTCATAGCTCCCGTCGCTCTTCAGAAAATCGTCGAATGACGAGCCGACGCGCCCCTTCCTTCTTTTCTTCATTCGATGTCCCTCATTCGTTTCCGGGCGAGATCAAGGTCGGCCGGCGGTGCCTTCTGGCTTTTCTTGATCAACCCGTGCAGGAGAACCATCCGCCCGCGATGGACTGTAAACAGGACGCGCGCAATCCGCCCGGCGGAGAGTTCGCTGCGCACTTCCCAAAGACCGTGGCCCATGCCGCGGCAGAGCGGCATGTCGATTGGCCATGAAAATTCGACGTCCTTGATGTCCTCGCCAATGCTTCTGCGATCGTCCGGGCTGAGGCTTGAGAGCCATTCACGAACCGGCTCCCGGCCCGACGGCAATTGATAAAAGAAGGCGGGAAGCCGCTTCATCGCCGTTTTTGTACCAAAATTGGTACCAAGCGGCAATTCCCTATTTGATCGCCTGCGGATTGATCGGGCTGCCGGTTCCGCCGGTGATGATCAGCGGCGGTCCGGCGAAGAAGAATTCGTAGACCTTGTCCCGCGCGCAGTCCTCGGCGAGCTCCTTGAGATAGAAAATCTCGCCCATGCACAGGCCCATGGCCGGGATCACCACCCAGTGCCAGGGCTGGTTGGCCTCGTCGGTCTCGTTCGGGCGCACCTCCACGCCCCAGGTGTCGGAGCAGATCGCGGCGATCTGCCTCTCCTGGCACCAGTAGCAGTTCTCGAATTTCACGCCCGGCGCGTCGCCGCCGGCATAGCCGCCCCACTCGCCCTCCTGCAGGCAGCGCTCCATCTGGCCGGTACGGATGATGACGAAATCGCCTTTGCGGATCTCGACCTTCTGCGCTTTCGCGCAGGCCTCAAGCTCGTCGTTGCCGATGCCTTCGCCGTCCCTGAGCCACGGCACGCCGCGGTGGCGCGCGATGTCGAGCAGCACGCCGCGCCCCACCATCCTGTTCTTCGAATGCTCGATGCCGAGCACGGCGAGCCCGCGTGAATCGATCAGCCTGGCGTCGTGTCCGTTATAGGCCTTGTCCTCGTAGAAGATGTGGCCGAGCGCGTCCCAGTGCGTGGCGCCCTGCACGCACAGGTTCAGCGTGTCGTCGGCGTAGCGGATTTTGTTCCAGTCCTGCTGGCCCGCGACCGCGTCGGTGCCGGTCGCCAGCATCTGGTGGATCGGGTTGAAGCGGCCGCCGAACAGGCCGGTCTGCGGGCCGTTGCGGTCGAGCGGAATGCCGAGCGCGAACACCTTGCCGGTGCGGATCAGTGTTGCCGCATCGACGATGTCCTGTGGCGTGACATGGTTGAGCGTGCTGATCTGGTCGTCCTTGCCCCAGCGGCCCCAGTTCGAAAGCTTTCTCGACGCCTCCTCGATGGCGGCGCGGCCGACCTTGATGTTCATGCCATCCTCCCGGGCGGACGGTTGTTCCGTCCCCATCTTGTCGAAGGATGATTGTGGCTTGCCGGTGCGGCAGCGTCCACCGCGGACGGGGCGGGCCGATCAGTGGGCGCCGAACCGGTACGCGACGCCGATATTGAACGTATGGGTCTTCATCGCGACGTTCGCGGTCAGCCGGTCGTCGAACGGCACGCCGGTATCGAAGATGAAGAATTGCTGCCGGAACGTACCGAAATCGGCATAGCGGTAATCGGCGCGCACCAGCCAGTTGCCTGCCATGCGTTCGATGCCGCCGCCCAATGTCCAGCCGGTCAAGACGTCGGAATGGCTTTCGTTGTGCAATTGCGTGCACCAGTCGCTGAAGCCGCCCGAAACGGTGCAGGCGCCGGTCAGCTTCACCGCCTGCCAGGCGACGCCGCCGGTCGCGAACACGAGCGTATCGGGCGACACGAGAAAGCCAACGCGGGCGCGCAGGCTCGCGTCCCAATCCTGCTCGACGATGCCGTACGGCTGGTTGTTGTAGACGATGCCGAACACGAAATCCCTCTGCATGGTGCCGGGGATCGCCGCGCGACGGTTCCTGTTCGGCGCCCAGCCGAGATCGGCTTCGATGCCGGCGATCCAGGCCGGCGCCACCGTCCAGTTGTAGCCGGCATAGAGGCCGAAGCGCGGCGCGAAGTCGTCGAACGAGGCGCTCGGCTGCGGATCGTTGGTGAGCTGGCTTGCCAGGTTGGGCGCGATGTTGGTCGTCGCCCAGGAATTGTCGGCGAAGCGTCCGCCGCCGGAGAGCCCGGCATAGAACCCGTTCCAGTTTGCGGGCGCGGCCTGCGCCGCGGTTTCACCGGCCGGCGCGGCCAGCAGGGCCAGCGCCACGGCGGGACATGCGAGCGCCGAAAGCGCGATATTGTGAAAGCGGCACATGGTGCATTTTTAGGGGGCCGCGCATCGCGGCACAAGCGGCGAACGCGCGATGAACCGCCTTCGTCGCCCGAAAGCCACACCATTTCTGGGCACGGCCGGTCTTCAGACGTAGCCAATCCTCAGACGCGGCCAGTCCTTAAACGCGACCAAGCGCGGCAAGCACGCGGCCCGGCGTGAACGGCATCTCGGTCAGCGGCTTGGCGCCGAGCGGACGCAGCGCGTCGTTGATCGCGTTCATCACGCAGGCCGGCGCGCCGGCGGTGCCGGCTTCGCCTGCGCCCTTGGCGCCGAGTTCGGAATCGGCGGTCGGGGAGACGACATGGCCCACCTCCATGTCCGGCATCTCGACGGCCATCGGCACGAGATAGTCGGCCATGTTGCCGTTGAGCATCTGGCCGCGCTCGTCATAGAGGCAGTGCTCGAACAGTGCCGCGCCCAGGCCCTGCACGATGCCGCCGCGGATCTGCTCGTCGACAAGCTGCGGGTTGATCACCGTGCCGCAATCCTCCACGCACCAGTGCCTGAGCAGCGTGATGAAGCCGGTCTCGGTATCGACCTCCAGATGGCTCGCCTGGATGCCGTTGGTGAAGGCGAACGGCCAGGCGCGCGGGACGTAATGCCGGGTCACCATCAGTTCGGCCTGGAAGCCGGGCGGCAGCGTGTCAGGGCGGAAATAGCAGATGCGCGCCACCTCATCGAGCGTGATGCGCTCGCGCGTCGTGCCCTTGTCGACCACGATGCCGCCGACGATGTCGAGCGCATCGGCCTGCGCCTGCAGGATGCTCGCCGCCGCCGCGAGCACGTTCTGCCGCAGCGCCTTGCCGGCCTGCCAGGCGGCTTCGCCGCCGATGCCGGCCGCGCGCGAGGCCCAGGTGCCGCCGCCATAGGGCACGTTGTCGGTGTCGCCGGTGACCACCCGCACGCGCTCGATCGGCACGCCGAACGCGGAGGCGACACATTGCGCGAGCACAGCTTCCGCGCCCTGGCCCTGCTCGGTCACGCCCGAATGGATGAAGACCGCGCCGGTGGCGTCGAGCCGCACCGTCGCGCCGTCCTGCGAGGAGATGCGCGCGCCGCCGACGCCGTAGAAGGCCGCGCTCGGGTTCGTCACCTCGATGAACGAGGCGAAGCCGATGCCGCGATAAATGCCCCGCTTGCGCAGTCGCTCCTGCTCCGCGCGCAGCGCCTTGTAATCCATCATGTCCGCGATCTTCTCCAGCGAGGCATGGTGGGAGAGCTTCTCGAACCTGAGACCGGAGGCGGCGGTCGCCGGATAGGCATCGTCGGGATAGAGGTTCTTTCGCCGGATATCGAGCGGGTCCATGGCGATGGCATTTGCGGCAAGATCGACCAGCCCTTCCGTCACCGCGGTCGCGATCGGGTGGCCGACCGCGCGGTACTGGCACATCACATTTTTATTCTGGAACACCACGCGCGCCCGCGCGCGATAGTTCGGGCAGGCATAGGGGCCGCCGGTCAGGTTCACCACCTGGTTGGCCTCGATGCCGCTGGTGCGCGGATAGACCGAGTAGGGACCGATGCCGGTCAGGTCGTCGATGACGAAGGCGGTGATGGTGCCGTCCTTTTTCACGCCGATTTTCGCGTGCACGCGATGGTCGCGGGCGTGGATGTCGCTGACGAAGCTTTCGATGCGGTCGGCGACGAACTTGACCGGCCGCCTGAGCAGTTTCGACAGCGCCACCGTCGCCATCTCGTCGGCATAGGTGTGCACCTTAATGCCGAACGAGCCACCGACATCCCTGGTGACGACGCGCACCTGATGCTCTTCAAGGTCGAGATGCTTGGCGAACAGGTTCATCATCATGTGCGGCGCCTGGGTGCCGTGATAGACGGTCAGGCGTTCCTCGCCCGCGTTCCAGTCGGCGACGACCGCGCGCGGCTCGTTGCACACGCCGGTATGGCGGCCGAACAGGAACGTGGTCTCGATCACGGCGTCGGAGGAGGCCAGCGCCTTGTCCACCTCGCCGGCATCGAGCGTGCGCTCGAAGGTAAGATTGTCGCCGAGCTCTGGATGGATCACCGGGGTCTGCGGATCGAGCGCGGTCTCCGGATCGGTGACCGCCGGCAATTCCTCGTACGCGACGTCGATCAGCTCGCAGGCGTCCTCGGCCTCCGCGCGCGTGCGGGCCACGACCGCGCAGACCGCCTCGCCCGCCCAGCAGGCGCGTTCGACCGCGATCGCGTGCTGCGGTGCCGACTTGATGCCCTTGAGGTGCGAGAGCACGCCGACCCAGGGCGTGATCACCTTGGCGAGGTCCGCGCCGGTGACGACCGCGATCACGCCTTTCGCATGTTCCGCCTTGCTCTTGCCGATCGCCACGATGCGCGCGTGCGCATGCGGGCTGCGCAGATAGGCGACGTGCGCCATGCGCGGCAGCGTGACGTCGCTGACGAATTGCGCGCGCCCCTGCGTCAGCCGCCCGAGATTGGGTCGCGGCACCGCGCGCCCGATATAGGAATTCGGACGGTCGAGCGCGGTCAGCGGCGAGGGCGTGTCGGCGACGATTTTCATGGAAATATCCGCAGTGCTAGCTCGCAGCGTGGCGGATACGGACCGAAACCGCTCGTCCCCGCACTCATGCCTTCGACCCGTTGCGTTGCTGCGCCACCGCTTCGATCGCATCCACGATGGCGTGATAGCCGGTGCAGCGGCAGTAATTGCCGGAAATGTGCTCGCGGATTTCTTCGCGCGTCGGCAGGCCGCCGCGGGCGAGCAGCTCCTGCGCGGTGAGCAGCATGCCTGGCGTGCAATAGCCGCATTGCAGCGCATTGCGCCTGGTGAACGCTTCCTGCAGGTCGGCGATGGCGCCGGAATCGGAAACGCCCTCGATGGTCTCGACGCGCGCGCCGTCGCACTGCACGGCGAGCATCAGGCAGCCGCGCACGATGGTGCCGTTCACGCGCACGGTGCAGGCGCCGCACACGCCGTGCTCGCAGCCGACATGGCTGCCGGTCAGGCCGAGCGTGTCGCGCAGGAAATCGACGAGGTTCAGCCGCGGCTCGACACGCTCGCTCACGCGCTCGCCGTTGACCGTCAGGGCGATGTCGAGTTGCCGACTCATGCCTTGCCTCCATCATGCGCGGACTCGATCCGCGCATCCATCTGCGCCGTCACGCGCCGCAGCAGCACGCCGGCAAGATGCCGCTTGACCGCGCCGCTTGCCTGGATGTCGTCGGGCGGATCGAGATCGGAGACGAGCGCCGTCACCGCCGCCTCGACGTCGCCGCCTGCGAGCGCGGCTTCCGCCTTGCGTGCGCGCACCGGCGTCATCCCGACGCCGAAATAGGCAAGCCGCACGTCCTTCAGCGAAGCGCCGTCGGCGCGCGCGGTGGCCGCAAGCCCGGCCATCGCGTAGTCGCCGTGCCGGCGCGGGAATTCGAGAAAGCCGAAGCGCGAGGCGGGCGTCGCCGCCGGCAAGCGGATGGCGGTGAGCACCTCGTCCGCGCCGACCGCGGTTTCGTAGAGACCGCGGAAATAATCGTCGGCCGCGACCATGCGCGTGCCGGTGGCGCCCGCGATCTCGACGCGGCCGCCGAGCGCGAGCAGGCAGGCCGGCAGTTCCGCCGCCGGATCGGCGAAGGCGATCGAGCCGCCGATGGTGCCGCGATTGCGGATCGCGGCGTGCCCGACATGCGGCATGGCGGCGGCGACGAGCGGGGCGTGGCTTGCCACGATGTCGGATTGCTGCACTTCGGCATGGCGCGTCATGGCGCCGATGACCACGTCGCCGTCGCGCAGCGCAATGCCCGATAGCGCCGCGATTTCGTTCAGGTCGATCAGGATGGCGGGCGACGACAGCCGCATGTTGAGCGTGGCGATCAGGCTCTGGCCGCCGGCCAGAAGCCGCGCGCCTTCGCCGTGCTCGCGCAACAGGCGCAGCGCATCCTCCACGGAGCGCGCTTTCGCATAGGCAAACGGCGCGGGCTTCACCCATCCTCCCCGGAAGTTTTGTTTTTTCTTATTCTGGGGGCGGGACGCGGCGGCCGTCAATCACTTCCGCTGCGGCCCGATTGCGCAGCATGCCGTATCCGCGGCGTAACCCGGGCGCCGCAACGCGCCATGCTCAGTCTTCCCATGCTCAGTCTTCCATGGCGCTGCGGTTGGTGAAGCGCGCATTGCCGAGCCCGGTGCCGATCGTCAGCACGCCCCAGTGGGCGACATCCTGCATGAACGGCGCCTCGCTCAGGCCCTGCACCACGGCGTCATTGTGCAGCACGATGGCGGTGTCGTCGTCGCCGATTTTCGGGATCGCTTCGCCGAGCGCGAGCGGCAGGTTGAAGCGGCTCGATTCCCAGTTGCCCGGCAGGTTCTGGGCGCCGCGGTCGATCGCGCCGTCCGGCTCGATCTTGCCGGGGCAGCCGACGCCGATGAAGGGCGCAAGCTTGATCTTCTCCTTCTGCGCGCGCGCGATCAGGCGCTTGAGCATGGCGGCGAGGTTCGCCACCGCGTCCGCGCGCTTGACGTCCTCCTCGTCGGCATGCCGCCACAGCTCGAACTTCCAGACGCTGGCGCGCGACAGGTCGTCCTTCTTTTTGAGGTTGAGGTCGACGACGCCGGCGCGGATATTGGTGCCGCCGATATCCACCGCCAGGATCGCGTCGTGCGCCTTGAACATCCAAGCGGGGGCGAGATGCGCCGCGCCGAGCAGGCCGGCTTCGTCGGGGTCGTTGCGCACCGGAACGAGGTCGGTCCTGATCCCGTCCGCCTTCAGGATCACGGCGGTACGCCCGATCACCAGCTCGCCGACCCGGCTCGCCCGGAAGCCGCCGCCGATCACGATGCGCTCGGTGCCGGCCCAAGCCTTGAGCTTGAGGAAGCGCCGGATCACGAGCGCGAGTTCCTGCGAGAAATCCTCGATCGCGCCCTGCACGATGCCGGCGGCTTCGGCGTCGCCGTTATTGAGCAGGCCGTCGAGCGCCTTTTTCGACAGGTCTTCGGTCGGCTTGTCGCCGAACGGGTCGGCGCCGGCCTTGCGCAGAGGCTTGCGCCAGTTCTCGATGATGTCCGCGAACGCCCCCTTGTTGGCGCGGTCGCCGAGGAAGCCCTCGTCGTCCTTGATCTCGACATTGTAGCTGTCGACCGCGACCGAGGGCAGAAGCGCGGCGCCGTGGCCGGCGACGGCGGGACGGGTTCTGGTTTCGGACATGGATTCCTCCTCCGGGCCGGAACCAACGCCGCCGGCCGGAGAAAGTTTCAGGCCGCCGAAATCCTGCACACGATGTCGATCGCGCGCCGCAGCAGCGTCTCGGAGGCTTCCTGCGTGCGGAAAGCCGCGTGCGCGGACAGCGTGACATTGTCCATGCCGGCGAGGGGATGGTCGGCGGAGAGCGGCTCGGCATGGAAGACGTCGAGCGCGGCGTGCGCGATCTGTCCGCTGCGCAGCGCCTCGAGCATCGCCGCCTCGTCGACCAGCGCCCCGCGCGCGGTGTTGACGAGGATGACGCCCTTCTTCATGCGCGCGAGGCGGGCGGGGCCGAGGAAGCCGCGCGTCTCCTCGCCGAGCGTCAGGTGCAGCGAGACGATGTCGGAATGGGCGAGCAGGTCGTCGAGGTCGACCATGGCGCAGGGCGCCTCGGCGAGCGTCGAGCGGTTATAGGCGATCACCTGCATGCCGATGCCCTTGGCGATGCGCGCGACCTCGCGCCCGATGCCGCCGATGCCGATCAGGCCGAGCGTCTTGCCGTGAAGCTGCACGCCTTTGCGCGGCGTCCAGATTCCGGCGCGCACGCCGCGGTCCATGCGCGCAAGGTCGCGCGCGGCCGCGAACATCAGCGCCACCGTGTGCTCGGCGACGGCGGTGTCGCCGTAGCCCTTGATGGTGTGGACGGCAATGCCGAGCGCGTTCAGCTCGGCGATGTTCATGTAGCTCGCGGCGCCCGTGCCCAGGAACACGATGTGCCTGAGGTCGCGGCATTGCGCGATCGCGGGCGTGGGCATGTAGGAATGGTCGTCGATGCACACCGCATAGCCGGCGAGCAGGCGCGGCAGGTCTTCGGCTGCGAACGGCGCGCGGTTGACCTCGATCGGCGGATCGTCGGCGCGGTGCACGCGCGCGAAGACGGGTGTGAGCTGGTCATTGCAGTCGATGAAGAGGGATTTCATGGGGCGCGGTCTGATCAGGCGGCCCTCATCCTTCGAGACGCGCCCTGCGGGCGCTCCTCAGGATGAGAACCGCTTATTAGCCTGCCGCAGAGATAAACGAAACCTCATCCTGAGGAGCCCGCGCGCGAAGCGCGGCGGGCGTCTCGAAGGGTGGGGTTTCGTTGCCTGCTTACCGCGCCACGATCGGCTGCGCCTCCAGCACCGGTTCGCGCAACGGCACTCCGGTGAAGGCCGAGCCTTCCTCGAACCAGGATTTCGGCGCCGGCTGGCCCCACAGCGTCTGGCGCTGCGGATCGCGCAGCGACCAGCGCAGCGGCTCGAGATCGGGATCGACGGTGAGATAATCGGACGTGAACAGTTCGACGCGGTGGCCGTCGGGATCGCGCGTGTAGAGGAAGAAGGCGTTGGAGATACCGTGCCGGCCCGGCCCGCGCTCCATGTTGGCAAGGAAGCCGGACGAGGCCATGACGTCGCAGATGTGCAGGATGTCGAGCGCGCTCGCGGTCCAGACCCCGATATGGTGCAGGCGCGGACCGCGTCCGTTGGTGAAGGCCATGTCATGCACGTTGCCCTTGCGATGCATCCACACCGCCCAGAGCCTGGCGTCGTCGCCGTCGGTCTCGGTATATTCGGTCAGGCGGAAGCCCATCTCGTTGTAGAATTCGTAGGACGCCTGCACGTCGGGCGTGAAGCAGTTGATGTGGTCGATGCGCTGGATGCGCGCGCCCTTGTATTCGGCATACCTGCGCAGCATGCATTCCGACTGGTCCATGCGGAAGTAGAGGTCGAGCGGCATGCCGAGCGCGTCGGCGGTGCGCAGCGTGCGGCCCTGATGCGCAATCTCGGGAAAGGCGTTCGGCAGTCCCTTGCGCGCGAACCAGAAGGCGGCGCGGTCGAGGTCTTCCTCGCTCGCGACTTTCAGGCCGAGCGTGTCGACGCGCGGCTCCGGCGCCCGGCGCAGCACGATCGAATGGTGGTTGCGCTCCTCGACCGCGCGCAGATAGAGCGCGTCCTTGGTCTCGTCGCTGACCAGATAGCCGAGGCAATCGACATAGAAGGCGCGCGAGCGGCCGAGGTCGCGCACGCCAAGTTCGACATGGCTCGCGCGCACCACATTGAACGGCGGATTGAGGTTCAGCTTCACGACGGGCATGGCTTCTCTCGCTGTCGGGGCCTCATGGTTCAGGACGTCGGGCTTCGCCCGGCTCCTCATCATGAGGTTCAAGGAACGATGACCTCATCCTGAAGAGCGAAGGGCGGCCGCATGCTTCGGCCGTCGCCATGTCACCCTCCGATCCTCGGAATCTTGTGGTTGTCGAGCGCGATCGCGATGTTCTTCGTTTCCATGTAGAAGTCGAACGAATAGTCGCCGCCGTCGCGTCCGATGCCGGACGCCTTCATGCCGCCGAACGGGGTCGGCAGGTGGCGCACGTTCTCCGAATTGACCCACACCATGCCGGCCTCGAGGCCTTGCGCGAAGCGGTGCGCGCGGCCGACATCGCGCGTCCAGACATAGGCGGTGAGGCCGTAACGCACGTCGTTGGCGATGGCGAGCGCCTCCTTCTCGTCGGCGAAGGGCATCATCGTCAGCACCGGTCCGAAAATCTCCTCCTGCGCGATGCGCATGGATGCGGTGGCGCCGGTATAGAGCGTCGGCTCCACGTAATTGCCGCGTTCCGTGCCTTGCCCGCCGTTCGCGCGTCCGCCGCCGACGGCAACCGTCGCGCCCTCGCTGCGCGCGGCATTGACATAGCTCAGCACCTTCTCGACGTGGCGCTCGTGGATCAGCGGGCCGATCTCGGTCGCCGGATCGAGCGGGTGGCCGACCTTGATGGCACGCACGCGCTCGGCGGCGCGGCGTGCGAAGTCCTCGTAGATCGAGGCCTGCACCAGCGCGCGGCTCGAGGAGGTGCAGCGTTCGCCGTTGAGCGAATAGATCATGAACAGGCAGGCGTCGAGCGCGCGCTCGAGGTCGGCGTCGTCGAACACCACGACCGGGTTCTTGCCGCCGAGCTCGAAATGCACGCGCTTCAGCGTCGGAGCGCCCTGCGCCATGATCGCCGAACCGGTCGCGCTTTCGCCGACGAAGCCGATCGCCTTGATGTCGGGATGCTCGGTCAGCGCGCGGCCGGCATCCTCGCCGAAGCCGTGCACGACATTGAGCACGCCCGCCGGCAGGCCGGCGTCCAGGCAGATTTCGCCGAGCAGGCTCGCGGTGAGCGGCGACCATTCCGCCGGCTTGTGCACGACCGTGCAGCCGGCGGCGAGCGCGGGCGCGATCTTCCAGGTCGAGAGCATGAACGGCGTGTTCCAGGGCGTGATGACGCCGACGGGGCCGATCGGCTGGCGCAGCGTGTAATTGAGATGGGTCCCGGTCGGCAGCGACAGGCCGTCGGCGGCGGCCGGGGCGCGGTCGGCATAGAAGCGGAAATTCTCCGCTCCGCGCAGCGCCGCCTTCGCCATGTAGCGGATCGGCTGGCCGGTATCCATGCATTCGACGAAGGCGATCTCCTCCGCGCGCGCCTCGATGGCGTCGGCGATGCGGTGCAGGATGGCGCGCCGCGCCTCGCCCGATGTCGCGCGCCAGCCGGTGCGGAACGCCTTCATCGCGGCGCGGGCGGCGCGGTCGATCTCGGCTAAGCCGCCGCGCGCGACCTGCGCGAGCGGCGCGTTGTCCACCGGCGAGCGCGTCTCGAAGGTCGCGCCGTCGCCGTGATCGGGCCTGCCGTCGATCAGGTGCGGCAGCGTGCCTGCGCGGAAGCGCGCGAGATGGCGTTCCGCTTTCCCGATCGCCGCCTGCAATTTGCCGCTCACGCCGTACGTTCCTTCTCGCGGATCGTGTTCTTGCGGACGGTGAGGTTGCTGATCTCCTCCATCTCGACGGTGATCGCGACCGGATGGATGGCATAGGCCGCCTGCAGGTTGCGGTCGGTCGCGGCGAGCAGGGTGTCGGCCATGCGCTGCAGCACCTCCTTCGTGCGCCCGGTGCGCAGGCGCATCACCACATGCACGAAGGCGTTGTCGGGCGCGCCGTCGGCGACCTTGAAGGCGTCGCGGCGCTCCGCGCGCGTGCGGATCGCGGCCACCTCGGCGATGCCGCTGTCGATCACCGCCTGATGCAGGTCGGCGACGAGCTTGCCGGCATCGATGCGGTGGTCGAGATTGGCCGAATATTCGACGATGATGTGCGGCATGGCGTGCTTCTCCCGGCGTCCTTCGCCCGTGCGGCCTGCGGCGTTGACGCAACCCCGGCAGACCATTAACATGTTAATCATCTGCGGCGCGAGGCCCGGCGTCAAGACCGGTGGCGCCGCGGCCGGAGGGAGAGACGACGTCATGGCGCCTGTGCCCGATCGCCTGAAAGGTTCGATCCCCCCGCTGATCACGCCCTTCCGCGACGGCGCGGTCGACTACGACACCTATGGCCGGCTGCTGGAGATGCAGATCACGCAGGGCTCGCACGGCGTGCTGGTCAACGGCACGACCGCAGAACCCGCCTCGCTGACGGTCGAGGAGCGCAACCGGCTGGTCACCTTTGCGATCGAAGTCGTGCGCGGGCGCGTGCCGGTCGTGGCCGCCACCGGCTCGCAGTCGCTCGCCGAAACGAAGGCGCTCACCGACCACGCGGCGAAAGCCGGCGCGGACGCGCTGCTGATCGTCACGCCCTATTACAGCCGTCCGCCGCAGCGCGGCATGGTGCAGTATTATCTCGAGGTCATGCGCGGACATGCGACGCCGTGGATGATCTATCACATCCCCGGCCGCGCCGCGATCAACGTCACCATCGACACCGTCAAGGCGCTGAAGGACCAGTCGCCGAATTTCGTCGGCATGAAGCACGCCTCGCCCGATCTCGATTTCGTCAGCGAATGCTTTGCCGCGGTCGGGCACGATTTCAGGATTTTTGTCGGGCTCGAGGATCTGTCGTTCCCGATGATGGCGGTCGGCGCCTGCGGGCTGATGAATGCGGTCGGCAACATCCGCCCCGGCCCGCTCGCCGAGATGTGCGAGGCGGTGTGGCGCGGCGACCTGAAGACCGCGCGCGACCTGCATCACCGCCTGCACGAGATCAACAAGGCGGTGTTCTATGACACCAATCCGATCCCGATGAAATATATGGCGAAGCGTCTCGGCATCATTCCGGCGAACGAGCATCGGCTGCCGATGGTGCCGGCGACGCCCGAGCTGGAGAAGCGCCTTGACGGCGTCCTGGCGCGCGCGGGCCTTCTCTCCGGGCTCAGGGTGGCGGAATGAAGCTTGCAAGCTACATGCATCGCGGCCGCGAGAGCTACGGCGTCGTCGCGGACGAGGCGGTCGTCGATCTGCGTTCGCGCCTGCCGCGCCATCACACGCTGCTCGACGTGCTGCGTGCGCACGCGCTCGATGAGGTGAAGGCGGCGGCCGAGGGCGTGCGCCCCGATCTGCCGCTCGGCGAGGTCGAGTTGCTGCCGCCTGTCGTGCTGCCGGAGAAGATATTGTGCGTAGGCGTCAACTACGCCAACCGCAATGCCGAATACAAGGACGGTTCGGAGCTGCCCAAACATCCGAGCCTGTTCTTCCGCACGCCCGGCTCGTTCGTCGGCCACGGCCAGCCGATCGTGCGCCCGAGCGTCTCCGCGCAGCTCGATTACGAGGGCGAGATCGTGCTGGTGATCGGACGCGAAGGCCGGCACATTCCCGCCGGTCGCGCGCTCGAGCACGTGGTCGGCTACACATTGTGCAACGAAGGCAGCGTGCGCGACTGGCTGCGGCACGGCAAGTTCAACGTCACGCAGGGCAAGAATTTCGACCGCTCCGGCAGCCTCGGTCCCTGGATCGTGACCGCCGACGAGATCGACCTTGCGACGCCGCTGCATCTGACGACCAAAGTCAACGGCGAGGTCCGCCAGGACGACACCACGGCCAACCTGATCTTTTCGTTCGCCGACCTGATCGCCTACATCACGACCTTCACCACGCTCAAGCCCGGCGACCTGATCGTCACCGGCACGCCGACCGGTGCCGGCGCGCGCTTCGATCCGCCGCGCTGGCTTGCGCCCGGCGACGTCGTGGAGGTCGCGGTGCCGCAGATCGGCGTGCTGAGCAACGCGGTCGTGGCGGAGACATGACGCGCGCGCGCGGCAGGGCCGGCCCGATGCGGCCGTTCGAGCGCTCGCTGCCGATGCAGCTCATGCGCGCGCGCGAGATCGTGATGGCGCGCTTTCGTCCGCACCTGCACGCGCACGGGCTGACCGACCAGCAATGGCGCATCGTGCGCGCGCTCAACGAGGTCGCCGAGCTCGACATGATGGAACTGGGCGCGCGCTGCTGCATCCATCCGGCCTCGCTCTCGCGCATCCTGCCGCGGCTGGAAGACGAGGGCCTGTTGCGCCGGCGGACCAGCCGGGAGGACCAGCGCCGCGTCATTGTTTCGCTCGCCCCGCGCGGGCGGCAGCTGTTTGCGGATGTCGCGCCGGAATCGGAGGCCATTTATGCGGCGATTACCCGCGAAATAGGCACCGAGCGGCTCGAGGCCGTCTATGCCGTGCTCGACGATGTCATCCGCACATTGTCGGGAACATCGCCGCAAAGGGAAGCGGGGAAAATTACCGGCGTGCCGAAAAATTTTGCTGCAAAGCGCGCCATGCCGTCTGCTAAAAGAGGTCGATGACCGAAGACATCCGTGCGGCCTGTGTGATCGGCTGGCCGGTCGAGCACTCGCGCTCGCCGCTCATCCACAATTACTGGATCGGGAAATACCAGGTCGCCGGCGAATACCGGCGCGAGGCGGTGCCGCCGGAAGAGTTCGACGGTTTCGTCAAGGAACTGGCCGAGCGCGGCTATGCCGGCGCCAACGTGACGCTGCCGCACAAGGAGCGCGTGCTCGGCCTGTCGGCGCCTGACGAGCGCGCGCAGGTGGTGGGGGCGGCTAACACGCTGTGGTTCGACGAGGGCGTGCTGCGCGCGACCAACACCGACGTCGAAGGCTTTCTCGCCAATCTCGATGCGGCGACGCCGGGCTGGGACCGCGACCTCGAAACCGCGCTCGTGCTCGGCGCCGGCGGCGCGGCGCGCAGCGTCGTGTTCAGCCTGATCGCGCGCGACATCCCGGCGATCCGCGTCGTCAACCGCACGCCCGAGCGCGCCGAAGCGCTGCGCGAGCGTTTCGGGCCGAAGGTCAGGCCCGCAGCCTGGGACGAGCTCGGCGGCCTCATGCGGAGCGCCGGCCTTCTGGTCAACACCACGACGCTCGGCATGCAGGGCCAGCCGCCGCTCGAGATCGCGCTCGACGATCTGCCCGCAAGCGCGGTCGTATGCGATCTCGTCTATGCGCCGCTGCTGACCGATCTCATCCGCAAGGCGAGTACGCGCGGTCTGCGCCATGCCGACGGGCTCGGCATGCTGCTGCATCAGGCGGTGCGCGGATTTTCGCTGTGGTTCGGCGTGACGCCAGAGGTGACGCCGGAATTGCGGGCGCTGGTGGAAGCCGACCTCACCAAGCCGGCCTGAGCGGACGCCACGTTCGCCTCATTCGCCGGGATCGACATGGCGCTTGCGCACGCGCCGCACGACATACCAGATCGCAAGCGCCGCGAGCGGCACGAACAGCCCGGTCAGGAGCGACGGCTCGGCGTGCAGCCATTGCGAATCGTGCGCGCCCTTGACCAGATAGCCGAACAGCCCGACGACATAATAGGTGATGGCGGCGACCGAGAGGCCTTCGACGGTCGCCTGCAGGCGAAGCTGCATGCGCGTGCGCGCGTTCATGGCCATCAGCAGATCCTGGTTCTGCTGCTCGAGCGCGACATCGACGCGCGTACGCAGAAGGTTGGCGGCGCGCGCGAGCTTGCGCGACAGATTGGCCTGGCGCTCCTCGGTGGTGACGCAGGTGCGGACCGCCGGCGACATCCGCCGCGCCAGGAACGCCGTCCAGGTCGGCAGGCCGCCGACCTTGCGCTCGCCGATCGTGTTCAGGCGCAGATGCACGATCTCGTTATAGGCGCGGCTGGCGCCGAACCGGTAGAGGCTGCCGACCGCGCCGGCCTCCAGTTCCGCGGCGAGCGCGGTCAGTTCGTCGAGCAGGTGGCGGTTGTCGGCGAGCGCCTCGGCCTTGCGCATCTCCTCGGTGACCTCGGCGAGCCGCCGCTCGATCCGCCGCACCGCGGGCGCGAGCCGCTGCGCTTCCGGCAGGCCGAGCAGCGCAAAGATCCGGTACGTCTCGATCTCGAGCACGCGCTGCACCAGCGCGCCGGCGCGCTCGGCGCCGAGCCCGCAATCGACGACGAGGATGCGCACGAAGCCCGCCGGATCGGGCTGGAAGTCGGTGGCATAGAGCGCGGTGCCGTCGGAGTTTTCCGCAGCGGCGAGGCTGGCGCGGTCGAACAGCCGCTCCGGCGCGGTGCGCTCGCCGTTTTCGGCCACGAGATGCAGGTCGGTCGCGACAAGGAGCGGACCCGGCTGGGCGATCTGGCCCATCGGCGAGGCGAGCATGGTCGCGGCCGGGTGGAAGGGCGCCGCGCCCGGGTCGGCCGGCAACTCCCAGGTATAGGTGGTGAATTCCGAATGCTGCTCCCAACGCAGCGTGGTCGCGCCGAAGCTGACGCGGTGATGGCGCTCGGAGGCTTTCGGCGGGTTGCAGCCGCGCGCGCTGCACAGCGCCTCGAGCACGGCGCGGTCGGCCTGCGCGCTTTCGTTGCCGGTCTGGAATGCGAACAGCAGGATCCGCGCCGGCGTCGCGATCGCGGTGAAGGGGCGGGCATGGACCTCGCCGAGCACCGCCGCCCGCAGCGGATGCGGGTCGAGGCCCTTGCCCGTGCCGTCGCCGATGGACACACCGAGGCTCATGGCGGAATCGCTCGCACGCGGCCGCGCTTTTGGCAAGGTGCTCAGTTCGCAGTTGCAAGCTGCGCCAGCGCCCGCCTGAGCGCCTCCGGCAGCGGCGCCGGCCGCCCGCTCGCGCGTTCGACATAGACGTGCACGAAATGGCCCTGCGCGCTCGCGCTCTCTTCGCCGGCGCGGAAAATGCCGATCTCGTAGCGCACGCTGCTCGTGCCCTGCCGCGTCACCCGCAGGCCGCCGTCGAGCGTCTCGGGAAAGCTCAGCGGCCTGAAATAATTGCATTGCGTCTCGACCACGAGACCGATCACCGGGCTTTGCACGATATCGAGCGCGCCCTGCTCGATCAGGAAGGCGTTCACGATCGTGTCGAAATACGAATAATAGGTCACGTTGTTGACGTGGCCGTAGACGTCGTTGTCCATCCAGCGCGTCGGGATGGCGCGGAAATGGCGGAAGGCGGTGCGCGGCAGCGGCGCGGGGCGCGAACTCATGCGGGGATTGCTCGGCGGGCGTTGGCGATGCGCCCATGTGACGCGAGCGCGCGGCAAAAGACAATCCCGGCGCTGCCCGCGCTCAGCCCGGTCCCTTGAGTGGCAGCACGACGCGGAAACAGGTGCGCCCGCCGTCGGTCGCCACGAGCGTCACGTCGCCGCCGTGCAGGCGCGCGATCTGCCGGCACAGCGCAAGGCCGAGCCCCGCGCCGCCGGTCTCGCTGCTCAGCCGGTAGAACGGGGTGAAGACGCGTTCGGCCTCGGTGAGGGGAATCCCTGCGCCGGCGTCCGACACCTCGACCACCGCGTGCGCGCCGTCCTCGCGCACGACGACACGCACCGGCGGCTTGCCGTGCCGGTGCGCGTTCTCCAGCAGGTTGCGGATCAGCCGGCGCAGAAGACGCGGATCGCCGGCGGCCGTCGCCGGCTGTCCGCCCGCTTCGGTGTCGTCGTAGCGGCGCGCCTCCTCGGCGGCGGTGGCCAGAAGATCGACCGGCTCCACGCTCTGCAATTGCCGCGTCGCTTCGAGGCGGCTTGCCAGCAGGATTTCCTCGACCATCGATTCGAGTTCGGCGATGTCGCGCTCGATCTCGGTCTTGTACTTGGCGTCGCGTGTCTGCTCGTAGAGTTCGATGCCGAGCCGCAGCCGCGACAGCGGCGTGCGCAGTTCGTGCGAGGCGTTGGCGAGCAGCAGCCGATGCGCGCCGACCAGGTCCTCGATGCGCGCGGCCGCGCGGTTGAAGCTTTCGGCGAGCCGCGCCACCTCGTCGCGGCCCCCGATCTTCACCCGCGCCGAAAGATCGCCGGCCCCGAGCGTCTCCACGCCGGTCTGCAGGCGTTCGAGCCTTCGCGTCAGCCCGCGCACGACCGGATAGGCGCACAGCGCGATCACCAGTGCGATGGCGCCGAGAAAGAACACCAGCCCGATCACCGGATTGCGATGGCGCACCGGCGCGCGCACGACGATCACGCGATCGTCGGGCAGCGGCAGGCTCCAGGCCGGCCCCTGCGGGCCGTAGAGCCAGCCGCCCGGGCCGTGGCGCGCGCGCGGCGGCGGCAGCGGCCGGCCGACGCTGGCGATCGGCCGCAGGGAGCGGTCATATAATGTCATGTCGACGTCGAGCCGGCGCGACAGCCGCTCCAGCGCCTCCTGCTGCATGGGACGCGGCGCATGGGGCGGCGGCAAAGCGGTGGCGACGAGTTCGCCGGCGATCTCCAGCCCCTGCTGCCAGGGCGCGTCCTGCGTGCCGAAGCGCCACAGCCCGCCCGCCACGGCCACGACCAGAAGCAGGCTCGCGACGATGGTCAGGTAGATTTTCTGGTAGAGGCGCTTCATGCTTCGCGGTCCGCCGCTCAGTCCTGCGTTCGTGCGAACACATAGCCCGCCCCGCGGACGGTCAGCACGCGCTGCGGCTTTTTCGGATCGTCCTCGATCGCGGCGCGGATGCGCGAAATATGCACGTCGATCGAGCGGTCGAAGGCTTCCAGCCGCTCGCTCCGCGTCAGGTCCATGATGGTCTCGCGCGAGAGCACGCGGCCGGGATGGCGCGCGAGCGTGAGCAGGAGCGCGAACTGGTAATCGGTGAGCGCGCAATCCCTGCCGTCGAGCCGCACGCGGCGCGCGCCCGGATCGATTTCCAGCCGTCCGAAGGTCAGCGTTTCCGGCCTGGTCTCGATGCGGCCGCGCCGCAGGATCGCCTTGAGCCGGGCGAGCAGTTCGCGCGGCTCGAACGGCTTGGGCAGATAATCGTCGGCCCCGATCTCCAGCCCGACCACGCGGTCCATGGCGTCGCCGCGCGCGGTCAGCATCAGGATCGGCGTCGCCGAGCGGGTGCGGATGTCGCGGCAGACGTCGAGGCCATCCATGTCGGGCAGCATCAGATCGAGGATCAGCGCGTCGAACGCCTCGCGCCGGTGCAGCGCGATGCCTTCGCCGCCGCTGCCGGCCACCGTCACGCGAAAACCCGCCTCGCCGAGATAGCTTTTCACCATCTCGGCGAGACGCCTGTCGTCTTCAATCAGGAGCACGCGGTCGGCCACGGGCCGATCTAACCACGCCGTCCGCCGCGCATGTAGCCCCCGAACGGAGGAAAGTGCTCGTCGAGCTTCTTGCGCTGGTCGGGGGTGAGGATTTCGGCGGCGTCCACCAGCGCCTGCGCCATGCGCTTGCTGACGCTGTCGGCGAGCGCGATCTGCTCGCTGCGCAGCTTCTCGACTGCGGCGCGGTCGATGGTCGGCTGGGTCAGGAGCGCGCGCGCCTGCTGGCGTGCGGCCTGCGCCTTCTCGCGCGCGGGCAGCACGTCGCGCACGGCCGCCTTCATCACCGCGCGCAGCTTGTCCTGCTGCTCGGCGCTGGCATCGATCTCGATGGCGAGGTGGCGCACCATGCGGTCGGCGCGATCCTCGATGCGCTCGGCGCTCATCGGGCCGCGGAAGCCGTGATGCCAGCCGTGGCCGAAGCTGAGCGGTCCGCTCACCGCCTTGGTGGTGGCGGCGCCGGTCAGCGCGGCGACGACCGCGACGGCGACGAGGAGCCAGGCGCGGCGCGGGCGGGCGGCCGGCGGCACCGGGTATCCCGGAATGCGCTCGCCGTTCTGCGGGTTGGATTGTTCGGTCATGTCTCTCTCCTGTGATCGGGGATGGCCATCGGCCATCCCGGCAATCTGGGAGAGGGGCGTTTCGCGCGCTTCTCGCGAATGTAAAGTTTTGTAAAGCCGCAGGCGCAAGGCCGGACGCAAACCTCCATCCGCCTCATCCTGAGGAGCGGGCGAAGCCCGCGTCTCGAAGGATGTCGGCGGCTGGTGCCGGGCCTCATGGTTCGAGACGCACCGCTGTGCAGCGCTCCTCACCATGAGGCCGGGAGAGGCGTCATCCCGGGCGCGACGCAGCGCGAAGCGGTGCGCCGCAGACCTGGATTGTCCTCCTCCGTGCCGCGCCGACCGTCATCCCGGGCGAGCGAAGCGAGAGCCGGGACCGCTGTCCGGATTGCAGTCGGCACGCGGCATTTGAAAACGATCCCGGCGCCTTCGCTTTCACGAAGGGCCGGGATGAGGTGGGGCCGGCTTGCGGCCCGCGGTCCCGGCGCGTGCGCTGCGCGCCCGGCCGGGACGACGTGGCGTGGCGTCTCTACTGCGTCTTCACCAGCGGACAGCCGCCGGCCTTGAGCGGGCGGAAGGCCTGGTCGCCCGGCACCTGCGCGAGCGCCTTGAAGTTGTCCCACTCGCTCTTGGACTCGGAGGGCTTCTTCACTTCGAACAGCGTCACCGGATGGATCTTGCGGCCGTCGACGCGGATCGTGCCCTTGCCGAACAGCGGGTCGTCGGTCGGCAGCTCCTTCATCTTGGCGACGACGGCGCGTCCGTCCTTGGCGCTCTTGAGCGCGGCGACCGCCTTCAGATAGTGCACGGTCGCCGAATACATGCCGGCCTGCATGTCGTTGGGCATCATCTTGCGCGGATGTTTCTCGGCATAGCGCTTGGAGAAGGCGCGGTTGGCGTCGTTTGCGTCCCAGTACCAGGGATTGACGGCGAGAATGCCCTGCGCAGTCTGCAGGCCGACGGCGCGCGCGTTATTGGGGTTGAACACGAAGCTCGGCATCTTGTACTTGCCGGTCATGCCGAATTCCGCGGCCTGCTTGATCGCGTTGGTGAGGTCGCCGCCGGCCACCGCGAGCGCGATCACGTCGGGTTTGGCGGCCTGCGCCTGCACCAGGAACGAGGAATAGTCCGAGGTGCCGAGCGGAGCGCGCACGAAGCCGACCACTTCGCCGCCGAGCGCCTTCACCTCTTCGGAAGCGTTGGCTTCGAGGTCCTTGCCGAACACATAGTCGGCGGTGATGAAGAACCATTTCTTGCCGCCGCGCTGATAGACCGCGCGCGCGATCGAGTGGCCGAGCTCCCAGGTGTCGTAGGTCCAGTGCACGGTGTTCGGCGTGCAGGCCGTGCCGGTGAGCGTGGCGGTGCCTGCTCCCGATCCAATCAGGATCTTGTTGAGGTCCTTCGCGATGGTCGCGACGCCGAGCGCGATGGCGGAGTTCGGCACGTCCATCACGACATCGATGCCTTCATTCTCGAACCAGCGCCGCGCCATGCCGGTGCCGATGTCCACCTTGTTCTGGTGATCTCCGGACACGACCTCGGCATCGACGCCGAGCTTCTTGGCGTAATCGTCGACCGCGAGCTGGGCGGCGATCACCGAGCCGACGCCCTGATCGTCGGCATAGACGCCGGACTGGTCGTTGAGAACGCCGATCTTGGTCTTGACCTGCGCCTGCGCCGCAGCCGGCATCAGCGCCGCCGCGAGCAAGGCAACATAAAGCAGTCTGGATTGCATGGGCTTCCTCCGGTTTCTGGTTCTTCTCACGTCCTTTATAGCATTGTTACACACCATAACAATCTTTTCAGAACGGTGGGCCGTCGCTGTGCGCCGCAAAAAAGCCGCGGGGGTTGCCCCCGCGGCGGTCGCCATTCCCCGGATTTTCGCTGTCGAAACGGTCAGGCGGTGTTGCGCGGCCAGTCGGCCAGGACCTGCGGACCGATCTCGGAAATATTGCGCGTGCCGGTGAGCGCCATGGTCACTTCCAGCTCCTTGCGCAGGCATTCGATCGCCTTGGCGACGCCGGCCTTGCCCATCGCGCCCAACCCCCAGACATAGGGCCGGCCGACCATGCAGCACTTGGCGCCGAGCGCGAGCGCGCGCATCAGGTCGGCGCCGGTGCGCACGCCGCCGTCGAACAGGATGTCGGTGCGCGCGCCGACCGCATCGGCGACCCTGGGCAGCGCCGAGATCGAGGACGGCGCGCCGTCGAGCTGGCGGCCGCCGTGATTGGACACGACGATGCCGTCGGCGCCGACGTCGCAGGCGATGCGCGCATCCTCGACGTCGAGGATGCCCTTGATGATCAGCTTGCCGCCCCATTGGCTCTTGATCCACTCCACGTCCTTCCAGTTCAGCGCCGGATCGAACTGCTGGTTGGTCCATTGCGCGAGTGAATTGACGTTCTCCATGCCTTTGACGTGGCCGGCAATGTTGCCGAAGGTCTTGCGCTTGGCGCGTGCGATGCTGGCGATCCAGGCCGGCTTGGTGGCGACGTCGAGCACGTTGGACAGCTTGATCTGCAGCGGCACGGTGAGGCCGTTATGGACGTCGCGGTGGCGCTGGCCGAGCACTTGCAGGTCGACGGTGAGCACGAGCACGCTGCAATTGGCCGCGCGCGCGCGCGCCAGCAGGTCCTTGATGAATTCGCGGTCGCGGATGACGTAGAGCTGGAACCAGAACGGCTTGCCGGTGCCTTCGGCGACGTCCTCGATCGAGCCGACCGACATGGTCGAGAGCGTGAACGGGATGCCGGCCTCGTTGGCGGCCTGCGCGGCGAGGATTTCGCCGTCGCCGTGCTGCATGCCGAGAAGGCCGATCGGCGCCAGCACGAGCGGCATGGCGAGTTTCTGGCCGATCACCGTGGTCGAGACGTCGCGCGCCGACACGTCCACCATCACGCGCTGCCGCAGCAGGATTTTCTTCATATCCTCGCGGTTGGCGCGCAGCGTGTCCTGCGAATAGGAGCCGCTGTCGGCATATTCGAAGAACGCACGCGGCACGCGCCGCCTGGCCAAGTCTCGCAGGTCGTCGATGCAGGCAATGGTGGGCATGGCGCAACTCGTCGGAACGGGCCCTTCGCCTAGCACGAATCGGCAGGCGTTAAAATGCGAGGGAACCCCGGCGCGGGCGGCGCCGTTATCGGATGCACCCCCTGCAATCGACGAGATGTGGAGACCTGCGATGGACGACATCCGCCCCGGCCACGGGCCGAAGCCCTCCGACGGCAAGACGCCCGCGGAGAAGGAAAAGCGCCGCCTCGACCGCGCCCTCGAACGCGGGCTGAAAGAGTCGTTCCCGGCCTCCGACCCGGTCAACGTGACCCAGCCCCCGCCCTCGGTGGAGGACCGGGACAACAAGAAAAAGCCCTGATGGACGAAAGCGTTCGGGCAACCTATAAACCGCCGGCCACCAGGCCGGCGGTTTTGCTTTAACCAATCCCTCACGGCCCGGCAGCATCGCTCACATTTCTTGAAGTTCGCCCGGCTAGAATGCCGGTAGGATCGGTCTGCCGCCGGGGCGGGGGTTTGTGTGATGGTTCGTAAGTTTTTCGGGACTGACGGCATTCGCGGCCGGGCCAACGGCGTGATCACGCCCGAACTGGCGCTCAAGGTGGGGCAGGCGACCGGCATCGTTTTCCGCAATGGCGAGCACCGCCACCGCGTCCTGATCGGCAAGGATACGCGGCTGTCCGGCTACATGATCGAGACCGCTCTGGTCGCGGGCTTCACCTCGGTGGGCATGGACGTGCTGCTCACCGGCCCGATCCCGACCCCGGCCGTCGCCATGCTGACGCGCTCCATGCGCGCGGACTTCGGCGTGATGATCTCGGCCTCGCACAATCTCTACGACGACAACGGCATCAAGCTGTTCGGGCCCGACGGCTACAAGCTGTCGGACGCGGTCGAGCGCAACATCGAGAAGCTGATCGAGGGCGATCTCTCGCGCCAGCTTGCCAAGTCCGCCGCGCTCGGGCGCGCGCGCCGCATCGACGGCGTGCAGGACCGCTATATCGAGTTCGCCAAGCGCACGCTGCCGCGCGATCTGTCGCTGGAAGGCATGCGGGTCGTGATCGATTGCGCCCACGGCGCGGGCTACAAGGTCGCCCCCGACGCGCTGTGGGAGCTCGGCGCCGAAGTGGTCGCCATCGGCGCGGAGCCGGACGGCTTCAACATCAACAAGGAATGCGGCTCGACCGAGACGGCCGCGCTGTCGGCCAAGGTGCGCGAGGTGCGCGCTGATCTCGGCATCGCGCTCGACGGCGACGCCGACCGCATGGTGATGGTCGACGAGCGCGGCCATGTCATCGACGGCGACCAGCTGCTCGCGGTGATCGCCGAAAGCTGGAAGGACGACGGCCGTCTCGGGAGAGCCGGCATCGTCGCCACCGTAATGTCCAATCTCGGGCTCGAGCGCCACCTGGTGGAGCGCGGCCTGTCTCTCGCGCGCACGCCGGTCGGCGACCGCTACGTGCTCGAGCACATGCGTGCGCAGGGCTTCAATGTCGGCGGCGAACCCTCCGGCCACATCATCCTGTCGGATTACACCACGACCGGCGACGGTCTCGTCGCCGCCCTGCAGGTGCTCGCGGTGGTGAAGAAGCAGGGCCGGCCGGTCTCGGAAGTCTGCCACCGTTTCGAGCCGCTGCCGCAGGTGCTCAAGAATGTCCGCTACAAGAAGGGCAAGCCGCTGGAAGACGCCAAGGTGAAGTCGGCGATCAACAGCGCCGAGCAAAGGCTCAACGGCCACGGCCGCCTCGTCATCCGCCCCTCCGGAACCGAGCCGGTGATCCGCGTCATGGGCGAGGGCGACGACCCGATGCTGGTCGAGGAGATCGTCGACGGCATCGTGGATGCGCTGACGCAGGCCGCCGCTTAAGGGTCCCGGGCCTTCCGCCGGCGTATTTATTGCAATGCAGCAAGCAGATTAGATTACGTATAAATATCGCTTTTTCCTGCTGCGGACGGCGGCAAAGGCGGCTATCGATAGTTGCGACAAGCAACCAATCGTGCGGCCATGATCGTCTGCTCCTGCAACGTTCTCAGCGACACTGATGTGCGTACGGCCTGCTGCAACGCCGCCCCGCGCACGGCCGGTCAGGTCTATGGCTGCCTTGGCTGCAGCCCGCAATGCGGCCGCTGCGTCCGCACCATCCGCAAGATCATGGACGAGGCGCTCGGCTCCTCCTGTTCCGCCGGCGGCGGCTGCATGGTCAGCAGCGATGCGGAACCCTGCGGCGACGGCCTGCCCTGCGGCGCGCGCCCGCAGACCTGAAACGCCGCGCAGAAACGGCGCGCAAGCGCAACTTTCCGAGGGTTGCGGAACGCGGTCCCCTTCTTTACATCTGTTCTAATCAAGCGGCGGTCCGGTTCGGCCGGCCAGAACAGGAGCGTGCGCTCATGAAAGGCGACCCGAAGGTCATAGAATACCTGAACCGCGGATTGCGCAGCGAACTGACGGCGATCAACCAGTACTGGCTGCATTATCGCATGCTGGACAATTGGGGCTTCAAGGCGCTGGCCAAGAAATGGCGCGCCGAATCGATCGAGGAGATGCAGCACGCCGACAAGTTCGTGGAGCGCATCCTGTTCCTGGACGGCTTCCCCAATCTGCAGGTGCTCGATCCGCTGCGCATCGGGCAGACCGTCAAGGAGGTGCTGGAGAGCGATCTGGCCGCCGAGCACGACGCGCGCAACCTCTACCAGGAGGCCGCGACCTATTGCCATTCGGTCAAGGATTATCCGAGCCGCGATCTGTTCGAGGAACTGATGACCGACGAGGAAGGCCATATCGATTTCCTCGAGACCCAGCTCGATCTCGTCGCAAAGCTCGGCGTCGAGCTTTATTCGCAGCACCATATCGGCAAGCTCGACGACGACAGCGACTGAGTGCGCGCGCGGCTTTCGCCGCCTGCCGCATTCGTGAACAGACTCTTAATTTCCGATATCTGCGATACCGCGCACTTTCGACGCCCGCCGGCTTCAGGTCCGGCGGGTGTTTTGTTTTGCGCGCAGGCGGCCGCGCGAGCGATCATTAAAAATCATGGTTAAGAATTAGGGTTAAGCGCCGCTTAACGTTTGACTGGCATCGTGCGTCCTCGAACCCCGGCCGTGAAGCCGCAAGAGGACAGTCATGAGCAGCGTAAGGAAGGCTTTTGCCGCAGGCGCGACCGCCGCGATCGTGTGCGGCGGACAGGCGTTGGCCGCCGACATGCCGCAACTGCAGCCGCAGATCGTCTATCAGCCTGCGCCGGTGATCGTGAACCAGTTCGAAGGCTGGTATCTGCGCGGCGACATCGGCATGACCAACCAGGAGGTCAAGAGCTTCGAGAACGTGTCGTTCGCGACCGCGTCCGGTTTCGGCTTCCTCGACGAGCCCGCTTTCGATTCCGGCCTCATGGTCGGTCTCGGCGTCGGCTACCAGTACAACGACTGGCTGCGCTTCGACGTGACCGGCGAATATCGCGGCAAGACGCGCTTCACCGGCCTCGACCACTATAACGATGGCGGCCAGCGGACCAACGATTACACCGGCTCCAAGTCGGAATGGCTGTTCCTCGCCAACGCCTATGTCGATCTCGGCACCTGGTGGTGCATCACGCCGTTTATCGGCGCCGGCGTCGGCTTCACCAACATCACAATCAGCAACTTCCGCGACAACAACATCATCGCGGGCGGCGGCGGCTACGCGAAGGACAACACCGAGACCAACTTCGCCTGGGCGCTGCATGCCGGCCTTGCCTACAATGTCAGCAGGAATTTCACGGTGGAGCTCGGCTACCGCTATCTCAATCTCGGCGACGCACAGTCCGGCGATCTCATCAATCTCGACGGCAGCAACAGCGTCAACAATCCGATGATCTTCAAGGACGTCGTCTCGCACGACTTCAAGCTCGGCCTGCGCTGGCTGTGCTGCGACGACGGCACGCCGCAGCGCACCGTCGGCTATGCGCCGCGGCCGGTTTACGCGCAGCCCGCGCCGACGCTCGCGGTTCCGCAGCAGACCTATGTCGCGCCGCCTCCGCCTCCGCCGGTTTATACGCAGCCGCAATATGCGCCGCCGCCGCCTCCGGTCTATACGCAGCCGCAATACGCGCCGCCGCCGCCGCCGGTCTATACCCAGCCGCAATATGCGCCGCCGACCTATGCGCCGCCGCCCCCGCTCAGCCGCCGCGGCTGACGGACGGCCGCGCCGCAATCCGTCGCCGCGATCGATGGCGAACGCTCACATTGTTCCAGGCGGCGCGGTTTCCGCGCCGTTTTGCTTTGCGGCGGCAGGTGAAATCACGGCGTTAAGCATAGGCGCGGGATTCTGCCGGCTCCCGGCGCGCCGCCGCTTTTGCGACCCGGATTGCGGATAGGAAAGGCCGCACCCAAAGCGGATATTTAAGATGCAGGACCAGGACCGGATCGGCTGGATCGACAATGCACGCGGCATCACGATCATTCTGGTCGTGATGATGCATTCCACGCTCGGCGTGGAGGCGGTGCTCGGCCGCGAGGGCTTCATGCACTATGCGGTGGCGTTCGCGACGCCGTTCCGCATTCCCGCTTTCTTCCTGATCTCGGGCCTCCTGCTGGCGCGCACGATCGATCGTCCCTGGCGCGCCTATCTCGACGGCAAGGTCGTGCATTTCGTCTATTTCTACGTGCTGTGGCTCACCATCCAGTTCGCGTTCAAGTTTCCCGCCTTCGCGGCCGAGCGCGGCATGGCGGTCGCGGCCGGCCTCTATCTGGAATCCCTCGTGCAACCGTTCGGCACGCTGTGGTTCATCTATCTGCTGCCGGTCTTCTTCGTCGTCACGCGCCTCGTGCGCGGCCTGCCGCCTGCGCTGGTCTGGGCGGTGGCGGCGGCGCTCGAGATCGCCCCGATCGAGACCGGCTCGGTGGTGATCGACGAGTTCGCCAGCCGCTTCGTGTTCTTCTATTCCGGCCACGTGCTCGCGTCCCACGCGTTCCGCTGGTCGGCGTTCGTGCGCGCGCGGCCCGCCGTCGCAAGCGGCGTGCTCGCGCTCTGGGCGATACTCAATGCCGTGCTCGTGCAGGCCGGCGTCGCGGCCATGCCGTTCGTGTCGCTTGCGCTCGGCGGTGCCGGCGCTGCCGCCGTCATCGCCGTCGCCACGCTCATCGCCGGCCGACGCGCGGCCGCGGGCCTCGCCGCGATCGGATGCCAGTCGCTCGCGATCTATCTCGCCTTCTTCCTGCCGATGGCGGCGGCGCGCGTTGCGCTCGTCAAATCTGGCTTCATCCATGACGCCGGCACGATCGCGCTCCTGACCACGATAGTCGCGATCGCCGGCGCGCTCGCGATCCAGCGGCTCGTGCGCGGCACGCGCTTCGACGTCCTGTTCGTGCGGCCCGCGTTCTTCCGCCTCAGGTCGGGCTACAAGCTCGCCGCACAGCGCTGAGCAATCCTTAACGCAAGGACGATGCGCCGCGGCCGCGTTCCGGCCATGCGGGCCTTAACCGCGCGCTAACCTTTGCGGCTAACGTTCGTGAAAAATCATGGTTAAGCCGCCCTTAACCTCTCTGCGTCATCGTGCGTGCCGAATGCGCGCGTCGCTTCGATCGCGTCGCGCGCGCAGTCAACAGGATGCAGTGAACAAGGAAGTGTCGTGATGAGTCGTTCCTTCGGCCTCGGTCTTTCGGCGGTGATCCTTCTTGCGGCGGGCGCGGCGCGCGCCGCGGATGCGCCGCCGCTGCTGCCGCCCTCGATCATCGAGCGGCCGGGAACGGTCGTCGAGGAATTCCGTTCCGGCTGGTATCTGCGCGGCGACATCGGCTACCGGCTCAACCAGGTCGACGGCGTGGAAGCCAAGCGCGCGCCTTATCCGTTCGACGGCGAATACGAGAACAGTTTCTCCTTCGGCGGTGGCGGCGGCTACAAGTCCGGCTGGTTCCGTTTCGACGTGACCGGCGACTGGTCGCCCTCGACGGTCTATCGTGCCTCGACGTCGGCTGCGGTCAACGACTACCAGATGAAGCTCGACGTCTTCACGCTGCTCGGCAACGTCTATCTCGATCTCGGCACCTGGGGCGGGTTCACGCCCTATGTCGGCGGCGGCCTCGGCGCGTCGCTTTTGCGCACGACCGATTATGTCGGCATCAGCTATCCGATCGCCTCATACGAAAAGACCAGCCAGTGGAATTTCGCCTGGGCGCTGACCGGCGGCTTCTCGTTCAACCTCGCGCCCAATCTGCTGCTCGACGCCAATTATCGCTGGCTCGATCTCGGCGATGCCAGCACCATGCTCGTCAACGCCAACCAGTTGACGATCAAGGACGTCACCGCGCACGAATTCCGCGTCGGCCTGCGCTACAACATCGACTGATCGCGGCCGTCCGCATCATCCCGGAAAAATTTTGACATAGGTCAAGAGCACTCAGGTCAAGAGCGCTCGGGTCAAGGGCGCGCGCGGCCGGCCTGCGCGCGCCGCATGCATTTGCGTTCGCGCATGCGTCTTTGCGCTTGACGAAGTGTCGCACCTTCCTTATGTCCGCCCGTGGGACACGCCTCCCCAACGAGGCGCGACTATCTGGAAGGATAGACGATGACAGCGACCACGCCCGGCATGCGGCCGGTCAATCCGCACTTCTCTTCCGGCCCCTGCGCCAAGCGCCCCGGCTGGAGCCTGCAAGCCCTCACCGACGCAGCTTTGGGACGTTCGCACCGGTCCAAGATTGGCAAGGCGAAGCTCAAGCGCGCCATCGACCTGACCCGCGAAATTCTGCAGGTGCCGCAAGGTTTTCATGTCGGCATCGTGCCCGCCTCCGACACCGGGGCGGTGGAAATGGCGCTGTGGTCGCTGCTGGGCGCGCGCCCGGTCACCATGCTCGCCTGGGAATCGTTCGGCGAAGGCTGGGTCGGCGACGTCGTCAAGGAATTGAAGCTCAAGGACGTCACGACGCTAAAGGCGCCCTACGGCGAATTGCCCGACCTGTCGAAGGTCGATACCGACACCGATATCGTCTTCACCTGGAACGGCACCACGTCCGGCGTGCGCGTTCCGAGCGCCGACTGGATCAAGGCCGACCGCAAGGGGCTGACGATCTGCGACGCGACGTCGGCGGCCTTCGCCCAGCGGCTCGATTTTTCGAAGCTCGATGTCGTGACCTTCTCCTGGCAGAAGGCGCTCGGCGGGGAAGCCGCGCACGGCATGATCGTGCTCTCCCCGCGCGCGGTCGAACGGCTCGAAAGTCACAAGCCGGCCTGGCCGCTGCCGAAGATTTTCCGCCTGACCAAGGGCGGCAAGCTCAATGCCGGCGTTTTCGAAGGCGAGACGATCAACACGCCCTCGATGCTGGCGGTCGAGGATTATCTCGACACGCTGCAATGGGCGAAATCGGCGGGCGGGCTCGACGCGCTCGTCGCGCGCGCCGACGCCAACGCCAAGGCGCTGTGGACCTGGATGGCGAAGACGCCGTGGGTCGAGAATCTCGCGCGCGATCCGGCCACGCGCTCCAACACCTCAGTCTGCCTGAAGATCGTCGATCCGGCGGTCGCCAAGCTGCCGACCGAGGCGCAATGGACGTTCGTGAAGGATTTCGTGGCGCTGCTCGAGAAGGAAGGCGTCGCCTACGACATCGCCACCCATCGCGACGCGCCGCCGGGTCTGCGCATCTGGTGCGGCGCCACCGTCGAGACCGCCGACATCGAAGTGCTGACCGAGTGGCTCGACTGGGCCTTCGCCAAGACGAAGGACGCGCTGCCGAAGGCGGCGTGATCGATCGGCCCGATGTCGCTTGTCTGTAACCTCAACCCGTCATCCTGAGGCGGTCGCGCTGCGCGCGGCCCTCGAAGGATGAACGGCCCGGGACCGCACCCTTCGAGGCTCGCTGCGCTCGCACCTCAGGGTGACGGTCCAGATAAAAGGACTGCTCCCATGGCCCCCCGCGTTCTCATCTCCGACGCTCTCTCTCCCGCCGCCGTCCAGATTTTCAAGGACCGCGGCATCGACGTGACCTTCGAGCCCAATCTCGGCAAGGACAAGGACAAGCTCGCCGCCGCCATCGACGGCTATGACGGGCTCGCCATCCGCTCGGCCACCAAGGTGACGCCGAAAATCCTCGAACAGGCCAGGGGCCTGAAGGTGATCGGCCGCGCCGGCATCGGCGTCGACAATGTCGACATCCCGGCGGCGACGTCGAAGGGCATCATCGTGATGAATACGCCGTTCGGCAATTCGATCACGACCGCCGAGCACGCGATCACGCTCATGCTCGCGCTCGCGCGCCAGATCCCGCAGGCCGACGCCTCCACCCAGGCCGGCAAGTGGGAGAAGAACCGCTTCATGGGCGTGGAGATCACCGGCAAGACGCTCGGCGTCATCGGCGCCGGCAATATCGGCTCGATCGTGATCGACCGCGCGCAGGGCCTGCGCATGAAGGTGATCGCCTACGATCCGTTCCTGTCGCCCGAGCGCGCGCTCGATCTCGGCGTCGAGAAGGTGGAGTTCGACGAGCTGTTGCGGCGCGCTGATTTCATCACCCTGCACGCGCCGCTCACCGACAAGACCCGCAACATCGTCGACGCGGCCGCGATCGCCAAGACGAAGAAGGGCGTGCGCATCGTCAATTGCGCGCGCGGCGGGCTCGTCGACGAGGCGGCATTGCGCGTGGCCCTCGATTCCGGCCAGGTCGCCGGCGCCGCCTTCGACGTGTTCACGGTCGAGCCGGCGACCGAGAACCCGCTGTTCGGCCATCCCAACGTCATCTGCACGCCGCACCTTGGCGCCGCCACCACCGAGGCGCAGGAGAACGTTGCCTTGCAGGTCGCCGAGCAGATGTCGGACTATCTGCTGCACGGGGCGATCTCGAACGCGGTGAACTTCCCCTCCATCACCGCCGAGGAAGCGCCCAGGCTCAAGCCGTTCATCGAGCTCGCCGAGAAGCTCGGCTCGTTCGCCGGCCAGCTCACCGAGACCGGCATTACCAAGGTGCAGATCACCTATGAGGGCGCGGTGGCGCAGATGAAGATCAGGGCGCTCACCTCGGCCGCGCTCGCGGGCCTGTTGCGGCCGATGCTCGGCGCGGTGAACGTCGTGTCGGCGCCGGTGATCGCCAAGGAACGCGGCATGGTGATCGAGGAGACCACGCGCGAGGCCGCCGGGGATTATGAAAGCCTGATTACGGTGACGCTGGTCACCGAACGGCAGACGCGCTGGGTGTCGGGCACCGTGTTCGCCGACGGCCGCCCGCGCATCGTCAACATCAAGGGCATCCGCATGGACGCGGAGTTCGGGCCCTCGATGATCTACATCACCAATCTCGACAAGCCGGGCTTCATCGGCAAGTTCTCCTCCACGCTCGGCGACGCCGGCATCAATATCGCGACCTTCCATGTCGGCCGCGAGGCGCCGGGCGGCAACGCGGTCGCGCTGATCGAGATCGACGGCGACCTGCCGGCTGCGGTGCTCGAACAGGTGCGCAAGCTGCCGCAGGTGCAGCAGGCGCGTCCGCTGCATTTCTGATCCGTGCCGGCGGTTGATTCAGATCAACCGCCGGTTCCGCCGATACGGTTACCTGCGCGGGCAATGCCCTTCCTTCGCAGGCAATCCATGAACCATCATCATCGCAAGACGCTGCACGCGCTGTTCGCCCATCCGGTCAGCGCCAATATCGATTTCGACAAGGTCGTCCACGTGTTCGAGGAACTGGGCGCCGAGGTCGAGAACCGTTCGGGCAACCGCATCAATATCAGGCTGAACGGACATTCCGCCTCGTTCGGCCACGCCCAGCACAGCCTGCCGAAGGACGAGGTCGTCCAGCTTCGCAAGTTTCTCGAAATGTGCGGCGTCCGGGCGGCCGACTATCCGCTCTGAAAAGCGGGTTCGCACGCATGCGGCGCTTTCCACCGGAACGATCGTACGCCGTCGCAATGGCTGCGCGTCCGCTGCGCGCGGCTGCGCTTGCGGCATTGCTTGCGCTCGCCGCCTGCGCCGGCAGTCCGCAACCCTCGTCCGGCAATGTCGAGAACGGCCGGCGCGTCACCGAGAAATGGTGCGTGTCCTGCCATGCGGTCGCCGGCGCGCGTAATCCGTCTGCGCCGTCCTTCGCCGAGATCGCCCGCCGTCCGAAGCGCGACGACGCCTATCTGCGGCAATTCCTCGAGGACGATCACTTTCCGATGACCATGCACCGGCTGTTCGAGAACGAGAAGGAGGACGTGCTCGCCTATCTGCGCTCGCTGCGCTGAGGCGTGCGCATGCCTCGTTCTTATTCCTTGACGGCTTCTTTGACGGCGGTGGGCCGGCCGTTGCGCGTGGCCACGATCACGCCGGCGAAGATCAGCGCGCAGCCGAGGAGATGGAAAAGCTGCGGCCGCTCGCCGAGCAGCGGAATGGCGAGGATGGCGCCGAAGGCGACGATCAGCGGATAGAGCGCAGCGACGCGGTTGGGGCCGGCAAGCTCGATGGCGCGGTTGTAGCAGATATAGGCCACGCTCGAGGGCAGGACCGCGACATAGAGCAGCACGAGCGCCGTCGT
The DNA here is from genome assembly GCA_019187085.1 of Pseudorhodoplanes sp. Lineage (GTDB taxonomy): Bacteria > Pseudomonadota > Alphaproteobacteria > Rhizobiales > Xanthobacteraceae > Pseudorhodoplanes. The sequence goes on along the minus strand of JABARS010000001.1, from coordinate 2,782 downwards.
CGCGTCGAGCACGGTCTGCCGCCCGGAGGCGGTTTCGAGGATCAGGAACGGCACGAGGCAGAGCGCGCCCCAGCCCATGCTGAAGGCGAGGAACGACAGCGGATGGATGCGCGGGCGGGTCTTCACCAGCGCTGAGTAGAACGCGAACACGACGAGCGCGGCGAAGAACCAGATGTCGCCGCGGTTGAAGGAGATTTCGCCGAGCACGCCGATGTCGCCGCGTGACAGGATCGCGATCACGCCGACGAACGAGATCGCGATGCCGGTCGCCTGCCGCGTGCTCAGGCGGTCGCCGAACAGCATGAACGCCCACAGCGCCACGAGCAGTGGCGCGGTCGATTGGATCAGCAGGGCGTTGATCGCCTGGGTATATTGCAGGCCCCAATAGGCCATCGTGTTATAGGCGGAGGTGCCGGTGAGCGCGAGCACCGTGAACAGGCCGAGATGGCGGCGGATCAGCGGCCAGTCGCGCCGCAGATGCGTCCAGGTGAATGGCAGCACGATCAGGAAGGCCAGTCCCCAGCGCAGGAAGGATAGCATGACCGGCGGGATATGGCCGGCGACGAAACGCCCGAGCACGATGTTGATCGCCCACGCCGCGTATGCGATCGCGGCCAGCAGGGAGGGCTGTCCGTAGAGCCAGCCGCTGAGGCGGTCGAGCCGCGTCGCCATCCGTTCCTCCGCGCGTCGGGGGGCACCCGGCGCCGGACGGCGCCCATCGCCCCGCTAACATGCCGGCCGGTGCGCGAGAAGGAGGCCGGCGCGCGGGGGACACCGCTGCCGGCCGCATGGGCGCTCCGCCGCGTGCGGGCCCGGCGCGCGAGGGAATGCCTGCCGCGTGCGGACCGTTCGCATTTCACCGCGAAAATCTCCACGATGTGAGTGACTTAAATGCTCCGGCGGGGATACCCCGCATCGGCTTGCCACAGCGGCCATCCTCCATTATCCGAATGAGGCCCTCGCTTCGGCCGGGCACCCGGTAGTGTCAGGGATCCGGGCTTCGGCCTGGCAGAGGACAAGGTTGGCAATGGCGAATGTGGTGGTCGTCGGCTCGCAATGGGGCGACGAAGGCAAAGGCAAGATCGTCGACTGGCTGTCGGAACAGGCCGATATCGTGGTCCGGTTCCAGGGCGGCCACAATGCCGGCCATACCCTCGTCATCGACGGCAAGACCTACAAGCTGTCGCTGCTGCCATCCGGGGTGGCGCGCTCCTCCAAGCTGTCGGTGATCGGCAACGGCGTGGTGCTCGATCCGCGCGCGCTGTGCGAGGAGATCGATCGCCTCAAGGGGCAGGGCGTCGCGGTCACGCCCGACAATCTGCGCATCGCCGAGAACGTGTCACTGATCCTGTCGCTGCATGGCGAGCTCGACACGATCCGCGAGAACGCCACCACCCGCATCGGCACCACTAAGCGCGGCATCGGTCCCGCCTACGAGGACAAGGTCGGCCGCCGCGCCATCCGCCTGATGGATCTCGCCGACCTGCCGGCCTTGCGGCCCAAGATCGAGCGGCTCCTGGCGCATCACAATGCCTTGCGGCGCGGACTGGGGCTCGACGAGATCGCCGTGCAGGCGATCTATGACGAGCTTGCCCAATATGCTCCGCGCATCCTGCCTTATATGGACTCCGTGTGGTCGCTGCTCGACGACCGGCGGCGCGAGGGCAAGCGCATCCTGTTCGAAGGCGCGCAGGGCGCGCTGCTCGACGTCGATCACGGCACCTATCCGTTCGTGACCTCCTCCAACACCGTCGCCGCGCAGGCGGCAACCGGCTCCGGCCTTGGCCCGAGCGCGATCGGTTATGTGCTCGGCATCTGCAAGGCCTACACCACGCGCGTCGGCGACGGGCCGTTTCCCACCGAGCAGGACAACGATATCGGGCGCGAGCTGGGCCGGCGCGGCCACGAGTTCGGCACCGTGACCGGGCGTCCCCGGCGCTGTGGCTGGTTCGACGCCGTCCTGGTCCGCCAGACCGTTCGCACCAGCGGCATCAACGGGCTGGCCTTGACCAAGCTCGACATCCTGGACGGGTTCGACGACATCAAAGTGTGCGTGCGATACCGCCTGGACGGACGCGAGATCGATTATCTTCCCGCCAGCGAGCATGCGCAGAAGCGGGTCGAGCCGGTCTATGAGACCATCACCGGCTGGAAGGACAAGACCGCGGGCGCACGCTCCTGGGCGGAGCTGCCGGCGCAGGCGATCAAGTATGTCAAGCGGATCGAGGAGCTGGTGGAGTGCCCGGTGGCTTTGCTCTCGACCAGCCCGGAGCGGGAGGACACAATCCTGATGCAGAACCCGTTCGAAACATAAATCGCGCGATTTGCGACGGACATGCATTATAAAGAGAAATGGCCGATTATTATCCGCTGATCGCACGCGCCGTCGCCGGGCTCGAAAAGAACACCGGCGAGGCTCGTCGTGCGCTTTACGAGCGTGCGCGCGCCGCGCTCGTCAATCAGCTGCGCGGGGTCGATCCGCCGCTCGACGAGAACGATGTGACGCGCGAGCGCCTTGCGCTCGAAGAGGCCATCCGCAAAGTCGAGGCTGAAGCCGCCCGCCGCGCGCGGCTGGAATCGGTGCCGGGTGCGTCCGCAGCCCCGCCGCCGCTCTTCTCGCCGCCGCGTCCGGCTGCGCCGCCTGCCGCCCCGCCTGTTGCACCGCAGCAGATGCCCTCCGCCGACGCGGTGCAGACGCCGCCAATCCCCCCGCCTGCGCCCGCGCCGCGCTTTCAACAGCCGCGACCGGCTCCCCGTCCGCCGGTCGCGCCACCGCCCGCTG